>CBDCXJ010000020.1:0-12450 GCA_965223695.1 Gaiellaceae bacterium | reverse complement strand
GTAGAGGTCGCCAGTGCGGAGCCATTCGCCCTGGAACGTGTGACGGGTCCAACGCGTGTCGCACCAGTACCCGCTCGCAAACGAGTCGCCCCTGATCTCGAGCTGACCGACGGCGTCGGCTTCGACCCCGTCGCCGTGGTCGTCGACGAGCCTTGCCTCGTAGCCCGGCACCGGCGTGCCGCTCGTGCCCGGACGCACCTCGCCGGCACGGTTCGAGATGAAGATGTGCAGCGCCTCGGTCGAGCCGATTCCGTCGAGGATCTCGACGCCAAAGCGATCGCGGAACCCACGCCACGTCTCGGCCGGCAATGGCTCGGCTGCCGAGACGGCGCGACGCACCGAGTCGAACGCGCCCTCGGGAAGCTCGGCAGCCAGCAGTGCGGCATACAGGGTGGGGATTCCGAAGAACAGGGTTGGCTCCTCGGTACGGACGATCTCCTCGACGACCTGGGGACTCAGCGGGCGGGTCGGGTCGAGCACGGCGCTCGCGCCAACGGCAAGCGGAAACGTCAGCGAATTGCCGAGCCCATAGGCGTGGAAGAGCGGACCGGCCGAGTAGCAGCGGTCACGCTCGTCGATCTCGAGGACGCGGGCGGCATACGTCTCGGTCGTGAGGAGCGCGTTGAGCTGACGGTGCATGACGAGCTTCGGCCGGCCGGTCGTGCCCGAGGTGCAGAGCCAGAACGCCGGCGAGTCAGGCCAGGTGGCGTGCGGCGCTACCTCGGTGCCGCGCGCGAGCGTAGATTCCCACCGCACCGATGTTGCGCGTTCGGCCGGGCTCTCGAGCGCGGCGGCGCCAGAGCCGACGACGGCGAGCAGCTCGAGCTCGGGTGCGCCCTCAGCGAGCTCAACGGCGTCGATCGCCGCATCGTGCACCGTCGCGCGGGCGCGCGCGAGGGCCACGATCGCTGCGATGTCGCGCGCGGGCAGGAGTGGGTTGACGAGCACCGGGATAACACCGACCCGGATGGCACCGAGAAACGCGGCGGCGAGCTCGACCGCGTCACGCAGAGCAAGCACAACGCGCTCTTCGGGCCGAAGCCCGAGCTCGCGAAATGCGGCTGCCGCCGCCTGCGACTCGTCGAAGAGGTCGGCATAGCTCAGCGAGCGGCCCTGGGCGCGGATCGCCACTCGCTCGCCGTGGCCCGAGTCGAGGTGCCGCTCAAGCAGCCATGAGCTCAGGTTGAAGAGCTCCGACACGTCCGCAGCCTACTTCTCCGCCCGCCAAGCGCCTGCGCAGCTCGCCGGACTCCAGTCAGCGCCTGAGCGCTAGGCGCGGCTCATGGCTGCAGCATCACGTGCCGCTGTGCGAGGCAGTCGAGCGAGCCGTCCTTAGCACTCTCTGCAACTGCCTCGACCGTGCCTCCCTGAGCACTGGACACGCGATAGCCGATGCTCTCCTGCCACGCTCCGGGCTGCATCGTCACGATTCGCCGCTTGATCACGCGCCCGTCGGCGCGCCTGATCCTGACGACGAACGTCGCCTCGAAGAGCTGCCCCACGCTGCCCGAGACCTCGAGGCGTCCGGACTGTGAGCTGTCGATGTCGATCGTCAGGCACCCGCCGCGGCCGAAGCGTGCCGTTGCTCCCGGTGACGGCGGCGCGCTCTTCCAGAGGTCGACCGCCAGCCTTTGCGGGTTCTGGCGGACGCGGTAGCTCACGTACTTGAAGCGACGTGGTGAGCTCGTTGCCCTGAATATCAGCGCCTGTGCTTTCGGGTTGAGCCCAACAGTTACGCCGCTTCCCGATGCCGTCGCGATCAGCGCTGTCGCGCCGGGCACCTCGATCCTGATCCGCGCGATTCCTCGCACGAGCTTGCGGACGCGGCTGGTCAGAAAAACCTGTGCTTCCTGCAGCGGGGCGCCCGTTGTGCGAAGCACGATGCGCACCGCTTCTGGACGGTTCTTGAAGCGAATGTCGCCGGCCGTCAAGCCGGAGCCGGCCCGAGCATCCCCGACGCTCGCGGCTGCAGCGAGAAGCGCGATCGCTGTTGCCGCGATACCTGCCACGACGAGTGAGCGGCGCATGAGAAGAACCTACCTCTCCTGTCAGTCGCCATCGGTCGCGACGAGCGTGTTCGCCGCCGAGTTGTACGCGTTCACGCCGAGCTGCTCGCGGAAGTCCTCCGTGCCGTTGACGAAATCGGCCTCGAGCGGAATCCCGATCGCGTTGGCGATCCGATCGTTCTTGCTGTAGTTCGCGACGGTGAGCGAGGCGCCGACGAGAGCTTCCTCGCCCATGGCCGACGCGAGCGTGCCGCGCGCCGTGTCGAGCGCTGGGAGGTCGGCACCAAGGAGCGCGTCGGTGAACGCGAGCAGCTTCTCGCCGTGGTCGACGCCGACCTCGACTGCACGATCGACGACGCCGGCCAGCTCGAACTCCTTCCCTATCGCTCGGCCGCTCTCACGGAGGACCGCGACATGCGAGGTCGTTCAGTAGAAGCACTCGTTCAGCACCGACGTGCGACCGGCGACAAGCTCGACCTGCGGCCGCGCGAGGCCGGGCGTCTCCGAGTACTCGAAGTCGAAGAAATTGGCCCCGCCGAGGTACTGCGCGTCGCCGAGCGCCATCGCCCGCGCCGCCTCGGCCGGAACGAGCGAGAGCGCGCGGTAAATGAACGGCTGCACGTCCTTGCCGTAGAGCGCGCGCCCGAGCTCGCCGCCGCGGCCGCCCCAGGGGATCGTCGGCAGCCACGCTCCCTCGTCGATCGCCGCCGATGGTCGCTCGCGTGACGGCTCGCCGTCAACCGCGGGTGGAAGCTCGACGATTGGCCGATCGAGCCCGCTCGCGAAGACGTCGAGGTTGACGAGCGACGCGACAACGCCGACGAGCTCGACGTAGTGCGCGTCGGAGAGCCCGGCGGCGAGTGGGGCATCGACGAAGGCTCGATCGATCGCCTTGGGCTCGACAGCGAGCGCGCGGATCAGCTCGTCGGTTGCGCCAGAAACGTCGACGAGAGCTGCATCGCCTGCGCCACTCGGCTCCTGAAGTCCGGCGTCACGTCGAGCATCGCGCGCACGCTGCGCGATGCCGAGGCGTTCGCGCCCGGTCCACCAGGTTCCCGGCTCGGCCAGCGCCCGAAGGTCGTCGACGTGCAGCTGCGCGACCCGCTCTGGGACGTGCGCTTGAAACGCCCCGTAGAGGCCTGCGGCTGCCCGCTCCATGCGATGACGATACCGCTACGTTCCGCGGACGATCGCGTCGACTTCGTCGCTGGGGCGGGCTTCGATAACGCGGTTCTCGCGCCGGTACGGAAGCGCCACCCCCGGCTCGTCACTGTCGATCTCCTCCGCGAGCCGCCGGCCGTCGAAGACCACGTCGGCGAGCTCGCGCGGCGCGACACAGTCACCGATCCGGTACAGGCCCACGACGCCCTCGTCGCGCAGCGCATCGCGCTCGGTCTTTAGCTCGCGCCAGAGCGCGTCGCGTGAGACACGCTGGGTCACGAGCACCACGCTGTCGGTGTTCCACTCGGCCGCCGCCGCCGCATTCCAGGTCGAGCGGCCACGGACGACCCCGGGGCTGATCTCCTCGATCGCATGCTCGAGCACCATCTCGACACCGAGATCGAGCAGCGCGCGGCGGAGCGTCAGCTGTTCGCCCGTCTGCGCGGAGCGAGGAGCCGGTTGGGCGAACGGCGTCACGAGCCGCACGTGCTTCCCGTCGGCTGCGAGCCTTTGAGCCAGCCGCGCCGCCATGAAGTAGCCGTCGCAGTCGTAGACGAGGACGCTCTCGCCGGGCGGCTCCTTTCCCTCGTCCATGATCTGGTCGGGCGTGAGGACGTTGGGCGTCGTCGCGTCTGCGCCGGGGATCGGAGCGTGGCTGCTGTGGTTGAGCCCGTCGCGCGCCCAGTATGCGCCCGTCGCCACGACGACGAGGTCGGCGCCCCACCGGGCGACTGCGGCGACGTCGAGCTCGGAGCCAGTGACGAGCTCGACGTTCTCGAGCTTCTCGATCTGCCTCGCGCGATAGCTGGTGAGCTTCGCCCACTCGGCGAGCCCGGGTAGGCGCGGAATCCAGCGCATCGCCCCGCCCGGCTCGTCGTTCGCGTCAACGAGCTGCACCCGGCGCATGCCCCGCTTTCCCAGCACCTTGGCGCACTCGAGGCCGGCGGGGCCGGCGCCTATCACGAGCACGCTCCTGTCAGCGTTCGCGGCCTGGCGCGAGCGCTCTGGGTGCCAGCCGCGCCTGTATTCCTCGCCCGCCGTCGCGTTCTGCGCGCAGACGAGGCGCGAGCCGACGGCCCACACGCGCTGTAGACACGTGTTGATCCCGATGCACTCGCGGATGTCGTCGGTGCGTCCCTCCTCGATCTTCGCCGGGAGGAACGGGTCGGCGATCGACGGTCGGGCGGCTCCGATGACGTCGAGCAGCCCGCTCTGGACGGCCTCGGCCATGACCTTGGGGCTGACAAAGCGACCGACCCCGACGACGGGCTTCTCGGTGCTCGCCCGAATGCCTTCGAGCCAGGGCCGCTGGTAGTGCTCGGCGTACATGCTCGCCGGCGTCACGTCGTGGTGCCAGTCGATGACGTTCGAGATCGTGATGTCCCAGAAGTCGACGAAGGGGTCGGCCCACTCGATGAACTGGCGCGCGTCGTCAAGGGTGACGCCGGGCTCGCGGTTCGTGTCGACGCCGATTCGCGCAGCGATTGCGCATGTCTCGCCGACGGCGGCGCGAATCTGCTCGAGCAGCTCGAGCCAGAAGCGCGCGCGGTTCTCGAGCGTGCCGCCGTAGTCGTCGTCGCGCTTGTTGTAGAACGGGTCGAGGAAGTGGTGGGTGATCGTGTGGCAGTGGCCGCCGTAGACGTTGACGATGTCGAAGCCGGCCTCTCGCGCACGGATGGCGGCGGACACGTACAGGCCCTGTAGCTCGCGGACCTCCTCGGCGTCCATCGCGTAGCAGCTCTGGCCGGTGCCGTAGTCGGTCTGGATCTGCGAGACGCCGCGGGCCGGCAGACGGCTGTCGTAGTTGGGCGCGTGCACCGAGCCATACCAGAGCTCGACACCGGCGAGCGCGCCGTGCTCGTGCACGCGCCGAACAAGCTCGGCCTGATTCTTGACATCGGCCTCGTCCCAGAGCTGCGCGTTCAGGTGCGGCTTGTCATCGGTCTCGGGATGGATCGAGCAGTACTCGGTGTTGACCGCCGCCCAGCCGCCCTCGGCCTTCATCGCCCGAAACGCCGCCTGTGTCTCAGGGTTGTCGACGCCGTAGTGGGCGCAGTGGGGTACCTGCATGAAGCGGTTCTTCAGCGTTTTTGGGCCGATCCGCAGTGGCGCGAAGAGGGCGTCGTAGCGTGGATCCCGGGGCATGCGGACCATCGTAGGAGGCTGCAGAGCCGGACGCGGCTGGCCTTCAGGAGGACCTCAGGGCAGCTTCAGCGCGGCCGATGATCCTCGGAGGGCAGAGAACGCCCATCAAGGAGAACGCTGATGACGCTCAACCGATACCAAGGGTTCAGGCCGGCCTTGAGGACACTGCTCGTAGGAGTCGCTCTTCTCGCGACCGTCCTTGTCCTCAGCTGGGCCGATGCGGCACTGGCATCACACGGGGGCAAGCGCGGTCAGATGACGTACCGCGTCGATGGCGACACGATCTTCCACAAGCGCAGCGCCGTCAAGCCGGCCCACGCGCGCATGTGGCAGCGCTTCGTCCAGCTGATCCCGGCCGAGCGACGCACGATGTTGAGGAAGTTCATCGTCTTCAAGGGCGGCTTCAGCGACGCTTACGTGGGTCAGCTCAGGCGCGACCCGTATCTCTGGGAGATGGGTGTGAACCGGGCGCTGCTCAAGGACTCGACGCTCGACGAAGTGCTCGTTCACGAGTTCGGCCACCTGCTCACACTTGGCCCCGATCAGATTCTTCCGTACGCGCCGAATGAGGACCACGGGAAGTGTCGGACATATCGCACGCAGGAGGGCTGTGCGAACCCCGGCAGCTACCCCGCCCTGTTCATCGACGAGTTCTGGAGACCAACCGGCGCGCTCGCCGACTGGCGCCGGATCGATCGGATCCAGAACGAGCGGCGATACCAGCGAGCCCAGAGACAGTTCTGGCGACAGCACAAGCACGAGTTCCTTAGTCGCTACGCGGCAACAGACCCGGCTGAGGACATGGCCGAGAGCTTCGCGCACTTCGTCCTCTTCGATACACCGCACAAGGGCGGTATCGCGGCCAAGAAGTACCACTTCTTCGAGCGGTTCCCGGAGCTCGTTCAACTCCGCGACACGATCCGCGCCAACATGGCTGCCTAGCGCGGCCAACGGCAATCACGTTCGAGGGAAAAGGGGCTCGCCACGCGGCGGGCCTCTCACCTTTAGCGCGGTCGGCGCCGGGCTTGCGTTTGAGTCGGTTGTCGCTACCTGTAGCGAAGTCGTGCCAGGGCCGATATTCGTGTAGTCGTGGCAACAGAGGGTGATCCCCTGCTCGGGACGGTGGTCGGCGGGCGTTTTCGCGTCGTTTGTCTGCTCGGACACGGCGGCATGGGCAACGTCTACGAAGCCGAGCACCTCGTCCTCGGACGACCCGTCGCACTCAAGGTCCTGAAGCCAACGCTCGCGGCCGACGAGGGCGTCCGCGAGCGCTTCCTGCGCGAGCCGCGCCTCGCCGCAGCGATCCGCCACCCGAACATCGTGCCGATCCTCGACGCAGGAGAGGCCGACGGCCGCCCTTACATCGCGATGGAGTACATCAAGGGAACAACGCTTCGGGCGATGCTCGACGAGCGCGGCCGGCTCGAGCCCGAGGACGCGATCGCGGTGCTGCGCGACGTCGCGGCCGCGCTCGACGCCGCACACGCACGCGGGCTCGTGCACCGAGACGTCAAGCCGGCCAACGTCCTGATCGACGAGTCCGGCCAGGTGATCCTCTCGGACTTCGGCGTAGCAAAGGACCTGGCCTCGAACCAGGCGACCACAGCGGGTGGCAGCTTCTTCGGCACCCCCGACTACGCGCCGCCCGAGCAGTTCGAAGGCGGCGAAGTCGACGCGCGCTCCGACGTCTATTCGCTCGGGTGCGTCACGGTCGAGTGCCTGACGGGCGCCGTTCCGTTCGAGGCCCACTCGGGCTTGCAGGCGTTCGTCGCCCACGTACAGGAAGACCCGCCTCTGCTGACGACCCGCGTCCCGAGCCTTCCGGTGGGTGTCGACGTGGCAGTCGCACGTGCTCTCGCCAAGGATCCCGACGAGCGCCACCAGAGCTGCGCAGCGCTTGTCGAGGCGCTCGAACGATCTCTGGCAGGCGATGCCGAGGAAGCCGGCGATCTGGGGCGTCGACGGCCGGTCACGCGCGGATGGCGCGGGATGGGTACGCGTGGACGGGCCGCCCTCGTCGCCGCCACGTTGTGCGCCGCCGTCGGAGCCGGTGTCGGTGGAGCGCTCGTCGCCAGCGGGAGCTCCGGAGACGCGCCGGCCGAGGCGAACGCCGCGCCGCCTGCCACACCCGCGCCGGCGAACAGCGATGCATCGGGTCCGAGCGCTCCTCCGGCTCCTGACGCGTCGCCCTCGCCGAGCTCGGCGCCGCCCGACGCCCAGCCGACGCCGCCCGGTCCCCAACCTACGCCGCCCGCCGCTGAGCCAGCTGAGCCCGAGCCTCGGATTGGGCCCGCCCCCGCCGGCCAGCAGACGCCGGCGCCTGTAGACGACTCGATTCTCGCCGCCTCTCCCGCAGGCGGGATCACGATCGGCGACGAGCCAGAGCGCCCGTTCGACGAGATCCTGTTCGATTTCGATATCGACCAGACGGGGCGGGAGCGCCCGGCCGTTGTCGCGTTCATGGACGATTCGGACGGCTCGGTGACCATCCCGTTCGATGACAACTACGAGATACCCGGGCGCCGCGCGCTCGTGTTGCTCGGCCGGTCTGCGCTCTCCGCGCGGGGGCTCGTGTTCGAGGAGACAGACGACGACGCCCTGGTTACGAACGGGACGCTCACCGACGAGGACACGGGCGAGGAAGTCAGCTTCGCGCTCCGCATCGGTCTGAACGGCGGCTCGAGCACGTTCGTTCTCGACGGGAACCGCGCAATCCTCAACGGCGATCTCGGCTCAGCCACGTTCCGCCAGGTCCGCCATCTGATTGACAACCACCCCGAAGTCGACACCATCGTCATGGCGAACGTGCCCGGCAGCGTCGACGACACGATCAACGTGGAGACCGGAAGACTGATTCGCGAGGCGGGCTATGCGACGGTCGTCGCCACAGCCGGCGAGGTGGCCTCGGGCGGCGTCGACCTGTTTGCAGCCGGCACGCGCCGCACGATCGAGGCAGGTGGCCGCATCGGAGTGCACTCGTGGTGCTGCGCCGTCAACGGAAGAACTGCTTCCGAGCTCCCACGCGACGACCCGGCACACGCCCCCCTGGTCAACTACCTGACCGAGATGCTCGGCGCCGAGAATGGCACGGAGTTCTACTTCTTCACGCTCGAGGCGGCGCCGTTCGACAGCATCCACTTCATGACGCCCGAGGAGATCGCTCGCTTCGGTCTCGAGACGGGCTAGCGCGGCGGGTCGTATGGCGCTCGAGTTCCGCATCCTCGGTCCGCTCGAGGTTGTCGCCGACGGCGAGCCTGTCCGGATCTCGTCGGGGAAGCAGCGCGCGCTGCTGGCGTCGCTGCTCGTCAGCGCGAATGAGGTCGTCTCGAGAGATCGACTGATCGACGACCTCTGGGGTGCGGCGCCGCCGGAGACCGCCGAGAACACGCTGCAGGTCTATGTCTCTCAGCTGCGCAAGACGCTCTCAGCCGCCAAGGCTCCCTCCGCCGGCGACTCGTCGTCGACGATCGCGACCGATCCGCCCGGGTACGTGATCCGGGTCGAGCCCGGGCAGCTCGATCTCTGGACGTTCGAGGAGGAGCTCGAAGCGGGGCGCGCCGCGCTCGCGGCCGGCGACGCGAACGACTCGGCCGAGCGACTGCGCGCCGCGCTCGCGCTCTGGCGCGGCCCTGCGCTTTCAGAGCTCGAGGACGCCGATTTCGCCCAACCGACCCGCGCCCGCCTCGACGAGCTTCGCTCGGCCGCGGTCGAAGAGCTGATCGACGCCGACCTGGCGGCCGGGCGCCACGCGAGCGTCCTGGCCGAGCTCGACGAGCTCGTCGAGCGCCACCCGCTGCGCGAGCGGCTCTGGCGACAGCTCATGCTCGCCCTTTACCGGTCGGACCGCCAAGCCGATGCGCTGGCCACGTATCGGCGCGCGCGGGCGGTGCTCGTCGACGAGCTCGGCATCGAGCCAGGCGCCCGCCTGCAGGAGCTCGAGCGCGCGATCCTCGCCCAGGACCCCGCGCTCGACCTTCAACCAGGGGGCTCCGAGGACGCGGAACCTCGACACGGAGCCGCCGCGAGGAAGCTTCGCTCGGCGCAGACGGGAGAAGAGGCCCGAGCGGAGCCGTCGGCTGACCCGGTCGGGACGATCCTCGTTGTTGGCGCCGAGGAGGTGTTGCCGGGGCCGCTCCTCGAGATCGCCGCGACACTCGCGCACGCCGGCGAGGGCAGCGAGCTCTTGCTAGTACAGCTGATGAGCGATGGCGCCACCTCCGAGGCGCTGACGCGGGCGACGGCAACCGCCAACGAGCAGCGCGCCCTTCTCGACGCTGATGGAATCAGGGCAAGCGGCACGGCCTTCACGACGGCGCATCCTGCCGCCGACCTTGCACGGCTGACCGAAGACGAGACGGTCGAGCTCGCGCTCGTGGCGGCCGAGGGCGGCGGCACGGGCGCGCTCACCCTCGGACCGATCGCCGAGTCGCTCCTCGACGGGCTGTCGTGCGACATCGCCGTCCTGCTCAGCGGCGAGGGCCGAGAGGGCACGACCGGCACCGCGTCTCAGGCGCGCATCGCCGTGCCCTTCAGTGGCTCTGAGCACGACTGGACGGCGCTCGAGCTCGCGGCCGCTCTGGCCAGCGTGGGCGAGCGCTCGATCGAGTTGATCGGCCGAGGCGAGATCGCAGACTCGCGCGACGCGAGCCGGTTGCTGGCGACCGCCACGCTTGCCCTGCAGAGGATGATCGGCGTAAGCGCCGAGTCGCGCCTTGCCGAGTCCGGCACCGAGGGCGTTGCCGAGGCGGCGGCAGGAGCGTCGCTGATGGTGCTCGGGCTCTCCGAGCGATGGCGCTCCGAGGGCGTTGGTCAGGCACGCACCGAGATCGCGACGGACGCCAGCCAGCCAGTTCTGCTCGTCCGGCGCGGCTCGCCGGGCAGCTCTCTCGCGCCGCTCGGCGATCTCACGCGATTCACCTGGTCACGCCCGTAAGGCTGGCGTTTCAGCGACACCTCAGGGCGGCTTCAGCGAGCCATCCGATGCTCTGCGTGCACAGCGACTGAGGCAAGGAGACGCACGATGGCACGGAACACCCTGGCACTTCTCAGCGTGATCGCCACGATCGTCCTCTGGCTCGTGCTATTCGAATCGGGCGCGGCGGCAGGCACAGCAGCGAACGGCACGCAGCGCGCCGGATTCAGGAGCATGCCGCTCACCGGCTCCATCGACCGTGCCGTCGTCAACGCCATTGCCAAGCCCAAGCGCCAGCTCTCGATCGTCGGCGGCGTCAAGGCCCAGGCGGACGCATGGCCATGGGTCGTGCACGTGCTGATCTTCCAGCGCGGCGAGCTGCTCGGCAGCTGTGGCGGCTCGCTGATTGGCGCGCGCTGGGTCCTGACCGCGGCGCACTGCCTCACCAACGACAACGGGAAGATGCTCAACGGGCTCGGCGTGTCGGCCGTTCTGGGTACCCAGAACGTGGGCGCCGGCAACGCACGCACGAAGATCAAGGCCTCCCAGGCGTTCGTCAACATGGGCTACAAGGCGAGCTCGTCGCGAAACGCCATCGCCATGATCCGGCTCGCCAAGCCCGCTCCACAACAGGCGCTGAGGATGCTTGCGCCCGGGCAAGAGAGCCACGCTGCGCCGCGCGTCGTCGCCACGGCCATTGGCTGGGGGGTCACGAGAAGCGGCATCCCGTCGGACAGGCTCCGCGAGGTCGATCTGCCACTTCGATCGGAATGGACGTGCGGCAACAAGGGCGTGCTCGCGTTTCTTTTCCACGCGAAGTCGATGATCTGTGCCGGCTACGACCAGGGTGGAAAGGACACCTGCCAGGGCGACAGCGGCGGTCCGCTCATGGTCTCGGACGAGATCGGGCGCCTGCAGGTGGGAATCGTCAGCTTCGGCGCCGGCTGCGCCGAGCGGGGAGAGCTCGGCTACTACGCGCGGGTCAGCTCGTTCACGCAGCGCATCGTTGCGTTCCTCGCTGGCGACGCGGTCGCTCCCGGCGGAGCTCCGACGGCGCAGACGGCGCCTGCGGTCGCCGTCGGTGACACCGCAGCACGCGTCGGGCTCAACGTGCACCCGAACGGGCTCGCGACCCACTACGTCGTCGAGTACGGCGCAACGCCCGAGCTCGGCAGCTCGGCGGGCGGCTACCTGGGCGCGGCCGGACGCGTGACGCGCACGGCCGACCTCACGGGGCTCTCGGCAGGCACCACCTACTACTACCGCGTGCTGGCGATCAGCTCGGCCGGCCAGGCCGCCGGTGACGTCCTCACCTTCACCACCGCTGGCGAGCCCGTCGCGCTGCCCCCGGGCGGCGAAACACCCGCGACTCCGCCCGCAGCGCCGCCGGCGCAACCACCGGCCGCTGAAGCGCCTACCGCCGAGCCGCTCGCGGGCGGGCGCCCCGAGATACGGTCTCGCCGCGTCGGCGTCGACTGGCGAGGCGTGACACGCGTCCGGCTCGCATGCCCCGCCACCTCAGCCGTGCCGTGCGCCGGCAAGATCAAGCTCATGGCGCGAGGGCGCAAGCTCGGATCGCGCAAGTTCTTCCTCGAACCCGGTATGCGAGACAACCTCAGAATCGGGTTCTCGCGACGCGGGCTACGGCTGGCCGAGTTCCTCTGGTCGTTTCGTGCGCGCGTCGTCGTCAACACCCGTGACGCCACGGGCAATCGACTCACCACCGAGCGCTCGGTGCGCGTGCGTCTCGTCTGAGCTCGACTCGGCAGGGTAGGCTCGCGGCGCCATGACGCTCGAGCGTGCGATCGACGTCAGCGTTCTCCCGTACACCACGGAGATCCGCGACACCGTCTACGTCGACGCCGGGGAACGAGAGACGCTGACAAGGTCGGACTCTGGGATCAGCCCTACACGCCCACGAGTCTCGCCGCTGCGATGGATGCAGCCGGCGTCGAGATCGGGCTGATCCGGGCGCAGGACTTCGGCGTCTCGACGGTCAGCTACGAGGCGGCGGCGCGATCCGCGAGCTCGGTCTCGACGACGGGGCCCTGAGCGCGCTGCTCGCTGACAACGCGCGTCGTATCTACCGGCTTCCCGCCGTTAGCTGATGCAGGAGACCCCGGTTTCGCTGAGCGCTCAGCGCGCGGCGTGCTCGATGAACTGCTCCTGAAGGGGCGTCCCGCTCGGCACGGGCTCGCCGTCCGCGAGGTAGTCGGAGAAGACGAG
>CBDCXJ010000019.1:0-104799 GCA_965223695.1 Gaiellaceae bacterium | reverse complement strand
AGGGTCCAGGTCACAGTCGAGGCGGCGGCACAGCCGCGCCAAGAAGTCGTCGTAGCGTTCGACGACACCAGCCAGGTCGATGGTCGCGAGGGTCTCTTTAGCGTACTCGAGCTCCGACTTCGTGATCCTGCCCTCAAGGCGCTCATTCAAGAAGTACCGTGTCTGGCAGTTGTCGAAGAGCTCGAGTTCGGCTGACGTCATGGATTCCACGTACAACTCGAGTTGGTGCGGACTAGCGAAGTCGATCGTTCGAAGTCTTCTCGCCACGCTTCGGATGTGTGGCCCATGCGCTTTGTAGAAGTCGCTCTCTTGGTCGTCAGCGACGGATCGGACCCAAGCGAGGTGTGAGGCGAGCTGCGCGAACGGTTCTCTCAGGAGGGTGATACGAAGGTAGTCGCTCAAGTCGATGCGTTGCGATAGCTGGGCGATGCGGACGTGGCCCGAGACGAAGTCATAGCTGCGCGCGGCTTCGTGATCGCGTCCCCAGCTTGTGCTCTCGATGTGCGTGGCGGTTCGATGTCCGTGAAAGCGATCCACGAGCGCAGCGTTGAGCGTTGACCCCGCAGTCTTCGGGATGTGCATAAAGAACACGCGAGCGTTGGCATAACTCTCATCTCGCGCGTGTTCCACCTCGCGTGTCGTCGGCTGGTATCGCCACGGACTGTTGTTGAGCTCGGCATCAACATTGGCCACGAGGACGCGAACGGTCGAGCCTGGGCGGATCGCATCGGCGGGATCGAGGAGAAACCGAAAGCCGCAATGCCCAGTCGGATGGAAGCCCAGGTGTTTCGTCGCCGAGCGGAACTCCCAAGCTTCCGTCTCGCCGACGACGTCGCCATCGACCTGAAGCGCCACGGTCACGGGCTTTTTGCGGTCGGCGTCTACGACCCAGCCGACGACTTCAGACGCGGATACCTTGTCGAGAAAACCTTGAATCGGAACGCGCGAGTCTGCGGGCATCGCCAGGAAGGCGCCTAGAGCTCTTCGGCGCGTGATCCGTAGACCCGAAACAGCATCAAACCGGCGGCGAACATGAGGACGACGATGCCGGCCGGGATCACCAGCTTGGTGCGCGAGCCGAGCACGTCGGCCGCGGTGAGCGCGGCGGGGTCAATGATCCAGTGACGTGTCTGCTGGATAGCCGCTGCCATCGGGTTGTACATCATGTATTCGCGGAATCGTTCCGGCACGAACTCGATGGGGTAGATGATGGGCGTCGCCCAGAACAGGAAGATTGTCCCGATTTCCCAGGCAGGCTTCACGTCGCGAAACCGCACGTAGAGGATTGAGAGGACGAGGGACGTCGCCACTCCGTAGATCAGTACGCCCATGACGACAGGGATGAGGTAGAGCCATTCCGGTCCGAGAGTGACGCCGTCGACGAGGGCAATCAACAGCACGACCACAAGGCTCAGCGAGAGATTCGCGGCTGCGGTCACCGCCGACGAGACGGGAATGGCTGTTCGCGGAAAAGAGACCTTCCGCAGGAAGCTGTGGCGCGACACCAGGCTGCCAAGCGCAGTTGTTGTCGACTCAGCGAAGAACCCGTGCAGTGTCAGCCCCAGAATAAGGAGGACGATGTAGTGATCGATGTCCCGCCCGAACCGCAGAATCTGGGTAAGTGCCACATAGAGAATCGCGAAGACTGCGAGCGGCCGGAGCAGAGTCCAGATGTAGCCGAGCGTCGAGCCGAAATACCTAAGCCGGAACTGCTCACGCGACAACGTAGTCGTTGCGTAGAGAAAGTGACGCACGTGCGCGCCGCGCGGCGGGTCCACAGTGAACTCGGGAAAGCTGAGCATGGGCGCGTCCGAATGGGTCGGACGCGCCCATGCTAGGGATGGCACCTGTCGTGGTCGTTGTGAATTTGACGCGCTGTCGAGTGCGTTGTGTGCCGGCTTGCGAACGTCTCCGGGCTAGCTGCGCGTCGGGTAATCAGCGCAGCCGCTTGAGCGGAACCGCCATCCGCACCGATCTCGTATTGCCGCCGCCGTCCCTCGCAATCATCTGAAACCGCACAGCGCGGCGCCCGAGCGCCCGCACCGCCTTCATCTGCCGCGGTGTGAGTCGCCACTTCAGGACTCGCGTCTCACCCGGCTTCTTGATCTTGATCGCGATGCGCTTTGCGGCAGCTGTCCGGCGCACACCGCGCGTCTTGACGACACGCTGTCTCCGCGTCCTCTGCACAACGGCCTTCTTGCTCTTGATCCCGGTGATGCTCGCCTTGAGCGTGATCCGGCAGCCGCCCAGCTCGTGCGCGGGGCAGTGCAGCGCCACGTTGAGTCGGCGTCCGCCCGCGATCGGAAGCCGGGTGGCGCGCAACCTGACCCGCGGCGCAACCGTGTCAACGCGCGCGTGGGCGACACCGCTCCCAGCGGCAGATGAAGCCACGACCTCGCAAGCGACACTCCGTGCCAGCCGCTTCGCGGGCAGCACATACGTCTGTCCCTCAGCAACCCGCTCGCCAGCCACCCGCCACGAATAGGTGAACGCCGCATTCGGCACGACGTCCCAGCCGCCAGGCCGGCACGTGAGCGTCCCCCCGGCCTTCACCTTGCCCGTCACCCGCGGCCGCGCGATATTGCGCGGCGCCGTCGGCGCAACGGGGTAGACGCTCCCCGCGAATCGCTTCACCCGATACGAGCGCGCAGGCTGCGGATCGCTTACGCCGACCGTCCCGCGAATCTCGAACACCTTGGCGCCCTCGTAGCTGACCTCGGTGGCCAGCTTCGCGCCGTTGCCGCCCCAGCCGACCAGGGTGTTCCCGCTTGGCAGCCGTTGCGATGAGCCGGCGAAGCCAGAGAACGTCCCGTCGCTCCAGCTCCATACGAGCTGAGCGATCTTGAGCCGCTCGTGAATCGCGTACTCGGCGACGCGCGTGTACTTGCGCGGCGGCCCCTTGGCGGCGCATGACTTGTGCTTGGCGACGCCGTTGTCGTAGAGCAGGATGTTGCCGTTGTCGAGGCGCTCGGCCGTGTGCTGGCCGCAGAAGCCGCGGAAGGGGTCTCCGAGGATCTTGAAGTCGCTGGACTTGCCGCCGAGCTTCCAGATGACCTTGCCCGTGCGGCGGTGAACCTTGATCACCTGCGCGGTCCCGCGCAGCGAGAACAGGTAGTGCCCGTCGTGATCGACGTCGATCGAGTTGAGGTGTGCGTACTCGCGTTTGCCACGCCTGAGGAACAACTTCGGCACCTCGCGGTAGGGGATGTCGCCCCAGCTGTTCCACTGGAATACGACCTTGCCGCGCGGGTTGATCTCCTGCACGACCGAGTCCTCGACGAACCCGTTCGGCTTCGGTGCGCCCTTCTTCACGCGGCGCTTCGCGCCCACGTAGGCGACGTGGACGCGGTTGCCGTTCTCGAGCAGCAGGAAGTCGTGTCCGTCCGTGTGGCCCAGGCCCTTGGTCTTGTAGCGCCCGATCTCGTTGAAGTTCTCGTCCAGAACAACCTGCTCGATGTTGACGCGATCCCAGCGGTTGGTGCCGGCTGTGCGGACGCCGTAGGAGTACTTCCCGTTCGGGTGCTTCTTGAAGTCGATGACCGGGCGAGGCTCCTTGCGCAGCCAGTAGGGGACGCCGTTGTTGTCGAGGATCGCGGCGAAGTTGTCGATCCCGACGTAGAGGTGGCCCGGCGCGACACCGTCGGTCAAGATCGTCGTCTCGAGCCTCGGGAACTCCCGCGGCACGTAGACGAGCTCGATGCGCGTGGTGGCACCCGCGGCGTTGGTGACCGAGATCGGGATGCGCGCGCCCATGTTCAGGGCTGGGAGGGAAACGCTGATGCCGGTCGCCGCGGGTGCACCGTTGATTGTAATCGTGTCGGTCGGGTCGGCGGAGACCTTGATCGACAGCTCCGGATCGGAACCCGGGAAGATCGCGTAGCGCTCGATCGAAGGATCGAAAGCGGGCCGGATCTCTGCATCCTTGTCGGCAACAACGCCGGTCATGCCCGCGGCGGCGGAGCCAGCGAGCAACGCCGCGAACGCGAGGGCGAGGGCCACAACGAGCGGCACGCGCGCGCGTCTACCTACTGCGCGTGCCCGCGCCGCGTCTGGCTGCGCGCAGTCATCCGATCGAAATCGCCGCACTCGGACGCGGGACATTACGCCCATGTTCCGGTCAACTCAAGTCGATCCTTCTGTTGCGGCTCTGTAGGGTGCGAGCCGGGTTGAAACGCTGCGATGAGCGGCGTACGATGGTGCGGCCGTACGCCCCGGTTTGGAGGAAGAATCTCCGCCGGAGAACGTCACGCAAGTGCCGCAGAACACACGCGGCCGATCCCAACGCCTGACTGGGCCCTGCCCGAGCGCGGGCGTCGTGGGTACGACAGTGACCTCGTCGAGGCGCTGTGCGAGCGCGCGAGGCACAGCTACGCCGATCTGCAAGTGCAGCGCGACGATCTGCTCGCCCAGGGCGAGCGGCTCAGCAGCGAGCTAGCTCAACTACGCCTCGAGCAGCCGATGGTGCAAGAGGCGCTCGTCTCGGCACACACGACTGCGCGCGACGTCGTCGCTCAGGCCGAGACGGAGGCTGACGCGAGGCGCGTCACGGCCCGCCGCGAGGCCGAGGAGATCCTCGACAACGCGCGCGCCCGGGCCCGAGACGTCATCGCCGAGGCCGATCTCGACCGGGAAGAGGCCGAGAATGATGTCGCACAGCTTCAGATCCTGGCCCGGGGTATCCGGGAGGAATACAGGGACTTCGTCGACCGGGCCCTCACGATGCTCGACGCGCGGGGGGAGTCGGGCGACACCGTGGCCGAGTTGCAGGACACGCTCGTCGCTGCGGCGCGGAACGCGCCCGACGCGTAGCAAGACCAGGGCCTAGGGCTGCGGATCTGGCTGCGCGGGCGGTTCGCGTCGTCCCAACAGCAGAGCCGTTCCGCCGGCAAGCGCCAGGAGCGCGGCCAAAACCACGAGCGCGATCAGCGCGACCGGCATCGAGCCACCGTCGACGATCGGCCCGGTCGCGGCGGCGGCCTCGGCGTCGAGGCTCTCCGCACCAGCGCCGGTCGCAGCCGGCGGCGCGCTGGTAGCCGCTGAGTCGGCTTCCGCCGCGCTTCCAGAGCTGCCGCCTGCCGCTTCGCCCGGGGTACCAGCTCCGGGCTCGGGCGGGTCACCGACAACGATTCCCCCGAGAACGTTCTCACCGTCGGGCCCCTCCTGGGCGTCCGCGTCACCGTCGCCCTCGGGCTCGTTCCCGTCCTTGTTCTTCTTCTTTTGCTTCTTGGGTTTCGCGTCGTTGCCGCTCGGAGTCGGCGCGCTCGGCTCGGCGCGATCCGCGCCGCCGCTCGCAGAGCCTCCGGACGACCCCCCGCCGCGCGACTGCTTGCGCACAGCGCGCCGCTTCGCGGTGAACACGTCGCCCTCGAAGGACGAGTAGAGCAACAGGTCGTCAGGGGCGTTGGCGACAGCGGCCTCGTAGCACTGGATGTCGTAGCTCGTCGAGACGCTGCCACGGTCCGACCACTCCTCGATGATCACCTGCCAGCACTTCGAGCCGCCGTGCGCCGGCGCGCTGAGAACCGCTGCGCAGAGGCCCGCGGTGAGGGCGAGGCAGAGGGCTTTCAGAGGGGCCAGCACCGACCGAGTGTACCCGCCGTTCTCGCTGGTAGCTTCGCTCCCCATGGGGGTCAGCGCACGGCGGTTCAGCCTGTCCGGGGAGGCCCTCGACTCGACTGGCACGGTGGCGCGCCATCTGGCCGTCGGGCTCGTGTTCTCGGCGCTCGCCACGCTCATGGCGGCGGCCGCGTTGCTCGGCGGCGGCTCCGACGACACCTCGCTGCCCTGGATCGGCGGCGCTGCCGTCGTGATCGTGGCGCTGCTGCTCGCCGGCGGCTTCGTCGATCTGTGGCCCGTGCCCGTGCCCTCAACACTCGCGCTGGCCGGGCTTGGTCTGCTGGTTGCTTTCGTTGCCTGGAATGGCCTGAGCGTTTTCTGGTCGTTTGCGCCCGACCTCTCGTGGAGCTACTTCAACCGGGGTGTCACCTACATCGGCCTGCTCGGCGTCGGGCTGATCTTCGGTGCGCTCGTTCGGCGGGCCCCGACCGTGTTCGCCTCGCTCGCCGCGCTGATCGTCGCCGCGGCGCTCGTCTGGGCGCTGGCTGGGAAGATCGATCCTTCGCTCTTCGAGGATGGCGCTCGCCGCGTCCGCATGCGCGAGCCGGTCGGAATCTGGAACCTGCTTGCGGTTCTGCTCGCGCTCGGCATTCCGCTCGGGTTCTGGCTGACGACGCGCCGGAACGCGATCGTCGTGCGCGCGCTCGGCGTCGGGTTCCTGTTCCTGCTCGTGCCTGCGTTCGCGCTGACGCTTTCCCGCTCGGGAATCATCGTCGCCGCGCTCGGCGTCGTCCTCTGGCTCGCGCTCGCGCCGGGCCGCGTCGAGTCGCTCGTCGTTCTAGTCCTGTTCGCTCCGGCAGGACTTGGCGTCGCTCGCTGGGCGCTCGACCGGCCGGGACTTGCCGAGGAAGGGCAGTCATTTGCTCAACGTGCCGCCGGCGGACGACTGCTCGGGATCTACCTCGCGGTCGGGTTCATCGCGGCCGTCGCCGCCGCCTTCTTCCTCGCGGCGGTCGAGCGAAACTGGCCGATCCGCGACGTACTTCGCCGGCGGCTCAATATCGGCGCCGGCGTCCTCGTCGGGCTCGTTGTCGTCGTGCTCGCGCTGGCGTTCGTCGCGCGCGTGGGGAACCCGGTCACCTGGGTCGACGAAAAGATCGACGAGGCTACGAGCGACGTCCTGATCTCGGATGACGCCAGCCGGCTGACGAGCGCGAGCCTGAATGCGCGCCTCGATTGGTGGCGCGAGGCCGGGCGGGGCGTTCCGCGACGAGCCGGTTCTCGGCACCGGCGCAGGCAGCTTTCCCGTCGTTCACCGGATCTACAGAAGCGACGAGCTGAACGTGCTCGAGCCGCACAATGTTCCGCTGCAGTTCCTGGCAGAGACCGGTGTGATCGGGTTCGCGCTGTTCGTGACCGGTGCGCTCGTGCTGCTGATCGCGGCTGGCGTGGCCGTGCGTCGCGTCGGCGCGGCCGATCACGTTGCCGCGTTGGCGATCTTCCTCTGCGCCGTCATCTACGCGGTGCACTCCGTCGTCGAGGTCGACTGGGATTTCGTTGCCGTGAGCGGCCCCGTGTTTCTCGGGCTCGGCGTGTTACTCGGAACCGGGCGCGCGCAGGATGTCGGCTACGGGCGCGGCATGCCGGCGTTACCCGCCTTCGCGCTCGCGGGCCTGTGCGTTGTCTCGCTCATCCTGCCGCCGCTTGCGGCCCGCGACGTCACGCGGGCTGCCGAGCGCGTCCTGAGCGATCCGGAGCCTGCGCTCGACGACGCGCGGCGTGCCGGACGCCTCAACCCGCATGCCGTCGCTCCCCTGTTTGCCGAGGCCGATGCGCAGTTCGTGCTCGGGCGGCCGGACGAGGCTCGAAGCGCATACGTCAAGGCGACCGAGCGCCAGCCGAAGAACTCCGACACCTGGCTGGCGCTGGCGGCGTTCGAGTTCGACGAGGGGCGGCGCGCTGAGGCGGGCGAGGCGATCGCTCGGGCGCTCGAGCTCGACCCGTTCAGCCGCCGGGTTCAGCTGCTTGCCGCCGAGATCGGGTCGCAGTAGCGGGCGACGGTCGTCGGTTGGCGGCGGCCGTTCGGCCTCGGCCGGGCCGTCAGACGCTGACGGCGACCGTCGTTGAGTAGTGGCCCGTGTCGGTGTACGCGTACAGATTGATCGCGTACTCGGGCTCAGGAGGCTTGTCGGCGTGCGTGCCCGCGACCTCGTCGCCGGGCAGCGTGACATGAGTGCACAGCCGAGATCGATGGCCGGCGTAGAAGAAGCCGTCGCGACTGCCGTCGGGGGCCTGTAACCACGCGTCCCCGAGCGTCGGAACGCCCGGACCACCAAGCGCGAGCGAAGCGGACGGCGGGGTGCCTGGGATGCCGAACATGGGCAGGTCACGACCCCAGCCGCTGCGCAGCTTCATCCCCCAAACGGAGAACGCAAGCGCGTCGTCGTCAGGCCAGGCCTGATCACGCGTACCGCTCGGCTCGGCGATCGTGACCGAGGCGACATACAGCAGGTGGCCGGCGTGGACGTAGAAGCGCACGCTGTAAGGGCCATCGGGGTCGCGCTGTGGCGCGCTTGGCTTTAGGTCGTCGCGGAGCGAGTGCTCGACGAGAACCGGCTCTCCGGTGGCGCCCTTGACGATGGCGCCGAACACGGGCTCTTGCACCGCGTCGGGGAACGACACGCGAACGTGGAGCCTCGGGTTGTCGAGCGCGTGGGAAACGGGTTGCGGTGCGGCGCCGCGGCCGTCCTCGAGCCAAAGGGCACTGATCGTCGCTGCGCCGATGAGGGGCAGGGCTGATTCGGGCTCGGCGGCCGGCGGCGCGAGCTCGGGGTCATGGGCGGCTGCGGTGACGGGTTCCGTTGGCGGTTCGTCGAACTCGACATGGGGGAGAGTGGGTGGCGGCTCGACAGTGCTGGGCGGCGGTTCGGGCTCTGGCTCCGGTTCGGGCTCCGGCGGCGCCGCAGGCTCTGGCTCTGGCTCTGGCGGCGTCGACGGGTCGACTCCGGCCTCGGGTTCGGTCGTCACGACCGCCTCAGGCTCCGCTTCGGTCGACCCGTCAGCTTCTGGCTCGGGTTCGGGTTCGACGGCCGGCTCTTCCGCATCCTCAGGCGCTGGCACGGGTGCGAGCTGAGGCGGCTCGGCCTTGATGGGGAGTTCGGTGACGGCTCCGTTGCTGGGAGCCGCATCCGCGTCCGGGCGTGATGCGCCTTGGCCCTCGCCGCTGGCGTCGGCCTCGGCAGCTTGGGCCTCCGCGGCACGTGCCGCGGCCTCGGCGGCTTCCGCCAGCTCTCGGTTGCGCTGTTGATAGAGCGCGACGACCGGTCTCGACTCGTCGAGGTCGATCGCGTCACCCTTGTCGAGTAGCAGCGCCCGGTCACAGAAGCGGTTCACGAGCGAGAGCGCGTGGGTAACGAACACGATCGTCCGGCCCTGAGCTTTCATCTCGTCGAAGCGCTCGTAGCACTTCTCCTTGAACGGGTCATCGCCGACCGCGAGGGCCTCGTCGATCAGCAGGATGTCGGCTTCCGCCTGGATAGCCGAGGCAAAGGCGAGTCGCATCGCCATACCCGAGGAGTAGTTCTTGTACTTCAGGTCGACGAACTCCTCCAGCTCGGCGAACGCGATGATGTCGTCGAAGCTCGCTCGGGCCTTCTTCGGCGAGATACCGATCAGCGAGGCGTTCAGGACCACGTTCTCGCGTGCAGTGAGCTCGGGGCTGAACCCGACGCCGAGCTCGAGAAACGGCGAGATCCGCCCGGCGATCTCGATCTTCCCGCTCGATGGCTGGTAGATCCCGGCGAGGCATTTCAGCAGCGTGCTCTTGCCCGAGCCGTTCCGTCCGATCACGCCGAAGAACTCACCCTCGTAGATCTCGAACGAGATGTCCTTGAGCGCCTCGAGATCGTGTGCCTGCCGCGAGCTGCGCGGGCGCAGCACCCGCTCCTCCAGCGTGTAGGCACGGTCGACCGGGATTCGAAAGGCCTTCGAGACGTCGGTGAACCGGACCGCCACATCACGTGGGGCCTGGTCGGGCGCCGCTGTCTCCCCCGGCACCTCGACCGCAGCGACGGCTGGCGCGCTGGCCACGCAGTCACGCTAGCAGCGGGGCCGGCTGGCTCCGGCTCGCGGCGCCGGTCGCCGAGCCCTTGCCGGAGCGTGAGGACTTCTCGAAGCGACACTGGTACGGTCAGACCATGCTGCTCGCAATCTTCAGCAGCGTCGGGGTCTGGGAGATCATGATCCTGCTCGCGGTGTTGATGGCACTGTTCGGCTCGAGCAAGGTGCCGTCGATGGCGCGTTCGCTCGGGCGCGGCGTGCGGGAGTTCAACGAGACGGTGGGCTCGACTCGCAGGGAGCTCATGGAGCCCATCGAGGCCGTGCGCGATAGCGTCGACGTCACGACGATGGATGAGTTCGAGGAGCTTGAGGACATCGACGCTATCGGCGACCCCGATCAGGCGACGCAACCCGGTGACGGCGACGATCCTCGTAGCTCCGTTCCGCCGGACCCGCCCTCGCCTGCGCCCGGCGCTGGCCGCGGCGGGGACGCTCCCAGTTCGGCCTCCAGCTAGCCGGCGCGCTTCTTCGCACGCGTCATTGAAGGCGTGCTAGACGGGCTCGATTCCCTCGAGCGAGATCTGAGCGCCGAATCTTTGCTCGGCGATGCGCATCAGGACACGCCTGTGGCACGCTTTTGTGACGCCCTCGTAGCACACCAGGTACAGATCGCCCGCCTGAGCGCGGCGGGCGACGTCCTCGAGCTTCGCCAGCGCCGCGGGGTCGGCTTCGATCTGTGAGCGGAAGCGCTCGGCGTAGCCTGCCTCGACGAACGCTGTGTTGTGTGCCCCGGCGCTGCCCTTCCCGAGCTCCTTCTCAAGCGCTGACTTACGGGCGTTGAAGTCGGCAAAGAGCTCGTCATTCGGAGCAAGCTCGTCGTTCCCCCGCCCGCGGTTGACGAGCACGCGCTTCTCCTTGGGAATCTGCTTGCTCGTGATCTCCGAGATGCTCGCCTCGCGCAGCATGTGGCCCTTTCTACGTCAGCCGGCGGCGCGCAGCTAGCGGGGCGCCAACAGCGCGTCACTACGCCGCGGCGGTAGCCCGAGCTGGTCGCGCAGCGACGCGAACCCGGGTTTGATGATCGTGTTGATGATCCGCAGCCGGTCGTCGAAGGGCCAGAACGCAGATTTCAGCGCGTTGATCGTCAGCCACTCGACATCGCTGAGACCGAAGCCGAAGGTTTCGTTCAGCACCGCGAACTCGTTTGACATGCTGGTGTTCGACATCAGTCGATTGTCGGTGTTGACCGTCACGCGGAAGCGCAGCTGGCGCAGCACGCCGATCGGATGCTCCTCGAGGCTCGGCGCCGCGCCGACGTGCACGTTTGACGTCGGGCACATCTCGAGCGGCACGCGCCGGTCGCGTACGAAGGAGGCGAGCCGCCCAAGCTCGTGCGTCCCGTCGGCACGCTCGGTGATGTCGTCGACGATCCGAACGCCGTGGCCCAGCCGCGCGGCGCCGCACAGCTGCAGCGCCTCCCAGATCGACGGAAGGCCGAACGCCTCTCCAGCGTGAATCGTGACGTGCATGTTCGCCCGCTGGATCAGCTCGAACGCTGAGAGGTGACGGGTTGGCGGGTAGCCCGCCTCGGCGCCGGCGATGTCAAAACCGACAACGCCCTCGTCTCGGTGGCGGATAGCTAGCTCGGCGATGTCGTCGCCGCGCGCGGCCGTTCGCATCGCGGTACAGAGCAGGCCGACAGCGATCGGGTCCTCGGCCGGCGTGCGCGCCGTCTGCGCGGCCTCGCGAATGCCGGCGAGGACGGCCTCGACGACCTCGTCGAGCGTCAGACCCTGTTCGAGGTGCAGCTCGGGCGCGAAGCGAATCTCGGCGTAGACCACGCCGTCCGCCGCGAGATCCTCGACGCATTCGCGCGCGACTCTCGTGAGCGCCTCGGCGCTTTGCAGCACGGTAACGGTGTGCGCGAACGGCTCCAGATAGAGCACGAGATCGCGACGATCTGCGCCGCGATGGAACCAGGCGGCGAGCTCGCCCGCGTCGGCCGTCGGGAGCTGATGGCCGCAGTCGGCCGCGAGCTCGATGACCGTGGCGGGGCGCAAGCCCCCGTCGAGGTGGTCATGGAGCAGGACTTTCGGGGCCAGCCGCAGCTGATCGATCGACAGCGACCCCATGCATTGAGGGTAGCCGCCGCTATGCGTCCGGCGTGACGCCCTCCACAAGGATGAACGTTCCGGGCGCCGCGCCCATCCGTAGCTCGGCCAGCTCCTGGTACTCGTCCGACTGGTACCAGCTGTCGAACACGTCGCGATCAGGGAACTCGACGATCACGGTTCGTAGCGCCGGTCCATCGCCCTCGATGACCTCGGGCGCGTCGTCCTCGGCGATCAGGCTCACACCGTCGGGGACGGTCGCGCCGACCCGGTCCAGGTACTCCTGCATCGCCTCGTGATCCACGATCGTGCTCTGGGCGATCGCGTAGACAGTCATCTCGCCTCCTCGGTCGGGAAGGGCATCGTAGACGGGCGAGCCCGCCGTGGTACGGTCGCGGCGTGTGGACAGCACCCGACGTCTGGCAGCGCGCCGTCGGTCGCTGGTCAGGTGAGCAGGCGTTCCTGTTCCAGCGCGAGAGCGAGTGGACGCCGATCACGTTTGCCGAGGCCGACGAGCTCGTAACGGCGGCGGCCGCCGGCTTCGCCTCTCTGGGCATCGAGAAAGGCGATCGCGTCGCGATTCTCGGGCGCCCGACCCTCGAGTGGACCCTCAGCGACTGGGCGCTCCTCGGGCTCGGCGCGGTGGTCGTACCGGTGTACCCGACGAGCTCGACCGACGACGTCGCACACATCCTGGCGCACTCCCGCGCGAAGGCCATCGTCTGCGAGCAAGAGTCCGACCTGGAGCGCGTCGACGCGTTGCGAGAGCGGCTGCCCGATCTCGAGCACCGCGTCGTAGTGGAAGGGGGAGGCTTCGACGAGCTTGTGGAAGCGGGCCGGTCGGCTGCGGGCTCGGAAGCCGCCGCGCATGTGCCCGCGACAATCGAGCCCGGCGACCTCGCGACGATCGTCTACACCTCTGGAACCACCGGCGTGCCCAAGGGGTGCACGATCACGCACGCCAACATCGTCGCGGCCGTGCAGATGATCCTCGACGTCCCCGACCTGCTTCGTGCTGGCGAAGTCGCGCTGATGTTCCTGCCGCTCGCGCACGTCTACGGGCGCATCGTCGAGTGGATGGCCGCCGGCGCGGGCCTCACGCTTGCCTTCTGCCCCGATGTCGCACGCGTAGCCCACGCGGCGCAGGCGACGCAACCGCAGATCCTCCCGACCGTGCCGCGGCTACTCGAGAAGGTGCACGCCGCCGTCGTCGCCAGCATCGAGAGCAGCCCGGGTCCGCGTCGCGCGATCGGCCTGTTCGCGCTCGAGCGGGCCCGTCGCGCAAGCGAGCTGCGCCAGAGTGGGGACCGGCCCGGGCCGATTCTCAAAGCTCAGCTCGCGCTTGCCGACCGCCTCGTGCTGAGCAAGATCCGCGCCCGCCTCGGCGGCCGGGTGCGGGTCGCCGTCTCGGGCGGCGCCGCGCTGCCTCCGAAGGTGGGAGGCTTCTTCGACTCGCTGGGCATCGATTTGGTCGAGGGCTATGGCATGACCGAGTGCACCGGAGTCGTCAGCGTCGGGGTGCCCGGCAAGCACCGGATCGGCTCGGTCGGTCCGCCGCTCAACGGTCTCGACGCCAGGCTTGACGTCGACGGTGAGGTGCTCGTCCGCGGAGCGAGCGTCTTCGCCGGCTACGAAGGCGATGAGGACGCGACCGCGGAGGTCTTCACCGACGACGGCTGGCTGCGAACGGGAGATCTCGGCACGATCGACGACGGGATCATCACCCTGGTCGAGCGCAAGAAGGAGATCATGGTCACGGCCGCGGGCAAGAACGTGGCGCCGCAGCGCGTCGAGAACGCGCTCTGCAGCTCGCCGTTCGTCTCGCAGGCGATCGCGATCGGCGACGACCGACCGTTCGTCGGTGCGCTGCTCGTGCTCGACGAGGAGATGGTCGAGAAGACCGGCCGGAGCCCCGATGAGCTCGCGCGCGCTGCGCTGGACGAGGCGAACGCGACCCTCGGCGATGCCGAGCGCGTGCGCAAGTTCGCGCTGCTCCCCGACGAGTTCTCAATTGAGGAAGGCGAGCTCACCTCGTCGCTGAAGCTCCGGCGGAAGGTGATTCACGAGCGACACGCCGAGGCGATCGAAGCGTTGTTCGCGGGTCGCACCTAGTACCCGTACACGGCGTACACGGGTGCGTCGGCGGGTACGTCGGACCGCGCCGGTCGGGCGGAACCTACGAGAGCTGACCTCTGTACGGCGCGAGGCCCTCTGCCTCGAGCTCGACGCGCCAAAGCGTGCCAATCGGCGCGCCGCTCTTTTCCATTGGGTTCCCGCCGAAGTCCGTGATGTACAGCCAGCGCCCGCCGAAGGTGCAGTTGGAGTTGACCGCACCGACCTCGAGCGTCCCGCGCCCGCTTCCGTCTGGCGCGACGATCTCGAGGCCGCCTGCGAACAGTGACGCGACGTAGAGCGTCCCGTCGCCGCCGATGGCGAGACCATCCGGGATGGAGTTGTCGCGGGTGAACGCGGGAAGCTCCTCGCGCTCACCGCCCGGCCGCAGGCGCACGAGCCGACGCGGATAGGACTCGGCCCAAACGATCGATCCGTCCGGTTCGACGACGATGCCGTTCGGGTAGGTCGCGTCGAGTTCGGCGATCACCTCGCCAGAGCCGTCAGGGCCGATCGAGAAGACGTGCCCCGGATCAGGCCGCTCCTCGAGATCGAAGAAACCGGGATCCGTGAAGTAAAGTCGCCCGTCGGGCCCGAACGCGAGGTCGTTCGGCTGGCGAAGCTCGACCCCGTCGACCTCGGTCACGAGGATCTCTACGCGCCCGTCCGGGGTCACACGCTGAATGCAACCCGGCTGCACCTTGTCCGCCCGCCACGTCCCGACGATGCCGCGGTTTTGCGCGACGTAGAGCGCACCGTCCGAGCCGAGGCAGCACGCGTTCGGGCCGCCGCCCGTCTCAGCGAGAACCCGGACCTGTCCGCCCGGCTCCCAGACCGAGATACGGCTGGCGTTCACCTCGGTGAAGGCGACGGAGCCGTCGTCGAGCACCGCCGGCCCCTCGGGAGCCACCAGGCCATCGGCGAGTCGCTCGACGTTCACCGGCCGCAGGTTAGAGGCTCTTGGGCCAATCGTCCGGCGTCTACGCTTGGCCGCGCCGATGGCCGCCGCCGTACCCACCTCGCGGCGCGCAGGGCGTGCCGGGCGCCCTCGCCTCATCCTCGCCGCGTTGGCGGCCGCGACCATGCCCTTCTCGCTCATGCAGGGCGCCGTTGTGCCAGCGCTGCCGACGCTGCAGCGCGAGCTCGGCTCGACGACCGCATGGACAGCGTGGACGGTCACGATCTTCCTCGTCGTCGCCGCTGTCACGACGCCGCTCCTCTCGCGGCTCGGCGACCAGCACGGCCAGGCGAAGCTCCTGCTCGTCAGCCTCGGCGTCTTCATCGTCGGCGCGATCGGGGCGACGTTCGCCTGGGACATCGCGTCGCTGATCGCGTTCCGCGCCGTTCAGGGCGCCAGCGGCGCGGCGCTCCCACTGGCCTTCGCGCTTGCGAAGGAGCTGCTCCCAGCGCGAAGGGTCGGATTCGCGATGGGAGTGATGATCTCCTCGAGCGCGGTCGCGAGCGGAACCGGCCTGCTGCTCGGCGGCGTCATCATCGACCACCTCAGCTGGCCGTGGCTGTTCGCGATCGGCGCGATCATTGGCGGGCTCGCCGCCGCCGCCGTTCGGGCCGCCGTCCGCGACAGACTGGCCGCTGTCGAGACGCGACTCGACATTCCGGGCGCGCTTCTCCTGATGTCTGGGCTCACAGCGCTCATGCTCGCTCTGACCCAGGGCCCCGACCTGGGCTGGGCCGCGCCCGCGACGCTCGCGCTGTTCGCGGGTGCAGTGCTCCTCCTCGCAGTCTGGGTCGCGGTCGAGCGACGCGTGCCCGTCCCGCTGGTCGACGTACGCATGCTCACGGGCCGCACGGTGCTCCTCACGAACGTCGCGACGCTCGTCGGCGGGTTCGCGATGTTCTCGACGTTCATCATCGTTCCGGTCCTCGTCCAGGCGCCGCGAGGGCTCAGCGACGATGTCGCGCGCCTTGTCGACTATGGCTTCGACGGCAGCTCGACCCTGACCGGGCTGCTGATCGTTCCGGCATCGGTGTCGATATTCGTCGCTGGCCTCAGCGTCGGTCCGCTCCTGCGTCGTGTTCGACCGGCCGTGCTCTTCAGCGTCGGGATGGTCGTGATGGCGCTCGGCCTCGCAGCGATGGCTGTCTGGCACGCGGCCGAATGGCAGCTGGCGCTCACCATGGTCCCCTGGGGCCTCGGGATGGGCGTCGTCCTGTCGCTCTCACCGCTGCTGATCACCAACGCGGTTCGCGAGACCGAGACGGCGGTTGCGGTCGGCATGAATGCGACCGTGCGCGTGATCGGGTCTGTGATCGGCGGTCAGGTGGCCGCGGCGCTCCTGGCCTCGGTTACGTTCCCGGCGACCGACGTGCCGCGCGGCAGCGCGCTGACCGGCGTGTTCGCGATGAGTGCGCTCGCGGCGCTTCTCGCCTCTGCAGCGGCCGTGCTCATCGGACGACGCAGTCGGCCCCGCGGGCAGAGCGCCGGGGACGAAGGCGCTCTGCCCTGGGGCCGTCCCGGAGTTACAAACCGGTGACCCGGCAATCTCACCCCCTACCTCGGCGAAACGCGGCTAGTCCTTGAGCACGTCGTCAGCACGCCGTGTTGCCGAAACAAGCGCGATGATCGTGTCACCGCTCCCTGGCGTCGGCTGGGACGTGTCCGTGAACGCGGCGAGCCGGCCCTCATTGGTGACGACGAAGAGCGGCTGGGCCGTGTGCGCGTGGCGCTCCTGGTACGCCTCCCAGTCGAACTCCTCCGTGAGCCGCGTGCCTCGGATCACCTCGCCCGACTCGAGACGTTGCCTGACTTCCCGATACGTGAGCTCCGGCCCGAACAGGACGCGCGCGGTCAGATGGAAGGGCAGCGAGCCGCGAGCCCCCTGCGTCGCTTCCGATGGGGCAACCTGGTAGACGTTGCGCCGGCCGAGCGAGCGCCCGTAGTGGTGCGTTGCCAGGACGTTGACCTCGTCGTTCGGCGTCAGCGCGAGCAGCATGCCGAGCTCGCCGACCTCGAGGCTGTGATGCACCCGGTCGGCGAGCACGTTGCCGAGCACCACGTTGTGGCCGTCGAGGCGAGCGCGGAAACAGCGCTCGGGATCGGTGTCGACGAGCGTCACCTTGAAGTCGTATTTCTCGAGTGCGGCCGCTACGGCGCGCGCAACGCGGTTCGCGCCCGCGATCAGCACACCACGGGGGTTGGCCTCGGCGAGCCGGAGCGAACGGGCGATCGGCCCGGCGATCACGCCGTAGACCGCGATCGTCCCGACGACGATCAGGAACGTCACCGGCACAAGAACCGCCGCATCCGAGACGAACTCCTCGAGTCGCAGCGCAAAGATCGCAGCCACCGAGGCAGCGACGATCCCTCGCGGCGCGATGGACGCGAGTAACGCCCGCTCGCGCCAACTCGCCGAGGTGCCGAGCGTCGAGGCCAGCACCGCGAGCGGGCGGATCGCCAGTACGAGCACCACGATCAGCAGCACCCCGCGCGCGCCGATGTCGCCGACCGCATCGAGGTCGACGCGCGCGCCGATCACGACGAACAGCGCCGATATGAGCAGGACGCGGATCGTCTCCTTGAACTCGAGGATCTCGACGACAGGCACGAAGCGCTGGTTGGCCATCGCCATGCCCATGACCGTCGCGGCGAGCAGGCCAGATTCCTCCTGCACCGCGTCGGCCGCCAGAAACGCGCCGATCACGAACGCGATCGCCACGACATTGTGCAAATGGTCGGGAATGAGGTAGCGGCGGAGCAGCCAAACGAGCAGCGCGGCAACGGTGAGCCCGATCGCGCTGCTGGCAAGTGCGGTCTTCAGTAGCGCGGCCACCACGGCGCCTGTCGCTTCCTCTGCCGAGGTGGCGAGGATCACTTGGAAGACGAGCACGGCGAGGAGCGCGCCCAGCGGGTCGACGAGGATCCCTTCGGCGCGGAGCGTCGCCGCGATCGGCCCCGACGGGCGAATGTGACGGAGCATGGGCCCGATCACCGTCGGCCCGGTAACGGTCACGATCGCGCCGAGCACGGCGGCCGTTTCCCAGCCGATGTCCAGCACGTAGTGGGCGCTCACGGCGCCGAGCAGCCCCGTGACAGCGACGCCGATCGTCAGCAGGTTGCGCAGCACCGCGCCTCGGCGGCGAATCTCTTCGAAGCGAAGGCTCAGGCCGCCCTCGAACAGGATCAGCGCGACAGAGAGCGACACGAACGGCAGGAGCGCCTCGCCAAGCAGCGTGTCCGGCTCGACGACGCCCGAGACGGGCCCAACGATGAGGCCCGCGACAAGCAGGAGCAGGATGCTCGGCAGCCGCAACCACCACGAGACGAGCTGCGCCGCGATGCCCGCGACGAGGATCAGGCTCAGGGCGATGATCTCGCTCTCGGCCATCGGCCGGCAGCGTAGGTGCTCGGCGCGTCAGCGAGCCTGCGCGCCGCGGCCCGTGGCGCATGCCCTTGAGCTCGCCGAGGTCGATGAAGTCGCCACGTCCATCGCGCACATGAGCGTAGTAGTCTGCTCGTGCATGGCATAGGTCGACGCCCTGGGAGGGCCGCGGCCGTGCTCCCGGACGGGGAGGAGGGGACGTAAAACTCGGCGCTGCAGCGTTCCGCGGCACATGAGCAGGCGTAGGCCTGATCTCATCCTGATCGTCGTCGGGATCCTCATCGTTGCCGGCGCCGCCAGTGTCGTCTCGATCGTGCTCAACGATCGTGCGCCCCCGAGCTACAACAAGTCTGTCGCGACGGGCGTGTCGGCTGCGGGGGCGGAGCCGAGCGCAGCCGTGTCCGCGGCGGGCGCCGAACGGCCTGCGGCGGCAACCGCTCAGCAGAGCGCCGCCGTAGACCGAGCGGCGCCCCCGCCCGAGCCGGCGGACGTCGAGAGCTCAGTGCAGATCAGGACAGCGCCGCCCGAGCCGGCACGCCCAGAATCGCCTGAGCCGGTCTCGCTCACGGGCGGTACTACGACGCCCGGCGAGCCCGACCCCGCGACGCAAGATGAATCAGAGGGCGAGGAAGAGGCCAGCGCGGAGATCGCGCTCGCGCCAGCCCCGCCGCCGGCGCCGTCCGCGCTGGCCGCGCTGGCCGCGCGGCGACTCAGTCCACCACTCGCCGTGCCCGCCAGCAGCGCTGGCCAAGAGGCGAAGGCAAAGGCAAAGCCGTCCAGCGGGGCGGCGAAAGGCAAGAGCAACGCCAAGGCAAAGGGCAAGGGCAAGGCAAAGGGCAAGGGCAAGGCGAAGAAGAAGTAGCCAAGCCCGTCACACCGCCTGCTCCACGACCGGTCGAAGCGCTCCCGCCGCCAGCTCCACCGCCACCCGTTGACGACGGCGGGGAGCCCGCGCAACTGACAGACCGGTTCACGTTTGCGGCGAGCCCGAAGAACCCGCCACACTGGATGACATGACATACGGCGCGTGGGGGAGGAAGGCACCATGAGAGGCCGTAGAGTCGAAGCGATCGACGCCAGGCGGTAAGCGGCGGCGACTCCCTGCGGCTGTGCGATCCCGGCGCGGCCGCAGGCGCCACCCGCCGCGGCTTCAGCGTCGCAGCGGCCTCGAGAGAGGCTACGACGAGGACAGTCGCCGCAGCATCTTCTTGTAGAGGCGCTCGCTCTTGGGGTAGTGCAAGAGCTCGTGCCTTCCTAGCCCTCCATCGGCGTCGAACTGGAAATACGCCTGGTAAAGCGCGTTGTGCTTGTTGGCCCATCGGATCAGCCTGCGCACGAAGTCGGGGTTGTCGCCCGAGCCCCCGTTGTCGGGCATGACGAGGCCCCACTCGGGAAAGCTGATCGGCTTCTTGTGCTTGCGCGCGAACTTCACGTGCCAGGTCGTGCCTCGCGGATGCTTGCGCAAGCTCTTCCAGCTCTGCGTGTTGTAGACATCGAGCCCGATCACGTCCACGAACCTGTCGCCCGGGTAGTAGGGCTCGGGATCACCGGTGCCGGCGATAGGCGACCACTCGAACAGCAGGCGACGATTCGCCTGGCGCATGAACGTCACCGCTCGACGCCAGCCGCGCACGAACGCGGGCGGGTCGCCCGACCAGGGGAACCAGGTTCCGTTCATCTCCCAACCGAGCCGTACCAGCGTGCCGGGCTTCAAGCGACGCGCGAGTGCCTTCCAATCCTTCGAGGAATGCGGCTCGAGCGGAACCGACAGGCTCAGCGTGTACGTACTCCGCTTCCACGGGCCGACCATCGCGCCACGCGGTGTCCAGCCGACGTTCTTCAGGAAATCGACCGCGTACGTGACATCGGCCCCGAGCCATTGCTGGAATCGGTCGACGCGATCAGATCGACCCTCGCCGCGGTAGACGCCGACGCCCGGCGCCGCGGAGGCGGCGCCGACGCTAACGGCGAGACTGGCGAGCGCAAGCGCCGCGAGCAGAGTCGCGCGGGGCCACATCACCTGAGAGTAGTTGCGGCTCAAGCGTTCCGCTCACCCTCGAACGAGGGACGTTCTGCGGGCGCGGGGCCGTCGCGGCGCGCCGAGGTGCCTCGCCAGGCGTCGCGATCGGCCTTCCCCTTTGGTACGGTCGAGCCCTGGGTAACGCCCTGCCAATGCTTCGTTCCCGCAGCACAGGGATCACCGTTCTCGCCGCCATGCTCGCCCTGGCTCTAGCCGCTCCTTCTTTCGGTTTGTCGAAGGGCACGCCGCGGAAGCTCATCTTCCCCATGGTCGGGGCGACGCACTTCACCAACGATTTCGGTGCTGCTCGCCAACAGGGGTCACATCTCGGCAACGATCTGATTGGCCCCTGGCGCTCGCCCGTCGTGGCGGTCGAGTCGGGCACGGTCAAGCTCTGGACGTCGTCGTATCGCGCCGGCTGCATGCTCTGGCTCGACGGCGACAGCGGGACGCGCTACGCCTACATCCACCTGAACAACGACCTGACCGATAGGAACGACAACAGGGGCGGCTGCGTCCAGGGCATCGCCTATGCGCCGACGCTCGAGACGGGCCAGCGAGTCGAGGCGGGCGAGCTGCTCGGCTACAACGGCGACTCGGGTGACGCCAACGGAGGCTCGCCACACGTGCACTTCGAGCTGCAGCAGCAGCGTGGCTACTCAGTCTCCCCCTACAAATGGCTGAAGCGCGCCAAGCAGCTGATCTACCCGGTGGTCAAGGACGTCGGCCCCGCGGGTGTCGGCTTCCGGATCAACGGGACGGTCGTCCGTGCGAAGAAGACGGAACAGGGAACCTTTCTCGTGCTGCGAGCGAGCTTCTTGCGCGGCAGCGACGGCTCGAAGTACAGGGTCGATCGGAAGATCTTCGCGACGATCACCTCCGACACCGTGCTGCTGAAGAAGAAAGGCCGCAAAAGGACGCCCGCGACGCTGGCGGTTGCCAAGCCGAACCAGCGCGTGGTGATCTGGACGGCGCCGATGGAGCCGACGCTCGACATGGCGCTTGGCCGCAAGGCCGCCCTCACCGCCACCAAGGTCCTGGTCACGCCGAAGCGCCGCTGAGGGGACGCCGATGGGACGACTTGACGATCGTGTCGCATTCATTACGGGCGGAGCCCGCGGCCAGGGCCGCGCGATCGCAGAGAGGCTCGCCGCCGATGGCGCAGACATCGCGATCGGCGACATTGGGCGCGACATCGATGCGCTCGAGTACTCGCTTGCGAGCGACGCCGACGCGGCCGAGACGATCGCACGGGTCGAGGCTGCGGGTCGGCGGTGCCTCGCGTTCAACGCCGACGTCCGCGATCAATCGGCACTTGACAGGGCAGTTGCGTCGACGATCGAGGAGCTCGGCAGGCTCGACGTGCTCGTCGCGAACGCCGGAGTGGTCGACTACAAGCCGCTCTGGGAGATTCCCGAGGACGAGTGGAAGACGTTGATCGACATCAACCTGACCGGCGCATGGCGAACGGTGAAAGCGGCGGCCGGGCACTTCCGCGAGCGCAAGGTTGGCGCGATCGTCTTCAACTCCTCGATCAACGGCGTCGAGGGCGGCTTCAACTATTCGCACTACGTGTCGGCGAAGCACGGCCTGCTCGGGCTGATGAAGTCGACCGCGCTCGAGTTCGGGCCCTACGGCGTCCGCGCGAACGCGGTCATGCCGACCGTGATGGACGCGCCGATCAACGACCACCAGGCCAGCTGGAACCGCGTGGTCGGCAAGTCGGGTGCAACCCGCGAGGAGTGGCTCGACGCCACCCGAGCGTGGCACATACTGCGCGGCCGGGGAGCACTGCCCGAGTCCGCAGTCGCGGACACCGTGTCGTGGCTCGTCTCGGATGACGCGCTGCACATCACGGGAGCCGCGATCCCGGTCGATGCCGGGCACACGCTGCTGCCGGGCGTCAACCCGACGCCTGTGCCAGGCATGGGGCCCGAGCACGAGACGCTCGATCCCTGGCCGACGAACGTACCGGACTAGAGTCGCGGCGCGCGCCCGCGCTGCGCTGTGCCGCCGCGCCCGCGCCGCCGCACTCGCGCCGCGCCAACCGAGGAGTCCGCCATGACCACCTACGTCGCCGATGATCTAAGCGTTCTGCCGTTCACTCATGAAGTGAAGGCCGGGCCCTATGTCGATCCGCCGCGTGAGAAGGTGCGCGACTCGCTCTCGAAGCTCGGCGTCTGGGATCGTTCGTTCTCGCCCGACGAGCTGATCGGGTGGATGGATGCTGCGGGGATCGAGAAAGCGCTCTTTCCCGCACAGGTCGCGGGCACCTGGCAGGTCGCATACGAGACGGTCGCCGAGTTGTGCAGCGGACATCGTGATCGCCTGTACGGGATGGCCGGGCTCGATCCCGAGGACATCATGGAAGGCGTTCGCAAGCTCGAGTACGGGGTGAAGGAGCTCGGCTTCATCGGCGCGCACTCCTACCCGCACTGGCTCGAGGTTCCGATCGACGACCCGGCGTTCTATCCCTTCTACGCCAAGTGCGTCGAGCTCGACGTACCGCTGCAGATCCAGGTCGGGCTCGCGTTCCAGAAGACCCGCACGACCGTTGGATTCCCGGCCGCCGTCGACCGGATCGCAGTCGACTTCCCGGAGCTGAAGATCGTGGGAATCCACCTCGGCTATCCGTGGGAGCGCGAGATGGTCGCCGTCGCCTGGAAGAACGAGAACGTCTACATCGGCTGCGACACGCACCCGCCGAGCACCTGGGCGCCCGAGATCCTCGGGTATCTCAACGACAGCGAAGGCCGCAAGAAGTGCATGTTCGGCACGAACTACCCGTGTCTGGACTTCTCAGAGGCGATTAGTCAGGTGAACGCGCTCGGGCTCGACGACGAGGTCAAGGAGATGTTGCTGCGCGGAAACCTGCGGCGGCTGTACGGGCTCGACTAGCGCGGTCGGCTATGCGGCGCGATGCCTGCGCGGCCCGCGATCGCCCGGGCCAGCCCGCTAGGCGGCGCGGCGCCCGGCGACCAGCGAGTCGAGCAGGTGCCGCGATGCGTGCGCGATCTCGTGGACGGCGCGCTCGAAGGCATCTTCGTTGGCCTTCGAAGGCTTGCGGTAGCCCGAGATCTTGCGGACATATTGGAGCGCCGCGGCGTGCACATCGTCACTGGTGGCCGGAGGCTCTTGCGAGCGGAGCACTTTGATGCTTCTACACATGCCGCAATTCTACGTTTCGGCGCGATTCGCGCGTGTTTCGGTGCAGCTCGCCGCCTGACATGTTCCGCGGGTGGGTGACTGACCAGTCAGTCACCCAGCCAGGAGACATATCCCGGCTCGTGCTGCATCCGGCCGCGCCGCGCCAGGCCGCGTCCGCACCGACCGCGTCCGCACCGACCGCGTCGGTACCGGCCGCGCCGCGCCGCGCCGCACCAGGCAGCGTCCGCCCAGGGCCGCACCGATACACCCGACCGCAGCAGCGCTACCCTGCATAAACAGGACTACGGTGATCTGAGCGAGCGGAGGCCGGAGGATGACGACCACGGTTGGTGCCACAGAAGAGGCGAAGCGTGACCGCTTCGGCAACGAGTTCGCGCCCGGCGTGCCCTATGCGCGCGGCCAGATCGTCACCTCGACGGAGGATGACTTCCTCAAGATGCAGGAGGCCTGGCGCCACATCCGCAACCGCGGCGTCGAGAATATCTACAACTTCTCGGGACTCGAGCACGGGCTTCCACTGGAGCCGGACGAGCTCCCGATCGCTACCGATTTCATCGCGCCGGCGCTTCACTTCGAGCGCTTTCGTGAGGCAGCGCTCGACCACCTCGGCGGCGATCCAGATCGGCACGACGCCGCCCTCTTCAACCGCATCACGGCCGCCACGCTCGCAACCCACGTTGCCCTCTGCGAGCCCGGCCAGACCGTCATCGGCGTCTCGGCGAGCTACAGCCATCCATCGGTCGTACGCGCGTCACAGCGCGTGGGCACCACGCTGATCGACACGGCCGGCGTCGACCAGTTCGGCGACGCACTTGCTAAGTCAGACAACGTCGGCCTCGTTGTGATGACGCGACTCGCCGTCACCTACGAGGTGCTGCCGCTCGAGCAGATCGCGGCGATCGTCCAGATGGCGCACGCGCGCGACATCAAGGTGTACGTCGACGACGCTGGCGGCGCTCGCATCGGGCCGGCGCTCTTCGATCAACCGAAGGCGCTCGAGCTCGGCGTCGACGTCGTCGCGACCGGGCTTGACAAGTACGGCGTCCAGGGCCCGCGTCTCGGTGTGCTTGCCGGCGAGAAGGACCTGGTCGCGACCATTCGTGCTCGCGGCTTCGAGCTCGGCGGCGAGGCGCGTCCGCTCCTGTACCCCGCGGCGACGCGTTCGCTCGAGGCCTCGACGCCCGAGCGTGTCCGAGAGCTCGTCGCGACGACGAGAGAGATCGCCGAGGCGCTCAAGAAGCGGATCGGCTCCCGGCTCAACGAGACCGACGTGATCGCCGAGCTCCTCGCCGAGGACATACTCGAGATTGCGCTCGAACGTGCCGGGCTCACCATCGAGGACTCGCCGATCGTCCCGTTCGAGGCAACGGCCTCGCTCGCGATGCTGCTGCTGCGCGACCACGGCGCGATCACGGTGCACTTCATCGGGCTCCCGCCCGGGACCGCCGCGGTGATGATCAAGTTCATTCCGCCCGAGGTGCTCGCCGAGTTCGGCGGCCCCGACGCGTACGCCGAGGCCGTCGACTCCTCGCTCGACAAGCTCGCCGCGCTCATGAAGAAGCCGGACGAGTTCCGCGCCTTGTTACTCGGCTCGGCTGCGGGCAACGGCTCGGCGAACGGCGCTGCGGACGCGTAACCGGCGGGCAGGCGAAACGGCCCCGCAGCTGGGCCGCTCGCGCGCGTAATCTGCGCACGTCATGGCCTGTGATCTGACCTTGCGAAACGGCCAGGTCGTCACGCCCCGCGGCATCATTCGCGGCGGCGTCGCGATCGACGGCGAGACGATCCTGCAGGTCGACGCCGACGGCCTCCTTCCCAAGGGCAAACGAGAGATCGACGTCGGCGGCAAGGTGATCTTCCCGGGGATCATCGACCCGCACGGCCACATCGGCGTCGGCGACAACTGGGGCCCAGAGAAGATGCGCAGCGACTTCGCCACCGAGTCGCGCGACGCCGCGATCGGCGGCATGACGACGTTCGTTACGACCACCGTCTTCGGGCGTGAGTCGCGTGTCGACGTGCTGAAGGACGGCATCGTGGCCGGCACCGAGAACTCGCTGATCGACTTCCGGCTCTCGCCGGTGATGACCATCCGCGCGCACCTCGACGACGTCAAGGAGTGCGTCGCCCTTGGCGCGCGCTCCTTCAAGTTCTTCCTCGGCTACAACGGTCCGCAGGCCGAGAGCTTCGGCATGGAGGCCGAGGGCGTGCCCTGGGACTTCTTCTACCAGGGCTGCGAGGCGCTCAAGGCGGCCGGGCCGAAGGCGTTCGCGACGATCCACGCCGAAGATCCCGACGTGCGCGATCTGCTCAACGACCGCATGCGCGGAGCCGTGCGCGACGACATGCTGCAGGCCTGGCACGAGGCGTGCCCGAACCTGACCGAGCCGATGCAGCTCTACCCGTCAGCGCTGATCGCGCACGAGCTCGGCGTGCGGGTCTATGCCGTGCACCTGAGCGCGGCCGAGAGCGTTGACCTGCTGCGCTTCCTCCACGCGAAGGGGTTCCAGACCGTGGGCGAGACACTGTCGGCGTTCCTCTACTACACCGCCGAGGAAGCCGACGCGAAGGGGCTCGGCGCCTACGGGAAGATCCAGCCGCCGATCCGCGGCCCGCGCGATCGCGACGCGCTATGGCACGGGATCCGCGACCGCACGATCACCAACGTCGGCACCGACTCGCAGCAGTACACGATCGCTTCCCAGGAGGTCGGCTTCTGGGACGCCCGTGTCGGGCTCGGCCCCGTCTACGCGACCATGTTCCCGGCCTGCTACACGGCCGGCGTGCTCGGTGGGCGTTGCACGCTCGAGGATCTCGCCCGCGTCTGCAGCGAGAACAATGCCCGCGCCTTCGACATGTATCCGCGCAAGGGGGCGCTGCAAGCGGGCTCAGAGGCCGACATGTTCGTCTTCGACCCCGACGCAACGCGCGTCACACGTGCAGCCGACCTCGAGAGCGCGTCCGGCTACACGATCTTCGAGGGCGAAGAGCTGGGCGGCTGGGCAGAGTTCGTGCTGCTCCGCGGAACCCCGATCGTCGAGCATGGCGAGGTCATCGGGGGAAGTGAGCTCGGCCGGCACGTTCCTGTGTAGGCTCCACGCAAGAACGGCCAAGGGGCCCGCAAAGGGCTCTCCCCGACATCGACGAGACGCGCGGCCTGGCCCAGTTCTCGGAGCGTTTCGCCGGTGCCGGGCCGTTTCGGGGGAAGGCCGGCCGCTGCCGCAGCGGGCCGGCCCAGGCCCGGCACCGCTTTCTCTCTGTGAGTCGCGTCGACCGTTCGCGCGAGTCAGGCGCCGCCACGGCCGTTCGAGCGCGCGCCCGTACCATCCCAGCGCTGGAACACGAGGCAGGTGTTGTGGCCGCCGAACGCGAAGCCGGTCGACATCGCGATGTCTGTGTCGGTCGGGCGGGCCTCGTTCGGCACGTAGTCGAGGTCGCACTCGGGATCGGGCGTCTCGTAGTTGATCGTGGGGGGAAGCATGCCGCGCGTGAGCGCCAGCACTGTGATCGCGGCCTCGGTCGCGCCGGCGGCGCCGAACATGTGCCCGGTCATCGACTTCGTCGATGAGATCGGGACCTTGCGCGCGAGCTCCTCGCCGAAGACGCGCTTCATCACCTTTGTCTCGCCCGTGTCACCGACCTGCGTGGACGTCGCATGAGCGTTGACGTAGCCGACGTCGGCCGGCTCCACGCCGGCGTCTTCGAGCGCCAGGCGGACAGCGCGTGCAGGGTTCTCTCCCGTGGGATCGATCGCCGTGATGTGCGCCGCGTCGGACGAGAGCCCGAAACCTAGTAGCTCAGCGTAGATGTGAGCGCCACGCGCCTCGGCGTGCGCGAGCTCTTCGAGCACGAGAGTCGACGCTCCCTCGCCCATCACGAAGCCGTCGCGGTCGAGGTCGAATGGCCGGCTGGCGCGCGCCGGGTCGTCGTTGCGCGTCGAGAGGGCCCGCGTGGCCGCGAACCCGGCGATGCCGAGAAGGTTCACGACCGCCTCCGCTCCACCGACGAGCATCGCATCGGCTCTGCCGACACGGATGTACAGGGCCGCGTCGGCCATGCCCATCGAGGACGCCGCGCATGCCGTCGACGAAGCGGCGAGTGGGCCCGCCGTGCCGAGCTCGATCGAGACCCGCGCTGCGGCCATGTTTGGGATCAGCGCCGGAAGCGCGAACGGGCTCACGCGGTCGGAGCCGTCCTGATAGAGGACTGCCAGCGTCCTCTGGAGCGTTTCCAGTCCACCCATGCCGGAGGCGATCGAGGTGCCGATGCGCTCGGGGGCGTAGTGTCGGCCGACCTCGAGCGCGGCGTCGTCGACCGCCTCGCGGGTCGCGGCAACGGCCATCTGGGCATAGCGGTCGGTGCGGCGGATGGTCTTCTTGTCGAGCGCAACGGCCGGGTCGAACTCGCGTGCCTCGCAGGCGAACTTGACGGGGACGACCGGGTCGGCGTCCGGGTCGAACAGGGTGATCCGCCCGGCCGGGCTATGGCCGCTGATCAGACCCTGCCAGCTCGACTCGCGGCTGGGGCCGAGCGCGGTCACCATGCCAACGCCGGTAATCACGACGCGGCGACCCTTGTTCGCGGCAGCGGACATGCGCCGGTGAGGATAGACATTGCAGCTAGGTTCGACGCGAGATCTCGCGGGGGTGGCCGCGAGACCGGGGCCGCTCGGCGGCGGGGCCGGGCCGGCTCGGCCGCGAGACCGGGACGGGTGGCCCGCGAGACCCGCGGCCAGGTGAGCCCAACTCGCTACTCTGGATGGGCGCGTTCCCGTCGCGCCCAGCGCAGTACCACAACCTGAGGAGTAACCATGGCTCTGCCCAACGGGCCACTCGCGGTCCTGGACCCGGTCACCGACCTGCTCGACGCGAGCACGCCGCTCGTCGATCCGTGGGGTCGCATCGTGGTGATCGTGCTGATCCTCGCCTTCGCGTGGGCCGCCTCACGCGGGGCAGGGGTCGCGGCGCGCGGTCTCCTACGCTGGCGACGGGCCAGCCGGTCGCGCGGGTCGATTGCCGACACCGCCGAGATCGCCAACATCAAGCGCGAGGAAACCGTGATCTCAATGATCCGGGGCACCGTCAGCCTGATCGCCATCGCGGTCGCTATCTACCTCATCCTCGCCCAGTTCGCGGGCGGCGTCGACCAGATGCAGGCGCTCGTCGGAGCCTCGTTCCTTCTGCTCGTGGTCGCGTTCGCGATCCAGCGCGTGCTGCAAGACATCGTCGCCGGGTTCACCCTCTACGCCGAGCGCTGGTACAGCGTCGGGGACACGGTCGAACTCCAGCCGCACGACCTCCAGGGAGTGGTCGAGGACGTCACGCTTCGGCGAACGCGGCTTCGCTCGCTCTCGGGCGAGGTGATCCACGTGCACAACTCTCAGATAAACGCCGCGAAGATCATGCCGCGCGGTGTCAAGCGCTACGCCGTCGAGGTGTATACGCGCGACCGCGACGCGGCGCTTGCGCTGATCGGCGACGTCGCGGCCATGCTTCCGGCCGGTCCGACGCATCTGAGCGTTCCACCCAGCGTGGTCAGCGTCGAAGAGCGCTCGCCGACGCTCGCACGCATCCGGCTCGAAGCGACCGTCGTACCCGGGCGTGAGTGGCTCGTCAGAGACCTGTTCGTCGACCTTCTCCGCGCGCGAGCCGATTCGGACTTGCTCGTCGGCGCACCGGCCGTGTTCGCTGTCGACGACGCGGCGCTCGAGAGCTACTCGCGCTCGCTTGCCGCGCCAGACGCCGCTTCTGCGGCCGAGCGGCGCGCGGCGCGTCGCTCGCGCAGCCTGTATCGCACCGGGCTTCGGCGACTGCGGGGTTCTCTAGACTCGGCGTGACGCAGCATGTGCGGCCGATTCACCACCACAGCTGACCCATCGGAGCTCGCGCAACGCTTCGCGGCGAGCCTGCCCGAAGGCGTGAAGCAACGCTACAACGTGGCTCCGGCGCAGAGCGTGCTGACGGTGCGCTCGCTCGAGGGGGAGCGGGTGGCCGATCTCATGCGCTGGGGCCTCGTACCTCACTGGGCCAAGGATCCAAAGGTCAGCTACAAGATGATCAACGCGCGGGCCGAGACCGTCGCCCAGAAGCCCGTCTACAAGAAGCTGCTCGAGAGCAAGCGCTGCCTGATTCCTGCCGACGGCTTCTACGAGTGGACGACCGCACCCGACGGGAAGAAGGTGCCGATTCGGTTTGCGCTCAGCGAGGCCGAGCTGTTTGCGTTCGCCGGCCTGTGGACGAGCTGGATCAACAAGGAGAGCGGCGAGCTGCTCGACTCCTGCACGATCGTTACGACGACGCCCAACGAGCTGATCGCGCACACGCACAACCGGATGCCGGTGATTCTGCCGGCGCTCGACGAGGAGCGCTGGCTCGACCCGGGGCTGTCGGTCGACGACGCGAACGCGCTCTTCGTGCCCTACCCGGCCGAGGCGATGGTGGCCTCCGTCGCGTCCCGGCGGGTGAACCGGGCCGGCCCGGACGACCCAGAGCTCTTCGAGCCGGACGAGGGCGACGAGGACCTGCTGAACACGCTGCTCGCCGCGTAGCGGGCGGGGGTCTTGTCGTGACCGAGCCCGGTGCCGCGGCGCCCGCGCATCCCGACGACTCGCTGGCGCGGCTCGCCGCCGAGGTCAGCTCGTGCCGGCTCTGCCCTCGCCTCGTCGATTGGCGTGAGCAGGTGGCGCGTGAGAAGCGCGCGGCGTTTCGCGACGAGGCCTACTGGGGGCGCCCGGTGCCCGGCTTCGGCGACCCCAACGCCCGCCTCGTCATTGTCGGGCTCGCGCCGGCCGCTCACGGTGCCAACCGCACCGGCCGGATGTTCACCGGTGACCGCTCGGGCGACTTCCTCTACGCCGCGCTTCACCGCACCGGCTACGCGAACCAGCCCGATGCGGTCTCAGCGGACGACGGGCTCGAGCTGCGCGACGCCTACATCACGGCGCCGGTTCGCTGCGCACCACCTCAGAACAAGCCGACCCCGGCCGAGCGCGACGCCTGTGCGCCCTACCTCGAGCGCGAGCTCATCCTCCTCGCACGCGCGCGCGTGTACCTAGTGCTCGGTCAATTCGGCTACCAGGTCCTGGCGCGCACGCTCGGGCTGCGCCGACGCCCTCGCTTCGGCCACGGCGTCGAGGTCGACCTGCCCGACGGGCGCTCACTGCTCTGCTCGTACCACGTGAGCCAGCAGAACACGTTCACGGGGAGGCTCACGCCGGAGATGCTCGACGCGGTGCTGGTGCGAGCGCGGGAGCTCGCCGGCTGACGTCGCGGCGGCCCGCGCCCCGCAGTCCGAGGTCACGCGCCGCAGTGGCGCGGCCGCCGCACCACTGGTCGCTAGGTCACGCGCCCGGGCTCCGGCGGCTGCTGCAGCTCGAGGATGATCCCGTCGGGATCCTGGAAGAAGATCGCCTTCCCGCCGGCGTAGTGCTGGCCGGGCTCGGCGATCACGCTCACTATCTCGCTCATGAACTCGACGCCCTTGGTGCGTAGCTCGGCGACGGTGGACTCGATGTCGTCGACCTCGAAGCCGACCCGGGCGATGCCGAACCGCTGCTCGTTCGCGTCGCTTGGTAGCGAGGCGGGCGAGAGGACCTCGATCAGCTCGATGATCTCGCCGCCCGCGCGGATCAGCGCGAGGTTGATGCGCACGTCATCCACCGCACAGACCTCATCGAGGAAGGGTCCGGCGCGATCGCGGTTCTCGTTGACGAGCTCGAAGCCGAGCGTGTCGACGTAGAAGCCGAGCGAGCGGTCGAGGTCGGTGACGAAGAGCGTTGTGTGATGGAGATCGGTGATCATCAGCGCGTGGCCGCGACGATCGCGACGCCGCCGAGCACAAGGATCGCAGCAATCAGCAGCCGTTTGCTGATCGCCTCGCTTCGGCCCAGAAAGATCGCCGAGAGCACCACTGTCCAGAGGATGAACGTGCTGTTCAGCGGTGACACGATCGTGACCTTGCCCCGAGCGAACGCCGACAGCAGCATCGCGTAGCCCGCGCCGAACGCGAGCCCTGCGATCAGGAACGGGCGAAAGCTGCTCCGTATCTGCGCGATCGCGGAACGCGGAGTGCGAGTAACCACGAGGTAGATGCCGAGCGCGATGCTCGCGCCGATCAGGAGCGCTGCAGCGGCCGCGAGCGGCGGCGTCTCACGGTCGGTCGTGAGAAAGCGCGCCATGTTGTCGCGAAGCGCAAAGAAGACGAGGCTCGCGAGCGCCCAGGCGATTCCGATCGCGCGGTAGTTGGGCGGTCGCACCCGATCCCAGACGAGCAGCATCCCGCCGAATACGACGAGAAGCGTGCCGAAGAGCAGCGCGATCGTGAACGGCTCGTCGAGAAGGATCAGCGCTGCGAACCCCGAGGACAGCGGGATCATCCCCGTGAACACCATCCCGCGCGAGGCGCCGATGTGCTTGACCGACTGGGCGAACATCACCTGCGTGAGGCCGGGGCTGACGATGCCGAGAACGAGGAACGGCCAGACCTCGAACCAGCTCGCGTCGTCGAGCTGGAGGCCGACAGCGGCGATAGAGAGCGCCACGAAGAAGCCGACGATCTGGGTCTGGAATGCGCCGAGCTCGGCGTCGTTGACCGTCGCGAACCCGCGCCGCAGGCCGACGGCGAGGACGCCGAACAGAACGCCGGAACCGAGAGCAATGGCGACCGCGTCGAGCACCGCCGCACCCTACGCTGCCGCGCACGGTGCACACGAACCCATCGGGTTCGCGAACGAACCCTCCGGGTTCGCGCGAACCCACGTGGGCGGCCGCGGCGACGGCCGGGCTAGCGGCGAACGAGCTCGAGGAACTCGCTGCGCGTGCGGGCGTTCTCCTGAAACGTGCCGCGCATCGCGCTCGTGATCATCGAGCTCTCCTGCTTCTGCACGCCGCGCATCATCATGCAGAGGTGCTTGCCCTCGACGATTACGGCGACGCCGTGGGGGTCGAGCGAGGTCTCGATTGCGTCCGCGACCTGGTTTGTCAGCCGCTCCTGCACCTGCAGTCGTCGCGCGAACACCTCGACGATGCGCGCGATCTTCGAGAGACCGATGATCTTCCCCTGCGGGAGGTATGCGACCGTGACCTGGCCGAAGAACGGCAGCATGTGGTGCTCGCACATCGAGTAGAACTCGATGCTCTTCACGGTGATCATCTCTTCGGCGCCGTCGGCATCGAAAATGGCGCCGTTGATGACCTGGGCAACGGTCGTCTGGTAGCCGCTCGTGAGGAAATCGAGGGCCTTTGCCACCCGTAGCGGCGTCCGGACGAGGCCTTGCCGTTCAGGGTCTTCGCCGACCTCTTCGAGCTGGGCGCGCACCAGCTCTTCCATGCGCGGCGAGTAGCTGTCCGAGCCATCGTCGAACGCGTCGTAGCTTGGGTGCGTATGCGGAGGGCTCAGGTGGACTCCCATCGGACTATGTACCTCACTCTCGTGGCTGGCTAGCGTCGTTGCAAGCCACTTCGTGCTGACCCCCGTCTCCGGATGTACGAGCTCTGGCGCGACTTCGGCCACGGGGAGGGCGATGTGCGCCGCGGAGCCGGCGTCGGGGTCGGGAATGCGCCAGCCTTCGAACTCGCGCACCAGGTCCGCGTAGTAGACGATGTCGAGGTCGAGCGTCCGCGGGGCGTTGCGATCGGCGGTGCGCTCCCGCCCGAGCCGCGCTTCGATTTCGCGAAGCTCGGTGCGCAGCTCCTCGGGCCCGAGATCGGTCGACGCGAGAACCGCCGCATTGTGGAAGTCGGGTGCGCCGTTCGTCGAGCCGACGGCGGGGCTCTTGTAGACCCGGCTTACGGCCGCCACCCTGATGCGCGGGTGTCGACGCAGCCCGCGGATGCCGGCCGGCAGATTCCTCTCGCGGTCGATGTTCGACCCGACTCCGATGACGATGTCGACGTGGCTGCTCATAGGCGAGGGTCAGCGAGATCGCTGAATTGTGACCCCGACGGAGCGAGCATGGCGCAGTGCGCCCGGCTTCTCAACCGTCAGCTCGACCTGCTGAACGCGCTCGTCGCTGTCGAAGGTGAGCTGGGCAAGCTCCTCGGCAAGTCGCTCGACGAGCATCGGCTCGCCGTTTCGGACGTGCGCCATCAAGGCCTTGGCGATTGTGCGGTAGTTGACGGTATCCTCGATAGAGTCGGACGCCGCCGCGGCGCCGAGGTCGGCCCACATCGTCGCGTTGATCACGATCTCCTGCGGTGTCACGCGCTCGTCGGGCCTGATACCAACGATTCCGACGGTGCTCAGATCGCGGATGTGGATCCGGTCGAGCGCCATCCGCGGAGGCTAGCTGCTTGTCGTCAAGTGACCGCCGCCGTCGACGTGCACAATCTCGCCCGTGATGAAGTCGTTCTCGAGCAGGCTGCGGACCGCATGTGCGACGGGCTCGGCTCCACCGGGCCGCCCGAGCGGAAGCGCAGCGGCCAGGCGCGCGACGTAGTCGTCATTCTCGCCTGCGGGCGGCAGCACGACGCCGGGAGCGACAGCGTTCACACGGACGCGCGGGCCGAGCGCGACGGCCGCTGCGCGTGTGAACGCGTCGAGGCCGCCCTTGGCGACCGAGTAGCTGAAGTGCTTCGTGTAGGGCGTCCGCGTGCGTGCGTCCGTCACGTTGACCACGGCGCCGGTGGCGCGCCCGTCGTCGTCGCCGCCCTCGCCGCCGGCGGCGCCATCGAGCGCCGCCGCAAACGCCTGTGTGAGGAAGATTGGCGCGGTCAGCGTGCAGGCGACCGTGTCGTTCCACTCCTCGCGACTCAGGCCGACGAGCCTGTCCTCGGGGAACCCGGACGCGTTGTTCACGAGCAGTGAGATCGGCCCGAGCTCGCACGTCGCCGCGGCGATCAGCTCCTCTGGCGCTATTGCCTCGCGCAGATCGGCGCGGCCGGTCGTGACCCGGACGCCCCCGGCGGTGAGCTCATCGGCCAGCGCGGCCGCCGCGTCACCAGAACGGAAGTAGTGGACGAAGACGTTCGCTCCGGCTCTGGCGAGCTCCTTTACGATCGCCGCGCCCAGCCGGTGCGCACTGCCCGTGACGAGCGCATTCCTTCCGGCGAGCACCATGCCTCGAGGCTAGATGATCCGCGCTGGGTGACGCCCCCGCGCGCGTCGCTAGTGTCCCGCCCTAATGCCGTCGGCGCTGGCGCCTCCCGACTACCTCCCGATCGCCGAGCACGGAGTCGTCGGCGACCTGCGGACGGTCGCGCTGGTTGCCACGGACGGCTCCGTCGACTGGCTCTGCTTCCCGCGGTTCGACTCGCCGAGCGTGTTCGGCGCGATCCTCGACCGAGAGCAGGGCGGCTACTTCCGTATTGCGCCCGACTCCGACGACTACCAGGTCAAGCAGCTCTACCTTCCTGACACCAATGTCCTGATCACGCGCTTCCTCACGGCAACCGGCGTCTGCGAGATCGAGGACTTCATGCCAGTAAGCCAGCGGGCGCATACCGAGGCGCAGTCGCTCGTGCGGCGCGTGCTCTGTGTGCGCGGCGAGATCCCGCTCGCGGTGGTGTGTCAGCCGCGCTTCGACTACGGACGAGCCGAGCACCGAGATGTCGCTGCAGGATCACGGTGCCGTCTTCCGCACGCCCGATCTTCAGCTTGCCCTCAGCACCGACACGATCCTCGAGCCGACCGATGGTGGGGTCGAGGGGCGCTTCGTGCTGCGCGCCGGCGAGACCAGCACGTTCGTCCTCGAGGTGATGGGGGAGGACGGCCAGCTCCATCACCAGACAGAGGAAGCCACCCGGATCCTCTTCGAGCAGACCGTCAAGTTCTGGCGTCGCTGGCTCGCGCAGTCCCGCTACACCGGGCGCTGGCGCGAGATGGTGAACCGCTCGGCGCTGACGCTGAAGCTACTCACGTATCGCCCGAGCGGCGCGCTCGTCGCAGCGGCGACGACCAGCCTGCCGGAGCAGCTCGGCGGCGAGCGCAACTGGGACTACCGGTACACGTGGATCCGCGACGCGGCCTTCTCGCTCTTCGCGCTCCTGCGCCTCGGCTTCACCGAGGAGGCCGCGGGCTTCATGGACTGGCTGACCGACCGGTTCCGCGAGTCGCGATCGACGAGCACAGGGCCGCTGCAGATCATGTACCGCGTCGACGGCTCGACCGAGCTCGTCGAGGAACAGCTCGATCACTGGGAGGGCTACCGTGGCTCGGCCCCCGTGCGGGATCGGCAACGGCGCCGCCGGGCAGCTGCAGCTCGACATCTACGGCGAGCTGATCGACTCGATCTACCTCTACAACAAGTATGGCAATCCGGTCTCGCACGAGACCTGGTCAGACGTCTGCAAGATCGTCGACTGGGTCTGCGGCAACTGGGATCAGGCCGACGAGGGAATCTGGGAAGTGCGCGGCGGCCAGAAGGACTTCACCTACTCACGGCTGATGAGTTGGGTGGCGGTCGAGCGCGCCGTGCGCGTCGCGCGCCAGCGCGGCTTGCCAGCCGACCTGCCGCAGTGGCTGACCTCACGTGACGCGATCTACAACCAGATCATGGAGCGCGGCTGGCACGCCGAGCGCGGCGCATTCGTTCAGCACTATGAGACCGACCACCTCGACGCGTCGGTCCTGCTGATGCCGCTCGTCAAGTTCATCGCGCCGACCGATCCAATGTGGCTTTCCACTCTCGACGCGATGTCGCGCGAGCTCGTGTCGGATTCGCTCGTGTATCGCTACAACCAGGGCGCTGCCCCCGACGGTCTCCAGGGGGAAGAGGGAACGTTCTCGATCTGCACGTTCTGGTACGTCGAGGCGCTCGCGCGGGCGGGGCGCCTCGACGAGGCCCGGCTCGTCTTCGAGAAGATGCTGACGTACGCGAACCACCTCGGGCTCTACTCGGAGGAGATCGGGCCCACGGGCGACCAGCTCGGGAACTACCCGCAGGCGTTCACGCACCTCGCGCTGATCAGCGCGGCGCACACGCTCGACCTACGACTCGGGTAACTCGACCGGAAGACCGGTCGAGTTCCTTGGGAGGAACACGCATGCGTGAAACTCCACTCCGTTGGTTTGGCGCGGGCGTCTGCCGTTAGGGTCACGGAGTGGCTCGTGGTCGCTCAGCGGCACCGCCGATGGAGACACCGGCGCGGCTCCCTTTCCCACCGATGGAGGCGCAGAACGTGAAGGCGTTCCCGGACGACGGCGGCTGGCAGTTCGAGCCGAAGTGGGACGGCTTTCGTGGCGTGCTCGAGAACCTCGATGGCGAGCTGCGTCTTTGGAGCCGAAACGCGCGACCCCTGCTGCGCTACTTCCCAGAGCTGCGCGAGCTCGGGGAGCGCCTGCCGCCGGGCTCGGCGCTCGACGGTGAGATTGTCATCGAGCGCGACGGCGTGCTCGAGTTCGACGCGCTCCAGTCCCGGCTACACCCGGCCGAGAGCCGGATCAACAAGCTCGCCGGTGAGATCCCGGCGCGGTTCGTCGCCTTCGACGTCCTGCTCTGGGACGATGAGGAAGTCCACCCCTTGCCGTTCGCCGAGCGCCGCGCCCGCGTGGAGGAGCTTCCCTACGAGATCTCGCCGGCGTCGGACGATCTCGGCGTGGCGCAGCACTGGCTCGAGCGGCTCGAGCTCGCGGGGTTCGACGGTGTGATCGGCAAGCGCCTCGACATGCCCTACCGACCGGGCGAGCGCGACGCAGTGATCAAGGTCAAGCACCACCGCACCGCAGATTGTGTCGTCGTCGGCGTGCGCTGGAAGGAGCCCGCCGAGGGGAGCGCGCCCGACACCGTCGCGACGCTTCTGCTCGGCCTCTACGACGAGGCCGGCGAGCTGAAGCACGTCGGCTCGAGCTCCGCGTCGGCGAAGAAGCGCCAGGCCGAGGTCGCCGACCTGGTCGTGCCGCTCGTCATCGGCGAGCCGTCAACTGACCCGATCGGGCCGCCCAACCGGTGGCAGGGGCAGAAGCAGGCGCTGCCATGGTCGTCGGTCCGGCCAGAGGCCGTCGTAGAGATCCGTTACGACAAGTGGGAAGGCTCACGCTTCCGACATGGCACGCGGATCATGCGTTTCCGCCCCGACAAGGATCCAGACCAGTGCACGCTCGAGCAGGTGACGCAGCGTCCGGGGCCGGACGATCCGACTGTGCCGTCGCTGCTGGCGAGCGCCCGCTAGCTGCGGCCGCGCCGAGACGGCGCGCGCCAGCCTCCCTGGGTCCACGACCGTTCACGCACCTTGATCTCGTCGGGACCGCCGTCTGGCGGCTCCAGGCCGAGCCGGGCGTGGCGCGGAACGAGACTGACCTTCCTCCGCCACATGCCCTTGGTGAGGTCGCCGACATCGGCCACGCGATCTCGCATCGTCGCGATCGTGAATGCCGCGGGGTCGACCTCGGCGACCTCGTCCCAGTGGAGCGGCGCCGACGCTCGCGCGTCGGGAGTGGGGCGGATCGAGTACGCGCTTGCGATGCTCCGGTCGCGCGCGTTCTGCCCGAAGTCCACGAAGACGCCCCTCCGGTCGGCGACCTTCCACGTCGTCGTCGCGATGTCCGGCACGCACCGCTCGACTTTCTGCGCGAGCGCCTTGGCAAATGCGCGCACCGCCTTGAAGCCGAGCTCGGGTCGGATCGGCGCGAGGATGTGGAGCCCGGTCGCGCCCGAGGTCTTCGGGAAGCTCGGCATCTTCAGCTCGTCCATGACGTCGCGCACCGCAAGGGCGATCTCACGGACGTGCTCCCACGGGTCGTCCAGGCCCGGGTCGAGATCGATCAGCAGGTAGTCGGGAAGCTCCGGATGGTCGGTGCGCGTCGGCCACGTGTTCAGGTCGATGCAGCCGAGGTTGGCGATCCAGGCAAGGGCAGCGGCGTGCGTGACGACCGGGTAGTCGGCCGTGCGCCCACTCGGGAACTGGATGTGCACACTTTCCATCCACTCCGGGTGCGGCTCGGGAATGCGCTTCTGGTAGAAGAAGTCCTCCGCTGCACCGTTCGGGTAGCGCTTCATCAGCATCGGGCGCCGGGCGACGTGGTTCAGCACCTGCGGAGCGAGCTCGACGTAGTAGTCGACGAGGTCACCCTTCGTGACGCCGATCTTGTCGAAGAAGACCTTGTCGCGGTTCGTGATCCGGACGTCGCGCCCGCCGATCTGCATCGGCTGAACCTAACACCGCGGCGGCATCCCACTCGACCGGCTCACTCGGGCGTAGAGTGAGGCATAGTGATCGACGGGATCTTCGTCTTCGACAACGCGATCCACGCGTACGACACGACCGACGAGAACCTGACCGAGGCGCGCGACGCGCGCTTCTCGCGCGACCACCTGCTCGCGCTCGGGGCGGCGACCCGCTGGCCAGGCTGGAACACGGGCGCGATCGAGTTCAAGCGCCGCTGGACGCCAGAGGACCTCTACGAGCTCGTCTTCGTCGACGCGCCGACAGACATGGCGATGGCCCAGGTCGTGCCGATGTTCGACTGGTACGAGGATCTCTTCTCGCCGGTCGAGACGCAAGCGGCGATGGCGCGCGCCTACCCCGACCGCGTGCTGTTCTGCGGGGGCGTCGACCCGCTCTGGAAGGGCCTCGACTACGCGCTCGAGCAGATCGGCTACCAGGTGAGCGAGCTCGGCGCGTGCTCGATCAAGTTCTACAACGGTCACGTCAAGGCCTCGTGGATGTGCGACGACCGTGAGCTCGCCTACCCGATGTACGAGAAGTGCCAGGAGCTTGGCATCGACGTCATCCAGTTCCACAAGGGCGTGCCATTCGGACTCGTCGACGTCGAGGCGCTCGTGCCCAACGACATCCAGCGCCCGGCACGCGACTTCCCCGACCTCACCTTCCTGGTTCATCACCTGGCGCTTCCGTACTTCGAGGAGATGATCTGGATCGCAGGGCGCTTCCCCAACGTTCACATCTCGCTCGGCGCGATCATGAACTTCACGTTGATCGCGCCGCGCTGGGTGCAGGAGGTGTTCGGGCGCCTGTTGCGCGACGTCGGCGCCGACAAGCTCTGCTACGCGTCAGACGCTGCGCTGTCGGGTGGCCCACGCCCCTACCTCGAGGAGTTCATGCGACTTGAGATCCCGGAGGATCTGCGCGACGGGTACGGGTATCCGCAGATCACGCGCGAGGACAAGGAGAAGGTCCTCGGGCTGAACTTCGCGCGGATGATGGGGATCGACGTCGAGGCGAAGGTGGCCGAGCTGGGCGGAGGAAGCAGGACGGCGTGAGCGCGGCGGTAGGCACGCCGGTCGATGCCGCGGCGGTCGAGGCTGCGCTCGAGTCGGTCCGACCCCTGCTGGCCGCACATGCCGGGGGCGCGGAGGTCGCCTCGATCGACGGGGTAGATGTGAAGCTGCGGTTCACCGGGATGTGTTGCGGCTGCCCGCTGCGCCCGGTGACGACCGCATCAACGCTGCGTCCTGCCCTGATGGAGGTTCCTGGCGTGGTGAACGTCACGATCGAGGGAAGCCGCATTTCGGCCGAGGCCGAGGAGCGACTCGGGCGAGCGTTTCGTCATCTTGCGCCCGCTGGGTGACGGGCGTGCGCTTCGCGGTCGACACGGGCGGGACCTTCACGGATCTTGTCGTCGAGGACGACGGGCGATTCCATCTGTACAAGGCGGCGACGACGCCCGACGATCCGGCGCAAGGCGTGCTCGACGTCTTCGAGATCGCCGCGGGCGATCTGGGGACAGATCGCCGGCTGCTGCTCGGCCGGTGTGAGCTGTTCGTCCATGGCACGACGCGCGCAACGAACGCAATCCTCACGGGCGCGACGGCGCGCACCGCATTCCTGACGACGGGAGGGCATCCCGACATCCTGCTTTTTCGCGAGGGCGGGCGCACCGACATCTTCGACTGGTCACGGCCCTACCCGGAGCCCTACATCCCGCGATCGCTCACCCACGAGGTCCCCGAGCGCATCGGCGCCGACGGCGAGATCGTCCGTGCGCTCGACGAGGAGGTCGCCGCCGAGATCGTGGAAAGACTGGCAGACGCCGAGGTCGAAGCGGTCGCGATCTGCTTGCTCTGGTCGACGGTGAACCCGAAGCACGAACGAGAGCTCGGGGCGCTGCTCGAGCGGCTGCTGCCGGATGTCGCGTACACGCTCTCGCATGCGCTCAACCCCGCGATTCGCGAGTACCGGCGCGCGTCGGCGACTGCGATCGACGCCTCGCTCAAGCCCGTCATGACCTCTTACCTGCGCGGTCTGGCGCAGCGTCTGTCCGACGCCGGTCTCAACCCCGACAGCCGCTTGCTGCTGGTCACGTCCAGTGGCGGCCTCGTTGATGGGGACGACATGGCGGAGCGGCCGATCCTCTCGATCGGCTCCGGCCCGGCGATGTCACCGGTCGCCGGGCGCGAGTACGCGCGCGCCGAAGCGGCCGCAGAGACAATCGTGGTTACCGACGCGGGTGGTACGAGCTACGACGTCAGCGTCGTCCGGCGCGGCCGAATCCCGCTCACGCGGGAGACCTGGCTCGGCGATGCGTTCTTCGGCCACATGACCGGCTTCCCCTCGATCGACGTGCGCAGCATCGGGGCGGGCGGCGGAAGCCTGGCCCGGGTCGACTCGGGGGGCCTGCTGCACGTGGGCCCGGACAGCGCGGGGGCCGAGCCGGGACCCGCCTGTTACGGGCGAGGCGGCGCCCGGCCGACCGTTACCGACGCCGCACTCGTGCTCGGCTACATCGACCCGGGCTACTTCCTCGGCGGGGCGATGCAGCTCGACGGCGAGGCAGCGGGCCGGGCACTCGAAGAGCACGTTGGTGGGCCGCTCGGCCTCGGGCTCGAGGAGGGCGCCGCTGCGGTGCTGCGGCTCGTGACCGAGAGGATGGCGCGTGCGATCGAGGAGATCACCGTCAACCAGGGGATCGATCCAAGGCGGGCGGTACTCGTAAGCGGTGGCGGCGCGGCTGGCCTCAACGCGGTTGCGATCGCGCGACGGCTGGGGTGTGGGCGCGTGATCATCCCGGAGCCCGCTGCAGCGCTCAGCGCGGCCGGCGCGCTGATGTCCGACCTGAGTGGCGAGTTCTCGCGCACCTGTCTGACCACCACGGGTGACTTCGATTTCGAAGCGGTCAACGGAGCCCTGTCCCAGCTCGCAGACGATTGCGAGCGCTTCGACGATGGGCCCGGCGCCGAGGCCGTCGAGACGAGCATCGAGTCGTCGGTCGAGGCGCGCTACGTCGGGCAAACCTGGGAGATCGACGTGCCCGTGCGCGGCACACGCTTCGGCTCGCCCGCCGACGTCGAGCGGCTGCGCGAGGATTTCCACGCGGCACACGCTGAGCTCTTCGCCGTTCACGACCCCGACTCGGAGATCGAGCTCGTCACCTGGCACGCCCGCGTCAGCTGCCGGCTGCGAGAGGTCAGCGTTCCGAAGTTCGCCCCAGCTGCGACCGGGCCACGCGAGTCAAACGGGCGGCGCTCCGCCTACTTCGCCGGCGAGGGCATGGTGGACACCACGATCATTGACCTCGAGCGACTCATGACAGGCGAGACCCGCGTCGGGCCGGCGATCATCGAGTCGCCGGTGACGACGGTCGTGCTCGAGCCAGGAGCGTCAGCCGAGCGAACGACCAGCGGTAGCTTGTCGATCCTTCCGGGAGGTGACGCATGACGCGTGAGCTCGACGGCGTCGACCTGGCGGTTCTCTCGAACCGGTTCGAGAGCGTGGTGCGCGCGATGATCAACACGCTCTTCCGTACGAGTCGCTCTGGGGTGCTCGCGACGGCGCGAGATCTTTCCTGCGCGATCATTACGCGGGATTGCGAGTTCCTGGCCGCCGCCGAGTCGCTTCCCATTCACGTTCTCGGCGGCGATCTCGCCGCCCGTGCGCTGCACGAGCTGCATCCAGAGCTTCGCCGCGGCGACGCGTTTCTGAACAACTCGCCGTATCACGGCAACACCCATCCCGCTGACCACTCGATCCTCGTGCCCGTGATCGACGACGAGGGAAGGCACCATTTCACGGTCTTCACCAAGGCGCACGTCGCAGATTGCGGCGCCTCGCGGCCCACCACGTACTCCTCGACGGCCCGCGACGTCTACGACGAGGGGACGGTGATCTTTGCTCACACGCGGATACAGCAGGACTACAGCGATTGCGAGGACATCATCCGCATGTGCCGTATGCGGATCCGCGTGCCCGACGACTGGCGCGGTGACTACCTCGCCCAGATTGGCGCGGCCCGCATCGGCGAGAGGCTGCTGCTCGAGATGGGTGACGAATACGGCTGGGACACGCTTCACGCCTACGCGCGCAGCTGGTTCGACTACAGCGAACAGCGCATGGTCGAGGTCGTTTCGAAGCTGCCGAGCGGACGAGTGACGGCCACGACCGCGCACGACCCGTTCCCGGGGATCCCCGACGGGATTCCGCTTTCGGTGTCGGTCGACGTCCGGCCCGACGACGGGCTGGTCGAGGTCGATCTGCGTGACAACCCCGACTGCATGCCCTGCGGTTTCAACATGACCGAGGCCTACGCCAGGGGCGCGGCACTGATCGCGGTGTTCAACAGTCTCTCGGAGGCTGTGCCTCCGAACGCGGGGAGCTTCCGGCGCGTCAGGGTCCTCTTGCGGGAGAACTGCGTCGCCGGGATCCCGCGCCACCCGGCCTGCTGCTCGTCCGGGATGAGCCCGACCGATCGGGTCATCAATGCGATTGCGCGTGCGATTGCCGAGCTCGGCGAGGGCGTCGGTATGGCCGAGGCAGGCGTGAACATGCCGCCGGCCTTTGGTGTCCTGTCAGGCGACGATCCACGCACGGGCGGTACCCCGTTCATCAACCAGGTGATTCTGCCAGCGGTAACGGGCGGGGCTGGAATGCCGGGCGACGACGGTTGGCTGTTGAACGCTGTGCCCGTTGTCTCTGGAGCCGTGCTTCGCGACAGCGTGGAAATGGACGAGCGACGGCACCCGATCCGGATAGAGGACCAGCGCATCATTCGCGACAGCGAGGGCGCGGGACGGTTTAGGGGAGCGCCGGGAGCCACGGTCGAATATGGGCCCATCGGCTGCTCGATCGACGTCATGTACACGAGCGACGGAACTGTGACGCCGGCACAAGGCGTGCGCGGAGGCATGGCAGGCGCGCGGGCTACACAGCACAAGCGGCTCGTTTCGGGCGAGCTCGTCGAGGCCAGCCCCGAGCGGGCGCGGCTCGAGCCCGGTGAGACGATCGTTTCGATCTCTTGCGGCGGGGGCGGCTACGGCCCTCCGGCCGAGCGTGACTCCGAGCGGGTCCGCCACGACGTCGTCGAGGGCTGGATCTCCCGTGAGCGAGCCGAGTCGGTCTACGGCGTGGTCGTCACCGACTCGGGCGAGGTCGACGAGGCGGCAACGGCGCGCCGACGTGCCCAGACGGAGGCGCAGACGCGCTAGCTAGCGCCGGTCCTTTCGAGGTTCTGCCGTACCGCCTCGATCGTCGCTTCCTTCTCCGCCTTCGGGCTGAACTCGACTACCTCGGTCTCCTCGACGAATAGCGGAACGTGTCCAGGAGGCATGTAGTACGCCTGGCCAGCGCTGATGGTCTCCTCGCCGTCTTCGTAGCGCACGATCATCTTGCCCTTGAAGATGTAGCCCCAGTGCGGACACTGGCAGCTCTCGCCGGGCAGCCCCTTGAAGAGAGGCGCCGAATCGGTGCCGGCGGGAACCGTCTCGAACGAGACGACGAGGTCGCCCCACTCGTCCATGCGCGACTCGAAGCCGTCACCCGCCGCGACGAGCGGGACATGATCCTTCAGTGCGTGCATTCGCGCTGCCCTCCGTTCGGTCATCGGGATGGCCGGACCTACTTCGCGACTCCCACCGATGCTATCCGCGGCTCTGGGGCTGTTGACAGCACCCATTGACACCAGGTAGAACCGCCTAACAGGCTGTCAGTCCAAACGGTGGAGGGATGCCGTGGCGAGAGTGCTCGTGCTCGTCCCGTACGCGTTCGGCGAGGAGGGTGTCACGAACCGGCGCGCCCAGCTGGCCTCGTGCCGGATCGACCCTGACATCGAGTTCGTCTACGAGCCGGTCAAGGCGGGCCCGGCCGGATACGAGAGCCAGCACGACACGGCAATCATGGAGCTGGCGATGTTCGAGGCAGGGCTGCGCGCGGAGCAAGAGCGTTTCGACGCCGTCTGTGTCGACACCACGAGCGACGCCGGGGTGCCCGCCCTCCGCTCCGTGCTCGACATCCCGGTGATCGGGGGAGGCAAGGCGTCCTATCTGATGGCGCTGCTCCTCGGCACGAGGTTCTCCGTGCTGAACATGTGGCGGCCTTGGAACCATCTGTGCAGGCTGAGCCTCGAGCAGTGGGGTCTTGCCGACAAGTGCGCTTCGATCCGTTCGATCGACGTCAAGCCCGACGCCGAGAACCTGCTCCGCGGGCGGGAGGACGAGATCCTCCCGCGGCTCGTCGAGACGGGCCTTCGCTGCGTCGATGACGGTGCCGACGTCATCTGTCTCGGCTCTACGACGATGCACGAGGCGCATCCGCACCTGATCGAGAACGTCCCCGTGCCGGTGATCAATCCGGGTCCCCTCACCTACAAGCTCGTCGAGGCGCTCCTTGGCCTCGGGTTGAGTCACAGTCGCGTTGCGTTCCCGAGGCCGAGTGTCGCCAAACCCGACATGGTCACGGCGATGCTCGACGCGGCCGCGGCCAGTGACGCCGACGCGGCACCGTAAGCATGAAGCGTGTCGCGGTCGACGTGGGTGGAACGTTCACGGACGTCTGCGTCCTCGACGAGGCCACCGGCTCGGTCGAGATCGGCAAGGTCCGCTCGACGGTCGACCCGCGTGACGGTGTGCTCGAGGGGATGGAAAGAGTCGGCGTCGACCTGAACGACGTCACCTTCTTCGCGCACGGCACGACCATGCCGACCAACGCCTTGATCACACGCAAACTCCCACCGGCGGCGATGGTGACCACGCGAGGGTTCCGCGACGTGATCGAGATCCGTCGCGGGACGAAGGACAAGGACGATCTCTGGGACGCCTACAGGGACGTGGCGCCGCCCTACATCCGGCGTCGCGACCGTCTTGGCGTGACGGAGCGCATCGACTACGCCGGTCACGTGATCACGCCGCTGGACGAAGACGAGGCGCGGCAGGTCGCCCGCATCATCCGCCGGCGCGGGATGGCCACGGTCGCCGTCTGTTTCATGAACTCGTTCGTGAACCCGGCTCACGAGATCCGGATGCGCGAGATCCTCGAGGAGGAAACTGCCCGGCGTCTCGATCTGCACATCGAGTGAGGTGCTACCCGAGATCTTCGAGCACGATCGCTTCTCGACCACGGTCGGCAACGCGCTCCTGTCGCCGCTCGTCGCGCAGTACGTTCGCGATCTCGACGGCGACCTGAAGACGCGCGGCTACCAGGGCGACCTGCTGATGATCCACTCGGGTGGCGGAGTGATGACGCCGACGACTGCGGAGCGGTTCGCCGTTCGCCTCGCCGGATCTGGCATCGCGGCCGGCGCGATTGCGAGCCGCCACATCGCGACGCTTTGCGGCTACGAGAACTCGATCGGCCTCGATATGGGTGGCACCAGTGCCGACATCTCGCTGACGTATGCAGGCGAGCTGCGCGTTACCAAGGAGTGGTCGGTGCAGTTCGGCTACCCGATCTGCTTCCCGAGCATCGACGTGCTCACAATTGGCGCGGGCGGCGGCTCGCTCGCCTGGATCGACGAAGCCGGCTCGCTGCACAATGGTCCGCAATCGGCCGGAGCGGACCCCGGACCCGCCTGCTACGGGTTCGGGAACGAGGATCCGACGAACACCGACGCCAACGTCGTGCTCGGTCGGCTCGGGCACGAGCTCATTGGAGGTGAGCTGACGCTTGACGAGTCGCTGGCCGCCGTCGCGGTCCGCACCGGCGTGGCCGAGCCGCTCGGACTCGACCTCCCGCGTGCCGCACAGGCGATCATCGACGTCGCCAACGCGAACATGGCCGACGCTATCCGTCTCCTCTCGATCCGGCAGGGGTACGACCCGCGTGACTTCGCCCTCGTGGTGTTCGGCGGCGCAGGAGCGCTCCACGGGGCCGCGCTGGCGCGAGAGCTTGCGATCCCAACGGTGCTCGTGCCGCCAAACCCCGGTATCGCTTCGGCGTTGGGCTGCCTCCTCGTCGACGTCCGGCACGACCTCTCGGCGATGTTCCTCGCTCGCGCCGATGAGGCCACCAGCGACGAGATCGAGGCTGCCTTCGCTCGGCTCGAAGCGGAAGCGCGCGACCGCCTGGAGACAGAAGGGATTCCCGAGGCGCGCATGCGTCTGCAGCGATCGATCGACATGCGCTACGTCGGCCAATGGCGCTCGCTCGATGTCGCGGTCGGGGCTTCCATCACCTCTCTCGAGGAGGCCCTCGCCAGCTTCCACGATCAGCACGAGCGCGAACACAACTACAGACGAGACGAGGCGCCGGTTGAGATCTACCGACTCAACGTCGTCGCGGTCGGCGTCACGCCAAAGGCCGAGCTCGAGCTCCACGACGCCGACGGCGCCTCCTTCGGGCCCAGCTCGACGCGGCCGGTCTGGTTCGACGACGTCGACGGTCCCGTCGATACGCCCATATTCCGACGACCCGACTTCCCTGCAGGCGCGACCATCGAGGGACCCGCGGTGTTCGAGCAGATCGACTCGACGGTGCTGGTTCCGCCCGGCGTCACGGCGACCGTCGAGGCTCACCTCACCATCCGCATGCAGATTCCGGCGGGGGCCTGATGCATCGCGCCGGCTCGCTCGACCCCGTGACGTTCGAGGTGCTGAAGAACGCCCTGTCGACGGTCGTCGACGAGATGTCCGAGCAGATCCGCCGAACCTGCCATTCGTTCGTCATCTACAACCGCGACTTCTCTTCGGCGCTCTGTGATCGCGACGGCGAGACCGTCGCGCAGGGAAGCTACGACCTGGCCTCACACGTCGGCACGCTCCACTACACGGCCAAGGCGATCATCGATGCCTTCGGCGACGACATCCACGCCGGTGATGTCTTCGCGATCAACGATCCTTACCTCGGAGGGACGCATTTCAGCGACGTCCGCGTCGTGCGGCCGATCTTCGCCGGCGACGACCTGATCGGCTACTCGCAGTCGAACGGGCACTGGGCCGACGTTGGTGGCAAGGTGCCCGGGTCGTTCGACTTCAATGCCCGCGAGCACTTCGGTGAGGGCCTGCGGATTCCGCCGCTTCGCATCTGGGATCGCGGGCGGCTTCGAGCGGACGTCGTGAGCCTGATCGTGTCCAACACGAGGGCTGCGAGCGATGCCGAAGGCGACCTGCGCGCGCAGGCCGAGGCGACGAAGGTCGCGGAGAGCGAGGTCTTGCGACTGATCGAGAAGTACGGCAAGGGCACGGTCCTGACGGCCTTCGCCGAGGTGCAGGACTACACGGAGCGCTTCACACGGCAACGGCTCGCGGGTCTTCCGGACGGGACCTGGGAGACCGAGGACTACCTCGACTTCGACCCAGCCGCGGACGAAGAGGGACTCGTCCCGATCAAGGTCAAGATGACCATCGCCGGCGACGGCATCGACTTCGACCTCTCCGGTTCCCACCCTGCGGTGGGATCGTTCGCAAACGCGGCCTTCGGGGCGAGCTTCTCGGCCGTCGTCAACGGCATCAAGGTGTTCTTTCCCGACGTCCCGTTGAACTCGGGCTTCTACCGGCCGATCACGGTCGATCTCCCGGAGGGCTCCGTGGTGAACGCGCAGTGGCCCGTGGCGGTGAGCGGATTTGGCATGACCTTCGAGAAGATCATGAACTGCGTGATCGAGCTCTGGTCGGCGATCGCGCCCGAGCGGGCGATGGCGTGCTCCTACAACATGGAGTACCTGGAGGTCGGTGGGTGGGATGCCCGCTCGCCCGATCGTCCGCTGTTCATGTGGTACGACTGGATGGTCGGCGGCTGGGGCGCTCGCAACGGCCGGGACGGTGCGGGTGCGTTGACCTCGGTCTTCGGCGTCGGTCTGCTGCTCCAGCCGAACGAGGGGCAGGAGCGGCTGTGTCCTGTTGTCACGACCGAGCACGAGTTGCTCCCCGACTCCGCCGGGCCCGGTCGCTACAGGGGCGGCATGGGGCTCATCAAGGGCGGCGAGCTGACCCGTGCCGAGGACACCGTGATGTCGTACCTCTCCGATCGAGAGCGATCTGTCTCGTGGGGCATCAACGGCGGACTTCCGTCAATGCCGGCCGGCCTCTGGTTGGAGCGCGACGGCGTCGAGCGCTTCCTCGGTGCGGCGTTTTCCGACTTCCGGCTCGAGTCGGGCGATCGGTTCAGCCGGCCGTCGTCGGGGGGAGGTGGGTTCGGAGATCCGCTCGAGCGTGATTCGATTGCGGTTCGAGAGGACGTCGCCGACGGCTACGTCACCATCGAGCGGGCCCGGAAGGACTACGGGGTTGTTGTCAGAGAGGTCGATGCCGAGCTGGCGCTGTATGAGGTGGACGTCAGAGAAACGGAGGTGGAGCGCGATCGCATTCGGTCGCTCCGCGAGGCCTGGCTGGACGACGAGCCGGAAGCTGTCGCCGCGCGTTACCGGAACGGGGAGCTAGACGCACTTGACCTCGTCCGCCAGTACGGCGTCATCCTCGCGTGGGGAACGGGCGAGCTGCTTCCGAAGACGACGAGGACGTTCAGGGCGATGCTCCGCCGGCGAGCGGCGAGTGGGTGGGGCGGTCCGTTGCGCTAGAGCTGTCGGCTATCTTGAGTGCCTGACGCGGGAGTAGCTCAGTTGGCTAGAGCGTCAGCCTTCCAAGCTGAGGGTCGCGGGTTCGAGTCCCGTCTCCCGCTTTCAGAAAGGCCCTGCAGAGCGGGGCTTTTCTTTATCTCGCGGCCTTGGTCTCCGTCGTTTCAGTGCTCGGTGCTACCGGCGTGCTACCGGGATGTGAGGCAGGTGATTCGAGCTTTGGGAGCGCAAACGCTTCGTTGAGAGCGGCTCGGGTCTGTTCTTCAGTGCCAGGGATCGGGTAGGTGTAGATCTCATGTGCTCGGTCGCTTCCGTGTCCGCCGAGTTGCTTCGTAATGGGCTTGGGCAGGCCCGTATTCACGATGTGCGAGATGTAGTAGTGCCGCAGGTCGTGGAACGTGATGTCGGTTAGTTGAGCGGCGATCATTGATCACGATGGGCCTGGTGGCATGCACCAGGTGGGTGGAATCGTTACTCCTCGAAAGGTGGCTGGCCTGCACTATTAGTGCTCACGCTGCAACCTGCCCAACGACGGCCGGCGTGGGTCGGACGTGAGGGGAACAAAAAGCCGCCCCGATTGGAGCGGCTTTAGTTTTCCTAAACCTTTTCGGCTCGAGCCCATCACCTGATACGCGCGTATTACATTGTCTCAGACAACACCGTAATCTCGCTACTCAAATGCGGATGGAGCGGTAGGGCATTATGTGCTTCATCCAAGGCAGCCTGAGAATCGACATTCCATACCATCCAGGCACCTGATAGATCATCCGCCACGTACACGGCTTCTATCGGTCCTTGCTCTGTTAGTTCTTTCACTTTCGCTTGCTCGGCTGGAATGAGGGCTTGCACTTCTGCTGTCGGTGGGACGACGTCAAGCGTCTCCTTGGTTATAAAGCGCATTCGTCTCGCTCCTATCGTTATTTGAGGGCACAGATCGATTCGACGATTGAGCGTATCATGCCTCTGGATGTCGGCGAGTTTGTTCGTCCATCTGTCCAAGAATCCGGACGACGGCTACTGCGGCCCGGCGTTGGAGATAGAAGACGGTCTAGAGCTACTGCCACAATCGGGTGTGGGTAAGTAGGCCTCCGCCGAGGTCAGGCCTCGGATCCCTTCGGCTTCCTTCCCCTTCTCGCGACCTGCCGTCCCTTTTGACCAAGCTCGCGAGCTTCATCGGCCGTTGCGTCGATTTCGTACGAACCGCTTCGGGCGTCGTCGAATGTGATGCGAATCTTGGCGCCTTTGCCCTCCTGAATTGCCTTGCCAGATAGGTCACTTATGAAGACTGTTGTGCGTGCCACTTGACAACCATCCTTTCATCTGCTCTGTTGCAATGAACGCGACACGCGATAATACAGAGCGATGCCGATAAAGTCAAACTCCCTCATGAAGCGAGAAACGTTAGCTATATGGCGCCGATATGCGTCTGAGAGCGTACAGGAGCGTCCCTAACAGCCTCAGATGATTGAGGAAGGGGACCACTGAATCGCCCCGGGTAGTGCGTGGGCTCCGATCCTTGGGAGGATGGGGCCATGACAGCAGGAGAGCAGAGAAGGCCGGGGCGGTATCCGCGGGAGTTTCGCGATCGCACGGTGAGGATGGTGTTGGAGGCCGAGTCGGAGTCGGGGTCTCAGTGGGAGGCGATCTGTCGGGTCGCTGAGAAGACGGGGCCGACGGCGGAAACGGTTAGGAAGTGGGTGCGTCGTCACGAGATCGATTACGGCAAGCGGCCTGGCCTTTCGAGCGATGAGCGTGAGCGGCTACGGGAGCTCGAGCGGGAGAATCGCGAGCTTCGTCGGGCGAATGAGATCTTGAAGGCTGCTTCGAGTTTCTTCGCGGCCGAGCTCGACGGCCAGAAGAGATGATCGCTTTCGTCGAGGCCCGAAGGGAGCGGTTCGGGGTCGAGCCGATCTGCCGCGTGTTGGAGATCGCCCCGTCCACCTATTACTCGGCGAAGGCTAGGGGACCGTCTGTCCGCGCTGGGCGTGACGAGCAGCTCAAGCCGATGATCGCCCGCGTACACGAGAACAACTTCGGCGTGTACGGGGCCCGCAAGATCTGGGCGCAGCTCAACCGTGAAGGCACCCGTGTTGCGCGTTGCACGATCGAGCGGTTGATGCGCCAGCTCGGACTGCAAGGGGCTATCCGTGGTCGCCCGCAGCGCACAACACGCGCTGATCAGGTGTCGCGTCGCCCGGCTGACCTCGTCGATCGTGACTTCACTGCGCCCGGGCCGAATCGGCTCTGGGTCGCCGATCTCACCTACGTCAGGACCTGGTCAGGCTTCGCGTACGTCGCTTTCGTCACCGACGCCTACAGCCGCCGGATTGTCGGCTGGAACGCCTCCCGCTCGTTGAAGAGCGACCTCGCCCTTAACGCCTTGGAACACGCAATCTGGGAACGCCAGCGACATAACCGGGACCTCGACGGGCTCGTCCACCACAGCGACCAGGGCGTCCAGTACCTCTCGATCCGCTACACCGAACGCCTCGCCGAGAACCACGTCGTCGGCTCGGTCGGCTCCAGGGGCGACAGCTACGACAACGCCCTCGCCGAATCAGTGATCGGCCTCTACAAGACCGAACTCGTCAGAAATCGCGGCCCCTGGAAAGGCCTCGACGACCTCGAGCTCGCCACGCTGGAATGGGTCGACTGGTACAACCACCGCCGCCTCCATGGCGAACTCGGACACGTCCCGCCCGCCGAACAGGAGACCAGCTACTACGCTCAACAACCCTCAACAACAAAGGCTGAGACTCAAACTAAACAGCGCAGTGTCCCGGGTTTGGTGGGGTCGGGTTTCTGGGTTCAGGCGGCTGTGGGTGTGTTGAGTTTTTCATATTCGATTGGTGTGAGCATGTCGAGGCTGGAGTGGCGTCTGCGGCGGTTGTGGAAGATCTCGATGTATTCGAAGATGGCGTTGGCGAGCTCGACCCTGGTTTTCCAGCGGCGCGTGTTCAAGAGTTCGATCTGCATGCGTGACCAGGATGCTTCGATCATCGCGTTGTCGTAGCAGTCGCCGACCGAGCCCATCGAGGGGACGAGCCCGGACTGGCGAGCCCTTTCGGTGAACGCCCAGGAGGTGAACTGGGTGCCGTGATCGGAATGGATCATGGTGCTGCCGCGCTGGGCTTCGCGTTGTTCTATGGCCATCCCGAGCGCGTTGGTGGTGAGCGCGGCGGTCGGGTTGTGGCTGATCGACCAGCCGATCACGCGTCTGCTGTAGGCGTCGAGAACGACCGCGCAGTACACCTTGCCCTCGCGGGTCGGGTGCTCGGTAATGTCGGTCAGCCACAGCTGATTCGGGCCTTCCCGACGGAATCTGCGGTCGACCAGATCGTCCGCGCTCGCCTGGCCCGGCATCCCTCGTCGTTTCGGCGCTCCCGTGCGACCCGCGATGCCCGCGCGGCGCATCAGCATCGCGACCGCGTTGTGACCAACCCGGATCCCGCGCCCGAGGACCAGCTCGGCGTGCACCCGTCTGGCGCCGTAGCTGCCGTAGGCGGCCGCGTGCACCTCGCGGATCACATCGGTCAGCCACGCATGGCGAACCGTGCGCGCCGATGGCGGCCTGCTTCGCCACGCGTAATAGCCCGCGCCCGATACACCAAGCACGCGACAGGCAACCTCGACGGGTAACCCCGCGCCGGCGATCACGGCGATCGCCTCGAACCGCCTTTTGGGCGCACCGACTCCTTCAACAACTCCGTGGCGCGGCGATGAACCGCGACCTCCGTCTCGAGCTCCTTGATTCTCGCCCTGGCCGCGCGCAGCTCCTCGCGCTCCTCAGAGCTCAACCCGGGCAGCTCGCCCCGATCGATCCTCTCCTGACGGCGCCACGAGTAGATCGACTGCTCACTGACCTCCAACAGCCGCGCCACCTCCGCCACCGGCTTCCCAGCCGCGACCAGATCAAGCGCCCGCCGACGAAACTCCGCCGGATACCCCTTCCGCGACATAAACGACCTCCAAACTGATCATCGAGGCCGCCCGAGTCTAGAAACATAGCTCCACAAAACCGAGGGCACATCAGGCACCGGCCCCGGTAGCTTGATTCTAGACATTGGGCTCGGTGTGCTCTCAGCGGGACGACTGAGAAAACACTTCCAGAACATTTCCGAGGGATTCGAAAACTACATCGGTATCGAGCCCAACGCCGCCCAGTTAGATAAGATCGAATTGCCGGGTTTTGGCAGTTGGCTTGCTAGTCGCGGAGTTGGAGAGGTGCTGCCAATTGGAGAGTCGCAGGTCGATTCAGTGCTCATACTGTCAACGCGCGATCACTGCGTTGACGATAGAGCTGTACTGCGTGAGGTAATAAGGGGTCTTAAGCCGGAAGGCACAGTTCTGATCTAATTACAGAATGACCAATCGTGGTGGCAGCGCGTGTTTAGAGCGCGCGCTAGAAGATCGCGGATTACTGCTCGAGAGGACCACAACTTCTTCTATAAACCCGCCGATATAGTTGATATGTTGGCGAATGATTGTGAACTACTGTTCAGGCACGATCAGCGCTATTTACCCCTACGGTTCGGGACTAGTAATCCGATCATCGGAGCCCCTGTTGTCTGGGTCATGAAACTAGTGGACGTTATTGGAAGAATGGTCTTGCCGCAGCTAGGCGGGGATTTTACTCTCGTGTTTCGCAAGCGAAGACCGGACGCTCGTGACTCGATCCTGCCAGGAAGTTTGTGAGGCGTCAAATGCCGAGGCGGGGCGTTGGTCGCTCGCGGCCGTGGAGGTTGCGGCGAGCTAGGGCTGTAGCTCGAGCGCGGGGCGTTGGCCGCTCGCGTGGTTCGAGCGTGCGCTGGCCGCGATCTCGTTACATCGCGTGACGACTTCGGCGACAGAGGACCACGCTGATGCGGTGCGTCCTGTCGGGCCGGTGTTTGGCAGCCAAGCGTCGATCGGAACCGAACGAGCTGGAGCCTCGACACTGGCGTTACACCACCCGCCAGCGCGACTCTGGCGACCAGCTCCTCCTCCAGGGTGCGGCCGCGCGACGCCCGCCTAGCGCCAAAAGGCAACGGACCCCATGCCCAGTGCTATAAGGAGGCGATCGTGCTCGGCGATCCAGTCCGCGTGTGAGTGGCTCGCCGCGATCGTTGCGGCTCGCTCGACTGCAGCCCGTCGTCCGCATATTCGCTCCAGGTCGGCTTCGAGGATGAAGCGGCATCGTTGGCTTTCTCGCACGGTCTCGGCGACGGTGGCCGTCGGCGCAACGTTGAAGCTGAGATCGGCGGGGAGCTGGCATGTGTAGCCCGCGCTCTCGAACGCGCGCTCGGCTCGCGCGAGCGCTTAGGCGCGCCGCTCGTTCAAGATCGGCAGCCTGCGTCATCCCGCCCACGGATCCGGAGGTAGGAAACCGCGCGACCAGCGCGCCTGTGCGAGTTCGGCCTTCGCCTGCCGTGTCTCCTCAGCCCGGAGCGCCTCGAGCGACACTGCCTGGCCCTGTTGCAGTCGGAGCGCCCAGGCAAGCCGTGCCTCGACGTGCGCCCGTAGCGCCGATGCCTCCAGATCGACTGGTGCGACACATCATGCACCCGTGCGGCGATCTCTCGGACCGAGTGGCCTCCAAGATCGCCTCGTCAATCGCATCAAGCGCAGGGTGGCGGCACACCGTGCATGTCATGGCCATTACGAGTCGCCGCCTTTGTCGATTCGGCATCGAGCCGTGAGACAACGGATTGGATGGAGCTTGCACGCCACTTCTTGCCGCGCCGGGGGGTGGGCACACCGTCAGCGTTCAGTTCATCGGCGATTGCCTCGAGCGTCCAGCCTGCCGTTCGGTTGCGCAAGATCCCGGCGGTCACCACGTCGGTGATGGTTGAGGGCCTCCCGAGCTTGACCCCCTGAGCCTTCTTGACTGCCAGGGCCTCCTTGGTAATGAGCTGCAGCAGAACTCGTCTTGCCTACGCGGCGATCAGGATTGGTCTGCGTTCGGTAATGACGATCGTGTGCTCGACGTGTGCGGACTGAGAGCCCTCTGCCGTGCGAACCGTCCGCCCATCCGGATCTCCTGTTGCGGCTCCGCTGCCAGCGCTGACAATGGGCTCGACAGCGATGACCAACCCGGAGGTCAGTCGTTCCCGCATCCTTGGCTCGAAGTAGCTCGGCACGGTTGGGGGTTAATGGAGCTCGCGTCCAACCCCGTGGCGGGTCAACTCCCTCACGACAGGGAAGCCGCGTCGCCGGACGACGGCTTCGATCGCGCGACCGATCTCGCTTACGACCTTTCAGGAACTCGGGAATGGCAAGGCGCACGGTTTGCCCGATTGTGCACTCGCTGCGGCGGGCGGTCTCTTCGAGCTCTCGGGCGAGCTCCGGGTCAAGCCGCGATGAGACGCGACGAGTCTGCTTCAACATGCCGTTCCCCTTTGTGGTCGGTGGCCCGTTGCGGGCCGCTGAGCAATGCGTTGAAGCTAGCGAGCGCCGCCGGTCGTCGAAGCGGGCCTGATCGCCAGGATTCGCGCTTCTGCGGGCCTTTGCGCACCAAGAGAAGGCCGGCACCGCGCGTGGAATCTCTCGCCGTACTTCTCGGGCATACGAAGCGTGAAATTCCTGATGAAGCGCTGCACGACTTCGACGGCATCCGCCCGTCGCGGAAGGCATCTCAACGCGCTCGAAGCTCTCTTTGAGCTGCAGGAACATCTGCTCGAAGAGCGTGTCGAAAGATGGGGAAGAACTCCTCCCGGATGAGCTCCTTGCCCTCGAGGAAGTGGACGTCGTCGATCGGGAGCACCCTGTAGTAGCGGTAGCGCTGTCTGAGCGTCTCGATGGTTTGTCCTTGAGCGAGTTGATGAAGCCGGTGCCTCCGCAGATGAACAGCGGGGTTGTAGGCCTTGGCAGGCCGCTCGGCCACCGCCCCTTGAGCCCGAGCTGAAACTGCCCCAGGGCGGCGTCCGCGCTGAGGCGATGGAGGTCGGCTGTATACGTAAAGAGTCGGAAGAGCGCGCGCAGCGTCCCACGAGCGTCCTCCCGCTGAATTTCACGTTGGAGCCATTCCTCGACGTTCAGAGCCTCGAGCCCGGTCGCGGCTAAGAACCCGACCGATGCGAGGTCATAGGCAACGTAGAGCAAGACTGCGCGGATCGTTCAGCCTGGTCGGACGACCATCAACCCCGAAACGTGGGAGTAGTCGAACGCGGCGCCAGGCTCATGCAGCCGCTGGCGGCACTGTGCTTCATGAGATCCGCTCGCACCGGCAGAGCGACTACAGGCAGGCGAAGCAAGACGCTCGCTGACCACGTTCGTGATGAGGGTTTTGACCCGCCTCGAGCCGGAACTGCTTGACCGTCACAGCCGAATGCTTCAGCGGGCCATTCTGGGCCACGGCCTGGCCTCGCGTCGGCGAGCAACGCGACGGCGATCGCCACCACGCACGGGGCTGGTGCAAGCTCGTGGACTTTGCACCAACTTTGCACCAAACTCACATGACCTCAGGGCATCCGAGCGCTCCCAACAGCCAGTAACAACCGGGGGTATCGACCTAACGAATGTCTACGTCGAAATCATCTTCTTCTCGATCCCAACACCGGCCTCGAGGGCGCGCTCGTACTCGAGCGGAACGGTCGCCGAGTCCTGGAGCGCGATGCCGGTCGAGTCGAACACCGTGATCTGATCGTCGGCCTGGCGCCCGTCGAGCTTGCCGGCGACAACGGCGCCGAAGTCGCCGGCGACGTCGTCGGCCTCGTACAGGCCCTCGCTGAGCGCGACGTTGATCTCGCCATCGTCGACGCACTGGCGGATGTCGTCCGTAAAGACGCGGGCACGCGAGAGCAGCTTCGGCTCGAGCTCCTGGCTGCCGGCGAGGCCGCCGCCGATACAGGCGAAGTGCGTCCCGGGCCCGATCCACTCGTCGGCAATCAACCACTTCGTCGCGGGAGTGATCGTCACGATCACGTCTGCTCCGCGCACCGTCTCCTCGAGATCGAGCGACGCGCGAATCGGCACGTCAGCGCAGTCGTCCGCGACCTCAGACAGGCACTGTTCAATCGTCTCCTCTGATCGCGACCACACCCGCACCTCGTCCCAGTCGAAGACATGGCGCGAGCACTTGAGCGCGCCACGCGCCGAGTCCCCGGCGCCGACGACCGCCAGGACCTTCGAGTCGGGGCGCGCGAGCCACTTCGCCGAAACCGCAGCCGAGGCTCCCGTGCGCATGTTCGTGTGATGGCTGCCATCGCATATCGCGAGCGGGAAGCCGGTCTCTGGTTCCGTGTAGATCAGGATCGAGAAGACCGTGGGAAGGTCGTGCTTCGCCCGGTTGTCGAAGCGGATCGACACCCACTTGCAGGCAGCCGACTCGGGCTCCTCGATGTAGGAGGGCATGATCTCCCACTCGCCCGGATACTCGTCGAGAACGATGTGTCCCTTCGGCTCCATGTAGACGCGCCCCTCGCCGAACATGCGGAACGCTTGCTCGACGCAATCGTTGTACTCCTCGGGCGTGAGCAGACCGACCATCTCGTTGCGGCTGAGGATCAGCGTCTTGCGGTTGCGCCAGCTCTCCATCGCTCCTCCATCTCGTCGCCGGCCGCGCGCGGTCGCCGTCGTCCGCGCCGAGCCAGATGCCCGGGCGATCCTAGCCCGGTCACGGCGGCTCCGAAGGAGACCGGAAGGCGCTGGAGCTAGTCGTCGCGGTCGTGTAGTCTGGCCGGTTAGTTGTTGTTTTGCCGCTTCTAGTGGCGGCTCGATCGGGAGGATCGGGTATGCGGGTCTTGGACGTATCTGGCACCGGCAGGCTCATCGGCGACATCGTCGTCCCGACGAGGCGCTACTACCGCTTCAACTAACCAACCTCCGCGACCCTCCCAGCCACCGCAGGGGCCACCCTCCCAAACAGGCCCCTGCGGTGGCCACACCCCAACGTTCTCATGTAGCACCATCCCGGTTCACGGGTGAGGCGGCGGCGAAGGCGGGTCGGAAGCTAGCGGCTAGGGCGTCGGCGGCGAAGTTTGCCGGCACGCTGACGAACAACGGTGGCCAGGAGATCTGCAACGCGCGCCTCGAGATCCACGTCAACCGCGGCAGCTCCACGATCGAGCTCGGCCCGACCGTCGACGCGAACTGGGCTCCTGGCCAGACTCACAACGTCGTTCTTGGTTTCGATGCGGTCTCGACCGACACCTACAGCCTCAACCCGGAGGTCACCGCATGTAGCGGCCAGGCTGCGAGCGGCGGCGAGGCCCAGAGGGAGGCTCGGGCGAGGGCACTGGCACCGGCGAGGGCTCGGAAGGTCCCGGCCACGAGAACGGAGCTGGCTGAGGCCGTAGCGGCTCTACCGCGCGAGTAGGCAGTATCGGCGCGATCATGCGCCCCGATGGACGTCGTCTTCGCGTGCATAACGGCGGTCTTGTTCGGGGCGCTGACCGTTGCTATCCGCCTGGGCCTGCGCCACTCGAGCCCGCAGGCTGGCGCGGCCGCCGTGTCTGTGGGCGCATTCCTCGTTGCCGGTCTGATCACGGCCTTCGTCTTCCCGTTCCAGGAGGTGGGCGAGCTAGGCGGGCTCTGGCGGTTCGTGGTCGCCGGCGCCATCGCTCCCGGCGCGGCGCAGATCGTCTACACATGGTCGGTGCGCACGGCCGGGGCGTCGCGCACTGGCATCCTGATCGGGGCAGCGCCCGTGATCTCGGCGCTGCTGGCGATCGCGTTTCTCGACGAGGCGTTCGAGATCGCGCTGGTGGTTGGAACAGTCGCCATCGTCCTCGGCACAGCAGCGCTGGTCGGAGAGCGCGACCGCGCGGCACGCGTGCGCCTGATCGGCACGGTCTTCGGTGTGCTGACGGCGACGTTCTTTGCCATCTCGGCTGTCCTGGTTCGCTGGGCGTCGACCGAGACCGAGATCGCTCCGTTGGTCGCCGCGACGGTCACGCTCGCGGCGGGCGCGGCGGTCAACGTGGTCGCGATGCTGCCGCTCTACGCACACAGCGGACAGAGTCTCTCCGACCACGTACACGGCATCGTGGGCGCGGCGCGCGCCTACTACCCGGCCGGAGCATTGTTCGGACTCGCCTACATCACGTTGCTCGAGGCGTACGAGCGAGGACCCGTCACGGTCGTCTCGCCGCTGACGGCGACCGAGTCCCTCTTCGCTGTGCTCTTCGCTGCACTCCTGCTCGGCGCACAGGCCGATGCGATCAATCGTCGCGTCCTCGCAGCGGGAGCGCTGGTCGTGGGCGGCGGCGTGATCGTTGGGGTCGCCGCGTGAGGGCCGGGCGCTTGGCTGGCCTCGTGCCGCGTCGCAGGACCGCCTCCGAGCGCCTTGACGAGCCGTGCCGGTTCACCGACAATCGCAGCGGGCCGTCACGACCAAAATGAACGGAGGCGTGGGATGTCCGAGCAGACGATCACAAGCGGGGTGAGCGAGGCCACCTGGGACGACATGCGTCGGTGGGACGAGCGCTACTACCTGCACCCGTTCAAGACGGCCGACGAATACCACCACATCGGCGTCGAGCGTGGCGACGGCGCCTATCTCGTCCTCTCCGACGGCCGTCGCGTGCTCGATTTCCTGAGCCAGTACTGCTGCGCCAACCTCGGTCATTCACAGACCCGGATCGCGGCCGCGATCGCCGAGGCCGCAGGACAGATGGCCTACCTCTCGGAGCCCTGGACCAGCGAGTACCGGGCAAAGGCGGCGAAGCTGATCGTTGAGGATTTGCTCGGGCCGGACGACTGGGCTGGCGGCGTGCGCTTCGTGGCGACCGGCAGCGAGGCGATCGAGATGGCGCTGATGGTGGCTCGTCTCTACACGGGCCGAAACATCGTCGTGACCCAGGAGTTCTCGTACCACGGCTGGACCGAGGGGTCGGGCGGCACGACCGGCGTTCGCGGCATGCGTGGCAATCTCTCGACCGCCGATGGCCAGGTGCGCGAGGTTCCCACGTACGTCGATCAGCACAACTACGCGATCGCTCCGGCGCCGAGCCATTGGCCCGACTGGCAGGGCGAGCTCGCCGACGACGGGCGGCTCCCCTGCGTCGTCGAGACCGAGCGGCTGATCACGGACCTGCTCGGTCCCGAGAACGTCGCCGCCTTCGTCTGCGATGTCTCGCAGGCTCCCGGCATTCATCCGCCGCCTCAGTACATTCCGCAGATCGCCGAGATGTGTCGCCGCCTCGGTGTGCTCTGGATCGACGACGAGGTCTTGTGCGGCTTCGGTCGCATGGGAACCTGGTTCGGCTACCAGGCATCCCCGGGCGTCACGCCCGACATCATGGCGATCGGCAAGGGCCTGACCGGCGCCAGCGTGCCAGCCGCGGGCATCGTCGTCAACAACGAGATCGCCGACTTCCTGCGCGCGCACCGCTGGTGGCACGCGATCACAATGGCGGCACACCCGCTCGCCATGGCGGCCGTCGTCGCGACGATCGAGCTGATGGTCGACGAGGAGCTCGTTGAGCGGGCGAGTCGCATGGGCGAGTACCTCGGGCCGAGACTGCTAGAGCTCGAGAGTCGCCACCCGTCGCTCGGGCACGTCAACGGCGCCGGGCTCTTCTGGTTGATCGAGCTCGTCAAGGACGCCACGACGGCCGAGCGATTCATCGTCGAGGATCGCAACACGATGGGTACCGGCGATGTCGAGGCATGGCCGGCGAACCGCATCGCGGCCGCCTGCCTCGAGCGCGGCGTCTACATTGGCGGTTTTCTCCCGAACACGCTGCGCATCGCACCGCCGCTCAACGTGACGGAGGCGGAGTGCGACGAGGCGATCGCGGCCCTCGACGCTGCGCTCGACGAGCTCGACCAGGACTGCGTCTAGCGCGCCAACCCGGCTCGTCCCACGGTTAATTTGAAATGAAGATAGTTTTGCTATCCTGCGAAGGACGGTCAAGGACACGCGGTTTCCGCTGAAGCGCCTTTCGCGTCGTCCCGCCGCCCACATACTCGCTCCGAGGGCGTCCCAGAAGGGGCGGTCACGCGAGCTTCAAAGTCCCCGCCGCAGCAGGGGCCAAGCAATGGAGGACCCATGTACCACGAGAATCTCGCACGCCTCAAGAACGTTGAGCTCGATCGTGAGCTCGTCCAGTCAATTCGCACGCGCACGCCGATGCACGACCGGCCCGGTCCGCAGCGCAAGGGTCTCCGGCGGCTCGGGCACTGGGTCGCTGTCACCGCAGAGCGCCTCAGCGATCGACAGAACCCACTCCCTGACGGGGCCGAGCTCGCCCGGCTCACGATCCGGCCGGCAGACGCGGCCGACGGTCGTGAGATCGCGCGACTCTCGGAGCTCAGCGAGCGCCGTGTCCCAAGCGGGTACGTGCTCGTTGCCGAGAAGGACGAGGCGGTCATCGCTGCGATGCCACTTGGTGGCGGCCACACCGTGACCGATCCGCGTCGCTCGTCGAGCGATGTGATCGAGCTGCTCGAGCTGCGCTCACGCCAGCTCAGCGCGGGCGATCAGCAGCTCGCGGACGCAGCGTGAGCTGCTGACGCGGGCAGACTCGTCGTGCTCCGCACGGGAGCCGATCTCGAGGCTGCGTTCCGTTGAGCTGGCGGCGAGCCCGCCGAGTCGCGAGAATCGCAGCCTCGAGATCAAACGATGACGCTTCCGGCCCAGCCAGACACTGCTCCGCTGGTCGTCGACGCTCCCGTCGACGGCGCGTGGCCGCTGGGAGTCAGCCCGAACCTGGCGATGTCACTGCCGCAGACGATGACCGCGCTGACGCTGCACCGCGACGACTACGGCCCGCCGGCGCAGGTCATCCGTTCCGAACCCGTCGCCGTCCCGCGTCTGCAACCTGCAGATGCGGGACGCGTCCTGGTCTCGATCCTGGCAAGCGGGCCGAACTTCAACACCAACTTCGCGGCGCTTGGGTTGCCGGTCCCGGTTTTCCCGCGCGGTGACAGCGCCACGCTTCACATCCCGGGGAGCGACGGCGTGGGCATCGTCGTCGACGCTGGTGCTGCGGTTACGAGCGTGAAGGTTGGCCAGGCGGTGGTCCTCGACTCCTGGACCGGGAGGAACATCCGCGGCTACGAGACACACGACGGCTTCAACGCCCAGTTCGCCGTCGTCGACGAGGTACGCGCCATTCCGGTTCCCCCAGCGCTTGCTGGCAACAGCCCCGAGCGGCTGGCTGCGTTGCTGCTGACCTACGGCACCGCATACAGGGCCGTCGTCGAGCGGCTCGACGTCGGCCCAGACGACTCGCTGCTCGTCATGGGGGGCGGCAAGGGAACGAGCTTCGCCGGCGCGCAGATCGGCAAGGCGCTCGGTGCGCGCGTGATCCTCGTCGGCTCCAACCAGGCGCTCGCCCAGTCTCTGATCGAGCGCGGAATCGCCGACGCGTTCGTCAACCGACGCGAGATCCCCGCCGAGGTCTACGGGGTCGTCGACGAGGAGGAGGACCACGACGCCTGGCTCGAGAGAACGGAGCCGTTCCGCGAGGCCGTACGCGCCGCCAACGAGGGCCAGGCGGTCGACAGGATCTTCGAGCACACCGGGGGAACCAACTTCCCGTTGCTCGTCTCGGCCCTCGCCGACGGCGGCCGGCTGGCGTTCTTCGGCGCCACGGGCCAGGGACTCAAGGGCGAGTACAAGGAGACGTTCTTCTACGACCGGCAACGCTTCGTGATGGACGCCCGCTGGGTCTGGATGCGCCAGAAGCAGGTGGTCTTCAGCTCGAACTCGCCGCAGCAGATCTTCTCCGAGATCGGCCTCTTGCCAGGGCGCAAGGGCCTGATCTGGGGCGCCGACTCGTACGCCCAGGAGTTCGCCGCCGCCGCTCTCGAGCGCGGCGCCGACGTCGTGGCGATCGCGTCGCATTCCACCGAGCAGGAGGGCATCGGCGCACTCGAGCGGCTCGGCGTCTCGGGCTCGAGCGTGATCGATCGCGATCAGTTCGAGCTTGCAGCCGACATGCCCGACCCGCTCACCGCCGAAGGCACGCCCAACGCCGAGTATGCGTCCGGCTTCATGAACCACGCCCGCGCGATCGGCCGGGCGATCTGGGCCGTCTTCGGGCCGCGCGTGAGCCCCGACTTCATCGTCGAGCGGCCCGATCAGAGCACGCTTCACTTCAGCACGTTCCTGCTCAGAGATCACGATGAGCGAGACGCCATGTCTTCGGGGCACATCGTCGTTCGCGGTAGCAGCGATCTCTCGATTCTGGGCTCGCACATGTATCGCGATGCGCAGGCCAGGGAGACAGTTCGACTGCTCGCCGGCCAGCGCATCGTCATGGAGCAGGACGATCTCGAGATCGTCGAGCTCGAAGAGCTGCCGGCGATCCAGCAGAAGATGCTCGACGGAACGATGACGAGCCCCAAGGGCGTCGCCCTCGTGCAGGCGGACAGGCCGGGGCGCACGATCGCCGACTACGAGGCGGACTACCTCGGCGAGCTCCTGCTCGAGGCCGATCCGGCAGGCGGGCGGTTCCTCGATGTCCGCCTTATCGACGGGGTCGCGATCGTCACGCTCACCCGACCGATGGCGCTGAACGCGCTGAACGAGGAGCTGCTTGCTCAGCTCTCGGACGTCGTCGAGGAGCTCGCTGCCGCGAGCACGATCAACGGGAAGACGGTCGCTGCGCTGATCGTGCGCGGTGCCGGACGATCGTTCGTCGCCGGCGCCGACATCCAGGTCTTCGTCGGCAAGAGCGCCGCCGCTCTCGATCAGCTCGCCGCGGCAAACATGGAGGTGTTCACGCGGCTCGAGAGTCTCGAGCTGCCGGTCGTCTCGCTGATCGACGGCTTTGCGCTCGGCGGTGGCAACGAGCTGGCGATGGCCACCCACTATCGGATCGCGACCGAGAACGCCCAGCTCGGCCAGCCGGAGGTCAAGCTCGGGATCATGCCGGGCTATGGTGGCATGCAGCGGCTCCCGCGCCTGCTCGGCCCGCGCAAGGCCGCCGAGATGGCCGTCAACGGTGAGTCGGTCGACGGCCGCGAGGCGGTCCGTATCGGTCTCGCACACGAGTTTCAGCCGTCCTGCACGGCGCTGGCGAGGGCATTCGGCGTCGCGCGCGATCTCGTGTCCGGCCGCATGGAATCGGGGCGCCCTGACTGGGCCGCGCTAACCGCGGGTCAGGCCGCAGAGCTGAGCCGCCTCTATGGGAATGTCGACGTCACCGGCCTGATGGAATCGCCGGCGCCCTCGGAAGCCGAGGCGGGCGACCTCAAAGCTGCCCGCGGCTACGCGGCCCGTATCGCGCTCGACGCGATGCAGTTCGGGTACGAGCACGGTTTTGCGGCCGGCCAGGAAAACGACGCTCGCCTGTTCGGCGAGGTCGTGAGCTCTGCCTCGGGCCAGCACTGGGTCGGGCGATTCCTCGCGAAGGATCCCGAGCAGATGTCGTTTCTTACGCTGCTGCCGCCCGAGTGAGGACGCGCCATGTGGGTGGACGTTGACGCGGGCGACGGCGGCCGCCGCATCTACTGCCGCGACTTCGGCGGTGAGGGAACCCCGCTCGTCTACCTGCACTCGGGCTGGGGCTACGGCGTGTATCCGTTCGAGCGGCAGGTCGACGCGCTCGGCTCGCCCTTCCGCGTCCTGGCGCCTGATCGCTGGGGGTATGGGCAGTCCGGGCGCTGGAGCGCGCCGGTCCCGCTCGATTTCCATCAGCGCGCGGCCCGCGAGACCCTTGCCGTCCTCGACGGGCTCGGCCTGGAACGCGCGATGCTCTGGGGTCAGAGCGACGGCGCCTGCATCGCCGGGTGGATGGGCCTGTTCGCGCCCGAGCGCTGCCAGGCGATCGTTCTCGAGGCGCTCCACTTAGATCGCTTCAAGCCGGGCTCGCGCGAGTTCTTCGAGACGATGGCGAGCGACCCAAGCGTGTTCGGTGACGGCGTCGGCAAGGTGCTGGCCGACGAGCACGGGGCCGACTACTGGCAGGAGCTCCTCCGGCTCGAAGGAGAGGTCTGGCTGGAGATCGGCGGGACGGAGCCCGACCGCGATCTCTACCACGAGCGGCTGGGCGAGCTCACAGCGCCCGTCCTGATTCTCCACGGAGCCCAGGATCCGCGCACCGAGCCGGGCGAGCTGGAGCGCGCGCTCGCCGCGCTACCGGGTGCCGAGCTGTGTCTGCTCGACGAGGGCCGTCACTGTCCGCACCACGAATCGAGGGTCTGGCAGCAGGCCACTGAAGCCGCTCGCGCATTCCTGATCCGGCACGCCTGAGCGGTCGGGCCGAGTCAATGAGGCGGCGGCAGTGAGGCGGCGTCAGAGCTTGCGGTACGCCGGACCCGCAGGCGCCGTGCTCTCGGCGTGACCACGGGCCAGCCAGAGCAGCACGACGGCACCTACCGCGCACGTCGCTACGAGCGCCGCGTGGGCGGACGCGAACCCAGGTCCATCGGCGAGCGCTCCTCCTGCCAGGGTGCCCGCGACGCTCGAGATCCCGATCGTCGCCATGAGCAGGCCGAAGATCGCTCCGCTTGCAAGGCCTGCCCGGGTTGCCCCCAGGCCGCCGAGCGGGAAGGCGATCGTCCAGAGAACGCCGACTAGCGCCATGCGGATGATCAGGACGCTCACGAGTACGGGAACCGCATCGCTGACGATCAGCGGGACGAGCAGCACGGCGAGCGTCAGCGCGCCGGCGCCTGCGACCACCAGCCGCACGGCCCTGTCGGCGGCGGTGGCCGCGAGCGCTCCGGCGACGACGAACAGGATCGCCCCGACCCCGAGGTAGACGCCGATCGTCGTCGCCGATACCCCGTGATCGTCGAGCTGAAGCGGGATCAGGAAATTGACGATCGCTTCGCCGATCGTGGCAACGACGATCGTGACACAGGCGCCCAGCATCAGCGGTTCGCGGCGCAGGAGCGAGAGAAGCACGCGTAGACGCGCGGGTGGGTCGGTCCCGCGCTGCGGCGTCGGGCCCGACGCGAGCAACAGAGCGAACGACGCGGCGAGACCGCCAGCGATCACCCAGAACGCGGCTCGAACGCTGATCCAGTCGGTGATCGCGCCGCCCGCGATCGGCCCGACTGCTGACCCGACGCCGAGGATCGGCATGACGGCGCTCAGTGCCATCGACTGGCGCTCGCCGCTGACGAGGTCGCGAAGCCAGGTGTAGGCGCCCGGCAGGATGATCGTGGCCGCAAGGCCCATCAGCATCCGGGCGCCAAGCAGCGACCAGACGTCGACCGCGACCGCATGACCGATCGCGGCAACGAGTAGGACGAAGGTGCCGATGAGCGTGAGCCGGCGCGGCCCACCACGGTCGATCAGGAACCCGACCGGGAGTGCGAACAGCGCCATCGCCACGCCGAGCCCGGTCAACGCGACGCCGATCTCGAAGGTGGTCAGCTCGAGCAGATCCTTCAGCTCGGGTGCGACCGCGAAGAACGCGGCGAAGAAGAACGCCTGAACGACGAACAGGACGTAGATCGAGACGAGCGTCAGCCGCACGGTCGCATCGTTGGGCCCGCGGACCGCACCTGGCAACCCTACGTGAGCCTCAAAAACGCAAGGAACACCGGCCCAGCCAGCTGACTTCGGATTGAAGTGCCAGGGTCTTTGTGCAATCTTGGCTGGGCTCCGACTGTGGCATGAAGCGGTGGTTTTTTGGCGCGCGCACGCGCGCGCGCGACCGCTTCCGTTGAGGAGGGTTTTCATAGCGGTTCTGCGGCTCATACATCTGCTTTCCGGCGCTTGCTGAAAGGCGCAGGCATGACCACTCGCATCGAGCTGCGCGAACTGCCCGCCTTCGAGCTGCCGTTCTCTCCTCACAATGCGCTCGGCACGGACGGCGGGGCCGCCGTGATCCGTCGGCGCCTCGACCGGGACCTGCACGCTCGGCTCGGCGAGTGCGCCTCGAGGCTCGATCTGGCAGCGCGCGACGTCGCGATAGCCGCGCTCGCCGGCGTGCTCTACCGCTACAACCGCCAACCGGTGCTCCTGCTGGGTGTGCGCGCACCGGCAGGCGGCTCCATTGCGCCGCTCGTGGCCGACGCGTCCGATGACCCCTCGGCGCGGGACTGGATCGAACGGATCAGCCGAGAGCTGGTGACGCACGACGGGACCGCACGGGCTCCCGACGCGGCCTCGGAGAGTCGCAGCGAACTCGCCGACGCAGTGGGCGCAACGGAGGAAGCGCTCGCAGCGCACCTCGCGCGCTGCGCCATCTCGCTCGCGGGCCCGGCGACCGGCTCTGGGGCCTCCGCGGACGCTGGGGCCGCCACTGGCTCCGGGCCCTCGTCCGACGCTGCCGTTTTTCTTTCTGTCGATGCCGCCGGTGGCGGGCTCACGCTCGTGCTCGAGGCCGACGCAGAGCGCCTCGACCGGGACGGCGCCGAGCGCTTCCTTGATCACGTCACGGAGCTGCTTGGCAGCTTGGTCGCCACGCCCGAGCGAACGATCGGGCGCTGCTCGCTACTCCCGCCCGATGAGGTCGCGCTCCTCGCCGGCTGGAACGAGACCGACGTCGTCTACGACGCTGACGCCGACCTGGTCTCGCTCTTCGAAGAGCGCGTGCGATCGTCGCCCGAGGCGGTCGCGCTCGTCAGCGACGGCTTCGAGCTTTCCTATCGTGAGCTCAACCGCCGGGCCAACCAGGTTGCGCGCTGGCTCGCCGGCGTCGGTGTCGGCCCCGAGGTCCTCGTCGGCGTACTCATGGAGCGCTCGATCGAGATGGTCGTCGCCCTCTACGGGACCCTGAAAGCGGGCGGCGCCTACGTTCCGCTCGACCCTGAGTATCCCGTCGATCGGCTCGAGTACATGGTCGAGGAGGCGGCGCTCGGTGCCGTCCTCACGCAGACGCGCCTCGTCGAGACGGTGCCCGCGAGCGCACCGCACGTACTGGCACTCGATGCCGAGCTCGCGGACGTTGCCGAGCTCGCGGGTGACGACCTCGAGCTCGTGATCGAGCCTGACTCCGCCGCCTACGCGATCTATACATCGGGGTCGACGGGACGCCCAAAGGGGGTTCTCAACACGCACCGCGGCATCGTCAACCGGCTGCTCTGGATGCAGGAGCACTTCGGGCTCGACGCAACCGATGCCGTCCTCCAGAAAACGCCCTACAGCTTCGACGTCTCGGTGTGGGAGTTCTTCTGGCCGCTCCAGGTCGGGGCGCGGCTCGTCATCGCCGAGCCGGGCGGGCACCGTGACGCTGGCTACCTCGTACGAGCGATCAACGACTCGCAAGTCTCGACCGTGCACTTCGTTCCCTCGATGCTGCGCCTCTTTCTCGACGACCCGGGGGCCGCGTGGTGTACCAGCCTTCGACGCGTTGTCTGCTCGGGCGAGGCGCTCACGTCTGACCTGCAGGAGCGCTTCTTCGAGGTCTGCGACGGCGTCGAGCTCCACAACCTCTACGGGCCGACCGAGGCGGCCGTCGATGTCACCTACTGGCAGTGCGATCCCGCGGATCGCTCCGGCGTCGTTCCGATCGGGCGGCCGGTCGCGAACACGCAGATGCACGTGCTCGACGACCGGCTCGAGCCCACGCCGATCGGCGTGGCGGGCGAGCTTCATATCGGCGGCGTCCAGGTCGCCCGGGGCTACGTCAACCGGCCCGAGCTGACAGGCGAGCGCTTCATCGACGATCCATTCAGCGACGGGCGGCTGTACAAGACGGGCGATCTCGCCCGCTGGCGCATCGACGGGAACCTCGAGTTTCTCGGGCGCACCGATCACCAGGTGAAGGTCCGCGGCAACCGCGTCGAGCTCGGCGAGATCGAGGCGGTCCTGCTGACGCATCCGCTCGTCGGCGCGGCTGCGGTGACGACACATGAACCCGAGCACGGATCGCTCCAACTGGCCGCGCACGTAACGGCGGCGGGGCCGAGCTCGGCAAGCGCCGCCGAGCTGCGTGCGTTCCTTCGCGCGAAGGTGCCCGGCTACATGGTTCCCAGCGCATTCGTTGCGCACGAGGAGTTGCCGCTGACGTCGTCGGGAAAGACCGACCGGCGCGCGCTTGGTGAGGCGCTCGGCGATGCGCTTGCGACCGAGCCCAGGTCAGCGGCCGACCACGTCGAACCGCGCGACCCCCTCGAGCAGATGCTCACCGAGATCTGGGCCGACGTGCTTGGCCGCGAGCGAGTCGGCATCAACGATCCCTTCTTCGAGATCGGCGGCGACTCAATTCGGGCCGCCGAGTTCGTCAACCAGGTGCAGCGCCGACTGGACGAGTTCATCTACGTCGTCACGGCCTTCACGGCCCCGACGATCGCCGAGTACGCCCGGCTGCTGAGGCGTGACTACCCGGCCGCGCTGTCGCGCTACCTCGGCGACGGCGCGCGCATTGCCGATGCCGCGGGCATCGCCGATGCTGCCGGCGCGAGCTCGGCCGCGCCGAATGGCCAGCCGCCTGCGCCGCGCGGCCGGCAGCGCGCGGCCGGCTCGGCCGCCCCCCTCGACGCCAAGCTCACAACGCTGCGCTCGGCAGTTCCGACCTTCGGCCCGTTCCCCTCATGGGCCGCCGGACCCGCGAACCCGCGTGCGATCTTCATTCTCTCGCCACCCCGCTCGGGCACGTCACTACTCAGGGCGATGCTCGCGGGCCACCCCGAGCTCTTCGCGGCCTCCGAGCTCCAGCTCCTGACCTTCGACACACTCGAGCAGCGGCGCCGCGCATTCGAAGGAGCGGCAAGTCTCTGGCGGGAGGGCGCGATCCGCGCGCTGATGGAGCTCGACCACGTCGACGCCGCAGACGCGACGGCACAGATGGAGATCTACGAGCACGACGGGCTGAGCGCCAAGCAGCTCTACGCAGCGCTGCAGACGAAGGCCATCGGTCGCAATCTGGTCGACAAGTCGCCCTCCTACGCCCTCGATCGCGTTGCGCTCGACAACGCGGAGCTCGGCTTCGAGGACCCGTTCTACATCCATCTCCTCCGCGACCCGCACGAGATGGTGCACTCGTTCGCCAGCTACCACATGGATCAGGTCCTGTTCCTCGGCGAGCACGGCTTTCGCGGCGAGGAGCTCGGTGAGCTCGTCTGGCTCGAAAGCCACCTGAACACGCTCGAGTTCCTCGCCGGCGTTCCGGCGGAGCGGCAGTTCCGCCTGCGCTTCGAGGATCTCGTCGGCGATCCGCGCACGGCGCTGGAAGGGCTCAGCGCGGCAGCCGGGCTCGACTTCGCTGAGGCGACGCTCACGCCCTATCGCGACCTCGATCGGAAGATGGTCGACGGCCTCCACGAGAGCTCGACGCCGATGGGCGACACCCGTTTTCTCGAGCACGGTCGTATCGACGCTGCGGTGGCGCGCAGGTGGCACGAGGCGCAACCGCTCGACGTGCTCGCCTCGCAGACCTGGCACGCGGCGGAGCCGTTCGGATATGCACCTCCGAACGGGCGCCCTGCTCTGGGTCGCCGCGGCCGCCGCGACCATGCTGACGAGCAGCGTCGACGGAGAGCCGCGCGCCCATGACGAACCCGGAGCCGCTCCGCGAAGAGGTCGCGATCGTCGGCATGAGCGGACGCTTCCCCGGGGCCGCCGACGTCGACGCGCTCTGGCAGCTACTGCGCGACGGCGGCCAGGCGATGACGGAGCTGACTGACGAGGAGCTGCGCGCAGATGGCGTGAGCGACGCCGCGAGCTCGAGCCCCCACTACGTGCGCATGGTCTCGCACATGGAGGGCGCCGACTGCTTCGACGCCGACTTCTTCGGCTACGCCAAACGCGAGGCCGAGCTGATGGATCCCCAACACCGCGTCTTCCTCGAGGAATCCTGGTCCGCGCTCGAGAGCGCAGGCTACGACCCGGCCACCTACGACGGAGCGATCGGCGTCTTCGGAGGCGTGGCTGCGAACACCTACCTCCAGCAGGTGCTCTCGACGAGGCCGGACCTCCTCGAGCAGACGGGTCGCTACCCGCTCCTTGTCGCCAGCGAGCGGGAGTACGCCGTCACGCGCGTCGCCTACAAGCTGAACCTGCGCGGTCCGGCAATCAGCGTGAACACCGCGTGCTCGACCTCGGGCGTCGCCCTCCATCTCGCGTGCCAGAGCGTGCTCAGTGGCGAGTCCGACATGGCCCTCGTCGGTGGCGCACGGATCCGGGCCCCGCTCGGTACGGGCTACGAGCACGAGGAGGACGGGATCCTCTCGCCCGACGGCCGCTGCCGGCCCTTCGACCAGCAGGCGCGCGGAACGATCGCGGCGAGCGGGGTCGCCATGCTCGTCATCAAGCGCCTCTCCGACGCGATTCGGGACGGCGACACGGTCCACGCCCTCGTCAAGGGCACCGCGGTCAACAACGACGGCGCGACCAAGACCGGATTCACTGCGCCAGGCGTGGCCGGACAGGCCGACGTGATCGCAGAGGCGCTGGCGATCGCCGACGTCGACGCGTCGACGATCTCCTACGTCGAGGCACATGGGACGGGCACCTTCATCGGTGACCCGATCGAGCTCGCGGCGCTGAGCGAGGCCTTCGCCACCGGCTCGAGCGCTGAGAGTTGCACCATCGGCTCGGTGAAGTCGAACCTTGGCCATCTCGACGCAGGAGCCGCGGCTGCGGGGGTGATCAAGACCGTTCTGGCGATGCACCACGGTGAGATCCCACCGACGGCCAACTTCGAGACGCTCAACGAGCAGATCGACCTGAGCCGCGGTCAGTTCCGCATCAACGAAGCACTTGAAACCTGGGCTGGCAACGACGCCCCGCGACGCGCGGGCGTGAGCTCGTTCGGCCTCGGAGGAACGAACTCGCACATGGTGCTGGAAGAGGCACCCGCGTCCGCGTTGGCGCCGGCGTCGCCGCCGCGGGCCGAGCCCTCCGCGCGCCGGCACCAGCTGCTCACGATCTCGGCGCGCTCGGCGGACGCGCTGGAGGCGGCGACCAGCCGGCTGGCGACGCATCTCGCGTCGACGCCGCACGATCTTGCGGACATCGCACACACGCTGCGGGTCGGACGACGCGCGTTCACACACCGGCGAACGGTGGTGGCCGCAACGTCTCACGACGCAGCGCGAGCGCTCGCCGATCGCGACGCCCGCCGGGTCGGGACGGGCGAGACGGGTGCGGGCTCCGGCGCCGCCGTTTTCATGTTTCCGGGTGGGGGCGCACAGCACCCCCGCATGGGCGCCGAGCTCTATCGCACCGAGCCAGCGTTCCGTGAGGCCTTCGATCGCTGCGCCGATATCGCCAGCCGCGACCACGAGCTCGACCTTCGCGGCGCCCTGTATGGCCCTGACGCCCTCGCCGACGAGGAGCTCGAGCGCCCAGGCATCGCGCTTCCGGCGTTGTTCGCCGTCGAGCTCGCGCTCGCCGAGCTCTGGATGTCGCTCGGTGTCCGCCCGACCGCGCTGATCGGCCACAGCCTGGGCGAGTACACGGCCGCGTGTCTGGCAGGCGTCTTCTCGCTCGCAGACGCGATCGGCCTCGTCGAGTTGCGCGGCCGCCTGTTCGAGACGCTCCCAGCGGGAGGAATGCTTGGCGTGCCCCTCCCCGAGGCCGAGGTCACCGACCTGCTCGGTGGTGATCTCTCGATCGCTGCGATGAACCGAACCGATCTCTGCGTGCTGGCGGGCACCAACGAGGCGATCGACCGCGCACAGACCGCGCTCGAGGGCCGCCGGGTCGAGTCGCAGCGGCTCCACATCTCCGTGGCCGCACACTCGCATCTCGTCGAGCCGATCCTGGCCGACCTCGGCAGCTACGTCGAGAGCATCGAGCTGCACGAGCCCACGATCCCCTACGTCTCGAACCTGACGGGCGCGTGGGTTGCGCCCGGCGAGGTCACTGCTCCTGACTACTGGGTCAGGCACCTGCGAGATACCGTCCGTTTCGTCGACGGGCTGACGACGCTGGCCGACCAGCCCACCGCCACCTTTATCGAAGTCGGCCCAGGCCAGACGCTCGCCGGCTACACGCTCCGGCATCCGAACCGGACCAGCAGCCACGAGGTGCTCGGATCGCTGCCGCACGTCGCCGACTCGACACCGGACGACGCGTTCTTCCTCGGCGCCGTCGGGCGCATCTGGCGGCTCGGCCACGCGACAGATCGGGCCGGGCTCGCCTCGAGCGAGCGGCGCTGGCGCGTCCCGCTTCCCACGTACCCGTTCGAGCGCACGCGCTACTGGGTTGAGCGAGGCGACAGACCGGCCAATGTGGACGTGGCGTCGGCACCACTCGTGGCAGACGCCTTGCCGGGACCGTCCGTACAGCGTACGGAATCCCGTACACCGTACGGACACCGTCACGAGCGCATCCTCGCCGAGCTCACGACCATCTTCCACGAGCTCAGCGGGCTCGAGCCGGCTGAGCTCTCGCACGAGCTCACGTTCCTCGAGCTCGGGTTCGACTCGCTCTTCATGACGCAGGCCACTGGAGCCGTGGGCCGTGCGTTCGGCGTCAGAGTGTCGTTCCGCCAGCTCTTCGAGGAGGCTCCGACGCTCGATGCGCTTGCGCGACACATCGACGAGCGGCTGCCCGCCGACGCTCCCGCCGCAGACGACCCGACGGCCGAGGCCGGATGGGCGGCCGGCGCACCCCGAGATCTCGAGGCGCTCCAAGCCGGCGGAGGCGATAACGGCGCCGCGCCCGACAACGGCAGCCCATCCGACGACGGCGGGGCGAGTGGCACGGCCGCACGACCGGCACACGGCGGCCCCTGGCGGCCCGTCGAGCGCAGTGCGGAAGGCCTCGACGAAACGCAGAGCGCTCACCTCGACGCGCTGATCGAGCGGCTGGCGACCCGCTCACCCGGCTCGAAGCGCTACGCGCAGGAGCACCGGGCGCACCTGGCCGACCCGCGCACCGTCGCCGGGTTCAGGCGGTCCTGGAAGGAGCTCGTGTACCCGGTCGTCGGTGCCCGCTCGGCGGGGTCGAAGATCTGGGACGTCGACGGTAACGAGTACCTCGACATCGCGATGGGCTTCGGCGTCAACCTGTTCGGGCACTCGCCCCAGTTCGTCGTCGACGCCGTGACCGAGCAGCTGGCCCGCGGCTTCGAGATCGGGCCGCAGACGCCGCTGGCCGGCGAGGTCGCTCAGCTGATCAGCGAGCTGACGGGCAACGAGCGCGTCGCGTTCTGCAACACGGGCTCAGAAGCAGTGCTCGCCGCCCTTCGCCTGGCACGAACCGTCTCGGGCAAGACGAAGGTCGTGACCTTCACGAACGACTACCACGGCCTCTTCGACGAAGTGCTCGCGCGCGGCGTCACGGTGCGCGGGAAGCGCCGCTCGATCCCGATCGCGCCCGGCATTCCGGCGAATGCATCCGAGGAGATGGTCGTGCTCGACTACGGCGACCCGGCCTCGCTCGAGTACATCGAACGGATCGCGTCCGACGTCGCGGCCGTGCTCGTCGAGCCGATCCAGAGCAGGCATCCCGACCTGCAGCCGGTCGACTTCCTCGAGCAGCTGCGCGTGCTGACCGCCGAGCACGGCGTCGCCCTGATCTTCGACGAGATGATCACCGGCTTCCGCGCGCACCCAGGGGGTATGCAGGAGAAGCTCGGCATCCGCGCCGATCTCGTCACATACGGGAAGGTGATCGGCGGCGGTTTCCCGATCGGTGTCGTGTCAGGGCGGCACGAGTACATGGACGCGCTCGACGGAGGCCACTGGCAATACGGCGACGACTCAATCCCCGAAGCTGACGTCACCTGGTTCGCAGGAACGTTCGTCAGGCACCCCGTCGCGCTCGCGGCGGCGCGCGCGTCGCTCGAGCACATGCGCGACGCGGGTCCGACGCTCCAGGACGGGCTCAACGCGCGGACATCGGAGTTCGTCAGCGAGCTCAACGATTTTCTCCGTGAACGCGAGGCGCCGATGGCGATCGAGCACTTCAGCTCCCTCTTCCTCACGAAGTTCGCGGCGGCGGCGCAGGAGTTCTCGAGCCTCTTCTACTTCTACCTGCGCGACCAGGGGATCCACGTCACCGAGGGGCGCTCCGCGTTCCTCTCGACCGCGCACACCGACGGGGACCTGGCGCGCCTGGGCTGCGCGTACCGCGCCTCGGTCGAGGCGATGCAGGAGGCGGGCTTTCTGCCGAGGGCCGCCGCCGGCACGCCCGACGTGCGCGCGAGCGAGCCCGAGCTCTTGCCCCTCTCCCAGGGCCAGCAGGAGATCTGGCTCGCAACCCGCTACAGCGACGGCGCCAACTGCGCCTACAACCTCTGCAACACCGTCGACCTGTCCGGTCCCCTCGACGTTGAGCTACTCGATAGATCGATCCAGACGCTGATCGCACGCCACAGCGCGCTGCGCACCACGTTCCATGCCGACGGGACGCAGCAGCAGATAGCGGCCGCGCTGTCGATCGAGCTCGAGCACATCGACCTCACTGAGCTCGCCAACGAGGAGCGCGCCGCCGGGTTCGCGGCGCTTCGTGCGAACGAGGCAACGACGCCCTTCGATCTCGAGGCCGGGCCGCTCATCCGCCCGACACTGATCCGGCTTGCCACCAACGAGCACATCCTCTTTCTGACCGTGCACCACATCGCCTGCGACGGATGGTCGAGCGGCGTCCTGATCCAGGAGCTCGGCGCCCTCTACGGCGCCGCGCGGCGGGGCGAGGCCGCCGAGCTGCCCGAGCCGATGCAGTTCCACTCCTTCGCGCAGTGCCAGGAGGAGGCCCGCAGCAGCGAGGAGTGGACGGCCGCCGAGCAGTACTGGCGCACGCACACCGAGACTCCGTATCCGGTCTCTGACGTCCCCGCCGACGCCCTGCGACCACCCGCCAAGACCTACGTCGCCGACCGCCAGCTCGCGCTGATCGACGATGAGGTGCTCGGGCGGCTGCGGGCGCGCGCGGCTGAGCAGGGCCACACGCTGTTCACCTTCGTGCTCTCGGCCTTCGAGTGCTACCTGCACCGGCTGAGCGGACAGCCCGAGATCGCGCTCGGCGTATCGATCGCCGGGCAGACGCAGTTCCCGGGCGAAACCCTCGTCGGGCACTGCGTCAACATGCTTCCGCTACGGCGCTCGGTCGACGCAGACGCGAGCTTTGCCGAGCACCTGAAGACGACACGCGGCGCGCTGCTCGACGCGTTCGAGCACCAGAACTACTCCTACAGCTCGATCCTCACCCAGGTGGCCGCGAAGCGCGACCCGAGCCGCACGCCGCTCGTCAGCGTCGTGTTCAACATGGATGCAACGGTGCCCGAGCTCGACTTTGGCGAGCTCGACGCGGTGAGCGGATCGAGCCCGCGCCGGTTCGAGAACTTCGACGTGTTCGTCAACCTCGCCGGCTCGCCCGAGGGCCTCGTGGTCGAGTGGACGTACAACACCGATCTCTTCACGCAGGACTCGGTCAGGCTCAGGCTCGACGGGTTCGTGCAGCTGCTGCGCAAGCTCGTTGACGGCAGCGAACGCACGGTCGGCGAGCTCGAGCTGCTTCCGGACCGCGAGCTGGAACTGCTGCAGAAGTGGAACGAGACGGCGGTCGCGTTTCCGGCCGGCCAGACGCTTGTCTCACTCTTCGAAGCCCAGGTCGCGACCTCGCCCGACGCAATCGCGCTCGCCTCCGGCGATGCCGAGGTCACATATCGAGACCTGAACGAGCGCGCCAACCGCCTCGCGCACCGGCTCATCGACGCCGGAGTTGCGCAAGAAGTGCTGGTCGGCGTCCTGATGGAGCGCTCCATCGACATGGTCGTTGCCCTCTACGCCATCCTGAAGGCGGGCGGCGCCTACGTTCCCCTCGATCCCGAGTACCCGCTCGAGCGGCTCGAGTTCATGATCGGCGAGCCCGAGCTCGCCGCCGTGCTGACCCAGGAGGCGCTGCTCGAGCTCGTGCCCGACGAGACGGCGAACGTGCTGGCCCTCGACGCCGGATTCGTGCCGCTCGAGGAGTTTTCCGCAGAGAATCCGGGGGTCGACATCGACGTGGACTCGGCTGCCTACGTCATCTACACGTCAGGCTCGACCGGTCGCCCAAAGGGCGTCCTCAACACCCACCGGGGCATCGTCAACCGGTTGCTCTGGATGCAGGATCACTTTCGCCTGGGCGGCGCGGACAGCGTTCTCCAGAAGACGCCGTACGGCTTCGACGTCTCGGTGTGGGAGTTCTTCTGGCCGCTCGAGGTCAGGGCGCGACTCGTCGTCGCCGAGCCGGGTGGGCACCGTGACTCTGGCTACCTCGTGCGGACGATCAACAGGAACGAGGTCACCACCGTGCACTTCGTTCCCTCGATGCTTCGGCTCTTCCTCGACGACCCACGGGCCGCGTTGTGCACCAGCCTTCGACGCGTTGTCTGCTCAGGCGAGGCGCTCACGTACGACCTGCAGGAGCGCTTCTTCGCGGTCTTCGACGACGTCGAGCTGCACAACCTCTATGGGCCAACCGAGGCCGCCGTCGACGTCACCTACTGGAAGTGCGATCCCGACGACGCCTCGGGTGTCGTGCCGATCGGGCAGCCGGTTGCCAACACGCAGATGCACGTGCGCGACGAGCGGCTCAGCCCGGTGCCGATCGGCGTTGCCGGCGAGCTCTACATCGGTGGCGTCCAGGTGGCGCGCGGCTACCTCGCACGCCCCGAGCTCACCGACGAGCGTTTCATCGACGACCCGTTTGGCGCGGGCCGCCTCTACAGGACGGGAGATCTCGCCCTGCTGGTCGATCGACGGCAAGCTCGAGTTCCTCGGCCGCACCGATCACCAGATAAAGGTCCGCGGGAACCGCGTGGAGCTGGGCGAGATCGAGGCGGTGCTGCTGCAGCACGAGAGCGTTGCGGCGGCCGCCGTCGTGGCCGACACGCAGGCGACGGGCGACCAGCGACTCGTCGCCTACGTCAGCACGGTCGGTGGTGCCGACTTCGATGAAGCCGCGTTCCGTGAGTTCCTGAAGGCGCGACTGCCCGTCTACATGGTTCCGAACGCCTTCATCGAGCACGACGAGTTCGTTCTCACAACCAGCGGCAAGGTCGATCGCGGCGCGCTGCCCGACCCCGGGCTGGCCCGAAAGGCGGCGCACGCGGATCACGTTGCGCCGCGAACGCCGCTGGAGCAGCAGATCGCCGACATCTGGGCCGAGCTCCTCGGTCGCGAGCGCGTTGGGGCGGCGGACGACTTTTTCGAGCTCGGCGGACACTCGCTCGACGCCATGCGGGCAACGGCCGCGCTCTACGAGCAGCTTGGCGTCGAGCTCCCGCTCGGGTCGATGTTCGTCAACTCCACGGTTGAAGACCTCGCGGTCCTGGTGACGTCGGTCATGGCCGAGGAGCAGCTCGACGAGAGTGAGCTGATCGCTCTGATCGGCGAGCTCAGCGGCGGCAACGGCGACGGCGGCGCGGCGGCATGAGCGAGCTTCGAGAGGCGATGGCGAAGCTCTCGCCCGAGCAGCGGGCAGAGCTCGAGGCCAAGCTCACCGAGCGCCGAGGCGAGTCGGCCGGCATGGGTATCCCGGCCCGGCCAGACCCGGGTGTCCACCCGATGTCCGCCGGACAGGAGCGGATCTTCGTGATGGCGCGCCTGCGGCCCGACGGGGCGATCTACAACCTGCAGCAAGCGCATCACATCGAAGGGCCGCTCGATCACGCACGGCTCGCCGACGCGCTCGACGCGGTGGTCAGCCGACACGACGCGCTTCGTGCGCGCTTCGAGCTCGCCGACGGCTCCCCGGTGCAGACGATCGACGCCGACGCGGGCGCTCGGCTCGAGGTCGACGACCTGTCTGCGCTTCCCGCTGGCGAGCGGTTCGAGGCCGGGCGCGCGCTCGCTAGAGAGGACGCGCTCCGGGCATTCGACCTCGCGCACGATGGCCTGCTCAGGGCGCGGCTGATCGTGCTCGATGCCGAGGAGCACATGTTCGTGCTCACCGCGCATCACATCGTCTGCGACGCCTGGTCGATGAGCGTGATCGAGCGCGAGCTGAGCGCGCTGTATCGCGGCGACACCCTGCCGGATCCTCGCGTCCAGCCGAGCGATGTCGCGGCGTGGGAGCAGACGCGCGCCGACCGTGGCGACTCCGATCTGCGCTACTGGCGTGAGCGACTCGCGGGCGCCCAGCGGCTCGTGCTTCCGACCGGTAGGCGCCGAAACGGCGCCGCGCCCGACCAGGGCGGGCACTGGTCATACCGCCTCAGCGCCGAGACAACGCGGTCGGTTCAGGACCTGAGCCGCGCGGCCAGAGTCACTCCGTACACCGTCTTGCTCGCGGCCTTCAACGTTCTTCTCAACCGTGCTAGCGAACAGCCCGACCTGGTCGTCTGCGCACCGGCGGCCGGCCGCACGCATCCCGCGACGCACGAGCTCGTCGGGTACTTCAACAACCTCGTCGCATTGCGCTCAGATCTCGGAGGCGACCCGAGCTTCACCGAGCTACTCGGCCGCACGGCGCACGTTGTCACCGAGGCGTTCGATCACCAGGCGGCGCCGTTCCAGCGCGTCGCCGGCCTGCCCGAGCTCGCAACCGTTCCTCTGACGCGCGCGCTCTTCATCCTGCAGGAGTCGACCGACGCCGGCCTCGACCTGCCGGGCGCGACGGTCAGCCCGGTCGAGATCGATGCGGACGCCGCCGATTTCGACCTCGCCCTGTTCGTGCGCCTGATCGATGAGCGCTACCGCATCGTCGTGCGCTACCGCCAGCACCTGTTCACGAGCACCGATGTCGAGTACCTGCTGGCCACGTACGAGCGCCTGCTCGAAGAGTGCCTCGCCGATCCAGAGCGGCGACTCGAGGAGCACCCCGGGTGGCAGGTTCCCGGCATCTCGGTCAGACCGGAAGCCCCCGAGGACGTCTCGTCCGGCGGGCCTCGCAACCTGCTCGAGTCGCGGCTCCGAAAGATCTGGGAAGACGTGTTCCGTCGAGGGCCGATCGGCATCCACGACGACTTCTTCGAGCTCGGCGGCCACTCGATGCTGGCAGCCACGCTCATGCATCAGATCGAGGAACGCGTGGTCGACGAGCTACTTCCGCTCGCCGCGCTCTTTCACGCTCCGACGGTGGCCAAGCTCGCGACGCTAATCGAGTCGGGAGGCTTCGAGGCGTCCTGGTCGGCGCTCGTCCCCATCCAGCCCGACGGAGAGACGACGCCCCTCTTCTTCGTCCATGCGCATGGCGGCAACGTGATCGGCTACCGCGATCTCGCGCGACGACTCGGCGACGACCAACCCTTCTACGGGCTGCAGTCGCCCAGAGCGCGGGCGGGTGACCAGGAACAGAAGCTCACGGAGATGGCCTCTGACTACATCACCGAGGTTCGCACGGTTCAGCAGGCGGGCCCCTACCTCCTTGGCGGCTGGTGCCTCGGCGGCCACGTCGCATTCGAGATGGCCCAGCAGCTGCGTCGCGCCGGAGAGAGCGTGGCCCTCGTTGTCATGGTCGACAACCCGCGTCCCGAGTTCACGGCGCCTGAGCGCGCAGTCCCGCTGCGGCTGCGTCTCAGTGCCCAGCTCCGATGGCGGCTGGGAATGGAGTGGGTCAACGTCCGCGAGCAGACAGGCATGGCTCGATTCCGCCACGTCGGGCGCCGGGCGTGCCGGATGGCCGAGCTGGCGTTCGTCAAGCTGCAAGCGCGGCTCGACGGCACGCCGTTCGCGCTGCCACCGTCGCGCGCCTACCGCGAGCACCGGCTTGCGCTGTATCACGAGAAGGCCTACACGGCCTACGATCCCGAGCCCTACGACGGCCGTGTCGCGGTGATACGCGCGCAGCACCAGCTCGCGGGAAGGAGTGCCGACCCGACGCTCGGTTGGGAGCCGTTTCTCACCGGAGAGCGCGATCTGATCGAGGCTCCAGGGCACCGGATCGGCATTCTCTCGGAGCCGCGGGTGGGCGAGGTCGCGAGGCTGATGAGCGCGGCGATGGGTCGAGCGCTGGACGCGTGTGGCGACGACGCCGAGGGTCAGGCACTGGACGCCTGTGCCGACGAGGCCACGGAGCGAGCGCACGACACGTCCGCCGGCGGCGCCGCGTAGCGATGGCGGCCGGCGCGCTTTCAGCCCGAGCAGAGCCCGCGGAGGTGGCCGTCCCGTTCGCTCTGGCCGAGCGTGACGTGGAGCTCTGGACCGCAGATGTGCACGATCCGGACTGGCCGCTCACCGAGCTCGCGACCCTTCTCAGCGGCGACGAGATCGCCCGCGCCGACCGTTTCCGCGCGCCCAAAGATCGGCGCGACTTTGTGCTCGGACGGGGTCTGCTTCGCTGGCTCCTGGCCCGCTACACCGGGCACGACGGCGTCGTGCTCGCGACGAACCGCTGGGGCAAGCCGGCGCTGGCATCGGCCAACGGAGCGCGTCCGCTGCAGTTCAACGTGTCGCATAGCGGCGGGCTGATCGCCCTTGCGTTCGGGCAGCTCGAGACGATCGGAATCGATGTCGAACCGATCGACGAGCGCGTTGAGCACCTCGAGCTCGCGCTCCGTTTCTTTGCGCCCCCAGAGTGGAAGGCCCTGGCGGTGCTGGCGCCCGGGCAGCTCGCACAGGGCTTCTTCAACTGCTGGACGCGCAAGGAGGCCTTCGTCAAGGCGCACGGCATGGGCCTGTCGTTGCCGCTCGAGAAGTTCGAGGTGTCGCTTCGGCCCGGCGAGGAGGCCGAGTTGCGCTGGCTCGACCCGGCGATCGGGAATGCCCGCCACTGGGAGCTCCGAGCCTTCGAGCCGCGCCCGGGCTACGTCGGTGCGCTCGCGCTGCCTCGCTCGAGCGGTGCGCTGACGGAGCGTGTGCTCGCTCCCGCGTCGCTCGTGGTCCTCTAGCCGGGGGTACGCCGCCGGCGGGCGGCCGCACTGCGCTCCTAGCTGACCGAGTCGATCCTGCCGTCGCGCATGGCGAACTCCTGCACGCGCTCACCCGCTCTGCAGAAGAAGTTGTAGTTCGTCGTGAGTCGATCGTCTCGGGGCACATGATCTGACCGGGCGGAACGCCGAGCCGGCGCGCGAGGAAGATGATGAACTCGATCGTGCTGGCCGTCGGGTAGGAGACGTCGAACCCTGTCGACGTCGGCGTGATCACGACGGGCTCGACGCGGCTCGCCACGCGTGCCGTGCAGTTCAGCGTCTGACCGCGTGGTACGACGAGGACCGACCTCTCGCCGCAGGTCACCTCGCCCGGAATGCCGAGCTGCGAGGTCATGTTCTGGCTCGTTTCCTTCTCGACGCCGGCTCGAGTCATGACCGAGCCGATTTGCGTGCGCGTTGTCTCGCTCGCGCCCGCCGTGCTGACATGGGTGACGCCAAGACCCAGCTCGGCACCGTCGAGGGTCAGCGTGCAGCTGAACATCTGCAGGTCGGTGGCTCCACCGGGTTCCTTCGTACAGTTTGCGGCTCCGACCGTTGCGTCCTGGTAGCGGTCGGTGTAGTCGCCCACGATGTCGGCCTCGATCTCGGCGATGAGCTCTTCCCCCGAGGCCGCGGGCGCCTCCGCCGCGCTGTCGCCCTCGGAGCCTCCGCATGCTGCGACTGCGAGCAGCGCGGGCACGAGCCCGATGGCCAGTGCAGCTCGGGTCATGCGGAACATGCCGCCGAAACGATACGCGCGCTCGATCCGGCGCAGCGATGTTCGCTCCCGATTACCCGTTATCGTGAGTAGAGCCGCCCGCGGCCCTTTTATGGCAATCGCAACGTCGACCATCGACCAGTTCGCCGACGAGCTCGCTCAGGCGCTCGCGCCCGAGCGCGTCTCACGCGCCGAGGCCGTCCTTCAGCAGCACGGCGGCGGCGAGACCGTCCTCGGCGCTGTGCCGCCAGACCTCGTCGCGGTGCCGCACACGACCGACGAGGTCGTGGCGCTCGTCAATCTCGCGCGCGAGCACGGCGTTCCCGTGATTCCGCACGGCGCCGGCACCTCGCTCGAGGGCCACCTGGCTGCAGTGCACGGCGGCGTGTCGGTCGACATGCGCGAGATGAACAAGATCCTCCGCCTCGATCTCGAGGATCTCGACGTCACGGTCGAGGCCGGCGTCACGCGCAAGCAGCTCGACGAGCACATCCGGCCACAGGGTGTCTTCTTCCCGATCGATCCCGGAGCCGACGCAACGCTCGGCGGCATGGCCTCGACGCGAGCCACCGGTACGACGACCGTTCGGTACGGCGGCATGCGCGACAACGTCATCTCGCTAACCGCGGTGACCGCGGCCGGACGCGTCGTGCGCACCGCATCCCGCGCGCGCAAGTCGTCTGCCGGCTACGACCTGACGCGCCTCTTCGTCGGCTCCGAGGGGACACTCGGCGTGATCACCGAGCTCACGTTGCGCCTGCAGGGGATCCCCGACGCGGTCGCCGCCGCCGTCTGCGTCTTCCCAAGTGTCGACGCCGCGGTGCGGACGGCCATCACGACCGTCCAGATGGGCATCCCCGTCGCCCGCATCGAGATGCTCGACGAGGCGCAGATGGAAGGCATCCCGCTTGTGTCCGACCTCGAATACGAAGCGGCACCAACGCTCTTCCTCGAGTTCCACGGCAGCGAATCAGCCGTGACCGAGCAGGCGAAAGAAGTGGGAGAGATCGCGGCCGAGTTCGGCGGCAGCGACTTCGTCTGGTCGCTCGAGCAGGAGGAGCGCACGCGCCTCTGGTCGGCGCGGCACATGGCCTGGGAGGCGGCGAAGGCGCTTCGACCGGGCTGCGAGGGAATGTCGACCGACGTCTGCGTGCCGATCTCTCGCCTGACGGAATGCATCCGGGAGGCGCGCGCCGACATCGATGCGAGCGGGCTGCAGGCCGCCATCGTCGGGCACGTCGGCGACGGTAACTACCACGTCGTTTTCCTCCTCGACCCGACCGACGATGACGAGCTCACGCGCGCGCTCGACGTGCACGAGCGAATGGTGCACAAGGCGATCTCGCTCGACGGCACCTGCTCGGGTGAGCATGGGGTTGGCCAGGGCAAGGCGAAGTACCTCGAGCTCGAGCACGGCCCCGACGCTGTCGACCTGATGCGCGGCATCAAGCAGGCGCTCGATCCCGACGGGATCATGAACCCGGGGAAGATCTTCGACGCGCCCGCGCCCGTGTACGGGCACCGGACATAGCGCCCTCAACCGGGCTAGGACGCGGCCGCCGAGACCGCGAACGCGGCTAGACTCGCCGCTGTCTCATCGTCGGGACGGAACTATGAGACTCCTGGAGGCGTTCTCAGACGCGCAGATCTTCGACCTCGGTCAGGAGATGAGCGCTGTAATGCCGCAGACGCCCGACCACGCGCAGTTCCTGCTCAGCCCGACCGTTCGTCACACGGATGCCCGCGTCCTCGAGGGCTTCGAGGAAGGCGGCGAGACGGGTTTCGCCGCGACGACCGAGGTGATCATCATGAGCGGGCACTCGGGCACGCACCTCGACGGGCTTGGCCATGCTTCGTGTCACGGCGTCGTCTTCGGCGGTCACGAGAGCAGCGTGGTTCAGGACCATGCCGGTATGCACGTGCACGGGCTGGAGACCGTCGAGCCGATCATCGGCCGTGGTGTCATCTTCGATGTCGCCCGGGCGGAACAGGTCGACGTGCTGCCGCCTGGCTACGGCATCGGCGCGAGCGTGCTGGATCGCATCGCGACCACGCGCGGCCTCGAGCTGCGCGCGGGCGACTGCGTGATGCTGCGCACGGGGCTCGGAGCGAACTGGGACGAGCGCGATGAGTACCCCGTGAGCGGCAGCATTCCCGGCCTCGATGTAAGCGGTGGCGAATGGCTTGTCGACAGGGACGTGCGCCTCGTCGGTGCGGACAACGTCGCGCTCGAGGCGCTGGGACCCGAGCATCCGATGCTGCCCGTACACGTGCTCTTCCTCGCACAGCGGGGCATCTTCATCCTCGAGCACGTGCGGCTTGAGGAGCTCGCGTTCGCCGACCCGGACGAGTTCGTCTTCATCTGCCTGCCGCTGAAGCTAAAAGGTGGAAGCGGGTCGCCCGTCCGGCCGATCGCGATCGTGCCGACCGGCGGCTAGGGCTACCTGCTCTCGTCGCCCGGAGCGGAGCCGGCCGCTTTGGCCGCGTCGGCGTAGTCGGCCTGCGTATAGAGGCCGGCCTCGATGTCGGCGTCTCTCAATGCTTCGGGTCGCGCGGCTACCGGCCCGGCGCCGCCACCGCCGGGCGAGAGGCGGCGGATGCGGTCGCCGGCTTCGAGTGGCACGTTCTCGCACTTGGTGAGATGTGGATGCGGCTCGCTGCGTCCGTCCGCACGGATCACCTCGTAGACGTTCAGGGCCCCGGCCTGCCCGCCGCCCACTCCCGCGGCCCCGCGCGTCGCGCGATCGGCCATCGCCGACATCCTCGCCTCGCCGCGCAGCAGCTCGACCTCCCAGACCACCCCGAGACCGCCGCGATGCTCGCCCAACCCGCCGGAGCCCTCGCGGATCGCATACTCGTGGTAGAGCACCGGGAATGCGTGCTCGAACGTCTCGATCTGTGGCGTCAGCGCCACACCGATCGCGGTGGGGCCGTTCGTCAAACCGTCACCCTCGGGCGCGCCGCCCTGCCCGCCACCGAGGTAGGAGTACATGATGTACGGGCCGCGCTCCAGGTCGTCACCGCCGATCGACATGTTGCTCGACGTCCCGCAGATGCCGCCTCGGGCGTGCTCGGGCAGCGCCTGCCAGAGCGCGCCGAGCACGGTGTCCATGATCCGCGAGGAGACCTCGCCGTAGGCCTCGCAGGCCCGGGGGAACTCGGCGCCGATGAAGACTTCGGGCCCGGCCACGACTGTGATCGGAACGGCCGCGCCGTGCGAGAGGACGACGTCGGGGAACGCGTGGATCATCGCGATCCGCGAGGCGGCAATCGTGGTTATCTCGGGCGCGTTGAATGCGCCGCGCACGGGCGGATCCGAGTCGGAGTAGTCGATCGTGAGCTCGCTGCCCGAGACGATAAGGCGCACATCGATCCAGACGGGTTCGAGGGAGTTGCCGTCGTTGTCGAGGCAGTCGCGATAGCTGTATGTGCCATCGGGAATGGCCGCGATCCGCTCGCGCATCTGCGCTTCGCTTGCCTCGGCCAGCGCCGCCGTTACCGCGAGAACGGTCCCGACGCCGAAGCGCTCGAGCAACTCGCCCACGCGCTCCTGCCCGAGTTGCACGCTTGCGAGCTGGGCGAACATGTCGCCGATCGTGGTCTCGGGCATGCGAATGTTGTTGCGAATCAACTCGACGAAGTTGGCGTCGAGCTCGCCGGCGCGCATGATCTTGAGCGGCGGGATGCGCAGGCCCTCCTGCAGGACCTCGGTTGCGTTGGTCGCGAAGCCTCCGGGCGAGGGCCCGCCCACGTCCGACCAATGCCCGGTAACGCAGATGAAGCACACGAGCTCCGCGTTGAAGATGACCGGCGCTACGGCCTTGACGTCGTGCATGTGGGTTCCGGCGAGGTAGGGGTCGTTGAGGAGGAAGACGTCGCCGGCATCGAGCTCGCAGGCATCGACCGTTGCGATCACGGCGCGCACCGCATCCTCGCCAAGCCAGACGAAGGCGGGGAAACCCGTGCGATCGACGGCGAGCAGATCGCCGGTTTCGTGCGCGTAGAGGCCGACGCCGCAGTCGTGGCCCTCGGAGATGACCGGTGAGAAGGCGAGACGCTCGAATGTTGTTAGCACCTCGTCGAGCGCCTGCTCGAGCGCCCCGGTGACGACGGCGAGCGTGAGCGGGTCGATGCTCACCTCGCCCTGCCCAGATCGACGAGCAATGCTCCGTCCCGGTCGACGCGGCCGCGCGTACCCGGAGCGATCCAGGTGGAGCAATCGAGCTGCGCGACGAGCGCCGGCCCGTCAAGGACGTCGCCCGGCGCCAACTGATCGCGCTCGAACACGGCGGCGCTAACGTCGGCTCCGTTGGCACGCACGGTCTGCTGGCTCGCAGGCCGGGCCTGCCGCTCTGCGAGCGGCGAGTCGTCGGGCGCGGCGCCGTTGTCACGGCGTGCCCCCGGGTCTGTCCGGGGCACGGCGAGCACCGTCCTCTCGGTCCTGACGTTCAGCGGGACGTCCATCGCGATGCCGTGGCCCTTCGCGTACTCGGCCTCGAACGCCGCGGCGACCGCCGCTGCGTCGAGCCGCTCGACGGAAAGCGGCACGGCGACGCTGCGCGGCTGCCCGCGGTACTACATGTCTAGTTCGACGGAGAAGATCGGCGCACCGGTCTCTTCCCCGGCGACCTCTTGCACGAACTCGTGCGCCTCCTGGCGCTGTTCCTCGACGATTTCTCGCACCGCCGCCATACCCTCCTGATCGAGCCCGGCGTTAATGGTGCGAGACCAGTCGCGTCGCAGCTCGGTCACGGCGCAGCCGAGTGCGTTCGTGACGCCCGGGAACGGTGGGATGACCACCTTCCGGATCCCCGCCTCGCGGGCGAAGTCGCACGCGAACAAGGGGCCAGCGCCACCGCTAACGCAGAGAAGCGTCGAGCGTGGATCGAGCCCGCGACCCACCGACATCGTCCGGACTCCGCCCGCCATAACCGTCGCGCCGGCAGCGATCACGGCCTCCGCCGCGTCGCTTACCGTCATGCCGAGCGGCCGCGCGACGTCGCGCTCGATCGCAGCGGTGGCCAGCTCGCGCTCGAGGGCGATCTCGCCGACGCTGCCGAGTGTCCGGCCCTCGACGAGGCGGTTGGCGACGAGTGCCGCATCGGTGATCGTGGCCAGCTCGCCGCCCAGGCCGTAACAGGCGGGGCCGGGGTCGGAGCCGGCGCTATCGGGGCCAATCGTGATCAGCCGGCCGCCGACGACTCGAGCGATGCTGCCCCCGCCCGCGGCGATCGCGTGGACATCGACCGTCGGTAGCAACAGCGGCACGCGGAAGGCGATCTGCGAGCGCGGTGTCATCGCAGGCCTTCCGTCGACGAGCAGACCGACATCGAAGCTCGTCCCGCCCATATCGCAGGTCGCGACGACGTCGCCGCGCTCACCCGCGAGCCTGCTGGCGCCGATCACGCCAGCTGCAGGGCCCGAGAGCAGCAGGCTCGCCGGCCGCCTCTCAGCGTGCTCGAATGGGACGACGCCGCCGTTGGACTGCATCGCGAGGGGAGAGCCCGAGAAACCCATGCCGTTGAGCTCACCCCAGCGGGCGGCCAGGTGCCCACGGATCGATGCAATAAGCGACGCGTGGAGCACGGCGAGAGTGGTGCGGTCGAACTCGCCCCATTCGGCATGTACCTCGGAGCCGACGATCACGGGCGTGCCCGGGAGCTGCTGCCTGATGAGACTTGCGACTTCGCGCTCGTTGGCAGCGTTCGCGTACGCGTTCAGGAACGAGACAACGATTGTCTCGACGCCCGCGCCGGCGATTGCCTCACATACGGCAGAAACCTGCTCGGCGTGCGGCGCGGTGAGCACCTCACCCTGCGCCGAGGTGCGCTCGGCGACTTCAAAGCGCAACTGACGCGGCACGAGCGGCTCGAACGAGCCGGCGAGGCCGTAGGTCGTCGGTCGGTCACGCCGTCCGAGCTCGATCACGTCGCGAAAGCCACGGGTCGTGACGAGCGCGCAGCTGGCGAGGTTTCGCTCGAGGATGGCGTTCGTCGCGAGGGTCGTGCTGTAGACCAGATCGCGGCAGCGCTCGAGCTCGATCCCGCTGGCATCGAGGGCGTACGTCAGCCCGTCGCTGACGACCGCGTCGGTCCGCACCTTGGCGATGCCGGTCTCGCCGCCGTCGGCCTCCTCCCAGTAGAGGTCGGTGAACGTCCCGCCCACATCGATGCCGAGGTTGATGCTTCCCGCGGCGCTCACCGTACGACCTCGATCCGAATCCGAGGCAGCATAGTTCGGCCGCGGGCGCCTCGACCAACGTCGCAGTAGCATGCGTCCGTCTCTGCGCAGAGTCCGCCTCCGCTCCCCCTCGACGGCCTCAAGGTCGTCGACGCTGCGACGCTCTTTGCCGGACCGATGATCGCCACGATCATGGGCGACTTCGGCGCCGATGTGATCAAGGTCGAGCACCCGAAGGGCGACAATCTCCGCTCGCTCGGCTGGAACAAGAACGGAGTGTCGCTCTGGTGGGTCGTCGCCGGCCGCAACAAGCGCGCGGTGACGCTCTCACTTTCGAAGCCCGACGGCCAGGAGCTGATGAAGCGGGTGCTGGCCGACGCCGACGTCTTCATCGAGGGCTTCCGGCCTGGCACGCTCGAGCGCTGGAACCTCGCGCCCGAGGAGCTGCACGAGCTGAACCCCGGTCTCGTCATCGTCCGCACGAGCGGCTTCGGCCAGACGGGCCCCTACGCGCAGCTCCCGGGCTTCGGGACGCTCGCCGAGTCGATCTCGGGCTACGCGTACATCAACGGCTGGCCCGATGGCCCGCCTACGCTACCGCCGTTCGCCCTGGCCGATGGCGTGGCAGCGCTCACCGGGACTTTCGCCGTCATGTTCGCACTACGTGCGCGTGACCAGGCAGGGCACGGCAAGGGCCAGGTCATAGACCTCGCCATCTACGAGCCGCTGTTCGCGCTGCTCGGGCCGCAGGCAACGGTGTTCGATCAGCTCGGCATCGTCCAGGAAAGGACAGGCAACGCCGTCCCGTTCGTCGCTCCCCGCAACGCCTACCAGGCCAAGGACGGTCGCTGGCTCGGCCTCTCGGCCAGCGCGCAGTCGATCTCGGAGCGGGTGATGAAGATCATCGGTCGAGAGGATCTGGCCGAGGAGCCCTGGTTTTCGGATCACAGCGGGCGGGTCGAGCACGCTGACGAGCTCGACACGCTGATCCAGGAATGGGTCGGGCAGCACACGACCGAGGAGGTCCTCGCCGCGTTCGCCGAGCACGAAGCCGCGATTGCCCCGGTCAACTCGATCGAGGACATCATGCGCGACCCTCAGTTCGCCGCCCGCGAGACGATCACGAGCGTCGAGCACCCGAGGCTCGGCGAGGTCAAGATGCAGACCGTGATCCCGACTCTCACTGGCACCCCCGGGGCGATCCGACGTGCCGCGCCCGAGATCGGCGAGCACAACCACGAGGTCTACGTCGACGAGCTCGGCCTCTCCGAGGACGATCTCGCTCGGCTGGCGGCCGAGGGAACGATCTAGATAGGTGATGCCGCGATGACCGGCGCAGCCATCTAGACGGGAGCCGCTGTGGAGATCGCATTCGTCTGCTTCCCCTACAGCGTCGCCGACATCCTCGAGGCTGGCGCCGCTGCCGACCGTGCCGGGCAGGAGCTGCTGTTCGGAATCGCCGACTCGCCGCGCCTGTTCGCCGAGAGCTACGTCAGCCAGCAGCACGTGCTCGCCAACACGAGCCGCGTCCACGTTGGACCGTTTGCGACCAACCCCGTGACGCGGCATTGGAGCGTCCACGCCGGCGCACAGCGCAGCCTCGAGGAGCTGTACCCGGGGCGTCTGTTCTTCGGCCTCGCCGCGGGTGACAGCGCTGTCCACGCCTTCGGCCTGCCGCCGGCCACGCGCCCAACGATGGTCGAGCACGCCGAGCGCGTGCTCGAGTTCGCGCCCGGTGGCACGCGCTTGCTGATCGCCGGCGGCGGACCACGATCGTGCGCGCGAGCCGCTCTCGTCACGGACGAGGTCGTGATTGGCCAGGGCTCCGACGCGGGCGCGACCGAGTCGATCCTCGACGCAGTGCGCAGCGCGCGTGACGACGCCGGTGTCACGACGCAGCTGAAGCCCTGGCTTTACGTGCTCGCCGATGTCTGGCCGGACGATGGGCCGCGCGAGCCCGAGAAGCGTGACGCTTTCCGCTCGATGATCATGGCCTACAGCCGTCAGGCGATGAGCGGGTCGTTCGCCGGCAAGAACGTGCCGGAAGCGCTCCAAACCGGCCTGAGCGAGCTCTACTCGCAGTTCAGCTTCGAGGACTACGTCGGCTCCTCGCACAACAGCCAGCTGCTCGCCGCGCACGGTGACGAGGAGACCTTCGTGACCGAGCGGTTTGGCGTGCTCGGACCGCCCGAGGCGATCGTCGAGCAGCTCAAGGACGTCGCCGCCAGGACCGGCGTCGATCGCATTTGGATCGGCCTCTTGACACAGGACGCCGCCAGCCAGCTGCAGCGCCTCGTCGACCGCGCGCTGCCCCTTCTCACCGACCTGAAGGAGGAAACGGCATGACTGACACGACCAGAGAAGACGTCGTGATCGCCGCGAAGCATGCGACGTATCGCCAGGTCACAAAGAGCCCGTTCGGCGAGGACGATCAGATCGGGATGATGAACATCCTCACCGACCTGACGCGCGAGGCGCTCCTCGGCCGCGTCTCGGGTGGCGCTACCTATGACCTCGGCGTCGAGTTCTTCGTCGAGATGCCCGGCTACTACGGGGCGAACGATCCCCACTTCGAGATCTGCATGTCACACACACCGCCGGGCACGCGCAACGAGGGCGGAGCGCAGTTCGGCGGCGAGGTCGCCGGTTACTCGGGCGACATCGTCTCCTTCTACACGCACTGCGGCACGCATCTCGACTCACTCAACCACTTCGGCTACGGCGACGAGGTCTGGAACGGCTTCTCAGCGGCACGCGACCTCGGTAGCCGCCACTGGCTGAAGAACGGGCCGGAGCACCTGCCGCCCGTCGTGACGCGCGGCGTCCTGCTCGACGTGCCGGCGGCTCTTGACACCGATGTTCTGCCCGATTCCTACGGGGTCGGACCGGCCGAGATCGAGCAAGCGCTCGACGCCCAGGGCGTCGCGCTCGAGCCAGGCGACGCCGTCCTGATGCGCACCGGGAAGATGCAGCACTGGCCCGATCAGGAAGGCGTGGCGAGCGGCTACAACTTCCCCGGGCTGAACCTCGAGGGTGCCCGCGTCCTGGCCGAGGCGGGCTGCGTGATGGTCGGGACCGACGCGATGTCACCCGAGCAGTCGCCCTCGGCAATCGACGATCACCCGGCGCCCGTGCACTCCTACCTCCTCTCCGAGTGCGGCGTCCTGATCGTAGAGAACCTCTGGCTCGAAGACGTGGCGCGTGACGGCCTCTACGAGTTCGGGCTGTTCGGCGCACCGATCAAGTTCCGTGGCGCCACCGGCGCGCCGTTCCGGCCGTTCGCGATGCGCCTCGACTGAACCGACTCGACCGATGTCGACGATCACCATCGCGGTCGCTCAGCTCGGTTGCCGGCTGGGCGACGTCGACCACAATCTCGAGGTCTGCTGCGAGGCGGTCGAGCGGGCGCAGGTCGCCGGCGCGGATCTGCTCGTCTTGCCCGAGTGCATTCTCACGGGCTACGTGTTCCCAGACCGTGAGATCGCCGCAAACGGTGCGATCCGCTCGACCGGCAGTGACCTAGCGGCGTTCAGCGACGCCGTTGGCGACGCCGGCATCCACGCCGTCGTCGGCTACCTCGAGCGATCGGGCAAGTCCCTCTACAACACGGCTGCGCTGTTCGGGCCGGACGGGCTGGTCGGCCGCTATCGAAAGGCGCACATCCCGCCGCTGGGCGTCGACCGCTTCGTCCGGCGAGGCGGCTCGCCCGCCCCGGTGTTCGAGACGCCGATCGGCCGGATCGGAGTCTCGATCTGCTACGAGCTCAGGTTCCCGGAGTCAGCGCGAGCACTCGCGCTTGCCGGCGCCGATGTCATCGCCCAGCCCGCGAACATCGCGGTAGGAGGGCCGGAGATCGTCGTCGACCTTTTCGCGCGCGTGCGCGCGTGCGAGAACTCTGTCTTCCTCGCAGTCGCCAACCGCTGCGACACCGAGGGCGACTACCGCTTCTGCGGCAAGAGCTCGATCGTCGCGCCCGACGGCGAGTTCATCGAGCGTGCAGCCGGCGGGCCGGAGCTGATCGTCGCCGAGGCCGAGCTCGAGCTTGCCCGCTCGAAGAGCCGCGTGATCGAGTCCGATGGCGAGACGTTCAGCGTAGAGCTGTTCGGCGACCGCAGGCCCGAGCACTACCGGGCGCTGACGAGACGCCAGAGCGCGCCGGTGTCCGTGCCCGCGAGCGTCCCTCCCAACCGGCGCGCAACATCGGCGACGGCCCGTACTGCAGAGGCTGCGCGATGAGCGAAGCGGTACTGACCGAGCAGCGCGGTCCAGTCACGGTCGTCACCCTGAACCGTCCTGAGCAGGCAAACGCGCTCAACGCGGCGGCCCGAGACGGCATCCGTGAGGCTTTCGCCACCTTCGAGGCCGATGAGCGCGCGCAGGTGGCGATCCTCACGGCGGCCGGTGAGCGCACGTTCAGCGCGGGCGCCGACCTCAAGGAGATCGCCGAGACGGGCCTAGACAATCCGCCGCTGGATTTCATTCCCCAGGTCGACCGGCTGACCAGCAAGCCGTCGATCGCGGCCGTGAACGGCGCAGCGTTCGGGGGCGGCTTCCAGCTGGCCCTCTCCTGCGACCTGTGCGTCGCCGCCGAGGAGGCGTCGTTCGCGATCAGCGAAGCGCGCTGGGGACGCGGCGCGCCGTGGGCGGTGCCGCTCGCCGAGATGGTGCCGCGGCGGATCATGATGGAGATCCTGGTGACCGCCCAGCCGATGAGCGCCGCGCGCGCCTACGAAGTCGGACTCGTCAACCGCGTCGTCTCGCGCGCCGGTCTCCTCGAGGCTGCCCAGGCGATGGCCGAGCAGATCGCCGCGCTCGCACCGCTCACTGTGAGGGCGCATCGCAAGCTCGTCTACCTCACGGGTGAGCATGGAACGAGTGCCGCGCTCGAGGCGGCGAACGAGCTGTTCGAGCATGTGTACGCGAGCGAGGACGCCCAGGAAGGGCCCCGCGCATTCAGAGAGAAGCGACCGCCCGACTGGAAAGGGAGGTAGGCATGGACTTCCGGCTCACCGAAGACGAGCTCGAGATGCAGGAGCTCGCGCGCGAGTTCGCCCAGAACGAGATCAAGCCGCGCGTTCGCGAGATGGAGGAGGAGGGGACCTTCCCGCGCGACCTCTACACGCAGATGGGCGAGGTCGGCTTCTTCGGCATCCCGTTTCCCGCCGAATATGGCGGTCTCGAGGGCTCCTTCGTGGGCCTCGTCGCCGTGATCGAGGAGATCGGCAAGGTCTGGCAGCCGATCACGGGCGCGTTCAACCTCCAGGGCATGACCGTGCCGTTCACGATCCTCAACTGGGGCACCGCCCAGCAGCGCGAGCGCTACGTCGAGAAGCTGATCCGCTGTGAGCTGCTCGGCTATATGGCGCTGACCGAGCCGGGTGGGGGCAGCGACGCGCTCGGGTCGATGGAGACGCGCGCGACGCGCACCGACGGCGGCTGGCGACTGAACGGCTCGAAGATGTTCATCACCAACGCGAACGTCGCCGACGTGGGTCTCGTCTATGCCAAGACGGACCCCGATGCGGGCGCGCGCGGCGTCACGGGCTTCATCGTCCACACCGACGCCGAGGGCTTCGACGCCCAGCCCATCGCGACGCGCGGAATCGGCGCGAACATGCCTACCAACGCGCTCTACTTCGACGACCTGTTCGTTCCCGACGAGGACGTGCTCGGCGGGGAGGAGGGTGTGGACAACGGCTTCAAGTACGCGATGAACGGGCTCGACTACGGCCGGCTGACGATCCCCGCTCGCGCGGTCAGCCTCGCGCAGGCCTCGCTCGAGCTGATGATCGACTACGCGAAGGAGCGGGTGGTCTTCGGCGAGCAGATCGGCCGCTACCAGATGATCCAGCACCTGATCGCCGACTCGATCACAGAGATCGAGGCCGCGCGCCTGCTCACCTACAAGAGTGCCTTCCTCAAGGATCAGGGCGAGCCAGCGACGCGGGTCTCGTCGATCAGCAAGTACTTCGCCGGAGAGGTCGCCGTCAGGGTGACGCAGAGGGCAAGCGAGACCTTCGGCGGCTACTCGCTGACGTCGGAGCTGCCGATCGAGCGGAACATGAGCTGGGCCACGCTCTACCACGCCGGTGAAGGAACTGCGAACATTCAACGCGTGCTGATCGCCGAGGACGCGCTCTCGTTTCGGAACCTCGATCGTCCCGTGCCCACGCCGCGCTACCTCGAGGAGCGTGCGTCGTGAAGGTCGCGATCTGCGACGTCGGTCCGCGCGACGGTCTCCAGAACGATCCTGTCGAAGTCGCTCCCGAGGTTCGGGCCGAGCTCGTCGGCCGCCTCGTCGACGCCGGGGTGCCGCGCGTCGAGATCGCGAGCTTCGTCAACCCCAAGCGCGTCCCACAGATGGCTGGCGCCGAAGAGGTCGTTGCCGCGACCGATATGAAGGACGGCGTCGCCTACTCGGGGCTCGTGCTCAACGAGAAGGGCTACGACCGGCTCGCGCCGACAGCGCTTCGCGAGGTCCATTACTCGTTCGGCGCGACGGAGTCGTTCAACGGCCGCAACTCGAACGCGACCGTCGCCGACGGGCTCGCCACTGCCGGCCGGATCGCGCAACGTGCTCACGTCGACGGGCGACGCATCTCGGTAGCGATAGCGGTCGCCTTTGGTTGCCCTTTCGAGGGCGCCGTGGATGAGAGTCACGTTCTCGAGCTGATTGAGCAACTGACGGGAGCGGGCGCCGATGAGATCGTTCTCGGCGACACGATCGGTGTCGCGACGCCGGGCCAGGCAGGGCGGCTCGTCGAGGGCGCGGCTCGATTCGGCATCGACATCGTCGCCCATTTTCACAACACGCGCAACACCGGTCTCGCCTGCGCCTGGGCCGCGCTCGAGGCGGGAGCGAGCGGGCTCGACGGCTCGGTCGGCGGCGTCGGTGGCTGTCCGTTCGCGCCGCGGGCGACGGGGAACATCCCGACCGAGGACCTCGTCTACATGCTTCATCGAGAGGGTGTCGAGACGGGCATCGACCTCGAGGCGCTCATCGGCGTTGCGACCTGGCTCGAGGGCATTCTGGGGCGCGAGCTGCCCGGCATGCTCTACAGGGCCGGGCTCTTCCCGCCTGTTGCGGCTTAGCGGCATGGCGACTCCGAACGACAATGGGCCGCCTTCCAGCTCGCGGGTCGCCGGTGGTGAGAAGATCACCCGCCGTGAGTTCGTTGTGGGCGCGGGCGCAGTCGGTGCGGGCGTTCTCCTCGCGGCGTGTGGTACCGAAAGCGGATCCGAGCCTGCCGCGGCCCCGGCTCCCACCGACGCGTCCCCGTCGCCGATGCCCGCGCCGAGCACCGGCGACCAGAGCCCGGAGCCGCCGCTGAAGGAGGGTCTCGCGGAGGGGATGTACGGTGGGCCAACCGGGTTCGAGGGGGCGGAGCGCTACCAGTACCCGTTCGACTCGGAGGAGGGACGGGCGATCTCCGCGCTCCGTCGGCTTCGACAGGACGGCGTCGCTCCCGAGACGCTGCGGATCGCTCGCGGCGATCTCTTCAATCAGCCGTTCCCAGAGGGTGGCTCCAGTCCTGTGCAACTTCTCGAGGATGAAACGGACATCAGGATCGAGTTCCTTGACTTCGACCTCGACGAGCACGCGAACAACGTCGACCGGGCCGCGAAGCGTGACGGCAGCGTCGAGGTGCTCAACGTGCGCTACATGGAGACGCCTGAGCTTGTCCGGCTCAACTTGCTCCACCCACTCGACGAGTTCGTCTCCGAGTACCGGCCGAGCTGGCTCGACGATGAGCTCGGGTACCTGAACGCCGAGGCGCTGGTCAACCGCTTCACCCAGTTCATGGGCACGACGTACGCGGTGGGCATCAGGAACGACCCGCTGGTCTGGCCTCACCAGGTTGGCCTGATCCAGGATCCGGCCGAGCAGGGGGCGTTCGAGGATCGGTACGGCCGTGAGCTGAGGTTCCCGCTCACCTGGGACGAGCACGCCGAGGTGGCGGAGTTCTTCCATCGTCCGAACGCCGACCCGCCGCTCTTCGGCTCCGTAGAGCTGCGCCAGTCGTTTTTTCAGACTCCCGACTGGTGCAGCCGCTTCGTGTGCTCGGCCAATCCGAACCACACCTACTTCACTGCCGACGGCGCCGCGAACCTCAACACGGATGCCGGCGTACGTGCTACGGAGGAGCACATCCGCGGCCTCCAGTGGGCAACGCCGAACGCGCTCGAGGTCAACCTCCGGCAGGCTGCGGACATGCTCTTGGACGGCGATGCGTTCATGGGCTCAGGCCTTCCCTGGATTACGACGCGTGAACAGGATCCACAGCGGCGGCTGGCAACGGGGCTGACTCCGGGTCGGGTGGTCGACGATGCGCTCGTGCGCCGCCCGCCAAGCTGGTTCACGGAGACGTTCGCGGTGAATGCTTTTGCCGCGGAGGGCACGCGCGAGGCCGCGTACCTCGTCCTCCAGTGGCTCGGCAGTGTCCGTGTTCACGCCTGGGCGTCCGCGGCCAGCGGAGAGGGCGTCACACCGCTGCACACCTATTCGACCGAGGACCCGGCAGTCATTGATCGGTACGGCGAGCAGCCAATGACAACTCTCGTGGAGGCCACGCGGCGCAGCGCTCCTGTCCCCCGCTTGCGCGAGTACTGGTTCGCACTCGACAACGAGATCTCCGCGGCCTTGCGCGGGGACCGATCCGCTGAGCAGGCGATGCGCAACGCGGACCAGCGCTGGAACGCGCTCACCGACGCCGGAGGCGAGGAGCAGCTCGCGGCGATCTCCAGCTTCACCGGCGACTACTCGACGCTCGTCGACGAGGTGCCCACGGGCTCGTAGCGGCGTCGCGAGCTACGGATCGACCGTCACCCAGACCGCTCCCTCCCCGGCCGCGATGCCCCGCGGACTGCCCCCGACAGCGATCGTCGAGACATCGAGCGATTCCGGGTCGACGCGGGACACTGTGCCATCACGGCCGTTGGCGACCCAGACCGAGCCCTCGCCGACGGCGACGGCGACCGGGCTCCGTCCGACGGTGAGCTCATCAGTTTGTTCGCCAGTCGCGTCGAAACGCAGAAGGACGTTCTCGCTGCCGATCGTGACCCAGGCCGACGCGGCGCCAGCGGCTAGCGCGGGACTGCTGCCCTGCAGCGGGACGGTCGCGGCGAGCTGATCGCTGGCCGGATCGACTCTCCAGAGCGCGAGCGATGGGTCGTCGCCCTCGCCGGACCTCGCGACCGCGCTGACGACCCAGATATTCGTCGCGTCGGCGGCGATCAGCGCCGGCGGCGTGTTCGCGCGCGTTGCATCGGCGGCCCGTAAGTCGATCTGGGCACCCGGGCTTGCCGCTCCGATTGTGTACTTGAGCACGCGGAGCTGGGGCTGTGACACGGCGGTGTCGAGCACCCAGACGGTGCTGTCGCCGACCGCGAACCGGCCGTCGAACTCGGTCGCGGAGGCGACGCGGCGGCGCGAGCCGCCGGCGGGGTCGTACGCCCAGACCGACCCCGTCTCGGCCGACCCCTCCGTGAAGCTGACGAACACGGCTTCATCGTCAACAACGACGCTTACCGGAACCGCGTTCGGCTCTCGGCCGCATCGAGGCGCACGGCAGAAGTGATTTCGTTGGTTCCCGGGTCGAGGCGGTTGACGACTCTGGCGCGACGGTCGAGCAGCCAGACGCCTCCGGCGCCGGCCGCGATCTGCTCGGGCGTGGTGTCGAGAGCGATGCTGTCGGCGAGCTCGTTGGTCTCGGGGTCGATGCGCTGGAGCGTTGGCTGCGTGATATCGGTGGTGCCTGGCGGGGAATCGGAGCCGATGGTGAGCAGGAGCGTGGGAATCAGCGCGGCAGCGACGACGAGAGCAAGCGCAGCTGTGATTCCGGCGATGCCGCGGCGTCCGAGCCGTTGGCGCAGGCTTGGCTTCGGGAGCAGCAGGCCTGCGGCGGCTTCGACGAGCTCGCCACAAGTCGGGTACCGGTCGTCCGGCTTCTTGGCGATCGCTCGCTCGACCACCGCGTCAATGGCAGTGTCTAACTCCGCGTTGGACGCACTGACCTTCGGAGGCTGCTCGCTCAGATGCCCGAACGCCACCTGGACCGGCGACTCGGCACCGAACGGTGGTCGGCCCGTCAGCGCCTCGTACAGCACACACCCCAGCGAGTAGACATCCGTGCGAGCGTCCGCCGCTTTCCCCTCGATCTGCTCGGGGGAGGCGTAATCGATCGTCCCCAGCGACCCCGACGCCCTGAGCGCGATTGTCTCGTCGCTGTCGCCGGGCTCGCGCGCCCCGCTCTCCCGGGCCAAACCGAAGTCCGACAGGTAGACGTGCTCGCCACGGCCCGCCTCCTCGGTCAACAGCATGTTCGCTGGCTTGACATCGCGGTGCACTAGGTGTAAGTCCTAGCTAGGTTGTTCCATCCGGGCCTGCTTGGAGGCTGGGGGTGTCGAAGCCACCAGTGCCAAGGAGGGTTCCGGATGAAGTTGCACGGTAACGCGAGGACATGTCTGCGTAGTCGTTGTTTGGCGGTTGGCCGGGTCGAGCAGGAGGGCTGGACGCTTGCTCGGGCTGCCGAGGCGGCTGGTGTGAGTGTGCGTACGCTCTCGAAGTGGTTGCGTCGTTTTCGCGAGGAGGGCAAGCCGGGGCTGCACGATCGCAGCTCGGCGCCTAGCGTGATCCCGCATCGCACACCCGAGGAGCGGGTCGTGGCGATCGCGGCATTGCGCCGGTTGCGGATGACGGGCGCCGAGATCGCAGAGTGTCTGAGGATGCCGCACTCGACCGTCTCAGCGGTGCTGACCAGGATCGGGCTGGGCAAGCTGTCTGGGCTCGAGCCGGCCGAGCCTGCGAACCGCTACGAGCGCAAACGGCCAGGCGAGCTCCTCCACATCGACATCAAGAAGCTCGGCCGTATTGCTCGTCCCGGCCACCGTGTCACGGGCAACCGCAGAAAGAGACGCCGCGGGATCGGCTGGGAATACGTCCACGTCTGCGTCGATGACGCGACCCGGCTCGCCTACGTCGAAGTGCTCGAAGACGAGAAGGCAGCCACAGCGGTCGGCTTTCTCCGTCGCGCAATCGCCCACTTCCGCGCGCACGGGATCCAAATCGAGCGGGTCATGACCGACAACGGCTCCTGCTACCGCGCCACCATCCACGCCCTCGCCTGCAAAGCACTCCGGATCAAACACCTACGCACCCGCCCCTACCGCCCACGCACCAACGGCAAAGCAGAACGCTTCATCCGCACCATGCTCGCAGGCTGGGCCTACGCCGCCATCTACGCCAACTCACACCAACGCCAACACGCCCTCCCCGGCTGGCTCTACTTCTACAATCACGAACGACCACACCGCTCCCTCAATCGCCAACCACCGATACAACGGCTGCAGACGCTCAGACAGAACAACCTAGCTAGGACTTACAGCTAGGCGGGCGGCGCGTCCAGGTTGAGCGGCCGCGTGTTCGCACAGCGGACGGATCACGCGAGGTCAGGCTGGCGACGTACGAGCATTTCGCCGATCGTGATCTGCTCTCGCGGGTCGTGTTGGAGCGGATGCTTGCCGGCGTCTCGACGCGCCGCTACGCGCGAACGCAGGAGCCGGTCGGCACTGGCGTCGAGACCAAGGCGCGCTCGACGTCGAAGTCGTCGGTGTCGCGGGCGTTCGTTGAGCGCACCCGCGTGGCGCTTGAGGAGCTGATGAGCCGCCGCCTCGACGACGTCAGGCTGGCGGTGATGATGCTCGACGGGATCGAGCTGAAAGGGCGCACGAACATCGTCGCGCTCGGGATCACCACCGAGGGCGTCAAGATCCCGCTGGGGCTGTGGGAGGGCTCGAGCGAGAACGCGACCGTGGCGAGGGCGCTGCTCTCCGATCTGGTCGAGCGTGGGCTCGACACCGAGCAGGGCATCCTGTTTGTGATCGACGGCTCCAAGGCGCTGCGCAAAGCGATCCGCGATGTCTTCGGCCAGGACGCGCCCGTCCAGCGCTGTCTCCGCCACAAGGAACGAAACGTGCTCGAGCATCTCCCGGAGCGCGACCGGCCTCCGATCAAACGTCGGCTCCGCCAGGCCTGGGCCGAGCACGACCACGAGCGAGCGCGCAGCGAGTTACACGCGCTCGCCACGGAACTCGAGCGGTCGCGTCCCGGCGCCGCAGCCTCGCTGCGCGAAGGCCTCGACGAGACACTCACCCTCACCCGGCTCGGGATCCGCGGCAACCTGAAGCGCACCCTCGAGAGCACGAACCCGTGCGAGTCGATGATCGAGATCTGCCGGCGCACCAGCCGCAACACCAAGCGCTGGCAATCCGGCGAGATGTGCCTGCGCTGGACAGCGGCCGGGATGCTCGAAGCCGAACACCAATTCCGTCGGATCATCGGCTACCACGACCTCGCCAAACTCGTCATCGCGATCGAGCACGAACTCGATCAGCCCACCGTCCCGACTGCGAACGAGGAGCCCGCTACCCTCCTCACCGCCTACCCACCAAACCCGGGACCGCCGCCACGAAAATCCACGGCCACCGGGACATCCTCCTCCTGCGCCGGCCGTAATGTCGTCAGCGAGCGAGTCCAGCTCGATCGATTTGACGAGCCGGTTCGTCTCAGGATCGATCCGCTGGAGCGTCGGGCCGTTGATGTCGGTCGTGCCCGCCGGTTGCTCTGTCCCGCTGAGGAGCAGAACGGGGACGAGCGCAGCAACTGCGATGAGTACGACGAGCGCCGCGATGCCGACCATGCCCCTGCGCCCGAGCCGCTCGCGCAGCCCGGGCTCGGGCAGGAGCACCTTTCGGGCCGCGTCGGCTAATTCGCCACAAGTCGAGTACCGCTCGCCTGGCTCCTTGGCCAGCGCTCGTGCGACGACATCGTCGATGCCTGCCCCAAGGGCGGGTCTGAGTTCGCTCGGCTTGGGCGGCGTCTCGCTGAGGTGCGCGAACACGACGCCGACCGGTGCGTCCGATTCATAGGGCACGCGCCCGGTGAGACACTCGTGCAGAACGCAGCCGAGCGCGTAGACGTCGGTGCGTGGGTCGGCGGGTTTGCCCTCGATCTGCTCCGGGGCTGCGTAGTCGATCGTTCCCAGGGAACCGCTTGCGCGGAGTGCCAGGGCCTGGTCGGTCTCGCCGGGTTCGCGGGTGCCGCTGTCGCGGGCGAGGCCGAAGTCTGAGAGGTAGACGTGCTCGTCCCGTCCGGCCTCGGCGGTGATCAGCATGTTCGCGGGTTTGACGTCTCGGTGGACCAGGCCGCGCTGATGTGCTGCGTCGAGTGCGCTTGCCGCCTGGCTCAAGAGCGCGAGCGCGCGTTCAGGCTCGAGCGCTCCCGCGGCTTGGAGGAGTGCGTCGAGGTCGGTGCCTTCGACGTAGCGCATGGCGATGTAAAGCTGGCCGCGGTATTCGCCCGCATCGTGAATGGGAACGATGTTGGCGTGGTCGATCGATGCGGCGATGCGTGATTCGCGGAGAAAGCGAGCTCGGAATCGCTCGCTCTCAGCGAGCGCAGGAGCGATGATCTTCAGTGCGACGGGACGGTCGAGGGCCATGTCGTGAGCGCGATACACGACGCCCATGCCGCCGCGACCCACGAGCGCCTCGATGCGATAGCCGGCGATCTCGGTGCCGACACGGGGATCGTCGCCCAGCCGGCTCGACATCTACCCGAACTGACCGGACAGCGCCCAGCTGAAGCGAGTCAGACTGGCTCGCGGTGCGAGTCCGCCCGGACGGAGTCCGCGGCGCACGATCAGAGTCGGAGCACGCGCCTTCGTCGCCACACCGAGCCGCGTTGCGCCGAGGCCGTCGCGGCGCCAGCGGTCGGAAAGGCCCATGACCACGACCCCGGCATCGCCCGCTGCTTCCACCACTGCTTCGTCGCCGGGCTCGATCAGCTGCGGCTTGGCCGCGACGCGGAGCACGCGCTGAATCGCGAGCGAGGCATGGCCGAGCAGGCGGCTCGCGTCGCCGCCTTCGGTCTCCGTGCCCTCGACGCCGAGGAGCGCCAACGGCGCGTCCAAGGCGCTGGCTAGCCACGCTCCCACCTCGACGGCGGCCCACTCGTGCTCGGCTCCGCCCATCGGAACGAGGATCCGGTCCGGGGTCGGGACAGACGCCGCGCGAGTTGCCACGAGTGCGACATCGCACGGCGCCGCGCCGAGCACAGCCTCGAGATTCGTGTCGAGGTCTCGTTCTTCGAGCTGGTCGGGTGCGACGCCGAACAGCACGAGGTCGGCGTCTTGTTGCCGCGCGAGTTTCGTGACGTCTTCACCGGGGGAGGCGGAGGTGAACGCCATACCCCTCGTGGGTGTCCCGCGCTGCTCGAGGATTTCGCAGCGGCTGTGGACGGCGTCGGTCGCCCGCCCAAGCTCGCCGGCATCACGCACCAGGCGCACCAACACGAGCTCACCAGGGGGGTGCGCCGCGAGAGGCTCGGCGACGCCGAGCATCGAGTCGAGGCTCGCATCGCTCTCGAGTACAACCAGGAGCGAGCGGTCACGTGCCTCGATCGCGGGCGGTTGGGCCGGTGTTGCAGCCGGCGCAGGCGTGTCCGGCGCGCTCGGAGACAGCGAGCTGTCTCGGCGCAGGATCGACTGCTCGAGCTCCTGGAGCGCGCGGCCGGGTTCGATCCCGAGCTCGTCCGACATCGTGCGACGGGCATCCTGATAGGTCGCGAGAGCGTCCGCCTGACGGTCGGCCCGGTAGAGGGCGAGCATGAGCTGGCCACGAAGTCGCTCCGTCAGTGGATTTGCGGAGACGAGCTGTTCGAGCTCAGGAACAAGGTCGGCGTGACGCCCGAGGGCGAGCTCTGCTTCGATCTTTCGCTCGAGCGCAACGAGACGGAGCTCCTCGAGACGGCCGATTGCCTGTTGAGCGAACGCGTCGTAGGTGAAGTCCGCAAGCGCAGGGCCGCGCCAGAGCGATATGGCCTCGCCCAGGACCTCTGAGGCGGTTGCGATTTCGCCTGCTCCAAGGGCTCTGCTGCCGTCCTCGACGAGCCTTTCAAAGATGTTGAGGTCGAATTCGTCGCGCTTCACGTCGACTAGATAGCCCGGATCGGCGGTTAGAAGACGCGTCTTCGACCCGCCGCCCTCTCGGTCTTCGTCAAGGAGCTTCCGAAGTTCCGAGACGTGAACGCGCAGCGCGGCTATCCCTGACGCCGGCGGCGATTCCTCCCAGAGCGCGTCAAGAAGCCGATCGCGAGAGACGATCTGGCCGGCATTTAGCAGCAGCACCGCGAGTAGGGCCCGCTGTTTCTTGGACGCCAGCGGCAGCTTCCGCCCATCGACGAGGACTTCAAGCGGGCCGAGTATCCGGAACTCCATGAGCGGGCTCGGGACGCTAGCAAGCGCAGATTTTCTGCGCCATGGAGCGCTTTCGCACTGACCTTGCGCTGCCTTTAGGCCGCCCTTGCGCCCCATTGAGGGGGCCCTTACGGCCCTCTTCGACGGTGGCTCCCAGACGGATCGCACAAGGCGATCCGCAGACGCAAGGGGGCCACGGTGGCACGCAGGATCGTCAAGGAACAGGGGCCGAAGCGGCGCTCCTTCCAGCTCGCAGCGATTCTCGCCATCGCCCTGTGCGCGTGCGGGGGCGTGGTCATGCACACGACAAGTGGCCACGGTGCCGGAACGGGCGTGCCCGAAGCATTCCAGGCGGTACAGGCGCTACAGCTGCGAGCCGAAGCGCATTGCCCGGTCGACCACGCATACGTGAGTGCCGACGACGTCGGCGTCGACGTGACATCCCGTTGTATCCGCGTCGGTGGCTCGTGGAACGAAAGCCACGTTGACCCCGTCTACAGCAGGATCGCCGGAGAAGTGCTCGCGTACGCGGCCCCCCTCGACAAGCGGCTCGGCTCACGCGAGCCGCTCGTGGTCTGCTGGGATCTCGCTGACTTCCAGGCGATCCTCAAGGAGTTCCGTTCCCGCCGCGTCGAGTTCGCGGCCGACCTCATGGGCTGGGTGCCCCAACCCGAGCGTGTGATCAACCTTTCGACCTGGGCCTGCAGGACGCTCGACAAGATCGTCAAGGAAGACGATCGCTCCTTCGACGAGCTCTCCGCGATAGTGATCGGCGCGCTGACACATGAGGCCATGCACCTCGGCGGCATCCCTGAAGAAGGCATCGCCGACTGCTACGCGATACAGCTCGCCGCGTTCACCGCTGAGCGACTCGGCGGCAACAGGGCGTTCTCAGCGTTCGTCGAGCGCAGCAACTACACCTACGCTCGCGAGCGACGCGCCGGCACCGCCTACGACGATCCCGAGTGTTATCAGCGCGGGGCGCTCGATCTCGACCTACCAGGCGGCGTCTGGGGGTAGCGGTGGCTAGGTGTAGGTCCTAGCTAGGTTGTTCTGTCTGAGCGTCTGCAGCCGTTGTATCGGTGGTTGGCGATTGAGGGAGCGGTGTGGTCGTT
>CBDCXJ010000018.1:0-56276 GCA_965223695.1 Gaiellaceae bacterium | reverse complement strand
GAGATAGGGGTCGTTGAAGACGTAGACGTCGCCATGCTTGAAGCCCTCTGCGTGTTCGATCGTGGTCTTGACCGACTCTTCGAAGGTGCCCAGGTGCGCGGCCTGGTCGCGCTGGCCGTGTGCGATCAGATCGCCGTCGCGGGTGAGCAACGCGCCGGAGTGATCGTGCCCCTCGGTGATCGTGGCGGCGTAGGCGACGCGCGCGAGCAGCGCGCTCGCCTCGTTGCAGATCGCGCGGAAGGCGCTGCGTAGGACCTCGAGCGTGACGGGGTCGGCGGACATGGCTAGACGCGGCCTCGCCGCTGGTCGCGCTTCCGGCCTGCGCCGGCGGCTGATTCGAGCTCGACGACTAGCTCACCCTCGCCGACGACACGGGCGCGGGCGCCCGGTGGCACGACGGTCGTCGAGTCCCATTCCTCGATCACCGCCGGGCCGTCGACGATGTCGTCGCGCGTGAGCGAGTCGCGCGCGATGAACTGCGTATCGACGAACCCTGCTTCCGCGAAGAAGTACGCCGGCTCGGCAGCTCTCGCCGACCGGTTGGCTGACTCAGGCCGGCTCGGGAGGGCGATCGGTTCCATCTGCCCGAGCAGCGCGGCCCGGAGGTTGACGAACTCGACGTCGGCGACATCTGCGGTGAGCGCGTAGCCGAACTCCCGCTCGTGGCCTGCGTGGAATCGCGCGACCAGCCCGTCAGGAAGCGACTCGGGATCTGGCGAGTCGACGGGAATCGTCAGGTACCCCGATACCTGGCCGTAGTAGCGGCAGTCGGCATGCCATTCGACCACCCACTCCGTTGCGGGCTCGCGCTCGCGCACGGCCGCCATCTCCTCGACGAGCTCTTCGATCGCGCGGCCAACGGCATCGGCGTCGTAGCGAGCAGCGGTCTGGAAGATCGGCCGGACGAAGTCGTGGCGCAGGTCGATCTGGAGCGCACCCATGGCCGAGACCAGCCCGGGGAACGTCGGTATGACGAGCTCCGGGATCCCCATCTCCGCCGCGAGATCTGCCGCGTGCAACGGGCCGGCACCGCCGAAGGCGACGAGCGAGAAGCCGCGTGGGTCGAGCCCGCGCTGCACCGTCATCAGGCGGATCGCGTTGATCATCGACGCGTTCGAGAGCCTGAGCACGGCGGCGGCTGCCGCCGGAACTGACGAGCCGAGTGGCTCGGCGATCCGCTTCTCGACCGCCGCGCGGGCGGCATCGGGGCTGAGCGTGATCTCGCGCTCGCCGCCCATGAAGGCCTCGGCTCGCAGCCGGTTGAGGACGACGTTGGCGTCGGTGTTCGTTGGCTCCTCGCCGCCGCGCTGGTAGCAGGCGGGCCCCGGCGCTGCTCCGGCGCTGTGCGGGCCGCTGTGGGGCGCGCCCGCGGAGTCGATCCACGCGATCGTGCCGCCACCGGCACCGATCGTTACCACGTCGACCGCGGGGAAGGTGATCGGGATGTTGAACTCGGCGTTCCAGTCCGAGCGCAGGAGCGGCGCGCCGTCGACGACGACAGAGATGTCGGCGCTCGTTCCGCCCATATCGAGCGTGATCACGTTGGCGAGGCCGAGTCGGCGCGCCACGGCCAGACCCCCCATGACACCGGCGGCCGGCCCCGACTGGCAGACGCGCGCCGGCGCCTCGCTCGCCGCGCTCGAGCTCATCAGTCCGCCACCGGAGTGCGTCACCAGCACGCCGCCCGTCAACGCGTGGCCCTCGAGGATCTCTTCGAGCCGTTGGAGGTAGCTGGCGAGAAGCGGGCCGAGGTAGGCGTTGACGACGGTGGTGCTCGTTCGCTCGAACTCCCTGATCTCGGGCACGATCGCGCTGCTGGCGCAGGCGAAGGCGTCGGGCAGCTCGTCCCGGACGATCTCGAGTGCCCGCTGCTCGTGGGACGGATTGATGAACGAGTTGATGAAGCAGATCGCGACGGCGTCGACACCGAGCCGTCCAAGCGAGCGAGCGGCGTCCCTGACGCCGTCCTCGGCGAGCGGGACGACGACCTCGCCGCGGTAGTCGACGCGCTCCTCCACGGTCACGATCCGAGACCGCGGGATCAGGGAGGGGGGCGGGTCCCAGTCCGAGTCGTACAGATCGGGACGGCTCGCGCGCGCCGCGAGCAGGACGTCGCGGAACCCGTGCGTTGTGATCAGCCCGGTGCATGCACCGTTTCGCTGGATGATGGCGTTGGTACCAACCGTCGTCCCGTGCCGGAACTGCCCGACAGCGCCGCCCTCGAGCGACTCGAGCACCGCGTCGACTCCGCGCAGGAAATCACCGGGAACCGACGGGCGCTTGGCCAGGACCAGCTCGTCGCTCGCCTGGTCGACGGCGACGAGGTCGGTGAACGTCCCGCCGATGTCGACTGCGACCGCGAACTGCCGGCTGTCCTCGCTCGCCGCCATCACGCCTGCCCTGGTCTCTCGCTGGATCAGTCCTCGACGATGCCGACCGCGCGAATCGGCGAGCCGGCCGCCGGGACGAGTCTGAGCGGGAAGCCGAAGAAGTCAAAGCGTTTGTTGACGACGTCCTTCAGGTTGTTCAGGTTCTCGTAGTGCGTGAGCCGGTGCTCGGCGCACTTGGCATGGGTCTTGTAGTCGTCGTTCTCGTAGACGATGTCGGGGCTGATCGTCTCGACCCCGAAGATCTTCACGCCCTTTTCGCTCATCCAGGTCACGCTCTCGGGCGCCACGCCCGAGAAGCCGTCGAGGAAGGCCTGCGTTCCGACGGTCTTGTTGTAGTGGTCGGTGCAGAAGAGGAGGATGTCGCCCTCACGCACGTCGAGGCCGCCGGCGTCGAGCGCCTTCTCGATCTCGTCAGGCGTCACCTCGTGGGCCTTCGGGTACTCGCGCACGTCGATGCAGATCGCCTCACCGCAGAACGTGTCGAGCGGTATCTCGGCGATCTTCGGTGCGTCGGGGCGCCCGTCATAGTGCGCGTACGCGTCGACGTGCGTCGCCGCGTGGTTGGAGGTGACGATGATCTCGGCGTCGAAGGAGGGTCGGCCCGGCTCAGAGTCGGCGTGCTGAATGTGGCGCAGGATCTGCACCGTCGGGAAGAACGGATGCAGCTGCGAGTCCTTCGATAGCGGCTGGCTCAGGTCGATCACGCGGCGGGCCATTGGGTCTCCTTCTTCGGTCGGCGCTGCGGCTCACGCCGCGGCGGCGTCTTCTTCTTCGTCGCATTCAGCGTTCACGTAGCCGCTCTTGAACGGCTTCACCTCGTCCGAGTCCGGCTCGAAGCGATGTCGCCAGACGCAGCCGGTGTCGTTCGTGAGCAGGTGGATCGAGACGGACGTGACGTCTGACGTCGTCTTCACGCGGTGGATGTCGCCATCGGGCGGGATCAACGTGTAGAAGTCGCCAGGCGCGAGCGCCTGCTCGCGCGCGAGGCGCGTCACGCCGTCGCCGCGCTCGTAGACCTCGTCGTCCTGCGTGCCTCGGTAAAGACCCACGAGTCCCCAGGCGAGATGGTCGTGGACCGGCGTCATCGCCTCGGGTGGAACGACGAGCGAGAAGAGTGCCAGCGAGCCGTCGCCGGCCCGGAAGAGCAGCCACTGGCCAATGCCCTGGCCCATGCCGCTCTCCGGCGCGTCCTGCTGGTACGCAGCGGGAAGCCAGGCGTCGTCGTCCATGAGCTCGGCGAAGCTCGGCTCGATCGCCGCGCAGGCGGCTTCCGGAGAGTCGGCCGCCGCGATTTGCTCGCGGACGCTTGCGATGAAGTCGCGCATCTGCGGTGTGTCGAGGACGAACTCGTCCCTGCCGTCTGCAGTGCCGTGATAGTGCTCGAGGTCGCCGCACATGGCTAGTTGACGTGCCTGCTCGCGTAGCTGGCCAGGCCGCTCACGCGAACTCGGCCACGACCCGCACCGGCGAGCCCGTCCCGTCCTTCCACTTGAGTGGGTAGCCGTGGGCGATGAACGCGCCCTTGCCGATCAGCGGTTCCATGTTGCAGAGGAACTCGTAGTGGATCATCCCCCTGTCGCGGCAGACGCGATGGTTGGGGAACTCCTTGGTGCCAGCGGTGTCGGTCGAGGGGCCCTCGACGCCGTGCACGCGGGAGCGCTCGGCCAGCCACTCCGAGGCCTCGTATGTGAGGCCGGGGTTGTTCGTGACGATCTCGCGGTTTGGCCAGTGGCGGGCGTGGAAGCCGGTGCACATGAAGACCATGTGCCCGTCGATCTCAATGCCCGATGCCTTCTCGGCCTTCTCCATGTCCTCGACGTCGATGAACGCGAGGTCCTCGATGTGGGTGAAGTCGAGCACGACGGCCTTGCCCGTGAACCAGTCGAGCGACATCTGATCGATCGTGGCCCCGTCCGCGCCGATGTGGTACGGCGCGTCGACGTGCGTACCGACGTGCTCGAGCATCGAGATGTAGTTGATCGCGTACGTCATCGGGTCGCCCGGCACACCGAGCCCGGCGGCCTTGGCCTGCAGGTGGTCGGCATAGGGCAAGATGATCGGAGAGGGGAACAGCGCGTGCGCAGGCATGCCGTTGAACAGCTCGCATGACAGATCGACAAGCGTCGTGCCGCGCTGACTCGTGACGCCCTTCAGATCAGAACCCATTGCTTCCTCCTCGCGTGTTGAGCGAGAGGGATTCTCTCAGGCCGGGAGCGGCGTTGTCGAGGAGAGACCGTTCTTGGCCTAACGGTTGACGCCGGCGTGTAGCTCGCCGGTCGTCGATCGGAGCACGGCCAAAGCACCGCAGAGGACCCGGCGGCGTGCTGGGACGCGACGACCCCGGCGACTAGGGCTCAGAGCTAGGCCTCGGCCGCTCGATCGCCATGTTCTCACGATTGCAGCCATGCTCACCCTACTGCACCCGTAGGAATAGGTAGTGCGAATGCCGTAGGCGACAGCTCATGTATTTGCCTCTTGCGGGTAGGCCTAAGACCACCCACACTGGCTTTCTTAAGACATGTCGTAGCCCGGGGGGCTATCCGGCACTGTTGATACGAGTAGCGGATACATCGCCACGGCATTTGACCGCGGCACATGGAGGGAGGACCATGATCGATTCATTTGCGGGCGGCATGGCTCGGCTTGAAAGGCGGTGGTTGGTAGTGACCTGGACCCTGGTGGTGCGTTGACGGTTGCCTGGGCTGGTGGGCTTGGGGGATGGTTGTTCATGAGACTTGGGGGTTGGTCTTGTGAGCGAGAAACGGGATCGTCGGAAGTGGTCGCCTGAGCGGAAGGCGGAGATCGTGCTCGCCGGTCTGCGCGGCGACCGGAGCGTGCGCGACGTCTGTCGCGAGCACGAGATCGCCGAGACGCTGTACTAGGGGTGGCGTGACCGTCTGTTGGAGGGCGGCACCGAGGCGTTGCGCTCCGCGAGGGAGCGCGCCAGGGATCCGCGTGAGCAGGAGCTGAAGGACGCCAGGAAGCGGATGGCGCGGCTCGAGCGTGCGTTGGGGAAGAAGACGTAGGGGCTTGAGGTAGCGGGGGAACTGTTGCGGGACTGGACGTGAGCGTCCGCGTGTCCAGAGCCCGTGCCGAGCTCGCTCAGGGACGCCGGCCTTCGGTGGTCGCGCGAGTGGCAGGCATCTCACGCCAGGCGATCTACCGCGTTCCCCGGCGCCGACCACGCCAAGCAGGCCCGGGCAGGGTCTCAAACACGGATGCGGCAATCGTCGAGGTCGCCAAGGCCAACCCGACCGACGGGACGCGGATGGTGGCAGCGCTCGCGACGCGGGAGCTGGGTGAGCCGGTGAATCGCAAGCGGGTGCAGCGGATCATGCGCGAGCACAAGCTGTTGCAGCCGACCCGCCACACGGGTAGGCGAGCGCGTCCTGGTTTCTTCCAGGTCACCCGGCCTGACGAGCTCTGGCACATGGACATGACGAAGCTCTGGGTCGCCCAGCACGGCTGGGCGTACATGCACGCAATCATCGACTGCCTAACGCGCGAGATCACCGCCTGGACACTCGACCTCAGAGCTCGAACCAAGGAGGCGATCGACTGTCTCGAGCACGCGCTCGCCGTGCGCCATATCGAGCCCGGCCAGCTCACGCTCGGCACCGACAACGGCCCGCAATTCACCAGCAGAGGCTTCCGCCGCCATCTCACCGACCGTGGGATCGCGCACCGACGCGGCGGCTACCGCGACCCCGAGTCCCAGGCCTTCATCGAGTCCTGGTTTGGCCAGTTCAAGAAACGGCTCGCCTGGCGCGCCGAATGGGAAACCCTCGACCACGCCAGACAGGACATCACCAGCTACGTCAACAGCTACCAGCACCGACCCCACTCCGGGATCGGCTACCAAACACCCACCGAACTCGCCACCACCTGGAAGCGAGAACCCCTACACACCCGAGCAACCTAAACCGACAACACAAACCGGGTCCAGGTCAAGTGGTGCCAACTACGGCAAGAAGATCGAGCGCACCAGAGACTGGGCCAAGCGATACTTCGGCAGGTACGATCACGCGGCCTCAAAGGTCGGCAGCCGCAAGGGTGCCAGCGCCTACCAGGCTAAGAAGCTCCGCAAGGCCGTCTACAAGAAGAAGCGCGTACTCATTCGTTACGCGACAAATGCGAAGCACGAGCGCTGTCATTACGCCTAGCGGCTAGTGCGAAACATGAAGCTGCGAGGGGGAGGTATTGGCCTCCCCCTCGCAGTTTGTCTGGCGAAGCAATCGCGCGACGCCGCGGGCGCGGCGGGCTAGAGCTGTACGCTCGCACCAGCGGGTGTCGTTCGAGGCTCGCGCCGAGCAAACAAGACCGTCGACAGGCATGCACTTGCGCGACGGCTCCAGGCGGAGCTCCCGCCGCTAGTTGCTTCCTCATCGTCGTCTCTTAAGACGGATGCTCGCAGGCCTAGCCAGCCGACGCCGGGGTCCGAGTGGCTCGCCTATCGTCGATTCGCCGCGACTTGAACTCGGTCGTCTCGAGCGTCTCCGGCGGGTGGACGACGACGTCTGGGCTGACGCCGACAGCCGACTTCACACGGTCACGCACCGCATTGGCCACGGCGCCATCATTCGACTCGATCTCGAGCCGGAATACGTCGAGCTCGTCGGGGCGCTCGACCACGATCCGGTACTCCGAGCCGACGCCGGTGACGCCGCCGAGCGCGTTCTCGACCACGTTCGGATAGACGTTGACGCCGCGAATGATCAGCATGTCGTCGACGCGCCCGTAGAGGCCATCTGGCAGGCGGCGGTAGGTGCGCCCGCATGGGCACGGCTCGCTCGACACGCGGGTCAGGTCGCCCGAGTACAGCCGGATCATCGGCTGCGACGTCCGGTCGAGGTGGGTGTACACCGGGACGCCTTCGCCGTCTCCCTCGATCGGCTCGCCGCTCTCGCGGTCGACGATCTCGGTGTAGACGATGTCTTCCCACAGGTGCATGCCCGTGCGCTCGGCACACTCCGAATTCGTCATCCAGGGCGTCATCTCGGCCATCGAGCCCTGATCGATGCAGATCGCGCCGAACGTGTCCTCGATGCGCTTCTTGGTGGCGGGGATCCCGGCGCCCGGCTCGCCCGAGAAGAACATGACGCGGAAGCCGAAGTCCTTCGGGTCGGCGCTGTGCTTGCGGGCAGTGTTGGCGAGATAGAGGGCGTAGGAGGGGGTGCCGTAGAACGCGGTCGGTCTGATCAGGTCGAGGTACTCGAGCGCGCGCTCGGTCTGCCCGGGAACGCCGGCGCCGAATGGGAACGCCCGTGCGCCGAGCGCCTCGGTTCCGATCAGCGCGCCCCAGCTGCCGAGATAGAGGCTGAAGAACGAGCCGATGAAGACCGTGTCGCGAGGGCGGATGCCGAAGCTCCACATGATCCGCGCGTGCGCTGCGGCGATCCGCAGCCAGTCGTCTCGCGAGATGGCGAACGCCGTCGGGCGGCCGGTGGTGCCCGAGGTGCCGTGCAGATGCGCGATCGCCTCGGGCGGGCAGCAGACGTTCGAGCCAAAGGGCGGGTGCGCCGCCTGGTCAGCGCGCATCGCGGCCTTCTTCACGAACGGGAAGTGACGTAAGTCGCCGAGCGCTCGCAACGTCTCTGGGAAGACACCAGCCTCGGTCCAGAGCTCGCGGTAGAAGGGCGAGCGCTCCCAGCAGTAGCGGATCTGCTGGCGGAGCTTGTCGAAAATGACGCCCCGCCGCTCTTCGGGGTCCATCGTCTCCTCGGGCGCCCAGTGCGGCGCGTCGTTCTCGGGCAGCTCGATGCGCCCGCTCGAGGGCCAGGGCGCCGACATCAGCGCGACCGTTTGGCGGCGACCGCCGTCTCGATCGTCTCGACGATCTCGTCGAGCGGCGTGTCGACCCCGAGCACCTTGTGGACGCCCATCTCGTGCAGCGCCTGGATGTCCTCGGGAAGGATCGTGCCGCCGCCGATCAGGATGATGTCGTCGTGGGCGTCCTCGGCTGTCAGTAGCTCGATCACGCGCGGGAAGATGTGCATGTGCGCTCCCGAGAGGATCGAGACGCCGATCACGTCGACGTCCTCGTCGATCGCGACGCGCACAACTTCCTCTGGGCGGCGGTGCAGCCCGGTGTAGACAACCTCCATGCCGGCGTCACGGAGGGCGCGCGCGACCACTTTGACGCCGCGATCGTGGCCGTCGAGCCCGATCTTGGCCATCAGAACGCGGATCTGCTGAGCCATCGTCTAGAAGACGGCGGTCTCGACGTACGTGCCGAACACGACGCGGAGCCTCTCGACGATCTCGCCCGTCGTTGCGCGAGCGCGGACCGCGTTCAGCGTCGCCGGCATGATGTTCTCGTCGCCCTCGGCGACGGCGGCCAGCTCATCGAGCGCGCGATCGACGGCTTCCTGGTCGCGCTCGGCGCGGAACTCGTCGAGCTCGGCGATCTTGCGCTCCTCGGTATCGGGCGCGTTCCGGTGCAGCTCGAAGGGAAGGACGCCTGGGTTCTCGTCGCGGTAGGCGTTGACGCCGACGATCACCCGCTCGCCCGCCTCCTTTTTGAGCTGGAACTGGTAGGCCGAGTCGGCGATCTCTTGCTGGAACCAGCCCGACTCGATGCAGGCGACCGTGCCGCCGCGCTCGTCGATCTCGTCGATCAGCTCGCGGGCCTCGCGCTCGATCTGGTCGGTCATCGCCTCGATCGCGTAGGAGCCGCCGAGCGCGTCGATCGTGCTCGCGACGCCGCTCTCGTCGAGGATGATCTGCTGCGTCCGCAGCGAGACCTTCATCGCCTCCTCGGACGGGATCGTCAGCGCCTCGTCCATGCCCGAGACGTGCAGTGACTGCGCGCCGCCGAGTACCGCGGCGAGTGCCTGGAGCGAGCCGCGAACGACGTTGTTGAGCGGCTGCGCCGCGGTCAGCGCCGAGCCCGAGGTCTGGCAGTGGAAGCGCAGCCGCATCGATTCGGGCTTCTGGGCGTCGAAGCGCTCCCTGGCGATCCGGGCCCAGAGCCGGCGGGCTGCCCTGAACTTGGCGACCTCCTCGAGGAAGTCGGAGTGCGAGATGAAGAAGAAGGACAGGCGTGGCGCGAACTCGTCGAATGGCGTCCCGGCGGCGGTGGCGCGCTCGGCGTAGGTGATGCCGGCCGCGAGCGTGAAGGCGACTTCCTGCACAGCCGTGCATCCGGCCTCGCGCGCGTGGTATCCCGAGACGTTGATGGGGTTCCAGCGCGGCAGGTGCTCGGCGCCGAACGCCAGCATGTCGCGGAGCAGCCTGAGCGAGGGCTCGACGGGGAAGATCCACTCCTTCTGGGCGATGAACTCCTTGACGATGTCCGCTTGCGTCGTCCCTGCGAGGCTCGACCACTCGATCCCGCGCTCCTCGGCGACGACGAGCAGCTTCGCCAGCATCGCCCAGGCCGTCGGGTTGATCGTCATCGAGACCGAGATCTCCGAGATGTCGATGCCCTCGAGCACGCCGGCAAGATCCTCGACGTGGTCGACGGCGACTCCCTCACGCCCGACCTCGCCGAAGGACATGACGTTGTCGGAGTCGTAGCCCATCAGCGTCGGCATGTCGAAGTCGATCGAGATGCCGGTCTGGCCCTGCGCGATCAGGTAGCGCAAACGCTGGTTCGTGTCCTCGGGTCGGCCGAAGCCGGCGATCTGGCGCATCGTCCACGGGCGCGCGCGGTACATCGTCGGATAGGGCCCGCGGAGGTAGGGGAACTCACCCGGGAAACCGCCGTCTCCGCCATCGTGCTCGACGTGTTCGGGCGTGTACAGGCGCTCGACCTCGGTACCCGACAGCGTCTCGAACTGCTCGAGCCGCTCGGGACGCCGGTCGATGAACGGCGCCACCGTCTCGTTCTCCCAACGCTGGCGCTCGCTCTGCCAACTTTGCCTGGACTGTTTTTCGCTCATAGCCAAAAGGGTATACATGCCCCGGCCAAAGCTGGTATTGGCGGCGGCTGTGTTACGCCCGCGGTACGCTCGTCCCATGGCTGACCTTTCCCCAGGACACGTCACCGCGCAAGCTCTCGCCGACTGCGGGGTCGATGTCGTCTTCACGCTCATGAGTGGGCATACGACCCCGGTTGTCGACGCGTTTCCGGAGCTCGGGTTGCGCGTAATCGATGTGCGGCATGAAGAGGCGGCCGCGCATATGGCGCACGGGTACGCGCGGGCGACCGGTCGACCTGGAGTTGCCATGGTCGCCGCCGGCCCGGGGCTGACGAACAGCGCTTCCGGGGTCGCACACGCGTGGTCGAGCGGCTCGCCGATGGTCGTGATCGTCGGGCGCGCGCCGCTTGCTCAGTCAGACCTCGGTGCGCTGCATGACATGGATCAGCTCTCGTTCATGCGTCCGATCACCAAATGGGCGGCAAGTGTCCTCGACGCGGCCCGATTGCCCGAATACGTCGAGCGTGGACTCAGGGTTGCCCGATTGGGAAGGCCCGGTCCGGTACTGCTCGAAATGCCCTCCGACGTCTTGCGAAGCGAGCTCGTCATGGAGCCTGCTCGGGTCGGGGCGAGCGCGCGGGCGCGACCGGCTGCCGACCCGGATACCGTGAGTGCCGCGGCCGAGCTGCTCGCCGGGGCCGAGCGCCCACTCGTCCTGGCCGGCAGCGGCGTCTTCTGGGCCGACGCCTCCCACGCGCTCGTTGCCCTTCTCGAGCGCCTTCAGAGCCCGGTTCTCGTGTCTCAGGCGGCGCGCGGAATCGTGCCATTCGAGCATCCGAGCCACGTTCCGGCGGCGCGCTCGAAGGCGATGGGCGGCGCCGACGTCGTCCTCGTCGTCGGCTCGCGCCTGAACTTCATGTGGTCGTACGGACAACCTCCGCGCTGGAACGCCGACGCGAAGGTCATACAGATCGACATCAACCCGGACGAGATCGGCAACAACCGCGCCATCGACGTCGCACTCGCGGGCGACGCCGACGTCGTGCTCGGCCAGCTCCTCGCTGAGCTCGACCAGCACGGTGAGCGCGCCTGGCTCGACGAGCTGAGCGCTTCAGACAGAGAACGGCGTGCAGGCCTCCGGGGCGACTCGCACATCGACGACGCGCCGGTGCATCCTTTGCGGTTGATCAGCGAGCTTGCCAATGTGCTCGAGCCGGACGCCTTCGTCACCGCCGACGGCGGCGACATTCTCTCGTTCACGCGCCAGGCACTGCCATCGACGAGTCCTGGCGGCTGGCTCGACTCCGGCCCGTTCGGCAGTCTCGGTTTCGGTATCCCCGCTGCGAGCGCGGCGAAGTTCGCCTCACCGCAGCGTCAGTGCGTCGCCGTCGTTGGCGACGGGGCGTTCGGGCTACAGGCGATGGAGCTCGACACAGCTGCGCGTCACGGCCTGGGGATCCTGGTCGTCATCTCCAACAACGGAGCCTGGGCGATCGAGGCCACCAGCATGGAGATGGAGTTCGGCCGTGCGATCGCCACCGACATCGAGCGGAGGCCATATCACGCCCTCGCAGAGAGCCTCGGTTGCGATGGTATCGAGGTGACAGAGCCGGGCGAGCTCGCGGACGCGCTCGCGCGCGCACCCCGCGATCGCCCTCTGGTCGTCAGCGTCGAGACGGACCCCGCCGCGAAGAGCCCGGACGCTGTTCGCGGCCTCGGTCTCGTGCCGCGCAAGCAGGCCGTCGAGTTCCAGTAGGCGTCGCGCGATGATCCGCCGCGGACGGATCGTGGTTCTCGCCATCGCCGCGCTCGTCGGCGGCGTCGTGATTGTTCAGGCGGTCCTCGGTGAGTCCGACTCGGGCCGCGAGCGTGCATCCGAGCGACTCGCGCTGACCGGGCCCGACGCGCCCACGGCACGCGCGCTTCCCGGCTCGCTCTACGTCACAAGGGAGGGGTGCGAGGCCGGCCACATCGACTTCGCCACCGTCGCGTTGCACGTCAGCCCGAGCCGCGGCTGCGACCCGGCGGCGCCGCACGGATCGGTACGCGCGTCGGGCGTCGTACGTGTGTGCGGGCGTCGCGGACCTAGTCCCAGAGGAGCTTGTGCAACGCCGAATGGTCGAGATCGCCTTCACCGCGTTCGACCAGGTGCTCGTAGCGCCCGGCCGCGTCGTCGGTGTGGGGGAGGCTAAGGCCGAGATCGGTGGCCAGCGCCTGCACCATTCGCAGGTCTTTGAGGTGAGTCCGTGCCTTGCCGCCCGGCGTGTAGTCGCGCGCGATCATCCGCGCGCCGTGCAGCTGTAGGACCTTCGAGTCGGCAAACCCGCCCGCGAGGGCCTGCTGGACGAGCGTCGGGTCGAGGCCGGCTTTCTCGGCGAGCGTCAAGCCCTCTCCGACCGCCTGAATCGCCAGCCCACAGATGAGCTGGTTGACGAGCTTGGCCGTGTGCCCGGCCCCGGCGTCTCCGACGCGAACGACGTTGCTGCCGAGCGCGTCGAGCAGGGGCGCGACGCGAGCCGCGTCGTCCTTGCTGCCGCCGGCCATGATCGCAAGCGACCCATTCGCGGCACCCTCGGGGCCGCCCGAGACGGGCGCGTCGACCCAGCCGATCCCGCGCTCGCCGAGGCGGGCGGCGTGCGCGGCGCTGTCACGTGGGTCGGAGGAGCCCATGTCGAGTACCGTTTGCCCAGCGCCGAGGAGGGGCTCCAGCTTCTCGATCAGCTCGATGGTCGCGGGCGAGTCAGAGAGCATCAAGAGACTCACGTCACGCGTGGCTGCTTCGTCGAAAACAACCTGCTCGATCCCCTCCAAGAGTTCCGCGTCGAGCGACGAGCGGTTCCAGCCCACGACGTCGAAGCCCGCTCGTGCAAGAACACGCGCGAAGGGGCGACCCATCAGGCCGAGCCCGAGGACGGCCACCGAGGGTCGACGATCGCTCATCGGGCGCGAGTATCGCAGCTGGATCTAGCTGACGGAGGCCTCGAGCTCGTCGCGCAGCGCGAGCACGGTCAGCGACGAGTCGAGCACGACGTCGGAGCGTCGCACGGTTTCGCCAGCCGCGACGTTGCGGCCAAGCGCGACGTCGTGCGCCAGACCGATCGGGAGCTCGCCCGCCGCGACAGCATCGGCCGCGGGGCGCAGCTTCCCCCAGACGCAGTAGCCGCCCTCGCCGTCGAGGGTCGCACCAGCGGACAGGTCGCGTTTTGCGACGGCGACGACGTCCGCGAGGAATCTGCTTGGCGTGCCGCTCGCCTCGCCGCGAAGAGCCGCGCGGGCGATGCTCGGCGTCAACTCGAGGCCGATCAGATGGTACGGGCGCCAGAGGGCGGCGAAGCGGCCGGTCGGGTCGGTTACGAGGCCGTACTCGGCGAAGCGCAGCGCGACGTACTCGCTCGGTGCTTCGAAGACGACGTAGACGCCCCAGCGCAGGTCGCGGTCGACCTCGTCGCCGTCGCGGGTCAGACTCGAGACGGCCTCGACCGTTGCACGCCGCTCGAGCGCGCCGCCGTCCGCCTCGGCGATGCAGACCGATGCGAGATCGTGCTCGCCGGCGGGCGGAAAGCGAAGTCCGTCGCGCTGCGGGGCGAGGCCGGTGGCGTCGGCCACCGCGGCCATCTCGATCGCCGACTTGGTGCCGTCGAGAAACGAGTTGAACATCGTCGCGTTCAGGCCCTGCGTCGCGGCATGCTCCCGGTCGATCCCCCAGTGATCCCACACCGTCTCGGGCGTAGAGCCGTGGTAGCTCGGGAGGTACTTCGTCCCCTTGCCGGCGGAGATGACGTCGAAGCCGCAGCTGCGGGCCCAGTCGACGAGCTCGCAGATAAGCGCCGGTTGATCGCCGGCGGCGAGCGAGTAGACGACGCCGGCGGCCTCTGCGCGCGCGGCGAGGGCGGGGCCGACCAGAGCGTCTGCCTCGACCGTGACGTTAACGACATGGTTGCCGGCGTCGATCGCCGCGAGCGCGTGCGCGACCGCCGCCGCCGGCGAACCGGTCGACTCGACGAGGACGTCGATGTGCTCGCTGCGCGCGAGTCCCTCGCTGTCTTCGGTAACCGCGACAGTGCAGCGCTCGCGTGCCTGCGTCAGGTCGTGTGCCTGAAGCTCGGATTCGGTCCAGCCGGTCCGCAACAGCGCGCCGCGGGCCCGGTCTGGGTCGAGATCGGCGACGCCCACGAGCTGCAGCCCCGGCACCAGGCGAATCTGGCTGAGCGCCATCGCTCCGAAGACCCCGGCTCCGACCAACCCGACGCGAACGGGGCTGTCGTCGGCGGCTCGTCGATCGAGCTCGGCGCTGAGCACCGCGGCGCTAGCTTCGGTTCGTCGGAGCGGGACCGGTCGGCCCGCTCACGCCGATCATCGAGTCGCGAGTGACCAGCTCGGCGAGTTCATCCTCGCCCAAGTTGTCGGTGCCGGGCGGCCGCCGTGGGAGCACCATGTAACGCAGATCTGCCGTCGAGTCGTGCACGCGCACGGCCGTTCCCTCCGGCACCGTGGTTCCGAACTCCTCGAGCACAGCACGCGGCTCACGAACCATCCGTGCGCGGTAGCTCGATGACTTGTACCAGGAGGGTGGTATCCCGAGCAGCGGCCGCGGGTAGCAGGAGCAGAGCGTGCAGACGATGACATTGTGCACTCCATCGGTGTTCTCGACGACGGTCAGTCGTGCTGGGCTCACGTCAATCTCGAGCTCGGCGCATGCTGCCGGCCCGTCGGCGAGCAGTCGCTCGCGGAAGGCGTCGTCTGACCAGGCGCGCGCGACGACTCGTGCGCCACGCTCCGGCGTCCGGCCGTCCATGTCCTCGACGCCCGCGCGTATTTCCTCGGCAGTAATGACGCCCTTCTCGATCAACAACTCGCGTACGGCGACCTCGAGCTGCTGGTAGTAGGAGAGCGGGCCGTCCTCCTCGCGCGGCGGCGCGTGATCGTGGGTGTGCGTGGCATCACTCATGTCGCACCCTCCATGGCTGGCTCGAGCCAGTGCTCGTACAGCTCGACATCGATCGTGTCCTCGTCCGCGCCCGTGTAGTCGGGCCACACCTGATCCAGGTCGAACCGCACCCGGTAGAGCCTGACGGGGTCACCGTCTCGACGCCCGAACGCCAGCTCTTCGGGGTTGCCGAACTCGCTGCAGACGCGCTCGATCGAACCCGTCTGTCCACGGATGTAATACGGCGTGCGCAGGTGGCCCGGCGGCGATGCCCGTCGGACGGTGACACGGTCGCCTGGCTGGAAGGTTGCCGTCATCCGCTCGCCGTCACTCCGCGGTCGCCTGTGCCTGCCCGATCTCGGCGAGCTTCTGGCCGATCTCGTCGCTTGTGAGAACGCCCTTCTCGAGCAGGTTCTGCGTGATGGACGCGATCCAGCGGTCGTAGTAGCCGAGCTCGCTGTAGGCACCCTCGCCCAGCTGCTCGATGCCGCGGCGGAGCTCGTCGACGCTCAGGACGCCGTGCTTGCCCACGAGCAGCATGAGCAGGGCGTCGACGCGCTTCTCCCAGAACGCCGGGTCGTCCTCGTCGCGCTCGAGTGCGTCACCGGGGAGGCCACCGACATCGTGAACTCCACGCCCCGGCTCGCTCATGGCCGGAAACTAGCACCAGGAGGCGCAGTAAACTGGCCGCCGTGCCCGAGCTGCCACGCATCCGGATGCTTGCGATGGGTGGGACGATCTCTTCCGTGGCGACGGGAGACACGGCCGAGGTCTCGCCATCGCTGAAGGCGCAGGATCTGATCGAGAGCGTGCCCGTGCTCGGAAAGATTGCGCAGGTCGAGTGGGGCGACATCGCCACGATCGCGAGCTTCGCGGTGACCCTCGCAGACATGTACACGGTCGCAAACGAGGCGCAGAAGGCCTTTGAAGAAGGGTGCGACGGCGTGGTGATCACGCACGGGACGGACACGATCGAGGAGACCGCCTACGCCATCGCGCTGATGGTTCCCCGCGGCAAAGCGATAGCCGTCACCGGCGCGATGCGAAACCCGACGCTGCCGGGCGCCGACGGCCCGGGCAACCTGGCCGCTGCATTCATGGCGGCCGCCGACCCGCGAGCCGGGGCGCTCGGGCCGATGGTCGTGTTCAACGACGAGATCCATGCTGCCCGTTTTGCGACGAAGTCGCACTCGACCCGACCGTCGACGTTCGTCTCGGCGGGCTCCGGCCCGATCGGCGAGGTGATCGAGGATCGGAGCTACATATGGTTCGAGCCAACCTACGACGACTACCTCGGGATGCCTGACGGCGTTCCCGCTGCTCTCGTCCCGTTGCTCAAGGTCGGAGCTGACGTCGACGACGGTCTGTTGCGCGCGGCGATCGCGCAGGCTCCTCCCGCGATCGTCATCGAGGGCTTCGGTGGCGGTCATGTTCCGCTCACCATGCTCGACGCAATCGACGACGCCGTCGCCGCCGGAATCGCGCTCGTCATGGCGCCGCGTGTCCTTGGCGGGCGCACGCTCGAGCGCACCTACCGGATCCCGGGCGCCGAGACCGACCTGATCGACCGCGGCATGATCGCCGGCGGCCATACCTCGGGCCACAAGGCGCGCCTCAGGCTCATTGTCGGGCTCGCCCTCGGCCGTGAGCCGGCCTCGCTCTTCCCGGTCCTCTAGGCCCGCGTCGAGAGGCTCTTCGCGTCGTGAAGCCGCTCCGAGGGATCCGCGTCTTCGAGTTCACGCATTACCTCGCAGGTCCCTACTGCGGGCTGTTCCTCGCTGACCTCGGAGCCGACGTGATCAAGGTCGAATCGCCCGAGCACCCCGATCTAGGGCGGAACATGCCGGGCGCATCGGTCGCGGGCGAGCAGGTCTATTTCCACTGCCTGAACCGTGGCAAGCGGAGCGTTGCGCTCGATCTGAAAGACGAGTCGGCGCGTGCGGCGTTCTACCGGCTCGCCGAGACGGGCGACGTCGTCCTCGACAACTTCCGCCGTGGAGTCACCGATCGTCTCGGCATCGACCACGCGAGCCTGGCGCGGGTCAATCCGCGCATCGTCACCTGCTCGCTGACCGGCTACGGCGAGACGGGGCCGAGGCGCGATCTACCGGCCTACGACTACCTGATCCAGGCCGCGTCCGGGATGATGAGCCTGACCGGCGATCCCGGCGGAAAGCCGACGAAGTACGGCATCTCGATCGTCGATCACTCCTCCGGGCTGCTCGCGGCCTTCTCGATTCTCGCGGCGCTGCGCGGCGTCGAGCAGACCGGGGAAGGGCGTCATATCGACCTGTCATTGCTCGACGCTCACGTGCACATGCTCAGCTACCTGGCCGCCGACTACCTGAACGGCGATCTGGTCCCTGAGCGCTATGCCGACTCCGCCCATCCCTACATTGTCCCTTCACAGCGCTTCGCGACCAGCGACGGAGACATCGTGACGATGCCGATGACCGACACCATGTGGAACGCAACGTGTGAGCAGCTCGAGCTCGACGAGCTCGGCGACGACCCAGAGCTCGCGACCGCGCCCGGCCGCCTTGCCAATCGCGAGCGGGTGATCGCAGGCGTGGCCGAGGCGCTGGCAGGGCGCACGACCGCCGAGGTCGTCGAGCTCCTCGAGCAGGTCGGCGTACCGGTGACGCCCGTGAACTCGGTGCCCGAGATCCTCGCCGACCCACAGATCGAGGAGCGTGGGCTCGTCGTAGAGGGCGACGGCGTGCGCATGCTCGGCAATCCGATCAAGATGTCTGACCTCGACGAAGGGCCCTACGCGCGTGGGCCGCACGTTGGCGAGCACACCCGCGAGCTCCTTCTCGAGGTTGGTCTTTCTCGAGGGGAGGTTGATGAGCTATGGACGACGAGCTGATCGTCAAGTACGACGACGAGGTCGCTCGGCTGTACCTCAACCGCCAGGATCAACGAAACGCGATGACACCCGAGCTCGTCGGCGCGCTGCTCGAGGCACTGACCGAGATCGAGGACGAGGGAGGAATCCGCTGCGTCGTGCTGACCGGTCTCGGGAAGGCGTTCTGCGCCGGGTTCGACGTGAGCCGCATACCGTCCACCTCCGGTAGCGAGGCCCGCGAGGCGGCGCGCATGGTCGAGGAGCTGGGGCTCCGCGTCCGCGGTCTCTCGATGCCGGTGATCGCCATGGTCAACGGCCCGGCCAGCGGTGCCGGCTGCGACCTCGCGGTCTCGTGCGACGTGCGCGTCGCCTCGAGCGCCGCACGCTTTGCGATGCCGCCGGCACGCCTCGGCGTGCTCTACGACAGCGGCGGTATGCGGCGACTCATCCAGACGGTGGGTGTCGCGGCGGCGAAAGAGCTCCTCCTGACCGGTGAGCTGATCGAGGCCGATCGTGCGTTCGAGATCGGGCTCGTCAACCGCGTGGTGGCGCCAGATCGACTCGAGGACTCGACGAGGCATCTCGTTCGCACGATCGTCGAGAACGCGCCTCTCTCGGTTGCAGCGTCGAAGCTCGCCTGCAACCTGCTGATCGATGCGGCGCCCCTACCGCCCGAGGCAAAGGCACTCCTCGATCAAGCGGCCGAGCGAGTCTGGGACAGCGAGGACGCGATCGAGGGCCCGGCGGCGTTCAAGGAGCGACGCCAGCCCCGCTTCAAAGGTCGCTAGCCGGCCGGCCTCTCGATGAACTCGATCGTGATCCCGTCTGGATCGCGCGAGTAGACGACGCGCAGCCCGGCGTTGGGCCCCCTGTCGACCGAGGCCGGCGGGTTGATCGGCTCGACGCCGTGCTCGGCGCAGGCCTCGAGGACAGCATCCAGGTCGTCCACGTCGTAGGCGACGTGGGCGAAGCCGACATCGCACGGGCGCGGGCGCACGTGCTGGCGATCGGCCGGCGCGTGGTACTCGATGAGCTCAATCGTGTGGCCATGGCCGCCGAGGTAGGCGACCATGATGTCTGCGCCTTCGACGCCCACGACTTTCTCGATCAGGGCCGGATCACGCGGCTCGAGCGAGATGAGCTCGAGCCCGATGACGTCGCGCCAGAAGCGGAGCGATCGCTCGAGGTCGGAGACGGTAAAGCTCGTGTGGTTGGTAGCGGTGATCGCCACGCTCGAAAGCCTACTGAGATCCGGTGGGAGCAGCCCTCGAAAGAGGTATCTGTACAGGCGCTCCTACAGGAAAGCGTAGGTACTCAACCCGGCCAATTGGCCTGAATTTCCTGGTTCTTCTGCCCTTAGTCGGCAGACGACTACTGCGATCGCAGTCGCTACGCCCCGGCCCCACGCCTTGCCAAAACGTACTGGCTGCGGACAATGCACAGTACAGGCGTTTTCTGAGCGACGGCGTTCGCCGATCGTTCAGAGGAGGTTTGCTCAGAGCCCGGGCGGGGTGCCCGGCAAATGCGGCACACAGGGAGGAACCATGATCGATTCGTTCGTTGCGGACCGTGCGGGGGCGCCAGACAGGGTGGCTGCTGGTCATTCTCGCTGCGCTCATCGCCACGGTGGCTTTCGGAGCAACACCGGCGCGCGCGCTCGGTGCAGACCACATCACGGTCTGTGATCCGCGCTCGACGCAGGGGATCGACCACGACTGCCAGCCCGAGCCAAGGCTCAACAAGACAGCCACTACCAAATGGGTCCAGAAGATCGAGTGGGACATCGTCAAGAAGGTCCAGATCAGCGAAAGCGAGTTCGGCGACGAGAAGCATCTGCCGCTCTTCTGGGGTGACAGCGCGACCGTGCGCTACGTCGTCGGCCTGCGTAAGAAGGTCGAGAACAAGTACTCGGTCCACGGCAAGATTGTCATTCCTCTCTCACTGCTGCGCAGCGACGACGACCTGCGCGGCAGGATCCACGTCAAGGACGTCATTACGCTCCGCGGCGGCAAGAAGATCGACGTGCCCTACGAGGACATGATCTGTGAGGGCTACGACGCACCGCCACAGACCGTTGCCTACTACGGCAAGCTCGTATGCCACTACTGGGTCTATCTGAATAAGCCAAAGAGCGGCGTCAACAAGGTCAAGGTCTGGAAAGGCCCCTACCGTGATCACGGCAACGCGATCACGGCATACGCGAAGTTCTGGTTCGCCGACCATCCGAACCGCGTGCGCGGTCACCAGGAGGTCTGGATCCGGGACAGCAACTTCCCGGGCGAGCGAGTCCGTGGCCCGTTCGACGGATCCCAGACACGCTTCCCGTACACGAAGGACTTCGGGTGCGACCGGGCACAGAACCCGCAGTGGCACACGAACGTTGCGGAGCTTCTCGTCCCCGTCGTCAAGCCCCATGCGGAGCGCGACCTCTCAGGCACGTACCCCGAGCGCAAGTATCGCGTGATCGACGAGGACACCGACAAGGTGCACATCAAGTGCTTCGGCCTCTCCGTCGAGAAGGACGCGAAGGCGAAGTACGACCGCGTGTTCGGCTGGAAGCTGGCCAAGTACGCGAGTCACGATGAGATCCTGCTCACGAACAAGCTGGGCAAGCCCAAGCCGGTTGATCCGAAGCCGGTTGATCCGAAGCCGGTTGATCCGAAGCCGGTTGACCCGAAGCCCGTTGACCCGAAGAAGGGCGACCCGAAGAAGGGCATCGACCCCAAGGGCGGCAACCGTAAGCCAGCCGGCCGGACCGACTCGAAGAAGGACGGCTCGCCGTATCGCTCGTCTGACATCGTCGAGTACACGGTCGAGGTCGATTCCGAGCGCACCGACGAGAATTTCAGGGCCTGGGGCCGGATCTACATCACGAACGACCACCCAAGCCTGCGCGCACGCATCGTCGACGTCCAGGACGTCATCAGGCAGACGGGCGCCGAGTCGATTCACGCGCGCGTCTGGTGCAAGGGCGATCGCCGTGGCGGCTCGCTCGGTCTTCCCACCTCGATCGCTCCTGGGGAGCGGCTCGTCTGCTACTGGAAGTCACTGCTTCCGGACGCGAGCGAGCGGCGCAACGTCGCCAAGGTCGAGCTGCGCAACTTCCATCGGGAGGTCGGCGTCAAGCCCACGAGGACCGGCACCACGTGGTTCAGGGGCTACGCTCCGATTCGCTTCGGCGCGCCTGAGCTCATCGACGAGGAAGCGGTCGTGCTCGACAAGTTCGTGGACGCGGGCTTTCTCGGCCATGTGAAGCACACGCAGACTCCGAAGAAGTTCCGCTACGAGGTCGTCGTCGAGCCGGGCGGGCTGGCACCGAAGTGTGGACACGGCGAGATCGTGAACCACGCGACGCTCGTCACCAACGACACCGAGACGCGGCTTAGGGAAAGCCTGACGATCCCGGTCTTCGTCAAGTGCCTGGCGCCGAAGACGGACACGCCGAAGGACACGCCGAAGACGGATTCGCCCAAGACAGACATACCGAAGTACACGCCGAAGCCGGATTCGCCCAAGACAGACACGCCGAAGTACACGCCGAAGACGGACACGCCGAAGGGGGAGTCACCGAAGGACGACGTCATCATCTGTCTCCCGACCACCGACAAGCCGTGGCACAAGATCGGCCCGCGCGGCAAGTACACGAAGTTCTTCCGCTCGGGCAAGACGTACAAGAATGTCCTCAAGAAGGGGCGCTACGCCTTCAACCCGAGGAGGTCTTCGAGAAGCGCGGTCGAATCGTCGCTGACTCCACTCGTTGAGCCGCGCGCGTCGCCCGCACCCGGGAACAGAGCTCCGAGTGTGATCGCGAGCGCAGCGGCTACCAGTAGGGCGATCAAGATCCGACGCGTCATCTGGCTCTCTCCTTCGCGGTCAAATGGTGTGGTGGCCAACGCAACGAGGTGGCGGGTGGACGGGCCCCAGCAGGCAACGAGGGCCCGTCCACCCACAGATCGCGCTTAGTGCGGCGCGGCCACCCAGGGGAACGAGGTGCGGAACGGAACGTCGTTGGCGTCGACGCAGTCCGTGCCGAACAGTCCTTCGGTGACGAGCGCGAGCTCTGCGTCGATCACGTCGTCTCCGAGCCCGCGTCCGTTGAGGAAGCCGGCCGGGTTGCTGACGTCGATCGTCAGGTCGGGGAGCAGCGTGTTAGCGAGACCGTCGATCTGCCCCGCGTCGTCGGAGGGATCGTCCGAGCCGCCGAGCGGCCCGCCCGCGTCGTTCAGGCTGAACAGCGTCTCGAGCGAGTCGACGACCTCAGGCTTGAAGTTCGCCCGGTCGCGGTGTGGCCGCGAGCGGTTGAACCTGTTCTTCATCGAGGCCTCGTCCGCCTCGACCGGGTTGGCCGGGAGGAACAGCGTGTTGATCGTCGGGCGGCCCATGCGATCGATCTGCTTGCGACCAATCTTGGTGGTTCCCCAGACCGCGATGTTCGAGTCGCCGCGGCGCCCGGTGAGCATCGAGTTGCGAACCTCGAGCACGATCGCCGACGCATTCAGCCCGGCGAAGAAGTCTGGCCGTGCCGACGTGCAACCGAGGAACGAGTCGCTGTCGTTGGAGGGATCGGTGTCGAGCGGCGTCGTCAGGTTGATGAAGCCGTTCAGGTCGAGGAAGAACGGATGGTCGACCGTGCCGGCGAACGCCTGTGTGCCCTTGCGGCCGCTCAGGATCCGGGTCTTACCGAACGCCGAGGTCTTGCCGCGAGCGATGACCTTGCCGTTTCGACGCATGACCATTCGCTGAACGCCATTGGCGTTCGGCTTGCCGAAGCGCACGGTGATGTTGATGTTCGGCCGCGCGTTGCCGTTCGTGTCGACGTGGAACGTGTACCGGACCTTGCGGTCCTTGCCCACACGCGGGATCGTCGAGGCGAACTGGCCCTGTGTGGCCGCTGGTGTCGCCGGGTTGACCGTCATGATCAGCGCGGTGTAGCCGGGTCGGCTCTGGAACGCATAGACGTCGTTGATGTCGAGCATCCCGTTGCCGCCGGGCGATGTGAGGTCGGGCGCGTCGAGGTGGTCGGCCGCGTTGGCGGCGGGCGGCCCTGCTCCGTTCCCGATCGTCAGCGCGACAATGAGCGCCGCCCCGATTGCGAACGCGGCCAGCAGCCACGTACGCGATGTGATTGCGGAGCTATGAGGCATGTGGTTCTCCTTCCCGTTTGAGTTGGGCTCGACACTCCACCGAGCCACGAACGCACCTCATTCGCGTCCCGTGCTGTTCTGGTTCGGACCGAAGTTGAAGTTCGTGTTAAGTGCCGGCGAACCGATTCGCGTCCGCCGGCGAACGACAGCCATGAGTGCTGCCGCAATCACGGTGCTACCGTTGGCTGCCCGCCGCGCCTTGAAGGCCCCAAGAACCGGGAAAGCCGGGGCGCCGGGATACACGGTGGAGCTCGCTCACCTCTCTGACGAAGCGCTCGTCGCCCTCGCGGGCCGCGCCGACAAGGGCGCGCTGGCCGAGCTCTACGACCGCCACGGTCGTGTCGCCTACGGGATGGCGTTGCGGATCGTGCGCGATGAGAGCCTGGCCGAGGACGCGGTGCAGGATGGCTTCATGGCCGTCTGGAAGGAAGCGGCCCGCTACGTGCCCGCGCGCGGGAAGGCCAGCTCCTGGATCTTCACGCTCATCCACCGCCGCGCGGTCGACATCGTTCGGCGTGAGGAACGGCGGCGTACCGACGTCCTCGAACCGGCCGACGCCCCCTCCGACGAGCAGACAGACGAGCTCGCCTGGCTGCGTCTGCAGCGAGAGCGCGTGCAGGATGCGCTCCGCCAGCTGCCAGACCAGCAGCGCGAGGCGCTCGAGCTCGCCTACTACGGTGGCTTTACGCAGGCGGAGCTAGCGGACCGACTCGGCCAGCCGCTGGGCACAATCAAGAGCAGGATGTTCGCCGGTCTATCGCGATTGCGCGAGCTGCTCGAGGAACCCTCGGAGGAGACGGCGTGGACCCGGAGCTGATGCACGATCTGACTCCGGCCTACGCGCTCGACGCCCTCGACGACGATGAGCGGCGCGAGTACGAGAAGCACCTGCGCAGGTGCGCGCAGTGCCGGGAGGAGCTCGCCGGGCTTCGCGACACGGCGGCCTCGCTGGCGTACGTTGCGCCGGCTGCCGAGCCCTCGCCCGCGTTACGCGAGCGGCTACTCGACGGGCTCGGCGAGCAGCTGCTTGCCGACGTGATCCCGTTGCGGCGTCGCCGCCCCGTGCAAATCCTCGCGGCCGCGACCGCGGTGGCCGCGGCAGCCGCAATCGCACTAGCGGTGTGGGCCGGGTCGCTGTCGAGCTCTCTGGACTCAGAGCGGGTTGTCGCCGGCGAGCGAGCGGCGGCACTCGAGGTGCTGTCGTCAGCCGATGCCGTGCGCGTGCCGCTCGACGGTGAGACCGGCACGCTCGTCGTATCGGCTGACGGTCGAGGCGTGCTCGTGCTGCCGTCGATCGGCGCTGCTCCTAGCGGCCAGCGCTACGCAGCCTGGGTGATTCGCGACGGCGCGGCTCTGCTGGCCGGCCTGTTCCCGGGGGGCGAGGCAACTGTCGTGCGGCTGACAGAGAGCGTTCCCGCCGGCTCGATCGTCGCAGTGACCGTCGAGGACGCGGCTGGCGTCGACCAGCCGACCAGCGATCCGATCTTCTCCGCCAGCCTCGTCTAGTCGACATCCTGAGCCGCCGGACGGCAAGTCCAGACGCCAGTAGGCTCCGCGCGTTGGGCGGCTTCCTGCCGCGTCGGCCTTGACCGGCCCCGTTCCGATTGGTGTTCGCCCGACTGCGTCCTACGATGGCTGCAGGTGTAGTGCATGCGAGAACTGCGGCTGCGGCGTCGCAAAGCGGGAGGCTTTGGCGTGCGGCCCTGTGGGCTTTAGGCCCAAGGGAGGATTCATGAGCGACTTGGCTGATCACACGCAGACCCAACAACGAGGGGCCCCAAGCTTGGGGCCCCTCACCATGTACGGAGGCGTGCGAGAAGCGGTCTCGATCGACGGGCTTGGCGAGTACGAGGACCGGCGCCGTAGGCGGGGTGACCTTACGTAGCCGCATGCTGAAACAAGGCCCGGCCGTCGGCGGCCGGCCGCTCCATCTGTCACACTGTCGGTCGGTAGGAACGTGGGAGGAGCTCGGCGGGTTCGCCCCGCCGATGAGATGGCAAAGCGGCATATGAGGAAGAGTGACGGTCGCATGCGTTTGATGCGGCGTCACGGGTTGGGAGGCCCGAGATGAAGACACGCGGACCGTGGCGACGTCGATCAGGTAAGAGGACGGCGTGTATCGCAATCGCATGGCTTCTTGCGCTCACGGTATTGCTCGTGGGGAGCGCCGTTGCCTCGGCTGGCACGCCGGCGAGCACCGAGATCAACAAGTACCTGATCGTCGGAATGCGAAACACGGGTGACGACGCCGTGAATGTGTCGAAGATCGAGCTTGGCGCGAACAGCATCTTTCTCTCGAACACGGGCGGGCTCGACATCGTTGGCACGTTCTTCAACGGCGGCCTCCGCTGGCCGAGCCAGACGGCCCCTCCCTCGCCCGCAGCGCCAGTGATGACCGTTCCTCCCGACGATAGCGGCAACATCGCGGTGACCTCGACAACCGGATTCTTCAGCCTCTCGGACATCGATCTGCACGCGAGCATTGGCGTGCATTGCGCCAATGCAACGCCCGCGAACTGTGACCAGAGCGTCAGCGGAACGACATGGTTCATCGGCGGCATTTCGCAGGGCGCGGTCCCGGCTAACGGCGTCTTTAACTTCGCCCCAACCGACCTGCTGACCGAGATCGGCGGCTGGAAGACATTCATCCAGGGTCTGATTCAGGACACCAAGACGAGTAACGGAACCTTCTTCCCGGGAAACACGAGTGGTGACTGGCAAAGCATCGCTGCTGGTGGCACCGGACCCCTCGTGGTCGACCTCAACGCGATTGACGCGGCTGGTAACAGCGATGGGATCGCTGTTATCGACTACGTGGATGACGGCACCGACTTCGATATCAGCGAATCAGACGTCATCTTCCAGGGTGACGCGAACATCTTTGGCATCGTCCGGGTGACCTGGACCCGGTTTGTGTTGTCGGTTTAGGTTGCTCGGGTGTGTAGGGGTTCTCGCTTCCAGGTGGTGGCGAGTTCGGTGGGTGTTTGGTAGCCGATCCCGGAGTGGGGTCGGTGCTGGTAGCTGTTGACGTAGCTGGTGATGTCCTGTCTGGCGTGGTCGAGGGTTTCCCATTCGGCGCGCCAGGCGAGCCGTTTCTTGAACTGGCCAAACCAGGACTCGATGAAGGCCTGGGACTCGGGGTCGCGGTAGCCGCCGCGTCGGTGCGCGATCCCACGGTCGGTGAGATGGCGGCGGAAGCCTCTGCTGGTGAATTGCGGGCCGTTGTCGGTGCCGAGCGTGAGCTGGCCGGGCTCGATATGGCGCACGGCGAGCGCGTGCTCGAGACAGTCGATCGCCTCCTTGGTTCGAGCTCTGAGGTCGAGTGTCCAGGCGGTGATCTCGCGCGTTAGGCAGTCGATGATTGCGTGCATGTACGCCCAGCCGTGCTGGGCGACCCAGAGCTTCGTCATGTCCATGTGCCAGAGCTCGTCAGGCCGGGTGACCTGGAAGAAACCAGGACGCGCTCGCCTACCCGTGTGGCGGGTCGGCTGCAACAGCTTGTGCTCGCGCATGATCCGCTGCACCCGCTTGCGATTCACCGGCTCACCCAGCTCCCGCGTCGCGAGCGCTGCCACCATCCGCGTCCCGTCGGTCGGGTTGGCCTTGGCGACCTCGACGATTGCCGCATCCGTGTTTGAGACCCTGCCCGGGCCTGCTTGGCGTGGTCGGCGCCGGGGAACGCGGTAGATCGCCTGGCGTGAGATGCCTGCCACTCGCGCGACCACCGAAGGCCGGCGTCCCTGAGCGAGCTCGGCACGGGCTCTGGACACGCGGACGCTCACGTCCAGTCCCGCAACAGTTCCCCCGCTACCTCAAGCCCCTACGTCTTCTTCCCCAACGCACGCTCGAGCCGCGCCATCCGCTTCCTGGCGTCCTTCAGCTCCTGCTCACGCGGATCCCTGGCGCGCTCCCTCGCGGAGCGCAACGCCTCGGTGCCGCCCTCCAACAGACGGTCACGCCACCCCTAGTACAGCGTCTCGGCGATCTCGTGCTCGCGACAGACGTCGCGCACGCTCCGGTCGCCGCGCAGACCGGCGAGCACGATCTCCGCCTTCCGCTCAGGCGACCACTTCCGACGATCCCGTTTCTCGCTCACAAGACCAACCCCTCAAGTCTCATGAACAACCATCCCCCAAGCCCACCAGCTCAGGCAACCGTCAACGCACCACCAGGGTCCAGGTCACGGGTTCTCGGCGAGAGCAAAACCACAATCGGGAACTCGAGTCTGTTGATCGGGAATGGTGGTATCGCGGGCGCCGACGCGAATACGCCCCCGTCCCAGGCTGGCGTCATCTTCTTCAAGGGTGACAGCCAGGGGTCGGACAGCAGCGACACGGTCTTCAGCCTCAGCAACGCCGTTGTCAACGGTGTTGCTTTCTATGACCTCGTGACAGTGGGCGAGACGGGCCGAACGAAGATCAACTTCAGCAACGGTCAGGGTTGCACACAGTTCATCAGCTCGGCAAACGTCTCGTTTAGCAACGTCCGTCTCAAGCGCTGCGCGCCTCCAACGACCACGCCGGATCCCGCAACGCTCACGCTGGTGAAGACGGTGCTGGGTGGTGGCCCGCTTGGGGTGTCGGATTTCCCGTTGGAGATCATCGGGCCCGGTGGTGGTCCGGTGACGAGTGGGGTTGCCACGGTGTTGGACGCTGGTGATTACCAGGCTAGTGAGACGACGCAGAATGAGTATCTCCCATCTGAGTGGGGTGGAGACTGTGAGGCTGACGGCAGCGTGTCGGGGGGTTGTCCCGTAGTTCGTAGATCTTTGTAGGGGCGGCGGTCCCTCCGTGCCCGTCCGTTCCGGTTGGGAGCGTGGCGAGCGATCCGCTCGAAGATCGAAGGAGGAACCGCCGTGGGGAGCAACGTACCGGTCGCTGAGGCGACCCTGGATGAGGCCGTTTTGCCGGAGCGCGTTCAGGAGGCGCTGGGGCAGTTGGTCGGGGCAGCGAGGGAGGGACTGCTCGCGCTGTCGGTCGGGGTCGGGCTTGGCGTGATGAGTGAACTGTTGGAGGAGGAGGTCGAACACGTTGTCGGCCCGAGGGGTAAGCACGACTTTGACCGGAGTGCGGTCCGTCACGGTCGCGAGTCTGGGGAGGTGACGCTAGGCGGGCGGCGCGTCCAGGTTGAGCGGCCGCGTGTTCGCACAGCGGACGGATCACGCGAGGTCAGGCTGGCGACGTACGAGCATTTCGCCGATCGTGATCTGCTCTCGCGGGTCGTGTTGGAGCGGATGCTTGCCGGCGTCTCGACGCGCCGCTACGCGCGAACGCAGGAGCCGGTCGGCACTGGCGTCGAGACCAAGGCGCGCTCGACGTCGAAGTCGTCGGTGTCGCGGGCGTTCGTTGAGCGCACCCGCGTGGCGCTTGAGGAGCTGATGAGCCGCCGCCTCGACGACGTCAGGCTGGCGGTGATGATGCTCGACGGGATCGAGCTGAAAGGGCGCACGAACATCGTCGCGCTCGGGATCACCACCGAGGGCGTCAAGATCCCGCTGGGGCTGTGGGAGGGCTCGAGCGAGAACGCGACCGTGGCGAGGGCGCTGCTCTCCGATCTGGTCGAGCGTGGGCTCGACACCGAGCAGGGCATCCTGTTTGTGATCGACGGCTCCAAGGCGCTGCGCAAAGCGATCCGCGATGTCTTCGGCCAGGACGCGCCCGTCCAGCGCTGTCTCCGCCACAAGGAACGAAACGTGCTCGAGCATCTCCCGGAGCGCGACCGGCCTCCGATCAAACGTCGGCTCCGCCAGGCCTGGGCCGAGCACGACCACGAGCGAGCGCGCAGCGAGTTACACGCGCTCGCCACGGAACTCGAGCGGTCGCGTCCCGGCGCCGCAGCCTCGCTGCGCGAAGGCCTCGACGAGACACTCACCCTCACCCGGCTCGGGATCCGCGGCAACCTGAAGCGCACCCTCGAGAGCACGAACCCGTGCGAGTCGATGATCGAGATCTGCCGGCGCACCAGCCGCAACACCAAGCGCTGGCAATCCGGCGAGATGTGCCTGCGCTGGACAGCGGCCGGGATGCTCGAAGCCGAACACCAATTCCGTCGGATCATCGGCTACCACGACCTCGCCAAACTCGTCATCGCGATCGAGCACGAACTCGATCAGCCCACCGTCCCGACTGCGAACGAGGAGCCCGCTATCCTCCTCACCGCCTACCCACCAAACCCGGGACCGCCGCCACGAAAATCCACGGCCACCGGGACATCCTCCGTGTCGTTGGCGCCCGGTGACGAGAAGACCTGCACGATCACCAACACCTTTGTCCCCGAACAGGCCACGTTGACGTTGATCAAGCACGTGGTAAACGACGATGGCGGCACGCTCGAGGTGTCGGATTTCCCGTTGGAGATCATCGGGCCCGGTGGTGGTCCGGTGACGAGTGGGGTTCCGAAAGTGTTGGAGCCCGGTCTCTACACGGCCAGTGAGACCGAGCAGGCTGGGTATGAGGCTTCTGTTTGGAGCAACGCCTGTCTAGATAGCGGCAGCGTGGAGTTGGCCGCGGGCGAAAACCTGATCTGCGAGATCACCAACAACGACATCGCGCCAAAGTTGACGTTGGAGAAGACGGTGGTGGGTGGCCCGCTTGGGGTGTCGGATTTCCCGTTGGAGATCATCGGGCCCGGTGGTGGTCCGGTGACGAGTGGGGTTGCCACGGAGTTGGACGCTGGTGATTACCAGGCCAGTGAGACGACGCAGAATGAGTATCTCCCATCTGAGTGGGGTGGCGACTGTGAGGCTGACGGCAGCGTGTCGTTGGCTTTGGCTGACGACAAGACCTGCACGATCACCAACACCTTCGTCCCCGAACAGGCCACGTTGACGTTGATCAAGCACGTGATAAACAACGATGGCGGCACGCTCGAGGTGTCGGATTTCCCGCTGGAGATCCTTGGGACGGGTGGTGGCTCGGTGACGAGTGGGGTTCCGAAAGTGTTGGACCCCGGTCTCTACACGGCCAGTGAGACCGAGCAGGCTGGGTATGAGGCTTCTGTTTGGAGCAACGCCTGTCTAGATAGCGGCAGCGTGGAGTTGGCCGCGGGCGAAAACCTGATCTGCGAGATCATGTCCCGCTTCACGAGGTTGGCAGGGTTTCGGGCTCGGATAGCTTGATGGTCTGATGGTTGTTGATGGCTTGGAGGTGGACGTCGAGTGGGCGGCGCATGTCGATGCCTTCGTGCGGGCGGATCTGGTTGAAGAGCTGGCGGTAGCTCTCGACCTTGAGTCCGAGGTCGAAGCCGTTGTCGATCTCGTGTCTGTAGAGGTGCTCGTATTTCAAGGAGCCGAAGGCGCGTTCGCGGACACCGTTCTGGTTCGGCGAGTTCCGCCGGGTGCGGATGTGGATCAGCTCCGGCCGCTTCTCGATGTAGGCGGCGAAACGAGCGGCCTTGAAGCACGGCCCGTTATCGGTGACGAGCGCTATCGGGCGAATCTCGCAACGCTCACGCTGGTCGACGAGCAGTTCCCGCAGCGGGCCGGCCGGTTAGCCGTTCGGTCTCGTCGATCGCCTGCTCGAGCGTCTCGATCGCGTCGCGATGGCTCGGTGGTGGAGACATGCCAGCCGAGCTCGAGCTTCGAGTAGTAGTCGGCGACACCACCGATCCGCCAGGTGCCGCCGTGGCGGGTCTCGAACTCGGTGAAGTCGAGCTGCCAGACTTGATTCGGACCCGACGGCTCCACCACGAACGCCGCTCGTCGCGCCTTGGCGTGCTGGCGACGCTCGGCCTGGTAATCGACGGGCAACACTCTCCCTGTGCGCTTCAGCGCCCTGCGCACAGTCGAGTCGGGAGCGTGGTGGCCATCGACGCGCATCAACATCGCGACCTTGCGGTGAGCCCACGCCGGAAAACGATCCGCGTACTCAACAGCCACCGGCTCAACCCTGTCCGCTGAGGGCGCCGGCCATGGCCCCTTCACAGGACGGCCCTCACGCTCACGCTGCTGCCAGCGTCTGTACGAACGCTCCGGCACACCGATCAGCCGCGCGAAACGCGTCGTCGGCATCCCTTCCTCGAGGCGGATCACCTCGAGCTCCTCGTAGGCCCCAACCGGCCCTCAGCGCTCTTCTTCCACACCCGCAGCTCGACATGTGCCTCGCCGAGCGCGGCCTTCAACTCCTCATTCTCAGCCGCGAGCGCACGCTCCCGCGCGTTCGGACCACTCGCAGCGCCAGCATTGGCCAAACCAGCCTTACCGCTCTCGAGGAACTGCCGCTTCCAATTCGAGATCGACTGCTCGCTCGCCTTCCCCTGACGAGCAGCCTCCGCACACGTCATCCCACCCGAGACGACCGCGAGAACGAGCCTGAACTTGTCTTCAACAGAAAAAACCGGAGGACACGCCATTCGATGCTCCCTTCACCAGGAGCCCGACACTAACCCCCCTGCCACAATCCGCGAAGCGGGACAATCACCAACAACGACATCGCGCCAAAGTTGACGTTGGAGAAGACGGTGGTGGGTGGCCCGCTTGGGGTGTCGGATTTCCCGTTGGAGATCATCGGGCCCGGTGGTGGCCCAGTGACGAGTGGGGTTGCGGCGGTGTTGGACGTTGGTGACTACCAGGCCAGTGAGGCGACGCAGAATGGGTATCTCCCATCTGAGTGGGGTGGCGATTGTGAGGCTGACGGCAGCGTGTCGTTGGCTTTGGCTGACGAGAAGACCTGCACGATCACCAACACTGCGATCGACGACCCCGTCATGGTCATCAAGCGGGCCACGCCCGTGTGGGTGAAGGAGATCGAGTGGTCGATCGACAAGAAGATCCACGGCGTCGGCGACGGGCCTAGGTTCGTCGGTCGACAGCTGTGGAAGCTGTTCTACGGCGACGAGGTGGATGTTTGGTACCGCGTCGCCCTCAAGAAGACCGTCAAGCACACGTTCGGGGTGCGGGGCGTGATCGAGATCTGGAACAACAACGAGTTCGGGGAGATCAGGGTGACCGACATCGCCGACAGGGTCGTGCTCCTCGGCGGCCCGAATACGCCACGCGTGTCGCACCCGATCGCGGTGGATCTTTCGAAGTGTGAGTTGGAGCCGACTGATCAGCCGGTGCCCTTTATCGTGTTGCCGGGCCCGGGCTTCGTAGTCCCGGCTGGTCGTCATGCGACGTGTCCGTACGCGAAGCGGCTTGGCCACGACAAGGCGGTCTTCGCCGACAGGGGGGCCAAGAACATCGTCGAGGTGACGATCGACAGCGACTTCTGCCCGTCCTTTGCTCTGCGGCGCCCGAGTGGGCTCGACTGTCAGAGCAACGGTCAGGTCATCGAGGCGATGAGCCCCGTGTTCCGCTGGACTGAGCCAACCGACGTCCGCGGCCACCCGAGAGTGTTCGTCCAGGATCCGAATGATCCGCATGGTGAGCGTGGGCCGTTCACGCGCAGCACGCACTACGAGTACGCGCGTGACTTCACCTGTAAGGACAAGGGCGAGAACGTGAACACCGCGCTCCTGATCAGCCGACGCATCGACGTGCCGATCGCGCGCGATAGCGCGACGGTCGAGATTCGTTGCTTCGGTTTGAGGGTGTCGAAGACGGTTGACCCGAGCGTCGCCCGCGTGTTCCTCTGGAACATCGAGAAGTTCGCGAGTCACAAGCAGATCGTGCTGGCGCGGGAGCATGATCCAAAGGCCAAGAAGCACGACCCGAAGGCGAAGAAGGGCGGCAAGCGCGCGGTCAAGGCCGCGAGCACGACTATTCCGGACCCGAAGAAGGACGGTTCGGCGTACTCGAAGTTCGCCGGGCAGGCCTTCGTCCACTACATGGTGCGCGCCGAGGCGATCGCCCGGAACGTTAGGCCGAAGGTGAGTGGTGTGATCCGGATCACGAACCCGCGCGCCTCGATGCGTGCCGCGCGGGTGGTTCGGGTTGAGGACGTCATCTCGAGGGGTATCCGTGCGCACGTAGAGTGCGAGCGCCAGCTGCCGGTGCGGCTACGACCTGGCCGGACGCTGGTGTGTCGTTACATAAGTGATGTGTTGCCAAACCAAGACACGCGGCGGAACAAGGCGACGGCGTTTATCCGTAACTTCCGCTTCCAGCATGATGCGGATCCGGCGCCGATAGGGCGGACTGGTTTCGACAGCCGGCGGGTCAGGTTTGACTTCGCCGATCCGCGGGTGCGCAAGGTGATCGATGAGCGGGCGCGGGTGCACGACTCGAAGGTCGGCTTCCTCGGCTGGGCGTTCGGGCCGGGCGTCACGTGGTTCGACTACTCGCTCGTGGTGAAGCCAAGCAAGGGCGGCAAGTACGGTGCGCCGTTGTGTGGCAAGGGCTTCATCCACAACAAGGCGTGGGTCGCCGGCGAGGACACGGGGATTGGAGCCAGGGACAGCGTGACCGTCCCGGTCAGCGTGTTGTGCTTCGCGAAGAAGGATGACGGCAAGAAGGACGATGGGAAGAGCGGCGGTAAGACGCCGCCGGTGATCGTGCCGGACGACAAGCCGATCGTGAACGACAAGGGCCAGATCGACGGCTACAAGGCCGATCCGCTCCCGTATCCGGACACGGTCTGCGTGCCCGGCAAGCAGTACAAGGGCAAGCGGGGCGCCAAGGGTGACCCGGCCTGGAAGATGATCGGCCCGAAGGGCAACAAGACCCGCTTCTTCCGCGGCGGCAAGAAGCTCACCTATGGCAAGGCCCTGAGGATGCGCGGCAAGAGCTCGTATCGGCGGTTCGCTCGTGTGTACGTGCTCGCGAGACTGCACGCGCTCGATGGTGTCCCTGTTGACGCGAGGACATCCAAGGCGCTGATCTGGGCTGACCGCTACTTCGCCAAGACCAAACCCGGCACGGTCAAGGGCAAGCGCGTCGCGACCAGTGCGAAGGCAAAGAAGCAGCGCAGGGCGATTGGTCGGCACGCGAAGTCGCTGAAGCGCTTCAGCAAGGGCGCCAAGCACTACAAGAGCCCCAGCTGCGGAAGCCGGTACGCCTAGCCTCAGCGGGTCGCGCAAGATCTATTAGCGAGGGGGCCCAGCTGGGCCCCCTCGTCGTGTCGAGAGGCCTTCGGTCGGGTATGTCGGGCGACCCGTTGCTCCTACCCCTTTCGCATGAGCGGCAGCCCCGCATTGCGGGCGTTTTCGCCGTTCGTTCCCTCGCGCGAGTGAGTTCTGCCCCCTGAACGAGTGAGATTCGCCTTCCCCCACCTGTGCGATCGGGTGTTCACCCCCCACAGTGAGTCGGCACCCACTGCACGCGGCCCCCCAAAAGCTGCGGCTGACCGACCGAAAGGAACCACCGTGCAGAAGGCGACTCTCCGTAAGACCGGCAAGCAGGTACTCACCGTCGTGGCACTTCTCGTGTCGCTGATCGCGGTTCAGGCCGCGAGCGCCGGCGAGGTCCAGCCCCAGCCCGAGCTCCTGGTCGAGAAGACGATTCAGACGAAGTCTTACCTCGAGTACCAGTGGAAGCTCGAGAAGTCGGTTGATCGCCCGGAGATCGTCCTCGCCTCTGATCCCAGCACCGGCAAGGCCACCTACACGCTCACGGTCGCCCGCGACGAGGGCACCGTCGTCGGCTGGGAGATGTGGGGCGACATCACCATTACCAACAACACCAACCAGACGGCCAGCATCCTCCACGTGAGCGACGAGCCGAGCGATGACGCCGTCGATGTCCCGGTTCAGTGCGACGGGCCTGGATTCCCGCTAGACCTCGGGCCTGGCGAGATGCTGAACTGCAGCTACGGCCCGGTCGCTCTACCCAATGGCGACGGCCGCATCAACTGGGCCAAGGTCGTGACCGACGGGCAGATCGGCGTTGCGGGCTCGAGCGCGAGCGTTCCGGTCCTGTTCATCGACGAGCCGACGCCGGTCAACGACAAGATCATGGTCGTCGACGACTACTCGACTCCCAGTGACGAGCGCGACGACATCTGGTTCGAGTTCAACGACTCGGGCACCGAGATCTACGAGTACACGTTCTGGTGCAAGGACGCCGGCGAGCACACCAACACTGCGCGCATCGTCCAGGGCCAGGATGACCAGATCGAGCCGATCAATGCCGTCAACGTGCCGCTCGAGACCGGCCCGCAGGACGAGGGCCTCATTGCCCAGGCCAGCGTCGCCGTCTCCTGCGACTCGCGCAAGCAGCACGACGACGACGAGATCGACCCGCCGACCCAGCAGCTCGACGCCCCGGCCAGCAAGCTCGGCGTCCCGGCGGCCACCGTGGTCGATCTGTCCTGCCTCGGCGCCGATGCTCGTCGCGGCAGCTTCGGCGACTCGGCCTGGGGCCTGATCGGCCCGAAGGGCCTCAAGACGAAGTTCTTCCTGAGCAAGCGCTCCTACTGGAAGATGCTGCGGCTCAAGGATCGCGCGAACCCGTACTACAAGCTCGCCGCCACCTACACGATGGCGAGGCTGCATCGGCTCACGGGCGCGCCCACGAACCGCGCAGTCACGAAGTCGATGAACTGGGCGCAGCGCTACCTCGCGACCCACATCCCCGCCTACTCGAAGCGCATGAACCACGCCTCCGCCAACCGCAAGCGCATCGTCAAGCGCCTGCAGCGCGTGATGCGCAAGCACTCGCGGGTGCTTGCCCGCTATGCAGCCTCCGCGGACGCCAGTCGGGAGGATGTCCCGGTGGCCGTGGATTTTCGTGGCGGCGGTCCCGGGTTTGGTGGTTAGGCGGTGAGGAGGATAGCGGGCTCCTCGTTCTGGGTCGGGACGGTGGGCTGATCGAGTTCGTGCTCGATCGCGATGACGAGTTTGGCGAGGTCGTGGTAGCCGATGATCCGACGGAATTGGTGTTCGGCTTCGAGCATCCCGGCCGCTGTCCAGCGCAGGCACATCTCGCCGGATTGCCAGCGCTTGGTGTTGCGGCTGGTGCGCCGGCAGATCTCGATCATCGACTCGCACGGGTTCGTGCTCTCGAGGGTGCGCTTCAGGTTGCCGCGGATCCCGAGCCGGGTGAGGGTGAGTGTCTCGTCGAGGCCTTCGCGCAGCGAGGCTGCGGCGCCGGGACGCGAGCGCTCGAGTTCCGTGGCGAGCGCGTGTAACTCGCTGCGCGCTCGCTCGTGGTCGTGCTCGGCCCAGGCCTGGCGGAGCCGACGTTTGATCGGAGGCCGGTCGCGCTCCGGGAGATGCTCGAGCACGTTTCGTTCCTTGTGGCGGACACAGCGCTGGACGGGCGCGTCCTGGCCGAAGACATCGCGGATCGCTTTGCGCAGCGCCTTGGAGCCGTCGATCACAAACAGGATGCCCTGCTCGGTGTCGAGCCCACGCTCGACCAGATCGGAGAGCAGCGCCCTCGCCACGGTCGCGTTCTCGCTCGAGCCCTCCCACAGCCCCAGCGGGATCTTGACGCCCTCGGTGGTGATCCCGAGCGCGACGATGTTCGTGCGCCCTTTCAGCTCGATCCCGTCGAGCATCATCACCGCCAGCCTGACGTCGTCGAGGCGGCGGCTGATCAGCTCCTCAAGCGCCACGCGGGTGCGCTCAACGAACGCCCGCGACACCGACGACTTCGACGTCGAGCGCGCCTTGGTCTCGACGCCAGTGCCGACCGGCTCCTGCGTTCGCGCGTAGCGGCGCGTCGAGACGCCGGCAAGCATCCGCTCCAACACGACCCGCGAGAGCAGATCACGATCGGCGAGGTGCTCGTACGTCGCCAGCCTGACCTCGCGTGATCCGTCCGCTGTGCGAACACGCGGCCGCTCAACCTGGACGCGCCGCCCGCCTAGCGTCACCTCCCCAGACTCGCGACCGTGACGGACCGCACTCCGGTCAAAGTCGTGCTTACCCCTCGGGCCGACAACGTGTTCGACCTCCTCCTCCAACAGTTCACTCATCACGCCAAGCCCGACCCCGACCGACAGCGCGAGCAGTCCCTCCCTCGCTGCCCCGACCAACTGCCCCAGCGCCTCCTGAACGCGCTCCGGCAAAACGGCCTCATCCAGGGTCGCCTCAGCGACCGCTACGTTGCTCCCCACGGCGGTTCCTCCTTCGATCTTCGAGCGGATCGCTCGCCACGCTCCCAACCGGAACGGACGGGCACGGAGGGACCGCCGCCCCTACAAAGATCTACGAACTACGGGACAACCCCCCAGTCGGTGCACGACGAGCTAGGGAGAGAACCGAGAGAGAAGCCAGAGAGAAGCCAGTCGGTGCCACGGCGAGCTAGAGAGAGAAGCCAGGGAGAGAAGCCAGAGAGAAGCTGAAACGCGCTGAGAGGGCCCCGGAGTGGGGCTCTCTCGCGTTTGGCGTTCTAGTACCGACCGATCTCGTGCAGCCGGGCGTCGGAGATGCCGAAGTGGTGGGCGAACTCGTGGCGTACGACGTGCTGGGCGCGTTCTTTCAACCGCTCCCGGTTTCGCCCGCAGACGCGCTCGATGCTTCCGCGGTAGATCGTGATCCGATCCGGCAGCGCCCAGACGTAGCCGCGTGAGCGTCGGGTGAGCGGAATGCTGTGGTACAGGCCGAGCCGCTCGGGATGCGCCGGGTCGACGTCCTCGATCAGGACCTCGACGTTCGAGACTGCCCCTGCCAGCTCGGGCGGAAGGCCGTCCATCGCCTCTTGCACCCAGTCGGCGAACTCCTCCTCGCTCACGTCTTCCTGGTACTCCACCAACCCAGGGTAACGCTTAGCTTCTGGCTCGCAGAGACGATACTCCTTGCAATGTTCGAATCGTTTACCGAGCTCGTGTCGGGCTCGCCGTGGACGTACGGTGCGATCTTCCTCATTGCAGCGCTCGACGCGTTCTTCCCGATCGTGCCTTCCGAGACGATGGTGGTCGCCGGCGGCGTTCTCGCTGCAAACGGCGATCTCGAGCTCGGATTCCTGATCCCGACGGCCGCAGTGGGCGCGATCCTCGGCGATCACGTGTCGTACACGATCGGCCGCACCGTGGGTGAGCGCATCACCGATCGGGTCTTTCGCGGCAAGCGGAGGCGGCACTTAGACCGCGCCGCGCAGATGCTCGACGAGCGTGGCGGCTACCTGATCGTGATCGGGCGCTTCATTCCGGGCGGCCGCACGGCGACGACATTTGCCGCCGGCACGCTCGAGATGCCGCTTCGGCGCTTCTTCCCCTGGGATGTTCTGGCCGGCTTCGTCTGGGCGCTCTACGCATCCCTGATCGGCTTCTTCGGGGGGAAAGCCTTCGAGGATGACCCGACGCGCGGCGTTCTTCTCGCGCTCGGCGTCGCCTTCGCGCTCGCCGCGCTGATCGAGGCGTGGCGCTTTTGGCGCAAACGCGCGCGCCGCACCCAGGGCGCCAAGGGCCCGGCGGACGCCGCCGACCCTGCCACACGCCCCTAGAACGCGCTCGTGGAGCCCGATCCCGGCCGTCGTGGCGGGAGGCTCGCATCCCCCGAACGGGGTATCACGAAACCAATCAATCGAGCGATATCTGTAAACACATCAGGAAGCCAGGGCCCCGGATTCGCGGGCGCCAGGGCACGTGACCCCGACACGCCGAGAGGCTCAGCGACACGCCGAGAGGCTCACTCACCCCCGGGATGTCAATCGAGAGACCCAATCGCGTTCTGCTGGCGCAGGACGGACCCAGCGCCAGCCCTCTCGCCGAGTATGCCGTTGCCGGATTCGAGTCGGTCGTCGATCGAGCGACAGCGCTCGGCGACGCCGTCGCGATGTTGACACGCAAGCCGCCGCGCTACGGGACGGTGGTCGTCGACGTCGCCACGGGCACCCGCTGGGGCATAGGCGCGGTCGAGACCGTCGCGGACGCGGCCGGCAGCGCCGCACTGGTCATCGTCGGCGGCGGTCGCGACGCCGCGATTCGCGCGTTTGCCGAAGTCTGGGCCGATCATCACGTTCCTCAAAGCGACTGGGCGCTGCCGGCCGGGCCCCGCGTCGACCTCGCGGGGGCCGATGGGCTCTCAAAGCTGAGTGCCGCCGTTCCCGCCCACCTACTCGGCGACATGTATCGCACCATCGTCGAGACGACGCTCGACGGGCTCTGGATGATCGACCTGCTCGGCACCGTCCTGTACGCCAACCCTCGCATGGCCGAGATGCTCGGGTACGAGGTCGAGGATCTCGAGGGCAGTCCGGCTCACGACTTCGTCGCGCACGACCATTCACCGTTCCTCGACGCAGAGCTCGTTCGGCGGCGCTTCGGACTCTCGAGTCAGTACGAGCTTTGCCTGGAGACGAGCGAGGGCGAGGAGCGCTGGATGCTCGCAAGCGCCAGGCCGCTCCTGGACGAGGACGACCTCCCCGTCGCCGCCATCACCGCGTTCACCGACGTGTCGGAGCGCCGCAAGCTCGAGCGCCAGCTCCTCCAGGCGAAGAAGATGGAAGCGATCGGGCACCTCGCAGGAGGTGTCGCGCACGACTTCAACAACCTCCTGACCCTGATCGGAGGCTACGCGACGCTCTTGCGGCGCCGGTTCGAGCCCGAGGACGGAGGGCACGAAGAGGCGACCGAGATCGAGCGTGCCGTCGAGCAGGCCTCGGCACTGACGCGGCAGCTCCTCGCCTTTGGGCGCCAGACAACACCCGAGGCGCGCCGGCTCGATGTCAACACGGTTATCGCAGAGATCCGCTCCATGCTCAGCCGCCTCGTGACCGAGGACGTCCAGCTCATAACCCGGCTCGAGGCCGACCCGGCCGAGATCGTGATCGACGGCGGACAGCTCGAGCAGATCGTCACCAACCTCTGCGTCAACGCGCGCGATGCCATGCCCGACGGCGGCACGATCGTGATCGAGACCGAGAACGTCAACGTCGACTACCGCGCGGCAGACATGCTCGGCTCAGGATCAGCCGGCGAGCACGTCCGGCTCACGGTCTCGGACACGGGAATGGGGATGGACGAGAAGACGCGCTCGCAGATCTTCGATCCGTTCTTTACGACCAAGGAGCCCGGCAAGGGAACGGGGCTCGGGCTTGCAACCGTCTACGGGATCGTCGACCAGAACGGTGGCTTGCTCTCGGTTTACAGCGAGCCTGGATCCGGCACCACGGTTCGCATCAACCTCCCGCTCGCCGAGGCCGAGCCGGACGCGTCCGAGAACGGCACGCATGAAGTCGAGTCGGCCAAGCCCGACAAGCAGAAGGCTCTGCTGGTCGAAGACAATGACGGTGTCCGCGCGTTCAGCCGTCGCATCCTCATGGGGGGCGGGTTGGGACGTCCTCGAGGCAGGTGTGCCAAGCGAGGCGCTCGTGCACGCCGACGAGCACGGCTCGTCGATCGACCTGCTGATCACCGACATCGTCATGCCCGAGATGAACGGCAAGGTGCTCGCCCAGCAGATCGCCGAGCAGTTGCCAGACCTTCCCGTGATCTACGTCTCGGGTTTTGCCGAGGGGAAGATTGCCCATGACGGCGATCTCCTCGAGCGATCGCTGTTCGTTGCGAAGCCGTTCAGCCCGGAGGAGCTACTCGACGCGGCGAGCTCTCTTCTCGACGACGGCGGGTCCGGCGGGGGGCCGCGAGCGCCGTTGGCGGTCATCAACCATCGAATGCCGTCTAGTGGCCTAGGCCGCCAGACGCTGAAGGAGTCCACATGAGCTCGTTGTCCGCTCTCGAACCGACCCAGACGACCGGTGACGTTCGCTGCCTGATCGCCGACGATCACAGCGCGCTCGCGACCCTCCTGACCCGGTTTCTGGCCGACCAGGGCGTGTCGGTGATCGCGACGGCCTCGAACGGTCGTGAGGCGCTAGAGAAGATCGGACAGCTGAAGCCCGAGGTCGCCGTGCTCGACGTACGCATGCCGGGCATCGACGGCGTCGAGACCGCACGCCAGGCCGCCGAGGTCTCGCCCGACACGCGCATCGTCCTCTACACCGGCTTCGGTGAGCAGGCGCTGCTGAGCGAGGCGCTCGACATCGGCGTCCGCGCGTTCGTACAGAAGGAGGGCTCGCTCGACGAGCTCGTCCGTGCGATCAAGGCCGTCGCCGACGGCGGCACCTTCGTCGACCCCGTGCTCGGTGCCGCCCTTATCGGCGGTGCTGCGGCCGACACCCTGCCCGCGCTCAGCAAGCGCGAGCGCGAGGTGCTGCGCCTACTCGCCGACAGCCTGCGCAACGAAGAGATCGGCAGGCGCCTGTACCTCTCGCCCGAGACCGTCCGCTCCTACACGGGCCGCGCCATGCAAAAACTCGGCGCCGACACCCGCACCGAAGCGGTCGCAGTCGCGATTCGCGAGTCTCTTATTGCCTAACCGGCAAACCGGCCGCTCGGACCCTTAGGCATTCAAGGACGCTAGCTCGCCGCAACGCGAGCGCTAAGCATCTGCTCCCATTCGATGTCGGCGTCGACCATCATCGTGACGAGCTCGTCGAAGCTGGTCGACGGCTCCCACCCGAGCGCCTCGCGGGCCTTGGTCGCGTCTCCGATCAAGAGGTCGACCTCCGCCGGGCGATAGAGGGCCGGGTCGATGACCACGTGCCGCTCCCAGTCGTCGATACCGACGTGGCTGAAGGCGGCCTCGACGAGCTCGCGTACCGAATGGGTCTCGTTCATCGCCACGACGTAATCGTCGGGCCCATCCTGCTGAAGCATCAGCCACATTGCTTCGACGTAGTCGCCGGCATAGCCCCAGTCGCGCTTGGCCTCGAGGTTGCCGAGTCGTAGCTCGTCCTGCAGCCCGAGGCTGATTCGAGCCACGCCGTTCGTGACCTTGCGGGGCAAGAACTCGAGCCCGCGCAGCGGCGATTCGTGGTTGAAGAGGATGCCGCTGCACGCGTACAGGTCGTAGCTCTCGCGGTAGTTGACCGTGATCCAGTGGCCGTACACCTTCGCCACGCCGTAAGGGCTGCGAGGGTAGAAGGGCGTGTTCTCACGCTGCGGGACATCGACAACCTTGCCGAACATCTCGCTCGACGATGCCTGGTAGAAGCGAATCGCCGGGTCGACCGTACGAATCGCCTCGAGGCAGCGCGTCACGCCCAGCGCCGTGAACTCGCCCGTCTGGCTGGCCGTTTTCCACGACTCCGGAACGAAGCTCTGCGCCGCGAGGTTGTAGACCTCGCTCGGGCGCGAGTCCTGTACTGCCTCGATCAGCGAGAGCTGGTCTCCGAGATCGCCCTGAACGATCGTGATCTTGTCGAGGATCTCGAGCCGCTCGAGCCGCTCGAAGTGCGGCGTCGAGCTACGCCGGACGAGGCCGAACACGTCGTAGCCCTTGTCGAGCAGAAGCTTGGCGAGGTAGGCGCCGTCCTGCCCAGTGACGCCGGTAACGAGCGCCGAGCGCTCGCTCGCGGTCATCGTGGCCTGCTTCGCTTCCGCATCACGCCAGACTAGCGACCGCGCACGCCGCCATAATCATTCCCGCGCCCATGTGGAGTCGCGACCGCTCGGTTGACGCAGTGATCGTTGGCGCGGGCCACAATGGTCTCGCCTGCGCGTTCGTGCTTGCCCGTGCTGGCTGGGAGGTCCTCGTCGTCGAGCGGGCCGGCGCGCCCGGCGGCGCCATCCGAACGGCCGAGGTCACCCTGCCCGGCTTTCGACATGACCTGTTCGCGATGAACCTGAACCTCTTCGCCTCCTCGCCGTTCTTCGCCAAACATGGGGACGAGCTCGGGCTCGAGCTCGTGCACAGCGACCGACCCTTCGCCTCTGTCTTTCCCGACGGTCCCTCGATCGCGATCACAACCGACCGAGACGCGACACGCGAATCGATCGCCGCCGTCTCGCCGGACGATGCCGAGCGCTGGTCGGCGACCGAGCAGCACTTCCAGCGGATAGCACCGCACATGCTCTCGCTCCTCGGCGCGCCCGTGCCGTCGCTTGCCGCCTACCGTGCGCTGCGCCGCGGACGCCGCAAGCTCGGCAAGTCCTGGCCCTACGAGCTCTCGCGGCTCGCGCTGATGTCGCCTCGTGAGCTCGTCGAGGAGCACTTCGAGAGCGACGAGGTCCGCGCGCTCGTCGCCGCCTGGGGTATGCACCTCGACTTCGCTCCCGACGTCTCCGGCGGAGCGATCTTCCCGTTTCTCGAGACATTCGCCTCGGCCCAGCACGGCATGGTGCTCGGGAAGGGTGGTGCGTCGGCCATGGTCGACTCGCTCGTCGGCGCCTGCGAGCGCCGCGGCGTCAGCTTCGAGCTCGGCAACGGCGCCAAGTCGATCAGGGTCGACGACGGAGCAGCCATCGGCGTGCTGCTCGACGACGGCGTCCGCGTCGAGGCGCGTCGCGCGGTGGTCGCCAACCTCGCGCCGAGCCTCGTCTTCGACTCGCTCGTGCCCGGGGCCGCTGTCCCGCCCGCGTACCTCGAGGCCGTACAGCGCTTCCGGCACGGTCCCGGCACGATGATGATCCACCTGGCGCTCGACTCCCTGCCGGCCTGGTCCGCATCGCCTGCGCTTGCCGAGTCAGCGTACGTTCATGTCTCGGGGCACCTCGACGACATGTCGCTCGCCTACACGCAGGCACAGTCTGGCCTCCTGCCCGCTGCGCCCTCGCTGGTCGTCGGCCAGCCGACGGTGGTCGATCCGAGCCGAGCACCCGAGGGGAAGCACGTGCTCTGGATCCAGGTGCGGATGGTGCCGGGCGAGATCCGCGGTGACGCCATCGGTGAGATCGACACGACGAGCTGGGACGAGGCGCGAGAGCCGGTTGCCGATCGCGTGCTCGCGCAGCTCGAGGGCTATGCGCCGGGCCTGTCCGAGCGGACGCTCGCCCGTCACGTCCTCTCGCCACTCGACCTCGAGCGCTACAACCCGAACCTGATCGGCGGCGACTCGCTGGGAGGCAGCCACCACCCGATGCAGTATTTCTTCCTGCGTCCCGTGCCGGGCTGGTCGCGCTACGCGACGCCGATCAAGCGGCTGCACCTCTGTGGCGCCTCGACATGGCCGGGCGCAGGGGTCGGCGCCGGCTCGGGCTTCCTCCTCGCAAAGCAGCTCAGACGAGCCGCGCGCCGCCGCCGCATGGTCGGGCGTAGCGGCTGACCGACGGGCAACGAGTCGGGGCCGCACGGCCCGGCCGCGCCCTGACTACACGAGCCGCTGAATCGCCGCGTAGATGACCTCGGCGGCGAGCGCGCCGTCGGCCGGGTCGGCTTCCTCGTCGGGTGCGTGGCTGATCCCGTCGACGCAGGGCACGAAGACCAGCGCGCTCGGCACACGATCGGCGACGCACATCGTGTCGTGCGCCGCGCCAGAGGGCATCGTGCGGAACGGTTGCCCAGCCGCCTCGGCCGCCGCCTGGAGCTCGGACACGATCCGCGCGTCCATCGGCGTCGCTGGGAACCTCTGGCGCTCCGACCAGGAGGCGCTCAAGTGTCTCTCGGTTGCCGTGTTCTCGGAGTAGGCCCGGATGTCGCCTACGACGCCCGCGACGAGCCCGTCGTCAGGTCCGCGCACGTCGAGCGACATGCGCGCGCCGCCGGGGACGACGTTGATGATCCCCGGCGAGAGATCGAGCTCGCCGACCGTGCCCACAGTTCCGCCGCCGGCGGCGAGCGCCAGTCGCTCGAGCTCGGTGATGCACATCCCGGCGACGACGGCGGCATCGTTCCTGAAGTCCATGGGTGTAGCTCCGGCGTGGTCGGCGCGACCGGTGATCGTGATGTCGCCGTGAACGTAGCCGGCGATCGCGTTGACGATTCCAAGACGGTTCTCGGTGTCCTGCAGCACGCGCGCCTGCTCGATGTGCGTCTCGATCCAGCCCGTGAGGTCGTCGAGGACGTGGGCCGAATCGCGCCAGCGCTCGGGCTCGTAGCCAGCCTCCTCGGCGTGCTCCCAGAAGGTGCGCCCGTCGTCGGTCGAGACGAACCGCTCCTTCAGGTCGGTCTCGTCGACCCGCTGCACCATGATCCGGCTGCCGAGCAGCATCTGCGCGAACGCAGAGCCCTCTTCCTCGAGGAACGAGATCACCTGCAGCGGCAGGTCAGTCCCGTGCTCGGCGTTCAGGCGGCAGACCTCGAGCGCGACGACGACACCGAGCGTTCCGTCCCACGGCCCGCCGTTTCGATTCGAGTCGCAGTGCGAGCCGATCCCGAAGACCGGCTCGCCGACCGGGCGATTGCGTGCCACGAACGTGCCCACGGGGTCGTAGCTGACCTCGAAGCCGAGCGCTTCGAACTGCGCCTGGAAGTAGTCGAGCGTGTTCCGGTAGACGTCGGTGTAGGCGTAGCGGCGAATGGCGTCGGGCACGAGGGTGTAGGCCGAGCCCGTCAGCTCGTTCACGTCGTCTGCGACGCGAGCGGTGCTCTGCGCACGATCGACGCTTGCCATCGGCCGAACAGGCTAGATGGTTCGCGGCGGCGTGGGCGCGTTCAGGCGCGCTAGGAGCGGTCGTCGCGCGGGTCGACGACCGGCAAGTTCTCGAGGTCGCGTTGCACGCTGGCTGCGAAGTCGTCTGCCTGCTCGGGCGGGTCGACGTCGGTCTTGGGCTCGCGCGTGCTGGTGACAACGCGCAGGTGGGACGTGCGCTTGTCACGCTTGCGCTCAGTCCTTCGCTCCTGTCGGCCTTCGATGCCGAAGCGCTCCGAGAGCCTCGGCCACTCGGCGACGATGACGAGAGCGACGGCTACGACCAGCAGAACCACCGCGATCAGACTCACGTACGCATTCTAGATGAGCCGTCCACGCGGCCCGCTCAGGCGGCTCTACGAGCCTCGCCGTACGACCCGAATCTGGCGGGTCACCACCCGCGTGTTCGGGAGAACGGCGCCTGCGTACTCCCAGTTCTTCGTCTCCTGCCTGTCCGCGGCGCGGAAGCCGATGGCGTACCGACCCGGCCGCAGCCCGCGCAGATCGACGCTCATGCGCTTGCTCGGCCGATGCCAGTCGGTTGGAAGCCACGGACCACCGTTGATCCGATACGAGACCGACGCCGGGTCGACACCGCTGCCCCGGTCGCGGACGATCGCGCTGATCACCCGATCTCGTGTCTCACGGCCTTCGACGCGGATCGAGGGCGGACGAACGTCGTTGATCCAGAATCGGAAGCGAAACGACCCCGCTGACGCGCGCGAGCGCGTGTCGAACACCACCGTGTAGCGGCCCGGCGTGGGGCGAAGAACGCCGGCAATCAGACGCCGGTCGCCGAAACCGATCTGGTACGGGTTGCCGTTCGTGGGCAGCGCGCTGACGCCGGCCAGCGCGTTCTCGTCCCGGCCGCGGACGATCCGTGGCTCGACCGAGACCCCCGATTGCTGGTTGACGACCGCAACGCCGAAGTTGACGACCGGCCTCTCGATCCGTACCGAGAACGCCGACTCTGGCCCGCGGAACAGCCCGGCCGTCGGGCGCTGTGGATAGCGGTAGGCGTCGACCATCGCACGCCCTACGCGAGCATTCGCTCGGTAGGTGCCGGTTCGGCGAAGCCGCCCCGGTTTGACGCGATCCAGCTGCGGGCGCACGACGCGCGCCCAGTAGGGAATGCGCCGCTCGATCCCGGCCCGCTCGAGCACGATCCAGCCGCTCACGTCACCCTCGCGAGCCGTCCGTTTGACGCGAAGGGTGACGCGCAGGAGGCCGGGCGCCTCGAACGTCGATGTGACCTGGATAGACGTGCCCTCGCTCGTGCGAGATTTCACGTTGGCCACCGTCCATGTCCCGGAGCCGCCGCCGGCGTCGGCCAGGGCGATCGTGCGCTCGAACAGGATCGCCGAGCTCGGCGCCCGGAGCATTCCGAACGAGATAGACGACGGCAGCGCGTGCAAGAGAGGCGATACGGCCGAATCGAGGTCGACGAGCACGCTACCAGCGCGTGAGGGAGCGGCTGCTGCCGGGCCCGTCGTCGCGCGCACGGTGGTGCCGGTCAACACCAGCGCCGACTTCACCTGCGCGGGTGTCCACTCGGGATGGAGCTCCTTGAGGAGTGCGGCGCCGCCTGCAACGTGCGGCGCGGCCATGCTCGTTCCCGAAAAGAGGCCGAACGCGCCGTCGCGGACGGGGAAGGCCGAGTAGATGCTCACGCCCGGCGCGACGACATCGGGCTTGAGTCGCACGCTGAGTGGCGTGGGGCCCTGGGCGCTGAAGGGAGCGATCCGCGGCCGATCTGATGTTGCGATCACCGCGGGATCGTTAGTGAGGACGACCCGGGGCGCCGTTGCCGAGCGGGCGAGTGCGACGACGGCGGCGACATCAGGGGCGGTCGCCACCAGCACCGGTACCTCAGCACGCTTTACCCGCGTCCTGTACGCGGCGGAGTTCTCCTCGGTAACCAGTACCGCAGCGGCTCCGTACGCGGCTGCCGTCTTTGCCTTTCGCCGGAGCGTGCAGCCGCCGGCCGTCGCCGTGGCGAGGCCGTTTGCCGACGCTGGCAGCTCCTGCGTCGGCGGGGTGCAGAGGCTCGGGTCGGGCCCGGTCGCCTCGGGCGCCAGCGGCGTGAAGCTCGTCGCCCCGAGTGCCGGCGCGCCCGAGCCCGCAATCGGGGTCAACCGGACGCTGCCGGATGCCGCGCCGGCCGGTGCCGTGAACAGCGATGCGTACACGCCGTACGCGCGGCTCGAACCGGTCGCCCCGACCGTGATAGCCCTGTGCGACGTCCCTGGCGAGGAAATCGAGCCGGCTCCGTGTTCGATGAAGTCGTTCCCGGAGCGCGGCCTCGATCGCAGCGAGGATCTCAGGAGAGTTGCCGTTCAGGCCCACGCCCGACTCGGTCGGGTAGGTGAGAGCACGGTAGTTGCCGATGTAGGCGCGCGGCGCGACGCCGCTGAGCGCAAGCCGCGGCCGGCCATCGAGCCTGGCGGGAAGCACGCCGGCGTTGCCAGCGGCTATACCGGCGACGTGCGTCGCATGTTGCGAGCGCTTGCGGTCGAACGGCAAGCGTGCCGCCGGCAGCGGAGGCGGTGTGCTGGTGAATGCGCGGGCAACGATCACCTTGGCCGTGGTGAACCGCGTGTCACCCCTCGGGAATCCCGCGGGCATCGTGAACCCGCTCGGGTCGAACATGGGGCTCTTGGCGTCGATTCCGTCGTCGATGATGCCGATCTTCATGCCCGCGCCCTGGTTCGCGAGCCCGGCGCGCCAGGTCGACGGCGCACCGATCAGCGCCGGGCTGGCGTCAAGCGTTGCACGGTAGGGAACGCTCGGCGTCACGCCGATCACGCCTGGAAGCCGCTCGAGCCTTGAGACGGCGTCTGCGGGGACGACGACCGCGAGCGCGTTCAGCACCCGCTGGTAGCGCCAGCGGACCTCTGCGCCGGGAATCGTCGCCTCGACGCTCGCGGCGAGGCTGCGCTGTGCGCTTGCTATCGAGCGCATCTGCAGCGCCGCGGTGGCCGACTGCGTCGATCGAGCGGGTGGGCCAGCGAGCTCGACGATCGCGTGCACCCGCTTGGACTCGACGGGTGTCGTGACCGCGGCCGCGCCGGAGGGCAGCACGATACCGGCCGCTAGCGCCGCTGCGAAAGCGGGTAGACGTGCGAGGATTCGAAAGGACAGAGCCTACTGAATGTAGCGCCTGCCCCGAAAGGGGCACGCAAGCCTGACCCCAACGAGGCAGCTACGATCTTCGTGCCAGCCGGCGGATGTGGCGGAACTGGTAGACGCGCACGGTTCAGGTCCGTGTGGGGGAGACCCCGTGGAGGTTCGAGTCCTCTCATCCGCACTTGATCACTCGATCGAGGGGCTTAAACGATCGGGGTGGCACGTCGAACTACTCGTCGTGCGGCAACACCTCTCCCTCGGAACCCTCACCCGTGCATGGGCGGACCCTCGCGTCCGACGTCCCCTTGCCATCGGCTCCGCGGCCGGTGCGCTCATGGTGCTCGGCATCTCGGTTCTCCACTTCACAGAGGCGGGCTGGCCCCTGTCGGGCGCCGATCCGAGGCTTGCGGGCGTCGCGGGCGGGTTCTTCATCCTCGCCTATGCGCTCAAGGCCTACGGTTGGCAGCGGCTCTTTCGCCCGACCGACCGTCCGAAAGCCCTCGCGCTAGCCGCGGCCGGAGGCGCCGCCTCAGTCGGCGGTGCTGCGTTGCCCGGGCGTTTCGACGATGTCGTTCGCATCGCGGTCGTACGCCGCGCCCGCACGAGCCCGGCCGGAGTATCGACGTTGTGCCTCTCCCTCTTCATGCTCGGGCTCATCGACACCGCCGCGCTGATGCCGTTCTCCATGGCGGCCGCGCTCGACGGGTCGCTCTCACCGCTCCTGCGTGGCGCGATGGGAGTCGTCGCTTTCGCGGGTGTTGGCGCCGCCGTAGTGGTCGGCCTTCTACCCCGGATGGGTGAGAGCCGCCGGCTGGTGCGCTTCCGCCTCGTCCGCTGGATCGTCGACCAGACGACGCCGATTCGCGAGGCCGGGAACGCCTGGCTCCTCGTCGTCGGCTCCTGGACAGTACGCGTCGTCGGCCTCTACTTCCTGCTCGTCAGCCTCGGCATCTCCGACTCGTTTCTGCTCGCGGTCGCGTTCCTCTGCGCCGCCTCGGCCTCGGCAGCGATTCCGATCTCTCCCGCCGGCGGCGCCGTCACTCAGGCTGGCGCCGGCGCAGCGATCCTCATCGCCGCCGGCATCCCCTTCACGCAGGCGGCTGCGTTCGCCGTCGCCGCGCAGGGCCTCTACATCCTCGCCGGCGCCGCTGTCCTCGGCTTCGCCGCGTTCGTGCACGGCGCCGGCGCCGTCGGTTCTCGCTTCGCACTCCAGCAGGCCTCGTAGCGCCGCGGAGTAGCGGCCCGAGCGTTGCGCGGTGTCCTGCGCTGGCCCCTAGTTGCTCGCCTGCGAGCCGTCGAGGATCTCCGCGCCGCGGTCGCTGGGAGCGCCGTAGGCGAAGAGGAGCGCGTCCCTGTCCGTGTCATTGCGAATATGGATGGGCGTGTGCGGCTCGAGGACGACGATGCTCTGCCGAGGAAGCACGTGCTCCTCGCCCTCCTCGCCGAGCGTCATGACGATCTCACCCTGGAGGACGAGGAAGACCTCCTCCTGAACGGTCTGAAAATGGCGGCGGCCCCTGGCTCCGGCCGGGTAGCGCCACAGGTGCGAGCGCGAGTGCTCGAGATTGGCGACGAGCGGGATCTCGACGATCTGGCGCTCGTCCTCGGGGCGCCAGCTCGGCGGCGCGAACGACTGGACGTCTGGTGTCAGGACGGTGTAGCCCATCTGCACGGCTCCTCAGCTGTTTTTCCTGTCTTCGTGGCCCGTAGCTTCGCAGCTAGAGGATCGAAATTCCGTTGCTACGCTCACGCCGATGCTCGGCCTGCACACCGTCGTCGGCGTGCTCGTGATCGCCGTCAACCTGCTCGCGGCGCTCGCCGGCTTCGTGTTCTACCTGCGTCGCCGCGAGCCGATACGTGGCTTCCTCCACCTGGTCGCGCTCGGGCAAGTCGTCGTCGTCGGACAGGCTGCGATCGGTCTGCTCCTCCTGGCCGGCGATTTCCGCGCCGCCGACCAGCTTCACTACGTCTACGGCGGCGTCGCGCTGGCCGCGATCCTCTCGCCGTGGATGTACGCGCCCGCCGATGCGCGCAGGCGTCTTCTCTGGTTCGCGAGCGCCTCGCTCGTCGCCGCCGCGCTGGGTGGTCGGGCCTATATGACAGGATCCTGAGGAGCGACCCATGGAGAGATTCGGCTTTCTCAGCAGAATGAACCCCACGGTCAGGGGCTTCCTGATCATCTTCGCGATCGCGGGCATCATCACCGCGCTCTCGCTCGAGTCGACGCTCGACGCGCTCACCTATGTCGTGCGGATCGCGTTCTTCATCGCGATCGCCTTCTTCCTGTACCTCGTCTGGCGCGAGCGGCGCGACGAGATCGCAGCCTGGCCGACGCGGCCGAAGGTGGCGCTCTACGGCGGCGCGTTCCTCGCACTCGCCAACGTCGGCGTCGCGTTCCTGCCCTCGCTCGACTACCCGACCGGCGTCGAGATACTAGTCTTCATCGCGATCCTGGCTGCGGCGGGCTTCGCGATGTGGCGCGCCTGGCGCGACCAGACGACCTACAGCTATTGACTCCGCCGGGCGCAGCCCGGAGTTTGGCAGAAAGGGGCTAGCCCCTTTCTGCAGGCGCCCGGTTCCTAGGCGCGCACGCTCGAAGCGACGCCATCCAGCGAGTCGAGGATCGAGCGGATGGGCTCGGCTGTGCCGACGAAGATCGGGGTGTCTCGCTCGGTGTACTTGCTCGCCTCGGTCTCGCGGAGGGTCATCATCAGCTCGAGGAAGTCGTTCGGGCTCTCGCACTCGAACGCGGTCATGAACTCCTGGTCGTCGATCCCGAACGAGTAGGTGGTGTGGTTCGTGATCGTCGTGAACTGGCTGCCGAGCTCGGCGTGCTCGCGCATCGCCTTGGTGCGGTCTTCCAGTGACAGCGCGTACCACGGTCGCAGCTTCACGAACGGATAGACGACGAGGTAGGGCGCGCCGCGCGGAACGATGCGTCGCGGGGGCCTGCGTGTGTCGCGCTCGAAGTACTTCGATGCTCGCGTGGCCGCGAGATATGAGTAGGGCGTGTCGACGTAGCCGGCGAGCGGCGTGGCGTTGAGCGCTGCGCCGAGGTCACGCAGGTCCTCGTAGCGCTCGGTGATCTTCCAGAGCAAGAGCTCGACGTCGGGCCGGACGCCGACGTGGTTGTAGGAGAGGACGGTCATCCGCTCCTGGAACGATTCGACTACCTCGGCGAAGGCGTCCTTGCCGGCTGCGCGCTCCTCGGCCGGGAGCCGGCGCCACTCGGGCGCGACCTTGTAGTACGTGTAGGCAACGTACTGCGGGTTCTCGAGCTCTGGCTCGGCGTCCATGCGAAGAATCGTAACCCTTGCGTTGGGCTTCGGGCGCCTCCCGTCGGAAGGACGCGACAGACCAGCGGGTACGGTGGGATTCGAGGTCGATCGAGGCCACAAACCGGCGGGCGGGTGACGGTCTCGTGGGGGGAGCCTCGGGGCTCCCCCTGGCCTCACTCCGAGCCGGGGCGCCCCGGATCCGCGCCCGTCGAAGCCGGGCGCGCATGCGAGCTGGCTACGCTGGCATTGTGCTGGGCGACACGATCGAGGAGCAGCTCGAGGCGCTTCCCGACGAGTCGGGCGTCTACCTCTTTCGCGACGCCGACGACGAGGTGCTCTACGTCGGCAAGGCGAGCTCGCTCCGCTCGCGGGTGCGCACCTACTTCAGGGGCGGCGACAGCCGTGTCGGCCTCGACCGGCTGATCGAGCGGGTCGCGCGCGTCGAGGTGATCGTGACCCAGAGCGCCGGCGAGGCGCTGCATCTTGAGCAGAATCTGATCAAACGCCACAGGCCGCGCTTCAACGTGCGCCTGCGCGACGACAAGTCCTACCCGTACATCGCCGTGACGGTGAGCGACGAGTTCCCGCGCGTCATGTTCACGCGAGAGCGCCACCGGCGCGGCACGCGCTACTTCGGGCCGTATTCGTCGGCAAAGAAGATCCGCGAGACGCTCGATGTGCTCAACCGTGTCTTCCCCTACCGGCCGTGCGAGGGGCCGACCCCCGGGCGGCACTCGGGCGTTCCCTGCCTTGACTTCCACATCGATCGCTGCCTGGGCCCGTGCATCGACAACGTGACGAAAGACGAGTACGCCGCGGTGATCGATGGCGTGACCGAGTTCCTTTCGGGGAACACGGCACCGACGATCCGCACCCTCGAGCGAAAGATGAACGAGGCTTCGGAGGCCGAGGACTTCGAGGAGGCAGCGCGGTACAGGAACCGTCTGTTCTCGGTGCAGCATCTCGCCGAGCGGCAGGCCGCCGACAGGCGCGACATCGGCTCGGTCGACGTGATCGGGATCGTCGCAAAGGGCGAGGTCGCCGCCGTGCAGCTCTTCCCAATGCGCGACGGGAAGATGGTCGACCGCCACCAGTTCACTCTCGAGAACACGGCCGGACAGGATCTGACGACGCTGCTCGAGGCGTTCTGCCTGGAGCACTACTTCGCCGCGCACAGCATCCCGCCCCTGGTTGTCGTCCCGCCGGGAGCCGGCGACGTCTCCGATCTGGCGGAGTTTCTGAGCGAGCTGCGGGACGCCACCGTCGAGGTACGCGTTGCGAGGCGCGGCGAGAAGCGTCGCCTCCAGGAGCTCGCCCAGAGAAATGCCGAGCTCGCAGTCGAGAACGAGGCGCTGCGCTCCGAGCGGCGGCGCACGTGGCGGGCGGAGGCGCTCGAGGAGCTGCGCGAGGTGCTCAACCTCGAGAGCTTGCCGATCAGAGTCGAGTGCTACGACATCTCGAACACCCAGGGGAGCTCGCCGGTTGGCTCGATGGTCGTCTTCGTCGACGCGTCCGCGAAGAAGGCGCACTACCGCAAGTTCGGCCTCGATGCGATCGCAGGCCCTGACGACACCGCGATGATGGGGAACGTCATCTCGCGCCGCTTCGCGCGTCTGGCCACGGTCGCGAGCGACGATTACGACGAGAGCTTTGCGACGGTGCCGAATCTCGTTGTCGTCGACGGTGGGAAGGGACAGCTCGAAGCGGCGCGAGCCGCCATGCGCGGCTACGACCTGCCGCGGGTTGCCATCGTTGCGCTTGCGAAGCGCGAGGAAGAGGTGTTCCTTCCCGACCGGCGCGAGCCGGTCCGTCTCGAAGCCGGCTCGGCCGGGCTGCAGTTGTTGCAGCGGATTCGCGACGAGGCGCACCGCTTCGCGCTCACGTTTCATCGTCAGCGACGCGACAGCCGGGCGCGGGAGTCGATTCTCGACGCGCTGCCCGGGGTCGGGCCCGTGCGGCGGCGGGCGTTGATCAAGCACTTCGGCTCGACGCAACGGCTGCTTGACGCCTCGCGCGAAGAGCTCGAGGGGGTTCCTGGCGTACCGGCCCGCACGGGCCGCCAGATCTATGCGGCCCTGCGTAAGGCCGGCGGCAACTGAGCCGCCGCTAGGGCGCGATGGTCTCGCAGTCGAGAACGCGCTCAGAGGTGCAGCGGTCGGTTCCGGTGCCGCCGCGTGCGATGTCGTTGCCGCTGCCGCCGTTCAGACGGTCGGCTCCTGAGTGCCCGTACATCGTGTCGTTGCCGCGCCCGCCGTGGAGTTTGTCGCCCGTCTGCCCACCGCGCAGGACATCACCGCCGCGGCCGCCCTTGAGGACGTCGGCGCCGCGACCGCCGCGGAGATCGTCGGCGCCTCTCCCGCCGCGGAGATCGTCGTTGCCGTCGCCCGCCTCGAGACGATCGCGGCCGGGGCCGCCGAGCAGGCGATCGTTCCCGCCGAGTCCCTTGAGCACGTCGTCGCCGCCGTACCCGCAAATGACGTCGTCGCCCGGCGTTCCGATCAAGACGTCGTCGGCGTCGGTCCCCCTCGAGCGTGCATGCGTCGGTCGTCGGGGTTCCGCCCGTGTCCGTGCTCGCGGCCGGTCGGTCGGGGATCGCGACACGAACGGGCGCCGACAGTCCGGAGGCGTTCTCAAACCGATCGACGGCGCCGACGTTGTACGCGTAGGTACGGCCTGGCGCGACATCCGTGTCGCCGAAGACCCCGCTCGGCGCTATCGACCGTGGCGACGGCACCGCCGTCCCGATAGATCGTGTACCGGGCAACTGGATCCGTGTCGGGCCCCCGCCGACCAGCGAAGCCTCACGCCGGAGTCATCGGTGACCGTGGCCGCAACAGCGCTCGGCACGGGCGGTCCTTGCGTCACTGATGACCGTGTCAGTGCCGAGATCCTCGAAGTCGAGGCGCCAGTTACCGCTGAGCTGGTTCCGATCGATGCTGTTCCTCTTGCACTCGGCGCTCTTGACGCGAAGCCCGTACTTCTGCGTCTTCGTTGCCTGGTTGTCGGCGGACACGTTGAGTCGAATGACGTTGGCGTCGCAAGGGCGACCGTCCACCGATGCAATGCGGATTCCCGTGTATCCGGATGCTTCGTCGGAGCTGTTTGTCACGGTGTTGCCAACGATGACGTTGCGGGTCAGATGCAGTGACCGCGATTCCGTAGAGGCCCGCCTGATCGACGGTGTTCGCCCGCACGATGTTGCCGTTCGATGGCTTATGCGCTTGTTCGGCGACCTTCGAGGCTTTCGTCACGTGAATGCCGTGCCGCCCGACGTCGGTGACCGTGCAGCTCTCGATCACGTTGTTGCTGGATGCGAGTAGCTCGATCCCCGTACTCGAGACGCCCGTGACGATGCAGTCCCGAATCACGTTGTGGTCGGCGGACCTGACTCCCGTCCCTTCCCGTCGAAGACGATGCCGCGTCCCCTCGACGCCGTGATCTTGACCCGTTCGATCACGACGCGGTTTGCCGCCATCGAAGTCGATCGCGTCGCTCGTGAAGCGGACGGAGCCGCCGGCGTGGATCGTCATGTCGCGTATCTGCACCCGATCGGCCGAGCTGACGTCGAAGACCTCGGTGTCGGCCGCAGCATCGCTGTGATTCCTGAGGATGGTGGCATCGATGCCCTGCCCCTCGAATGCGAGGTTCTCGACGTGGTTCAGCTCGATGTGCCCCGACTCGAAGTCGAAGACACCTCTCTCGAATGTGATGGTGCCGCCACCCGCGCCGCCGAGGATGGCCATCGCTTCCTCGACGATCGCCTTGAGACCGCCCGTGCGTACCTGGCCGAATGGGACCGACCGCGACTCATAGGTCGAGCCCGACCGGTGGGAGATGAGGAACGCGCGCTCCGAGCCAGGCCCGCCCGCGCTCGACGGACTCGCGAGCGCCGCGACGATGGCCAGCAGCGCGAGCGTGAGCACGCTCGACGGCAGGCTGCCGCGCGACCTCCCGAGAGGAGCGTCGGGCCGCGTCGCATGCCGCAGTCGGTGCCGCAAGAGTGTGGCCTCCTCATGAGGCCGCTAGACCATCATCCCGCGTGTACACAGCGAGCGCAAGCGGTACGCGACCGCGTGGCCAGATGCCGCGCCACAGGTGCGTTCAGCGTCGCTCTAGGAGTCGGGCTCGAGGAACGGGTAGCGGTAGTCGGCCGGCGGCACGAAGGTCTCCTTCATCGTCCGTGGGCTGACCCAGCGAACGAGGTTCCAGACGAAGCCAGCCTTGTCGTTCGTGCCCGAGGCCCGTGCGCCGCCGAAGGGCTGCTGGCCGACGACTGCGGCGGTCGGCTTGTCGTTGAAGTAAATGTTCCCGGCGGCGTTGCGTAGCCGCTCGGCGCCCGTGCGCAGCGCGGCCTGCTCGGTGGCGAACACGGCGCCGGTCAAGCCGTACGGCGAGGTCCGATCGACCAGCTCGAGCGTCTCTTCGTAGCGATCCTCTGGGTAGACGTAGGCGGTCAGGATCGGGCCGAAGATCTCGCGGTGAAGCAGCTCGAAGTCGGGGTCGGTGGTCTCGATGATGGTCGGCTCGACG
>CBDCXJ010000017.1:0-36611 GCA_965223695.1 Gaiellaceae bacterium | reverse complement strand
GCGGGCGGCACGGCCGGGATGCAGTTCCGCATTCTCGGGCCGTTGGAGATCGAGTCGGACGGCGAGCGAATCGAGCTCGCAGGCGCGGCGCAGCGCGCGCTCTTAGCCCGCTTGCTCCTCGACGCCAACCACGTGGTGTCGGCTGAGCAGCTCATGGCCGACCTCTGGACGACACCACCCGACTCCGGCGCGGCAGCGCTGCATCAACGCATGGTCAAGCTCCGGCAGGCGCTCGCACCGGGCCGATCGGCCGAGGCCCTGATCGCGACCCACGACGCGGGCTATGTGATCCGGCTCGGCGAGGGTCAGCTCGATCTGCACCGCTTCGAAGCCGGCGTCCGCGCCGGCGAACAGGCCCTCGCGCGAGGCGACCCGGCCGGCGCAGCCGGAGCGCTTCAGGAGGCCCTCACCCTGTGGCGTGGGAAGCCGTTGACCGAGTTTGCTGACGCGCCCTTCGCGACTCCTGCCGGCGGACGCATCGAGGAACTCCATCTAATGGCTCTCGAGACGCGGATCGAGGCCGACCTCGAGCTCGGTCGTCACCTGGCGTTGATCGGCGAGCTCGAAGCGCTCGTCCACGATCAGCCCTTCCGTGAGGCGTTTCGCGCCAAGCAGATGCTTGCCCTTTACAGAGCGGGGCGTCAGGCCGAGGCGCTCGAGGCCTACCAGCGGCTCCGACAGACCCTTGTCGACGAGCTGGGCGTCGAGCCGACCCAGGCGCTCCAGGAGCTCGAACGCGCGATCCTCAACCACGACCGGGCACTCGACGCCAAGCCAGTCGAGCAGCCAAGGGTCGCCGACGAGCCAGCGGAGTCGCCGCCCCGATCGATCCTCGTCTTCCCCAGCGACGTCGACAGTCTCGAGGCGTTGATCGGCGTCGCGGAGCCACTCACGTGTCGCCCGCGCCGAGAGATCGTCCTGACCGCTCTCGCAAGCTCAGGTGCGGAGCTCGACGGGCTCGCCGAGGTACTCGAGCGCCGCAGGCAAGATGTGCTCTCGCGCGGCGTTGCGACAAGGGCAGCAGCCTTCACGTCCGAATCGGTCGGTGCCGATCTCGTGCGCCTGATCGGCACGCAGGAGGTCGACCTCGTGTTGACGGACGCGCCGCCACAGCTGATCAGCGAGGGGCAGCCTCCCGACGCCCTCCAGACCATCCTGCTCGAAGCGCCATGCGACGTCGCCGCCCTGGTGCCAGGCGAGCGGCCGATCAGCGAAGGCATCCGCGACATCGTCGTTCCGTTCGGCGGTCACGAGCACGACTGGGCCGCCCTCGAGATGGCCGCGTGGATCGCGGCGAGCCAGGGCGCGAGCCTCGAGCTTCTCGGCACGGACGCACAGCCCGACCAGGACAAGCGCGGTGCGAGCCGGCTGCTAGCCGACGTGTCGCTCGCAGTACAGCGAACGACCGGGGTCGGAGCGAAACCACGGCTGGTTGCGGCCGGGCCGAGCGCGATGCTCCACGCGAGCCGTGAATCCGGTCTACTCGTCGTCGGCCTGTCGGAGCGGTGGGAAGACGAGGGGCTGGGCCCAGCGCGGCTGATGCTGGCGCAGAGCGAAGGTCCCACGACGCTCTTCGTCCGACGCGGGGTACGTCAGGCTGACATCGCGCCACCCGAGAGGTTCACTCGCTACACGTGGAGTCTCGCCGAGGCTATGACGTAGAAAACCCCGCTTTCGCGGGGCTTTCCGTAGCAGGCCTGTAAGCCGGATTCTGTCGCGGGTGGCCATCCATCTGGGCCGCCGGTTGCCCGGCGGCGCGAGCGGTTACCCGGCCCCTGGGTGGGCTACCTCGTGGCGGAGCCTGTTTACCTTGCACCGGGCGGGGTTTGGCAAGCCGCCATGTCGCCATGACGCTGGTGGGCTCTTACCCCACCTTTTCACCCTTACCACGCTGGCACCTCGCGGCGCCACGTTCGGCGGTGTGTTTTCTGTGCCACTTTCCGTCGGCTTTCGCCGCCTGGGTTTGACCCCAGCGCCCTTGCCCTACGGTGTCCGGACTTTCCTCGAATCGCTTGTGCGACCCGCGGCCACCTGGCCTGCAGCTCGAAGTCTACTCCGGGGCACCAGGCGCGCGAATTCGCGCTAGGCCGCCTCGGACAGCGCGGCCGCCTGCGTCACTTCGCCCGTGCCGAGCACCGATTCGCAGACGCTGCACACGAGCGCACCGTCGTCTGGCCGTTTCACGACGCGCCCCGAGCAAAGAAGGCATCCGTCGCCCGCGCCTGCGAAGAGGCTCTCGACGGTCTCGTCGAGCAGAGGGGCGCGCGCCGCCCATGCGCGCGCCCCGTCGCCGCTCGTGCTTTGGGTGTGCCGCGAGTCGCGGCCGTGACGGCCCGACGCAGGGGGAGGCCTGCGCCAAGGGCAGATGCGTCACATGCCGCGTACGTGCAGCCGGCCGGTTGCCGGCGCGGCGGCCACCCGATGAGACCGACTGGGTCATAGCCTCCGGAAGACGCCGCCGACCTTGCCGAGAATCGACACGTGGTCGGCGTAGATGGTTGGGTAGTCAGGGTTTTCTGGCTCGAGACGAACGCGACTCTCGTCGCGGTAGAAGGTCTTCACGGTCGCCTCGTCAGCCGCCTCGTTCTCGCCAACGAGGGCGGCGACAATGTCGCCGTTCTCGGCCGTCGACTGACGTCGCACCACGACGTAGTCACCGTCGAGGATGCCGGCGCCCTGCATGCTGTCGCCCTTGATGCGCAGCAAGAACTCGTCGTCCTCGGGACGCGAGAGCGGCTCCGGAACGGCGACGTAGTCCTCGATGTTCTCCTCGGCAAGGAGCGGCCCACCAGCCGCGATCTGCCCGACGAGGGGAAGCACAGCGACGTTGCTCTCGGCGTCGTGCTCGTGCGTGCGCGCACGGCCGACCAGCTCGATCGCGCGTGGCTTCGTCGGGTCGCGTCGTAGATATCCCGCCTGCTCGAGCTTCCCAAGATGGCCGTGAACCGTCGACGGCGACGCCAGGCCGACCTCGGCTCCGATCTCGCGCACGGTCGGTGGGTAGCCGTGGCGGCGGCTGTAGCGAACAACGAAGTCGTAGATTTCTTGTTGCCGCTTGCTCTGCATGAGCAGTTCCTCCGGTTGATTAACCGAACACGTGTTCGGATACGGTAGCTGCGCTTTCGGACAACGTCAAGCGGCAGGTCTGTGGCTCGGGCGACGCCTCGGCTGTGGCCCGGGCTGCCCGGACCTGCGGTCCGGGACACCAGCGTCGATCGTCTAGAATGCATCCGTCCGCGCGCTGGTGGCGGAATTGGTAGACGCGCAAGGTTGAGGGCCTTGTGGCCCTTGTGGGCCGTGGAGGTTCAAGTCCTCTCCAGCGCATCGCGAGAGCGCCCTCGACCCCGGGGGCGCTCGCATTTTCGCGGACGCGGCAACCCCAGAAACGCCGTCGACGCGGGCTGGACGCGTTCGAGGTCGGCTAAAGGAGGTAGAAGAGCCCGACGGTGTTAGCGGCGAAAACCACCGCGACAACCACCGTGAGGCGCGTCAGGTTTCGCTCGACAACGTGCTGACCACCCTGTGAGGCCGGCGTGAACCCGAAACCGCTGAAACCCGTGTCGCGCCCCGAGTGCATGAGCACGAGGACGACGAGGCCAATCGAGACCAGAATGTGCCAGACGGAGAGCGCCGCGAGCATAGAGAAAGCATAGCTTCTGTATGGAGGCCGGCTTCCCTGCGATGTCAGGGCCGTTCAGCGGCGATGGCGCTCTCGAGGACGGCCTCGATGCGCCGAGCCTGCAGCTTCACGTCATGCTCCTGAGCAGCCTCTCTGGCACGAAGGTTCGGCACAGAAAACGCCCCGGCGGCCCGCATGCCGGCGGCAATGTCCTCGACCCTGAGCGGATCGACGAGGACGCCTGCGTCGGCCGGAACGAACTCGCTTGGCCCGCCGATCCGCGTGGCGACGACGGTGCGGCCCGAGGCCATGGCCTCGAGAATGGCCAGCCCGAAGGGCTCGACGAGACTGGTCTGGCAGACGACGTCGGCGGCGGCGATCCAGGTGCTGACCTGCCCCTGGGACACGCGTCCCACCACCTGAACGCGCTCGCGGCCCTCGAGTCGCGCCCGCGCGGGCCCATCGCCAACGAATGCGAGCTGGCCAGCTCCGAGCGAGGCGAACGCGTCGGCAAGCCGGACGACGTTCTTGCGCCCGTCGAGCGTCCCCACGTGCACGTAGAAGGGGCCCTCGCCGTCCCAGCCGAGGGCGCTCCGCGCCCCGACTCCGTCGCGAACCGAGAAGCGGGCGAGATCGACACCGCAGTCGATCACCTCGATGTCACCGCCGTGACCGGGCAGCTTCGCCTCGAGCTCTTTGCGGAGGAAGTCCGAGACCGCGATCGTCGACGCAGCTCGCCCGAGCACCCAGCGCGTCGCGCGGGCCACGCCGGGGATCGCTCCGATGTTTCGCACATCCCGGCCGTGCGCTGTCATGACCAGCGGCGCGCCTGCCCGCCGGGCCGCGAGCGCAGCCGCGGCACCAGCGGGAAAGAGGAAGTGCCCATAGACGACGTCCGGTTTCTTGACGCGTGCGCGAGCGAGCGCGCGTTGCGCGAGAGCGAAGAATCGGCGCGGCCCGCCACCGCGCCCTTCGAGCACGGCGCGATCGATCTCGTGGCCTAGCTCCGCCAGCTCCTCTTCGAGACGTTTGACGAAGATCCCAAGCTCCGGGTCGTCGGGCCCTGGGTACATCTGGGAGACGAGCAGGATGCGCACCGGCGTATTGTCCTCAATCGACACGGCGGTCACGTGAGCGACACCCGTCCATTCACCCACGACGTCGCAATGCTCGGCCTCGGCCTTATGGGGCGCGCCGCCGCAGCTCGGCTCGCGAGCCTCGGCTCGAACGTGGTCGGCTGGAACCGCACACCGCTCGCTGAGGCTCCAGAAGGCGCGAGCGCCGCGGCCACGCTGGAAGCCGCTGTGCGAGCCCCACTCATCGTCCTTTTCCTCACGGATTCCGGCGCTGTAGCCGACGTGCTCGAGCGCGTTGAACCGCAGCTTCGACCGGCTCAGGTCGTCATCGACATGGGCAGCTCGGAGCCGTGGCGATCGGTCGAGCACGCGGCGCGACTCGCACGGCGGGGTGTCGGCTGGGTCGACGCACCGGTCTCGGGCGGGCCGGAGGGTGCGGCGGGCGGCTCTCTCGCGATCATGGTCGGCGGCGAGGACGAGCACGTCGCGCGTGCGCGCCAGCTGCTCGAGCTGCTGGGCGGGAACGTCACCCATGTCGGCGGCCCTGGGGCCGGACACCCGCAAAGCTCGTCAACCAGACCATGGTCGGCGTGTTGCTCGAGGCCGTCGCCGAGGCGCTCGCGCTCGCCGAGCGCGCCGGTCTGGATCCTGCGCTCGTGAGCGAGGCCGTACGGGGCGGCTCGGCCGATACGCGGCCGCTGCGCGTCGCGGGGCCGCGCATGATCGCCCGCGACTACGCGCCACGCGCCCACGTGACGACGATGCTCAAGGACCTGCGCATGGCCTCGGAGCTTGCGAATCGGGTCGGCGCTGAGCTGCCGTGCGTCGACCGTGTGATCGAGCTCGCCGACGAGCTCGTGGCACGCGGTCACGGCGATCTCGACATCGGCGCGCTCCACCTGCTGCGCACATCCTGAGCCAGCCACCGGCGACGCTGCGCTGGCGCCCGCCGCCTGCCGCTCGCCGTCGAAGCCGGAGCCGGGATTCGAACCCGGGACCTAGCGCTTACAAGGCGCTTGCTCTGGCCATCTGAGCTACTCCGGCGCTAGGGCCATGCTAGATGGGCCGTGCAACCGCCCCTTACCAGGCGACGGCGCGCGACTTCTGGTGCTGCAGGATCTTGCGCTTGACGCGTTGCAGCGCGTTGTCGATCGTCTTCGTGTCGCAGCCGAGCTCGGCAGCCATCTCCTCGTAGGAGAAGTCGGCCAGGAACAGCCGAAGCGAGTTGGACTCAAGCGACGAGAGGCCGCTGCCAAGCTGGAAGACCAGGCTCTCGAGCTCCTCGCTCGAGATCACGCACACAGCGGGATCGTCGACCGTCGGCCCTGCGAGCGCATCGCCAACCGTCACGTCTCCCTCATCCTGCCCTGCCGGCGTTTGACTGAACGAGACGTACGAGTTCAGCGCAGCGTGCTTGTAGCGGGTCGCCGTCTTGATCGCCGTGATGATCTGTCGCGTGATGCACAGCTCGGCGAAGCTCCTGAAGGAAGTCTCCTTGTCGGGCCGAAAGTCTCGAACGGCCTTGAAGAGCCCGACCAGTCCTTCCTGGATCAGGTCGTCTGCATCGCCACCGGCAATGAAATACGAGCTGGCTTTGAGCCGAACGAAGCTCTGGTACTTGCGGATCAGCGCGTCGAGCGCCTTCGAATCACCGTTCCTACAGCGCATAACGAGCTGCAGGTCCTCAACCTCTCGTTGAGCTTTATCTTTTGTCCGCTGTGCGGACATCGCCTGAGCGGCCATGGTTCCTCCCCCGATTTCACTGGGCTTACCTGCTGGTCATCCGGGCACTGGGCGAGCGTCCGAACGGCCTAAGCCTCAAGTTGAGGGTTGCGACAATAGCACGCGTTCGCGTTTTCCGCAAGGTTTTCCCCAACTGTGGAAAGCTGGCGGTGGAAAGTGGGGAACCCCGAGCGTGTCAGCGCTGGCGTCGTAGCTGCTCGAGCCGCTGCCTGGTCTCATCGTCGAGGGCGTCCTCGACGCGCAAGCGCGCGGCCGCATCGGGCGGCGGTGGCCGCTCGGCCGTGAGCTCGGCGACGAAGTCGGCGGCAGCATCGTGCTGGACGAGCTTGCCGGTTGCGTGCTCGATGGCGCGATCAGACGAGACGACGGCCACCCGCTCCTCGGTTCGACGCTCAGCGGCCAACCGCTCGATCAGATCATCGGCATGCGCCGCGTAGCGCACCGACAACCGGCCAATCTTCCGCTCGTCACCGACGCCGTCGAACACGACGACGCCCGAAACTCCACGCGTCGCCACGAAGCTTGCAAGCCGATCGATTAGCTCCTCGCGCGAGCCGAGCTCGCCAGCATGTACGAGGTTGCTGCCGTCGAATACGTAGAAGGTCGGCTCAGCCACCGCTCGCCTCCGGTGGATGGGCTGTGCGGGCCGGCGTCGCGCCCGGTCCAGCGCGCGCGGGGCGCAGCTCGTCGGGCCCGGCCGAGCGCTGCCGCGCGGCCTCGAAGAGGACGATCCCGGCAGCGACCGAGACGTTGAGCGAGTCGACTGCCCCGGTCAAGGGAATCGTGAGCGTCGCGTCGCAAACCCGTCGGACGCCTGGCCGGAGACCGCTGCCCTCGGCGCCGAGGACGAGCACCGCGCCGGCAGATAGGTCGGCCGACCAGACCTCGGTCGCGTCTCCCTGCGCAACCGCCCAGATCCAGAGGTCGTCGCGCTTGATCTCTTCGAGGTAGCGCGCAAGGTTGACGACAACTGCGACCGGCAGATACTCGACGGCGCCCGCCGAGGCTTTGCAGACGGCCGAGGTGACCCGGGCCGAGGCTCGCTCCGGGACGACGACACCCGTTGCGCCAGCCGCCTCCGCGCTTCGACAGACGGCGCCGAGGTTGTGCGGATCCGTGACGCCGTCGAGGCAGACAACCAACGCCCGCTCGGCGCTCGCCAGTGCCCACGCGTCGGCATACGTGTACGCGCCGCACTGCGCGACCACACCCTGGTGGTCTCGAGTACCCGCCATTTGACTCGCCTCGCGCTCACGTACAACGCGAAGCCGAAGGCCTGGCCACTCCCTGAGCCATTGCTCGGCTGCGATCGCGCGCTCGGTTGCGGCAACCTCGAACACCTCCCGCGACCCCGCGCGCAGCAACTCCCGGACGGGCCGACGGCCGTAGACGATCTCGCGCGGAGCCGTCATCTTCGCCGCACGAGCTCGAACCCGCCGGCAACGTCGCGGACATCCCAGCCGAGCTCGACGATCTGGTCCCGGAGCTCGTCCGCGCGGGCGAAGTCCATGCTCGCGCGGGCCGCTTCGCGCTCTCTTGCGAGGGCTACGATCTCGGCGGGTGCCGAATCTGCCGCCGCGAGCGCGCCGAGTCCGAACAGCGCCAGACCTTGCTCGAGCAGGTCGAGGCGCCCGGCCGCGCGCCAGCCATGCAACACCGCAAGCGCCTCGCAAGTGTTGAAGTCGTCGTCGAGCGGGTCGGCGAGCTCCTGGAACTCGCCGTTGGCGTCGGCGCGCGAGGACAGATCGCGTCCGGCCGCGCCGCGCAGAGCGTTGCGGAAGCTCTCGACCTGCGTCGACGCCGCACCGAGCGCGTCCTCAGAGAAGTCGATCGGGTTACGCCACAGCCCCGTCATGAAGTAGAGGAGAAGCGTTTCCCTCCCCCACCTCTCGAGCACATCCCGCAGCGTCGCGATGTTGCCGAGCGACTTCGACATCTTCTCGCCCGTGAGCTGGAGCATGCCGTTGTGCATCCAGACCTTGGCGAACTCGCGCCCGGCGCCACGTGACTGCGCGAGCTCGTTCTCGTGATGTGGAAACACGAGGTCGAGCCCTCCGCCGTGAATCTCGAACGAGCGCCCAAGGAACTTCTCAGCCATTGCCGAGCACTCGATATGCCAGCCGGGGCGCCCATCGCCCCAGGGCGATGGCCACGAGGCGTCCTCACCCTCCTTATGCCCCTTCCAGAGCGCGAAGTCGCGGGCGTCCTCTTTCGCGGCGTTCGGCTCCTGCTCCTGAACCTCGTCGGGCCGCTGCCCGGACAGGCAACCGTAGTCGGCGAACCCTCCTACCCTGAAGTAGACGTCGCCGTCCGCTGGGTAGGCCAACCCCTCGGTGACGAGCTCCTCGATCAGGGCGACGATCTCCGGAAGCGTCTCGGCAACCCGCGGCTCGACGTCGGGGCGCCCGAGGCCGAGCGCCTCGGTGTCCTCGAGATACCAGTCGGTCGCGCGCTTCGCGAGCTCTTCACTCGGCACGCCCTCGTCCCGTGCGGCGTCGTAGATCTTGTCGTTGATGTCGGTGATGTTCTCGACCAGCGTCACGTCGTAGCCCTGGTGGCTGAGCCAGCTCCGAAGCCACATCGAGAGCACGAACGGGCGGGCATTGCCAACGTGGATCCGCTGGTAGACGGTCGGCCCGCAGAAGTACATCCGGATCGGCCCGGGCGGTGCTGGGAGCTCGACAAGGCCGCGTGTCTGCGTGTCATAGAGCTTCACGACGGCGCGACCTTCGCCAGGCCACGCTCGAGTCGCCCGAGCGTCTCGGCGCGGTCGAGGGCGTAGAGAACCGTCCAGAGCTCGGGCCCCCGCTGCTCGCCGGTGAGCGCGCGACGAACCGTACGGAGATTTCCGCCAACGGCCTTGACCTCGCGCAGCAACGCACGCGCTGTCGACTCGTCGAGCAGCTCATCCGCGCGTTCGCGCAGGTCGACGAGCCGCTGTATGGCCGCGCGCTCCTCATCGCTCAGTGACGGCGGCTCGGGCACGGCTTCGATCTGACTGGCGAACGCGCGGGCTTCGTTGAGCGTGCGCGCGCCACGGACCACCGGCACCATGCGCGCGTCGACGCCGACGCGTGCAGCCAGCTCATCCTCGTCGAGCGCGGCGATCGCGTCGATCGCAAGCCTCTCGATGCGCGCGAGATCGAGCTGCACGTCGTGCCGCGGCAGCCCGAGCTCCTCGAGATAGGAGCGAGCGGCCTCCCAGGGGATTCCACTCGCCCTGAGGTCTGCAAGCGATGTCGCGCCGTCGCGCTTCGACAGCTTCTTCCCATCTGCACCGACAAGCAAGCCGTGGTGGATGTACTCGGGCGCCCGGTACCCGAGTGAGCTGCCCAGCTGCTCGTGAAGCTCGGTGTTCGAGAGGTGGTCGCGCCCGCGAATGACGTGCGAGATCTGCATCTCGCCGTCGTCGACGACGCTCGCAAGGTGATACGTGGCGCTGCCATCGGGGCGGAGGAGCGTCGGTCGCCAGGCCGCCGTCGCGCGCAGTGCGCCGTCCTCCTCGCTGACAAGGCCGGCGTCGTGGAGCTTCACGGCGGCCTGCCGGTAGAGCTCGCCGCGCTCGCTCTGGCGCACCGGCTCCTCGTCGGGCCTCACGCCGATCCACACCAGGTCGTCGAGAATCGTGCGCTCGTTTGTCGCCTCAGAGCGCTCTGGATCGGTGTCGTCGATGCGAACGAGAAATATCCCATCGTGATCGTCCGCGAAGGAGCGGTTGGCGACGGCTGTCAGAGCGCCGCCGAGATGGAGCGCCCCGGTTGGGCTTGGTGCAAAGCGGACGCGGACCACGGCTCATTCAGCCTACCGAGGCGGATGCGGCACCCACCCGTCCGGGTCACGCGGATATCCCCCATTTGGGTGATCTCGCGGATCCCCCTCCCGAGCGATGTCACTGTGCGTATGCGCGTCAACGATCAGCGCTCGCCGATGAAGTCGCTCAAGAACAAGCTGCCCAACCCCCTGCTTCTCTTTGCCACCGCCTTCCTCACGGGCGGAATGGCCCTCGCGCTCGTCGGCATCGCTACGGCCCTGTAGCCACCGATCTTCAGACCCGTAGGCGCCGTATGCGGGTCCGCGCAGACCTGAAACGGCCGGCCGCGCCAGACCCACGCAAGTCGCCCTCCGCGACGGCTACCCTCGCCTCGCGTGACCACCTCCACAGGAAGGCGACACATGGACGTTGTAGTGGCACTCGCTGCCGCCGTCGCCGGCGGCCTCGTTCTCAACCACCTCAACGTCCCGGGCGGCCTGATCATCGGTGCCATGTTTGGCGCCGCGCTCGTCACTGCGGGGGCGAATCTCAACCCCGACCTGCCCTCTCCGCTCAAGACCGCCGCGTTCGTCATCGTCGGGGCGTCGATTGGTGTGATGGTGACGAGAGACACGCTCGACGCGGCGCGCTCCGCGCTGGTGCCGGGGCTGATCGCCGCCGTTCTGCTCATCGGCGCCGGCCTCGCAATCGCCTTCTTGCTGCGAAGCACGGGAATGGCGCCGCCGAGCGAGTTCCTGGCGACCTCGCCGGGTGGCCTCACCGCGCTCTCGAGCATCGCAGCGGCCGAGCAGACCGGTGCCGTGGAGGTCGCACTCTTCCACCTGATCCGGATCGTCCTCGTGCTGCTGTCGATTCCGGCCTTGATTCACTTCCTCTCGCGGTCTTCACCCTAGAATTACGCGATGATCAAGCACATCTCTGTCCTGTACGTCGGCCATATCGAGCTCGAGAACGTCGGCCGTGACGGGCCCTCGCCAGAGGAACGCCGCTACGACAACGAGCGCTTCCAGGAGGCCTACTGGACCGCCCGCGACGCGGCGAAGCTCATGGACGAGCTCGGCTACTGGTGCCTGTGGACGGCCGAGCACCACTTCCAGCGCGAGGGCTTCGAGGTCTTCCCCAACCTGATCCTGCTCAACACCTGGCTTGCGACGCAGACGAAGAACCTGAAGCACGGCTGCGCGTTCAACACGATCACCACCTGGAACCCGATCCGCCTCGCTGAGGACTACGCAGTTGCCGACATCGTCACCCAGGGTCGCGTGATCCTCGGCGTCGGCCGCGGCTACCAGTCGCGCGAGGTCGAGACACTCGGCGCGCCGTTGCTCGACAACGATGCCAACCGGGAGCTGTTCGAGGAGTCGGTCGAGCTGCTCGTCAAGGCGCTGCACGACGACGAGATCCAGCACGACGGCAAGCATTTTCAGGTTCCGGCACGGGTGCCCTACCGCGGCTATGACCTCGAGAGCGTCACCCTCGTTCCCAGGCCGCTACGCCGACCCGTCGAGATCTGGCAGGCGATCTCGAGCGGGCGGACGATCTCCTTTATCGCCAGCCGCGGCATCAAAGGGATCACGACGCTCACCGGCGAGCTGATGGTGAAGGACATCGCCCACCAGTACCAGCAGGCCGCCGCCGAGGCCGGGCGCGACCTCGAGCTCGGCGAGGACATCTGCATCGGCTTCGGCCTCTGCATCGACGACACGCGTGAGAAGGCGATCGAGCGGCTCCGGCCCTACCACGACGAGCGCTACAAGTGGTTCGCGCCGTTCGGAATCGTGCGCTACACCGACGAAGACGGCAACCCGGTAGGGACGCCAGGCGGAGACGGAATTCCCCCGATCGAGGTAGGCGCTGACCAGGGCGCCTGGCTCTGCGGCCCGCCCGAGGACATCGTGGCCCGGCTGAAAGAGTGGGAAGAGCGCTATCCCGGCCTCGAGCACGTCGTGATCCACTGGGCCGAGAGCATGCCCTGGAGCATGTTCGAGGAGCAGTTGCGCATCTTCGCGGCCGAGGTCATGCCCCACTTCGGCGCCGACTGACTCGAGAGCTGCGCCACGACCAGGCGGGTGAGGGCGCTCAGGCTTCCCTCGACTGAGGCCGATCTTTGGAGCGATGGTCCGCACGAGTCCAGCGTCGCTGACGCTCCTGCTGGCCGGGCCCATCCTTGCTCTCGCGCTCGGCGCCGGACCGGCAGGCGCAGCCGTGCCGAAGCCGGTGAGCCCGGCGAAGGAGCAGAGCGTGCCCTATGCCGATGCCGTCGTCTTCTCGATGACGCCAGAGCCCGGACGCCAGTGCTCGGAGTACTTCCTCGCGCTCGACGCGCACGTTGACGAGGCCTACCTCGGGCCACGATTCCAGCACCCGAGCTGCACCGTCGTCGTGCCGCTCGGCTCGGAACTACGCGCCGACAGCGACCACAGCTGGCGCGTGTGGCGAAACTGCAGCGGCAACGCCTGCAACGGCCCGGGCGAGACCTCGCACCGAAGCGCCAAGAGAAGCTTCTACCTCGATGGTCCCGAGGTCACGACGACGCCGAAGGACGGCGCGACCCTGCGCGAGCTGGCGTTCCCGGTCCAGCTGACGATGCCTCCGGGCATTGCGACGACGGGTTTCGAGATCCGGATCAACGCGACCGGCACCGTCGACGCGCTCGGGCGCCTCGCCAACCCGTTGCGCGGGATTCCCACGTCGCTCTCGCCGACCATAGCTGGCGCACATCTCGCGCTCGTCACGGGCCTGGAGCCCGGCCTCTACTACTGGCAGTGGGTGCGCCTGGCGCCGGCCTGTGGCGGCTCCGCGACCGACTGCCCGGGCGCGGTGTCACGACTCTTACTCGATCCGTCGGGCACGCTGCCCGAGCTCGACGTGCGGGCGCCGCGCGTGCGCCCACTCGTCGCGAAGGGCCGCGTCGGCAAGCGCATGCGGCTTCGCTACTCGGTGCTCGAAGACCAGGGCCAGGGCCGGGTCACCGTCTGGATCTACCGCAAGACCAAGGCGCGCAAGCGCTGGAAGATCTGGCTCGGGCGCGTCCAGCCGCGCAAGATCTTCCACGTCGTCTGGACGCCGCGCAAGCCAGGCCGATACCGGCTCTGCACTCGTGGTCGCGACGGCTCGCAGAACGTGAGCAAGAAGCGCTGCGCGCGCGTATCGATCGCGCCCAGGGCGACCAAGAAGCTCTAGCCTCACCGGCGTGGAACGGGAGCTGCTCGGCTGGTTCGCGGCGCACGGCCGCGACCTGCCCTGGAGGGCCACCGACGACCCCTACGCGATCCTCGTCTCGGAGGTCATGCTTCAGCAGACGCAGGTCGAGCGCGTCCGCGCCCGCTACATCGCCTGGCTCGAGCGCTGGCCGACCGTCGACTCGCTCGCGGCGGCACCTCGTGCAGACGTGATCACGGCGTGGCAGGGACTGGGCTACAACCGTCGCGCGGTCAGCCTCCACGCGGCGGCACAGCTGGTCGCAGATCACGGCTGGCCGCACGACCTGACCGCTCTTCCCGGCGTCGGGCGCTACACGGCCGACGCGATCGCGTGCTTCGCTCACAGGGCGCCCGTCCTGCCACGAGACGTCAACGTCGAGCGCGTCGAAGCGCGAACCGGCCACGCGTTCTCTGCGACGGCCGCGGGCGCGTTGATGGATCTCGGGGCGACGGTCTGCCTTGCTCGCGTGCCCCGCTGCGACCAATGCCCACTCGCGGAGTCCTGCCCGAGCCGAGGACAGCGTTTCGCGCCAGCCCGCAAGCAGTCGGCGTTCGAGGGCTCGTTCCGTCAGCGGCGCTCACAGATACTGCGACGCGTCGCCGACGACCCCCAGCTGCTCGAGTCCCTCGACGGTGAGGCCGTCCGCTCTTTGCAGCGCGACGGCCTTGTCACCGTCGAGGGTGGCGTCGTGCGCCTGCCGCTCTAGCGCCCGTCGTGAAACCCGGCGCCGAACGCGGCGAGCACGCTGAGCGCGAGCACAACGCCTAGTGGAACACGCGCAACCAGTCTGTTCATTGCCCCTCTTTCGCGTGTCTGCGGGTCTTCGTATTGCTCGACCCGACGCGCCTCGACCGGCATGCCTCAGGCGCGGTACCGAGAGCGAGGAGATGACGCACAAAGCTGCTTGCCGAGCGGGTTTGCCACACATCGCGGCGGCTTGTGAACCCCCCGAGCTGACCGCCCGTTTCGGGGGATCGGCCCGATCCCCGCGAGATCGCGAGTTGCGGATCGGCGGCCGTTCAGCTTCCGTTAATGACTCCGTAACGCTCAAGCAAGCGGGGCTCCGTACGGTCGTGTTGACTATGGATATGAGCCCAACCGTCCTCGCCGTCGACGACGAGCCAACTATCCGTGAAGTCGTCGTCAGCTACCTCGAGCGCGAGGGCTACGACACGCTCGAGGCGGCCGACGGCCTCGAGGCCCGTCAGGTGCTCGAGCAGTCGAGCCCGCATCTGGTCGTGCTCGACCTCATGCTCCCGGGAATGGACGGCCTCGAGCTCTGTCGTTGGATCCGAACCAACTCTGACCTGCCTGTGATCATGCTGACCGCTCGCGGCGAGGAAGCCGATCGCATCGTGGGGCTCGAGCTGGGCGCCGATGACTACGTCACCAAGCCCTTCTCGCCCCGTGAGCTCGTGGCGCGCGTGCGCTCAGTTTTGCGCCGCGCCCACGCGGAGACGCCGGTGAGCGAGCATCTGAGCTTCACGGCTCTCGAGCTCGATGCCGGCTCGCGCGAGGTCAAGCGCGACGGCGAGGACGTGAAGCTCACCGCCAAGGAGTTCGATCTGCTCTGGTTCGTCGCGAGCAACCCACGCCAGGTCTTCTCGCGCGACCAGCTCATGGATCGCGTGTGGGGTTACACCGCCGCGCTCGACACCGGCACCGTGACGGTGCACATCCGCAGACTGCGCGAGAAGATCGAGAACGGCCCTTCGAAACCCGAGTTCCTGCAGACGGTGTGGGGAGTCGGCTACAGGTTCGTGCCGCAATGATCGCCTTCACCGCCGCCGTCGCACTTGCAACGCTTGCCGCCGGGGTCGCGGCGGCGCTGCTCGTGCCACGCCTCAAGCGCATGCGCGTCCAGCTCGTGGCGCTGGCGCTCGTGTGTGTGGTGCTGCCGCTCGCGGCGGTGGCCGCCTCCGGCGTGATCATGTTCGACTCGGGTCACGACCTGACGGTGCTCGCCCTCTCGGCCGCGGCCTCGCTCGCGGCCGTCGCAGGAGGGGTGCTGCTCGCCCGCTCGGTCGCAAAGCCGCTCGACGACCTCCGCGGCACGGCCGCCGCGATCGCGGCGGGAGACCTGGGCGCACGCGCGCTCGAAGGCGGGCCCGCCGAGGTCGCCGAGCTCGCTGTGGCCTTCAACCGCATGGCGACCAACCTCGAAGAGGTCTTCGACGCACGGCGGCAGCTGGTGGCATGGGCAAGCCACGACCTCCGGACGCCGCTGGCCTCGATGCAGGCCATGCTCGAGGCTCTGGAAGACGGTCTGGCCGAGCCCGATCACTACCTGCCGGCCATGCGCGAGCAGGTCAACGTTCTCTCTCTCCTTGTCGACGACCTCTTCGAGCTCGCCCGAATCGACGCCGGGGCCCTGAGCCTCGAGCTTCGTGAAGCGCGGCTCAACCCCGTCGTCGAGTCGTGTATGCGTGGTCTCGAGGCGGAGGCCGCTGCGCGTCAGGTGAGCCTCGCCGCTCGCATCCTCGAACCCTCTCCGCTCGTGCGATGCGCACCGGACAGCGTCGAGCGGGTGCTCTACAACCTCCTCTCGAACGCGCTCCGGCACACGCCGTCCGACGGATCCGTCGCCGTGCGCGTCGAGCCACGCGCCGCCGTTGTCGAGGTCGCGGTCGAGGACACGGGTGCCGGGCTTCCACCCGAGGCTCTCGAGCGCGTGTTCGATCGCTTCTGGCGCGCCGACGAAGCCCGCTCGCGGGCGGCCGGCGGTGGCTCGGGCCTCGGGCTCGCGATCGCCCGCGGGCTGGTCGAGGCTCAGGGTCGGCAGATCTGGGCCGAGAACCGGCCCGAAGGCGGCGCGCGCATCGCGTTTACGCTGCCGGCTGCCTGACGCGCGCCGTCCGCGCTCGCCGCACGAGCGGTGGCGCGCGCCGAGCCTACGACTCAAGCGGTGCGGGCGGTAGCCGTCCGGAGTCGTCGGCAGGGTCGGGCTCCGACGGCGGCGGCGGCGGCTCGGATGGCGCCGGTGCGGGCTCTGTGGGCGCCGGCTCCGCCGGTGCTGGCTCGGCCGGCTGCTCTGGCTCGGCCGGCTCCTCTGCATCGGCCACGAGCTCGAGCGTGCTCAGGAGCTCGACGGCCCGTGGGACGAAGGCGTCGAACTTCCCTTCAGGCGCAGCGATTGAGATGACGAACTTGAGATCGCCGACCTTCGTCGAATAGAGCCGCTCCCTGTAGCCGACCTCCTGTGCGAGCAACTCGCCGTCGCTGGTCGCCACCAGCAGAGCGCAGTCATCGAAACAGTCCTGCCATGCGTACCCGGACGTGAGGGTGGCTTCGAAGCTCGCGACGGCTCGCCCGGCCAGCAACTCGCTACGGATCTCACCTGCGTCGTAGTGCGCGTGTTCGTGGATCCAGTCGAAGAAGTCGAACTCGTTGGGATCGAGCAGGTTCTCCTCGCTCGGATCCTGGTCGGTGTACTCCCCGTCGTCGTCGATCAGCGCGGTCGTGAGGTTTGGACTGAGGAACGCGATCGTCAGGTCGAAGTCGTCCTCGGGAGAGAGCGCGACGAAGTCCTCCAGCTCCGACTGGAACGAGACCCAGCCCTCGTCGACCTCGAGCGAGAACTGCGGTTGGAACGTCGCGGTCAGATAGCGGCCGGCCGCGAGACCACCAGCCGGGATCCCCACACTGGCGTTGGACGGGGCTGCTGCAGGCTCCGTGGGCGAGGGCGGAACGGGCGCAGGGGGTCGCACCGCCGGTGCCGCCTCGACGGGCAGCGGCTCCGGTGGGGCAGGTGAGCTTGCTTCCTCGACCGGGGTCTCGGCCGCCTCGGCCGCCTCCTCCTGCGAGGGAACGAGCTCCTCATCGGGGAAGCGCCCCTCGGCTGTGTTCGACGCCGCGACTTCGACCGTTGGGGCCACGGCATCAGTGCCCTGGCCGCCGCCACCGCAGCCTGCGGCGACCCCTGCAAGCAGGAGACAGCCGAGCGCGAGCGCTCGCCGGGGACACGACGCGTACTCCACTCCTCGCAGAGTCGCGGACATGAGGCCACTCGTCAACACCTACCCATAGCACCACGCACCCGGCGCTGCGCCTGTCTGCGCCGCGACGCTGGCCTGATAGCCTCGCCCGCCATCGCATGAGCGAGCCGTCTGCCCCATCGACCCCGCCCGTGCCCACGCGGGCCGCGGCGGAGGCAGGCCGGGTACGCGACGCCAGCCGCCTGGAGCTCTCGAGGCTGCTCGAGGACCTCGAGCGATGGGTCAACATCGACTCGCGCGCCGACAATCTCGCCTCCCTCGGCGAGCTCGCTGCCGATATTGCGAGCACCCTCACCTCGTACGGGCTCGAGACCGAATGCGTCGCGATTCCGGACAGAGGTCCATACGTCCACGCAGTCCTGGCGGGGGAAGGCACCGCGCGGGTCGCGCTGCTGTGCCATCACGACACCGTGTTCGAGCGCGGGACGGCAGCCGAGCGCCCGTTCTCTGTCGTAGGCGACCGAGCGTACGGACCTGGAGTGGCGGACATGAAAGGCGGTCTCGCGCTCGCGGCGCACGTTGCGCGCAACATGAACGATGCACGCTGGGCATTCGGTCGTCTCGAGCTGGTCTCGGCCTCGGACGAGGAGTCGCGGCCACAGGCGCTTCGCACGATCGAGCGCCTCGAGAGCTTCGACGCCGTGCTGTGTTTCGAATGTGGACGTGTCGACGGCTCCGTCGTCTCGGCCCGAAAGGCCGGTCGGTGGCTTCGCGTTCGCGCCAGGGGCCGAGCCGCACATGCCGGAGTAGCACCGGAAGAGGGGCGGAACGCGGCCCACGCCGTCTGCCGTGAAGCGTTGCGACTGCTCGAACTCGACGGCGCGCGCGACGGGATGACCATGCAGATCACCGGCCTCGATGGTGGGATCGGCCTCAATACGGTCCCTGCCCATGCGGCGCTGACGGCCGATCTAAGGACGCGGACGGCAGAAGACCTCGACTGGGCACTGGAGCGCGTACGGGCGTTCTCCGAGCACGTTGATGTCGCTCTCGAGCTCGAGGACCTCGGTGGGCCACCGCCCCTAGAGCGCACGCCGGCCGTGCTGCGGCTTGCGGAGGCTGCGGTCGTACTCGGCGCGCAGCTCGGCCACTGCTTCGGCCACGTCTCGACAGGCGGCGTCTCCGACGGCTCGTGGACCGCATGGAATGGCCTGCCGACCCTCGACGGGCTCGGGCCGGTCGGTGGGCTCGACCACACGCCCGAGGAGTACATCGAGCTCGCGACCATCCCCGAGCGCGCGGGCGTCGCGACGGGCTTGATCGCCGCGGTCGAGCTCGGCCTACTCGTTTAGGCCGTCCTTGCCGGACCAGTCGACCTCCGAATAGCGCGCACCGGCCACCGCGTCGACGGGTGATGTCTCCTCGATCTGCGCGAGTTCCTCGGCCGAGAGGTGCATGCCCGCGGCGCCGAGGTTCTCCTCGAGGTGTGCCGGGTTGCCCGTGCCTGGAATCGGCACGACGTCCTCACCCTGATTGAGCACCCAGGCGAGCGCCAGCTGTGGCGCGGTGATGCCCCGCTTCGACGCCAGCTCCTCGACCAGCTCGACCAGATCAAGGTTCTTCTGGAAGTTCTCTCCCTGAAAACGCGGCAGCGTCGCCCGGTAGTCGTCGGGACCGAAATCGTCGGGCGTACGAATCGCCCCGGTCAGGAAGCCACGACTCAACGGGCTGTAGGCGATGAAGCCGATGCCAAGCCTGCGCGTTGTCTCGAGGATTCCCTCCTCGATATGGCGGCTCCAGAGCGAGTACTCGGTCTGGAGCGAGCTGACCGGGTAGGAGCCATGCGCTCGCTCGATCTCGTCCGGGTCCGCCTCACAGATGCCGATGTAGCGGACCTTGCCCGCCTCGACGAGCTCACCCATCGCGCCGACCGTCTCCTCGATCGGTACGTCCGGGTAGGTGCCGTGAAACTGGTACAGATCGATGTAGTCGACGCCCAGGCGCTTGAGCGAGCCGTCGCACGATTCGCGAACGTACTCGGGGCGACCGGAGAACCCGAGCCAGGAACCGTCATCGGGGTCGCGCATGTAGCCGAACTTGGTCGCGACGAGCACCTCGTCTCGGCGGTCCGCGATGGCGCTCCCGACCAGCCGCTCGTTCGTGTGCGGGCCGTAGACGTCCGCTGTGTCGAGCAGATCGACGCCGAGCTCGATCGCGCGGTGGATCGTCGCGATCGACTGCGACTCCGCCGGCACCGTGTAGAAGTCGGACATGTTCAGGCAGCCGAGCCCCATCGCCGAGACCTCCAGGCCCTGCTCGCCGAGCTTACGTCGCTCCATCACTCCTCCTCAGTAGCGCCACCGCCTGCGCGGCCAGCCCTTCGCCGCGTCCGGTAAAGCCAAGACGATCGGTCGTCGTTGCGCGCACGCTCACACGGTCTGGATCGGCCGCGAGCGCGCTCGCAAGCCGTGAGCGCATCAGCTCGCGATGCGGCGCTATGCGTGGCCGCTGCCCGACCAGCACGCAGTCAGCATTGACGAGCTCGAAGCCGGCCTCCTGCACGACGGCGTACGCGCGCTCGAGCAGGTCGATCGAGTCGGCGTCTTTCCACCTGTCGTCATCCGACGGAAAGAGCGCGCCGATGTCCTCCAGCCCGGCGGCTCCGAGCAGAGCGTCAGTCAGTGCGTGGGCGATCACGTCACCGTCGGAGTGGCCGGCCAGTCCGGGCTCATCCGAGAATGGAACGCCGGCGAGGACGAGGGCGACGTCGTTGTCGAAGGCGTGTGCGTCGACGCCGATGCCAACGCGAAGGTCGCTCATGGCAGTGATGCTAGGCGGATCTGGCGCCCGTCGAAGACGGCGACCTGCTCGCTGCCGGCCGCCCGGACGAGCGCGAGCGCCTCGTTGAAGTCCTCGCCGACCAGCTCGGGCTGGTGGGCGTCCGAGGCCAGGGTGATCGGGACGCCCAGCCTGACGCACTCACCGAGGAAGTACGGGTCGGGGTAGAGCTCGCGGGCCGGCTTGCGCAGGCCCCCCGTCGAGACCTCGACGGCAACCCTGGTGTCGGCAATGCGCTGCGCGGCCTCCGCGTACAGCGACTCGACGAGCGCACGCTCGGGACGGCGACCGAAGATCTTGACGAGATCCGGGTGTGCAAGGACGTCGACGGCGCCACTATCGGCGAGCTCGACGAGAGCCTCGAAATAGGCGCGCCAGATCTCCTCGACCGGGCGCGCTGGCCAGACCCCGTCTGCCGCGTCGAGGCTGTGGTCGACAGAGCGCTCGTCGAGCCAGTGAACAGAGCCGAGCAGGACGTCCCATGGATAGTCGGCAAGTAGCTCGCTGAGGCGCTCCTGACGCTCGCCGACATGGTCCACCTCCATGCCGAGCTTGACCGGAAGCCCGCGCTGCTTTGCCTCAAGGATGACGTCGCAGTACGCATCGAGGTCAAAGCTGCAGCGCTCGAGCTGGTAAGGCAGCGCCCAGAGCTCGCGCGTCTGCGTGAAGTAGTAGACGTGCTCGGTGAAGGCGATCTCGTCTACTCCGCGCTCCGCCGCCCGCTCGACGAAGCGCTCGACCGTCTCGAGGGTGTGCTCCAGAGGCTCGCTGCCACCCTCTCGCGGCCCGCGGAGATGCATGTGGTAGTCGACGATCATGCCCGTGCCAGGTCTGCGACGAGCGCCAGGTCGGCGGGCGTCGTGACCTTGGCGAGGCGCGGGTCACCCTCGACGGTGCGGATGCGTCCACCGATCGCCTCAACGAGGCCAGAGCAATCGGTCGCGGCGTCGCCGGCAGCGGCGAGCGCCTCTCGCAGCACTCGCGCCCGAAAACCCTGTGGGGTCTGCACCGCGACCAGCCCCGCCCGCGCAACGGTGTGCTCGACGATCCCGTCCGCTGTCTTCTTGAGCGTGTCGGGTACGGCGAGGGCCGGCACGACACCATCCACACCGTCATCGTCGAGTGCCGCGATCACGCGTTCCACGACCTCCTCACCGACGAGCGGTCGAGCGGCGTCGTGTACGAGGACGATTCCAGCCGAGCCGGGCACCTCTTCGACGCCGGCTCGAACCGAGTCGGTCCGCGTCTCGCCGCCGGTGACGCAGGCCGCGACCTTACTCGCACTTTCCTCCTCGGCACAGAGGATGGCCGGCTCCTCCCAGCCTGGGGGAGCGACCACGATCAGGTTGTCAATCGCCTCAGCGCGATCGAGCCTCGACAGGCTCTCGGCCAGAAGTGGCCTGCCGTTCAACGCGACGAAGGCCTTGGGTCGGTCGGCCGCGAGGCGCTCCCCGCGGCCGGCCGCCACAAGGACTGCCCACGTCTCTGCGTTCGTAACGTCCCCGCCTTTAGGCTGGAACTGCGGTCTTTCCAACGCTGGCGAGGACCTCGTCGAGCCACTCAGCTGCCCGCTCCTCGTCCATGTCCTTTGCATACATGAACTCGCTCGAGAGGATCTTCTTCGCCTTCACGAACATCTGCTTCTCACCGGTCGAGAGGCCCTTGTCCTGCTCGCGCAGAGACAGGTTCCGAACGACCTCCGCGAGCTCGAAGACATCTCCGGTCTTCATCTTGTCGCGGTTGTACTTGAAACGGCGATTCCAGTTCTTCGGCATCGTCGTTCCCGACCCGTGCAAGACCCCGATGACGCGCCCAACGGCTTCCTCATCGATGACCCTGCGCAGGCCGACTTTCTCGGCGTTCTCGTTCGGCACGTTGACCGTCAGATCGTTGTGCAGGATCTTGATGGTCAAGTACTCGCGGGAATCCCCGAGAACTTCGCGCATTTCTTTGCTTACGACCGTCCCCAGCCCCATGGTGGGGGTAGACGACCTTATCGCCAACGTCGAACAATCCTCCTCCTCCCAAGGTCCGGGTGCCTGGGGCACTCGAACACCTGTCGCGCTCAGGGCATTGTACCGCGGGTGGCCTCCCGCAAGGCAACCCCGAACCGGGAGAGCTCGCCCTGCGAGCCGCTACAGCTCCAGGTATCGGTCGACGAGGTTGTGCTCTTGCAGCCGTCGCAGCCCCTCGCGGATCTCCTTGGCGCGTACGGCGCCAACGGTCTCGACCGCCTCGAGCTCGCGGTGGCTCGCGCGCACGATTGCGTCGAGCGAGCCGAGGGCACGCACCACATGACTCGCGACGTTTTCAGGAATGCGGGGGATGTGGGAGAGCACACGGAAGCCGCGCGGCTCGACGCTGAGATCGAGCGGATCCCCACCCGCCCCGTAGCCGAGGAGCTCCACGTATTCCGCCGGGTCGACGAACTCCCGCGCCGTGAGCCCTGCGAGGCGCGCTGCGGCCGCCTCGAACTTCTTCTTGCGCGGGTCGGCGATGTAGTCGACGACCAGCGCCGCCTTCTCGCTCTGGAGTCCCTCGGCCAGATCGTCGAGCTGCATCCGGATCAGCCGCCCTTCCTGGCCGAGCTCGATGCAGTTGCGCTCGACCTCGTCGGCCATGCGGCTCGTCATCTCGGCTCGCTGCAGAACGACGATGACATCGTCGAGCGTGACCGAGCTCTGGAACTCGAGCGCGGTCAGCCTGGTCAGTCCCTGGTCGAGCCGCTGTCGATACGTCTCGAGCGTCGCAACGGCCTGATTGGTGCGCCCGAGCAGATCCGAGATACGCGCGAGCTGGTAGCGCACGTCTCCGTAGAAGAGCGTCACCGTGTCGCGCTGCTGCGAGATCGAGACCACGATCGCATCGGTCTGGCGGGCGACTCGTTCGGCGGTGCGGTGGCGAGTCCCGGTCTCGGACGAGGGAATCTTGGGATCGGGAAGCAGCTGGACGTTCGCGTAGACGAGGTGGCTCAGCGACTCGTCGACGATGATTGCGCCGTCCATCTTGGCCAGCTCGTAGAGCTGCTGTGGCGAGAAGGGCAGATCGATACGCATGCCTCCGGAGAAGAGGAACTCGAGGCGCGCGGGCTCTCCGATGACGATCAGCGCGCCGAGACTTCCCCGGATGATGTCGTCGATCCCGAGGCGCAACGCGGTCCCTGGCGCGACCGTTCGAAGCGGCTCGAGGAGCGTGTTATCGGTGAGTGTCTCTGCTCGCATCGATCGCCAGCTCGAGGGCATCGCTAAGCGTCTCGGCAGAGACTAGCTCGACCGCGCCGGGTTGCTGAGCGTCGGTGCCGGCAGCGACGACGACCGCGTCGAGGCCGAACTTCGAGCACTCGAGCAGCCGTGCCTCGCTTTGAGGAACCGTCCGCAGTCGCCCGGTCAGTCCGATCTCGGCGAAGCAGGCAAGCCCACGACGAGCCGGTGCTCCGCGAGCGGCGGAGGCGATCGCCAGGGCGATGCCAAGGTCGGCGCCGGGCTCGTCGACCCTCACGCCACCCGCCACGTTGACGTAGATGTCCGACTGGCCGAGGCTCAGCCGAACGTGACGGTTGAGGACGGCGACGATCATCGCGAGACGTTTCGGATCGACGCCCGTTCCGACACGTCGTGGCATGGCCAGGTCGCTCCGAGCGACGAGCGCCTGCACCTCCAGGAGGATCGGACGCGTCCCCTCGAGGGCGCACGTCACGACCGAGCCAGGCTGGCCAGGCTCGCTCTTGCCGAATATCTCGGATGGGTCGGCGAGCCCTTCCAGGCCGCTGGCCGTCATCTCGAACACGCCGATCTCATTCGTCGAGCCGAACCGGTTCTTGGTGGCGCGCAGAATCCGATGTGAGCGGTAGCGATCGCCCTCGAACTGAAGCACGCAGTCGACGAGGTGCTCGAGCACGCGCGGCCCGGCGACGGCGCCTTCCTTGGTCACGTGGCCGACCAGGAACATCGCGATGCCGACCTCTTTGGCGAGGCGGAGCAGGCGCGCGGTTGCCTCGCGCACCTGCGCGACCGAGCCCGGCGCCGAGCCGACCTCGGGGTCGAACAAGGTCTGCACCGAATCGATCACGCACACGGTGGGCGCCTCCGCCTCGAGCGTGGCACAGACCGCGTCGAGGTTCGTCTCGGCGAGGATGCCGACGTCCTCGGCATGACCCAGGCGCTCACCGCGCATCTTCACCTGTGCGGCCGACTCCTCGCCCGTGACGAGCAGGACTCGATAGGTCTTGCTTAGCTCTGCGAGTGCCGACAGCAGCAGTGTCGACTTCCCGATCCCGGGGTCGCCCGACACGAGGACGAGCGATGCCGGGACGAGGCCTCCGCCGAGCACACGATCGAGCTCGGCGATGCCGGTAGGCAGGCGGCTCGCCTCGACTGCCTCGACCTCGACCAGGCGAAGCACGGGCCGAGCCGCAGCGGCCGTAGCTCCCCGCCCGCGGCCGCTCGGAGCAGCCACCTCAGCGCTCAGCGTGCCCCAGCTACTGCACGAGGGGCATCGACCGAGCCACTTACCCGTTTCGTAGCCGCACTCGCTGCAGGCGTGCTGTACGGCCGTCTTCGCCACCGGGCGATTCTAGGAACGGGGGGTGACGACGGCTCCCCTTCGGGGAGCTTGGGAGAAAGCCTTGCGGGCAAGGCTTTCTCCAGGGATTGTCTCGACACGCTCGCGCGCCTTTCGCGCGCCGAAGGGGAGCGAAAGTGGATCAGGCAGGCCCTGGAGAAGGCTCGCCGCAGACGAGATTTCTCCCCAGCTCCGCGAAGCGGAGCCGCTCGCAAGGCGAGCCTCTAGTCGCCGTCGGCGTCGCTGTCCGGCTCGTCAGCGGGGCCTTCAGCCGGAACTGTGACCTTCTCGAGCTCAGGCTCGCCGCCCTCGGGCGGCTCGATCAGCTCGATCTCGATCTCCTCCTCGTCCTTCTTGCGATCGACACGGATCGTCGAACCCGGCAGGAGCTCGGCACCGAGAACGAAGTCGGCGAGTGGATCCTCGATGTACTTCTGGATCGCTCGTCGCAGCGGCCGCGCTCCCATCGCCGGGTCGTAGCCGTGCTCGACGAGCAACTCCTTGGCAGCGTCGGTGAGCTCGATCGTCGTCTCGTGCTGGGCCATCTGCTCGCGCAGCCGGCGCAGGAGCAGCTCGACGATCTCGGTGATCTCGTCCTTCGCAAGCTTGTGGAAGACCATGACCTCGTCGATGCGGTTGAGCAGCTCGGGCCGGAAGACCTTCTTGAGCTCGCCCATGATCCGACTCTTCATGTCCTCGTACGACAGCCCGGCCTCGTCCGAGATCGTGAAGCCGAGCCCCTGGTTCTTGGCGATCGTGGCGGCGCCGATGTTCGAGGTCATGATCATGATCGTGTTGCGGAAGTCGACCTTGCGCCCCTGCGCGTCGGTGAGCTTCCCGTCCTCGAGAATCTGGAGGAGGATGTTGAAGACGTCGGGGTGTGCCTTCTCGATCTCGTCGAGCAAGACGACCGAGTAAGGCTTGCGGCGCACGGCCTCGGTGAGCTGGCCGCCCTCGTCGTAGCCGACGTAGCCGGGCGGCGAGCCGACGAGCCGCGAGACGGAGTGCTTCTCCATGAACTCCGACATGTCGACCTGAATGAGCGCGTCCTCGTCGCCGAAGAGGAACTCGGCGAGCGTTCGCGCGAGCTCGGTCTTGCCGACGCCGGAGGGGCCGAGGAAGATGAACGAGCCGGTCGGCCGCTTCGGATCCTTGATGCCGGCCCGCGCGCGCCTGATCGACTTCGAGACGGCCACGATCGCTGCGTGCTGGCCGATGACGCGTTTGTGCAGCTCGTCCTCCATGCGGATGAGCTTCTGCGATTCGGCCTCGGTCAGCTTGAAGACTGGAATGCCCGTCCACATCGAGACGATGTCGGCGATCTCTTCCTCGCCGATCTCGGGCTGGACGGATGACTCCTCGTTCTGCCAGTCCTCTTCCAGCTCGCGTTTCTTCTGCGAGAGCTTGCGCTCCTTGTCGCGCAGGTTGGCGGCGCGCTCGAACTCCTGCGCCTCGATCGCGTCTTCTTTGTCCTTGCGAACGGTCTCGATCTCTTCCTCGAGCTCGCGGTACTGCGGCGGCGCGGTCATCGTCTTGATCCGCATGCGCGAGGAGGCCTCATCGATCAGGTCAATCGCCTTGTCGGGCAGGTGGCGATCCTGGATGTAGCGGTCGGCCAGAATCGCGGCGGCCCGCAGGGCTTCATCGGTGATCTTGCAGCGGTGATGCGCCTCGTAGCGGTCGCGCAGGCCGCGCAGGATCTCGACGGTGTCGTCGACCGAGGGCTCCTCGATCTTCACCTGCTGGAAACGTCGCTCGAGTGCAGCGTCACGCTCGAGGTACTTGCGGTACTCGTCGAGCGTCGTCGCGCCAATGGTCTGCAGCTCGCCGCGAGCGAGCGCAGGCTTGAGGATCGAGGCGGCGTCGATCGCGCCCTCGGCAGCGCCGGCGCCGACGAGGTTGTGGAGCTCGTCGATGAACAGCACGATGTCGCCACGCTGGCCAATCTCCTTCATGACCTTCTTGAGGCGTTCCTCGAACTCGCCGCGGTACTTCGAGCCGGCGACGAGGGCAGCGAGGTCGAGCGTGTAGATCTGCTTGCCTTTGAGCAGCTCGGGAACCTGGTTCGCTGAGATGCGAGCCGCGAGGCCCTCGACGACAGCGGTTTTGCCGACGCCGGGCTCGCCGATCAACACGGGGTTGTTCTTCGTGCGGCGAGAGAGGATCTGCATGACCCGCTCGATCTCGGTCTGGCGACCGACGACGGGATCGAGCTTGCCGTCGGCGGCGAGCCGGGTCAGGTTGCGCCCGAACTGGTCGAGAAGCTTCGAGCTCTTCGACTTCTCGGAGCTCGACTGGCCCGAGCCCTGCTGGCGCCGTCCGGGGCCAGAGAGCATGCGGATGATCTCGTTGCGGATCTTCTCGGCGTCGGCGTCGAAATCGAGCAGAATGCGGGCCGCGACACCCTCGTTCTCGCGGACGAGACCGAGCAGGATGTGCTCGGTACCGATGTAATTGTGGCCCAGCGAGAGCGCCTCGCGAAGCGCCAGCTCGAGCACCTTCTTGGCGCGCGGCGTGAAGGGAATCTGCCCGGTGGTGACCTCGTCTCCCTGGCCGACGATGCGGGCGACCTGGGCACGCACTTCTTCGACCGTGATATCGAGGCTCTCGAGCACGCGGGCGGCGAGGCCCTCTTCCTCACGTAGGAGACCGAGCAGGATGTGCTCGGTTCCGATGTAATTGTGCTTAAGCGCACGAGCTTCATCCTGAGCGAGGACAACGACCTGACGTGCCCGTTCGGTGAAGCGCTCAAACACGTGTTCGCTCCGTTTCTCTCATCTACTCCAGGGCCTTTTCGCAGCGTGGGCCCGGGGTGGCTGGGACTCGTTTCATGATGGTATCTAACGCGTACATCTGACCGTACGTGTTCAACCATTATCGGCAGGCGGCTCAGGTTACTTACGGTCGTCTGCGGCGCCTCCGGCGGCTCGCTTAGTGTCTGCGCATGGCACCCGTCCGGACGCACTTCGACCCAGTCGGCCCGTACGACTTCCAGTTGGTCGCTAACGGGGGGAACAACCCCACGCGGCGGCGCCGCGACGGGGTGCTTGAGCTGGCCTTCGAGGCGGGAGGCGAGCCCGCCCGGGCACGCGTTGCACAGCGGCGCGGCGGTCGCATGGAGGTTGCCGTCGAGTCGCGCGAGCCCGAGGCCGCCATCGCTCACCTCAGGTGGATGCTCGCGGTCGACGACGATCACACGCCGTTTCTCAGGAAGTTCGCGCGCGACCCGCTCATCGGCGAGGCGACGCGTCGCTTTCAGGGACTGCGGCCGATGCGGCGGGCGACCGTCCACCACGCACTCCTCCGAGCCCTATGCGGGCAGCTCATCACCGGCCGCGAGGCGCGGTTGCTCGAGGCCCGGCTGATCCGACGCTATTGCCGCAAGCACGGCGAGCTCTTCCTCCCACCGACGCGAGACACGTTTGCTACCGCGGCCGTGGCCGAGCTCGAGCGCCACGGCCTCGTGGCCAGGAAGGCATCGACGCTCGTGCGGCTGTCTCGAAAGGTCGACGTCGAGCGGCTTCGCGCGCTGCCGACGCAAGAGGTCGTCGCGTGGATCGAGCGAGAGCGCGGTCTTGGCCCCTGGTCGGCGGGTGTGATCTGCCTCGACGGGCTCGGGCGCACCGAGCAGGCCCTCGTCGGCGACCTCAGCTTCGTGAAGTTCTGCACCGCGCGACTGGGTCGTGAGGCGAGCGCCGCGGACACGGCTCGCCTGTTCGAGCCCTACGGCGAGTGGGCCGGGTACGCGGGCGTCTACCTGATGGCGAGCGGCGTCGGCGGCAAGTCCGACCTCGAGGTGAGGCGCCTGCGCGGCGAGCGAAACGGGCGTGCGCGCCGGGCTGCCTAGACCTGGCGGAGGGCCGGAAACAGGACGACATCGCGAATCGTCTCCTGGCCCGTCAGCAGCATCGCGAGCCGGTCGATTCCGAGCCCAATTCCGCCCGTGGGCGGCATGCCGTAGGAGAGCGCCTCGAGGAAGTCCGGGTCCCCCTCTTCGGCCAGGGCGTCGCCGGCCTCGCGCTCGCGCGCCTGTAGCTCGAAGCGCTCGACCTGCTCGGAGGCCGAGTTGATCTCGGTGAAGGCGTTCCCGAGCTCCATACCGCAGGCGAAGTACTCGAAGCGCTCGACGATCGACGGATCCTCCTCGGTCGCGCGTGCGAACGGCGAGAGCTCGATCGGGTAGTCGTGAAGGATCGTCGGCTGAACGAGCTTCGGCTCGACGAACGCCGAGAGGGCGTGGTCGATCAGCTGCGCCCATGTGTGGTCGCGCTCGGTGTCGAGCTCGCGCTCGGTGAGGGCCGCCCGTAGCGCGTCCTCGTCACGAATCCAGAGCCCGAGCTCGTCGAGGACGTCTGGCAGGCTCACCCGCGCCCACGGCGCGCACAAGTCGATCGCCTGCTCACGGAACGTGACCTCGGTGGTGCCGACGACCTCGCGAGCAACGTGCTCGATCAGCTGCTCGATCCGCTCCATCGTGTCGCGGTAGTCGGCGTAGGCCTCGTACCACTCGAGCATCGTGAACTCGGGCTGATGCTTGTAGGAGATCCCCTCGTTGCGAAAGTCCTTACCGATCTCGTAGACGCGCTCGAGGCCACCGACGATGCAGCGCTTCAGGTAGAGCTCGGTAGCGATGCGCAAGTAGAGGTCGGCGTCGAGCTCGTTGTGGTGGGTGACGAACGGGCGCGCGAAGGCGCCGCCGTAGCGGGGCTGCAGAACCGGCGTCTCGACCTCGATGAAGCCGCGCTCGTCAAGCCACGCGCGGATCGCACTGACCATGCGCGAGCGGGTGATGAAGTCGCCGCGGACGTCATCGTTCATCGCGAGGTCCAGATAGCGCTTCCGATACCTCGTCTCGACGTCGGTGAGGCCGTGGAACGTATCTGGCAACGGCAGGTCGATCTTGGCCAGGATCCCGAACTCCTCGACGATCAGCGACGGCTCGCCCCGGCGCGTCCGGGCGGGGAAGCCCTCGACGCCGACGATGTCGCCAAGGTCCACGTCGATCTGACCGGCGCGGTCTGCCGCGCAGAGCAGCTGAATGCGCCCGGAGCGGTCGACGAGATCGAGGAAGACGAGCTTCCCGTGCCCTCGGCGCGCCAGAATCCGACCCGCGAGCCGCCGGCGCTCGCTCGACTCCTGCCCCGCTTCGAGCGGCTCCGCTTCGCGCAGGACCGCATCGATCTCGTGGCGATCAGGAAAGCGCCGCGGGAGCGCGATGACGTCGCCTCTCAGGCGGCCTTGACGTCGACGATCTTGAACTTGAGCTTGCCGCGAGGCGTTGCCACGTCGACTGTCTCACCCTTTTTTCGGCCCATGATCGCCTGGCCGACCGGAGACTCGTTCGAGAGCTTCTTGTTCTCGGGGTCTGCTTCGGCGGAGCCGACCATCACGTACTCGATCGTCTCCTTGGCGTCGATGTCCTTGAGCTTGACCGTCGAGCCGACGCCGACGATGCCCTTCTCGAGCTCTTTCTTGTCGACAACGCGGGCCGCCTTGAGGCGCTCCTCGAGCGTGGCGATCCGGTGCTCGAGCATCGCCTGCTCGTTCTTGGCGTCGTCGTACTCGGAGTTCTCCGAGATGTCACCGAACTCGCGCGCCTGCTTGATGCGCTCGGCGACCTCGAGACGCTTGTTGTGCGAGAGATGCTCGATCTCTTGTTTGAGCTTCTTGAAGCCCTCGGGTGTAAGGAGTACTTCTTTCACAATGTGCGTTCCTCAGGAGGAAAGGGACGAAAAAGCGGTGCGCCTACGCACCGCGATCCCACATTGTACGAATGGCGTCAACAGACGTCAATATCGGCAACACCGCCGCGAGCCTTAGCCCGACGGCCAGTACCCTGGGTTCGTGGCAGCCAATCTCTCCAGCCCCTTTTTCATCGGACCCGTCGAGATCCCTTGCAGACTCGTGCTCGCGCCGATGGCCGGGGTGTCGGTGCAGGCCTTCCGCCGCCAGGGCAGGCAGTACGGCGCCGGCCTGGTCTGCTCGGAAATGGTCAGCTGCCAGGGGCTCCATCATCGGAACGAACGCACGCTCGGCTACCTGAGGATCGCCGAGGACGAGGGACCGCTTGCCGTGCAGATCTTCGGCTCGGATGCGGCCGTCATGGCCGAAGCCGCGACGATGGTCGAGGCCGCCGGCGCCGACATCCTCGACATGAACTTCGGCTGCCCGGTGCCAAAGGTCACGAAGACCGGCGCCGGTGCCACCCTGCTCGAGGAGCCCCACAATGCTGCCGCGATTGTCTCGGCCGTGCGCGACGCCGTTGACATCCCGGTGACGGTCAAGATGCGCCGCGGCCTCCGCGACGGCTCGCGCGCCGCCCTCGACGTTGGGCCGCGCCTCGTCGACGCAGGCGCGAGCGCGCTCACGCTGCATCCACGCTCGGCGAAGCAGATGTATACGGGTCGCGCCGACCACGCCCTCACTGCCGAGCTCGTCGAGCGCGTCGACGTTCCCGTCATCGCGAGCGGTGATGTCGCCAGCTACATGGACGCGCGCGAGCTGCTCGACCAGACGGGATGCGCCGCCGTGATGGTCGGTCGGGCCGCGCAGGGCAACCCGTGGGCGCTCGCCCAGATGCTCGACCCCGACACCCCCCCACCGCTGCCCGCGGAGATCGTCGCGGAGCTCGTCTACTTCATGCGCGAGACCGTGCGCGAGCTCGGCGAGCACCGGGCCGAGGGGTTCCTGAAGAAGTTCTACGGCTGGTACCTGACGCGCGGAGGGTTCCCGCGGAGCTTCAAGCAGGAGCTCATGCAGCTGGGCTCAATGGCCGAGGTCGAGGCGCGTCTGTTCGACGCCGCGCCCGAGGCGGCCGCCTACCTGAGCGGGCTCGAGACGGAGCGGCCTCCGGCGCCCGAGCGGACGCTCGAGCTGCCGATCTCCATCTACGGCGGCGGGTAGCGGCGAGGCCGCTAGCCGAGTTGGTTGCGTTCCCAGACGATGCGTAGGCCTTCGAGGGTTAGGTCGGCATCTACGAGCTCGATCGTCTCCGAGTAGGGCGCGATCAGGCTGGCCAGGCCGCCGGTGGCGACCACCTTGGCCGTCTCGCCGATCTGGCTACGGATGCGCCCGACGATCCCGTCGATCTGCCCGGCAAAGCCGAAGACGAAGCCAGACTGAAGCGCGTGCACGGTGTTGCGCCCGACCGGCTCGGGGGGAGCGACGAAGTCGACCTTGACGAGCCGCGCGGCACGCGCGAACAGCGCGTCCATCGACGTCTCGAGCCCCGGCGCGATCGCCCCGCCGACGTACTCCCCCTCGGCGGAGACCGCGTCGAAGTTCGTCGCGGTGCCGAAGTCGACGACCACGCAGGGTGCCCCGTAGCGCTCGAGCGCTGCGACCGAGTTGGCGATGCGGTCGGGGCCAACCTCGCGGGGATCGTCGACGAGGATCGGAATGCCGGTTCGCACTCCCGGCCCGAGCACGAGCATCGGCGCGCCGAGGTAGCGCTCGGCCAGTGCCTCGTACTCGCGCACGAGCACCGGAACGGTCGACGACAGACAGGCGGCGTCGACGTCGTCAGCGCTCTGGCCGCGCAGATCGAGCAGCCGATCGATGAGGACGCCGAGCTCGTCGGCAGTGCGCTCGGGCTCGGTGGCCACGCGCCACTGGCCCAGCCACTCCCGCCCGGACAGCAGGCCGAGCACAGTCTGCGTGTTCCCAACGTCGACAGCGAGCAGCATCGAGCTCGAGCTTACGTCGAGACGACTGACTCAGTCGTCGTCTGACGCGAGTGGTTCGCCAAGGCGCTCCGCGAGCGACTCGGCTGTAAGCGCGGGGTCCTCGCCGTCTCCCCGCAGCTCTTCGATGGTCACGTCGCTCGACGTGTAGACAGCCGCGCGCGGGATCATGCGCGTGGGACGGTTCTTGTCCCACACCCAGACGTCCTCCATGGTCAGATGGAAGAACGGGTAGCTCGCCTGCGGCCGCTCGACCAGCGAGTACTGATTGCAGAGGTAGGTCGAGTCCTGCGTGACAACGCAGTAGCGAAACAGCCCGAAGACGGCCGAATACTCGCGCTTCAGCTGAAGCTCGAGCCGTGCCTCGTACTCGTCAAGCTCATCGAGCTGCGACATCGGGTCTCATTTTAGTTGCTAGAAACAGCTCTTTCACGCTGCGTCCGTCAGGAAGTGTCAAGTCGGGCTCGAGGTCGAGGAGCGGCTCGAGTACGAACGCACGTTCGGCAAGACGCGGGTGCGGCACCACGAGGCCGGGCTCGTCGATGACCTGCGTGCCAAAGAGGAGGAGGTCGAGGTCGATGGTCCGCGGGCCCCAGCGCTCGCCTCGGATGCGGCCGAGACCCGTCTCGATCGCCAGGAGAGCGTCGAGCAGAGTCCGCGGTGCGATGGTCGTCTCGAGCTGGCAGGCCCCGTTGAGGAAGCGGGGCTGATCGACGCGGCCGACTGGGTCTGTCTCGCGCAGCTTCGAGACGCCTCGCAGCTCGACCGAGTCGAGCGATTCGAGCTCGCTCAGCGCCTGCTCGATGGTCGTGAGCCGATCACCCAGGTTCGCGCCAAGCCCGACGTAGGCCCAAGAAGACACGGGCCGGCGCGCTTCTTGCGACAGATCCTCGACACCTTCACCTGCAACGCAGTCGTGCACAGCGGGCTCAGTCGTCCTCTCGCGACCAGAAATCCAGGTCGAGCGCGAACCTGGGGTAACGCTGCACGGCGCGGCGATCGAAGGCGAAGCGGTACTCGTCAGCCTGTGCCTCCTCGAGAGTCACGGCATAGGCCTCGCGAATCCGCTCGAGCGCGTCGCGGCCCTCCTCCGCAACGTCCTGGACGTCGCCAAAGCGCTCCTAGGCCGTCTCCGAGCCGGCGCGTCGATAGCGGGCGAGTTCGGCCTCGAACTCCCGAATGAGCTCGCCGTTCTCCTGCGCGAACAGCTGGAGCTGGCGCTCGATCAACTCCTCGTACTGTCGGGGACGTCGGCGAAAAAGTCGCACGTACTTGCTCGAGGCTAGCGAGGCCACCACCGGCTGGCGCGGCCGGTCGCGAGGCTGGCCCCGGGCGCTGCGCCTAGAGCACGTCGAGCTCGAGCTCTCGTGCGGCCGCATCGACGAGCGCGGCCGCGCGAAGCGCCTGCACGTGCTCGCGTACGTCGTGGACGCGAAAGATCGACGCGCCTCGCTGGTAGGCGATCGTCGCAACCGCGAGAGCTGCCGAGAGCGGGCCACGAAGCGCCGCCGAGTCATCGAGGATCCGGCCGAGAAAGCTCTTGCGCGAGGCCCCGAAGACCACGGGAAAGCCAAGCTCGGCAAGCCGGTTGACACCCGCGACGAGCTGAAGGTTGTGCTCGACCGTCTTGCCGAAGCCAAGGCCCGGATCGACCACGATGCGCTCCGCCGCAATCCCCTGCTCGAGCGCGAACTCGATCCTCTCCTCGAGGAAGGCCCGGACGTCCGAGACAACGTCGTCATAAAGCGGGTTGTCCTGCATGGTGGCGGGCGTGCCGCGCATGTGCATCAGGCACACGGTGGCGTCGGCGGCCGAAACGACCTCGGCCATGCGCGGATCGTGGCGAAGCGCGCTGATGTCATTGACCATCGTCGCTCCAAGCGCGAGCGCACGCTCGGCCACCTGGGCCTTGGTGGTGTCGATCGAGATCGTCGTGCCTGGGCAGCGCGAGGCGATCCGCTCGATCGCCGGCACGACGCGACGAAGCTCCTCGTCTGTCGAGACGGGCCGAGCTCCGGGCCGGGCCGACTCTCCGCCGATGTCGACGATCGCCGCGCCCTCCTGCACGAGGCGTGCCGCGTGTGCGGCGGAGCGCCGCGGGTCGGCGAACGCACCGCCGTCCGAGAACGAGTCCGGGGTCACGTTGACGATCCCCATCACGAGTGGATCCATGCGCTGCCCCCCCGAAGCGCCCGTGGATCGAAGCATGACAGGCGCTCGCCGACCTTCGGAGCCCGATCCGCGCCCGGTCAGCCGGCCGCGGCGGTCAGCTCTTCGCGCAGAACGCCCACAAAGGGCAGATTGCGGTATTGCTCCGCAAAATCGAGCCCGTACCCGATCACGAACTCGGCCGGAATCTCGAAGCCGACGTACTGACATCCGATGTCGACCTTCCGCCGGGCGGGCTTCGTCAGGAGTGCGCAGACCTCGAGCGAGCGGGGCTGTCGCGCGTTCAGCGTCCGCAGCAGGTACGAGAGGGTGAGGCCGGAGTCGATGATGTCCTCGACGACGAGCACGTCGCGCCCTTCGATCGTCTCGTTCAGGTCCTTCATGATCCGCACGACACCCGAGGAGTCGGTCGACGATCCGTAGCTCGAGATCGCCATGAAGTCGACCTCGCACGGCACGTCGAGCTGTCGCATGAGGTCGGCAATGAAGAAGATCGCGCCTTTCAGCACCCCGACGAGCAGGAGGTCGCGGTCGGCGTAGTCCCGCGAGATCTCCTCACCGAGCTCGGCGACGCGATTCGCGATCGTGTCGGCATCGAGCAGGATCTTGTCGACGTCGGCGTGCGTGGCGACGGTCATGCCCATCTAGCCTATTTCCTCACCGCGAGGACCGCGGCCTCATATCCCGGCGCCGACGCGATGCCGGGAACGTAGACGACCCGCCCACGATGCGCGACCAGCGGCCACGCTTCGCGCTCCGATGCCGGAACCTTCGCCTTCACGAACAGATCCTGGAGCTTGGCACCGTCGCTCCCGAGCCGGTCACCCGGCCGCCAGCCGCGAACGACAAGCCCGGTGCGCTGGGGCTCGAGCCTCCAGCCGGACCACTCGAGCGGACGCTCGAGCTTGACGGGCGAGCGCTCGAGCCAGATGCGGTCGTACTCGCGCACGGCCGTCGTGCCGCTGCCGAGGTCGAGGCGCCGCGAGCCTGGCTGCTCGCGCAGGAGCTCTTCGATGCCACGCTCGACCTTGCGTGGCAGCCGCTCGCCGGCCTCGCATGCACGGAGGATGTTTTCCTCTGCCGCCGGGTGGAGCTCGCGTAGGCGCGGCATGATCTCGCTCCGGATCAGACCCCGCTTAGTGGCAGCGTTGGAGCTGTCCGTGCGAACCGACAGCCCCAGGGCCTCGCAATAGCCGGTGGTGTCCTCACGCCAGACGCGAAGCAGGGGGCGGACGACGCCATCGTCGCGCTGCGGCCGGATACCGCGAGTCGTTCCGCTCGAGACGAGGCGCAGTAGCACGGTCTCGACCTGGTCTGACGCGGTGTGGCCAGTGGCACGCGGCTCGTTGGGATCGTCGAGCGCTTTGGCTGTGCACGCGTAGCGCGCGTCGCGCAAGTTGGCCTCGGTCGGGTTGTCGACAGGGCACTGAATGACGCGGGCGCTCAGAACGTCGGCGCAGTGCTCCGCGTCGGCGTCCGACTCGGCACCGCGAAGCTGATGATTGACGTGAAGCGCACGCACGTCGTAGCCGAGCGCTCCGAGCGCGTGGTGCAGGCAGGTGGAGTCAGCACCTCCAGACACGAGCGTCGTGACCCTTGCGCCCGACTCGAGCAGACCGAGCGTGTCCGCGTGCGCTGCGACCTGGCGTTGCAGCTCGCCGGGCTCCATCACGGAAAGATAAGCGAGCGGTAGGTGCCGACCAGTGTCATTCCGGCTCCCTCGTAGAGGGCATGCGCAACGACGTTGTCGGGCCTTGCGAACAGACAGACGACCGGAACGCTGGCGAGGAGCTCGCGGCACAGATCGGCGAAGCCGGCTCGCGCGTAGCCGCGCCCGCGCACGTTGGGATCGACCCAGACCTGCTGCAGCTGGACGGCGCTCGGAGTCCAGGCCGAGGCCTCAGCCTTGAAGAGAATACGCTCGCCGTCACGCCAGATCCAGCTGCGATTCGCCTCGATCTGACTGCGCGTGCGCCAGCGAAACATCTCTGGGTCGCGCGCGTAGGCGTCGAT
>CBDCXJ010000016.1:0-227031 GCA_965223695.1 Gaiellaceae bacterium | reverse complement strand
CACAGGTGCGAGCGCGATGCAGCTCGTACGAACCACGGCTGACGCGGCAGAGCGACTATTCATCTTCCAGCGCTCACCGCAGTGGGCGATCCCCAACCCCGACTACCACCGAAGCGTGAGTGAAGCCAAGCACTGGCTGATCAGCCACGTCCCTTTCTACGGGCGCTGGTACCGCTTCACACTGGCATGGCGCTTCGGCGATCACCTGCACCCGAGCATCCAGCGTGACCCCGACTGGCCCCACCCCGAGCGTGCCGTCAGCAAGCGCAACGACCGCCACCGGCAGTTCCTTACCGACCACATCGTCAACGAGCTGGGTGAGCGCACCGACCTGCTCGAGAAGGTGCTGCCGGACTACCCGCCCTATGGAAAGCGGATCCTGATCGACAACGACTGGTTCAAGACGATGACGCGTGACGACGTCGAGTTGATCACGAGCGCGGTAGCCGAGGTGACGCCGAGCGGCGTCGTCACCGCCGACGGCGAGGAGTTCGACGTCGACGTAATCGTTCTGGCGACCGGCTTCGAGGCAACGCGCTTGCTCTGGCCAATGGAGGCCGTCGGTCGCGACGGAAAGACGGTGCGTGAGGTCTGGGGCGACGACGACGCGCGCGCGTACCTTGGGCTCACGGTCCCGGCGTTCCCCAACCTTTTCTGCATGTATGGGCCCAACACGAACCTCGGCCATGGTGGCAGCATCATCTTCATCGCCGAGTGCCAGACCCGCTACCTGGTCGGCTGCTTGATGCGCATGATCGAGGGCGGCATCGCCGCGCTCGAGTGCAAACCCGAGGTCTACGACGACTACAACGAGCGCCTTGACGAGGCGCACGGTCGCATGATCTGGACGCACCCCGGCATGGATACGTGGTACCGCAACAAGTACGGTCGCGTCGTCTCGATCATGCCCTGGCGTCTCGTCGACTACTGGAACATGACCCTCGCGCCCGACCTCGACGACTTCCATCTCATCGGGCCGTCCCGGTAGCCTCGGCGCGGTCATGAGCGAAGCGGCACCACTTCGCGTTGCGGTGGTCGGCGCAGGGCCGGCCGGCTTCTACGCGACGGCTCATCTGCTCGCCGCGGACACGGCCGTCGAGGTCGATCTAATCGACCGTTTGCCGACTCCGTGGGGCCTTGTTCGCACGGGCGTCGCGCCCGATCATCCGAAGATCAAGGCCGTCTCGAAAGCGTTCGAGAAGATCGCCGGCAAGGACGGTTTCCGCTTCCTGGGCAACGTCGATATCGGCGCTGATCTGAGCGCGGGCGAGCTCGAAGCGCTCTACGACGCTGTCGTGTACTGCAACGGCGCACAGACCGACCGGAGCCTCGGCATTCCGGGTGAGGACCTCCCTGGATCGTGGGCCGCGACCGAGTTCGTGGCCTGGTACAACGGCCACCCGGACTACCAGGATCTCGAGTTCGACCTCTCGTGCGAGCGCGCGGTCGTGATCGGCAACGGGAATGTGGCCGTCGACGTCGCGCGGATGCTGGCGCTGAACGAGGACGAGATTCGGCCGACGGACACGACGGACGAGGCGATAGAGGCCATCCTCGCCGCCGACGTCACCGAGATCCTGATGCTCGGCCGGCGAGGGCCGGTGCAGGGCGCGTTCACCCCGCCCGAGATGCAGGAGCTCGGCGAGATGGCTGACGCCGACATCCTCGTCGACGCCTCCGACCTCGAGCTCGATGCAGCAAGCGAGACCGAGCTCGCCGAAGCGCCCGCGACGACGAAGCGCAACATCGACCTGTTGAACGAGTACACATCGCACACGCGCAGTAGCGCGAAGCGTGCGATCCGACTGCGCTTCTTCGTATCGCCGGTCGCGATCCTCGGCGAGGACAGGGTCGAGGCGATCGAGATCGTCCACAACGAGCTGGTCGTCGGCGACGACGGTCGCACGCGAGCCGTTCCCACGGACGAGCGCGAGACGATCCCTTGCGGCATCGTCTTTCGAAGCGTCGGCTACCGGGGCGTCCCGATCGAGGGACTGCCGTTCGACGAGGGCCGCGCGACGCTGCAGAACGAGAGTGGACGCGTCGTCGACGAGGCAGGAGCGCCGGTGGGGGGCACCTACTGCGCCGGCTGGATCAAGCGAGGCCCGACCGGTGTGATCGGCACGAACAAGAAGGACGCGACCGAGACCGCCGACCTGCTGCTCGAGGACGCTGCGTCCGGAGCGATCGGCGCCGAGCGCTCGTGTACCGCGGCGGCCGTCGACGCCTTCCTCACCGAGCGCGACATTCGACTGGTGACGCATTCGGGTTGGGAGGCGATCGACGAGCTCGAGCGCGGCCGCGGCGAGCCCCAGGGGCGCCCCCGCGTCAAGCTCGCGCGCTGGGACGAGCTGCTCGAGACCGGCTGCGACGCCTAGATGGTTGATAGCAATGCCGAGCCGCCAGCCTCGGCATTGGTCGCCGCAAGCCGATGTGCGAGCTCTGTGCGCGAGCGAAGCTCGAGCTTGCGGTAGATGCGCCCCAGGTGGGTCTCGATGGTCTTCGGGCTCAGGAACAGCGCCGCACCAGCCTCGCGATTCGTGGCGCCGCGACCAACTACGAGAGCGACCTGAAGCTCCTGCGGTGTCAGCTCCGCCAGGAACGCAACGCGCGGCTGCGTCTCCTCTCCGCTTGCGGCGAGTTCGGTGCGAGCACGCTCGGCCCAGCACGAGGCGCCAAGCCGCTCGAACGTGGTGAGCGCCGAGCGAAGCGGCGCCCGCGCGTCGGCGCGCCGCCGTGTGCGCCGGAGCCGCTCACCGAGGCATAGCTCGGTGCGGGCTCGCTCGAAGGGCGTCGGCGTTCGCCCATGCCAGTCGAGTGCCTGAGCGAAGGTCTGCTCGAACTCGGCATCGCCCACAAGCAGACCGCGACACCGAAACGCGGTCGCGCGGGCCCACGTGCGCCCGGTGAACTCGGCTCGCGCCTCGAACTGATCCAGTACGTCCTCGGCCGTTTGTAGATCACCAGCCCGGATCAACGCCTCGATGTAGTCCGGTGCCCACTGGATCACGCCGGGCTCCTGGAGCCCCAGCTCGTCGGCGAGCTCGGCAACCCGGGTGAGCTCGACGATCGCTGCCTCGGGCCGTCCGAGGCCCAGCTCGAGCAGACCGGAGATCGATCCGAGAAACATCGGCACAGCGCCCGCCTCGATCTCGCCGGCCAGCTCGCGCGCGCGCGCCACGTTCGCGCGGCACAGCTCCTCGCTGCCCCGCGCGGCCTCGACGCGGCCAAGACAGACAAGGCCGTGCACGGCCGCGGAGCCCTGGTCGGTCTGAACAGCGAGCTCGTGGCTCTCGCCCGCGGCTGCGTAGGCCGCCGGCCAGTTCCCGGTTCGAAACTCGAGTGCGGACTGGCCGGCTAGCGCGAATGCGAGCGCGCCGAGCGCGCTCGCGGCGCGCGCCTGCTCGATCACGTCGTCGACGAGGGCTCGGGCCCAGTCGTACTCCTCAATCCAGACGAGGAGGGCGCCGGCGAAGTGAATAAGTTGGTCGGATCGCGATAGCGCGTCGCTCTCGGCGAGGAGCTGTTGAGATCGCAGCACGGCCTCGCGCGCGTCGCTGCACTCGCCCTTGAGGATGGACGCGGCATCGAGCAGAGCTGTGGCGACCTTCTCCGAGTTCCCGCCTGCGCGCTTCCCGGTGGCGCGAGCACGCTCGGCGACGGCGAGTCCCGCGTTCGAGTTGCCGGCGATGAAGCATGGCATCACGGCATCGGCCAGCATGACCGCGGCGCGAGCGGGATCGTCCTGCTCGATCCGCTCGGCTGCGCCAACCAGGAGGCCGTGAGCCCTCATAGGAGCGCCGCGCCAGACCTCGATCGACCCCCAGAGGTGCTCAGCATCGGCGCGCAGTGCGGGTGTCGGGGCAATCCCGGCGGCTGTTTCGAGCAGCGCGCACGCGGTGGACGAGCGCCCGGCCAGGCGAAGGTCGTCGGCGGCCGCGATCAGTCGTGAGGTCTTCTGCGCTGGATCGCGCGTGAGGTGCGCCGCGCGCTCGAGCGCACTGGCGGCGGCAGCGTAGCCACCCCGCTCGCGCGCGCCGGCCGCCGTCTGCTCGAGGGCGGCGGCGATCTCATCGTCGGGGTCGTCTGCGGCCGTGGCGAGGTGCCAGGCGCGCCGATCTGCTGAGCGCTCGCCGACCACCGTGTCGGCCAACGCTCGGTGAGCCTCGCGACGCGTCTGTGGCGACGCGGCCTCGTACGAGGCCGCACGCGCAACCGGATGACGGAAACTTGGACCGCCATCACCGATGACGACGATGCCCGCCGCCTCGGCCGCCTCGAGGTCTGAGCCCGCAAGCCCGAGGGCGGCTAGAGCGTCGAGAATCGTGTTCTGCTCGTTCGCATCGCCCGCGGCCGCCACGACGAGTGCCTCCTGGGTCGAGGCAGAGAGGCTGGCAACACGACGCCGGAACAACTCGCCGAGCTCGCCAACGCCGGCGAGCTCTGGCAGCGCTTCTTCTCCGCGCAGATGCTGCTCGCCCAGCCCGGCCATGATCTCGCTGAGCGCGAGCGGGTTGCCATGCGCTGAGGCCACGATCTGCTCCAGGACGGCCTGCGGGAGCGGGTCGGGCACGGTTTCGCGCACGATTTCGGCGATGCTGGCATCAGCGAGTGTTTCGACCGCCATCGTTTCAAGCCCGGCTCGTGCGAACGGCGTATCGGAGCCCGAGCGCACTGCCGCGAGCAACAGGACACCTTCAGATCCGAGACGTCGTGCCGCGAAGACAAGCGCCTCGGTCGACGGCCCATCGAGCCAGTGCGCATCATCGAGGAGCACGAGCAGTCGCCGATGCTCGGAAGCCGCGGCGAACAAGCTGAGCGTGGCAGCGCACACCGTGAAGCGATCGCCGCCCGCCGGTGGCCCGAGCGCGAGCGCGCCGGCAAGGGCCGCCGACTGGGGCTCCGGGATCTCATCGAGGTGGCCAAGCGCCGGCCGGAACAGGTCAGCGAGCCCCGAGAAGGCCAGCTCCGACTCGAGCTCGCTACCTCGTGCCCTCAGCAGACAGCCCTCGCCGGCCCGCGCCGCGACATAGTCAAGAAGCGTGGTCTTGCCGACTCCCGCGTCGCCGACAAGAACGAGCGCGCTGCTGTCGCCCTTCGCTGAGGCCTCGAGCAGCGCGTCGAGACGCCGACATTCGGCCTCACGGCCAGCGAGCATGTCGACAAGCCTAGATGGCTCGCGCGGGGCCATCGAGACGCCCTACGCGCGCAGGTCGGGGGATTTCCCCGATACAGGCGGGGGAACTGCCTGAAGCGCCCATTTTGTTGGGGTTTTAGGGTCGAGACATGGCACAAGAGGCACCTGTCTCAGCCCCGAAGCGAAGGAGTATCTGATGCCTGCGGGTCCCATTCTCGAGCGTATCGACGACTTTGACGAGCGCCTTGACGGCATGCGAGCGGAGCTCGACCAGCTCCGCACGGTGGTCGAAGCGACCACGGTGACTGCCGAAGAGCCGAGCGAAGTTCCACACAGGACGGCTGCGACCGCCGCCGAGCTGAGCGTCACAGACTCTCCCGTCGTGACCGACGACGGGAAGGACGTACCGGTCTGGACGAGGCCTAGCCGAGAGGACCCGACCGAGCATGCCGGGCCCCTCGAGCGCGGGCCGAAGCCGCAACCGACTGGTTACGGCGATCTGGTGGAGACACTCTCACGGCCCGTCAAGCTCCCGTCCTTCTCGGTCTCAGACCTCTTCGGAGCCCGGACGCTGGCGTGGGCCGGCGGTCTCGTAACGCTGCTCGGCGTTGTCTTCCTCTTCGTGCTCGCAGCCGATCGGGGCTGGATCGGCCCGGAGGAGCGCCTCGCCCTCGGCGGTCTCCTGTCGATCGGGCTCGCGGGAGGTGGCCTCTATATCAAGCGTCGCTACGGATCACTCGTCGCGGCCCTCTCGGCGATGGGCGTCGGTCTAGCGTCCGGCTATGTCACGCTGACGGCCGCAAGCGCGACCTACGATTTGCTGCCGGTCGCAATTGCCATCGCCCTTGCGAGCGGCCTCGCGGGGCTGACGATCTGGGTCGCGCTCCGTTGGCGATCCGAGATCCTCGCCGCGTTCGCGATTGGCGGAGCGATGATCTCGCTGCCCCTCATCGAGCAGGGCTTGACGCCGCTCGTGGGCACGTTCCTTGCGCTCATGTTCGCAGGAGCCGCCACGGTCGCCACTCTCCGCGCCTGGCGCTGGCTCCTCACCACCGCCGGCGCAGTCGCACTGATCGAGGTCAGCGGCGTCACCATCGGAGCCGCGCTCGAAGGTGTCGACGCATCGCCGTGGCGCCCGCTGGCCATGGCCGGAGCATTCTGGCTCCTCGGAACAGCTGCCGGAGTGACCTACGCCTTCCGTAATGCGCACCGCAACCCGACGCCGTTCACTCTCGCGTTCATGCTCGCGGCGCCTTCGCTCGCGACAATCGCCGCGATCCTTCTGCTTGGCGGCGAAGTTCTCTCGCTACCTCAGCAAGGCCTGGCGCTGCTTGCGGTGGCGCTCGGCCAGGTAGCCGCCGGCGCCGTCGTGAGCCGGCTCGGATCTCAGGCGCTCGGTGCGCCGCTCTGGGGCGCCGGCCTCGTGGTTGGCGCAATCGCCGCGGGGCAACTTCTGGACGGACCGGGCCTGGCGATCGCCTGGGCAGGCCAAACGGTCCTGATGGGGTGGCTGGCGATCCGGCTTCGAGACAGCCGCCTCCAGCTTCCCGCTCTCGTGTATGCGCTCCTCGTTTCCCTGTATGCCGTTGCGTTCGAGGCGCAGCCGAGGCTTCTGCTCGACGCCTTCGAGAATCCAGCTGGGGGTGTCATCGCGGCGCTCGTGACGGCGGCGGCGCTGCTCGGTCTTGGCGCCCTCGCTCGACAGTGGAAATCGCTCGCTCCGTACGCCAGTGATTCCACGTATCTGCCCCCGACGGGCGCCCTAGCGATGATCGCGGAGACCATTTCCCACGGCGCTGCTCGCATCTCACGCTTCGCCCTGGGCGCGGGCGTCGTCTTCGGCACGTACGCGGCCTCGCTCGGCATTCTCGCCATCGGAGAGCGCTCGGGCCTGAGCAGCGTCGACTTCTCGTCGTCTCACATTCTCGTCACCGTGCTTTGGGCTCTGGTCGCCGGCGCCGTGGGGCTTGCGACGCGACGAAACGCCGCGCTCTGGCCCGAGCTCGTACTCGCGCTCGGCGCGCTGCTCGCGAAGGTCGTCGTGTTCGACCACTCTCAGCTGGCGGCAAGCGACTGGCCGTACTCGTTCCTCGTCGCCGGGATCGCGATCGCAGCAGCTGGCGTAGCGTGGAGTCTCCCCCTGCGCGCCGCCGGACGGCTCGACATCACTAGCGTGGGCGCGATGCTCGCGAGCCTCGGCTTGCTGGCCGCTGGAATCGTGAACGCGATCGAGCACTCCGGAGGCGGCGTCGACATGCGCGGCATTGCGCTCCTCGGGCTCGCCGCCGGCTATCTGGCGCTGGCCCGCGGCGTTCGATCACGAGCGTCGGATCTCGCTACGCTCGCTACTGGGCTCGGCCTCGCGGTCGTGGCCGCAGGAAGCGTCGTTGTGCTCGACGGCACCTGGCTCGTTCTGAGCTGGACGGTGGCCGCGGTCGGCCTCGTCTGGCTGGCGGTCTCCACCGGCTCAATGCGCTATCAGCTCGGATCGCAGTTCTTCGCGCTCCTCGCCCTGGCTCACGTTCTCATCTTCGAGGGGCGACCCGACCGTCTCTTCGTCGCCTCGGTAGACCCGGGCGCGGGCGCTATCGGCGTGCTCCTCGCGGCCATCGCCGTGCTCGCAGCCGGGTTCGCCCTGACAAGGGACATCGACGATACGGAAACCACGGCCGCCGGTGAGTGGGCCCGCGAGCTCGTCGAGCGCGCGCGAAACATGGCGAGCTGGCTTGGCGGCGGGCTGCTGCTGCTCGCCGTCTCGCTCGGTCTGCTCGAGCTGTTCCAGGCGATCGGGAGCGCCGGCGTCGACACCCAGTTCCAGCGAGGCCACGCCGCGGTGAGCGCCAGCTGGGCGATCGCAGCGCTCGGCCTGCTCTGGCTCGGCGCCTCGCGAAACCTGCGCGCGTTCCGCTACGCAGGCTTCGTCCTCTTCGCCGCCACGCTCGCGAAGATCTTCCTCTACGACCTCGCAACGCTCAGCGCGGTAGCCCGGGCAGGATCGTTCATCGCCGTCGGCACGCTGCTACTGATCGCCGGCGCCTTCTACCAGCGTCTGGTGGAGCGCGACGACGACAACGAAGAGCAGAACGGCACCCCGGCGCCACCCCAGGCGGGCGCCCTCGGCTAGAGCCGCCTACGCGCGACGGGCGGGCCCACGGCAGCAGCGCGCCCGCCCGTCGCGCCGGGTCGCAGCGGGGACGGGCTGGACTCTGGCCATGAGCTGCCTCCGATTCGTTGTGGTCTGCGGCCTACCTAGATGGTTCCGTTGCCGGCCGGGACCAACGCGGCTATCGTCAGTCGCCGTGAGCCGGTCGCGCCGAGCGATTCTCCTCCTCGCAGTCACAGGCTGCACGCTCGTTCTGGTGCTCGGCGCCTGCGGCGGCTCGAGCGACAGCGCGCCGGAAACAGACACCCCTGCGGCGCCAGCCGCGGAGCCAGAGCCAGCGCTGCCGCCGGCAGAGCCCGACCCGCCGCCGGCACCCGAACCTGCGCCGGAGCCCGAGCCTGCACCACCCGTAGCCGAACCACCGCTGGAGCCAGAACCGGCGCCCGAGCCCGAACCGGAGCCGGAACCCGCCCCGGAACCGCCACCTGAGCCACCTGCTCCCCCGCTGCCCGAGGGCCTACCCGATGACATCGCCGGCTACGAGGACTGGATCAAGCTGAACCCCGAGCCGATCCCGCCGATCGAGGGCGGAGACGCACATCTGGGCACGAAGGACGTCTTCACCAACCTGGAAGCGGATCGCGGCGACGCCCTGACCTACCCGGACGGAACCGTGATCGTCAAGCACGCAACGCGACCCGACCGCGACTTCGTCGGACTGATCGCGATCATGCGCAAGATCGCAGGCTCTGATCCGGGCAACAACGACTGGGAGTTCATCGAGTACGCCCGCGACGGGCCCGACGACGCCTTCAGCATCCTCGCGAGCGGCAGCGTGTGCAGCAGCTGCCACATGAACGCGGCAGGAACCGACTACGTCTGGGTGCACACGACGGGAGCCGCGCCGTAGCGAGCCTCCCTCGGCTGCGATCTAGACGGGCTTGAACGCCAGGAGCGTCGTGCCGCGCGCGCCGAACTTCTCGGCCTTACGTCGCGTGTCGGCTGACTCAGACCGCGCGTAGGTGTCGATCAGGTCGCCGGTCTCGATTCGCTCGAAGCCGTGGCCCTCGACGCGGCGTGCGTACTCTGCTTCCAGCAGAGCGCCGGCGATTCAGCCAGTCCAGAGATCGATGTCGCGCTTTCCCTCTTCCGACACCGGCTGCTGAATCGTGACGTCCGCGATCTGCATGCGCCCGCCGGGCTTCAGCACGCGATAGATCTCGTCGAAAACGGAAGTCTTGTCGGGGAGCAGATCGATCACGCCGTTCGAGGTCACGACGTCGATGGAGTCGTCCTCGAGCGGAAGCTGCTCGATCTCGCTCTCGAGGATGGTGACGTTGCTGGCGCCCATCTCGGCCGCAGCGGCGCGCGCCTTCGAGACCATTGCCGGCGTCATGTCGACGCCGGTCGCCGACCCGTCTGGGCCGACCATCTGGGACGCAACGAGCACGTCCATTCCGGCGCCACAGCCGAGATCGAGCGAGTCTTCCCCTGCGGCAAGCGCACCGAATGAGAACGGGTTGGCGACCCCGGCGAACGACTCGCACGCGGCCTCGGGCACGCGATCGAGCAACTCTTTCGGGTACTTCAGCTCTTCGGCCCAGGCGCGGCCGGTCGGGAAGATGAAGCCCTTCGCTGGGCTTTCAGAAACGTCCGTGTACGTTTTCTGAATCTCGCTCTTGAGCGTTGCGACATCGAGTCCAGCGATCTCAACGGCCATTCGCCACCTCCTTGCGCGCGAGAAGCGAGTCTAACCATCTAACGCCGCGTAATCGTGAACGAGTCGATCACGTCACCGTCGATCGTCTTGAAGTAGCCGCGCGCCGTGTCCCCGTCGTCGCTCATGTCGAAGGAGACGAAAAGCGCGCCGAACTGCGCGCCTTGATCCTCGGCGTAGATCTTCGCCCACTCCCCATCGCATCCGTAGGGGTAGCTCGTCGGAAAGCACCGCTCCTGGTCGCGGACGCTGCTCCCGGCCAACCCGGAGACGAAGAGGAACGTCGAGCCGGCGCCAACGCACACGTCGGGCTCCGGCGTTGATCGATCGTCGTCGCACGTGGAGTCCACGTCTGCCGCCTCGACACGCCTGAGGGTCTTCGTCCGTGAGTAGGAGTGCTCGTGCCCCGTCGCGATGATCGCGCCGTGGCGGCGGCAGGTCTCGTAAGCGTCCCAACCGACCGAATCGCCCTTCCCGCCGATCTGCGTCGACTCCTGATTCTTGTGCCACGAGCAGACGCGCCAGACAGACCGATCGGCAGCAAGTGCTTCGCGCAGATACGGAACGTGGTCGGCACCCAGAGTGCCGATCCCCGAGAGGACAAAGAACAGGCCGCGATAGCTGCATGCGGAGTTGACGCCCAGGTCGCCGTCGCACGCCGCCCCATCGACACGCTCGAGGCGCTCCTGAAGCCGGAGCTGGTACTCGGGCCACGTGCCCACGTCGTGGTTGCCGACCGAGGCGAAGTAGGGGAATGCCGGCCCGAGGATCTCGTCGATCTGGGCATCCCAGGCCCGCGGGTCGCCGATGTAGTCGAAGTCGCCCTGGTGAAGCACCATGTCGGCGTTCTCGGTGCGAATCAGATCGAGGACCGCGCGCGCGTCGTCGTTGAAGCCCTGGTCAGCGATGAAGGCGACCTTGAGCATCGGCCTGGCGCGGGGCGAAGCTGGTTCGCCTGTCTGGCCCTGGTCGCCCTTCGCCGAGCCGGTTGAGTCGGACGAACGAAAAACGAAACCGAGCAGGACCGCCGCGAGAACGATCGCCACAGCGAGAAGCAGATAGCCAAGTCGTCTCGAGCCGTTCATGCGATGCCGCCCTCCCTACGGATTGTGGCGGACGCGGCTCGGCCGCGTCCGCCACCCTGACTTTCGTTCAGTCGTCCGGCGCTGCCGGTGGCTGCGCCTCGTCAGTCGTCCTTGCCGGGCTTGTCGACCTCGCTTCCGACAACCGAGAAGTCACGGTCGAGCTGAACGTCGACCTCGTTGCCGTTATCGAGGGTGACCTCGACCTCGTAGTAGCTCTCCTCGTCGCCAACCTCGGTGTCGGTGACCTTCCCCTCGCCGGTGAATGCGAGGGCAGCCTCGCTCGCGGGAGCGAGCTCGGAGCCGGTGATCGGGACGTCGGTTTCGCCAGCGTCACTCTCGCCGCCGCCGTTACCGCCGCCGCTGCCACCGGTCGACGCGGCGGCCGCGCCGCCTCCGATGGCACCGAGCGCAAGGACGAGCGCTCCGGCAAGTGCAAGCTTTCGCTTCATGTCTCACCCTCCTTAGGGTTGCTGGGACAACCTCAAAGTACGACCCGGTGATGAAACAGCCATGAGAGCGGCCAGCCGGGGCGTATCAAGCCTCGCCGGGCGTACCAAGCCTGGCCGGGCTACGCTCCGCGTCGATGCGACTCGAGGGCAAGGTCTCGCTCGTGACGGGTGCCGCCAGCGGGTTCGGCGAGGGAATCGCGACAGCGTTCGCCGCCGAGGGCGCCTCGGTTGCGCTCGTCGACGTCGACGATACGGAGCGGGTGGCATCGACGATCGCGGCCGGGGGCGGACTCGCCCACACGGTGCGCGCAGACGTCAGCGACAAGCGCGACGTCGAGCACATGCTCGCGAGCACGCTCGACCGGTTCGGCCGGCTCGACATTCTCGTGAACAACGCCGGCGTTGCACAGGGAAGCCAGCCGCTCTGGGAAGTCAGCGAGGAGCTCTTCGACCACATCTATGCAGTCAACGTCAAGTCGATCTACCTTGCCGCGGTCGAGATCGTGCCCGTCTTCCTCGAGCAGGGGCACGGCTGCATCCTCAACACGTCGTCGACGGCGGCCCAGCGGCCTCGGCCAGGACTCACCTGGTACAACAGCTCGAAGGGCGCTGTCCACACGATGACGAAGTCGATGGCGGCCGAGCTCGGCCCGCACAACATCCGCGTCAACTCGATCTGTCCCGTGATCGGAGAAACCGGCTTGCTCGAGACGTTCATGGGTGTGCCGGACACACCCGAAGCGCGCGCTCCCTACGTCGAGAGCATCCCGCTCGGGCGCATGTCGCGACCCGCAGACGTCGCGCAAGCCGCGGTGTTCCTCGCCAGCGACGACGCCGAGTTCATCACCGGGGTCGCCCTCGAAGTAGACGGCGGCCGTTCCGTCTAGCGATTACGATCCGTCGCGCTGAGAAATCCGGCCCGCGTGGCGGCCGGCAAGACCGAAGGAGCACCGATGGCCGCGAACGCCGAGACACAGGCTTTCCTCGACGAGATCGCCGAGGCTGACGGCAAGCCGTTCCACGAGATGACGCCCGCTGAAGCCCGCGAGGTGTGGCACACGATCGTGCACCTCTTCGCAGGCCCGTCGGACCCCGTCGCCTCGATCGACGATCAGTTCATCCCGGGACCGCACGGCGACATAGAGCTGCGCTCGTACACGCCCGAGGGGAATGCGCCGTTTGGCGCGCTCGTCTATTTCCATGGCGGCGGCTGGGTCATCGGCACGGCAGACACCTACCAGGTCGCGGGACGCAAGTTGGCGAACGCGACCGGCTGCAAAGTGTTCGTTCCCAGCTACCGGATGGCGCCCGAGTACAAGTATCCGATCGCCGTCGAGGACTGTTACGCCGCCTACACGTGGATCGTCGAGAACGCGGCCGATCTCGACATCGAAGCCGACAAGGTCGCGATCGGCGGCGACAGCGCCGGTGGCAACCTGACCGCCGCGGTCAGCCTGATGGCGCGAGACAAGGGCGGGCCCAGCGCGAAGTTCCAGCTACTCATCTACCCGGTCACAGACCACAACCTCGACACGCCGAGCTACCTCGAATACGCCGACGACCACTACCTCACGCGCGATGCGATGCGCTGGTTCTGGGACCTCTACCTTCCGACGCCAGAAGCCGGCAAGGAGCCGTACGCTTCACCGCTTCAGGCTGAGGATCTGAGCGGGCTGCCACCTGCCCTCGTCCAGGTGGCCGAATGCGACGTGCTTCGCGACGAGGCCGTCGAGTACGCCAAGAGGCTCGAGGCCGCCGGTGTGCCAACGACGGTGAGTGAGGCGAAGGGGACGATCCACGGCTTCATCCATCCGCTCGGCGATCGCCTGCCATTCGCCGAGGCCGGGATCAAGGAAGCGGCAGACGCCATCAAGGCCGCATTCGCCTGAGACCGACAGCAGTGGTTGCGGGCGCGAGTCGCTACGCGCGTCGCCTGTTCGACCGGGGATCAGTCCGGGAGCGAAGCCCGCAGCAGCCGCAGCCAGTTGCCCGCCAGCACCGCGTCTCGCTCGGCGTCGTCGAACCCGCGCCGCTCTAGCGCCTCGGCGAGGTTCTGGTAGTCCTCGGGCCCTGCAAGGCCCTCGATTACGAACGCGCTCTCGGCACCGTCGGCCAGCACCACGTCAGGGGGAATGCGGACGGCACCAGATGCGAGGAGCTGCTGAACGAAGTCACCTCCGACTCCGACATGCTCGATGCCGATCAGTTCGCCGGCGTGGGCGATGTGGTCGACGAACCGATCGACCGTCCTCTCGTGCGGGTCGATGGCGCCGGGGATGGCCATCATCCCGACGACTCCGTCGCGCTCGGCGATCGCGCGCAGCTGATCGTCGTCGAGGTTGCGCGGCGTATCGAGCAGCGCCCTGCACCCCGCGTGGGTGACCACCACGGTGCCTGCGGCCACCTCGAGAACGTCGGGCGAAGGTGCGGGGCGAGGCGTGCGCGAGATCCATGATCGTTCCGAGCTCGTCGAGACGACTGACGAGCTGGCGGCCGAGGCTGCTCAGGCCACCGTCGCCGCTCTCACCAAGGCCGTCGGCGAACTGGTTGCGGCGGTTCCAGGTGAGGCCGACCATCCGCACGCCGAGCTCCCAGAACGCGTCGGCCGAGGCGATGTCGTAGCCGTACATCTCGGCGCCCTCGACCGAGAGGACGAGGCCGATTCGCTCGCCGCGCTCGACCGCGTCGAGATCGCCGGCCTGCTGCACGAGCGTGACGCGCTCGGCGTTCTCGCGCGCTCCTCGCTGCCAGGCGACGACCTGCCTCGATCGCGTGTCGCAACGCACCTTCGGGCATACGGTCGATGTCCGAGTAAACGGGGCAGATCTGAAGTGCAACGCCACCGGCTTCGAGATGCCCGAGCCAGTACGTGCCGAACGGGTTCTCCTCGCGCGAGCGATAGGCGACCTCGAGCAGCAGGTCGTTGTGTGCGCAGACGACGCGCGCCACGGCTGGCCCTACGTCCCGGTGCGCCGTGCCCAGGCGTCGATCGTGACGGCGCTGAGGATGATGCCGCCGAAGACGATTCGCTGGTAGACGGGGTCGAAGTTCAGCAGGTTGAAGCCGTTCCTAATCATGGCGAGCATGAGCACGCCGACGACGGTCCGCCAGATCGCGCCTGCCCCGCCCAGGATCGAGGACCCGCCGAGCACGACGGCGGCGATGACATCGAACTCGATGCCCGTCCCGAGGTCGGCCTGGCCGGTCGAGACGCGTGAGGCGGCGATCATCCCGGCGATGCTCGCGGTGAACCCGGTGATGACGAACGTCATCCAGCGGACGAAATTGACCCGCACGCCCGAGAGCCGCGCAGCCTCGATGTTGCCGCCGACCGCGTAGATGTGACGCCCGAATGTCGTCATGTGCAAGAGGACCGCCGCGAACAGGATCACGCCGGCGAAAACCCAGACCGCGTACTTCACGCCCAGGAACTCGCTGCGGCCGATCGTGTCGAAGGCCGTCCGCGGCTGGAGGTCGTCGTCGAGCACGCGGACGAGGAAGCCGCCAGAGATGGCTAACGCGATCCCCCTGATCATGAAGCTTGACGCCAGGGTCCCGATGAAGGAGTGAACGCGGCCGACGGTCACAACACCACCGTTGAAGATTCCAACCGCGATGCCGGTGATTCCGCCGACGAACAGGCCGAGTGCCGGGTCGACCTCGATCGCGACCTTCGCACCGATCACGGCCGCGAGCGCGTAGACGGCGCCGATCGACAGGTCGAATCCGCCCGCGATCATCGCGATCGTCCAGCCGACGGCCATGACGCCGATGGCCGACCATTGCTCGAGGATGTTCGCCCAGTTCCTGAACGTCAGAAACGGGTCGGACGAGACCGCCAGAACGATGAACAGGACGATGAAAGCCGCGATGATGCCGTAGTCGCGGAGCACCGAGAGATCGCGCCCTTCGAGCCAGCCGCGTCCTCGGCCGGCAGTTGGCTCCAACGTGCTCACGCCGGGGCCACCTCCCCACCGTCCTGGGCGGCGAAGGCGGCCGTCAAGACCTCGTCCTCGGTCACCGTGCGCCCATCGAACTCCGAGACGATACGGCCCTGCCGCATCACGAGCACGCGATGAGCGAGGCCAATGACCTCCTCATGCTCGGAGGAGATCACCAGGACGGCCATGCCACCTGCGGCGAGGCGGTGGATCAGCTCGTAGATCGCCTGCTTTGCACCCACGTCGACGCCGCGTGTCGGCTCGTCGGCAAGCAGGAGCCGCGGCGGGCGGAAAAGCCACTTCGCGAAGAGCGTCTTTTGCTGGTTGCCGCCCGAGAGCGTCGTGATCGGGGCGGTCGGCCTCTCGGCACGCACGTCGACCTGCCGCATCAGCTCCGAGGCCTCGCGCTTCTCGCGGCCGCGATCGACGACCGTGCCGGTCGAGACGTCATCGAGGTGAGCAAGCGTGATGTTCTCGACTATCGAACGGCGCATCACGAGGCCCTGATCCTTGCGTGACTCGGGCAGAAGGGCGACACCGTGCTTGATCGCCTGCCTCGGAGAGCGCGCGGCGAACTCCTCCCCGCCGAGCGTTAGCTCACCTTCATCGCGCGCGTCAGCTCCGAAGATGCAACGAGCCACCTCGGAGCGGCCCGATCCGATGAGACCCGCCAGGCCGAGGATCTCGCCCTCCCGGATCTCGAACGAGATGTCCTCGATCACGCCGTGGCGCCCGAGCCCATCGCACGCAAGGACGATCGGAGCGTCTGCCGCCGGAAAGGCCTTCTCCGGGAACGTGAGGTCGAGCGCTTTGCCGATCATGGCGGTGACGAGCCCATCGGCCGTTTCCTCGGCCGCAGGCGCGGTGCGGACGAGCTCGCCGTCGCGGAGCACTGTCACGCGGTCGACCAGCGCCAGCACTTCCTCGAGGAAATGCGACACGTAGACGAGCGTTGTCCCGCGCCCGTTCAAACGGCGGATGATCTCGAATAGGCGCTCGGCCTCATCCGTGGTGAGCGACGCCGTCGGCTCGTCCATGACAATGAGCTGCGCGTCGCGTGCGAGCGCGCGCATGATCTCGACCTTTTGCTGGTCGGCGAGCCGGAGCGCGCCGACCGGCGTGTCCGCCGAGAGACCGAACCCGAGGTCGGCGTTGAGCGCATCGAAGCGCTCGCGCTGAGCGCGCCGGTCGATGAGGCCGAGCCGCGAGGACTCGCCGCCCAGGTAGACGTTCTCGATCACACTCCTGTATGGAACGAGCGCAATCTCCTGGGCGATCATGGTGATCCGATCGCCAATCGCGTCGCGGGGCGACTGATAGCGGACCGTCTCGCCGTTGACGCGAAGCTCGCCAGCGTCCGCCGTGTGCACGCCCGCGATGATCTTTCCCAGCGTCGACTTTCCGGCACCGTTCTCCCCGACGAGGCCGTGAATCTCGCCGCGCTCGATGGTCACCGTGACGTCGTCGAGCGCTTGCACGCCGCCGAATCGCTTGCCGATGCCGATTGCCTCGACGTGCGGATCGCTTGCAGTCTCGCTCTGGTTCACTAGACCTCGTTCCGGGGCGAAAGAGTCTCGCAGCGATGCCGCGGATGTGTCAACCTAACGCATCCGCGACCGCCCGAAAGGCGGGCTCCCTGCAATGAGTCAGCTCTTCGCCGTCGACGTCGGCGGTACGTTTACCGATCTGGTCGTTCTCGATGCCGAGTCGGGCGATGTCACCTTCGCCAAGGCGTCGACCACGCCGGCGCAGCCCTCCGAGGGCGTCCTCGACGCCATTGGAAAGTCCGACCTCTCGCTGCCCGAGGCCGAGACGTTCTTCCACGGCACGACGCTCGGGATCAACACCATGCTCGAGCGCAAGGGCGCGCGCACCGGCCTGATCACGACGCGTGGCTTCAGAGACGTGCTCGAGATCGCCCGCATGCTTTGGCCGATGTACCAGCTCCACTGGGATCAGCCCGAGCCGCTCGTGCCGCGCTACCTGCGCAAGGAAGTCAGCGAGCGAATCCGCGCCGACGGCGAGATCCTCACCGCGCTCGCCGAGGACGATGTGCTCCGGGTCGCGGCCGAGCTCGTCGACGAGGGCATCGAGTCGATCGCGGTCTGCTACCTCCACGCCTATGCGTTTCCCCAACACGAGGTGCGCACGGGCGAGCTGATCGCCGCCGAGTTCCCCGACATGGCCGTCACCCTGTCGCATCACGTTACGCGTGAGTACCGCGACTACGAGCGCACGTCGACCACCGTCAGCGACGCCGTGATCAAGCCCCGCATGGCGAGCTACATCGACAGCCTCGAAACCGCGCTCGCCGAGCGAGACTTCGACGGCGGGTTCCTGATCACCCGCTGCGACGGCGGCGTGATGAGCTCGACCGAGGCCAAAGAGCGCTGCATCCGCACGCTTATCTCGGGCCCCGCGAGTGGCGCCATGGGCGTGGTCGCCCTCGGGCGCTGGCTCCAGGTGCCCAACCTGATCGGCACCGACATGGGCGGAACGAGCTTCGACGCCTGCCTGATCGTCGACGGCGAGCCGATGCTCAGCTCGATGACAAAGGTCGAGGGCCTGCCCCTACTCGTTCCCGTGATTGACCTGACAACGATCGGAGCCGGAGGTGGCTCGATCGCCTGGATTGACGAGGATGTCCCGGTGGCCGTGGATTTTCGTGGCGGCGGTCCCGGGTTTGGTGGTTAGGCGGTGAGGAGGATAGCGGGCTCCTCGTTCTGGGTCGGGACGGTGGGCTGATCGAGTTCGTGCTCGATCGCGATGACGAGTTTGGCGAGGTCGTGGTAGCCGATGATCCGACGGAATTGGTGTTCGGCTTCGAGCATCCCGGCCGCTGTCCAGCGCAGGCACATCTCGCCGGATTGCCAGCGCTTGGTGTTGCGGCTGGTGCGCCGGCAGATCTCGATCATCGACTCGCACGGGTTCGTGCTCTCGAGGGTGCGCTTCAGGTTGCCGCGGATCCCGAGCCGGGTGAGGGTGAGTGTCTCGTCGAGGCCTTCGCGCAGCGAGGCTGCGGCGCCGGGACGCGAGCGCTCGAGTTCCGTGGCGAGCGCGTGTAACTCGCTGCGCGCTCGCTCGTGGTCGTGCTCGGCCCAGGCCTGGCGGAGCCGACGTTTGATCGGAGGCCGGTCGCGCTCCGGGAGATGCTCGAGCACGTTTCGTTCCTTGTGGCGGACACAGCGCTGGACGGGCGCGTCCTGGCCGAAGACATCGCGGATCGCTTTGCGCAGCGCCTTGGAGCCGTCGATCACAAACAGGATGCCCTGCTCGGTGTCGAGCCCACGCTCGACCAGATCGGAGAGCAGCGCCCTCGCCACGGTCGCGTTCTCGCTCGAGCCCTCCCACAGCCCCAGCGGGATCTTGACGCCCTCGGTGGTGATCCCGAGCGCGACGATGTTCGTGCGCCCTTTCAGCTCGATCCCGTCGAGCATCATCACCGCCAGCCTGACGTCGTCGAGGCGGCGGCTCATCAGCTCCTCAAGCGCCACGCGGGTGCGCTCAACGAACGCCCGCGACACCGACGACTTCGACGTCGAGCGCGCCTTGGTCTCGACGCCAGTGCCGACCGGCTCCTGCGTTCGCGCGTAGCGGCGCGTCGAGACGCCGGCAAGCATCCGCTCCAACACGACCCGCGAGAGCAGATCACGATCGGCGAGGTGCTCGTACGTCGCCAGCCTGACCTCGCGTGATCCGTCCGCTGTGCGAACACGCGGCCGCTCAACCTGGACGCGCCGCCCGCCTAGCGTCACCTCCCCAGACTCGCGACCGTGACGGACCGCACTCCGGTCAAAGTCGTGCTTACCCCTCGGGCCGACAACGTGTTCGACCTCCTCCTCCAACAGTTCACTCATCACGCCAAGCCCGACCCCGACCGACAGCGCGAGCAGTCCCTCCCTCGCTGCCCCGACCAACTGCCCCAGCGCCTCCTGAACGCGCTCCGGCAAAACGGCCTCATCCAGGGTCGCCTCAGCGACCGCTACGTTGCTCCCCACGGCGGTTCCTCCTTCGATCTTCGAGCGGATCGCTCGCCACGCTCCCAACCGGAACGGACGGGCACGGAGGGACCGCCGCCCCTACAAAGATCTACGAACTACGGGACAACCCCTGGATTGACACCGGCGGGGCGCTAAACGTCGGCCCGCAAAGTGCCGGCGCGGTTCCGGGGCCGATCTGCTACGGCAAGGGCGGGACCGAGCCGACGTTCACGGACGCGGCGCTGATCAGCGGCATCCTCGACCCCGAGAAATTTCTCGGCGGCGAGATCGCCCTCGACGTCGACGCGGCGCGCTCGGGAATCGAGCAGCGAGTCGCCGAGCCGCTCGGGCTCGATCTCGAAGAGGCGGCGAGCGGCATCGTCGCGCTTACCGAGGCGAAGATGGCCGCGACACTCGAGGAGCTGACGATCGGCAAGGGCCTCGACCCGCGCGACTTCACGCTGCTTGCCTACGGAGGGGGCGGCTCACTTGTCGCCAACGCACTGGCAAGCCGGCTCGAGATTCCGCGGCTGATCGTGCCGACCTCGCCAGCAACGTTCTCCGCCTGGGGCATGCTCACGCTCGACGTCGTCCACGACTTCGCGCATACGCAGATCTCGAGCCTCGAGGCCGTCGACCCGAAGCACATCTCTGAGCGGTTCGCGGCGCTCGAGTCCGAGGCTCACGCGGCGCTCGAGCGGGAAGGCCTGCCTCCGGAGCGACGCAGCCTCGTGCATTCGATCGACATGCGCTATGAGGGCCAGGAGCACACGATCACCGTGCCGCTGGGAGCCGAGACGTTGGCGAAGCTCGACCTCGGCGTGCTGCGTACTCGCTTCGACGAGCACCACGAGGTCGCCTACGGCTACTCGATGGAGGATCCGGTCGAGGTCACGGGCTACCGGATCCGCGCAGTCGGCACGCTCGAGAAGCCCAAGCGGCCCGCGCTCGAAAAGGCCGGCGAGGACGCGTCGGCGGCGAACATCGGTAGCCGTAGCGCCTTCCATCGCGAGAGCGGCGGCAAATTCGACTGGGCGGTCTTCGATCGTGAGCGGCTACGGGCAGGCAACCGCCTCCGCGGGCCGGCGATCGTCGAGGAGTCATCGGCGACCACCGTCATCGCACCCGACCACGAGCTCTCGGTCGACGAGCTCGGCAACCTCGTGATCGAAAGGAGCTGAGATGGCGGTAGCGGCCAAGCTCGACCCGATCACGTTCGCGGTCGTGCGCAACGGCCTGATCTCGGCCGCGATGGAGATGTACTGGGTCTACAAGCGAACGACGATGCTGCCGGTGCTCTACGAGTACAACGATTTCGGTATGTCGATCTACGACGATCGGCTTAATCTCATCGCCGAGGCGCCGGGGCTGCCAATCTTCTCCGGCTCGCTCGACGACTGCATCGATCGGACGCTGGCCGAGGTCGGCGGCGCCGAGAGCCTCGTCGAGGGCGACATCCTCCTGAACAACCACCCGTACCTCACCGCAGGCCAGCCGGCGGATGCCGCGCTGATCGAGCCGATCTTCCACGATGGGCGGCTGATCGGCTACGGCGCGCTACGCGCGCACATGGGTGACCTCGGCGCCAAGGGCCCTTACCCCACCAACTCGACCGAGGTCTACCAGGAGGGAATCCTGTTCCCCGGTATCCACCTCTACGAGGCCGGCGTCCTCGACGAGGTCGTGATCAAGATCCTCAAGGCCAACTCACGCATCCCGGCCGAGACTGCGGGGAACGTCCTGGCCGGCGCTGGGGCGCTGCGCGCAGGCAGTCGCGTGCTACGTCAACTGGTCGACAAGTACGGCATCGACACCTACTACGCCGCGATCGATGAGCTGCTCGACCACGGCGAGCGGGTGGCGCGCGAAGGGATCGAGGCGATTCCCGACGGCGAGTACACCGCCGAGGACTACATCGACGACGACGGGATCACGCCCGACGTGCCGGTGAAGGTGATGGTCAAGGTGACCATCGACGGATCGGACATGATTATCGACACGACCGGCTCGGCGGGCGAGCAGCTCGGCCCGATCAACTGCCCCTGGGGCTACACGCTCTGCACCGGTCGTTTTTCACTCAAGCGACTGGTAGCACCCGACATTCCGCCGAACGGCGGCGAGCAGCGAGCGCTCAAGCTGATCGCGCCCGAGGGCTCGATCTTCAACCCCGTGCCGCCGGCCGCCACCTTCATCAGCTGGATCACGTCGCTGCGTCTCGGTGACATGATCGTCAGCGCTCTGGCGCCGGCCCTTCCCGACAAGATTCCCGCTGAGAACGCTGGCGATCTGTGCGGCATCCTCGCCTACCTCAAACACCCGGAGACGGGCCGCTTCTGCTTCTTCTGGGACGACGGCGGCATCGGGCACGGTGCGAAACAGGGAGCAGACGGGATGAACGCGCTGATCCACCCGATGTCGGCGGGCATCGAGTACCTGCCCGCCGAGCTACTCGAGACGCGCATGCCCGCGGTGAAGCTCAAGCACGAGCTGACGCAGGACTCCGGCGGGCCCGGCGAGTTTCGGGGCGGCCTCGGGGCAGCCGCCGAGTACGAAGTGCAGAGCGGCGGCGTCGCGGTCGCGATCTCCGACAAGGGAAAAGCCTCGGTCACCAAGGGCCTGAACGGCGGCATGAGCCCGCCCGAGCAGAACGCCATCCTGGTCTACGCCGGCACCGACCGTGAGCTCCGGCTTGGCAAGAAGTCCGACTTCTATCTCGAGGCCGGCGACGTGGTCGTCAGCAAGCCGACGGGTGGGGGTGGCTTCGGCGACCCGGAGAAGCGCGACCCGGAGAAGGTCGCCATGGACGTGCGCAACGAGTACGTGTCCCGCGAGAGCGCCGAGGAGCACTACGGCGTCGTGCTCAACGCCGATGGCAGCGTCGACAAGGCGGCCACCAAGAAGAAGCGCGCCGCCGGGAAGCCTGCGGGTAAAGGGAAGACCGCCGCCAAGAAGAAGGCCACCGCCAGCAAGAAGGCAACAACAAAGAAGCGGAAGTCATCGTCCAAGTAGTCGAGGAAACAGTCCCTCGAGGAGGAGGCAAGCAGACACCATGAGCAGACGATCCTGGAGTTTCGTGCTCCTAGCCGGATTGCTGGCACTGGCCCTAGGCCTGGCGGCATGCGGCGGAGACGACAGCGCGGAGCCAGCGGCGGCAGAGCCTGCCGCGCCCGCCGAGCCCACAGAGGCGATCGCCGATCCGCCCGAAGAGGACGCGGCGATGGCCGACAAGGAAGTGCGCATCGCGTTCTTCATGGCATCGGCCGCCAACACGTACTCGGTGTCGACGCTGGAGGCGATCAAGGACGTCGTCACAGCAGACGGCAACGCCACCGTGACCGAGATCGACGGCATGTTCGACGCAGGCCTCCAGCTCAACCAGCTGCAGGACGCGATCGTGTCGGGGAACTTCGACGCGTTCATCATCGGCGCCAACGATGGCAACCAATTGGTGCCCGGCATCGAGGAAGCCCTCGCCGAGGGCATCCAGGTCGTCTGCACGCTGATCCCGTGCGGCCCCGAGCTCTTCGGCGATGTGGCGCTCGACATCCAGGTGCCAGGAATGGTCGGCTACGTCGGTACCTCGTTCCCGAACAACGGCGGCGCAATCGGCAACGCGGTCATCTCGGCCTGTGAGGGCATCGATCCGTGCAAGGTCGCGTATCTGCCGGGATTCCTCGAGGGCCCGTTCGACGTCGCACGGACGCAGGGCTTCGAGGAGGCCGTCGCGACCGCGTCGAACATCGAGGTCGTCGCGATCCAGGAAGGGCTCTACACCGCCGACGGGGCGCTCGGCCCGATGCAAAACATCCTGCAGGCCAACCCTGACCTGAACGCGGTCGGCTCGGCCGGCGACCAGATGATCGTCGGCGCAGAGCAGGCCGTCATCGACGCTGGCCTCGAGGGCCAGGTCGCGCTGATCGGGAACGGCGCAAGCGACATCGGCAAGGAGGCCATCGTCGCTGGCCGCTGGTTCGCGAGCGCGGTCTACCTGCCCTACACCGAGGGCAAGGTCGCGGCGGAGCAGGTCCTTGCCGCGGCTCGCGGCCTCGACCTTCCGTGGCCGACCGGAGTCAACACCGACGACGAGAGCCCGATCGGAACGGCTCTCACCGCTGACAACGCTGCGGACTTCACACCGGAGTGGCCAGGCTAGATCTCATGGGGGAGAAGCTCGCGCTTCTCCCCCATGTTCCCCCTCATCGCTTCGGGGCGGCAGCGCACTCGGCTGCCGCCCTGGGTGATAGGTGGCGGTTGCTCTAGGGGGCTCACAGGCCGACGCGGGCGAAGCCCGCATCGGCGGCGGGTGAAGGACGTCGTCGGGGGCGCGACGGTGTGACGCCCTTTGGCGACCCCGGTCGGCGGCTGAGAGCGGGCGTGGCTGACCTAGTTCAGGTCTATGACCAGCTCGGGGGCGAAACCGCTCGAGTGTTCTTTCGACGCGTAGAACGCGCCGTCGGGGTGGGGCGAGTCGACACGGATGCTGACGACACCGTCACCGCTCACGAGGGATGTCACGTCGAGGGTGTACCAGTTGCCGGGCTGGACCGTGCTGAGCGACCCGAGCAGCTCCCCATCGCCCGCAGGTGCCGTGTCCCACGTGACGCTGTTCTCGCTCCAGGCCGTGTCCGTCACGATGTGCAACTCGCCACCAAACGGCGAGAAGTTCGTGTTGTACAAGCGAAGCGTCGCGCTCGACACCGACGAGGGGCCGATTCCGATCACGTCGAACCGCAACAGGAAACTCTTGTCGCTGTTCGCGTCGATCTCGAGCGAGGAAGCCGACCCGAACACAGCCGAGGGACTCGCCTCCTTCACCGTCGCGTCATCGGACGGCGTCAGCGTGATCACAGGCGGCGGGTCGCCCAGCGTGATCACGAGCTCGGGCGTGAAACCGCTCGAGTGCTCTTTCGAGGCGTAGAAAGCGCCGTCCGGGTGCGGTGACTCCACACGCACGCTCACGACATCGTCTCCACTCACGAGCGGTGTCACGTCGAGGGTGTACCAGTTGCCGGGCTGGACCGTGCCGAGTGACCCGAGCAGCCCGCCGTCACCGGCCGGCGCCGTGTCCCACGTGACCGTGCCTTCGCTCCAGGCCGTGTCGGTCACGATGTGGAACTCGCCGCCAAAGGGTGAGAAGTTCGTGTTGTACAAACGCAGCGTCGCGTTCGCCACCGAAGACGCGCCGATTCCACTCACGTCAAAACGCAGCAGGAAACCCTTGTCCGTGTTCGCGTCGATCTCGAGCGAGGAGGCTGACCCGAAGACAGCCGAGGGACTCGCCTCCTTTACGGTGGCATCGTCAGACGGCGTCACCGTGATCTCCGTCGGCGGCGGTGGTTCACTCAGGGTGATGACGAGCTCGGGCGCAAAACCACCCGTGTGCTCCTTCGAGGCGTAGAACGCACCGTTCCCGCTCGACGACTCGTCGCGCAGGCTGACAACGCCGCCACCGCTCACAAGAGATGTCACGTCCAGCTCGTACCACGTGTCCGCCACCACGGCGCCGAGCGAGCCGACCAGGCCGCCGCGCCCGCGGGCGCGTTGTTCCAGGTGACCGTTTTCTGGCTCCAGGCCGAATCCGTGACCGCGTGGAAGTCGCCACCAGAGGACGAAGGGTTGGTGTTGTAGAGACGCAGCGTCGCGTCCGCCACCGTCGACGTGCCAATCGCGCTCGCGTCGAAGCGCAGCAGGAAATCCTTGTTCGGGCTTTCGTCCACTTCGAGCGTCGGATCGAACCCGAACCCCAACGCTGGACTCGCCTCCTTCACGGTCGCGTCGTCGGTCGGCGTCAACGTCAGAACCACCGTCTCGCCTACGGTCATCGTCACCGTCGCTGAGTCGGTCAATCCGGCCGTGTCGCCAGCCGTGTACGCGAACGTGTCCACACCGGCAAAGGCCGCGGGTGGCGTGTACGTCACCGTCCCGTTCCCGTTGTTCACGACCGAGCCTTGCGTGCCCGTCGTGTCGACGCCGATCACCTGTAGCGGGTCGCCATCGGGGTCGGTGTCGTTGGCGAGCACGTCGACCACGGCGGTCGTCCCGATCGTGGTCGCAGATGCATCATCGACGGCGTCGGGCGGGCTGCTCGGCGCGCCGTCGGTGCATGGAGCGGTCCCAGTATCCGTAGAGGGGTCACCCGGCTCCGTGATGAAGCTCCAGGAGTACGTACCGGCTCCGAGCGAGATTCGCATCACGCCAAACGCGACGATCAGGCTCTCGACCTCCGGGTCGAGCTCCCCTGGCGGCACCGAGGTCGTCGAGCGGCCACCGGTTCCGATCACGAACTGGCGGATGCCATCGGGGTGCTCCAGCCCGAGCACGTTGAGCGGCGCGTAGCGCTGCATGTTGTGGTTGTGGCCGGCCAGGTACAGATCGGCTCCATTGGCTGAGAGAAGCCGCCACAGCTCCTGGAGCTCCGGGTTGTCGTCATGGGAGGCGTTGCCAGACGCGAAGCGCGGGTGGTGTCCATAGGCGATCGTGCATGGGGTCGTACTGTGCTGTGCGAGGTCCGCCTCCAGCCAGAGGGCCTGCGGCGACCCGGGCCCACACCCGCCCGGGACAGCCTGGCACGTGGTGTTCAACACGATCATGTGCCAGCCGCCGAGATCGAAGCTGTAGTAGCCGGCCTGTGAGTCGCCAGCTTGCGCACCCCAGTAGTCGAAATACCCCTGAGCTCCGGGCGTCTTGTACTCGTGGTTGCCAGCCGATGGGAACGTGATGCCCTTCAGGACACCCCAGGTCGGGTCGTAGGAAGCCAGGAAGTTGGGCAGCTCACCCTCCTCGTATTGATGGTCGCCGAGAGTCAGCACGGCACTCGGGTCCAGAGCCTCGGCTAGCAGCGCGGTCGCTGCGTGGTGACAGCGGCGCGAGGTGATCGGGTCGCCGGGCTCGCAGGCGATGTCGCCTGCCGCCACGACGACCGTCTCGCCAGGCGCGGGCGCTGGCAAAACGCGCACCGTAACCGTGGCTGCGTTGCTGGTCGCACCCAGATCGTCGTCCACGGTGTAGGTGAAGGTGTCGTCACCCAGAAACGCCGGCGCCGGCGTGTATACGACCTCGCCGGTGACGGGGTCTGGAACCGCTGAGCCGGTCCCCTGCTGGACGATCGCGACGGAGCCGGGAACCAGTGTTCCGTCGATGTCCGAGTCGTTGGCAAGGACATCGATGCTCGCGGTGCCGGCAGCATTGACCGGCGCGGCGTCGTCCTGGGCAACCGGAGGAGTGTTCCCCGAATCGATCGTCACGGCCAGCGTCGGCCGCAGCGCAACGTCGGCGTGCTCCTTCGAGCCGTAGTCAGCACCGTTCGCCGAGGGTGAGGTGACACGCAGCGCGATTGGGCCGTCTCCGGTCAGAGTGCCGGTCAGGTCGACGTTGTAGGTGGCGCCCGTACTGACCGAAGCGAGCGTTGCGACCGGCGAGCCGATGGCCGCGGGCGCCGTGTTCCATGTGACCGTCGTCTCGTCCCATCCGCTCGTGCTGGTGAGGTAGAAGTCTCCTCCGTGATCCGACGAGTCCACCACGTGTAGAACGAGCACAGCCTGGAGAATCGGAACCGCGCCTATCCCGGACACGTCGAAGTGGATGAGGAAGGCTTCCTCGGGAGTTCCGTCGACCACCACCGTGCTGTCCGACCCGAAGTTCGTGTCCGGGCTGTTGGCCTGGATCGTGGCGTCGTGCGTCGGGCTGAAAGTGAGCACCTCGACTGCATGTGCGGTCTGCGGCTGAGCAAGTCCAGCCGTGAGGAGGCCGGCAACAACCGACAAGACGCCCAACAGAGACACCAAGAGCCTTCGCTCCCCCACGCCGCAACCCCCTAGAGATACCTTCGCCGCAGCTACCCATGATAAAGCGGTTCTCGCCGCGCCTCAGCGCGAGCCGGAGGACTCTCAGGCTGAGGAAGCCGTCGGTACGAGACGCTTCAGCTCGGGCAGGACCTCATCGCCGAATAGCCGCATGTTGCGCTCGGCTTCGTCAAAGGGCATACCTGCGTAGCTGAAGATGCCGGCGAAGGTGTCTGCGCCGATCATTGACGTGATCTCACCTATGCGCTCGACGCACTGAGCCGGGGTTCCCAGAACCTGCAGGTCGACGAAGAAGTCGCGCATACCCTGCTCGCCCTTCTCCTCCATGGTGTCGCGGATCTTCCCGTAGTACTCGTAGCCCTTCTGCCCGGTGAGGTGGCCCGTGTGGAACTCGTAGTGATCGAGGATCGAGTCCCAGTAGTCGCCGATGTAGCGGCGCCCCACCTCGACGGCGCGATCGGCGTCCTCGTCGCAGAAGAGCCAGCAGGCGAAGATCGGTGCGGGTGCCGGGCGGCCCTGAGCTTCGAGGAAGTGTTGCCGGTAGGTCTCGAGCTCCTCCCTGACCCGCTCCCATGGCTTCTGGGGAACGAGCAGGATGCCGGCACCGAGCTCGGCGATCACCGGCGCGGACTCTGGCGAGAGCGAGCCGACGTAGGTGCGGCCGTCGAAGCTCTTGAACGGCGTGGGTCGAAGTGCGACGCGAGGCTGGGTGAGGAAGTCCCCGTCGAACTCGCAGTAGCCCGTCTCGAGACCGTCGACGAGCATCTGCGCGTACTCCGTGAACCGCTGGCGGCTCTCGGCCATGTCGACGCCGAACGCATCGAACTCGACGCGGCCGGCGCCTCGTCCGAGCCCGAGGATGAGTCTCCCGTCGGAAAGGTGGTCGAGCATCACGATCTGCTCGGCGACCCTGAGCGGGTTGTGCCACGGCAGCACGACGACCATGGACCCGAGTTGGATCCGTTCCGTTCTCGCGGCCATGTACGTGAGCCACTGGAGCACGTCGGGCGAGATGTTGTAGTCGGTGAAGTGGTGCTCGACACCCCAGACCGAATCGAACCCAAGCGGCTCAACGAGGTCAGCGAGCTCGAGCTCTGCACGGTAGAGGTCGTAGTCGGAGTGAGCCCCGCGGTGGTTCCCGAACGTGATGCATGCGCCTACCTGCATCGTCGACGTCCGTGGCTAGCCGGACAGACGCGCGTGCGCGACTACCGGCTCGCCTCCCTTGAAGACGCCCGCGACGATATCCGGCTCCGCGAACAGGGTTCCGTCGGCGGGGTCGCGGTCGAGGACGATGGCATCGAAGAGGTAGCCGGGCGCGATCCGGCCGAGCTCGTCGTCGATGCCGCAGAGCCGGGCACCGCCGCAGGTCGCGGCGAGTAGCGCGTCCGGCGCCGGCATGCCCATGCCCACCGCGAGCGCGATCTCCTCGAGGTTGCCGCCGTGCTGCTCGCCCGTGATGTAGTCGGTGCCGAGGGCGATGTTGACGCCGTGCTCGCGCGCAATCTTGACGCAATCAGCCATTTTTGGCACCGTTTCGCGCGCCTTCTGAGCCGAATACTCGGGCATGTTTCCTTCATTAGCCCAGCGCAGACAGTCCTTCATCGCTGCAAGCGTCGGGACGAGCCAGGTCCCGGCCTCGGCCATCTCGGCTGCCTGCTCCTCGGTCATGAGGCCGCCATGCTCGATTGACCGCACGCCCGCACGAACCGAGTTGGTGAGTCCCTCGCCGCCGTACGCGTGCACGAGGACGCCGATGTCGCGTGCCGCGGCTTCGTGCACTGCAGCTTCGATCTCGTCGTAGGTCAGCTGCGGACTGGTCGGGCCGCCATCCTTCGAGGCGATGCCGCCCGTTGCGCAGAGTTTGATCCAGTCGGCGCCGGATCTGATCACCGAGCGTACGACCTTGCGCATCTCGTCGACGCCATCAGCGAGGAACGGGGGCCTGCCCGGATACTCGGGTATCAGGTACTCGGCCACCATCTCGAGCCCGGGGCCGATCAACCAGCCGTCACCGTGCCCACCGGTCTGGCAGATCACCGAGATCGAGATCTGGACGCGCGGCCCCGTGGCGAGACCGGCTGCAATCGCGTCGCGCAGGCCCGCGTCTGCGCCGCCAGCGTCGCGCACGAACGTCACGCCTCCTTCGATTGTCCGGCGTGCGTGATCGGCGGACTCGAGCGCCCAGTAGGAGACCGGCTTGTGCAGCGATGCCAGCGCGTCGAACGTCGTCATCGAGATGTGGTCGTGACAATCAAACATCCCCGGCATGACCCAGAGGCCCGAGAAGTCGAAGCTCTCGCCGGCTCCGTTCAGATTCGTGCCCAGGGCCGTCACGCGGCCATCCGAGACCTGGATGTCGAGCGGGTCGCTGAAGCCGCCGCTCTCGTCCAGAACGTTGGCTTCCTTGAGTACGAAGTCACTCGTTCCCATCAGCTCAGCTCCCCCAGATCGTTGCGAACACGCGCAGGAAGTTCTCGCCAAGGATTCCGCGGATCTCGTTCTCGCTGTAGCCGCGCGTAAGAAGACCGGCGGTGATGTTTGGCCACTCGCGGAAGCCGCCGATGCCGGCGGGGTACGTCCACGGCGGCGGCGGATAGTAGCGTGGGTCGTAGCCGTACTTGACGAAGTCGTCCTCGTCCTCGTCGGCGAAGTCCAGCCCGAGGCCGATGTGCTCGGGACCAACCAGCTCGCTGATGTAGTCGGCGTGGTCGAGCATCTGTTCGAGCGTCGCCTCGGCACCGCCAGACACGAACGCCGGGAATCCGCAGAGCCCGACCATCCCACCTGTGCCGACGACGGCCTTGATCAACTCATCGGGCAGGTTGCGCGGCGAGTCGCACAGGGCGCGCGCGTTCGAATGGGATGCGATCACCGGAGCACTCGCGAGCGCGATAGCCTCAAGGCTTGTCTGCTCGCCGACGTGCGTGACGTCGATGGCGATGCGTAGCTCGTTGAGGCGCTCGACTACGCGGCGGCCGAATGCGCTCAGCCCCGCGTTCGCCTCTTCGAGGCAGCCGTCGCCGATCAGGTTACGGTGGTTGTAGGTGAGCTGAACCACCCGTACGCCGAGCGCGTGGAAGACATCGACCAGGTCGACGTTGTCCTCGAACGGCGCGCCGCCCTGTAGGTGGAACGTGATCGCGGTCTCGCCATCGCCATGCGCGCGTCGGATATCGCCGACGGAGCGCGCAATCGCGATGCCGGCACGACCGCCTCGCTCGAGCGCGAGCCAGCGCCCGAGGACATCGGCCGTTTCGCGGAAGCCTTCGATCGCTGCAACCGTCGCAAGAACCGCGTCGACGCCCCCGGCAACAAGCTCTGGATGCACCGCGTCGAGCTCCCGCGGCGACACCATCGGGCAGGCGCCGTCGAGACAGAGAGCACTCGCGTGCAGAGTCGCCGGATCGATGGTCGCCGCTTGTGACACGGGCCGTACTCTATGGCGTTCCCACATTGATGCTCTAGGCTGGCGCGGAACCCGGAGCGGAGGCTGAGATGGCGACGATGGTCGGAACGAAAGAGGCGCTCGAGCGTCGCGTCGACACCCTGCGCGCCAGACTCGACGAGTTCGACCTCGACGCGTTCGTCGCGACGAGCCGGCCCGCTTACATGTACCTCACAGGCTTCGCCGGCGAGGGCTTCGAACGGCTGATCGCCGCGGTCGTGAGCCGGGCCGACATGACCCTGATTGTCCCGGCGCTCGAAGAAGACGCGGCGGGCGAGCAGTCCGCCGGCGCCAAGCTCCGCGTCTGGCGCGATGGTGACGATCCGCTGGTCACACTGACCGAGGTTGTCGCCGCCGCGGGCTCGAAACCGCGCCTTGGGGTCGAGGAAAAGGCACTGCCGCTCGAGCAGGCCGACCGCCTCCGCGCGGAGCTGCCCGCCCTCGAGCTCGTTCACGCGGGATCGGTGGTCGACGAGCTACGGCTGCGCAAGGACGACGACGAGGTCGACGGCGTCCGCCAGGCCGGCGCCCTGCTCGCCACCGCCTTCACGCGCCGCGTTCGACTCGGCCGAGCCCGGGATGAGCGAGGTCGCGATCAAGGGTCGTCTCGAGCTCGATCTGAGCGAGCTCGGCGGAACCGGCGCCATCTCCCTCGTGCAGATCGGCGAGCGGGCGGCGCTCCCACACGGCGCGAGCGGATCCCGTGCTGTTGCCGAGGGAGACGTGATCCTGATCGACGCTGCGACCACCGTCAACCGCTACTGGGGAGACATCACCCGCTGCGCCACGATCGGTCCGGCGAGCGACGAGGTACGCGCGGTCTGGGATGCCGTCGTCGCCGGTTACCAGGCCGGGCTTGCGGCCGTCGGCCCCGGCGTCAAGGCCAGCGACGTCGACCGTGCCGCGCGGGGTGTCATCGACGCCGCCGGCCATGGCGACGCCTTCATCCACCGAACTGGCCACGGCCTTGGCCTGGAAGTACACGAGCCGCCGTACCTGTCCGGAACGAGCGAGGAGGTGCTCGAGCCGGGAATGATCGTGACCGTCGAGCCCGGGATCTACCTGCGTGACAGGTTCGGGCTGCGGCTTGAGAACGACGTGCTCGTTACCGAATCCGGCGCCGAAGTCCTCACCCACGCGCCCGAGGAGCTACGCGAGCTATGAGCGATCTGATCGTCACCGTGCTTCAGCTGCACGTGCGAGACGGGTGCGAGGAGGAGTTCGCAAGCGCGTTTCGCGACAACGACGTGCTCGAGCAGGCACGCAAGGAGTGCGGCATGCTCTTCGCGCAGCTCCTTCGGCCATCGACGCCGGGGGCGCCGTTCATCGCGCTCGCTCACTGGCCGAACCCGGCGGCCTACGACTGCTGGATCGAGAGCCCCGTGCGCGACGCACTCAACGAGTCGCTCGGACATCTCCTCTCTGACGAGCCGGTCTCGGGCGACCTCTACGCGCCGGTCGACCAGCTCGGCGGGGCCGTGAGCTCCTACCGCGTCTCGATCGATATCGGTGGAACGTTCACCGACTTCGTCCTCGAGGACACAGAGGCCCTCAAGACCAGCTCGGCGAAGACATCCTCGACGCCAGCCGATCCCGCGCAGGGCGTGCTCGAGGGCCTACGCGGCTCCGTCGCTAGCGCTGGCGACGTCGACTTCATCGTCCACGGCCAGACCGTTGGGCTGAACTCCTTCCTCGAGCGCAAGGGCGCTCGCGTGCTGCTGCTCATGACCGAAGGAGTCCGCGACGGCTATTCGATCGCGCGGCACGACCGCAAGGATCTCTATGCGCTCCAGTACGCGAAACCCGAGCGCCTCGTTCCCCGCCGAGACACGTTCGAGGTCGCCGAGCGCCTGAACTGGGACGGCAGCGTCGAGAAGGCCCTCGACGAGGCGAGCCTCGAGCCGATCATCGAAAAGATTCGCGCCGAGGGCGTCACGGCCGTCGCCGTCTGTCTCCTGCACGCCTACGTCAATCCGGAGCACGAGCTGCGTGTCCGCGTTGTGCTGCTGCGGGAGTGCCCGGGTCTCAACGTCACGCTCTCGCACGAGATCGCCCGCGAATGGCGCGAGTATGAGCGCGCGTCATCGGCTGTCCTCAACGCCTACATCGCGCCGAAGGTCGGTGGCTACCTCGAGAGCCTCGAGCGGGAGCTCGACGGGCTCGGCGTCGGGGCAACGCTGCACGTGATGCAATCGAACGGCGGTATCTCGACGGCTTCGCGCGCCCGCGAGGAGCCTGTTCAGACCCTGCTCTCGGGCCCGGTCGGCGGAACGATCGGCGGTGCCGCGCTCGCCGAGCTGACCGAGCGACCAACCTGCTCTGCGTCGACATGGGCGGCACGTCGTTCGACGTCAGCCTGATCGTCGACGGCAAGCCCAGCGTCTCGACCGAGACCGAGCTCGAGGGCCTGCCGATCCTTCTTTCGCTAGTCGACATCCACACGATCGGCGCAGGCGGCGGCTCGCTCGCCTGGCTCGAGGCTGGCGGCCTGCGCGTGGGACCACAGAGCGCTGGAGCCGACCCTGGTCCCGCTTGCTACGGCCGCGGTGGCACGCAGCCGACCGTCACCGACGCAAACCTCTTTCTGGGAAGGCTCGACCCGACCTACTTCCTCGGCGGGCAGATGGAGCTCGACGAGGACGCCGCGCAGAGCGCGCTCGCGTCGCTGGCGGGCGAGCTCGGCGTCGAGCACGCCACCCTTGCCGAGGGCGTCCTGCAGGTGATCAACGCGAGCATGGCCGACGCGATGCGAACGATCACCGTCAAGCAGGGGATCGACCCGCGTGAGTACTCGCTCGTCGCGTTCGGCGGCGCCGGCCCGATGCACGCGGCATGGCTGGCCGAGGAGCTCGAGATCGGCGAGATCATCATCCCGTGCAGCCCGGGCACCTTTTCGGCCTGGGGAATGCTCCAGACCGACATGCGCCACGACCTCGTCCGGATCTTCTTCCAAGCGCTGGCGGACTCCACCGCCGACGAGCTCGTCGCGATCTACGCCGAGCTCGAGCGCGAGGGGCGCGAGCTACTCCATGACCAGCGCGTCGCGGCAGAGGACCACTACTTCGCTCGCTCGGCGGACATGCGCTACGTCGGCCAGGAGTACTCGGTCAACGTGGCGATCGGCAGCGACGTCGACCTCGACGAGATCGCCGCGTCCTTTCACGACGGACATGGCGTGCGCTACGGCCACTCGACGCCGGACGCGCCGGTCGAATTCGTCAACCTGCGCGTCGCCGCACTCGGACGCGTCGAGCGCAAGGCCATCGCGTTCGAGACGCCCGAGGCAGGCGAGGCGCTGCTCGGGCGGCGCGACGTCATCTTCGACGGCGCCGCCCACGACACGCCAGCGCTTCGGCGCGATCGGCTCGAGATCGGGGCGCGCCAGAGCGGGCCGCTCGTGATCGAGGAGGAGACGGCGACGACCGTGGTTCCGCCCGGCTGCGCCGCCGAGGTCGACAGGCTCGGCAGCCTCGTGATCACGCGACTGAACGGAGGCAGCAATGGCTGCTGTGCGCACCGCCACACACGCCAAGGCAACCGGCACGGTTGCCCAAGGAACCGGAACGGTTCCCGCCGACCCGATCACCACCGAGATCATCCGCAACGCGTTCATCTCGTGTGCGATGGACATGAACGCGACCCTGATTCGGAGCGCCTACACGCCGATCATCTACGAGGGCAAGGACTGCTCGGTGGCAATCCTCGACTCGAACGCGAACGTGCTCGCGCAGTCGCTCGGGCTGCCGCTCTTCCTCGGCAACCTCGAGATCTGCGTGAAGCTCACCGCCGATCAACTCGGGTGGGACGCGTTCAAGCCGGGCGACATCTTCTACATGAACGACTCGTACATGACCGGGACGCACCTGAACGACGCAACGATCTTCGGGCCGATCTACTGGCGCCGACGAGTTGGTCGGCTTCTCGGCGACGCGCGCGCACTGGCTCGACGTCGGCTCGAAGGACCCCGGCCTCTCGATGGACGCGCACGAGATCTACCAGGAGGGCTTCCGCTTCGGCCCGACACGCATCTACGAGAACGGCGAGCCGCGCGAGGACGTGATCGACATCCTCCGGCGAAACGGCCGCTTCGGCTACTCGCTGATCGGCGACATGAACGCCCAGGTCGCGGCGTGCAAGACAGGCGAGGCGCGGTTCCAGGCGATTCTCGATCGATTCGGGCACGACGAGTACCTGCTCTCGCGCGAAGAGATCTACCGCCAGTCGGAGGCGCTCGAGCGCGAGGCGGTCGCAGCGATTCCCGATGGGACGTATGAGTCGGAGGGCTTCCTCGACAACGACGGGCTCGGATCTCCGCCCGTGCCGGTGAAGCTGCGTGCCGACGTAGCGGGAGACCAGATGACGATCGACCTCGACGGCTCGGCGCCACAGGCCCACGGGCCGGTCAACTGCGGCTTCGCGCAGACGATCTCGGCCTGCCGCGTCGCGTTCAAGCTCCTCGTCCACCCGGAGCGACCGGTCGACGGCGGGACGTTCCACACGCTCGAGGTCAAGGCGCCCGACGACTCGATCTTCGCCGCCAGAGAGCCCGCGGCCTGCCAGTGGTACTTCAGCTCGCTTGGCCTGTTGATCGACCTCCTACCGAAGGCGCTCGCACCGGTCATGCCCAACGCCGTGGCGGGCGCCCACTTCGGCGACTCCATGGTCGCCCTGCTCACTGGCGCCGATCCGCGCAAGGACGGTGCTCGCTACCTGTACGGCATGCCGCACGCCGGCGGCTGGGGCGCCTACGAGGGCGGCGACGGCGAGGACGGGTTGATCAACAACGTCAACGGCGGCTTCAAAGACTTCCCGGTCGAGGTGTTCGAGGTCAAGTTCCCGGCGAAGGTGCGCACGTACGGCTTCCGCTCAGATACGGGTGGCCGGGGGCGATTCCGTGGCGGCTGCGGCCTCTACCGGCTGACCGAGGTCGAAGCAGACGCGAGCATGTCACTGTGGTTCGAGCGCTCGGTCACGCCAGCGTGGGGGCTGTTCGGCGGGCAGGATGCGGTGGGACCCGATGTCGTCGTCAACCCCGGGCGCGACGACGAGCAGCACATGCTCAAGGTGAACGGGCTACCGCTCGCCGAGGGCGACTCGTTCGAGCTACGGACCGGCGGAGGCGGTGGCTTCGGTGAGGCGCTCGAGCGCGATCCGGAGCTCGTCAGTGCGGATGTGATCGGCGGGTACGTAACGCGTGAGGCCGCTGAGCGAGACTACGGCGTGGTGTTGCGGGACGACATGAGCGTCGATAAGGCCGCGACGCGGGAGCGGCGCAACGGCTAGTGCGAGCGGCGGGGCGCCTGCGAGCGCCGCCCGACGGCAAGCCCGAGCAGCGCGGCCCTAGCGCCATCACGCGGCGGCTGACTAACGCGTTCCGGCGCTCGTAACGAGCCCGGCGGCCAGATCGGCAGCGACCGCCTCGGAATCGCGCTCGGCCGGATCGCCGTAGCCCCCACCGCCGCCGGTCTCGGCGCGCACCAGATCGCCACGCTTCAGCGGCATCACGCTCGCCTTGAGCAGCGTTTGCTCGTCCTCGCGCCCGGGATTGATGGTCACGCGCGGTGCCTGGGCGGCCTCGCCGCCGGCCAGCCCCCAGGCGGGCGTCACCGAGCGCTCGAACCACGCCGTGAACAGAAAGTCGTCGCACTCGATCAGGTACTCGCGCACCAGTCCATTGCCACCGCGCCACTGCCCACGACCGCCCGAGTCGGCCCGGAAGCCGTAGCGCGTGATGCGCAACGGAACCTTCGTCTCGACGACCTCGATCGGGAAGTCCTTGACCTGGCTGTTGACCGCGTTGATGACACCGTTCTCGCCGTCGGAGCCCCGCCAGGCACCCCAGCCGCCGGCATGCGCCTGCAGGTCGACGAACGGCTGCTCGCTGCGCGGGTCGGTGCCGGACATGATGAAGATGGAGCTGTCGCCGTAGTGGGCGCCGGCGACCCGATCGGGCAGAACGTCGGCGAGTGCCTGCCCGACGAGGTCGATGAAGAGCCCGAGACAGCTGAAGTACCACCAGCAGGCTGCCGGCGCACGCGCCGCAAGGATCGACCCCTCGCGCAGCTTGATCTCGAGTGGCGCGAACGAGCCGCCGTTGACCGGATCGTCGGGGTTCGCAAGCCGCTTGAAAGCGAGTCGACAGGCCGAGACCGCTTGCGTCGCGCCGCAGTTGACGGGCCCCCGTGCCTCGTCGTCTGACTCTGTGAGGTCGATCACCATCCGATCGCCCTCGACGTCGATCCGCACCCGTACCCACGGGCCCGGGCCGCCCACGCCGTCGCTGTCGAGGCACCCCTCGGTCCTGTAGGTGCCGTCGGGAATCGCCGCAACCGCCTCACGATCCTGACGCTCGGCCTGGGCATAGATCTCGTCGCGGGCGGCCTCGACAACGGCGCGCCCGTACTTCTCGAAGAGCTCCTCGAGCCGCTGCTCGCCGATCTTCGAGATCGCGATCTGGGCACCCAGGTCACCGAGCAGCTGATACGGCAGGCGCGAGTTGCGTGCAAGCGTCGCGATCACGTCCTCACGCCGCTCGCCGCCGGCGACGAGCTTGGTTGGGCCGAGGCGCATTCCCTCCTGGAAGATGTCCGTCGAGTCGGTCGTTCCACCGGGATCCTTGGCGCCGACATCCATGTGATGCGCGCGCGAGACGACGAAGGCCGCGAGCTCGTCGTCGAAGAAGATCGGCGACATGACCGTGATGTCGTTCAGGTGGGTGCCGCCGATCTCGGAGTCGTTCAGCACCCAGACGTCACCGGGCTCCCAACAGTCGGCGCCAAGCAGCTCCTCGGTGATCTCGAGGCAGGCCTCGAGGTTCCCGAGGAAGATCGGCAGCCCAGACGAGTGGCCGAGCACGCGCTTGTCTGCGTCGATCAGCGCCACCGAGCAGTCGACCGCCTCGTAGATGATCCACGAGTAGGCCGAGCGGATCAGGCTCGTGTTCATCTCCTCGGCGATCGCCAGGAACGAGTTGCGGATGATCTCGACGGTGATGGGGTCGGGCACGCGATCGTCGGTGGGTCCCTCGCCGCTCACGACCGTTGCCGCTCCTCGTTCGCTCATGCCGCTACCTCCACGATCAGGTTCCCATAGTCGTCGACGCCGAGCGCACACGCGGGTGGCACGACGGTCGTCGCCGTCGCCTCCTCGACGACGACCGGGCCGTCGATCGCATCGCCGGCGTGCAGGTCGTCGCGTTTGACGATCGGGGTCGTAGCCGGGCCGACGCCCTCGAAGACGACGCGACGCTCCTCTGGCGTCGTGACCAGCCCATTGCCGCGCCCGATCGCCTCGGGCGCCGCCTTGCTCAACAGGCCGAGCGCGACGAGCCGCAGAACGACGAACTCCCACGAAGCTCCGCGGTTCTCGTGCCCGTGTCGCTCGTCGTGTCCGCGGTGGAAGCGCTCGCCCAGCTCCTCGCGGAATGCCGCGTCGGATTCCAGATCGGGGAGCTGCACCGTGACCGTGTGCTCCTGGCCCGTGTAGCGAATGTCGGCGTAGCGCTCGAGCTGGATGCTCTCGGGCGAGACGGCCTCGGCCGCGAGCAGCTCCCGGGCCGTGCCCTCGAGCTCGGCGAACGTGGCGCGCAGCCCAGCAAGGTCTGCCTGTTCAGACGCGACGTAGAACATCCGCGTGAAGTCGTGCCGGAGCGGCGCCTGCAGCATCCCCCAGGCCGAGAGAGCACCGGGGAACCGCGGAACGACGACGCGCCCGATTCCGAGCTCCTGGGCGAGGAACACGGCGTGCATCGGCCCAGCGCCGCCGAACGCGACCAGCGCGAAGTCGCGCGCCTCGATTCCCTGCTCGACCGTGAGCGTGCGAATCGCCTGCGCCATCTTGGTGTTCACGACGCGCAGGATCCCGTCGGCGAGCTCGAGTGTCTCGAGGCCGAAATGCCCTGCGAGCCCGGCCACGGCACGCTCTGCCCCGTCGACGTCGAGCTCCATCTCGCCGTCGAGGAAGTAGCTCGGATCGAGCCGGCCGAGCAGCAGGTTGGCATCGGTCACCGTTGGTCGCTCGCCGCCGCGTCCGTAACAGACTGGGCCGGGCTCGGCACCCGCGCTCTCCGGGCCGACGCGCAGACCGCCGGCGGCCTCGTATGCGATCGAGCCGCCGCCGGCGCCGATCGTATGGATCCGTACGGCCGGTAGCAGCACCGGCAAGCCTTCGAGCTCGAGCTCGGGCGAGACGTCCGGTCGACCTCTCACCTGCAGGCTGACGTCGAAGCTCGTCCCGCCCATATCAATCGAGATCAGGTTCGGGGCCTCGAGCAACTCGCCGAGCGCAGCGCCGGCCATGGCACCGCCCACCGGCCCCGACAGCAGCGTCTGGAGCGGCCGCTCACGCGCGCTCGCCGCCTCGAGCACGCCGCCGTTCGACTGCATCACGTGCAGCGGGCCGGGTAGCCCTCGCTCCTGTGTCTCCCCTTCGAGATGCGCCAGGTACGCGCGGACGGTCGGAGCGATGTACGCCTCGAGCGCCGAGCTCGACATCCGCTCGTACTCACGCCACTCGCGCGCGACTCGGTGGGACAGCGAGATGTCGAGGTCTGGCTGACGTTCGCGCAACAGCTCCTCGACCCGAAGCTCGTGCGCGGGATTCGCGTAGGCGAACAGGAAGGCGACCGCGACCGAGCGGATTCCCTCGGTCTCTATCCGCTCGTAGATTGTCGCGACGTCGGCCTCGGCGAGCGGCTCGAGCTCCTCACCGGCGTAGTCGAGCCGACCACCCACCTCGAAGATGTCCTGGAGCGGGACGAGCGGCGGCGGCTTGCGGTACTGCACCTCGTACATCTGCAGCCGGTGACCGCGCGCAACGTGGTAGATGTCGTGCGTTCCCTCGGTCACGAGCAGGAACACGCGCTCGCCTTTTCGCTGCAGGAACGTGTTCAGACCGATCGTCGTGCCATGCACGGCGAACGAGACATCGCTCAGGTCGAGCCCGAGCGCGCCGATGCCGTTGAGCACGCCCTCGGTTGGATCGATCGCCGCGGTGGGGACCTTTCCCGAGCGATAGGCACCGGACGCGTCGTCGTAGACGATGAAGTCGGTGAACGTTCCACCGATGTCGACGGCGAGTCGAGCCGGCATCAGAGGGCCTGACCAGTCGGCCGCACGACGATCTCGTTCACATCGACATCGTCGGGCTGTGCGATTGCGAAAGCGATCGCGGCGGCGATCGCATCGGCGTCGAGCATCGTGTCACGGTACTGGTCGAAGATCTCGGCCGTTTCTCGATCGTTGATCCCGTCGAGGATCTCGGTCGTCACGGCCCCTGGGGAGATCAACGTGACTCGTAGATCGGGGCCGGCCTCCTGCCGCAGACCCTCGCTGATCGCCCTTACCGCGAACTTCGTCGCCGAGTAGACGACCGCGCGCGGGAACACGATGTAGCTGTTGACCGAGCCGATCGTGATGACGTGGCCGCTCTTGCGCTCCTTCATCCCGGGAAGCACGGCCGCCACGCCGTAGAGAACACCCTTGACGTTGACGTCGATCATCCGGTCCCAGTCCTCGATCGCACCAACCTCCAGCAGCGAGTGAGGCCCGATCGCCGCGTTGTTGATCAGCACGTCGATCGGGCCCAGGGTCGAGCGCGCGTGCGCGGCGAGCGCCTGGACGCTGGCAGCGTCGGCAACGTCGGTTTTCTGCCAGGTGAGCTCTCCGCCAGCCGCGTTCAGCTCGTCGGCGAGCGCGGCGAGCCGCTCTTCGCGTCGCGCGCCCATGGCGATGCGCGCGCCCTCGCCGGCTAGACGTCGCACGGTCGCCTCGCCGATCCCGGAGCTCGCGCCTGTCACCACGACAACCTTGCCCTCGATACCCATCATGCTCCTCGGTTGCCGCAGCCTAGACTGACGATCCCCGCCGTCAGCTGGAGTCGGAACTGACACCCGTGCCACTGCTGATCGACCTTCACCGCGACATCATCATGGACGTCGAGCGCCGCCGCCGCGTGCGCCGAGTGAATCCTCGGCGGCGCGCGGGTGCCGCGTGATGTCGGCGACAGTTCACGAGGAGCGAATAGCGCTCGAGGAGCTCAGCGACCTGGCGGTCACGTGCCTTATTGCGAACGGCTGCGACGAGGCCAACGCCGCCGCGATCACCGCGAACGTCATCAGGGCCGAGGGCGATCATTGCCGTTCACACGGCGTCTTCCGCCTACCGGGCTACGTGCGCTCGCTCCGCGCTGGTTTCGCCAACGGCAGCGCCGATCCGACACTCGAGCCGCTCGCTCCCGGCGTGCTGCGTGTTCAGGGTGACAATGGCTTCACGCCGCTCGCCCACAAGCGAGGTATCGACCCGCTCGTCGAGCTCGCGCGCGCCAACGGCATCGCCGCCCTCGCGATTGTCAACACGCACCACTACGCCGCGCTCTGGCCCGAGGTCGAGGCACTGACCGAGCGCGAGCTCTGCGCGTTCGCCTTCACCGCCTCGCTGCCGATCGTGCCACCACCGGGCGGAACGAAGCCCGTGTTCGGGACAGATCCGATGGCCTTCGGCTGGCCGCGTGAGGACGCGCCGCCCGTGATCTTCGATCAGGCCTCGGCGATCATGGCGCACGGAGAGGTCATCATCACGGCGCGAGAGGGACGAGAGCTCGCAGAGGGCGTCGGGCTGGACAGGAACGGGCAGCCGACGACCGATGCCGCCGCCGCCGCAGACGGGGCGATCCTGCCCTTCGGCGGCTACAAGGGCGGTCTGATCGCGATGATGGTCGAGCTTCTGTGCTGCGCGCTGCTCGGCGAGGAGTTCGGCTGCGAGGCGAGCAAGCCGCGAGGGCCGAAGGGCTCTGCGTATCCGGGCGGGGAGCTGTTGATCGCGATCGACCCCGAGCGGTTCGGCGACCCGGGCAACTGGCTGAGTCATGGCGCGGTTCTCTTCGACGCAATGACTGCGCAGGAGGGCGTTCGCCTGCCGAGCGCGCGTCGCTACGCCGCACGAGACGAGACGGCCGAATCCGGCGTGCTTGTGCCGGAGGCGCTCCTTGCCGAGATTCGCGAGCTGGCTGCCGGGCTATGAGACGCTGAGAAGGGGCTCGCCGAGCGCACTGAGGTCGACCTCGACGCCGAGACCAGGCCCGGTGGGCGCCGAGCCAACGCCATCCACCGACCGCGGCTGGTATCCGGCGATGTGCTCGTTCGTCCAGTCGTTCATGAACGACACGGTCAGCGTCTGCTCGGGCTTCGTGCTGGCGGCGAAGTGGCTCACGGCGGCCGTGACCAGATCGCCGCCCCACGTGTCTTCGATGGTGACACGCATGCCAAGTTGGTCTGCGATGTCGCCAACGAGCTTCGACCCGGTGAGCCCGGCGAACTTCGAGAGCTTGATGTTCACGCCCTCGAGGCCGGTGTCGGCGTAGGCGCGCAAGAGCACGTTGACGTCGGTGATCACCTCGTCGAGCACCATCGGCAGAGTCGTCCTCCGGCGCACGTGCAGGCACTCCTCGAGCGTGCGGCAGGGTTCCTCGAAAACGATGCGCGGATAGGGCTCGATCAGTCGAGCCGCGATCACGGCGTCCGCGAGGCGCCAGCCACCGTTCGCGTCGCAGACGACGAGGTCGTCCTCGCCGGTTGCCTCGACCACGAGCTTGACCCGCTCGGCATCCTCGTAGGGGTCGGCGCCGAGCTTGAGCTGAAAACGCCGGATGCCCTCCTCTCGGCGCGCAAGCACGTACTCGCGCATCTCCGTCGGTTCGCCGAGCGGCACGGCCTTGTAGAGAGGAAACGACTCCTGCACGCGTCCGCCGAGAAGCGTCGCGACGTCCATTCCACTCGCCTTGCCGAGCAGGTCCCAGCAGGCGATGTCGACCGGGCTCTTCGCGTAGGCGTGCCCGCGGAGCGCGGCGCCCATTGCGGCATGAACCGAGGCGAGGTTGGTCGGATCGACGCCGATGAGCGCAGGGGCCAGCTCGGCGAGCGCCGCCCTCGCGCCGGCACCGTGCGAGGCGAGGTAGAGCGGGCCGAGCGGGCAGACTTCGCCCCAGCCGTCGATCCCCTCGTCAGTGACAAGCCGAACCACGGTGCTCGGCAGCGACGTGACCACCTGCCCGCCAGACATGATGTAGTCGCCGTAGCGGTAGCTCAGGTCGTAGCCGTAGAGCTCGATGCGCGTGATCTTCATGACCCGACGGGGCTAGTCGGGAAGCTCGGGCGCAACCCGCGCCCAGGGCCGGGCCTGCTCGAAGGCGGCGGCCGCGCGCAGGACGCTCACGTCGTCGCGCCACTGCCCGACGATCTGGAGACCGACCGGGAGCCCGTCGGATGCGAAGCCGCAGGGAACGCTCGCAGCCGGCTGTCCGGTGACGTTGAAGGGATACGTGAGCGACGTCCAGTTGAGCCCTGACATCGTCGGCGGCGTGTCGGGGGGTCGGTCGAGCTCGGCGGCGAAGGCCGTCGTCGGCATCGTTGGCGTCACGAGCAGGTCGTAGCCGTCCATTGCTTCGCGCACCGAGCTCGAGAAGACATCCATCGCGATGTTGGCGGCAGCGAGCTGCGCGCCACTCACGCCAAGGCCGGCCTCGATCACCGCGACGCGCCCAGGATCGATCCGGTCGCGCACGTCGTCGAGATCGTCCTCGTGCGGCGCGGCATTCGCGCTCGCCCAGACGACGTCGAGCGCGCCGTAGGGGTCCTCGAGACCGAGGGCGACATCGTCGACCGAGGCGCCCGCGCGCTCGAACTCGCGTGTCGCATCCGCCACGATCGCGGCGACCTCGGCGTCGACGCTCGCGAAGCCGAGATCGGGCGAGTAGGCGATCCGCATCCCGTCGATGCCTTCCTCGAGCCGCGAGACGTAGTCGTAGCCGTGCTCGCCGAGCGAGAAGCGATCGCGCGGATCGGCCCCGGCGAGCGCACCGAGTAGAAGCGCGGCGTCGCGGACGGTGCGCGCCATCGGCCCCTGGTGAGAGAGCGCGCCGACCGGGCTGCGCGGCAGCGCGGGGATGCGGCCGGCCGACGGCTTCAGGCCGAACACGCCGCTGTAGGACGAGGGGATGCGAATCGAGCCGGCACCGTCGCTGCCGTGCGCGATCGGGCCGAGTCCGGCGGCAAGCGCCGCGGACGCGCCGCCGCTCGAGCCTCCGGGCGTGCGCTCGAGGTTCCAGGGGTTGCGCGCTGGCTCACCGAGCAGATTGCTCGTCGCGCCCTTCCAGCCGTGCTCGGGCGTGTTCGTCTTGCCGAGCAGCACGGTGCCCGCGAGGCGAGCTCGTTCGGCGACGGGCGCGTCGAAGTCGGGCACGACGTTCTCGCGCAGCAGCGAGCCCGATGTCGTCCGGACACCCCTGGTGACCAGCATGTCCTTGAGCGAGATCGGAATGCCACAGAGCCGCCCCGGCTCGCCGTCGCCACGAAACGCGGCTTCGGCCGCACGCGCCTGCTCTCGCGCGAGATCGTGCGTCACCGTGATGAAGGCGTTCAGCGTCGGGTTGAGGCGATCGATGCGCTCCAGAAGCGCGTCGGCGACGTCGACGGGCGAGAGCGATCCGTCGCGGTAGTGAGCTCCGAGCTCGAGCGCTGAGAGGTGACTGATCTGCATGTGCCTTGAGACGAGACGCCGGGCAGTCTACGTTGGTCTAGACGGTTGAAACGGCGGGCGATCCAGCGCGCCGCGACCGTATAATCGGCGCCCGCGAGCAACAAGGAGGTGGGAGCATGGAAGCTCAGACCGTTTCTGACCCGCCGCGCTGGGCCAGCGAGAACCCCGAGCTCGGGTTCGAGGCCCTGCCGATCGAGCCGTACCTCTCGGAGAAGTACTTCGAAGAGGAGCGCGAGAAGATCTTCCGCAAGGTCTGGCTCAACGTCGGCCGCATGGACGACTGCCCCGACCCGGGCTGCTACTTCATGCGCGAGATCGAGGTCTGCGGCGCCTCCGTGCTCATCGCCCACGGCCCCGATGGCGTCGTCCGCGCCTTCTACAACGTCTGCTCACACCGCGCCAACAAGCTCGTCTGGACCGACCGCGGCAAGGCCAAATACCTGACCTGCTGCTTCCACGGCTGGAGCTACGACCTCGAGGGCAACCTCCGCGGCGTCCTCGACGAAGGCGAGTTCCGCAACCTCGAGAAAGGCAAGCTCGGCCTGACCCCGATCGCCTGCGAGGTCTGGAAGGGCTTCATCTACATCAACTTCGATCCCGAGCCCGAAGAGACGCTCCTCGAATACCTCGACGGCGTTCCCGACGCGCTACACGACTACCCGTTCGACGATCTGAAGCTCACGTTCCGCTACGACGTCGAGGAGAACTCGAACTGGAAGGTCATCGCCGACTCACAGAACGAGATCTACCATCTCCCGGCCCTCGGCCCGGTGCACGGCTCGCACGGCGGCACCTACAGCGGCACCGAGGAGGGGTATACACGGCTGACCGTGTTCGAGAAGTTCGGGCGCCACACGGTCTGGGGCACGGGCCTGCGCGAGGACTACGAGGCGTGGGGTCTCGAGAAGAAGCTCGGCGAGCTGACGCGAGTCTGGGACCACAGCTTCCCGACCAAGGGCGAGATCTTCGACTTCTACCACGTCTTTCCCAACCAGGTCATCGGGCTGCTGGCCAACTCCGTGTTCCACTACAACTTCTGGCCGCTCGCCGTCGATAGGACGCACTGGGAGATACGCGTGTACTACCCGCCGGCCGAGAACGCCGCGGACCTGTTCTTCCAGCACTACTGGAAGGCGAAGCTCAGGGACGTGCTCTCCGAGGACACCGCGGGTCACGAGCAGACGCACGCTGGCATTGCCTCGCGCGCCAAGAGCCACTTCGTGCTCGGCGACCAGGAGATCCAGATCCGGGCGTTCCACAAGACGCTGCACTCCTACGTGCCCGCGGAGCTCGCCTAGTGCTCTTCCGGTCATGAACGACCGGGTTGCGCTCGTCACAGGCGGAGCCTCCGGCATCGGCCGTGCCACGGCGGTCGGATTCGCCGAAGAGGGTGCTTCGGTCGTAGTCGCCGACCTCGACGATGCTGGCGGCGAGGAGACTGCCGAGCTCGTGCGCGGGCTCGACCGGGAGGCTGTGCACGTCGACACCGACGTCACGAGCGCCGACAGCGTCGCGAGCGCAGTTAGCCAGGCGCGGGAGCGTTTCGGCCGACTCGACTTCGCCGTCAACGCCGCGGGGATCCAGGGCGTCTTCTCGGACACGGACGCATACCCCGAGGAGGTCTGGACGCGGCTGATCGCCGTCAACCTGACCGGGGTCTGGCTCTCGATGAAGTACGAGCTCCAGGCGATGCTCGAGACGGGCGGCGGCGCCATCGTCAACGTCTCGTCGAATATGGGCCTCGTTGCGGCGCCGGGGCATTCCGCCTACGCGGCGAGCAAGCATGGGGTCGTCGGCATGAGCAAGGCTGCGGCGCTCGAGTACACGCAGCGCGGCATCCGTGTCAACGTTCTGTGCCCCGGGGGAACCGTGACGCCGATGTTCGACAAGGCAGCGGCCAACGACCCTGAGGGCACGAAGGAGATGGCCGAGACCTTCCTCGCCAAGCACCCGATGGGGCGTTGGGCGCAGCCAGAGGAGATGGCGGCCGCAGCGGTGTGGATGTGCTCGGAGCGGGCGAGCTACCTCAACGGTGCCGTCGTGCCGGTCGACGGCGGCTTCGTCGCGCACTAGAAGCGGCTCGCGCGAGAAGCCGGTGCGGCTGCGCCAGCCGTGGGTGCGGCCTGGGTTAGCCGCGGGTGCGGCTCACGGCGCGGGCCGACCCGCTATCCGCGGGCGCCGGCGCGAAGCTCAGCGGTCGCCGCGTCGTCGATCACCTGCTCGTCGGGGTCGATGACCACGCCGTAGTCTCGCGCTGCCGCCTCGACCGTCACGTAGCCGCTTCGGACGTCGGCGAGAACGGCGGCCGGATCGCGTGCGAGCGGGTCGCCCCAGCCGCCGCCTCCACCAGAGTGGTTGACGAGCACGTCGCCGTCCGTGACCGACTCGTAGACCATCCCGGTCTCTTCCTCCCTGTCCGTGCCGGGCCGAAGCACGATGTAGCCATTCCCTCCGTCCTCGCCACCAGCCATGCCCCAGGGCTTCGTCTTCGTCTTCTTGACGATCGTGAGTGCCGACGCGTCGGCGAGGAACCGGTAGGTGCGCGTGACTCCCAGCCCACCACGATGCTTGCCGGGCCCGCCGGAGTCGGGGCGTAGCTTGTAGTTGTCGATCAGCCACGGCGCCTTTGTCTCGAGGATCTCGACGGGGTTGTTGCGACAGCCGGGCTCCGAGAGGTGCATGATCCCGTTCTCGCCGTCGGCACCCGCGTTGCCACCGAAGCCAACGCCCTCGTTTGTTGCCTCGAGCCACATCTGGCCGGTCTTCGGATGTACTCCCACGCCCATCACGTCGAAGACGTCGCCGCCAGAGCAGGCGGGCACGGCGTCGGGCATGCCCTGTGCGAGCGCCTTCGTCACGATCTCGGTCGCGAGCAAACCCGTCCAGAGCGTGAACGTCGGCGCCGGCGGCACCGCGTGCATCACGCAGCCGGGCGGCGCCTCGACACGTAGGGGGCGGAAGTTGCCCTCGTTGGCCGGTGTGTCGGGCGTCGTAACACCCTTGAACGCGAGCGCGCAGGCGCCGATGGTGCAGCCGATCGGAAGGTTGATGGGGCCGGCGGTCGCCGGATCCGAGCCCTCCCAGTCGACGACCATCTCCTCGTCGGTGACCGTTACGGTCGCCTTGAGCTTGACGAGCCGGTCCTTGTCGACGCCGTCGTCGTCCAGGTAGTCCTCTGCGGTCCAGGTGCCCTTCGGCAGCTGTGCCAGTCGAGCGCGTGCAATGCGCTCACCGTGGCTGAGGATCTCCTCGACCGCCTCCTCGAAGGCGTCCGGGCCGAACTTGGCGATCAATTCCTGGGTGCGCTGCTCGCCCGTCCGGCAGGCCGAGATCTGCGCGTTCATGTCGCCGATCACGCGCTCGGGCATACGGCTGTTGAACCGGATCAGCTCCTCGAGATCCTTGTTGAGGACGCCCTGCTTGTAGATCTTCGAGCAGGGCATCATCAGGCCCTCCTGGAAGATCGAGGTCGAGTCGAGAACGTAGCCCGCGTCCTTCTGGCCGAGGTCGAGCCAGTGGATCTTCACGCCGGTGAAGCCCATGAGCCTGTCGCCGTGGAAGATCGGCGAGGAGGCGAGCACGTCGAGCGTGTGATGCGAGCTCCAGTACGGGTAGTTGAGCAGGATGAGGTCGCCCGGGTGGATGTCGTCGCCGAGGTAGTCGATCATCTTCTGCAGGCCGTAGTCGTTGCCACGCGTGAAGATCGCGAGCCCTGGCGCCTCGGCGAGCAGACGGGCGTTCTTGTCGTAGATGCCGAGGCCGAAGTCGTGGACCTCGTAGACGATCGTGTTGTAAGACGTGCGCGTGAGGTTTCGGTTCATCTCGCGCGCGGCCGAGAGCAGGTAGTTGTGGATGACCTCCACGGTGATCTGATCCATGCGACTCACTCTCCCGAGGTCGTGATCACGAGCTCACCGTAGTCGCCGACGCGAAGGCTGTCGGCGGCGTGGAGCACTGTCGTCGAGCTTCGCTCCTCGACGATCGCCGGGCCGGCGAGCTCGACGCCCGCGCCGAGCAGCTCACGATCGTAGACCGCATAGTCGGTCCAACCCGCCGCGGCGTCGTGGTACACGCCGCGCGAGCCTTTGCGCGCCGTCTCGGCGCTCGAGCCGTTCGACCCGAGCCGCGGAACCTCGGGCCGGGGCAGGAGACCAACCGCGCGCAGCCTCAGCGTGACGATCTCGACGGGATCGTCCATCGAGTGCCCATAGGCACGGTGGTGCGCCTCGTTGAAATTCTTCACGACCTGCTCGAGGTCGACCGATGCCAGCGCCGGGGCCGACAGCGACACCGACACCGCGTGCTCCTGCCCCACGTAGCGCATCTCGGCTGTCGGCAGGAAGCGACGCTGGGCCTCGTCGAAGCCGTCGCGCTCGAGCGCGCCAGTGCCCTGCTCGACCAGCTCGCCGAACAGCGCGTCGACCGCGGCCGTGTCGATGTCCTCGAGCGCCGCGACGTGCGTGCGCGAGTAGTCGTGAACGACATCGGACATGAGCATGCCGAAGGCCGAGAAGTTCGCCGGGCCGGGCGGCACGATCACACGCGGGATGCCGAGCTCTCGCGCCACGCTCGCGGCGACGAACGCACCGCCGCCGCCGAACGCCAGCATCGCGAAGTCGTTCGGGTGGTACCCGCGCTCGATCGAGATCACGCGCACCGCGCCGACGATCTTCGCCTCGCTGATCCGAAGGATGCCCGCAGCGACATCGTCGGGCGAAAGGCCGAGCTCGGCGGCGAGGCGACCAATGGCCCCTGCCGACAGATCGGCGTCGACGGACATCTGCCCGCCGAGGAAATTGGCAGCATCGAGGTAGCCCACGGCGAGCGCCGCATCGGTGAACGTCGCCTCATCCCCACCCTTGCCGTAGCAAGCGGGCCCCGGGACGGCGCCCGCGCTTCGCGGGCCAACCTGCAGGTGCCCACCGTCGTCGATCCAGGCGACGCTGCCGCCGCCCGCGCCAATCGTGTGAATGTCGATGGTGGGGACCGAAACCGGAAGCGTCTCGAAGATCTGCTCCTTCTCGACCTGGGGCTCGCCGCCGATGACGAGCGAGGCGTCGAGGCTCGTGCCGCCCATGTCGATCGTGACGAGGTTGTCCTCGCCGAGCAACGCGCTCAGCGCGGCCGCGCCGATCACACCGCCGGCCGGGCCCGAGAGCACCAGATGAACCGGTTGCTCCTTCGCCGAGGTGACGGTCATCGCGCCGCCGCCCGAGCGGGTGAGGAGGAACCGTCCGTCGAAGCCGCCCTCGCCCAGGTGGGTCTCGAGCGTCTCCAGGTAGGAGCGGGTGATCGGCTTCACATAGGCGTCGATCACCGTCGTCGAGGTGCGCTCGTACTCCCGGTACTCGCGCATGACCTGGTGAGAGAGGGTCACCGAGAGACCCGGTGCCTCTTCGGCGAGGATCTCCCCGAGCCGCAGCTCGTGCATGGGATTCGCATAGCTGTGCAGGAGGCTGACCGCGACGGCGTCCACGTCGAGCGCCCGGAGCTGAGCCGCGACCTTGCGCGCGCCGGCCTCGTCGAGCGGCGCCAGCACGTCGCCCTCGAATGTGATCCGCTCAGGGACCTCGAGCACGCGTTCGCGTGGAATGAGACTCTCCGGTTTCCGGTAGGTGAAGTCGTACATCGGATCCCGGTCGGTGCGGCCGAGCTCGTAGACATCGCGGAAGCCCTCGGTAGCGACGATCGCGACACGCGCGCCGCCACGCGTCAAGAGAGCGTTGATCCCGAGCGTCGTCCCATGCACGAAGAACTCGACCGAGTCCAGCGCCGCCTCGGCCTTCGCAAAGCCCGCGATCACACCGCTGGCGGGGTCGGATGGCACCGTCTCGACCTTCTCGAGCCGCAGATCGCCGCCCTCGTCCTCGAGCACGATCACGTCCGTGAAGGTGCCGCCGACGTCGACTGAGACGCGCATCGCGCGACTCTACAACGAGCCCCGGTATCGGCGCAGCGCCTCACCAAAAAGGGTGAGGACGCGGCACCTAGATCGCGCTACAATGAGATCAAAGCAGGCGAATTTGGAGGGTGCCCGTGAGTCCACCGGACTACGTCGTCCCCCCGACCGGGGCGGATGTACCCGGCGCCTTGAGATCAACTCGCCGCCGCGCGTGCCGTTGCCCGCTTGCGAGCAAGCGGGGGAACCGTTGCGCGAGTAGACGAGAACAAGGCCTCCGGCGCCAGTAGCGGAGATGACCTACGCGCCTCCCCCTTCCGAGGCGCACGCATAGCCCGGCTTTCGGGCGGCTCACTCCGCGGCCAGGGTATCCGCTCCGGTCTGGGGGGTCACTTACGCGGCCGCTGCCCGGCCGCCTAGATGGCGCGGCATGCGCGTGAGCCTAGGTGGCGAGAAACGCCTCGAGTGCGGCCGTGAACTCATCCGGGCGCTCGAGATTCGAGAGGTGTGCTGCCTCGAGCTCGACGTAAGTCGACTCGTCCAGGCTCTCGTGCATCGCCCCCATCGCCGCTGCCGTCGTCGCGGGATCCTGACTTCCCGCGATCAACAAGACCGGCACGGTGATCTCGCCAAGACGCGGCGCGTAGTCGAGCCGCGAGATCGCCTCGCTGCAGCCGACGTAGCCCTCGACCGGTGTCGCCTCGATCTGTGCGCGCACGGCCTCGACGACCGGCCCGCCACGCTCGCGCGTCTCGGCCAGGAGCCAGCGCTCGAGCGTCGACTCGGTGTGGGCCGGCATCCCGCCCTCACGCGCAGTCGCGATTCGCTGCTCCCACATGGCGTCGGCGCCCTCCGGCCACTCCGCGAGGGAATTGGCAATGGTGATGCTCGAGACGCGCGAGGGATGCTCGAGAGCGAGGCCCTGGGCGATCATCCCGCCCATCGAGAGCCCCACGAAGTGTGTCTTCTCGATCGCGAGCGCGTCGAGCAGACCGATGACGTCGCCAACAAGGTCGTCGAGCGAATACGGAGCGTCGGGGACGTCCGAGGCACCGTGTCCACGCGTGTCGAAACGCACCACGCGGTATCCGGCCGAGAGCGCCTCGGCCTGCGGATCCCACATGCGCAGATCGGACGCGAGCGAATGGGAAAGGACGACGTGCGGCGCCCCTTCCGGGCCGTCGACAGCCACGTTCAGGTCGAGCGCACCGACACTGACGCGACCGGTCATCTGTGACACATCGGCCGCGCGCGCCTCTGGCTAACTGGGCTCGATGCGGAACGTGGGGTGATCGGCGGCGTCCGGGATCGCATCGAACATCGCGCCAATGCTCTTCGGCACGGTCTCGCGATACGCCGCGATGATCGGCGCGCGCTCCTCGACCGGGACGTCGTGAGCTCGAAAGCGCTCGACGTTGCCCTTGTGGCGCAGCTCGCCCTCACCCGCTGCCGCGAGGTTGCGAGACCAGTGCGTGTTCCCGCGTGGCGAGGTCAGATAGCGCGTGCCGTCGACCTCGACCGGCGAGATCGGAACGCGTCGATCCAGGCTGGTTCGGTGACCCTTGACCACCAGCGTCGGCGAGATTCCAAAGCGCATGGCGATCGGGTTGAAGATGCTGCGAATCCAGAATCCAGGCTTCTTGTAGGGCTTCATGGGGCGCGAGTGTAAAGGATCGGCGCCGCGAGCGACCAAAATTCCTCAACTACCCTTTTCTACATGGGGGAACTCCTCGACCGCCCGCCCTTGACGACGGGCCCGGGCAACACAGACTCGCCCGAAACCGGCGGCCGCGCACAGTGCTTGCCGTGGCCGCGATCGCGCTCGGAGCGGCACTCGCCGCGAGCAGCGCCAGCGCAGGCGTCGAGAGCCGCGAGCTCTTGCCCGACCTCAAACCGGTCGCGCCATTCGATCTGATCGTCGACGGCAGCCCGGGCAACTACGTGCTCGGCTTCGCGTCGAGCGCTCAGAACATTGGCGACGCCGAGCTGAAGATGCGGGGCAGCCGGCCGAACACGAGCGCGCTCGAGATGAACGCCGACCAACTCGTGCAGCTCGAAGACGGCTCAGAGAAAGTCTACGAAGGGGCCGGCACCTTCGTGTACGTCTTCGAGGAGACCCACCGCCACTGGCACTGGCAGCGCTTCATGGGATACGAGCTACGGCGCGCCTCGAACTACGAGCTGGCCAACCCCGACAGAAAGAGCGGCTTCTGTGTGGCAGATCGGGCGCCCGTGCCGGGCTACGTCGGCGCCGCGTCGAACTTCCCCGACCCGACCTGGTGCGAGCAGGACAACCCTGACGCGACCGAGCTCGTCGTCGGGCTCTCGGTCGGGTGGGCCGATCCATATGACCCGCTGCGCGAAGGCCAATCGATCGAGGTGACGAACCTGCGGGCCGGGAAGTACTACCTCGTTCACAAGGCAAACCCGGCTCGGCTCATCCGCGAGCGCGCGTACTTCAACAACTACTCGGCTCTGCTGATCAGGCTCACGTGGCCCGACGGCAAGAACGCGCGCCCGGAGGTCGAGGAGCTTGCACGTTGCGATCAGACCGGGACACCGCGCAAGGAGGTCATCGTCAACCTCGACGAGGGCGCGACGGTGTGTGGACTCGCGGGCAACGACACGGTCCACGCAAAGGCCGAGGGCCGCCAGACCGTGCTGGGCGGGCCCGGCAAGGACGCCCTGGTCAGCACCTTCGGTGGCTCGATACTCGACGGCGGACCCGGCTCTGACACCGCCCGCTACTCGACCGTCAAGCACGACCTGGTGATCAATCTCCGCAACCGCGTGACGCGACACCCGAGCGCAACCGACACGCTCATCTCGATCGAGAACGTCTCGGCCGGTCCCGGTGACGACAGGATCCGCGGTACCCGCAAGCGCAATGTGCTGATCGGCCACCGCGGCCAGGACACGATCATCGCCGGAGCGGGCAACGACGTCGTGCGCGGCGGCTCTGGCCGCGACACACTCAACGGCGGCGCCGGGGCCGACGAGCTGATCGGCGGGCCTGGCAACGACCGGATCGTCAGCCGCGATCGGGCCCGCGATGTCGTGAGCTGCGGCGACGGCTTCGACTGGGTCGTCGCCGACGAGCGCGACGAGATCTCGCCCGACTGCGAACAGGTCACGCTCACCTGACGCCGCGCGAGCGGCCGCACCCGCTCGGGCACCCTTACCCGTCTGCGCGCGGCGAACCCTTAGCTCGGAGAGGCGCCGTCGATACGTCCTGCGAGGACGCTCTGGTGCCAGCCGACGATCCTCCAGGCGCCGTCGATGTGCGCCCAGGTGATCGTGAAGCCCATGAACCGCTGCCGAAAGCCCGTGTCGCGCGGTTTGCCGCGAAACGTCGAGAACCCGCTCGTGTGCCCTGTCGGTCCCCACACCTTGACGCTGACCTCGCGCGGCACCCACTGGAAGAACTCCCACATGCCCTTGCCGCCACCGGCTGCGTGGAAGTTGATGTGGTCGATGAACTCGTCCTTCGTCATCCGCCACGGGCAGTCCTCGTCGAGGATCTCCGAGTCCTCGGTGTAATACGAATAGTGCGCGTCGAGATCGCCGTCGTTCAGCGTCTGCGCCCACGCCCAAAACGCGGCGTCGAGACCCTCGACCGTTGCGTCATGCTCCATGGTTCTCTCCCGTCTCCTGCTTCTCCCGGGCCATTCTCGCGTTTCTCGCCGGGCACGGTATAGGGTCACGCAACGACGGGACAATCGATCGAAGACGCGGGAGGACGCCGTGGCCGAGAGCTGGATCTCCATCGACCTGGACAAGAGCGCCGAGCGCATGGATCTCGATGTCGAGACGCTCGCCGGGCCCGACTTCACGAGCTCGTCAGAGGCGATCTGCCGCTACTCCTGGATCCCGGAATACACGAACACCACCGCCTACTTCAAAGGCGAGCTCGAGGCGATCGGGTTCGACGCCTGGGAGGACCCGGTGGGAAACCTTCTCGGGCGCAACCGTCCGAAAGGCGAGCCGGCCTTCGGGCTCGGCTCGCATCACGACTCGAACCGAAACGGCGGCAAGTACGACGGAACGCTCGGCGTTGTCACCGCGCTCGAGGTCTGCCGGCTGAGCCGTGAGCTCGACCTCGACCTCTCCCTCCAGCTGATGTCGTTCATCGAGGAAGAGGCGTCGGGCTTCGGGCAGGGAGTTCTCGGTAGCCGGGTGATCGTCGGTCGGGTCACCGACGAGGAGCTACGCGAGAAGTTCCTGGCCACAGACGACGGGCGCTCGTTCTGGGAGCACGCGGAGCACGCCGGGCTCGACCCTGCCAACTGGCGCGATTGCGCTCAGGCACTCGAGGGCCTCACGGGCTGGATCGAGCTCCACATCGAGCAAGGCCTCGAGTTGCAAGACGGAAACCTGTCGGTCGGCATCGTCAACGCCATCGTCGGCGTCAACTGGGTCGACCTCATGTTCCATGGGCGGGCAGATCACGCAGGTGGAACGGCGATGTCGAGTCGTGCCGACGCCGGCATCGCCGCCGCAGAGACCGTCGTCGAGCTAGAACGGCTCGTCAACGCGCAGACCGAGCCTGCCCGCGGCACGGCCGGCGTCGGCGAGTTCAAGCCCGGTCTCTACAACGTCATCCCAGGCGAGGCGCACCTGGGCCTCGATATCCGAAGCACGGAGGCTGCCGTCTACGACGCGCTGATCGCCGAGATCAGCGCGTTCGCGAAGGAGCGAGGCGCCGCGCGGGGCGTCACCGTCGATGCATCCCTGAATCCGCTGACCTCGGCGACCACAATGGACGCCAACGTCGTCGGTGCGCTCGAGGCGGCTGCCGCCGAAAGTGGCCACGCGTATACGGTCATGTTCTCCGGCGGCGGACACGACACGCAGAACATTGCGCTCCACATTCCGAGTGCGATGGTCTTCGTTCCGTGCAAAGACGGGATCAGCCACTCGCCCGCCGAGGACGCCGACACCGCAGACGCAGCCGTCGCGGTCGAGGTCATGCTCAACGCGATCGTCCGCTACGGGGCCGCCTGAGCCGCCGATCAGCGCGGGAACGAGAAGCAGAAAGCCACCAGCTGATGATCGAGATCGACGGACGCGAGATCCTGACGACGCTGGCCGAGAAGGTCGATGGCGCCCACTGCGCGGTTGTCGTGATCGACATGCAAAAGGACTTCACGACCGCCGGGTGCTTCTGGGACAACCTCGGCCAGCTCGACGTCGAGGCAATGGACAGCCTTGCGGCACGCCTGCGCGCCTTCCTCGATGCCGCGCGCGAGCATGCGGTGCCGGTGATCCACGTGATGGCCAACTACGACGGCCACTTCATGAACGACCCGATGCACGAGCGCCTGCACCGCCACGGCATCGGCCGCTACTGCCAGTCGGGCACCGAGGGCATCGAGTTCCACGCCGGGCTCGAGCCATTGGAGAGCGAGCCCGTCGTCGTCAAGCACCGCTTCGACGCCCTCTACGACACCGAGCTCGATGTGCTGCTGCGCGCACGCGGCATCCGGAGCGTGATCCTTACCGGCGTCGCTGTACAGGGCTGCGTCGACTCGACCGCCCGACACGCGTACTTCAACGGCTACTACGTCGTCTTTGGCTCAGACCTGGCGGGCGGGGCGAGCCCGACCGTGCACCAGGTCACGCTCGACTCGATGCAGCTCATGTTCGGCGTCACCGCGACGAGCGACGAGATCCTCGCGGCGTGGGAAACCGGCGACTAGATCGCGCCGCCACGCGAGCACCGCTCCGAGCACAAGCGTCGTTGCGCCAGCCTCGACGAGGGCGATAACCGCGTAGCCGCCGAGCGTCGACGAAACGACGGCCGAGAGCGGGGCAGACCCGGACGCGGCGAGCTGCGCCGAGATCGCCGCGGCTCCCGCCATCACGGCCAGCCAGGCGCCGGCTGCAACAAGGCCGAGGAAGGCGGCGCGACTCAGCGGCATCGCACGACGAGCCGCGAGGATTAGTCCACCGATCACGAGTGCCCCGATTACACCGATATTGAGCAGGTTGGCGCCGAACGCAGCGAGTCCGCCGTCCGCGAGAACGACCGCCTGTAGGAGCAACACACCGCCGATCGTGAAGAACGCGAGCCGCGGTCCAAGCAGTACAGCTGCGAGGACGACGCCAAGAACGTGCCCGCTTCCACTCGCGAGCGGGAACTCGAGCATGTGGGCGCCGAACATGGCCGATCCGATCGCCACGGCGAGCGCCGCGCGGCGCGTGTCGATCGAGCTCGCCCCGCGTCGCAGCCCGTATCCGAGAGCGACGGCGCTCACGGCCGCGGTGGCACCGGCAACTTCTGGGCTGAGGAATCCGTCTGGGATATGCACGGCGCGAGCTTATCGCGGCTCCAGGTGAGCCGTCGCTGATCGGAGCTGCTCGCTAACCTGCCGGCCCGATGCGAGCGCTCGGCCTACCCATCTAGCGTCGGCGAGATCATCGACGGCGGTGCCTCACATGACGGTCACAATCGCTGACACGCTCGCGCGGCGCCTCGAAGCGGATTCCGACGAGATCTTCTACATCGACGGAGACGAGCGCGTCAGCATCGGCACCCTCGCCGAGGACGTCCATAGGCTCGCCCGCCGGCTCCTGCAGCTCGGCGTCGAGCCGGGCGACGCCGTCGTTGTCTGGCTCCCCAACGGGCGCCTGTGGATCGCGCTGTTCTTCGCCTGCGCGCGGATCGGCGCAATCGTCGTCACGGCGGGACCGCGGCTGCGAATGGCCGATCTGTCGCACATGCTCGAGCGCTCTGGCGCCCGCGCACTCCTCTACGCGCCGAGCTTCATGGGCGTCGATTACGACCAGATGGCCGCCGAGGTCATGTCACGCCGAGTGGCCGGCGAGCTGCCCGCGCTCGAGCACGTGGTGCGGTGCCCCGAGCCATCGTCGGGCAAGGATGGGGCTCGGGGGCGTGCCCCGGACGGTGTCCGGACCCTGCACGGGGAGCCTGACGGAGAGCACACGCCGAGCGCAGAGAGCAGCACCGGCGCCCTCCCCCCGCTGCCAGACCCGCCCGCGCCCGATGCGCCCGCCGTCATCTGCTTCACCGGCGGCACGACGGGAGGCGCTCGCGGATGCGTCCACGACCACCAGACGCTGGTCGAGAACGCCACGATCGCGGCCGAGCTCACCGGCTTTGACCCCGGCGAGCGGCTCGTCAGCGCCATGCCGTTCGCGCACGTCTTCGGCTTCCACATGAGCATCCTCCAGCCAATGATCGGAGGCGCGAGCCTGGTCGAGGCCGAGCCATTCGACGCGGGGCACGCGCTCGACCTGGTGGCGCGCCACCGAGGCACCGTGATCTACGGCGTGCCCGCAATGGGAACCGAGCTGGTCGCCGCGCAGAAGGATGAGCCGCGCGACCTGAGCAGCCTTCGCGTCGCCCTGCTCGCGGGCGCGCCCGTGTCTTCGAAGCTCCGCCGCCGCGCCGCTGACACCCTGGCGTGCGGCGTCATCATCGTCTACGGCGCGACCGAGTCGCCCACGCTCGCTCAGCTCACGCCCGACGCGCCGGCGCCGGCGTCGCTCGAATCGGTGGGCCGATCGACGCCCGGTGTCGAGCTCGCGATCGTCGAGCCAGACACCTCGCGCACGCTTCCCGCTGGCGAGATCGGCGAGATCGCGGCGCGCGGGTACAACCACATGCTCGGCTACCTCGACGACCCCGACGCGACGGCGGCGAAGTATCGCGACGGCTGGATCATCCCGGGCGACTTCGGCCGCCTCGACGAGAACGGCTATCTCTACGTCGTAGGCCGCGCCGAAGAAATGTTCCTCTCGGGCGGCTTCAATGTCTACCCGCGTGAGATCGAAAGCCAGCTGGAGCTGCTCGACTCGATCGAAGAGGCTGTCGTCCTCGCTGTTCCCGACGAACGGCTCGGCGAGGTCGGCCTCGCCTACGTGACTATCGAAGCCGGCGGCCCTTCCGAGGACGACATCCGCTCCCTCGCACGCGAGAACATGGCCACCTACAAGCGGCCATGCTACGTGCGTATCCTCCCCGCCATGCCACGCACGCCCGTCGGCAAGACCGCTCGCGGCGAGCTCGCAGAGCGCGCGCGGGCCGACTTCCCCGAGCTCGACTGGAGCGCGTCGTGAGCGCGGCCCACGGCCTTCGCTTCTCGGACCTCACCGAGGGTCAGGAGCTGTGGGACTCGATCACGATCACCGAGTCGCACGTCGCGACTGCGGCCGGCATCTTCAACGATCCGGGGCCGAACCACGTCAACCAGCTGCAGGCCGAGGCCTCGCGCTGGGGCGCGCCGATCACCCACGGAACGCTGCTCTCCGGCGTGATGATGGGCGTGATCGGCAACGCGCTCGGCCCGATGATCGTGGCCATGATGGAGCTGTCATCGACGTTCGTGGCGCCGCTCTACGTCGGCGATACCTTCATCACGCGCTGGGAGGTCGCCCAGCTGACCTCGAAGCCCAAGTTCGGCGGCGGCGGCATCGTCGCGTTCGAAGGCGAGGGCCTCAACCAGGACGCCGTGACAACGATGCGATCGCGCACCGTACTCGCGGTCGGCGAACAGGCGCCCTGGGACCCAGCCGCGCACGTTCGATCGCTCCGCGCCGGCTGAAGGCATGCTCGCGCGTACCTCGGGTCGGCCGGAGGCTCTGGCGTCTTAGCCGATCGCGCCGGACTCGCGCAGCGCCGCGAGCCGATCCTCGCCAAGCCCGAGAAGCTCGCTCAGCACCTCGTCGGTGTGTGCGCCGAGCGGCGGGCCGGCCCAGCGGACCGCGCCCGGGTGGTTCGCGAGCTTGGGGACCACAGCCGGCATCGGAATGGCGTCGCCCGCCTGCTCGTCTTCGACCTCGACGATCGCCTCGCGCTCGGCAAAGAGCGGGTCATCGAGCATCATCGCCGCGTCGTAGACGTCGCCGACGGCGACGCCTGAGCCCTCGAGCGCGCCGATCACGTCTTCCGCGTCGGTCCGCCCGATCCAGTCGGCGAGCGCGGCGTCGATCTGCTCGAGCCGGTCATCGATGAGGCGCTCTTCGACGCTCGCAAAGCGCGGATCCTCGGCGAGCGCGTCGCCGCCGGCGGCGCGCAGCAACTGCTCGATACCACGGTCGGTCGCGGTCGAGACGGTGACCCAGCGCCCATCGCGCGCCAGGTAGGAACCAGCGACCGCGTAGCCAGTCGGGAAGCGGTTACCGCGACGCCTGACAACGTGGTTGAGCAGCTCGGCGAAGGGAAGCTGCCACTCGATCAGGCGAAAGAGTGTCTCGAACAGCGCGAGATCGATGACGTCTCCCTCGCCCGTCTCGTCGCGCGCGCGCAGGGCGGCGAGAATGCCGAACGCGCCCATCAGGCCGCTCGTCGCATCGCCCAGCGAGAACCCGACGTGCATGGGCGGCCCGTCGGGCTCGCCGGTGAGGTTGGCGGCGCCGCTCATCGCCTCGCCGACACGCCCGAAGCCGGGCCGGTCGCGCCCAAGCGGTCCTCGCCCGAAACCGGACACGCGCAGCAGAACGAGACGCGGGCTGCGCTCCCGGAGCACGTCGGGCCCCAGGCCGAAGCCTTCGAGCGCGCCCGGGCGGAAGTTCTCGATGAAGACGTCGGCGCACTCGGCAAGGCCGAGCACGAGATCCCGGCCCTGGTCGGTACGCAGGTCGATCGCAACCGAGCGCTTATTCCGCCCCGAGACCTTCCACCAGACCGGAGCGTCGTTGTGCAGTGGGCTGAGGCGCCGCAGGGTGTCGCCACCTGTCTTCGGGTCCTCGATCTTGATCACGTCGGCACCGAGATCACCCAGAAGCGTGCCCGCCATGGGCCCGGCGATCACATGGCCGAGGTCGAGAACGCGCAGCCCGCTGAGCGGGCCTCGAGCCAGCCCACCGGAGGGGTCGGCGGGGGCGTTCACGCTGGCGTGCCCGGTCTCACGACGGGGTGCCCAAGCTCACGTCGGGATGCCGACGAGGCGGTGGCGCGCCAGGAGCCCCTCGGCGACGCGAACGTGGGCGCGGTCGATCATCGAGCCGTCGGCGCCGGGCGCGGCGCCGCGCCCGTCGGATTCGGCCGCCGCGTAGCGCTCAATCACGTCCTCGGCCCAGGCGACTTCCTCGGCCGAGGGCGAGAAGATCTCGTTGACCACCGGAACGTGGGTCGGGTGGATGACGTACATGCCCTCGAAGCCGAGCCCGCGCCCCTGCGCTGCGAAGCGCCGAACCTCGTCGACGTCGAGCGAGGCAACGAGGCCGGTCATCGGGTTGAACGCGCCCGCAGCACGCGCCGCGAGTAGATGGTTCGCTCGCAACGTGGTCGTCTCGAAGAAGTTCTCGCTCCAGCGGAAGCCGAGCGCATGCTGAACGTCGGCACCATCCGCGGCCAGGCCGCCGGCGTACGCCACTCGGGGCGAGGCGTTGAAGACGTCGAGCGCGTTTGCCATCCCGATCGCGGTCTCGAGCAGCGGGATGATCGCGATCGTCCCGTACGCGACGCCGTTGGCGCCCTCGTGGTACGAGATCTGGCGGTCGATCTCGGCGATCTGCGCGGCTGACGCGGTCTTCGGGACGCCGACGGCGCCGAGCCCCTCGCGACACACGGCGGCGAGGTCGGGCCGGATCTCGGCGGACTCGGGTTCGTTGACGCGAACCCAGGCGGTCTGGCCGCACGCCGCGAGCCCGGCGAGCCGCTCGGCGACGATCTCGCGCGCCTGCTGCTTCTCGTCGGGCGGCGTCGCGTCTTCGAGGTCGAGGATCAGCGCGTCGGCGCCGTACCCGGTGGCCTTGTCGATCCAGCTCGCGCGGTTGGCCGGCACGAACAGTGCCGAGCGCACGACGGGGCGCGAGAGACTCGCGCCGAGCTCACCCATCGAGCGCCTGCAGGCGCTCGAGCTCGGCCAGCGTCTCGGCAGTCGTCCAGACCCGGCCCCAGCGCATGACCCAGGCCTTGAGCGTGGCCTCGTGCGAGCCCTCGTCGAACTCGGCCGTCGCGTCCTCGACGATCGCGACTCGGTAGCCGCGGTCGGCGGCGTCGCGCGCTGTCGTCTCGACGCAGGCCGAGGTCGAGACGCCGGCGATGATCAGCCCCGAGATGCCCAGGTTGCGCAGCACCTGGTCGATCGCGGTCGAGTTGAAGGCGCTTCGGCTCGTCTTGTTGATCACGACCTCGTCGTCGAGCGGTGCGAGCTCGGGCAGGATCCGGTGCGTGTCCGAGCCGACGTGATGCAGCATCGGCGTCATCCCGGGTGCCGTCTTCGGCCGGCGCAGATCGTGCAGGTCGGACCCGTCGGCCAGCTGGGGTCCGAGAGTCAGGTGCATCACGCGCATGCCGTGACCGCGGAACGCGTCGAGAAGCTGCGCGCAGTTGGGCACGACGAACCGCTCCACGCGCGTGAAGTAGTAGTCCCAGACGTCGGGATAGGTCTCGCGGAACGCCTCGCCCAGGCCGTGCTCGCGGTGCGCGTCGACGTACTGCATGTCGACGATCACGAGCGCCGTTCCGCCTGCGGTGAGCTCGAACTCACCCGGCGACAGATCGGGGAGCTCGGCGGCTTCCTCGCGCCACCCCATCAGGCCGCGCTCGCAGTCGCGACGCGCGCACCGACGTAGCGCCCGTACCCGGGTTTGCCAACGATCTCGCCCCGCTCGACGACGACCTCGCCGCGAACAACAGTCGTCTCGGGCATGCCGTGGAACTCGAAGCCCTGGTAGATGCTCCAGTCGCGAATCCAGCCCTCGTAGTAGTCCTCGTCAACGGTCGCCTCCAGCTCGGGGTCGACGATCACGAGGTCGGCGTCGGCGCCCTCCTGGATCACGCCCTTGCGGGGATAGAGGCCGAAACGTCGCGCCGGGTTCTCGCTGCAGATCCGCGCGACGTCTTCCATGGAGAGAATTCCCCGCCGAACGCCGAACGTGAGCGCGATCGGCAGCAGGCATTCCATCCCCGTCATGCCGGGAAGCGCACCCCAGATGTTGTTGAACTGCTCGCCGCTCGGCCCGAGCTTCTCCTCTTTCGTCCAGGCGCAGTGGTCCGTGCCCAGCGTCGTGATCGTCCCGTCAGCGAGGCCCCGCCAGAGGGCGTCTCGATCGGCAGCGCTCTTGATCGAGGGGATGACCTTGGGAAGGCAGCCGTACTGCTCCTCCATGTGCATGGTGTGGGTCAGGTAGTGGGTGCACGTCTCGCCGTAGATCGGAAGGCCCTCGGCGCGAAGGCGCCGCACGGTGTCGACCTCCTCGGCCGTCGTGATGTGGACGACGTAGAGCGGGCAGCCCGTAACACGGGCAATCGCGGCGGCCGACTCGGTACGGACAAGGCACGCGACGTTCGGTCGCCCTTCCCCCCAGGCCGCGAGGTCGGTGCGCCCCGCAGCCTGCAGCTGCGCCTCGAGGCGTGTGCAGATGTCGGCGTCCTCGGCGTGGATCATGCCGAGCACGTTCATGCCCTCGGCGCGCAGCCGCCCCAGGTTCTGGAAGCTCTCGTAGAGCATCCCGTCGTCGGTGTAGCCGATCGAGATCTGGTCGGCGGTCGCGTCCGCGTCGGGCTTGTACGCGGTGTAGAAGTGCTTGAAGCCGACGACGCCGAGACGGGCGAGCTCTTCCTGCTCCCAGAGATGCCCGTCGGTCTGCATGATCGCGTGCAGGGCGAAGTCGGCGTAGGCGACTTCCTCGGCTTCCTCGATCTGACGCTCGATCCAGGGCACGTGCGGATCGCGCATCGGTATCGGCGAGCCCCCCTGGAAGCTGATCACGGTGGTGATCCCCTTGTGCGCCGCACCGCGCGTCTCCGACTCCCACGACGAGCGCAGCCGGTCGATCGTCGCGTCAGCCGGGCCCACGCCCACGTGCGTGTGTGGATCGATCACGCCCGGAATCAGCCACTTGCCTTCTGCGTCGATCACCTCGCCAGCCGTGGGGAGGCTGCGGTCGCCGCCGACTTGCGTGATGACGCCGTCCTCGCAGGCGACGCCACCGCGGACGATGCCGGCCGGCGTTACGACGAGCGCGTTCCTGATGACGAGACTCACGGCGGCTCCTCCTTCGGGTGCGCGGTGAGGACTCGATATCAGGGCCCGGCCGCGGCGTCAAGTGCGGAGCCGCGTTGCTACGAGCAGGAGCCCGGCAAGATCAGCGCGTCGGGCCCGCTCACGTGCACGGTCAGATAGCCCACGGTGGTCTCGACGCAGTAGCTCGAGGCGCTGGCGCGCGAGATCGTGACCTCGCCCGGTACGAGATCACTCGTGTACTTCGCCCGGAGGCCGGCGATATCGGCACCGGAGTAGGTGCCCGTCTCTTGCCGGTGCAGCTCGAGAAGGTCCTGCGCCTCGAGCACGTTGAAGCTCGCTGTCGTGCGTATCGTCTCGTCGTCCGCGCCGAACAGGTCGCACCATGGGACGTCGAGCTCGTAGGCGAGCCGCGTCAGATCCTTGCTCTCGAGGCCCAGCCCCAGACGGTAGGCCTGCTCCTCGTCTTCGCGATCTAGCGCGTCGCGGACCCGCTGCATCACGGCCTGGATGGCTCGCATCTCGCTCACGAGCTCGTCGACGCTGGCGGCTCCCTCGGCGGGCGCGGGCAGCGCTTCGAGGCCTTCGGCTCGACGTCCGAGGATCTGCTCGCCCCGGCTGAGCACGTCTGCCGGCTCGATCTCCGGCCCGAGTGACACCGCCAGATCGACGACCTCGCTGTTCGTGTCGGAGCAGATCGCGCTTGCCGCCGCGCCCCAGTCGTTGGGGTCGACGTTGCCGCCGGCAGCAGGGCCGTTCGGGCCGCCGCCGTAGTTCGTCAACCAGGCGCCGGCCGCGAAGGCGCCGACGACGACGAGAAGCGCGGCAACGACGAGGGTCCGGTTGACGTCATCGACCACACCCTCTCTATCGACCTCGGGGAGGGCTCAGGTGAGGCGCGCGACCCGGTTGGGTCTACTCGACGAGGCCGGCTTCGACCGTCTCGCCGTAGGGGGCGGTCAGCCCAGCAATCTCCTCGCGCGGGCGCCCGTACAACGCCTCGCCCAGCGGCACGACCGGCACGTCGGGAAGCCCGAGCGCCTTCGCCTGTTCGGTCGACATCTGCAGGATGTCGTCGGTGGTCACCGTGACCGTCGGGAGGCCACGAGCCTCCGCCGCTACCGCGTCGCGCATACTGCGCGACGAGCAGGTCGCTCAGTCGCCGACGGCGATCACAAGCGCCGCGTACTTCTCCTTCATCGCCTCGGCCCATTGATCAGGTCCGAGTACGCCCGCGAAGGGCGAGCGATCCTCGCGCTCGAACGCGGCCTCGGGGTTGCGCTCGCGCACCGAGTGCTCGACACCGTCGAGGATTCCCTGGCCCCAGAGCGCGCTCGGGTTGAGCATGCTGTCGACCATGCCGATTTTCTGGCCGCCGAGCGTGCCAAGGCGCGGCGCTGCCTGTTTCGCCTCGTAGGCCTCGGCCTCTGGAGAGATGAAACGCTCATCACTGCTCATGTCCTGACCTCCTTCATGATCCCGCGGCCAAATCCGAAGCAGACCGATGTGTATCCACCGAACGGCGCACCGGCGACCGTGACGACAACGCGCTCGGGCGTCGAGACGATGGGAACCATCTCGTCGGGTTCGAACTCCTCGCGCCAGCTCGGCGGGGCGACGCCGTCGATCAGCCCGTAGAGGCCGCGATCGAGCAGCTTGCTTCCCTGAACCTTGGCGTTCTCGAAGATGAACTTCTTGACGTCGTCCTTCGACCAGCCTGCGCTGGCGATGTTGTTGGCGTGCTCTGGCCCGACGACGAGCCAGAGGTCCTCGCGAAAGTAGGCGTTCGTCGTACCGGGGATGATCACCGTCTCGCAGATCGTGCGCAGGATCAGCTCGGGGTCGACGCGCGTGTAGTCGGCGATCGTCAGCGGCGCGTCGGCGCCGTAGGCCGTGACGACGTTGGCGTCCTCGGCGTAGCCGCGCTCGACGGCGAGCGTCGTCCAGGGCGTGAGCTCAGCGTTCTCCGTGTAGCAGTAGGTGAACTTCGCCGGGTGCGCGATCGTCGTCGCGTCGAGCGCATGCTGGTCGAGGTAGCGAATCGGCTTGCAGCCGCCCACGTTGCGCAGCGTCAGGTTGACCGCGCGCCCGATCGTCGCGTTCGCGCGAATTCCCGGGCCGAGCGCGCCCGCGTCGCCGTGCATGCCAATCTCGGCCGCAATCGGACCGTTGACCATGATCAGCGGCGTCATCGGGTCGACCGCCGTGGTGATCAAATCGAGTAGGAAGGCCTCGTCCGCAACAGCCTCGATCCCGGCGACGATGATCGGGAAGTACTCCGGCAGGCAGCCGGCCATGACGGCGTTGGCCGCGATCTTCTCGTAGGTCGCCTTCGCGCCCGTCGGCTCGAGCACGGCGACCGTCTCGTGCCGCTCGCCCTCGAGCGGGCCGAGCATCGCCTCGACGCGCTCGGGCGTGGGCGGAACGACCGGCAGCCCGTCCGTCCAGCCGAGCTCGTAGCAGCGCTCGACGTCTTCGCCAGCGATGGGAGCCCGCGTTGCCATCGACGGAAGAAGACTATCGCGCTTTTCGAGGCCTGTACAGTCGCTCGGTGGAGGCGATTCGCGAGCTCGGTCGCGCGCACGCGCCCCTTGTCTTGCTCGGCACCGTCGTGCTCATGTGGGGCACCAGCTACTGGCCGACCGCCGTCGCCGCCGACTACAGCCCCCCACTGATGATCGCCGGCCTGCGCCTGGCGACGAGCGCGCTGGTGCTGGTGATCCTTGCCGTCTTGCTGGGCGGCCAGCTGCCGCGCGGGCGAATGCTGTTGTGGGCCACTCTCACGGGCCTGCACATGGTTGCGCTGTTCTACTGGGGAATCACCGAGGCGATCACTCGCGCCGGCCCCGGCAACAGTGCGATCGTCGTCAACACCAACCCCCTGATCGTGCTCGTGCTCGCCTGGATCTTCCTGCGCGAGCGGCTGTCGAGGCTCGCCGTCTTCGGCCTCGGCCTCGGCTTCGGCGGGGTCGTCCTGATGGTCTCCACGCAACTCGGCGGCTCTGTCGAGACGAGCCAGCTCCTGCTCGGATGCGTCTTCGCGCTGCTGGCGGCGCTCGGCTGGGCGATCGGCGTCCTCATCCTACGTCGGTTCTCGCAGCGGCCCGGCGGCGTCGAGCTGATGGGCTTCACCGCCGTGCAGTTCGTCGCGTCGGCCGTGCTCGTCACGTCGCTTGGCTTCGTCTTCGACGGAACCTCGAGCACGAACTGGGGCTCGGGCACCCTCTGGGCGTCGATGATCTGGATCGGGCCCGTCGCCTCGCTCGGAATCGCGTTCTTCTACATGGCGCTGAAGTACCTCTCGGCTGCGAAGACGTCCTCGGCGCTCTTCCTCGTTCCAGCGGTAGCGGTGATCGTCGAGATCGCTCGGGGAGAGGCGCCGAGCGCGATCGTGCTGGTAGGGATGTTCGTCGCCGTCGTCGGCGTCGCGCTTGCGGTAATCCCACGCGAGAAGCTCGACGAGCTCGCGCCGACGCTGCGGCGTCGTTTCGGTGGCACGCCCGCGGGCTAACGATCTAGCTTCGACCGGCTCGCCACCCCAACCGCCGGGACGCCCGCATCCGGCGGCGACTCGTAGCTGCGCGGCGGTACGTCGATTCCTCAGGCCCCGCGCGCCGGAGCCCCACCCAGGAGACCGCGATCCCGACCGGGCGGGCGTCGCCGCCATCCGGGTCGACATCGCGCGCCGAGACCGTGCGCGGGACGTGCAAGTCGAGCCGAACGCGATGGCGCTCGCCACTGGCCGCTACGCGCTGGGGAACGAGAGCCGAGAACTTCTGCCCGCCATCCTCGCGGCCGGCCGCGCGCAGCGAGATCTCCTCGCCGTGCACCTCGAGGCGCAGCCCGTCGAGCACGTCCGGAGCGATCGCGTCGAGCACGCGCAGCTCGAGCTGCAGGTCGGCTCCGGTGTCGACGTGTAGGTCGATGGCGGAGTGGGTCAGCGGTCCGCTCCAGCGGAACGGACGGCCGAGCGGATCGTGCTCGGTCTCGTACCACTCCTGCCCGGGAACGGGTTTGTCGAACACGATCGCGGCCTCGCGCGGCGCGGTGTCCTCGCCTGCCGGCCCGAGACCCTTAAAGGCGAGGTTGGCCGCGGCGAAGTCGCCGGCGGGGCGTGGGTCGGGCGTGTCGGGAACCTTGCCGGTGCCGGTCACGAACGACTGGATCACGTCGAGGAGCTCACGCTCGAGAGCCGCCGGATCTGCCCTTCAGTCGCCCCGCGAGCGCTCGCTGCTCGTCGACCCTCCGCGCCCGGTACGCGTCGCGCCGCCAGGCCGCCGGGAACTTGAACGCGGTTGCATGTCCGCCCGCAACGAACCGCGCGCCGACGTCCCAGGCACGGAACTGCCAGTCGACGTCCACCGGCAGCTCGGTTTCACGCGGCGGCCGCCACGGGCCGACTCGTGCGACCAGCTTGCGCCGATGAAGGATCGTCGAGGGCGGTAGGAACAGGTCGCGTTCGGGCTCGCCCGACGGCGTCAAACCGGTGACCCAGCGCAGGCCGGAACCCTCGGGCCCGTACATGATGCCGATCGCGTAGACGAGGTCAGCGCTCGCCCGCTCAGCTGTCTCGAGCAGCCGCTCGAGGTGGCATGGGTGCCAGAGATCGTCGTGGCCGTGATAGGCGATCCACGGCGCTCGCGCCGCCTCGATGCCCGCATTGTTGGGCGGCCGACTGGCTGCCCGAGTTCTCGGCCAGGGCGATCCAGCGCGCGCGCGGGTCACGGTACTCAGCGACCACCTGCTCGGAGTCGTCGGTGCATCCGTCGCCGATGACGAGCACCTCGATGTTCTCGAGGGTCTGGCCGAGCGCCGAAGCCACGCTCAGACGCAGCGCGTCCGCCCAGTTGTACGTGGCGATGACAACGCTCACCTGTGGCCGCGGCGGCGCGGCCACGGCTATCGGACGCGCGCGTCCGAGTCGAAGCTGAACGGGATCCGGTCGTTGTCGAGCGGCAGCCGGTACTTGTCCGGATCGGCATGGTCGTACGGCACGCTCGGGAAGTTCACGAAGGCCGCATCAGTTTCGCCGACGTTCTCGACCGCGTGCCACACGTTGGCCGGCGTTACGAACAGCGAGCGGTTGCGCTCGGTGAGCGTCAACTCGACGACGTTCCCCGTCGTTGAGGAGTCAGGCCGCTCGTCGAACCATACCCAGCGCACTGCACCGAAAAGCACCGCAATGCGGTCGTCCTGCGAGCGGTGCATAACCCATCCTTTGACGACGCCTGGCCGGGACGGTCGCCAGGTAGGCGTGCTCGACCGGCGCCGGGTGGAAGTCCCACACGGCGCGGTAGAGCTCGCATAGCTCGCCCCGCTCATCAGGAAGCGTCGTCAGCTCGCGAACGACGAGGTCGTCGATCGACGAGCCGAGTCGCTCGCCCTCGGGAGTGACCGTCTGGAGGTCCTTGAGCGGGGCCGCTATCGCGGGTGCCTCTGCCACGCGCCGGAGTCTAGTCCTGAAGGATTGCGACGGCCCGAACCGGCGAGCCAGTCCCTCGGTCAAACAGGATCGGTAGGCCCAAGAACAGGAATCGCTTGCCGACGAGCTGGTCGAGGTTCGTCAGGTTCTCGGTGTTCACAATCCCAAACTCCGCGCAGACCATGTGGCCCGAGTACTCGAGATCGTCGGAATGGTCGATCGCAACCTGATCGATCGCGATGTTGACGACGCCCTGCTCAGCCAGCCAGACCGCGCCCTCGCGACTGAGACCCGGGTAGGTCTTGATGTACTCCGGGTCCGGATAGAGGCGCTCGCCGGTGCCGGTGTAGAGGCAGACGATGTCGCCGCGGCGGATCTCCTGCCCGCTCGCCCCGAGCGCCTGCTCGAGCACCTCGGGGGTAAACCAGTCGGGGTGGCGCGTCGCCGAGACGTCGAGGCAGATCGCGTCGCCGTAGAAGAACTCGAGCGGCATCTCGTCGATATGCGCCCCGTCGGGGTCGTACTCGATGATCGCGTCCGTGTGGGTGCCCGTGTGCTCGCTGAGCAGCCAGTTGTGCGCTTCGAAGCCGTGGTCGCCGCCCCAGCGGCGTTTGAAGCCCTCGTGATCCTGGTTGACGAACATGTAGGGCAGCTGGTGACCGGGCCAGATCGGCATGCCCTCGTAGATCTCGATGCTCAGGTCGATGAGCCGCGGAGAGCGCTCGAGCAGGTCGGCTCCGAGCGTCGGTGTGGCCGGCTTCGATTTCCGCGACATCCGCCGGCCAGCGTAGTCGTCTCGAGCAGGCGAGCGCCAGGCGCCCCGCCGTCCCATCTCGGCGGGCGCCTAGCGTCGCTGGGCGGGAGCTAGATCAGGTCGCTCAGACGGTGCAGCGCGGCATGCCGCCGTGCCCATGCAGGATCGTGGCGTGTCGCAGCATCTTTCCGCGCAGCCGCTTGATCTTCCTGACGGTCCCGTTCGAGGTGCCGGTTCTCTCGGCTCGGAGTGCCCGCTTCACGTTGGTGAAGCCGGCCCGGTGGAGGGCGAAGTGACGCTCGGCGAAGGCCATGCTCCGCTCGAGCTCAGGCGCCAGCGTTGAGCCCACGAGCTCGTTCATGCGAGACGCGATATACGCCTTGGCGAGCTTGAAGTACGGACGCTTCGAGCCCTTGCGCAGGACCTGCCAGTAGGTCAGCTCGTTGGCGAAGAAACGCGTCTTCTTGCCGTAGCGACCGACTGTGTTCCAGGTGTCGGCGTGCTTGCCCGCGCCACGCAGCCAGAAGCGGGTCGAGCCAGCGCAGCTCTCGAGCACCTGCAGGGAAGCCTTCGGTCCCGCGTTGGCCTTCTTCGCGTCGCCGGCGCCGCCCTTGCTGTCCTTGCTCTTGCTGCTGTCCTTCGATTTGTCTGCCTTCTTGCCGTCGTCCTTCTTCGTGTCCGGGCATCCGGCCGGCAGATCGCCGTTGCCGAGCTTGCCGTCCTTGCCCTTCTTCGCGTGCTTGTTCTTCGCGTGCTTGCTCTGGCTCGCAAGGCTCTTGAGTGTCGGCGGCGGGATCTTCTTGACGAAGTACTGCACACCGTCGATCTCGATGAACATCGGGCCCTGGTCCTTGATAACCGGGATCAGGTCACCCTCGATCCAGGCAAATCGCTTGATGCCCTTCCAGACGATCAGGTACTCGACGCCGCCGACCTCGACTAGCTCGGTGCCCGGCGGCCATGGCCGCGGTCGCTTCTTCTTCTCCTTCTCGGGCGGGCACACGACGGGCTCGTCGCCGATGTAGTGACTGGGGTCGTCGTCGGTCACCGGCGAGCCGGCCGGGACGCCCCCGCCATCGACGGGCTGGCCGACGACGCTGCCGATGTTGGCGTACTGGCCGAGCGCTGCAACGCCGGTGGCGGTGCAGGCGACCGAGGCGCCGCTTGCGAGCGTGTCGGCGCCGTCCGGGCAGGTCACGGCGACGCCCTCGATGTTGTCGCTCACGGTCACGCCGGTGAGCGTTGCCTCGCCGGTGTTCGTGACGACGTACTCCCAGTTGACCGGGTCGCCGACGGTGATCGTCGGGCCGGTCGGCGTGTCCGCGTCCTCGCCGTTGGTCGACTTCTCGATGTCGATCCCCGACGAGATGAAGACGTAGGTGACGGTGACGGTGGCTGCGGCGTTGGTGTTGAACAGGAGGATCAGGTTTCCTGCGCCGGAGCCGATCGACGCGCCGGTCGCCTCGGCCGGGAACGTGACCGTGCCCGGACCGGTGAACAGGGCGAGGTCGGCAGCGTCGGTCAGGATCTGCGTGTCGCTGATCGGGGCGCTCGCGAGCGAGTCGAACGTGCCTCCCGAGGGGCCGTCGAAGTCGACGTCGTTGTCGAAGGCCTCGGCGCCCTCGACGACCTCAACGAGTGGCACGACGGCGCTCAGCACGCTGAGATCCGGTCGCATGAGCTGCATCTGGGCGCTCAGCTTGAGGGTGATGGTCGTCGGAACGGCATCGAGACTCTCGTATTGCGCTACGCCGCTGACCGTGCCCGTGTACTCGACCTGGACCTTGGTGAGGATGCCCTTACCCGGGTCGAACTGCGGCACGTTCAGGGTCTGATCGACCCAGTTCGTCGGCGTCGGGGCGATCGTGTCCACGTGCGCCTCGGTCGCTGCCGAGGCAGCTCCTGCGACCGACAACCATGCCGCTGCCGCGACGATGATCGCGAGTACCACGGTGATGTTCCGCATTGCCGCCGTTCCTTTCCTTTGGGGGACCTCTGTCCGCCCGCAGTGGCGCGACCTCCGCCAGAACACGCCGGCCTCAGATTCCCGATACCGGCACCGACTCCTGCAAGGAGTTACGGTGAGCTGGCGACCTCGGGAAGCTCAGTGGCCGCCGACGCAACGACGAGCGGAGCCGAAGCTGGCGCGGCAGGCGGCGACGCGGGGCGCCGACGGCGCCGGAGCCACCACCACGGCAGATGAAACAGCGCCTCGACAGGCCCGCGGGGAACCAGCAGGCGCCAGAGCGTGGCGACGACGAGCGTGACGAGCAGGAACAGCCCAACGACCTCCCACGCCTCGGGGAACTGTCCACGACGGAGCCAATCCGGTCGCTGCCAGAGCACGAGGAGGTGCCCGACGTAGATCGTGAGCGCGAGCTGGCCCATGGCCATCGCCGACCAGACGCCGCGCGGCGCCGCCTGCGCGAGCAGGGTTGCAGCTCCCACGATGGCCATTGCGATGCCGCTTGACGACAGCACCCAGAGCGGCATCTCGTTGTGCGGCTGAATAGCGGCGAGCTGCAGCCAATCGGTGCGTGAGCCGGCAGCTCCGGCGACGCCCTCGAGCAAGTAGCGACAGCCGTATGCCGTGCCCGCAAGCGCAGCTCCCGCAACCAGGAGTCGTGCCGGGACCAGCGCGGTGCGCAGATCCTGGCGCCCGATCCAGATCCCGATCAACAGCGGCACGAGCCAGACAGCCGTCGGGTACGTGCCAGAGATCACGAGATCGCGCGCGACTCGCTCGAACTCGGACCACTCGGGGATGGGGCCGAACCACTCGGGCCGGGTACGGCGCGCGACGAGCACGGCGACGGGCCCGCCGATGCTGAAGAGCGCGGCGAGTCCGAGCAGCACCCGGCCGGGGAGTCGTACGGCGACAATCGCGATCACGAACCAGAGCGCGTAGTACTGGAGAATCACCGCAACGCCAGTCCCGAGCGACTGCAACGCAAGCCCGAGCGGCAGCAGGATCAGAGCGCGCCAGCCGAGCCGCGCCACGGCATCTCGCCATCGCGTCCGACCGCGCACGGCCGTGGCTTCACCGTGGCCAGCCGAGGCGCGCCCACGTGCGAGCAACGACACGCCGATCCCTGCGACCAGCACGAACAGGATCGCTGCGCGGCCGTGCGGGATCCGGTAGAGCTCGCCGAGCACTCCGCCGTCGATCGAGCGGACCGGCCCGATGTGCACGATGACCATCCCGAGGATGGCGAGCGAGCGGGCGACGTCGATCCCGCGAAGTCGACCGTCCGTCGCCCTCGGCCGCCGCGCGGGCGACCCTGTGGAGCTCGAGCTTCCCGCGTTCACCCGAGTCGCGCTCACAGGACCAGTCTGCCTGGCTAGCGGACGGCGTAGGCCGGTTCTATTGGCGACGTGCTCGTGGAGCTCGCCCTATAGGCCTAACCGCGCTCGAGCGCGAGACCGGCGGCGAGCACCGTCTCGTCGCGCGGTGCGACCAGCTGCATGTTTCCGATCGCGAGCCCTGCCCAGCCCGTCAGGTTGACCCAGCGCAGGAACGACGAGAGCGGCAGGCGAAACTCGGCTTCGTCGGCGTCCTCTTGCGGCAGGTCGATCGCGTAGCACGGGGCGAAGTAGAGATCGACATCAGGGACATAGCGGCGCCACTCCTCGAGCGCCTGGTAGCCAGCCTCGACCTCCTCGGGAGTCGTCGCGAGGGCCGCTTGCAGCTTCGACCCGATCGTCTCGGCGTATTCGTCCGCGCGACTGGGGAAGGTCGTCGCGTGCGACTTCAGCGCCTCGTGCCCGAACATCGCGAACGTGTTGGCGCTCGCCGCCGGAATCTCGGTCTCGACCACGCGAGCGCCGAGCCGCTCCACGTCGCCGACCCACTGCTCGGCCAGATCAGAGCGCTCGGTCGGGCGCCCATCGCCGACCTCGGGCGGTTGGCGAATGAGCCCGATCGTCAGGCCATCGAGGTGAGGCTCGGGGATCGGCGCTTCGGCGAGCACCGACCCGAGCAAGGCGACGTCCGCGACCGTCTTCCCCATCGGGCCAACCGTGTCGAGCGTCGGCACGAGGGGCAGTATGCCCTCGAGCGGGAGCCGGCCCCACTCGGACTTGAGCCCGACGATCTCGCAGCACGCCGCCGGAAGACGAATTGACGCGCCGGTGTCGGTGCCTATCCCAAGATCGCAGAGCCCACCTGCGATCGCGGCCGCGTTGCCGGCGCTCGAGCCGCCGGTCGTGCGTCCCGGATAGGCGGGGTTGTGCACAGTGCCGTACCACGGGTTGTAGCCCGCCGTGCTCCAGGCAAACTCGGGCAAGTTGGCCTTGCCGAGCACGGCGGCACCGGCGTCGAGCACCCGCTCGACGACGACGGCGTTTTGGTCCGGAACGTGATCCGCGTAGATCTTCGAGCCATACGTCGTCCGGATCCCGTCGGTGTCGATCAGGTCCTTGACCAGCAGCGTGCGGCCAGCGAGTGCGCCGTCCTTGCGTCGCTGCAGCGGCTCGTCGAGCCAGGTGATCGCGGCGTTGAGCTCGTCGGCAACCATCTATGCGGCGGCTGTGCGAGCAAGCGAGAAGTGCTCGTACTCGTCCTCGCTCGGCGGGCCCCAGCAGGCCCAGAAGTCGAGCACGCGTGGCCGCATGATCACGGCGCCGCATGTGGCCAGGTCGAGCGGCGGTGCCGGTGCGTAGCAGAGGGCGGGATGCCGGGTCAGCTCGACAACATCCTCGAAGCCGATCGTGCCTTGCGCAAGCGCTGAGCTGGCCTGACGCAGGCGTGCTTCAGACGACCCACGCAACGGCTCGGCCTTCTCCTGGCTGACCGCCTGCGTCTGCGCCGAGAGCGGGTGGTTCGTGTGCGCGAGACCGTTGTCGTCTAGCTCGGTGAGCTCGAAGAGCGTGCTGAAGGCCTCGACGTTGCATCCTCGCCCGTCTCCGTCGCGCAGCATGTAGTTGTGAGCGCCGGCCAGAGGCGCCTCGGTGATGCAGGCGAGCGCCGCGTCGAACTCTGTCGCCAGCATCGCCTTGCGCACAACGTGGGGCCAGGTGACGCCGACACCGCCCTCGGTTCCCGAGAGGTTGTTGATCCCGACGCAGATGCCCGCTTCGTTCATGCCGAGCTGCCCGAGGCACCCGGTCGTGCTGAGCACGAGCGCGCGCGGCCCGTCGTCCGGGCGGATGTCGAGGAGGAGCACGTGCTCGAGCGCAGAGGCGTGCATGTCCCAGGTCTGAGCGAGGAAGCCGGCCCCGTCAGCGCGCTCGTCCGCCACAACCACAGCGGTGCAATCGTCTTCGATTGTTGTGGTCTCGCCCAGCTCGGCGTAGACAGCGTCGACAATGTCGGTGAAGCCGCCGGCGATCAATACCTCGGGCACCGAGCATCCACTCGCGTACGCGACCGCGCACAGCTCTGCGGTCAGCTCGGGCGAGTACTCCTGATGTGCCGGCAAACAGCGCTCAGCAAGGTCGAGGACGGCGGCTCGCTCGATCGATCGACCGTTCCACACTCCGCGACAGGTCAGATCGATGCGGTCACGCGCGTACTCGCGTATCTCATCGCGGAACTGCTCGCCGTGGGCGAGGCCGCGCTCGCGCGCTGAGCCAGAGAGCTCGAGAACCCTGATCGGGCCGCGCCTCATCAATTTCACCGTATCGCACTCGGCCACGGCCTACGATCCCGCCATGCCACCCGACGAGGGAACGAGACCGCGCATCGCCGTCTACGGAGCTGGCGCGCTCGGGGCCTACTTCGGCGGGAGGCTGGCGCAGGCGGGAAGCGACGTCCATCTGATCGCCCGCGGACGCCAGCTCGACGCGCTGCGGGCCGGGCCACTTCGCGTCGAGAGCGTGAACGGAGACTTCGAGACGCCCATCCGAGCGACGAGCGAGACAGGCGAGGTCGGGCCGTGCGACGCAGTCATCCTCTGCGTCAAGAGCTACCACGTCGACGAGGTCGCGCCGACGCTTGCCCCACTTGTCGGAGAAGACACCGTCGTGGTCCCCGTTCAGAACGGCATCGCACACATCGAGACGCTGCAGGAGGCGGTGGGCGGCGAGCACGTGCTGGGAGGCGCGGCGTTCATCTTCGCCACCGTGACCGAGCCTGGGCTCGTCGTCCACTCGGCCGGGCCGGGCTCGATCGTCTTTGGCGAGCTCGACGGCCAGCTGAGCGGGCGCGCACAGCGACTCGACGCGACCCTCGCCGCTGCCGGTATCGGGTCCGAGCTGGTCGACAACATCAACGAGCGCATGTGGGCCAAGTTCGCATACATCTGCGCGCACGCGGGCATGACGGCGGCCGCTCGCCTCACGATCGGCCAGATCCGCACATCGGGGCCAGCCTGGGCGACGTTCAGACGCCTCCTCGAGGAGGTCCTCGAGCTGGCGCGCGCCGAGGGCGTCGAGCTCGAGCCGGACTCGATCGACCGGATGCTCGAGTTCGCCGAGTCCCTGGCACCCGACAGCAGGTCGTCGATGTACACAGACATCACGGCGGGCCGCCAGACCGAGCTCGAAGCGCTGCACGGCGTGGCCGTCGAGCGAGCTCGAAGCCGGGGCGTACCCGTGCCGGCGAACGAGACGGTCTACGCGATCCTGGCCGCCCAGCTAGCAGCCGGCCAGTAGCGGCTATTCCTCTTCGAAGACGACCGGAATGGTCGTGGTGGTGCCGTCGGGAAGGCCGCCGATCGTGGCCTTGAGGCTAGTGCCGACGGGCACGAGCTTCGTCGAGGTGAGAACTAGCGCTTGAACCGGCTGCGGGTCGAGCGAGCACTTGACCTTGCCGCTCGGCGTCGTGCACGTGCCCGCTCCGTCGAGCGACTCGCCCGATGTCCATGGGTTCCCGGACTGCGTCGTGATCGTGACGCTATTCATGTCCTCGTCGCACGTGACCGCGACGACGTACTCGTTGTCGATGCCGGCAGCTGCTGCGATGGCCTCGCATGCGTAGGGGTTGCCGCCACCGTTGTTGCCCCCACCCGTGTTGCCGCCCCCGCTACCACCGTCGCCAGTGCCGCCATCGTTGTTGCCGCCGCCAGTGTTGCCGTCGTCGTTGTTGTTGCCACTACCGGTGTTGCCGCCACCACCGTCACCACCATTGCCGGTGCCGCCGCCGGGCTTCTTCTCGTCGTCATTCTTTCCGCCATCGTTCTTGTCGCCGCCGCCATTGCCGCCGTTGTTTCCGCCACCGGCAGGCGGCCCAACGGTCGGCTCGGGAATGACTGCAGCGACGTTGGATGGGAAGCCGACTTCGTCGAGGAACGCTTCTCGCGGCGCCCCGCAGTTGGCGGTGGTCACCGCAGTGGCAACCTGCCGCGGCGTATAGACCGCCGGCAAGCGGCCGCCGATGCGCTTGACGAAGTGGGCTGTGCGGGCGCGCTCGGAGAAATTGAAGAGACAGCGTCCGAAGCCTCGGGTGGCCGCATCACGCGGGCGCAGCCGCTCGGTGAGGAGCCTTACCGATTTGATCGGAACGGCCGAGCGGATCTCGAGGTATACGCGCTCGGTACTCGCCGCGATCCTCGTCGAGCGATTCGTGAACGCAACCGCACTGACGAAGCGGTGTTTCGGCTTGATGCGCCAGATGCTGGCCGTCACGCCGACACCGCGTGGAAGCCGGGCGCGGTGGCGAATCATGACTTTGGGCTTTGGAGCGCGACGAGCGACGACACGCCCTGCTGCCGTCGTGGTGCGCGCCGGCTTCTCGAGCCTGATCGACACCCGCGCGAGCAGGAGGCTCGGCGCAGCAGGAACCGTGATCCAGACGCCTTTGCGGTAGCGAAGCGGTTTCTTACGCTTCCCCTTGGCGGCCTCGGCGCTTGCGGCATTCGCGGCCGCCAGGAGACGCCCGTCGCCCGCGCTGAGCTCGCTGGCGGCCTGAGCCGGCGCCGCAACGGCAACGCCAAGCGCGCCGAGCACAACAAGCACGGCCATGCGCCGCAGCAGGGCTCCCACTCCCATGCTCATAGCTAACCACATGAATCCGCGGCTCGCCGAAAGGGAATTGTAAGACCCTGTGCCGTGGAGCGACGGCACGCGCCGGCTAGCGCGCCGGCACCTGCTCGCCAAAGACTCGCGCGACCTCATCCCGCCGCGCGAACCACACGTCACCCGTGCTCTGGGCGTAGTCGATGAAGCGCGCCAGCGCGTCGGCTCGCGCCGGATTCCCGCTGAAACGGGGGTGCAGACCGGCCGACATCATCCGCGACAGGTCGTCCCCGTCGTCCCGAAGCCGATCGAGGGTGGCCTTTGCGTACTCGAAGAAGTGCTCGGGGCTGCCATACCCCTGCGCGAGCACGAAGCGTGCGTCGTTGACGACGAGCGAGTAGGGCACGACGAGGTGTGACGTCCCCTGCACCTGCGTCCAGTACGGAAGGTCGTCGTTGTAGCACTCCGAGTCGTAGAGGAACCCACCCTCCTCGACCAGTAACTCGCGGGTGTTGGTGCTCATCTCGCGGCAGTACCAGCCGACGGGCCGGCTGCCCGTGGTCTCGGCGATCGACTCGATACCGAGCCGGATCGCCTCTCGCTCCTCGTCGCGTGTCATCTCGAAATGGTTCGACCAGCGGTACCCGTGACCGGCTGCCTCGTCTCCTCGCCTGGCCAGCTTGGCCGCGACGTCGGGGTTGCGCTCGAGCGCAACCGCCGCCGCGAAAAACGTGACCGGGATCGCGGCAGCGTCGAAGACGCGGAAGAGCCGCCAGATGCCTGCGCGAGAGCCGTACTCGTAGACCGACTCGACGCAGAGGTCGCGCGTCCCCTCGAGGTTGAACGGGATCTCGTGGAGCACATCGTTGACGCCGTCGCCCATCGGGAACGACTTCTCCGAGCCCTCCTCGTAGTTGACGACGATCTGCACGGCAACACGCGCGCCGCCCGGCCACTCGACCTTCGGCGGGTGCTCGCCGTAGCCGACGAGCTCGCGCGGCGGCCCGTCAACCGGGCCGTCCTCCCTGACGAAGAACTGCGGGTTCATCGAGCTCACGAAGCCACCTCCTCGGTCGGCGTGCCGAGCGCGCCGAGCCGTCGCCACGCTTCGATGACCTCGGCCGACGTCGCCATGTCGGCACGGTAGGCGCCCATGACGAGCATCGAGGCGTCGTGGAGCTCGCGGACGTCACTGCCCACGCAGTCAGACAGCACGATCCCGAAGTAGTCGTAGAAGCAGAGATCCCGCACCGTCGACTCGACGCAGCCCTCGGTCGTGCAGCCGGCGACGATCACGCTTTCGATCCCGTTCGAGCGGAGCAAGAGGTCGAGGTTGGTCTCGCGAAAGGCGCTCGAGCGGAACTTCGTGACGACAGGCTCACCCGCCTGCGGCTGCAGCTCGGCCACGAACTCTGCGCCCCAGGTGCCCTCGACGGTGAAATCCCAGGCGCCGTCGTTGGTCGGGTCGAAGTTTGCGTTGGCCCTCAGACGCAAGCGAATCCATGCGGGCGAGTCGCTCGCTCCGTCGGGCAAGGTCAGAATCCGCACGTGGATCACGGGAACCTCTGCTAGACGACACGCCTCGGCGAACCCGGCGATCTTCGGAATCACGTCGCCGTACATCGACATGTCGCCTCCGGCGAGATGGCCCGAGCCGCCCTCCGCGCAGCAGTCGTTCTGCATGTCGATGATGACCAGAGCGCTCTTCGCTGGGTCCACCAGCTCGCGCAGCTCGGTCGGGACGTCCTTTCCGTGGATCGTGATCACGGCCTGCCTCCCTCCCCGGTCTGGAGCTCGAGATTCGCGGCCATGCCAGCGCGCTTCTTCTCGTAGCGGGGGCGTTCTTCCGACTCGGACATGCGTGTGCCGGCACCTTACGATGGAAGCATGGACTCCCGCGAGGCGGGAGCCGGATTCACGATGGCACTACTCCCAGGGCATTCCCTGGCCGCCGTCCAGGTAGTTCTTGAGACTCGTGTTGATGAAATGGTCCCAGCCCTTGGCGATCTCCGGGCCTGGGCCGTCCTCGCCCCAGCCGGCGTGCTCGAAGTCGATCTGCGCGCCGCCCTCGGCTGATGAGAAGCTCCATGTCATGGTCGTTCCGATCCACGTCGGGTTCCCGTTGTCAGTGCAGCGCCAGCTCACGCGCTCCGGGGTCGACTCGGTGATCTCGAAGGCCATTGGGATGGTGGCGCCGTCCTTGTGGAAGGTCATGGTGGCCGTAGCACCAGCGCCGGCGCCGACCTCACTGTTGACTGCCCACCAGCCGGCGATGCCCGGCGGCGTGGTGACAGCTGCGAGCGCGTCGGCCGGACTCGCGCTGACCTGAACACTGCACTCGATCGTTCCTGCGACCGTCTTCATTCCGAACCTCCTCGTTATTCAACCCGTCGGTTGATAATATGCCAGGCGGTGTAGACTGTCAACAAGATGGTTGAGCTTCAGGATGCGCGCCTGGACGACGTCTTCCATGCGCTCGCGAACCCGACGCGGCGTTTGATCCTGCGACGGCTCGCCCGGGGCGAGGAGACGGTCGGGACGCTGGCCCAGCCGTTCGACATGTCGCTGGCGGCGATCTCGAAACACGTGCTCGTGCTCGAGTCGGCCGATCTGGTGGAACGAATGCGCCAGGGTCGCGAGACGCGGTGCAGACTCAAGCCGCAAGCGCTCGATCGTGCCGCCAGCGCTCTCGATCACTATCGCGACTTCTGGACGGCTCAGCTCGACGCGCTCGAGACACAGCTGAGCGAAGACGCGGCGAGCAGCTCAGATGCCTGAGACGCTCGTCATCGAGCGTGAGCTGGATGCGCCGATCCACCGGGTGTTCGCGGCCTGGACAGACCCGGTTGTGATGGCGAGTTGGTTCTATGTCGGCGCCGAGTGGTCGGCCGAGGTTACGGCCCAACCGATGAGCGGCGGTGCGTTCACTGTCACGATGCGCGACGCCGAGGGCGCGGAGATGGTCTCGCACGGCGTCTACGAAGAGGTGTCCGCCCCTTACCGGCTGCGCTTCAGCTGGAATTCCTACGCCGTCTCGGACACGGTCGTGACTGTCGAGCTTCGAGACCTCGGCCCGCGCACGCATCTCACGCTCACCCACGAGGGTTTGCCCTCGGAGGAGGCGCTCGAGAAGCATCGTTCCGGTTGGGGCCGAACGTTCGAGCAGCTCGCCGCGACCCTGCGCCGCCCGGGCTAGTTCGCCAGCGAGCTTCGCCCGCCGAGGGCGCGCTAGGAGCGCAGGGGAAAGACGACCGGCCGTAGCGGCGCGCCGGTGGCTCCCCGCAGCGGGATCGTGGCCGCGAAGAACGCGAACTCGTAAACCTCCTCCGCCGAGAGCTCCTCGCAGTTGACGACCTCCATCATCGCGACGCCACACTCGGCGAGCAGGTAGCTATGCACCGGAATCCAGTCGTCTTCGACCGCGGAGGGCAGCTGCTCGACTCCGACGTTGTCGCCACCGACGACGATCGCGCCGGCGTCTGCGAGCAGCTTCGCACCCTCGAGGTTCAACCCGGGCTCGTTGACGAGGTAGGCATCGAACTCGGGCCACACCGTCATCCTCCCGGTGCGGATGATCACGACGTCGCCGGGACGCAACTCGGTGCCCTGCCGGTCGAGGGCCTTGCGCAGGTCGTCGGCGCCGATGCCGTAGGAGTCTGGCAGCATCTCGACTCCGAGCGCCGCCGCGACGTCGATCAGAACACCGCGGGCGATGATCGGCGGATGCTTCTCGGCGCCGCAGACGTGCCAGGTGCGGTTGCCGAGCTCCTTCGCGACCTCGAAGCAGTTCCAGATCTGGCCGTCGTAGCCGTAGTGGTTGAGCGTGTCGATGTGGGTGCCGCAGTGCGTGTACATCGAGACGGCGTCGCCCGAGTACGTCTGATGTCCGAACGTCGGCGAAGTCCCGCGCGCGCTCTCGATGTGCTCGCCGTCAGGCGTGTGGGTCATCCAGATCTGGTACGAGGGATCGCCGCCCGCCGTCCAGGACGGCATTCCCGGGAAGAACTCGACCGCGAGGTCGAACATCTTCGAGGCGTCGGCCTCGGCCATGACCGCCGCCCGCGACTCGGGCGTCATCAGGTTCAGCATCCCGATCTCGTCGTCGGGGCCGAACGGGCTCTTGGTCACCTTGCGCGCCCGCGCGCTCAGCGCGGCGATTGGCTGTTCGACTGTCGCCACGATCTCCTCCTTGGCTGGCTCGTGGCGCAGTCTCACACACGCACGCGGAGCGCGCCGAGACGGACGGCGGCGCGACCTAGCGCACCCCGCGGAGCAGTCACGAGCCCGACGCCGAGAATCGCGACGAACATGCCGGCCAGAGCGACGGCGCTCGGCGCGTTGCCGCGGGCGATCTCGATCACGATCGCGACCGCCGGAATCAGGAAGAGGACCGAGGTCGCCCGCCCCGCTTCCATCCGCTGCAGGACGATGAACAGGATCAGGAGCGCGATGCCGGTGAGCGGCCCGATCCAGGCCACCCCGACCCAGAGGCCAAGCGCGCCCCAGTCGGTTGTAGAGACGCCCGCCACCGGAAACGCGATCGGGACCAGGACGAGCGCTCCGGCCGCGTACTGGACGACCGTCACGCCCATCATGTCGATGCCGCTCTCGTTCCGGGTCCCGGCACGCAGCACAAGCGCGCCGCCTCCCCACGCGCAGGCCCCGGCGAAGGCGAGCGCAACACCGCCGATCAGCGTGTCCGCGCTCGGAAAATCGCCGATCTGTGACCAGACCATCATCACGACACCGATGAAGCCGATTACGAGCCCGAGGCTCGCAAGCGCCCCTAGTCGCTCACGCAAGAAGACGAAGCCGAGCACCGCGATGACGAGCGGTGCCGTGTTGACCATCACGGCGGTGTTTCCGGGGCCGATACGCACGACTGCATCCATGAGGATCCACTGGAAGAGCCCGAAGATCAGCAACCCCGACAGTACGCTTACCCAGAGCAGGCGACCAGTCGGGAGCCGGCGCCGGAAGACAACGAAGATGACAAGCACAAGCGCCAGGGTCGGAGCGACCCGGAGCATCGCCAGCATGATTGGCTCGGTGTGGTCGGAGGCGACGTCGATCGGCCAGAATCCGCCGCCCCAGATCAGCACCGCCACGCCGAGAAGAGCTGCAGTCGGCACACCGGCTCGACCTGCTGCTTCCGGCGCGCTCACCACTCGACCCTACTAGGCGCGCTCCTCCCTCGATCGAGGGGTGGCGGGTCACGAAACCGCCCCCTACGCTGAGCGCAACGCCGGTCTCGGTGCCGGCGAAAACGTTGGGGGGAAGTTGTGACTCGCGCGTGCCGAGTAGTCGCTGCGCTTGCGGCTGTGATTCTGACGATGGTTGCACTGGCCTCGACCGCGCATGCGGCGAAGCCGGCAGGCGATATCGCATTCATCGTCGACGCGTCCTCGAGCATGCGCAACGAGCTCGAGTCGATCAGAGATCGCGTCGACCAGGTCGTGGCCGGTCTCGACGGCCGCCTCGAAGCTCGTTACGCACTCGTCGCTTTCGGCGGCACCCTCTCGGACGCTCCGAGCGGCGAGCCACGTGCACTCACGGCGATGAGCAGCGCCGGGACATTCCGCAAGGCGCTCGACAACTTCCAGTCGTCACCGGCCAGCCGCGGCGCGAGCTCGGAGCCGGGACTCGACGCCGTCCGTTTCGCCATGACAGACGTCGCCGGCTTTCGCGCCGGCGCGGGCGCATGCGCCATCGTCTTCAGTGATGAGGCGCCGAGCTTCGTCAGCGACCAGGGAACTGATCTTGCGCGAGCGCTGAGCGCATTGGACGCCCGGGACGGCGTCTTCTTTGGCGTCATCAAGCCGGGCGACCCGGTCACGCGCCAGACCTACGGCCCCGAGGCCGGGAGTCTGGCGGCACAGACCGGCGGCACGATCTTCGAGCTCGACGCACTTGCGGCCGACCCCTCGAGCGTGCTCGACGCGCTGGTCGAGGCCTGCGGCCGCACGGCAGCAGAGCGAGCCTCCGCGGCCGCGTTCTCGGCGCTCCCGACCAGCGGTGTTGCACCGCTCGACGTCTCGTTCTCGGCGAAAGGCGACCCTGGCACGGCATACAGCTGGAACTTCGGAGATGGCTCGCGTGGCTCCGGTCAGAAGCCGAAGCACACCTTCGCAACGCCTGGCACCTTCCGCGTCGTCCTGACCACGACAGGGCCCGCCGGCAACGCGACGGCGACCCTGCAGGTTCAGGTCCGAGCCGGCGGCCCGCCGATCATCAAGGCGAGCGACTGCACGATCCTTGGCACTTCCGGGCCGGATCTGCTCGTCGGCACCCCTGGCGACGACACGATCTGCGGCTTCGGCGGCGACGATGTTCTGCGGGCAGGCGGCGGGAACGACGCGCTCGCGGGCGGTCCCGGTAGCGACAAGCTCAATGCCGGGCTCGGCAACGACTGGCTTGCCGGACAGCTCGGACGCGACGTCCTCAAGGGCGGCCGCGGTCGCGATGTGCTCATCGGCGCACGCGGGCCGGATCGCCTCTTCGGTGGCGCCGGACGTGACAGGCTCAATGGCGGGGTGGGTGCTGATCGCCTCATCGGCGGCGGTGGAGCCGACACGCTCTACGGCGCGAGAGGCGCCGACACGCTGACGGGCTCGGGTGGACGCGACCGGCTCCACGGCGGACGCGGTCGCGACACGCTCTTCGCCTCTGACGGGAGGGCAGACACCGTCGACGGCGGCCCCGGGCGGGACCGTGGCCTGCTCGACGCGCTCGACCGGCCGCGACGGCTGAGCTTCACGTTTACGTAGACCAGCCGGAAAGCGGTCGGCGCGGGCTACTGGCCAATTCCGATCAGCGCACCGCCGGCGACAACGCACAGCGCCGCCGCGACCAGTCGCGGACCGATCACCTCGCTGCGTCCGATCAGCACGCTTGAAAGCACCACGACCCAGAGGGTCTGTGTCGCGATGAGCGGCGCCACGACCGTAACCGGGCCACGGTCGAGTGCCTCGAGCACGGCCAGCGAAGCGACGCCCGCGAGCATGCCCATCGGCAGGAACGTCGGAAGGACATTCCACGTCCGCTCGAGCGCCGAGCGACCACGACCGTGGACGAGCAGATAGATGAAGCCCACCACGCTCGCGGTGGCGAGCACCGCCGAGATCTCGACCACAGGAGCGACGTCGATGTCGGTCGTGACCGACCGCGCGATGTTGTCGCGAATCGCAACGAGCAAGGCGACGACCAGCGCCAGAACGAGCCCGATGACCTTGAACCCCTGCGGGCGCCTCGGCTCCTGGACGAGAGCGGTACCACCGGCGACGATCAGGAGCGTGCCCGCACCGAGCGCGAGCCCGAACGGCTCACGCACGATCGCGACCGCGATCAAGACCGACAAGAGCGGCGCCATCCCCACGAGAATCGCGGCCCGCGACGGCCCGGCATCGCGCACCGCCCGGACGTAGAGAAGCCTCCCCGTCCCGGGCACGAACACGCCGATGGCGAGAAACGGCCAGAGATCCCCGATCCGCTTCGCGTCGTCGAGGACACCAGCGGCGGCCGAGATCGCGACGGTCACCGCAAGGCCGATGACGGTGATCACGAACGCGCTGGCGGTCACGTCAGGCGCGCGGCGCAGACCCAGACGGATGAGCACCGTCAGCAGCCCGAGCAGGCCACCTGCGAGCAGAGCAGAACCGACCGCATCCACAACATCACGCTAGCGACCGCGCTCGCCGGGACGTCATAGAGTGCCGTTCGGCTGACGATGGCTGGGCGCCTTGCAGACAAAGTTGCCTTGATCTCTGGCGCCGGCTCGAGTGGCCCAGGCTGGGGCAACGGAAAAGCCATTTCCGTCCTGTTCGCGCGCGAGGGAGCCCGCGTGTTCGGGGTTGACATCAACCCCGACGCTGCGGCCGAGACGGTAGAGATCGTCACCTCCGAGGGTGGCGAGTGCCGCGCGTTCGAAGCCGACGTCTCCGACGGCGAGCAGGTCGCGTCGATGGTCGCAGCCTGCGTCGAGGCATACGGCCGCATCGACGTGCTCGTCAACGTCGTCGGCATCGGCGTCGTGGGCGGCATCGTCGAGACCGACGAGGAAACATGGGATCACGTCTCCGAGACCAACCTGAAGAGCGTCTACCTCGTCTGCCGCCAGGTGCTTCCGATCATGGAGAAGCAGGGAAGCGGCTCGATCGTCAACCTCTCGTCGATCGCCGCGCATCGCTGGACGGGCATCCCCTACGCCACCTACTACGCGACGAAGGGCGCCATCATCCCGCTCTCGCGCAGCATTGCGCTCGAGTACGCGGCGAAGGGCATCCGCTGCAACACGATCTCGCCGGGTCTCATGAAGACGCCGATGGTCACCGAAGGGCTCTCGGCTGCCTACGGCGACGAGGGTGATCTCGACAACCTGATCGCAATTCGCGACGCGCAGTGCCCAACCGGCAAGATGGGCGACGCCTGGGACGTCGCCTACGCCGCGCTCTACCTTGCTTCGGACGAGGCGAAGTACGTGACCGCCCACGACCTCGTTGTCGACGGTGGGATCACCGCGAAGATGAGCTAGCGGGCCGCAGCGTCCCTTGAGTGACCGGAGCTGACCTGCCGGCGCCGGATCTAGGAGGCCGGCGTCGGCCCGATCCCGAGCGCCCGCAGGACCGCGCCCGAGTCGTTCCAGTACTCGAGCACTGCCCCCTTGCCGTCGCGGAACTCCCAGATCTGGCAGAAGGGCACCTCGAACTCCGTCTGCGTCGCCGCGGTCTTGCCGCCGAACGTCCCGGTCGTGATCACCCGGCCGGGCGCAGCCTCGACCGCGTCCTCGACCTCGACGGTGATGTACTCGTAGTTGCCCACGGCGTTGCCCGTGTACTCGGCGATGCCCTGCCGGCCGTGGTACACACCGCCGTAGGGAAGGCAGTTCGGAGCGCGCCACTCGACGTCCTCGGTGACCATCTCGAGCGCCTCGTCCATCTTGCCCGCCACGAAGAGCTCATAGAACTCCCGCACGTATCCGGCGTAGTCGGTCATCGTCTTCTCCTCTTAGAGGCTTGGGGCCCCTCGCGCCCGAGGCCAGGGAAGGCCGGATCGCCGCCGGGGCGAGCGATCGGTGTGCCGAGCGTGAAAACGGTGCCGTCGCGGATCTCGGCGGCGGCGCGGAGTACCTCGGCCGGACCGAGGAAGTTAAGGCAGCCAAGCTCGTCGTCGGGGCCCCATCGACCCCAGTTCTTCGGAGCGTCCCTCAGGAGCTCGCCAAGCGTCTGTCCGTGCATCGGGTGTCTCTAGCCCTCCTCGGGCGGGAGGAAGTTGAGACCGGCACCGGCCGCAGCCGCCATCATCGCGCCGATCTCGGCCTCGCCCACCTCGGGCGGCGCGCCGTCGCCGACCTTCTTCGGGGCACCGTCGCGCAGCATGCTCTCGGAGCCGCCAGGTGAGGTGATGGCAAGCGCGCGAGCGCCGCTGTCACCGGCCTCGAAGGCGTGCACGACGCCGCGCGGGATGAAGACGACGTCGCCGGGCGCCATCGGCTCCGGAGTGCCGCCGATGAGCGCCGTCGCAGCGCCCTCGACCAGGACGACGGTCTCGTCGTCGCGCTCGTGCACGTGCGGTGGGACTCCCCCGCCGGGTGGGTTGATGATCTCGAGCAGCGTGAAGGCGCCGCCCGTCTTTTCGGCGTCGAGCTTGACGTCGATTACGCCGCCCATCACCCAGTAGGGCTCGACCTCACCCTTCAGAATTCCCGGTGGCTCAGACACGGCTCCGCCTCCCTGGTTCGACTAGAACTGTGCTTGTACACCGCTTTGACACCCGTGTAAAGGGGAACGCCGTGCCAGGACGCCTCGTCCACTTCGAGATTCCAGCCAAAGACACGACCCGTGCCCAGGCGTTCTGGGGCCCGCTGATGGGCTGGGACTTCAGTGAGTGGAAGGGGTCGGTCGAGTACCACATGGTCACGACCTACTCGGAGCCCGACGGCGCCATGTATGCGCTAACCGAGCCGCAGGAGCTCCATGCAGGCCGACATGCGCAGGACGAGCGCGGCATCTTCGCCTACTTCGGCGTCGATGACATCGACGCAGAGCTAAAGCGCGTCGTCGAGCTCAGCGGGACGGTCACAGAGCAGAAGATCCCCCTCCCCCACATTGGCTGGATCGCGCACTGCGCGGACACCGAGGGCAACCCGTTCTCGCTGTTCGAGCGGGACGATTCGGTGCGGCTTCCGGAGTAGTCAGGAGAGGAATCCGACGATGGCGTCGGCAAACTCGCGCGGGTGGTCCCAGGCGGCACCGTCGTTCCCGGGAATCTCGAGGAAGCTGCTGCCAGGAGCAGCCGCGTGGGCGCGCCGCGTCTCCTCTACAAGGTTGTCCTCGGCTGGCGCGAGGACGAGCGTCGGCTGCTCGAGTCGAGCAAGTGCCGCGAGCGCGTCGTGCGCGATCACGGCGCTCGGCGCAAGCAGGTAGTCCGGCCCGGCCTGAAGTCGCGAGATGACCTCGTTCAGGTACGAGTCGCCGTCGTCCTCCGAGACGTAGGCAGGCATCCACCAGCGGATCTCCTCGAGGAATTCGCCGCGCCCATCGGGCTGCCACGAGCGCAGGATCAAGTCTGACCACTTCTGAGCTTCGTCCTCGCTCTCGACGGCGAGGATGCCCGCCAGGATGACTCGTCGAACGCGCTCCGGCCGGCTGACGGCGAGCTCGAGACCGATGCTCGAGCCTGTGTGGAAGCCGACCACGTCGACCTGCTCGAGGCCGAGCGCGTCGAGGAACTCGGCGAGAGCTGCCGCGTAGGCCGGAATCGTCGGCTCGGCCGGCAGCGGGTCAGAAGCTCCGAACCCTGGCGTGTCGAGCGCGATTGCGCGGAAGCGCTGAGCAAGAAGCGGCAGCGAGCGCGCGTACTGAATCGAGCTGCTCGCCGTCATGTGCAGCAAGACGAGCGGCGGGCCGTCCCAGCTTCGCGGTAGTGGAGTTGACCGCCCGAGAAGTCGACGTAGCCGCGGCGCGTCGCCGGCCGGCCTCCCGCCGAGCCCGCACCACCGGCCGGCACGTCAGGTCACGCCGCGATCACGGGCAGCACGATCTGCGAAGGGCGACTCGCGCCGTGATGGATCGTGTTCTGCGCAACGACTACGCCGCTCGCGCGCCCGAGCGGCCCGCCCGTGTTCGGGTTGACGTCGAACTGCGGGCTGCTCGAGCTCGAGATGTCGAGGCGGATGCTGTGGCCGACCTCGAAGCGGTTGCTCGTGATCAGCGGGCCGACGGTGATCTCGTAGATCTCGCCGGGCTCGATCAGCTCTGCCGTGGCCCGCCCGCCGCGGTAGCGCATCCGCACAACGCTGTCGGAGAGGTTCATCGCGTAGCCGTTCGGCCAGTCGGCGCTTGGCGGGTGCTCGTCAACGAGCTTGGCCGTGAAGTCGGTGTCGGGCGCGCTCGAGCTGACCCAGAGCCGCACCTCGATCTCGCCGGTCACCTCGAGCGCCTGCTCGAGCGGCGGCGTGCGGAACACGAGCACATCGCTTCGGGCAGCGAGCGGCAGCGTGTCCTTGCAGAGCCACAAGTTGCTGCGCCCGCGCTGGTCGAACGCGCCGCCGTAGACGAACCCAGTCACGCCGATCGGGTTCTGCAGGCACCCGCCGATCGTGGGCACCGGATCGTCGGGGTCGTAGACGAACGTCGTGGCGTCGGCACGACCTGCGGGCGCGTCGCCTGCCAGCTCGCCCGCACCGCTCAGGTAGAGAGGCCGCAGCTCGGTCCGCGCGATTGGCCACTCGGACTCGCTGCGCCAGAAGCCACCGTGGCTGAGCTGACGGTCGATCCCACGAACGCCGCCCTCGAGCGCCCGCCCGTCGCCGCCGCCCATCACGAACAGGTCGATCGGGTCGCCGTCGTCGACGCCGGTGTCCATGTCCTTGAGGAAGCGGTCGAACCAGCGCAAGCGATAGTCGTCGAGGTAGCTGATCGACGCGTTGTTGCCGAAGCTGACCTCGCCCGCGATGGTCTCCATCAGGTACGCCGGGCCGTGCGTCCAGACGCCGCAGACGATCTTGACGAGCGAGTCGTTCTGCTCGGTTAGCGCGCGCCATTTCTCGAAGTTCGACCAGGCATGGTGGCCGTACCAGCTGGTCAGAAGGCACACGGGGATATCGGGGAAGTCGCCGACGTGCTCTTCGAGGCTGCAGGCCGGGTTCTTCCACATGCCCTCGTAGTCGCCCTTGGTGGCCATGTCGAAGTACCAGCGCTCGTAGTCGGGCGCGAGGCTAAGCGGCGTCTCGCCCTCCTTGATCGGCATCTGCTTCGTCCACTCGGGGAAGTTGTCGAGCACCTCCCGCAGGGCCAGCTTCAGGAGCGGGTCGGCGTCGGCCCGCGGATTGCCGGCCATCGCCATAAAGAAGACGTAGGGCAGAAAAATCCCTTGTGTGAAGGCGCCGTTGTGCCGCACCGGTCGGGTGTAGTAGTTGAACGCCGAGTCGAGGATGATCTGCGTCGTCAGGTGCGGCGGCTGCGTGATTGCCATCGCCTGCTGCACGGCTCCCTCGAACGAGAGCCCGGTCGTGCCGACCTTGCCGTTCGACCAGGGCTGCGCCGCGATCCATTCGACCGCGTCGTAGCCGTCGATGCCGTCGTGGGGCTCGTTGAAGAGAAAGGCGAACTCGCCGCCCGAGTCGAAGCGCCCGCGCGTGTCCTGCGCCGCAAAGACGTAGCCGCGCGAGGCGAAGAAGCGTCCGGTGAGCGCCATCGGCGCCCGGGCACGGTCGTACGGCGTGCGCAGCAGCACGGTGGGGAACTCGCCCTCGGCCGCGCTCGACCCGTCGGCCGGGCGGTAGAGGTCGGTCGCCAGCGTGATCCCGTCGCGTGCCGGGACGTCGATGCCCGACTCGAGCATGACGTCGTAGTACTGGGTCGAGCTCTCATAGCGTCTCGCGCTCATGCGTCCTCCAGATCTGCTTCCAGGTCGACTCCGTACTGCTCGCGCGCGGCAAGGCTACTCACGAGACCGCGACGAACGTCGCGTCGCGTTGCCGCCAGATCGCGCTCGGCCGCATCGCCGAGTCCGCCCGCGCCGGCCGTGACGAACACGAGCCGATCGCCGGGCTCGACCTGGACGAGATCGATCTTCGAGGGAAGGGTCTCGCTCGATCCGTCGGCGCGGATCAGCTCCTTGCGTGAGACGGCGCCCTCTTCCCCACCCTCGACGCCCCAGGGCCGGCTCTCAGCGCGGTCGTCCTGGATCGTGACCTCGCCGGGCGCCTCGAATCGGTAGATCTTCTCGATGCCATTGCCGCCCCGGTGGCGTCCGGCGCCACCCGAGTCGGCCACCGACGTGTAGCGCTCGATCACGACCGGGTAGTAGCTCTCGATGTACTCGGTGGGAATGTTGGTGAACAGCGGCCACCACGAGTGGCCGTCGATGCCGTCGCCCCTGGGTCGCCCGGGCAGCCCGCCGTAGGAGATCTCGCCGAGCTGGAAGTAGTGGCCGTCGGCGTCGACGCCCGAGTAGGTCATCGCCGGGCTTGAGCCATAGCCCGCTCCGGCGGCGTACTCGGGAGCGCAACGCGCCAGCACGCCCTGGACAACGTCGAGCTGGCGCGCAAGCGAGATGTTCACGAGTCCGAGCGGTGCGGGGAAGCTCGGCTTGACGATCGTCCCCTCGGGCAGCACCACCTCGATCAGGTCGTGAAAGCCCTCGTTGAACAGGATCTCGGGATCGAAGGCCATGATCAGGTAGATCCCGACGAACATCTTGAAGAGCCCCTCGTGCGTGAGGAGGTTGATCGGGCCCGGCGCCTGCGGGTCGGAGCCCGTCCAGTCGAGGATCATCACGTCGCCCTCGCGCCGGGCCGTCAGCGTCATGCGAAACGGGCCGTTGCCCTGGCCGTCGTCGTCGACGACATCCGAGAAGGTGATCGGCTCCTCGGGGATGTACGTACGGATGATCCGACCCATCGCCTCACGCGTGCGGGCAAGCATCGCGTCACTGGCGGCGAGGTAGGTCTCGACGCCGAAGCGATCACAGACCTCGCAGACGCGCGCGGCGCCGGTCCGGCAGGCGGCGACGATGGCGAACAGGTCGGCCTCGTTCATCTCCGGGGTGCGGGAGTTGCGCAAGATCACCCTGAGCAGCTCCCTGTTCAGCTCACCGCCGGCGAAGAGCTTGACGGGCGGGATCCGGAGGCCCTCGTCCCAGATCGACTTCGCGGTTGCGGCCATGCTGCCGGGCACAGTCCCGCCGACGTCGAGCATGTGCCCGAACATCGACGTATATCCGAGCCGCCGCCCTTCATAGTCGATCGGGACGAGCACGAGCCAGTCGGGCGTGTGCTGGATCGCGCCGTCGCAGAGGTAGGGGTCGCTCTGGAGCAGCACATCGCCCTCGTCGATCGTGTCGTCGAACGTCTCGAGCAGGAGCGGCACGTAGGAGCCGAACTGACCGACGAGCATGAGCCCGTCGACGTTGGTCACGAGCGGGAACTCATCGTGCTGCTCGCGGATGATCGGCGACATCGCCGAGCGCAGGACGACGGCGTCCATCTCGTCGCGCAGCCCGCGCAGGGCGCGCTCGATCAGCTCGACGGTGACGAGGTCGACGCTCACGCGGGTGCCTCGACCGCGATCAGCAGGTTGAGTCGCCCGTCGACGGTGGCGGTGTGGTCGGGCAGCACGTACGTCGTCGAGTCGTGCTGCGCCACGACAGCGGGGCCGCGGACGACATCGCCGGCGCGCAGCTTCGCACGCTCGTAGAGAACGGCCGGCCGCCAGTCGCCCTCGCTCCACACTCGCTGCTCGCCGACCTGCGCCTGTGCGCCGTCACCCGGCTCGAGTGGCTGCTCGTCGGGGAGCCTCAACGTCACTGGACCGAGCGCCTCGACGCGCAGGTTGACGAGCTCAATGTCGGCGTCTGGCGCGAAGCCGTACAGCTGCTCGTGCGCGTCGCGGAAGCGCTCGACGATGACGTCGTGCCAGGCACCCTCGAGCTCGGTGGAGTCAAAGGCGATCTCGAGCTCGTAGCCCTGCCGGAGAAAGCGCAGATCGCACGAGAGAGCCAGCTGGCCTTCGACTCCCTCTGACGCAAGCCACGCGCCGGCCCTCTCGGTCAGCTCCGAGAACGCGTCACGAACCGTCGGTAGCGACTCGGCGTCGACCGCCCGGATCATGGTGCGCGTGAAGGTCGAGCGGTGTCCCACGGTCTGGAAGCCGAACGCCGAGAGCACACCCGGCGAGGGTGGCACGACCACGGGGTAGCAGCCGAGCAGCGCTGCGAGGGCGTTGGCGTGGAGCGGGCCGGCGCCGCCGAAGGCGACCAGGGCGAACTGGCGCGGGTCGAGCCCGCGCTCGACGGACATGACGCGCAGAGCCGCCGCCATGCTCTCGTCGGCGATGTCGACGACGCCCTGCGCCGCCGCGAGCAGGTCGAGCTCGAGCTCGTCGGCGACGCCCGAGAGCGCACGCTCGGCAGCCGCTCGCTCGAGCGGCAGCGCGCCGTCGAGCAGCGTCTCGGGCAGGCGGCCAAGCAGCAGGTTGGCATCGGTGACCGTGGGCTCGCTGCCGCCGTTTCCGTAGCACGCCGGGCCAGGCTCAGCGCCCGCCGACTCGGGGCCGACGCGGAGCGAGCGGACGGTCTCGGGCACGTAGGCGATCGAGCCGCCGCCCGCGCCGATCGAGCGCACGTCGACACTCGCGGCGCGAATGGGGAACTCACCGACGATCGTCTCGCGCGCGACCACGGCCTCGCCGTCGACGCAGACCGAGACGTCGGTCGACGTGCCGCCCATGTCGAAGGTGAGGATGTTGTCGATCCCTGCAGCCTGGCCGATGGCCAGCGCGCCGGCCACGCCCCCGGACGGCCCCGAGAAAATCGTCGCGACCGGGCGCTCGGCCGCGGCTTGCGTCGACATGAGCCCACCGTCCGAGCGAACGACGTTGACGACGGGGCGCCAACCGTCGTCCTCGAGTCGCTCGTCGAGAGCGGCGAGGGCGCCGGACACGGACGGCATGACAAACGCGTTCGCGACAGTCGTAACGGCGCGCTCGTACTCGCGGTACTCGGGGAGCACGTCGGAGGAGAGCGCAACCGTCAGGTCGGGTGCCACCGTCTCGATCACGGCGGCCGCGCAGCGCTCGTGCTCGGGGTTGGCGTAGCTGTGCAGGAAAACCACGGCGATCGCCTCGGCCCCGGCCGCGCGGAGTCGCTCGGCCGCCGCTCGCACGGCGGCCTCGTCGACTGGCGTCTCGATCGTGCCGTCGGCAAGCGTGCGCTCCCGTATCTCGACGGTCAGCGCCAGATCGGCCAACGGCTCGGGCTTCTTCATGTTCAGCCATCCGACGAGTGGGCCGGGTGTCTGCGAGCGAGCGAGGTGGAGGATCTCGCGATGCCCCTCCGTCACGAGCAGCCCGACGGTAGCTCCCTGCCGCGTGAGCAGCGCGTTGACGGCCGCCGTGGTCCCGTAGCGCAGCGACGCCAACTCCTCTGACGTCGCGCCGGCGGCGCTCATGACCTGTCCGATACCGGCGAGCACGCCGTCTGCCGGATCGGATGGCGTCGTCGGTGTCTTCGCGATCGTGTGCGAGCCGTCGCGTTGATCGGCAAGGACGAGGTCGGTGAAGGTCCCACCGACGTCGATGGCGAGGACGTAGCTCACGCGTCCGCGTAGCGCTGCTCGAGCTCACGCCACTCGGGCAAGCCGATGAAGGCGTTGAACTCGTCGAAGCCGGTGATTGAGTCGGCGATCTCGTCGAGCGAGTCTGCGGCGACCAGGCGCTCGTGAAACGCCAGAAGCGAGAAGTGCACGACCGACGCGACATCAGAAAAGAGCACCAGCTCGTAACCGAGCTTGGCGAGCCGCTCGCGGCCGACGTGCGGAGTGAGCGCGCCGAACGTCCAGTTGAAGAGCTGGGGCACGCTCACCTCGCGCGCGATCCGCTCGATCTCGTCTTCGGACCGCGGGGCCTCGACGAAGATCATGTCCGCGCCGGCCTCGACATAGGCGGCGGCGCGCTCGAGGGCCGCGTCGAGCCCCTCGACCGCGTTGGCGTCGGTGCGGGCCATGATCACGAACGCGTCGTCGCGACGCGCGTCGACCGCGGCCTTCACCTTCGCCACCATGTCGGCGGCTGGAATGACGCTCTTGCCGGCCATGTGCCCGCAGCGCTTCGGCGCAACCTGGTCCTCGAGGTGCACGCCGGCCGCGCCAGCGGCTTCGAACTCGCGGATCGTACGTCTCACGTTGAGCGGGTTGCCGTGGCCCGTGTCGGCATCGGCGAGCACGGGAGCCTCGGTCGCATCGCAGATCCGGCGGCAGGCGTCGACCATCTCGGTCAGCGAGAGGAGGCCGATGTCGGGTGTTCCCGCCATGGCGGCAGAGGCTCCGAAACCGGTGAGGTGAAGCACCTCGACCCCGGCGGCCTCCGCGACCTTCGCGCTCAGGGCGTCGTAGGCCGAGACGATCAGGCGCGACTCGCCATCGGCAAGATAGCCGCGCAGTCTGGCCCCGGCGCTCGAAGCTGTGGCGCCCGCGCTCACGCCCGGTCTCCCGTCGAGGTGGGTACGAGCGGCTGGCCGAGACGTCCGCGTGCGTACTCGAGCAGGCCTCCGGCCGCGACGAGCTCGCGCGCGAACGGCGGCAGCGGCGGCACCGCGTGCTCCGTGTCTCGCGTGACGTTTCTGATCACACCAACCTCCGTGTCGATCTCGAGTCGATCGCCCTGTCGCGTGGCGCCCGCCGCTTCTGCAGAGAAGAAGACGGGCAGGCCGACGTTGACGCAGTTGCGGAAGAAGATCCGCGCGAACGAGGCCGCGACGACGGCGCCAAAGCCTGCCTCGCGTAGCGCGATGGGCGCTTGCTGCCGCGAGCTTCCGGTGCCGAAATTGCGCCCGCCCACGAGGATGTCGCCGCGCTCGACCTGCTCGACGAGGCCGGGCGCGCCTCCCTCGAGGGCGTGCGTGGCGAGCTCGGCCTCGTCGCTGACCGCCATGTACTTGCCAGGAAGGATCTCGTCGGTCGAGACATTGTCGCCGAGCGTCCACGCTGACCCGGCGAGGATCATCGGGCCGGTACCAGGGTCGCGGCCTCCTCGCCGAGCACCTCGGCCGGCGAGACGATACGTCCGGCAATCGCCGAAGCCGCGGCGACCGCCGGCCCAGCGATGTAGAGGCGACTCGAGCGGGGCCCCATCCGCCCGGGGAAGTTGCGGCTCGACGTGGCGATCCCGACCTCACCCTCGCTCATGACTCCCATGTGCAGCCCGGCGCAGGGCCCGCACCCGGCCGGGCCCACAGTTGCGCCGGCCTCGAGGAACGTCTCGATCAGGCCCTCGGCCAGCGCGGCCCGGAACACGCCCGGGCTGCCCGGGACGACGATCAGCCGCGTGCCCGGGTTGACGGCGCGTCCGCGCAGCACCGCGGCGGCCTCACGCAGGTCGGCGAGGCGCCCGTTGGTACACGTGCCGATGAAGACCTGATCGACCGACGCGTCCCCGGCCTCGTCGATGCTCACCGCCCGATCCGGCGCGTCGGGCAGCGAGACAAGCGGACCGATCGAGCCGACGTCGAAGGTGTGCTGCGCCGCGATCTGCGCGTCCGGGTCAGACCACACGGGCTCCCAGCCGCGGTCGACTCGCTCCTCGACAAACGCGCGGGTCGCCTCGTCAGGGCGCACCGCGGCGCTCTTGGCCCCGATCTCGATCGACATGTTGGCGAGCGTGAACCGCCCGTCCATGTCGAGCCGCTCGACGTAGGAGCCGTCGAACTCGACGACCTGGTAGACGCAGGCGTCCTGCCCGAGCTGCTGGCAGAACCATAGCGCGACGTCCTTGGGCCCGACCCACGCGCTGGGCACCCCCTCGAGCGTGATGCGCACGGTCTCGGGCACGCGCAGCCACGTCTCGCCAAAGGCGAGGGCGACCGCCGTGTCAGCTGCGCCGACCCCGATTGCAAGCGCGGCGAGGCCGCCCGCGGTCAGCATGTGCGAGTCGTAGCCGAGCACGAGCTCGCCGGGCGCGGCAAGTCCACGCTCGGCCAGCGTCAGGTGCATCACGCCAGCCTCGCCGACGTCGACGAGGTGCGGGATAGCGTGCTCCGCGCAGAAGGCACGCGTGATGACCATCCGGTCGGCCGCCTCGACCGAGCGCGCCGGGTTCTCGTGATCGGCAATCACGCACAACCCGGCCGGGTCGAAAACCTGGCTGGCGCCGAGCTGGCGAAACTGCTCCACAACCTCGGGAAAGCTCAGCTCGTCGCAGACGACGAGGTCGACCCGCGTCCCGACGATCTCGCCGATCTCGACCTCGGAGCGGCCGGCTCGCTGGGCGAGCACCTTCTGGGCGAAGGTGGCCGGTTCGGGCACCGCTTACCTGCGCTCGATGATCACGTTGTGGTAGCCGTCGACCGACGCGTTGGCCCATGGTGGCACCACGATTGTCGAGTCGTACTGCTCGATGATCGCAGCGCCCCTGACCCTGTGGCCGGGCTTGAGCTTCGAGCGATCGTAGAGCGAGCAGCGTGGCGAGCCCTCGTCGGGCCCGAAGTAGACCGTGCGCTGGCCGGTCTTTGCGACCTTGCCGTCGTCCTTGGCGCGCCGCGCCTTCTTCGGGTCGATAACCGCAGTCGGGCCGGTGCCCGCCACGCGGATGTTGACAATTTCCACCAGCTGCTCTCCACGGTACGCGTACCCGTACGCGCGCTCGTGCGCGTCGTGAAACGCGTCGAGCGCTGCTTCGAGGCTCTTCTTGCTCAGCCGTCCGGACGGCACCGCAACGGTCAGCTCCGTCGCCATGCCCACGTAACGGGCGTCGGCGAAGCGCTCGAGCTGCACGTTCTTGGCGGCGATTCCCTGATCCTTGACCGCCTCGCCGACCCGCTGCTCGAGCTCTTTGAAACGGCTCTGGAGCGAAGCGAGATCGATCTGGTCCTCGCGCGCGATCACGGTCTGCACGGCGGTCTCCTTGATGTCGGCCGCGAGCAGACCGATGCACGAGCCGAGGCCGGGGTTGGCCGGGATGACGATCTTCCCGACACCGAGGAGCGATGCGAGCTGCGCGGCGTGGAGCGGCCCCGCCCCGCCGTAGGCGAAGAGCGTGTACTCGCGCGGGTCGCGCCCGCGCTTGACCGACACTTCTCGCACCGCGCCTGCCATGTTGAAGGCCGCAATCTCGAGAATGCCGTACGCGGCCTCTTCGAGGCTCAGGCCGAGCTGCGCGGCGATCCCGCCGACCGCGGCGCCGGCCGCCTCGGTGTCGAGCTCGAGATCACCGCTCAGCAGTGACGCGGGCACGCGGCCGAGCACGAGGTTCGCGTCGGTCACAGTCGGCTGCTCGCCGCCCCGCCCGTAGCAGGCCGGGCCCGGATCGGCTCCCGCGCTCTCGGGTCCGACGCGGAGGCGGTTTCCCGTGCCGAGTGTCGCTATCGAGCCGCCACCGGCACCGATCGACACCAGGTCGATCGTCGGCGTCCGCATGGGATAGATGTCGAGCATCGAGTCGGTGGTAAGCACGGGGCGACCGTCCTCGACCAGCGCAACGTCAGTCGACGTACCGCCCATGTCGTAGGTCAGCACCTTCGACTCGTCGATCTTGTCGGCGAGCCAGGCCATCCCGAGCACGCCCGCGCTCGGGCCCGAATAGGCGATCGAGATCGGCTGGTGGACGACCTTGTCGTGACGCGACAGACCGCCCATCGACTTCATCATCATCAGCTGACCGCCGTAGCCATTGCCCTCGAGCTGCCCCGTGAGCTCGTCGAGGTAGTCGCTGACGAGCGGCATGAGGACCGCGTCGAGACAGGTCGTCATCGCCCGCTCGTACTCGCGGAACTCGGGCAGGACCTCGGAAGAGATGCTGACGAAGCAGTCCGGATGAACCTCGTTGATGAGCACGCGGGCCCGTTGCTCATGTGACGGATCCGCATAGCTGTGGAGGAAGCAGACAGCGACCGAGTCGATGCCGTGCTCCTTGAACCATTTGGCCTGCTGGCGAACCGCGGCCTCGTCGAGCGTCTCGAGGGTCTCGCCCTCGTGCGTGGTCCGCTCAGCGACCTCGCGCACGTTCTCGAGGGGCACGACGCGCGGCGGCTTGACCCAGGTGTAGATCGAGCCCCAGTCGCCGGGCACCGTCTGGCGCGCGATCTCGATGATCTCGCGATAGCCCTCGGTCACGAGCAGCCCGATCGGGAGCCAGTTCCCCTGGAGAACGGCGTTCAGCGCCACCGTCGTGCCGTGGTTGATCGACTCGACGTCAGCAGCCGCAAAGCCGGCCGTCCCGCCGAGCTCGCCGAGGCCCTCCAGGAAGGCGCGCGTATTATCGTCGGGCGTCGAGTGAACCTTCTGCACGTGGGTCTGGCCCTCGTCGGACCAGGCCATCAGGTCAGTGAAGGTGCCTCCAGTGTCAACGCCGACGCGAACAGCCATCCATCCTCCTCGGTAAGCCTCGCGGAAGCCTAAACGCGCGCTACCAGCGGTGCTCGTGCCGACCAAAGCCCGGCACCCAGTACGGCAGCGTCGCGCGCCCTGGCGGCGCAACGGCGTCGAGCCGCGCGCAGTCCTCGTCGCTCAGCTCGACCTCGGCGGCGCCGAGGTTGTCGTCGAGCTGTTCGACCGTGCGCGGTCCGATGATCACGCTGGCGACAGCCGGCTGCCGCGCCACCCAGGTGATCGCCACCTGCGACGCGGTTGCGTTCTTCTCGGCAGCGAGCGCTTCGACGACATCGAGAACGGCGTAGTGCTCGTCCGTATACACGCCCGGGTTGCCCTCGGTGAAGCGGAACTTCTCCCAGGCCTCGCCGACCTCGGGGTTCTCGAAGCGTGAGCCTGCCGGCGGGGCGTCGCCACGCCGGTACTTGCCGGTGAGGAAGCCCTGCGCGAGCGGTGACCACGGCAAGAGGCCGATCCCGTAGGTCTCGGCCATCGGCACGACCTCGCGCTCGATCCGCCTATCGAGCAGGTGGTAGGCCGGCTGCTCGGTGACGACCCGGTTGAGGCCGAGCTCCTTCGAGGCCCAGAGCGACTCCATGATCTGCCACGACGCGAACGTACTCGTGCCGATGTAGCGCACCTTTCCAGCCGTGATCAGGTCGTCGAGCGCGCGCAGCGTCTCGTCGATCGGAATGTCCGACGCGGGTCGATGGATCTGGTAGAGGTCGATCCAGTCCGTGCCCAGCCGCTTCAGCGACGCGTCGCACTGCTCGATGATGTGGCGGCGACTGTTGCCGCGGTCATTGGGGTCATCGCCCATGACGCCCCAGAACTTGGTCGCCAGGACGAGCTTGTCGCGCTTGCCTGACTTGGCCACACCCTTGCCGACCAGCTCCTCGCTGACACCCACCTGGTAGACGTTGGAGGTGTCGATGAAGTTGACGCCCTGCTCGATCGCGCGCACGGTCATGTCGACGGATGCGGCCTCGTCGGCGCTTGCGCCGAAGTTCATGGTTCCGAGGCAGAGGTTGGTGACCTGAACGCCCGTACGCCCGAGCGAGCGGTACTCGAAAGCGGCGTCGTCGCTCACGCGGGCACCTTCGGGTTGTAGGTCGGCTCGGTCTTCGGGTTCATCTCGTACTGCGGGCAGTCGACCCAGTCGGTGTGGCCGGGCGGGTTGAGCCAGGAGGTGGTGTCGAGGTAGTTCTCGACGATCTCCTTACCGTTGGGAATCTCGGTGAACTCGGCCCCCATCGGCGCGTCGCAGTGGAGGATCATCAGCGTGCCCGCCTGAGTCATCAGGCCGCCGTGCTTGAGCTCGGCCGGGTTGCCCAGGAACGAGCCGGGTCCGTGAATACCGCGCTCGGGCATCATGAAGTCGCCCGTCAGCCAGACGATCTCTTCCCAGCAGGCGTGGTGAGTCTCCTGGCGGGCCTCGGGGAAGCCCGGCGTCAGCAGGATGAACCGGAGCATGCCGGCAGGCCCACCATGCAGGAGACCCTCACACGGGTCGGGCCAGCGCAGCGACTTGTGCATGATCCCGTGCTTCACCTCTGGCATCTCGGTGAGGACCCAGTCCTCCTGCCAGATCTTGGTGATGAAGGGCTGGTTGTCGTAGTAGTAGTCGGTGGCGAACAGCGGATCCCACCAGATGTGGGCGTACGCCCCACCGTCCGAGCTCAGCTCGAGCTTGCCACCGTTCCGCGGAACGGCGAGGAACCCGCCGGCGCCGACAAGCTGACCGTTACCGGTGACCTCGCCCTCGAGCACGAACAGCTCGAGCCCGCCCTCATCGCCGTCCTGGGTGAACTTCCACCCGGCCGGGATGCGGACCATCGCGGTCGTCTGGCCATTGTCCTCGTGCTTCGAGATGACGCGGGCCTCAAGCCCGTGGAAGACGGCCGAGGGATCGATCGAGTCCCAGCCCATCTCGTAGACGTTGAAGAACTGAGGGATATCGCGCCTCCAGGTGTCGCTGCTCATGCGTTTCCTCCTCGCAGCTCGTCGGGGATGTCGATCATCAGCACAACGCCCGAGCGATCGGTGACGTTCAGCTTCTCCTCGTCGGTGTCGCCCTTGTGGATCTCCGACTCGTCGTCGAGCTCGGCCCAGCCGCTCGTGACCCCGTGATGGCTGGTCAGCAGCGTCAGGCTGTTGTCGACGAGCGGCAGCGGGACCTCGTGCCAGGTGCCGCGGTGCGCCTTCGCGGCTGCGTCGCCGGGCACGACGAAGGCGCGAACGCTGTCGAGCGCGGGCAGACCGTTCTCGAGCGGCGCATCGGGCGCCGCGACGGTGAGAACGAACGGCGCGTCGCCGAGCGGAATGAAGGTCTGCGTGATCTGGTTGTGCCGCTCGAGGTACAGAACGCGTGGCTCGCGGATGCGATAGCGCGTGACGATGAACTCAGTCTCGACGTCGCACTCGTGCATCGCGGGCTGGTACACGTCCATCGTGTCGCCATAGACGTGTGGAAGTGCATCGCCGCTCGTCGTAAGTACGTCGCCGAACGCGGCGAAGCTCTCGACAGTCAGCGTCTCGGCGGTGATCGTTCTGATCTCTGAACTCGTTTGTGAGCTCGTCGCCATCTGAGTCAACCTCCTCGCCGCTCGGGCCGCGCAAGGCTGGTGCGGCGGCGCCAGCTTATCGCGGTCGCGTAGCGAGCCACGGAGCCCACTGGCTGCGACGCTTGCCGCGTGCGGCCAACCGCGGTATACATCGACCCACTCTGATGTTCGCGAACCCCGAGATGGTCTCAGCTATCTCCACATCGGAATGAGACTCAGCCGTATCGGCGTCCTGCTGGGCCGGCGCCTGCTCTTCATGATCCCGATCCTCTTCGGGGTCATCACGCTGGTGTTCTTCTCGACCCGCCTGGCGGGCGGCGACCCGGCGTTCCTGATCGCGGGAGCGTTCGCCGCTCCGGAGGTGATCGAGACCATTCAGCAGCAGATCGGCACCGACAAGCCGATCGGCGAGCAGTACATCGACTTCCTGAGCGGCGCGATCAAGTTCGACTTTGGGGAATCGATCTTCACGGGTAACCCGGTCTCGGAAGACCTTGCCGACCGCTTGCCGGCCACGCTCGAGCTGATCGTGTTCTCGCTGGCGCTCGGTCTCATAGTGGGCGTGACCGGCGGCGTCATCGCCGCCAGCCGCCGCGGCAAGAGCGCGGACAAGGCCGTCAACACGACCAGCTTCGGTCTGCTGTCACTGCCTGATTTCTGGTTCGCCCTGCTCCTGCTCTTCGTGTTCTTCTTCAAGCTCCGCTGGGCGCCAGCGCCGACGGGCCAGCTTGGCGCAAGCGACCCGAGACCCGGCGACCACACGGGCGCGAGGATCTGATCCGTGCTCACGTTCTGTGGACCGGTACCGATGCCGAACTTCATCGTGTGCTCACCTCCGAAAGCGCCTCGATCAAGGGAATCGTCTGCTCCCTCGTGTCGGCTGGTCCTAGCCCGAGCGGCGGCATGACCTCGACCCAGTCGACCAGATCCGCGTAGCTGCCGAGGCGTCGCCTGACATCGTCCGGTGTCCCGGCAAGGGCGAACGCGTCGACGACCCGATCGCTGGCGGCACGAGTCATCGCGGCCTCGTCACGGCGCTCGGCCGCAGCCAGTCCCGCTTCCAGCTCGTCGGTGAAGCCGTGGAACTCGAGCACGTCACGGAAGTAGGGAACCGAGAAGTAGAAGCCGAGGCCGGGGCGGGCGAGGTCTCGTGCATGGGCCGGATCGCTCGACACGGCTCCGACGGCGAGCATGCCGATATCGATGTCCGTGCGGCCGCGGCTGGCGTCCTCGAGACCTTCGTGAAGAGCCGGGAGCGTCTTCTGCTCGAGCCAGTCCACCGAGTGCATGAGGTTGAAGATGACGCCGTCGGCGATCGCGCCGCCCAGCCGCGTCATCGCCGGGCGCGTCACACCGAGGTACAAGGGCACGGGAGCGGCAGCGGGCAGAGCGTGCTCGTAATCGCGAATGGAGTACACCTCGCCCTCGTAGTCGATCGGGCTTCCCGGCCGTGAGCTCCAGGCGGCGCGGATGGCGCCCACGAGGTCGCGCATGCGCTCCACGGGTCGCTCGTAGGAGACGCCGTGCCACCCCTCACTCCAGTCCTTTGGCGATGCTCCCAATCCGAGCCGGTAGCGACCGCCAGACAGATCGGCGAGCGTCGAGCCGGCGAGGGCCAGGGTCACCGGGCTCCGCGACCAGTTGGCAACGCTCGAGAACAGCTCGATCGATCGCACCCCAGCTCGTCGAGCCAGTCGATCGTGTGGGGCGCCTCGTTGACCGCGAGCTCGACGAGCGTCCGATCTGCGTACCCTCCGCTCTTCCCCATGACGTCGGCGAGGTAAGCCACCGGCGTGTCTTCGATGCCTTGCTCGCGCTGACGCCGGGTGCCTGCAGCGCTGAGCTCCCCGCCGGTTATGTGAAGCGTCCCGCCGATCTCGTCGGTCTTCTCGATCACCGCAATCGAGCGTCCGTACTCGGCCGCAGCGATGGCACACGGAATGCCGGCCGTGCCGGCGCCGACAACGATCGAGTGGTACGAGCGTGCGCCCACGGCCGATCGATCAGCCATGGGCCCCAGACTGCGTGACTTGCGCGCGCCTCGCCCCGCGCCGCGCGTCGAGCATGTGCCGCACTCGAGCCGCCCGCCCGCCCTTGCTCATCCCCAGTACCGTTGCCCCACGCTCACGGACCAACGAGAAGGGTGCCATGGCTGACGCGACCGAAGTTCAAGACGCGATCGAGGGATTGTTCGACGCGATCCTGCGCAAGAACATCGACGCGATCCAGGCGCACTACCTTCAGGAGGATCGCCTCTTCATCTTCCTCGAGGGTTGGGAGGGCAAGATCGAGGGCTTCGACCGCGAATCAAATGCGGCCACCTGGAATCGTCTGCTCGGACAGGTCACGTTCACGAAGCTCGAGTTGACCGACGACGTCAAGGTCGGTCGCGACTTCGACCTCGGTTGGGTCGGCGGCACGATGTCGTCGACGTTCACGCCCAACGGTGAGGACACGCCGGTCGACGTCGAGCAGCGAGCCACCTGGATTCTCGAGCGACGGGAGGCGCGCTGGCTGATCGTGTTCGAGCACCTCTCCTTTCCGGTCGACCGGCCCTACGGCACCGACGGGACTCAGACGCTCACTTCCTGAGCGGCCAGGCGCCGCCCGAGGATCCGGCCGAGACTCATCGCCGGCGTCACGGCCATACCGCTGCAGTAAGCATCGCCCATCGTCGCGGCAGCGCCGAGCATCTCGCCCGCTGCGTAGAGGCCGGGTATCGGCGCGCCTGCTTGATCGATCACCCTCAGCTCGCCGTCGACATTCAGACCTGCAAAACCGATCACGGTGCCGGCGTGCATGGCGATGGCGTAGAAGGGCGCGCTGGCGATCTCGCCATCGAGCCGCTTCTTGCCCAGCGGGTCTGACCCGGCCCGAACACCTGCGTTGTAAGCCTCGACCGTCGCGGCTAGGCCAGCCGAGTCGATCCCGGCGCTCGTCGCGAGCTCTTCAATGGTGTTCCCTTGCCAGACACGTCTCCCGAGCGCGGCCTCTTCGCGGACCATCTCGTCCGACCAACCTACGATCACGGGGTCGTCCTCATCGAGCATCGCCTCGTCGAGCACGATCCAGGCTGGGCCGTTCTGTCCTGCGAGCGCTCGTTCACGCGCCTTGGGGCTCGGGTGATCCTCGGCGATGAATCGCTCGCCGCCGGCGTTGACGTGGATCTCCTTGATCTCGCGGTACTGAGGTGTCGTGTTTGCGAACCCGTCCCAGATATCGGTGGTGCCCGAGCCCGGCTCGATCTCGATGCAACCTGCCGTCGGGAGCTGGTGCTCTGCACCACGCACATCCGCGCCGATCTCTCGCGCGGCCTGCATGCCGTCTCCCGTCGAGCTCTCGCGCGCCCCAAGCAGGTAATGCACGCCCGGGTGCAACTCGTCGAAGAGCGCCCGATTCGACGCGTACCCGCCGGTTGTGAGAACGACCGTGTCGGCGCGGAGCTCAAAGGGTCCGTCCAGCGAGCTACCTGCGATGCCGACGACACGCCCTTGCTCGACGAGCAGCCGCTCGAGCCGGTGCTCGAGCCGCAGCTCGATCTGCCCCTCCTCGACCAGCTCCTCAAATCGGGGCTGGATCGTTTTCAGGATCGAGATCCCCATCTCGGCTCCCCAGACCGTGCGCGCCGTCGAGTACGGATCATGGCCGTAGTAGACGATCGGCATGTCCTCGGGGACGGGAAAGCCCAGGTCCTCGAGCCAGTCGAGCGTCGCCGCCGCCTCGTTCACGGCCAGATCGACAACGTCCGGGTCAGCGTGTCCAGAGCCGATTCGCATGATGTCGTCGAAGTGGTCCTGCGGCGAGTCCTCGATCCCCCGCTGCTTCTGTATCCGCGTGCCGGCGCCGCTCATCTGGCCGGCAGAGAGGTGGAGCGTGCCGCCCAGCTCAGCCGTCTTCTCGACGACAGTTACGTGGGCGCCGTGCTCGGCAGCCGTGATCGCGCACGGCATGCCCGATGTTCCCGCGCCCACCACGAGGATGTCAGGCTCGCTCACGAACTACCTCCTGTTTGCGTCGAGTGCTCTCTGGCGAGGATAACTCGCACGGGCGATTCGAGTACGTGCGAGGCCGCCCGGGCAGGGCAAGCCTTAGCGGGCGGCGCGCGGCCCGGTGAGGTTGACGCGACTCGTCGGCACCGTCGATACTCGCGGCGCCAAGACAACGCTGAGGAGGCGCCACATGGAACCACGCTGGGAACGAGGCTGGGTGGAGCTGGCCCACGCCGGTGACGTCGACTGGGAACCGATGCCCGGCGACAACTGGCCCGTCGGCGCCGAGGTGAAGACGCTGTCGGTCGACTCGACGGACGGCGCCCTGACGGGAATCGTCCGGCTCCCGCCCGGCTATCGGCGCGGCGAGGGCCACCACGAGGGCGAGACCGAGTACTTCGTGCTCAAAGGCGACCTGCGCGTTGGCGAGACGCTGCGCAACGGCGGCTACTACCAGTACAACCCGCCCGGAACCACGCAGCAGTCGTGGGTGAGCGAGCAGGGAGCCGAGCTCCTGTTCATGGCGCGCACGGGCCGGCCCGACTTCGTACCGGGCTCCCCGAGCGCAAGTGACGGACGACTCGAAATCGACACCCGGCGGATGGACTGGATCATGACGCCGATCGAAGGCCCACCGCCCGGCATGTGTCTCAAGCCACTCCGTCACCTCGAGGAGACAGGCGAGCGTGTGGCGCTCCTCTCGACCGTGCCGCAATACAGCTACCCGAAGCTCGAGTTCCACGACTGCATCGAGGAGATCTACTGCGTCTCTGGGGACATCTGGCTCGGCAACAGCGGCACGATGCGCGCCGGCTCCTACCTCTGGCGCCCGCCCTACATCACGCACGGCCCCTTCTACTCGGAGGATGGTTGCACGCTCCTCCTGTTCGTCGACGAGGAGCTGATCAACCACTTCGTCGACGACCCGCGCTGCTCTCGCGAGGAGAATCGGCGCAGCGTCGAAGGGGCGACTGCCTGAGGCTCCCATTGCGCACGGGCGCGCCCGCGCGCCCGTGACAGGCGAAGCGCTGCCTTGTCGTACACAGAGCTCCTGACCCCGATCGACCTCGGCCCGATGCGGTTGCGTCACCGCGTCTGTGGAGCGTGCCCGCGGCGGCGCGGCGATGGTCTCGCTCGAGTCGGCGCCCGTTCACGTCAGCTCGCAAAACTACGCTGCGCAGCTACGTCTGTGGGACGACGCAATCGTGCCCCAGTTACACGAGCTCGCCGACGCGCGCCGCAACCAATAATTCAGCGCGCCTCGCGCGCGCTCTCTAAACGGAGGGGCGATGACGAAGGATCAACGCTGGGCCCTGGTGACGGGGGCGAGCCGCGGGATCGGCAAGGCGATAGCGCTCAGGCTCGCACATGACGGCTACGCCATGGAGCTCGTTGCCACGAAGCAGGAGACGCTCGAGGCAGTGCGGGACGAGATCGCCGAGGCAGGAGGAATCGCCGAAGTGCGCGTCTGTGATCTCGGCGACCGCGAGCAACTCGATCGGCTCACCTCGGAGCTTCGCGAGGCCCACCCCGTGTTGCACGCGCTGATCAACAACGCCGGTATCGCCGATCTGGGCCACGCTGCTGAGCTCGATCGCAGCTGGGACTCTGTGCTCGAGGTCGACCTTCGCGCCCCGTTCGAGCTCTGCCGCGCGCTTGAGCCCGCGCTCACTGCGGCCGACGGTGCCTCGATCGTCAACGTGGGCTCGGTGGGCGGAACACAGATCTCGGCCGGGATCGTCTCCTACTCGGCCGCCAAGGCCGGCCTCCACCACCTCACGCGCGCGCTCGCAGTCGAGTGGGGCCCCAAGCAGATTCGCGTGAACGCCGTGGCGCCCGGATCGATTCGCACCGAGATGTTCGACAAGGCTCATCCGGAGGAGCGCAAGCGTGCGCTCGCCGACGCGCATCCCTTGCGCCGCGTCGCCACGCCTGACGAGGTGGCGGGTGTCGTGTCGTTCCTCTGCGGACCCGACGCGTCGTTCGTATCCGGAGCCGTTATTCCGGTCGATGCCGGGCTCTCGACCAAGCTTGCGATCGTCGATCTGATCGATCTCTGACGGCGGGGACCACTCGAGCGAGTTCGTCAGCCCGCGCCGGAGCCGCTTCGTAGAGTCGTTCTTCTGCATCCCCTGCTCGAGGGACCGCGCCGGACGAAACAGGGTTGTCGCGTCTCTGCTCTCAAGAGCGAGCCGCGCCGCGCATGCGGCTGCGCAAGCGAAAGCTCAGCTACCGAACTTGGTGACGCCGAGAATCGCCAGCACGATCACTCCGCCGTACAGGGTCAGCACGGGCGGGTAGGCAGCCGAGATCGACCTGTCAAAGCGCGCGAGTCGCTCGGGCGTCTCTCCCTTCTCGATCAGCTCCATGAATGCCGCGGGAAAATTGCGAAACGCGTAGTCAATCCACTCGCCCACAGCGATCACGATCCCGAAGACGATCGCTTTCCAGGCGATGTGGCCGGACTCGTAGATGCCATCGCCTGCGAGCGACTGGATCCCCGTCACGAGGAAGAAGATGATCAGCACGCCGCGCAAGGTCTTGTCGACGAGCCGGTAGCGGCGCTGGAAGGGCGTGCCCATCTCGCCGCCGTCCTGGAGGTGGTGATTTCGGAGCAGTCCCCACGACCAGACGACGGCGACCGCCAGGGTCCCCCAGAAGAGCGCGTTCATTGCGCCGGCGCCTAGCTCGTCAAGACCAAGGCCACTCGCGTAGGCGAGCCCGAGTGCGACCGGGACCATGAACAGCAGCGACAGCCGCGGCCCCAGGTCGATGAACGTCAAGAGCCGCGTCAGAACCAGCCGGGTCTCGCCGGAGAGGCCGGCACGACGCAGGACTACGCTCGTGTAGAAGACGCCGAGGTCGACGCCCAGCCACAACACGAGCAGAAAGATGTGGACGAGACGGAGCGGTGTGTCACTGAGAACCTCGGCGAGGATCATTTGCTCCCAGCCGGATGCGGTCTGCCCATGGCGGAAGCAGTAGCAGGACGGCTGCGCAACTGCATGGCGGCTACGTGTCGGGTCGATTGATCGCCCCGGCTCCTTTACGATCACCGCGAAACTGCGGAATCCTCCACTGGAAGCCGATAGGGAAGGAGTTGTGGGTGTGAACGGAGGAGCGATGCTCGGCGCCGCCCTGCTCATCGAGCCGCGCGATTGGTCTGGGATCCACCAGCTCACCGCCGCGATCGAGGACGCGGGCTGGGACTACGCCTTCTCGGCCGAAGGTCCCTACGCGGGAAACACGAACAGCCTCGTCGGCGCCACGGTGCTTGCCGAGAACACGAGCAGGGTCACCGTCGGCACCTGTATCTCGATCACCTACTTCCGCCACCCCTGGACGGCTGCCGCGTCGGCCGGCAACCTGGCGCTCAGGACCGACGGGCGTTTCATGCTCGGTCTCGGTGTCAGCCACCCGGCGATCAACGAGCCGCTCGGGATCTCCATGCCCAAGCCGATCTCAGAGACCCGCACGTATGTCGACGAGATCCGCAAGTACTGGCGCGAGATGGACTGGGAGTCGCCGATCTGGCTCGCCGCCGTCAACGAGCCAATGGCGCGGCTCGCCGGCGAGGTCGCCGACGGGATCATCTACCACCACGTTCCGATCGGCCACCTGCCCGACTCGATCAAGATCGTCGAGAAGGTCGCCAAGAAGGCCGGCCGCCCGCGTCCGCTCGTGGCCGCCTACATGCGGATCGCGATGACGCACGACCTCGCCGAGGCGCGCGCGATGGGCCGCGACATCACCCGCGAGTTCTACCGGTTCCCCTTCTATCAGCAGCTCTACGAGCAGGGCCCGTTCGAGTACGAGGCGGCACGTATCCGCATCGCCCTCGAGCGCGGCGACGACGACACCGCCTCCGAGCTGATCTCGGACGAGTTCATGGACGACTACCTCGTCCTCGGCGACCCCAACCGCTGCCGCGAGCAGCTCGAGCGCTTCAGCGCCGCCGGCGTCGACGTCCTTCTCTTCGCACCGCTACCTATTCACGGTGTTCCGCTCGACCGCAAGCTCAGACCGCTCCTCAAGGAGTTCAAACAGCGACCCCGATCTGCACGACAGATCGCGCATATTACGACGCACGGGAGGCTCGACGCCATGCAAGGACACGACCAAAAACTCGGCTGGCCCGCCGACGGGCGCATGGAGCCGCAAGTCAAGTTCGCGCTGGAGGATGGCCGCGCGCTCGCCGTCGCCTCTCCCGTGTACGAGCTCGAGACGCTGCTCACACCGACGAACGCGTTCTTCACCGTGCAGCACTTCCTGCCGCCGGAGCCGATTCTGGCCTCGGACATGAAGGTGAGGATCCGCGGCAAGGTCGAGGACAAGACCAACCTCTCGCTCGACGAGATCAAGGAGCTGCCGAACCGCACCGTTCGCACGGTGATGGAGTGCTCGGGCAACGGCCAGGACGACTTCCCGTTCTCATCCGACGACGAGCGAATCGGCGACCCGCTGTTTGCCGCCGGACTGGCCGGAACTGGCGACGTACCCGATCGCCTGCTGGGATACGACGAGTTCTTCGCGGGCGGCGCCGAGTTCACCGGTGCGTCGCTCAAGGACGTGCTCGACCTAGCCGGCATCCGCCAGAGCGCGACTCACGTCCGCGTCGAGGGCCGCGACAGCGGCGTTCCCGACCCGTTCCTGCACGGTCTTCCCGATGAGATCTGCGACGTCAAGCCGTTCAACTACGACAAGGGCCTGCCCATGTCGAAGGCGCTCGATCCCGACACGATCCTCGCCTGGGCGATGAACGGCGAGCCGCTCGCACACCTGCACGGCGCGCCACTTCGTTTGGTCGTGCCCGGCTGGGCCGGGAACTGGTCGGTCAAGTGGGTGCAGCGGATCCAGCTGATGTCGAAGAAGCCGAAGTGCTGGTATCAGACGGAGTACTACTACTACGCCCAGTCGCTCAAGGATCCCGACCGGCGCCCGATCACGGCGCTGCCCGTCAAGTCGATGATCACGCGGCCTGCGGCCCGCACCGCCGAGGTCGAGACCGGCAAGCACGTGATCCGCGGGCTCGCCTGGAGCGGCGCCGCACCGGTCTCGCGGGTCGATGTCAGCGTCGACAACGGCGAGAGCTGGCAACCGGCAACGCTCGAGGAGCCCCGCGAGCGCTGGCTGTGGTCGCGCTGGTCATTCCCGCACAAGTTCAAGCAACCCGGTCAATACACCCTGCTTGCCCGCGCGACCGACGAGGTCGGCCGCGTCCAGCCGCGAGTGCCCGAGTGGAACGTGCTGCGCAAGAACTTCAATGGCATGATCCCCGTGGTTCTCACGGTGAGATGAGCATTTGCATGACGTCATAGTCGTCGGCGCCCGCTGCGCGGGCGCTGCCACGGCACTCCACCTGGCTCGCAAGGGCCACAGCGTGCTGCTGGTCGATCGCGACACGTTCCCCAGCGACACGCTTTCGACGCACTTCCTTCAGATTCGCGGCGCCTCCTATCTCAACCGCTGGGGGCTCTGGGACGATGTGGCTGCAGCAGTGCCCGCCCTCCCGAGATTCTCACTGACGCGGGAAGGTGTCCCGCTCAACGCTGAGCCGTCGCTGAGTGCGCTGCGTGAAAAGCTCTCGGTTCTGGCGGACGCGGACGATGCCGCGCCGTTCTACTCGGCACCGCGGCGGCACTTCCTCGACAAGCTCCTGGTCGACGCGGCCGTCGATGCCGGCGCGGAGTTGCGTGAAGGGTTCAGCGTCGAGGAGCCGATCGTTGAGAACGGGGTCGTCGTTGGCATCGGCGGGCGGTCGACCGCGGGCGACAACGGCGGCTCGAGCGTTCGCGAGCGAGCCCGCCTCGTCGTGCTTGCCGACGGGCGCAACTCGAAGCTCGCCCGACACCTCGACGTCCCGACCTACAACGTGATCGACGAGTCTTCGTACTCGTACTACTCCTACTGGACCGGCCTCGACCTCGAGGGATTTCCTCCGCTGATCCATCTGCGTGGTCGCCTCGCCGTCGCCCTCCTCCCCACGAACGACGACCAGTGGCAGCTGATGGTGATCGGCCCAGGCGAGTGGGCGGGCGAGTTCAAGTCTGACCTCGAGACCAACTTCATCAAGCACTGCGAGGCCGTCGTTCCCGGTATCGCCGAACGCATCGCCGACCCGGGTGCGGAGCGCACCGATCCCTTCGCGGGCATCGTCAAGCACCCTGTCTTCCTGCGCAAGACCTACGGCCCCGGCTATGCCCTCGTCGGCGATGCGGCCATGTCGCTCGACCAGATCACCGCCATGGGAATCACGTTTGCGTTCCGCGACTCGGAGCTCGTCGCGGACGCAGCCGATGCATGGCTTGGCGGGCGCGAGGACTTCGGCGTCGTATTCGCCCGCTACCACGAGACGCGGGACGAGGACTCGGTTCCCTATTACGAATTCACGGCTTTCGTGGCGAAGCTGCTCGCGCCGACGCCCGCCGACATGGCGCCTCTGCTTGCGATGGAGGGGAACGAGGAGGCCTGCGCCGGGTTCTTCGCCGCTTTCCAGGATCTGGTGCCGCTGTCGGCGCTCGGCGAGCCGCCCGACCCGGCGGCGTTCGCCGAGCATCCGGAGATGATCGCGCTCACGGAGCGGGCCGCCGGATACGAGGCCATGCCTTTCGGGGCTGGCGTCGGCGCGTAGTCCAGCGCGCGCCGAGAGCGTCGTGCTTCGGCGTCAACCGCATATGGCGCGGTCGCATCTGGCGCCTGCCAATGCGCTGCGCGCTCCGCGACGGCCTACTTCGTGGCGACGTCCCAGTAGATCAGCGTGCTGGGGTCGGCCGCCGGCCCGAGCCGCTCGAGCGTTCCGCCGACTTCCGAGAACCCGGCGCGGTCGAGCGCATGCCTCGTGTCCGCGCAAAGGTCGCAGCCGTCGGCGAGGAAGCGCCAGGGCCGCCGCAAAACGCGCTGAGCGTACGACCTCGCGCTTCCCGGCCGGGCGGCCACGTGCTCGATAAACACGACCTCTCCGCCCGGTCGAAGGACACGCTTGATCTCGGCGAGCTCGGTGTCGACATCCCCGACAGAGCAGAGGACGAGCGTCGAGACGACCGCGTCGGCCGAGTCGGAACGCAGCTCGGCGCTCCGGAGGTCGCCTCCGTGGAGCTCGAGCTCAACCCCCTCGGCCGCCGCACGTTTCCCGAGAGCGTCGTGGAACGCGAGGTTCGGCTCGATTGCGAGCACCCGCTTTCCGCGGCCGTAGTCGGAGAAGTTCGAGCCCCGCCCGGGGCCGATCTCGATGATGCGGTCGGGAAGGTCGTGCAGCAGCGCTTCCTTGGCGGGGCGGATCTGGGCATCAACCGACGCGTCGATCTTCCCGTACCACCAGGCGAAAAAACCGCTGCGACGCGTCGCACGCGCCGGCGTCTCGGTCTTTGCGGACATGGCTCCTACGTCGGTTCTGGGTGCCCGTCGCTGACAGTTCTAGCTCCTTTTCGGTCCGATACCAACCAATCCGTCTCTAGCGAGGCTCGCGACAGCGGGCCGGTACGGTTCCGGCCCAGGTGAGCGCAAGCGCTGCATCTCGGTATGTCGGTCGCGATCAGCGGCCAATCGGCGGCGACCGCTTTCTCACGGGCCGAGCGCAGTTCGTTGACGACATAGCGCTCGCACGCATGGCCCATCTGGCCGTTCTTCGCAGTCCGCACGCCCATGCACGGATCGCCTCGGTCGATCTCGGCGGCGCGCGCCGCTCGCCTCAGTGCCTCGCGGCCATCGATGGCGAGGAGGCAGCGCGCGTTGCCGGCCCGATCCCGCACCGTGGCAACCCTGGCCTCGTTGGCGGCAACACACGCGACGAGCGCTGCCTCGCGCTCGGCAAGGTCATCTACGAGGGCGAGCCGGTGGCCGCAGTCGTCGCCGAGACGCGGGCCGAGGCCGAGGCCTTACTCGAGCTGATCGAGGTCGAGTACGACGTGCTGCCGCACCTCCTCGATGGCGACGCCGCATTGGCAACAGGTGCGGTGTGCATAAACGAGGAATGGGACTCAAACCTCGTCTGCCACGTCGCGCACACCGAGGGTGACGTCGACGACGCCCTCGCTACGTCCCCCCACGGGCTTGCCGACGAGCTCCGCATTCATCGCTACTCGACGCAGCCGATCGAGATGCGCGGCTACATCGCCGACTGGGATATGCGTGCCGAGACGCTCACCGTCCACGTGTCTGGCCAGAACCCGCACCTCGAGCGTGGCGCAATCGCCGAGTCGCTCGGGCTCACCGATGAGCGGGTACGCGTCGTGTTGGCCGACATCGGCGGCGCGTTCGGGCTGAAGATGCACGTGTACCCCGAGGAGCTGCTCGTCTGTCTGATGAGTCGCGAGCTCGGCCGTCCCGTGAAGTGGATCGAATCGCGCGCCGAGTGCCTGATGGTCGGCGGTCGCGAGCAGGTCCATCGCTGGGAGGTCGCCTTCGACGACGCGGGGCGCATCCTCGCGTTGCGCGATCACTTCGTCGCCAACATCGGGACGCTCTCGGCGGCCCCGGGCTGGGGCATGGCCCGGCTGACCGCGCTGACGTTTCCGGGCGGCTACAAGATCCCGGCTACCGACATCCAGGCCTGGGTGGCGGTCACGAACAAGCCTCCCTGGAACGCCTCGCGCGGCTACGGCAAGGAGGCCACGGCACTGGTGCTCGAGCACGTGTGCGACCGAATTGCGGCCGAGCTCAGTATCGATCCGGCCGAGGTGCGACAACAGAACTTCGTACAGCCGCACGAATTCCCATTCAAAGCGAACTCGGGTCTGAACCTCGACTCGGGCGACTACGGGAAGCTGCTCGAGACGGCGCTCGAGCTCGCCGACTACGGCGCATTGCGCGAGCGCCAGGCAGGCGCCCGCGCGAGCGGAGCCGCAAGACAGCGAGAGCTCGGCATCGGAATGGCGTTCGAGGTAACTCCCGAGGGCGCGGACCTGCCGGGCGCGTTCACGGGCGGCTTCGACGCCTCGACGGTACGCATGAGCCCGACCGGACGCGTGACCGTGCTCGGCGGGACCACGACGCCCGGGTCGGGCAACGACACGGCGATCGCGCAGATCGTCGCCGACGAGCTGGGCATCGAGCTCGCGACGGTGACTGTGATTCAGGGCGACACCGATCGCTGCCCCTACGGCTTCGGCAACGGAAACGGGCGGAGCACGATGATGGGCGGCGGCTCCGCCCAGCTCGCAGCACGTGAGCTGCGCGAGCGAATCTTGACAATCGCGTCACGCGTTCTCGAGTCACCCGTGGCAGAGCTCGAGCTGGCCAGTGGGCAGGTGACCGTGAGAGGCACCACACGTTCGATGCCAGTCGCCGACGTCGCCTTTACCTCGTACACCCTCGCCTATCGGGAGGGCCTGGGCGTCGACAGCGCGCTCGAGACGACGCGCGTATACAAACCTGGCAACATCGACCATCGAGCGGACGAGAAGGGCCGCATCTCACCCTACGCCACCTTCTCGAACGCTGTTCACATCTGCGCCGTCGAGGTCGATACCGAGACGGGCCGCATCGAGATCCTCTCGCACGCGATCGCTGACGACTGCGGAACGATGATCAACCCGCTCGCAGTCAAGGGGCAAATGTTCGGCGCCGCCGCAATGGGTCTGGGTGGCGCCCTCTCAGAGCACCTTGTCTATGACGAGGCGGGTCACTTGCTCAGCAAGGGGTTCAAGAGCTACCTCGTACCTCGCGCCGGCGACCTGCCGAGCTTTCGCTTCGCACATCAGATAACACCCAGCCCGTTTACCTCGCTCGGAACGAAAGGTGCGGGCGAGGCGGGCGTCGGCGGTGCGTCAGCCGCGCTGACGAACGCGGTCAACGACGCGCTCGCACCGCTCGGCGTCCTCATTACGGAGCTCCCACTGAGTCCGCCCAGGATCCTGGCTGCAATCACACAGGCGAAAGTCGAAGGAGGAAGCAATGGCCATTGATTCGGTCGAAGGCCTCGAAACGCGCACGGTACGTGTCGAGCAGCTCAGCGTCGAGGCATTCGCCCCGTTTGGCAGCGTGATGGAGGCGAAGGGCGAGCGGCGCTCGATCGACCTCTATGGAAGCACCGTCGACGTCTACTCCGCCGGCCGCGTCGATGCCGACGTGCCCGTCGAGATCTTCATGAGCCGATCGGCGATCCGCGAATTCCGCGTCCACTTCCTCGAGCGGCACATGCTGCTTGCACAGATGTTCGTGCCACTGTGCGGGACACCGTTCGTCGTCGTCGTGGCCCGTCCCGACGCCAACGAAGACGAGAACGGGATCCCTCTTGTCGACGAGGTTCGCGCGTTCGTAGTGCCCGGTGACACGGCGCTCACCATTCATCGTGGCACCTGGCACGAGCCCCCGTTCCCGCTCGAGGAAAACTCGCTACGGCTGACCACGACGCACGCTGCACTGACCACCGGGCTCGAGTCGCAGCTCAACGAGCGCGGCGAGATCAACGCCAACGACGTCGAGAAGCGCAACGTCACCGCGCGCTCAGGCTACGTGCTGCGGCTCGAGCTGCCCTAGGAGGCGAACGCGGCGATCATCGCCTCGTGCTCGGCCCGAACGACGTCGGGCTCGAGCAGGAACGTCGGCGCGTAGATCATCACGAAGTCGACGGCGCCCTCGAAGCGGGCAAGCTTGTCGCGAACCTCGTCGGGCGTGCCAGCCAGCACGAGCTCGTCGACCATCTCGTCGGTGACGTTGGCGATCGCCGCCATCGGGTCTCCGGCGTGGAAGGCGTCGCGAACGCGGACGTAGTCGTCGGTGAACCCGTGTTGCTCCATGACGGGCGCAAAGTAGGGAGCGACGCCCGAGTAGAAGGCGAGTTGGTGCTTGGCGCATTGAACGGCGTGCGCGCGATCGTCGGAGACGGCGGTCGAGACCAGCACGCCCCGCTCGACCTCATCGACGCTCCGCCCCGCGCGCGCCGCACCAGTCTCGAGCGCGGGCTGGAGCACGTCACGGATGTGCTCGGCGGTGACCACGACGTTGTCGTTGACGCCCTCGGCGATCTCTCCGGCCAGCGCGGCCATGCCCGGGAGGGTCGCGCCGAGATGGATGAGCACGGTCTGCTCGAGGGGCCCGCGCAGGCGGATGTAGTCGGTGATCGAGAAGACCTCGCCCTCGTAGTTGACCGGGCTCATCGGCCCGGCCTGCCAGCCGATGCGCAGCGCCTCGACGTACTCGCGCATCCGCTTGAGCGGATGCTCGTAGGAGATCCCGTGCCAGGCCTGGTTCCACTGCTCGGGCGCAGTGCCGATTCCGAGCGTGAAGCGCCCGTCGGAGAGCTCGGCGAGGTCGCCGGCTGCGACACCGAGCGTCGGCGGCGTGCGCGTCCACTGGGTGATGTCGGTTCCGAGGCGGATCGTCGACGTCGCCGCCGCGATTGCGGCGAGTGGCACGAGCGAGTCGCGCCATACCTCGGCCGTCCAGACGCCGCCGAGCCGGCCCTCCTCGGCCATCAGCGAGAAGCGCACCACGTCGTCGACCGAGATCTGGTCGCCGGTGAGCTGCAGGTCTACGCGGACGGGGCTCACGGCCGCGCAGTATCTCAGACGGCTCCTCTATCGATGAGGTGGATCAGGAGCGAGCAAGCTCCTCGATGAGCGTGCCGACAAGCGCAAACGAGGCTTGTGGATCCGTCAGGTCTGACGGCAGAAGCGCAGCGACATCCCACGAGAGGGTTCCGGAGCCGCGCGCGCCGGGCGGCAGATCGACGACGACCAGATACTCGAAAGGCGCCGGCTCCTCGCGCTTGTAGCGGCCCGTGATCGCAACCACCTCGACGCGCTCGACGCCTGGCTCCGCAGCGAGGGCGTCGACGGCGCCCGCGACGTGCGCTTCGTAGGCGCCCCGCTCCTGGCCCGCGACAAGGCGGACCGCGACCGCCGCACGCACAGACGAGCGCAACTCTTCCCTATCCCCCGCCATGACCACCTGCCTACCGACCAACCCGAGCGGATCGGGCGCGATGAACGTGCGCAGCTCATCGATGATCGGCTTGGCTTCGGGCTGCTCAAAGACGCTCGGGAACAGGTCCGCATCGAGCACCTCGATCAGCTCGAGGTACGCCCAGCGAGCCGAGCCATCGCCCACGACCGCAGGGTCGACGCGCATGATCTCGTAGCGACCAACCGAAGGCTGCGGGCGCGTGAACGGGTAGTCGACCTCGGCGGCCCAGCGCTCGTAGGCGGCGCCGCTGGCCTCGTCACGGATCCTGGTGAAGAAGAACGCCCTGGCGGTCACCAAAACCTCCTCGGTCGTCGCGCAGTATTAAGGTCCGCGCCGTGCGTTGTGGAGCCGTCATCCCGGTGCGTCCCGGCGAGTGGAAGCGCCTCGCCAGCACCGCGCAGGCGATCGAGTCGGCCGGCTGGGACTACGTGTTCTCGGACGAGGGCCCATACGCTGGCAACAACGACAGCGTCGCGGCAGCGCTCTACATGGCCACGGTGACCGAGCGGATCAACGTCGGGTCGAGCGTGGCGATCAGCTACTTCCGCCATGCGTATAACACCGCGTCGCTCGTCTCGATCATCAACGAGCTCTCGGGCGGCCGGATGGTGCTGGGGCTCGGGTGCAGCCACCCGGCGATCAACAACCCGCTCGGGATCGAGATGCCGAAGCCTGTGACCGAGATGCGCGAGTACGTCGCCGACGTGCGCACGCACCTGGGCGAGGGCGATCGAACGCCGATCTGGCTCGCTGCGCTGCGCCCGCCGATGGCGCGCCTGGCCGGCGAGATTGCCACGGCGGTCAACTTCCACATGAATCCGCTCAGCACGTTCGATCAGGTCGTCGCAACGGTGCGCGAAGGTGAGCGGAGGGCGGGCCGATCAGACAGCTGTCTGATCGCGCTGTACGCGCGGATCCTGCTCTCGGATGACCTGGCCGAGGCGCGACGTCTGGGCCGGATGACGATGCTGGGCTACTGCGGGCTGAAGAGCTACCAGGAGCTGTTTGCCCGCGCCGGCTTCGAGGACGAGATGCAGGCGCTCGCTCAGGGGCTCGAGGCCAACGATATGGAGGCCGCCGAGCGGGCGATCACGGACGAGCTGCTCGACGACGTGCTCGTGCTCGGCCCCGCAAGTCGATGTCGAGAGCAGTTGGAGCGATTCAGAGCGGCCGGCGTCGATGTTGTGCTGTTCGCGCCACCGGCGACATCGGCAGAGACGCCGATCGACGAGCTGTTCGCGCCGGTTGTGGCCGAGTTCGCCGACTACGAGTAGCCGCGGGCTAGGCGCGTGATCTAGATCGGGGGCTCGAGCGGCCGCAACACAAGCTTCGAGCCGCCCCGCGCCCGCATCACGCCGCGCCCTTTCGGCCCGAGCGGTGAGCGCGCACCCGCCAGCTTCGCGTCGACAACAACCCAGGCCTTCACGTGCGGCCCGAGCCGCCGCGGCACGTACTCGACGAGATGGCCGTCCTTGACGCCCAGCTCTTTCGCAAACTTGCGCCCGAGCCGGCAGATCCGCCGCCCGACTTCGTCGTACTCGTCCTCGGCCGCGCTCGCCACCGTGATCTCGCGCCGCGCCGCGCGCATGGCCTTCCGCAACGCCGCTGTCTCACGCTTGTCGATCTCGCCGCGGCGCAGCACGACACCGTAGGCCGAGCGCGCCTGCCCCCGGCTCACATAACCGGCCTCAACATCGTCGAGGACACGCTCGGGCTCGCGCTCGAGCGGGTCGCCCCAGCCCGAGCCACCGCGTGATTTCATCAGGAGGACGTCGCCATCGTCAAGCGGGAACCTGCCCGCCTTCGACGGGATGCCGCCCGGGATGAACTCATCGCCATCCCTGATCACCGTGAAACTGTTGAGGGCACCCGTCGTTCCGCCGGCCATCCCGAGCTTGGGGATGATCGCCTCCTCACCGACGAGATTGAGGCTGCAGCCCTCGGGCGAAGCGACGCGTATCGTCCGCTGGCTCCCGAGGCCGCCGCGCCGATATCCGGGCCCGCCCGAGTCGAGGCGCAGATGGTGGCTCTCGACGACGAGCGGGTACTCGAGATCCGAGCGCTCGACCGGAACCGTGCAGACGATGTCGCCGAGGTCGTACTGGCAGACCGCGTTCGAGCCGTCGACCAGCCACGAGCCGGCGGTGCCGCCGCGCGGGTACTCGTACGAGAGCCAGTGGCGCCCGGCCTGCTCGTCCCAGCCCGTGAGGTAGGTGTGGTTGGCGCCCACCTCGGGCGGTGCGCCAATCCGATCGGGAATGAGCTGCGCCAGCAGCCCGTGGGCGACGTGCTCGGCGAGGTAGATCACCTCGGCGAAGCCGCCGACCGGCGCCGGCGGCGTGGCGCTCATGAACGTGCCTTCCGGGACCACGACCTGAACCGGTCGCATCGCGCCGCCGTTAACCGGCGTGGCCGGGTCGAGGAACGATTTCACGATCGTGAACGTGCCCGAATACGCGCACGCTGGGCCCGCATTCATCGGCCCGCGCACCTGAGCAGCCGTTCCGGTGAAATCGAAGATCAGCTCGCGCCCGGTCGCCGTGAGCGTGCACTCGGCACGGACGGGATCAGTGGTATAGCCGTCGCTCTCGAGGTAATCCTCGTAGAAGTACTGACCTCGGGGGAGCTCGTTGATCGCCTGCTGTACGACGCGCTCGGAACGGGCGAGGATAGCCTCGATGCACTCGAGGACGATCGCTGCACCGTAGCGATCGACGACCTCGTCGAGCCGCGCCGATGCCTGCTTGCACGTTCCCATCATCGCGAGGAAGTCGCCGTGCGCCTCGTCCCCGTTGCGTACGTTCGCGAGCAAGATCTGGACGATGTCGTCGTTGGGGACGCCGTTCTGGCCAACCTTGACGAGCGGCATGCGGATGCCCTCCTCGAAGATCTCGCGCGACTGTCCGGCGATCGAGCCGATGTTCTTGCCGCCCATGTCGGCCCAGTGCGCGCGGATCGCGATCATCAGTGCCAGCTCACCGGCGACGAAGTGCGGGTAGAGCATCAGGATGTCGTTCATGTGGGGCCCGCCGGTGTACGGGTCGTTCGTGAGCAGGATGTCGCCCGGCGAGAGGTCGTCGCCGTAGGTCTCCTGGGCGAGCTTCGCGTGGTAGGCGATTGCGAAAACGTGGTTGGGAATGTCCTCGGACATCGCGACCAGCTCGGCCTGGTTCGAGATCAGGCCGCAGGAGAAGTCGAGCGTCTCGACGAGCGCGATGTTCCAGCCCGAGCTGGCCATGTTGGCGCGCATCTCGCGGACGGTGCTGACGAGGAAGGCATGGACGACCTCGAGGGTGACGGCGTCGACGTCGGGGCGAGTGGCGGTGCGTGGGGTCATGAGCGCTCCAGGACGATGTTCTCGTACTCGTCGATTCGTGCGCTCCAGCCGGGCCAGACGACGGTGACCGACCCGTCCTCCTCGACCACGGCCGGGCCGTCGAATCGGGTGCCGGCCACCAGAGCGGCACGGTCGAGCACAGTCGACGTACGGCGCCGGCCGTCGAAGAACACGCGCCGGCTCTTGCGAACCGCCGCCTTGGGCGGCTTACGCCTGCCCGCGGTCTGACGCTTCGGCTCAGGCTTCTTCAGCGTCCCCACGACCGCGACGCGCGCGTGTGCGAGCTCGAGCGGGTGCCCCTCGCGGTGGTAGCCGTAGGTCTTCGCGTGAAGCGCGTCGAAGTCGCGCGCGAGGCTCGCTTTCGAGATCCGCGGCCGCGGCACCTGCAGGTCGAGCTCGAACGACTGCCCCGCGTAACGCACCGAGAGCACGTATTGCGTGTCGAGGCGAGACTTCGCCACCCCTTCCGCCAATAAGAGGGCGCGGCCGCGCTCGGCGAGCCCGCGCAGCAGCCCTTCGAGAGCTGCGACGTCGACGTCGTCGATCGGCGTGTGAATGCTCTCGACGAGATCGTGGCGCAGATCCGCCGCGAGCAGACCAACCGCGCACACGTTTCCAGGAGCCTGTGGCACGACGATCGTCGGGATACCGAGCTCCTCGGCGATCAGCGTGGCGTGCATCGGGCCGGCGCCGCCGAAGGGCACGAGCGCGAAGTCGCGCGGATCGTGCCCGCGCTGCACCGAGATCTCGCGCACCGCCGCGCACATGTTCGTGACAGCGATCCTGACGGCCGCGTCTGCCAGCTGCACCGCGTCGTCGAAGCCGGCCTGCTTGTTGAGCTCGTCGGCCGCGTGCTCGGCGAGCGCCCGATCGAGCGTGATCTTGCCGCCCCCGAGCCCGGCCGGACTCAGCCGGTTCAGTAGCAGGTTGGCGTCGGTGACCGTGAACTCTTCGCCGCCGCGCCCGTAGGAGACAGGCCCGGGCTCGGCGCCGGCGCTCTGGGGGCCGACACGAAGCGCGCCGGCAACGTCGATCCAGACGATGCTGCCGCCGCCGGCGCCGACCGTCTCGACGTCGACCATCGGCGTCATCAGTGGGAAGGCCTGCAGCACGCGCTTCGACGACACGGGCGCCGAGAGCTTCTCGACGAGGCACACGTCAGTGCTCGTTCCGCCCATGTCGTAGGTGATCAGGTCGTGGCGGTTGGTGAGGCGCCCGAGCTCGATGCCGGCGACAACGCCGGCTGCGGGGCCAGAGAGGATGAGCCGCACGGGATACGACGAGGCCGAGCCCTGCGAGACGAGGCCTGTGCTCGAGCTCATGAACAGGAGCTCGCCGGTGCAGCCGCCGGCACGCAGCTCGTTCACGAGCTCGTCGAGGTAGCTGCGCAGCAGCGGCTTGACGTAGGCGTTCATGACCGCGGTCGAGAAACGTGGATACTCGCGCCACTCCGGGACGATCTCCGAGGAGACCGACACCTCGACGCCGTTGGTGGCCGCGTCAATCGCCGCGCCGACGTCGGTCTCGTGCGTGTCGTTCCGGTAGGAGTTGATGAAGCAGACCGCCACCGACTCGACTTTCTGGCGCGTCAGCTTGCGGATGACCGCGTCGAGATCCTCGCGGTTCAGCGCTGTCTCGACCGAGCCGTCGGCGAGGATGCGCTCGCGAATCTCGAGTCGAAGCGGTATCGGAACGAGCGGCCGCGTCCGCTGCCAGTGCGGATCGAACAGGCCGCCGGTGTATCGGCGGTTGTCGCCGATCTCGATGTGATCGCGGAAGCCCGCGGTGGTGACGAGCGCCGTCCGCGCGCCACGACGCTCTAGTACGGCGTTCGTCCCGATCGTCGTGCCGTGCGCGAAGCGGCTGACGGAGTCGAGCTCGATCTCGAGCTCGGCCACGCCCTTCTGGATGGCGCGAAGCGGATCGTCGTGTGCCGACGGGGTCTTGTACGTCTCGAGGCGACCCGTGCGCTCATCAAGCACGGCGAAGTCCGTGAAGGTGCCGCCGATATCGACGCCGACGAGCCGCACAAGCGCCTGGCTAGCCGAGCTCGCTCTGGAGAGCGCCGAGCGCGAACTCGAGCGCCCCGAGGATCACCTCGACGTCGGAGTCGGCGACGTTGAGCGGCGGCGCGATCGAGATGAAAGAGGTCCCGAACTGGCTGAAGGGCTGGAGGATCACGCCCTGCTCGTGCGCCCGTTCCCCGACGATCTTGGCGATCTTCCCACGGGTTGCCTCGTCCCAGTTGGCCTTGGTTTCGCGATCCTCGACGAGCTCGATCCCAAACAGCATGCCCTGGTTGCGAACGTCTCCGACGAGCGGCGAGCGCTCGGCGATGGCGTCGAGCTCGGCCCGGATCGCGGCGCTCCTTGCTGGGATCTTGTCGACGAGCCCGCTCTCGCGCTTGACCTGGATCGTTGCCAGCGCCGCCGCGCAGGGGACGGGCATGCCTCCGAACGTGTGCCCGTGCATCAGGTGGCGCGACGGGTCGCCGAAGAAGCACTCGGCGATCTCGGCGCGCACGTGCGTTCCCGACAAGGCTGCGTGGCCGGAGGTCAGGCCCTTGGCGACGGTCATCACATCGGGAACGACCCCGTGCTGCTCGCACTCGAACCACGTGCCCGTCCGCCCGAAGCCGGTGATCACCTCGTCGAAGATCAGCAGCACGTCGTACTCGTCGCAGATCTCACGCACGCGCTCGAGGTAGCCGGGCGTGGGTGGCAGGACGCCTCCGCCGACGGTGGTCTGCTCGAGCATGAAACAGGCGACGGTGGCCGGGTCCTGAGCCTCGATCTCTCGGCGCAGCTCCTCGGCGTACTCGATGCCGCAGTCCGGGCACGATCCGGGGTAGGCGCAGCGGTAGCAGTACGGGGTGCCCACTTGTGCGAATCCGGTCGGCAACGGCTCCATGTACTTGCGCCGACGGCTCATGCCGCCCGCCGCGAGCGTCGAGAAGGTCATGCCGTGGTAGGCGCGATCGCGGCTCAGGACCTTGTACTTCATGCTCTTGCCCTGCAGCTGGAAGTACTGGCGCGCGATCTTGATCGCTGTCTCGTTCGCGTCGGTGCCGTTGGTCGAGAAGATGGTGTACTGCAGTGGCTCCGGCGTGAGCGCGGCGAGCTGCTCGGCCAGCTCGACCTGGACGGTGCTCGCCGGCCAGCCGGTCGGGTTCTGGACGATCGCCGACATCTGCTCGCGCATCGCCTCGACGACGTCGGGATGGTTGTAGCCAAGCGTGGCCGCGCAGGCGCACGACCAGGCGTCGATGAAGCGATTGCCGTCAACGTCGATGATCGCCGAGCCCTCGGCGCGGGCGATGATCGAGCCTGTCTGATCGAAGTAGGAGGGGTCCTTGCCGAAAGAGCCCCAGAGGTGCGCCTTTGCGGCGGCGACTTGATCGGGTGTCGTGGCTACTGACGTCATGGTGCGTGATGCTAGAAGATGGGCAGCCCGTGACGCCGTACCCGCATCTCTTCAGCCCGCTCGAGATCGGTGGCCTCACGCTTCGCAATCGGGTCGTGCAGTCGGCACACGGCAAGTACTTCACGGCCGACGGGATCGACACGGCGCGAACGGCCGCGTACCAGGTCGAGCGAGCGAAGGGCGGCGCCGGGCTCCTGATCACCGACAACCGGATGGTCCACCCCACCTCAGTCGCCGCCTTCGCGCGCATCTCGCCTTCGCAGTGGCAGGACGCGCAGACCGAGGCCGACCGCGCCGTCGTGAGCGAGGTACACGAGCACGGCGCCAAGATCATCGCGCAGCTCTCCCACTACGGCAGCAAGGGCGCAAGCGACGGCTCCGACGACCTCCGCGTGCTCTGGAGCGCCTCGGCGATCCGCTCGCCGGCGTTCAACGAGACGCCGAAGGCGATGGAGCGCGAAGACATCACCGAGGCGGTCGAGGCTTTCGTGCGCGCGGCCGAGAACGCGCAGGCGGCCGGCTTCGACGGCGTCGAGATCCACTTCGCGCACGGTTACCTCTTCCACCAGTTCCTCTCCCCCCTCTTCAACGTGCGCGACGACGAGTACGGCGGCTCGCTCGAAGATCGCATGCGCTTCCCGCTCGAGGTGATGCGGCGCATCGGTGAGCTCAGGAGCCCGACCTTCATCGTCGGCGCCCGCGTCTCGATGGACGACTACGCGAAGGGCGGGCTCGGTATTCGCGACGGTGTCCGCGTCGCGCAAACCCTCGCCGACGAGGGCCTGATCGAGTACCTGAACGTCACGGCCGGAATGACGAACATGGGCTGGGCGGTCGGCCCGCCGCAGCTCGAGGACGGCTGGCTGCTCGAGCATCAGGCGGCGATGAAGGCCGCCGTGGGCCCACTCCCGACAATCGCGGTCGGCGGCCTCGTCGACCCGGAGCAGGCTGAGGAGCTCGTCGCGAGCGGCCAGGCCGACATGGTCGCGCTGATCCGCGCCCAGATTGCCGACCCCGAGTGGGCGAACAAGGCGCGCCAGGGGCGTGCCGACGAGATCGTTCGCTGCATTCGCTGCAACCAGAGTTGCGTCGGACGCGCGACGCGCGGGCTCCCCATCACTTGCGCGATCAACCCCGCCGCCGGACGCGAGCGGCTCTTCGGGGTCGGCACGCTCGAGCCAGCCGCAGAGGCGCGACGATGCGTCGTCGTCGGTGGCGGACCGGCAGGGTTGAAAGCGGCCGAGACGCTGGCCAGGCGCGGGCACACCGTGACCCTGCTCGAGCGCGACGCGGAGCTTGGCGGCCAGATCAGGCTCGCGCTGAAGACGCCGAGTCGCGAGACGCTCGGACGTCTGATCGAAGACCTCGAGGCGTCCCTCAAGCGCGAGGGCGTCGACGTGCGCCGCGACACAGAGGCAACCCCGGCGCTCCTCGAGGAGCTGCGGCCCGACCTGGTCGTGGTCGCAACGGGCGCGACGCCTCGGGCAGACGGCTTCTGCCACGCCCTTCCTCATGTACTGAAGCTGCCTGGCTCCCAGCAGCCGAACGTCGTGACTACCGCGGCCGTTCTACGCGGCGATGCGGAGGTGGGCCGCCGCGTGATCGTCCTCGACGACGACGGCACCCGCACGACGGCCGGACTCATCGAGTTGCTGCTCGACCGCCGCCATGAGGTCGAGCTCGTGAGCCGGTTCCCCATGCTCTTTCCGCCGCTGGCGAGCACCTCAGAAGCCGGGTTCGTACCCGCGCAGCTCGTGCAGAAAGGTCTCCGCTATCAGCTGAGCGCTTGGGCGACCGGAGTCGAAGGCACCACGGTCTCGGTGCTCGACCTGCTCGCCCAGACCGAGGAGCAGCGGGAGGCCGACACGGTCGTACTGGCCCTACCACCGGTCGCTAACGACGACCTTTACCGCCAGCTCGACGGCCTCAGTTACGAGGTGCGGCGCATCGGCGACTGCGTAGCCCCACGGCGCCTCGACCACGCGATCTACGAGGGCGAGCTTGCGGGCCGCGAGCTCTGGTCGTGGGCAGAGCGCGCGATCGAGCCCGGGTCGCTCGAGCGGCAGCTCGTGCCGAGCTAGCCCTTCTTCGCCTCGTACGCCTCGCCGGGCGTCCCACCGATCACGACCATCGTGACGCCCTCGTCGCCCGGGATCACCTTTCGCGTCTGCTTGGCGCCAACGCGCGCCATCGTGCCCGGCGTCAGCTCCCAGCTCTCGCCGTCCGCAGTGAGCGTGACGGAGCCCTCGATCGGGATGTACACCTCTTCCTGGCCGTTGCCGGCGTGGTCGTGCTCGGGGTACCCGTCCCAGCCGGCCGAGAACTTCTCGACGTTCATGCCCCAGGCGCTCACGCCGAGCGACTTAGCTGCGTAGTGGAACCCTCCGCCCTCTGACTTCTCCATCTCACCGATGCTCTTCATCGTGACGTCTGCCATGTCTTCCTCCTTCAGTTTCCGCTTGTCTCGGGCGTCCACTCGAGCGTGCTCTCGGGGAAGTCGGGTCCTCCTCCGCACTCGCGCCGAAGCACGGGCATAACCTCCTCGGCGAATACGCGCATCTCCATCTCGACCTCTTCCTCGCTTAGACCGTTGGTCTCGAGATAGGCCGTAAAGTTGAAATCCTCGCCGCCGCAGATCTCCCGCGTCCTCAGGATCTCCTCGATCACGTAGTCGACCGTTCCCACCAGCGCGACCTTCTTCTCGACGATCCACTCCGGGTCGACGCGCGCCTCCAGGTCGGGCACCGGGTCGCCGGGCTCGACGAGCGCGAAGGCGAACCCGAACGAGCCGTACCAGTCCCACTGCATCTGCAGGCCGTTCAGGAACTTCTCGCGATCGCCAACGCCCTTGTCGACAATGTGGATCCAGCGGCCGACCGCGCAGCCGCGGCGCTTCTCGGAGTCATACGGAAGCTTGAACTCGCCGCGGTCGAGGCGATCGGGCCAGTCGTGCGCCGAGGCCTCGTCGATGTAGCGCTCGAGCACCTTCTCGAGCCGCCCGTTCGGCTCCGCGATGAAGATCGGGTTGATCCCGTTCCGTGCAGCCCAGCGAATCGATCGCTCGGACGACGTGGGCTCCCAGAACTGCGGATAGGGCTTCTGAATCGGCTGCGGCATCACCGAAAGCTCCTTCAGCCGCGTGGTCGTCGCAACGACGGGGTTCCCCGAGGCGTACAGGTCGGGCGGGCCCTCGTCGAGCACGTCCTCGACGTTGCGGGCCACGTCGTCACGGCTGAAGTAGGCCTTCGTCACCTTGTGGTTCCAACGCGTGTAGGTCGGCGGGATCGTGAAGAACTCGCCGTGGTGCGAGAACGAGGGCTCGGTGAAGGCCTTGAGCAGGATCTCGTAGGCCTCCTCGTAGTAGGAGCGGTTGCGCTCCTGATCTTGCACCGTCGAGCCGAGCTGGCCGCCGAGGGTCTCGGCCTCGCGGGGCTGATAGCCGCGGCCGATGCCGATCTCGACGCGTCCACCACTGACGATGTCGAGCGTCGCGAGCTGCTCGGCCAGGCGCAGCGGGTGATGCCAGGGAAGGATGTTCGCGTTCTGGCCGAGGCGGATCCGCTTCGTGTGAACGGCGATCGCCATCTCGGTCAGGATCGGGTTCGGGTTGAACTCGACTCCCTCGGGCTGGAAGTGGTGCTCGGTCAGCCAGTAGTAGTCGAACCCGAGCTCGTCGGCGAGGATGCCCTGCTTGATCTGATCGATCACGGTCTGCTGCCGCGAGCGGTTGTTCTGCTCGAGGTCGTCGCTCGAGACGAGCACGCCGTCGACCTCGACGGGCTCGGCCGGGCTGGCGCCGTTCTGGAAGATGCCGAACTCGATCAACGCTTCTCCTCGGGTCGTGACCGGTGCTGCGGCCGGCGATCGGCCAGGCGAGCGGCACAAGTCTAAGGTGTCGCCCGTGGCCGAGCTCACGTTCACGCCGTTCAACTCCTGCCACTTCATCCTCGACCGCTCTGTGCTCACGGTCACGCTGGGCTTCGGCCAGCCCGAGAAGTGCACGACAACGTGGAGCGTCATCAACCACCCCGACGGCGCGGTTGTCGTCGACACCGGTGTGCACGATTCGGCAGTCAGCGACGCCTCAGAGAGCTGGGGCGAGGCCGACGAGCGTATCGGCATGCCGCTCATGTCCCCGGGCCAAGAGGTTCCCGCCCAGCTCGAGAAGCTCGGCCTCGCGCCCGAAGACGTGCGCTACGTCGTGTGCACTCACCTGCACGGCGACCACGTGGGCGGGCACCTCTACTTCCCCGACGCGACCTTCATCTGCCAGCAGGCCGAGCTCGACTATGCGCGCGACCCGGACATCCCCTCGATGGTGCGCGAATACCCGCTCGACCAGATCGCGCCCGACCAACTCAACTACGAGCCGATCGAGGGCGACCACGACCTGTTCGGCGACGGGGCCGTGAAGCTGTTCAGCACGCCTGGCCACACGCCCGGGCACCAATCGCTTCTGCTTCAGCTTCCCGAGACCGGGCCAGTGCTGCTATCGGGCGACGCGTGCTGGACGCAGTGGAACATCGACGAGATGACCCTCCCCGGCATCATCTGGTTTCCCTCGGCCTACGTGAAGAGCCGCCGGCGGCTGCTCGAGCTGCAGGAAGAGACGGGCGCGCGCTGGTTCTTCACCCACGACCCACACACCTTCGACGAGCTCGGCTGGGTCGAGGGAAAGACCTACCCATGACCGTCGCCTGACGGCCCTGCGGAAACACCCGCACCCCTAGCTCTTGATCCGGTCTTGATCGCCTCTTGAGGGGCTCCTCCGACGCTTCAACCAGTCGCAACGCACACGAGCTGGAAGGAGCGGGACAATGAAGGCAGACAAGACACTAAAGGGACTCACGAGGATCGCTGGACTCGCAGCCGCAACGGCCGCGGCCCTCACGATCGCAGCGCCCGCCGGGGCAACCGTCCCGGGCGATAATGGCAAGGTCGTGTTCGCCTCCGACAAGGCAGGCAACTACGACGTCTACTCGGTCAACCCGGACGGCACGGGCATCACGCCGCTCGCGAGCAACGACGCCGTCGAACGCGACCCAAGCGTCTCGCCGGACGGCGAGAAGGTCGCATACGCCCGCGCCGGCGACATCTGGGTCATGAACATCGACGGCAGCAATCAGGCTCCGATCACACAGACGCCAGCGGCCGAGCGGAGCCCCGCATGGTCGCCCGACGGCACGCGGATCGCCTACGTCGCCAAGGACGGGAACGCCGATCGGGTCTTCGTGATGAAGGCTGATGGTAGCGACGCGAAGAAGCTCGTCAAGAGCTACAAGAGCATCTTCGTCACCACGCAGGTCGTCGGCCTCGAGACGATCGCCAAGATCAAGCCCGGCCTGGACGGCGTGTTCGAGCTGCCTCCGCAGCTGCCGTCTCCGACCACGTACCACGAGAGGCATCCGGCCTGGTCGCCCAACGGCAAGCGGATCGCGTTCCAGAGCAACTTCGACGGCGACTACGAGATCTACTCGCACCCCGTCTCGTCGACGCACCTCGTGTTCGGCGGCGCGAAGAAGCTCACCAAGAACGACGAGGCCGATCGTCATCCGACCTACAGCCCCGACGGCGCGCAGATCGTTTACAGCAACGAAGCCGGCGGCGACTTGCACCTGTGGTCGATGGCGACCAACGGGACCGGAGCGCCGACACAGCTGACGACGAACACGGGCGCGAGCACTCACGTCCATCCGGTCTATTCCCCGGACGGGCAGAAGGTCGCATACCGCGGCGTTGGCCATCAACTGTTCGTGCTCGATGTCGCCTCGAAGAGCGCTGCGCCGCTCGTGACGAACTACGGCTTCGCTCAGAAGGCCGACTGGCAGGCAGTGGGCTTCGAGTTCCCCACGCCTCCCGAGAGCGGCGAGGACGAGACGCCCGAGGGACCCCAGGCGCCGGAGAACGGCAACGGCGAGAACGGCAACGACGGCCAGAGCAACGGCCAGAACGGCTGCACGATCACCGGCACTCCCGGTGATGACGTGCTCGTCGGCACGCCTGGTCACGATGTGATCTGCGCCCTCGGCGGCGACGACGTCATCCGCGGGCTCGCTGGCAACGACGTGATCAAGGCCGGGCCGGGCGATGACCTCGTCATCGGCGGCAAGGGCCGAGACCGCATCCTCGGCCAGGGCGGCGAGGACACCCTGCGCGGCAACGCGGGCCGTGACCTGATCAAGGCCGGCGCCGGCGACGACGAGCTCGTCGGCGGCAAGGGCCGAGACCGCATGTTCGGGCAGCGCGGAGACGACACGCTCTTTGCACTCAAGGGCGGTCGCGACGTGGTCAAGGGCGGCAAGGGATTCGACGAGGCTCGTTACGACGAAGCCATCGACCGCATCCGCTCGATCGAGGCCAAGTCGTAGTACAGACAACGCTCACCAGGTCACCCAACCAGGTGGCGAGAGGGGCGGCTGCGGCTGCCCCTCTCGCGTGCCCGGGCGCGCGACCGCGCAAGCGAATGAGGTACAGGACGCGCTTGCTAGCGTCACACGTACTGTGCGATTCGGCATCCTCGGCCCATTCCAGACGCTCGACGAGGCCGGTTCGGAGCTCACGCTCGGGGGCGCCAGACAGCGGGCGCTGTTCGCGCTCCTCTTACTCAACGCCGGTGAGGTGGTCTCCACCGATCGCATCGTCGACGAGATCTGGGGCGCCAAGCCGCCGCGGCGGCCGGCCCACACGGTGGCCGTCTACGTCTCGAACCTGCGCAAGGCGCTCGGCGACAGCGGCCGCGAGGCCCTCGTCACGCGGGCACCGGGATACCTGCTCGAGCTCGCACCTGAGGCGCTCGACCTGTCGAGATTCGAGGAAGCACTGAACGATGGTCGCGCGGCCCTCATCGACGGTCGGTTCACAGACGCCGCGGAGCGACTGCGACAGGGCCTGGATGAGTGGCGAGGGCCGCCGCTGGCCGAGTTCGCCTACGAGGCGTTCGCGCAGACTGCGATCGCACGGCTCGAGGAGCTACGGCTCGTCGCGCTCGAGGAGCGCTTCGAGGCGGACCTTGCGCTCGGCCGCCATAGCGAGCTGGTACCCGAGCTCCGGGAGCTCGTCAGCCAGCAGCCGCTGCGCGAGCGCCCACGCGGGCAGCTGATGCTCGCCCTCTACCGCGCCGGGCGCCAAGCAGAGGCACTCGAGGTGTTTCAAGAGACGCGCGCCGCGCTCGTCGAGCATCTCGGCATCGATCCCGGACCCGCGCTCCAGACGCTCGAGCGTCGGATTCTCAACCACGACCACGAGCTTGCCGCTCCAGAGCCGGAAATCACGAGCGCCGAAGCGAGCCGATCGCGCAACGTATTGAGCGCGCTCGTCACCTCGGTCAGCTCGGCGGTCGTCGTCTCGGGCTTGGCTACGTCGATCAGCCGCGCGAGCACAAGTTCGTGCGGCGGCTCGGCCACGGCCAGGGGCTCCGCGAGCGTAAGGAGGGCGTCGAAGGCCACGAGGCTGCTTGGAGCGCAGAGAATCGCGCGCGCTCTCGCTGCCGTGTGAGCCGCTGCGTCGGGCACGGGCTCTGCAGCCGCTTCTGACCCGATCGACACCGTGCCGGCACGAGCCGCCGCCTTCACAAGCAGCGACGCAGGCGACGACCTTGTTCGGCTCGCATCCGAGCAAGACGTGGATCTCGTGCTCACGGACGTGTCCGTCGACGAGCTCGCCCAGCCCGCGTTTCCGTCGCGTCTCGAAGCGCTGTTCGATGCCGCGCCGTGCGACGTCGCCGTCCTGATCGGCCAGGGCGACACCCCTGTGATGCCGGCCGAGAGCGCGCCCGTGCTCGTGCCGTTCGGTGCCAGCGAGCACGACTGGGCCGCCCTCGAGCTGGGCGCATGGCTTGCAGCGTCGACCGGCGCGGTGCTGCATCTCATGGATTCGCTCCAGGGCGCCACGGCCGGACGTGACGCGAGCCGGCTCTTGGCGCACGCAGCTCTGGCCGTTCAGGGTCTCGTCGGTGTCTCGACCGAGCCGGTGCTCGCAGCAGCCGGCACGAGCGCGCTTGTTGACGCTGCGGCCGGCACGAGCATCGTTCTGCTCGGCCTGAGCGAGTCCTGGCGCCAGCACGGGGTCGGTGAGCTGCGCCGAGACGCCGCCGCCGCGCTCAGCGTTCCGGTCGCGCTCGTGCGACGTGGTCTTCGACCGGGCGGTCTGACGGCGCCCGAGGATCTCACTCGCTACACCTGGTCGCTCGGAGCGGCCGACGCATCGCCCACGCCGCCCGCCTCCCAGAGCGAAAGCGCGTAAGCTCGGCCGCTTCTTGGCCGCTTCGCCGGATCCTTGGCCAGCGCTGCACGGATCGCGGCATCCAGAAGCGGCGACACGCCCTCCACCCTGCCAGCGAGCCGCGGCGGATCCAGCTCGAAGTGGGCGACCGTGACCTCGAAGACGTTCACGCTGTTAAACGGCGGACGCCCATGCAGAGCCGCATGTGTGAGGCATCCGAGCGCGTAGATATCGCTCGCCGGGCTTGCCGGGTCCCCGCGAATGATCTCCGGAGCCAGGTAGTGGGGTGTCCCAACGATCTGGCCGGGCTTCGTCAGCACCGTGTGGGCAGGCCCGCGCGCCAGACCGAAGTCGGTCAGCAGCCCGTGGCCCTGACGAGTGAGCAGAACGTTCGACGGCTTGACGTCGCGATGGATCAGCCGCCGCGCGTGCAACGCGTCGAGGCCGGCGGCGAGATCAGCGACAAGCCTCAGAGCGTCATCTCGGGCGAGCGCCGAGCGTCGGAGCCTCTGCTGGAGCGACTCACCCTCGACATAGGCCATCGCGAGGTAGTGCGTCGATTCCGACTGGCCGACCTCGATGATCGGGACGAGTCTCTCGTGCTGAACGTCGCGCGCGATCAGAGCCTCGCGCCAGAGGCGCCGCACGAATACTGGGTTGGAACCGAGTTCGGGGCGAAGAACCTTGAGCGCAACGCGTGGTCCCTCGCTCGCCCGGCGGGCGCGGTAGACGATGCCCATCGCTCCTTCGCCGAGCTTCGCCTCGAGCCGGTAGTCGCCGATACTACGGCCAGCAAGCTCTGGGTCGTTCGGAGCATCGATGTCGTAGAAGTAGCAGGAGCGGCGTATTCTCTCTGTGGGCACCGTCCCTCCCAACACCGAATGCCGGACGAGCGACAGAGCACACGGATCGGAAAGAGCGTCGGCGGATACAGGCTCGAGTCGCTGCTCGGACGCGGCGGCATGAGCGTCGTCTACGTAGCCGAGCACATGCGTCTGGGCAGGAAGGTCGCCCTCAAGGTGCTTGCTTCGCCGCTTAGCGACGACGAGAGCTTCCGCGAGCGGTTCGAGCGCGAGTCGCGGCGCGCTGCCGAGATCGACCATCCCAACGTCATCCCCATCTACGACGCCGGAGACGAAGACGGTGAGCTGTACATCGCCATGCGGCTCGTCGAGGGGAGCGATCTGAAGACACTGCTTGCAGGCGACGGCGCTCTCGACATCGGACGGGCGATGTTCACGCTCGAGCAGACGGCCTCTGCGCTCGACGCCGCCCACGAACGCGACCTCGTCCATCGCGACGTGAAGCCGGCCAACATCCTGATCGAGCAGGGCTCCGACCGCGTCTATGTCACCGACTTTGGGGTCGTAAAGCACACCGGCTCACGCGGGTCGACACAGACCGGGTTCTTCGTCGGTACCGCCGACTACTCGGCGCCCGAGCAGATCGAGGGCATGGACGTCGACCGTCGCGCCGACGTCTACGCTCTCGGCTGCGTCCTCTACGAGATGCTCGTCGGCCGGCCGCCGTTCGACCGCGACGCGGAGGTGGCGGTGATGCATGCCCACCTGACCGAGCCTCCACCGAAGGTCAGCGACTCTCGTTCTGGTATCGCCCCGGCCATCGACGCCGTGATCGAGCGTGCCATGGCGAAGCAGCGGGACGAGCGCTACGACTCCTGCTCGGAGCTCGCCGGCGCCGCGCGCGCTGCCGTGCTGCGGCAGCCCGTTCAGAGGACAGCGGCAGCCGGAGTGGCGTTGGGCGCCGCTGAGCCGACTACGGTCGAACCCGAGCTTGAAGCGGCTGACAGTACCGCGTCCGTGCCGGCCGACCAGCCAGGGCAGCCTGCCCGGCGCCGTGGGCTCATGAACTGGCTGCGCGAGCTCCCGGCCTGGGCCGTTGCGGCAGCGAGTGCGGGGCTCGCTGCGCTTGTGGCCGCAATCGTCGTCCTCGCCGTCACGAGCTCCGACGACGCGCGCGAGGACCCGTCTGCCAGCCCTGCCGCCGCGGACGTGACGAGCGCAGAGCCACCGGCCGAATCTCCTCCGCCGGCGGCGCCTGACCCGATTCCCCCGGCGCCGCCAGCCGAGAGCGATGGTGGCGCGGGCTCGGGCGAGGTCTCCGGCAGTGGCGAGGGCACAGGCGCCGGCGACGGCACGGGCCCAGGTGACAGTACCGGCCCCGGCGACGGATCGGGCTCCGGCGACAGTCCCGGTGACGGCTCGGGAGCCGACGGCGCCAGCGAAGTCGAAGCTCAGGCTGGCGGCGAAGCCGCAGCGCCGGCCACGGGCGGCACGGGTGAGGGCACGGGCTCGCTCAGCCCCGATGCCGAGCCGGGCGAGACGCTGCAGGCTGTCATTCCACCTCAGCTATTCCGCGACTGTGAGGTCGCGAGCGAGCCGAGCGGTGCCGCTTTCGCAACGGCGCTGTGCGCCGAAGAGGACCAAGGAGACATCCGCTTCTCACCGGACAGCATCGAGGTGTCAGTGTTCGCCACCGGGCGCGAGCTCGACGAGGCATACGCCGAGGCGCTCAGCGCGCTGCCAACCGATGTTCGGCCCTCCGAGGACGTCGGCCGGTGCAATGGAACCCGCTGGGGTGGCGAGGGCCTGTGGCTGCACGGACCGGACCGACCCGGCGGACGCCGTTTTTGCGCGTTCGACGGCGATGATGCGCTGATCGTGTGGTCGCATCGCAAGTTCGGTCAGGACGACCACGTCAACGCCTTGGGGGTCGCCCGCGAAGGCGGCGCCAACCATGCCCGGCTCTTCGACTGGTGGCGATTCTGGGTGCACCGGATCGGGCTGAGCTCCTAGGGCTCTTCCTCGAGCCGGGGGACCCTCAGTCCAGCCCGAGCGAGCCTCGGTTGACCAGGTCGTCGGGATCGACATGCGCCTTGATCGCCCGAAGCAACGCGCGCGTCGGCGGGTCGAGCTCATCGAGGAAGCGGTAGTAGCGGCCGAGCTGGAAGTGCACGGCACCGAGCGAGTCGACCAGCTCGGTCAGCTCACGACGCAGCCGAAGGACCAGGGCGCGCGCCTCGGGGTTCGGCTCGATATCAGCCCAGCGCTCGCGTCCCTCGGGCGAGATCTTCTCGAGCCGGAAGCGCCCAAGCTCGTCGCGCCAGTAGAACGCCGGCTCCCACAGGAACGCGTTGTGGCCGGCGAGCGTCAAGACGGTGAGGCTGACGCCGTGCGCATCGAGAGCGGCCTTGTTCGTCTCGAGGAAGTCCTCGTAGCGCTCGCCCAGCTCGACGGCTTTCCCGAACGGGATCATCGCGTGGATGGGCAGCCAGATCTCTCCTTCGGGACCCAGCATCACGGGCTCGACCCAGGCGAAGGGGTCCTCGCGCATTCCCCTGGGAATGGCGTTGTCCATCTCGACACCGCGTCGTTGCGCGATCCCGCGCAGGTGCTCGAGCTCGGCATCGACGATTGCCTGCGTCGCGCCGTCGACGGCGAAGTGGACGCTGAAGTCGTGCTCGGCGAGGAACGGGAAGCCGCCCGCGACCCGCTGCTCGTGAAAGGGCGTGTCGAGCGTGTAGATCTCGGCCGCCATGCACTCCCGGGCCAGCTCGGCCAGCGACGCGATCTGCTCCGGGAAGCTGTCGTAGCCGAACGAGGCAAACCCGCTAGCGGCCGGGAACGGGACGAGGCGAAGCGTGGCGCGGGCCTTCAAGCCGAGCGCGCCCGAGTCGCCTACGAACGGCCCGGTCAAGTCGGGCCCAGCGTGACGCCAGAACGGGGTGCGCCCGGCGAGCGCCGACGTCCCGGTCCGCACGAGCGTGCCGCCGGCGGTGACGACGTCGAGCCCGATCACCGACTCCGAGACGAAGCCGTGGCGACTCGAGCCGTAGAAAACGGCGTCCTGCGAGAGCGAGCCTCCAACCGTCGCGAAGCGGCCCGAGTTGGGGCCGAAGAAGGGGGTGCGGACACCCTCGGCGCGACAGGCCTCATACAGCGACTCCCAGGTGCAGCCGCACTCGACGGTGACGTACATCTCCTCGGTGTTGATCTCGAGGATCTCGTCGAGCCCACGCATGTCGACCATCACGCAGCCACGCGCCGGGGGCGTGTAGCCGTGCGTGTACGACATGCCGCCGCCCCGCGGAATCACGACCAGGCCCTGTTCGTGGGCGACGCGCACGACGGCCTGGAGCTCTTCGACACGCGCGGGCTGCGCGACCGCCTCGGCAAGCTCCAGGGGCTCGAACGAGAGGTCGGTCGAGAAGTAGGCTCGCTCGTCCTCGTCCGTCAGAACGTTGGCGCTGCCGACAACGGAGGCCAGGGCCTTGGCAATCTCAGCTATCGATGCCAATCCCATGCACCCGCTCAGCCCGGCCGCGCGGGCCCGTGAGCTAGAGCCGCCGCTCCCACGCGGCCCGAAACTTCGACACGGTGTCCTTGCCGACGATGTCCGCGAACTCCTCGGCCCCGTCGCCGACAGCCCATTCCTTGAACTCGGGAAGATCCTGGAAGCGGCGCCAGGGCGTGTCGGCCCAGTCCTGGTGTTCCTCGTTGATGCCCCAGTCGGCCTCGTCGAGGTAGGCGTCAACGATCTCGTGCTGGAACGGGTACTCGCGCCGGCCCCACGGGTGTCCCATCGGGGCGTCGGTGTGCACCACGCAGAGCGCGCCGAAGCGGCTGACGTAGGGCCCGTGCCACCACTCCTGCGGGTGCATGTTGACGCTTCCGAGCCCGTGAACTCCCTCGTCAACGATCAGAATGTCGCCCTGGAGCACGTAGAGCTCTTCCCAGCACTCGTTGTGTGCATGCTCGAACGGCGAGATCTCGCCGGGCGGCAGGTACATAACACGGACGAAGCCGCCGGGTCCGCCTTCGCCACCGGTGCCCGAGGGGTCGGGCAATCGCATTGACTTGTGCAGCAGGCCATGCGACTCGGTATCGCGCGGCATGAGCTGGTACGGAACCTCACGGAAGCGGACCGCGCGGTTCTTTGTGTAGGGAGGCGGGAACATGGGCTGGTTCGGCTCCCAGAAGACAAACGTGAGCGCGCCGTTCTCGGAGCTCAGCTCTCCCCCGCCGCCGCCTTGCGGCAGGTGGAGGTAACCACCCGGTCCGATCCAGCGGCCCTCGTAGGTCACGCGCCCCTGCAACACGAACAGCTCGAGCGAGGCGCCCTTCCCGTCGAACTCGTACTTCCAACCGGAAGGGAGCTCGACGAGAAGGGTCGAGTTGTCTGAGCGGATGTCCCTGCTCAGGAGCGTGCCTGTGACGCCGCCGACCACGTCGGGGGCGTCCTTCAGCGGCTCGCGATCGAGCGCGAGGAAGTTGAAGAACTGCGGCTGGTCGCGCCGCCAATGCTCTTTCTTCTTGGCCAAGGGCTAGGCCGTCCTGAAAGTCGCCATCGTCATCGCGCGCTCGAGCCTGGGCTGCCAGTCCGTCAGATCCTCGCGTAGAGCGATCTGAACAGCCGGCTCGACGACCGGGATCTGCGGGAGATCCTCGATCAACACCGCTTGCATCTCGGCCTGGATATCGATGCGCTCCTGACCGCTCGCGCTCCGCTGCCGGTTGAAGATCTCGGAGAGCTCAGGCGAGCCGTAATTCGACGCGTTAACCAGCCCACCGGCATCGGCCGGGAGGAAGTAGAGCTGCGTCATATAGCCCGGGTCGGCAGCGATCGAGGTGTTCTGGTTGAAGAACATGGGCATGTCCCAGGTGACCGAGTGCCGCGTCGCGAAGTCGGCCGCGGGAATCGGTCCCAGCTCGATCGAAACACCAATCTGCTCGAGGTTGCTCCTGATGAAGTTCGCGGCAGGCTCGAAGCGGCTCTGCTCCTCGGCGATGTAGTTGAGCGTGAGACCGTCCGATGCAAGACCGTCGCCGTTGGGGAACCCTGCCTCGGCCAGCAGCGAGGCGGCGAGATCGAGATCCTCCGTATAGCGGCCCGGGAACGCGACCTGGCCCTTGAACCCCGTCGTGATCACCGAGTCCCACTTGCGAGCCTGACCGAAGAACACCTCGTTGATCAGGTTGTCGTAGGGGATTGCGTGTGCGACTGCCTGGCGCAGCAGCCGCTGCACCTGCGGGTCACCGCCACCGTCCCATGGCGGAATCAGATAGTTGAGCCCGAGCGTGAGGAAGAGGTTGCCGAACCAGCTCAGCACCTTCACGCCCTCTTCTCGGCTGACCTCGTCGAACTCCTGCGGCGAGAGGCCGGTGACGACGTCGGCGTCGCCGGAAAGAAGCGCGCCGATTCGTGTCGCCGAAGCCGAGACGCCGCGAATCGTGATGTCCGTGAACTCGACCTCGTCGATCAGGTTCTCGTTGGCCTTGAGGACGACCTCGGCGCCCTTGTCCCAGGACTCGATCTCGTACCAGCCGAAGCCGGCGCTTGTGACGTTGTTAAGAGCGTCGAACGCGTACGGGTCATCGTCCGTCGCAAGCTCCTTGGCAGCCGTCGAGTCGAGGATCAAGAGGCAGAACACGGCGAGCGGGCCCGGCCAAACCTCGTTTACCTCAAACTGCGTGATCTTGACCGTGTACTTGTCGATCGCCTCGACCTCGCCCTCGAGCTCGACGTTGGGGTTCTCGCCATAGATGTCAGCGGTGAATACCGAGCCGACAAACGCCAGGAAAGCCCCGCATGCGAACGCAGCGTCGGCGATGCCTCTCTTCGCCCGCTCGAACGTCCAGACGACGTCCTCGGCTGTCAGCTCGTTGCCGGCAGAGCTGAAGAGACCCTGCTTGAGCCGGAATGTCCACTCCAGGCCATCCTGCTCCCAGCCCTCGGCCAGTGAGCCTACGAGGCTCGCAAACTGTGGCTCGAGGATGTCGCCGTTCTTGACCCACTCGTAGTCGATCAGAGGCCGGTAGACCTGCGAGTCGAGCTCCTGCGTCGCCGATGACGAGGCCTGCGGTCCGTCCCAGTCGAGAGCTTCGGCCGCCGTCGGCTGCAGGATGATAAGGCTCTTGCGCTCCTGCTCAGGCGGCGGGTCGGGCTCTGCCGGCGCAGGCGCGTCGGGCTCGGCGGGAGGCGGCGCGGGTGCGTCGGGCTCGGCCGGTGGCGGCGGTGGCGCGTCCGGCTCGGCCGGCGGTGGATCCGCAGGCGGCGGGGCCGGCTCCGCGGAGTCATCGCCGCCGCAGGCCGCAATCAGAGCGGGGACGGAGAGCACACCGAACCCTGCGAGACCGCGCTGGACGACTTGTTTACGAGAGAGATCCTTCATGGCTGTGCCTCCGATCGGACCCGACGGGCTGAGTTGGGGCCCCGCGGGCCCGTGCCCTGGTGGCGGCGAGCCTAACCGACCGACCGATACCCGGCAAGGCCCGCCCTCGGTTTGAGCCACACGCGTGCCGGCCGCGCCGCGGCAATCGACAGGATCCCGCTCACGGGCAGCGAACCTCGGCTACATGGCTCTGATCTCGCGCGAATCACCCATCAAGGAGACACCATGACCCGCAAGCTGATTGCACTGCTGTCCGTCGTAGCCCTCGCGATCGTCGGCGCCACGATGACGGCCGTGTGGCAATCCCGGCGGCATTCTCTGGTACGCGAACACAGACGGCTCTGCGGTCGCGCTGGACATGCAGGGCAACGAGCTCGCCACGGTCACGGCTCCCAACTTCAGGAGTGGGAACCCCGGTGCCGCACGCGAAATCGCACTCGATCCGGACAGTCGCCTGATGTGGTACTCGGCCACCGACGGACAGCTGTACTCGGTGAACATCGACACGCTGGCTGCCGGGCCAAGCATCCGAAACGTGCCCGACGCGAGCCCGGGCGCGGGTCGCCACGTGTTCGTCGACTACTTGCGAAACCGCGTGAATGCGGCACTCACGAGCGGGTTTGTACAGCGTTTCCGCGCCGCCAACCAGAAGAAGGCCGGCAGCTACCGCCTCACCGTGTTCCCGGGCGGGAATCCGCGCGCGTTCCGTCATCTCGCGTTCGACCCACGGAACGGCAACTTCTGGCACGCCAACACGAGCGGAACCATCACCGAGCACTTCGGCACGACCGGCAGGGCAACCGGACGAAGGATCCGTCAGCCACAGCTCCTCGGCGCCAACCCGGGTGCATTCCGCCACCTCGCGGTCGACCCGGTGCGGAACATCCTTCTTTACTCAGTAACCGACGGAAGCATCGCGGCCGTGAACCTGGGCAACCTCAAGAAGCACCCGTTCAAGATCGGCGCCAACAAGTTCCGCGGAGCGAACCCGGGCGCGGCGCGGACGATCACGTACGACCCGCAGACAGGCGGGACACTCTCGGTGCAGAGGGCAGTTGCGTTCGGCACGGTGAAGAAAGGCAGAGCCCGCGTTCGCCGGGTCATGCTGACCAACACCGGGCAGCAGCCCTTGAGTGGAAGCATCAGCACGACCGGGAAGGGCTTCGCTCCGATCGGTGGCAAGTTCTTCTGCCTCAAGCCTGGCCAGAAGGCGAATGTCAAGGTTCGCTTCAAGCCTGCCAACGCCAAGGCCGCCAGGGGCAAGCTGGTCATCAACAGCACCGCCAGCAGAGCAACGAAGAACGTCAAGTTGGCCGGGAAGGGCAGGAAGTAGGGTCACTGGTGCGGCCGAACCTCTCGACGATACGGACTGTCTGCTCGCGCACGACGTCGGGCGTCTGGGCGATCGGGGCGCACAGGAGCACCCAGTCGACGAGCTCCTCGTAGGCACGGAGTTTTTCGGCGACCTCGGCTTCGCTGCCGGCGAGACCTACCGCCCGCACGAGCCGATCGCTGACAGCGTCGACCGCGGCCGCGTCGTCCTGTTGAGCGCGCGCCGCGAGCCCGGCCTCGAGCTCTGCCTCGAAGCCGTGATGACGCAGGAGGTCGGTGAAATACGGCACGCCGAAATAGAGCCCGATCCCGGGGCGAAGGAGCTCGAGCGCCTGATCCTCGCTCTCAGAAATCGCGCAAAAGACGAGACAGCCGAGCTCCACGTCCGAGCGCTCGCGACCAGCCGACTCGAGACCGCGAGCGAGCGCGGGCAGCAGGACCGAGCCGAGCTGATCCTGGGAATGAACGACATTGAAGAGTGCGCCGTCGGCAATCTCGCCGGCGAGCTGCGACATGCCCGGACGCGAGGGGGCGAGATGAAGCCGAATCGAGTGTTCGGGCGGCGAGCCGAACGCGATGTAGTCCCGTAGCTCGTAGTAGGGCCCGGCGTGGTTCACAGGCTCTCCCGGCCTCGCGCTGAGCGCCGCCCGTGTCGCCGCGACGTAGTCCCGCATTCGTTCGAGCGGTCGACTGTAGTCGACACCGTGCCAGCCCTCACTCCAGGCCCGGGGCATCGTGCCGACGGCGAAGCGGTAGCGGCCCTTCGAGAGCTCGGCGAGCGTGCGGGCGCCGGCCGCGAGGGTGACGGGCGTGCGGGCCCAGGTCAAGGCGCACGAAACGAGCTCGATCGAGCTGGTGCGTGCCGCAATCGCTCCCATGAGAGCGAGGTTCTCTGCGCCCGCGTCTCCGCAGCCGACGATGTCCAGGCCGGCTTCTTCAGCCCGACCCGCGAGCTCGACTGCCTCTTCAATCGGAAGGCCGTTCGGCCCGACCGAGATCCCGACCTGAAGCGGTGTGCTCACGGGCGGCGCAGCCTATCGATGGCCGGGTGGGGTGTTTAGCCCGAGTACTCGAACGGCCGGAACTCGTGGCGCACGTCGGGCCAGTTGTTCACGGCCGTTCCGGTCGTCGCCGTGAGCTGCCAGATACCGCTGCCGTCGGCGTTCATGATGAAGAGTTCCTTGTTGCCGTCCGCGTTGTTGCTGTTCCCGGCGCCAGAGGTCATGTCCGAGCCGAAGACGATGCGACCATCGATCGTGAAGCCGGGCTGGCGATCGGCCGCGGTGTTGTTGGTCAGCTGCGTGTGCGTTCCCGAGCCGATGTCGAGTACGAAGATCTCGAAATCGCCGTCCTGGTCAGACGTGTAGACCATCTTGCTTCCATCCGTCGAGAACGAGCAGTTGAGATGCGTCGATCCAGGGACGCCGATCATGTCGTAGGGCGTTCCGGTGACGATTGATCCGTTCGGCTGCACGGTCACCGGGATCGCGTGGATCGAGTCCGTTCCGGTCCCGGCGCTCGACTCGACGCAGAGGAGCCCATCCCCGCTCCAGGACGGCTCCTGATCGTTCGAGCAGGTTGTGCCCGAATACGTCCAGTAGTTGGCCGGCGTCAGCTGACAGGGTGTCAGGTTGACCTTGTTCGCCCCGTCGGTGTCCATGGCGTAGAGGTCTGAGTTGTAGAGCGTCGAGCTCGGCCCGCCGCCCTGGTGCCCGTTGATCGAGCTCGCATAGAAGATCTTGCCGCTCGGTCCCCAGGTCGGGTCTTCCTCCTTCGAGCTCATGTAGTAGCCGACCGTGCCGGCATTCGTGGTGAGCCGCGTAAGGTCGCTCCCGTCCGGTTTCATCGTGTAGACGTCACGGTTCGCGTTGGGTGCCGCTCCGCTCGAGCCCGAGTCGGCACCCGGAAGCGCATCGCTGGCGAGTTCGCTCGTGAAGACGAGCGTCTGCCCATCGGGGGACCAGTGCGGATAGCGCTCGGCGACGTTGTTGTTCGTGAGCGGTTGGGCGCCGGTGCCGTCGGAGTTCATGGCGAAGATCTCGTAGTCGGTCGTGCCGTCGCCGAGGTTGACCGCCGAGGCGTAGGTGATGTCGGCCACCCAGACCCTTGCGCTGACCGTGTGCCGCAGCGCATCCTCTGCGGCCGGGTTAGCCACGACTCCCTCAGCGGTGAGCGTCCAGGTGGCCGTGCCCGCGTCGTAGACGCCCGACCAGGTCACGTCACCCTCGGTGTGATTCGTTGTCGCCGCCGGCACCAGGCCCGGATTGGTGCGATCGTTGGTCGGCTTGGCGATCACCGCGAGCGCCTCGGCTATCCCGCTCTCGGCGAGCGAGCGAGTCACGCTCGTCGAAGCGCTGCGCTCGGCGGTCTTCTCGTTCGTCGAGGTGAAGTACACGGCCGAGCCGCCGAGAATGCCGATGATGACCAGGACGACCAGCCCGGCGATCATCGCAATGCCGTCCTCGCGCCGTGCGTACCGCATCGCCAACTCCGACGCATGGTGAGTGCGCCGTGGCCGGCGGGCATCCCCCGGGAGAGTGAGCCGTTAGGAGCCAGCCCCGCCGCGCCGGGGCTGGCTCACGGCGGGAGCTAGGACGCCAGCCAGACGTCCTGGTAGTACGGGTACAGGTTGAACTGGTGCGGCTGCCAGCCGCGGACCTTCTTGTTGGCTACCCGTCTACCCGTCTACCCGCCTACCCGGCTACCCGGAATCTTGAGGCGTGGCGAGCACACCGCCGTCGACGAGTTCGACCCGATACCCGTCCGGGTCGCTCACGAACGCAATGCGGATCGGCTTGCCCGGCACCGCGTAGGGCGGGTTGTCCGGCTCGATCCCCTGCCCGGCGAGCCCGGCCAGCGTCGCGTCGAGATCGTCGACCGTCATCGCGATGTGGTTGTAGCCGTCGCCGAGGTCGTATGGCTCCTCGCGCCCGACGTTGACCGTGAGCTCGAGCCGGTCGCCGTCGCCAGGGAGGCCCATGTACAGGTTGTAGGCGGTCTCGAAGTTGAGCCGCCCGCGCAGCTCGAAGCCAAGCTTCTCGTAGAAGGCGACGCTGGCATCGGGGTCGCGAACGCGGATGCACGTGTGGACGAGTTCCATGCGGCCCTCCTCGTCAGTCGTGGCAGCGGTGCTCGGGCCGGGGCAGGTCGAGTGCGGGCGTCCGCGAGAAGAACCCGACGGGCGTCAGGCTGAAGCCGGCGCGCTCGACCATCGTCATCGGCCAGTCCTCGGGCCGCGGGATGTGCGAGTGGCAGATCGTGTACCAGAGGACGACGTCCTCGTTCTCGAGCTCGCGATCCTGCTCTTGCCAGCGTGGAAGGCCGTGGGGCGCCTCCGCAGGATCGGACTGGTTAGGAAAGTCACCGGCGGCATAGATCTCATCCGGGTCGAACTGCGTCACCCAGACGTGGTGACTCGCGAAGCCGCCACGCTTTACCATCGGCGAGTCGGGGTGACAGAAAAGCGCGTCCTGCGGGCCGGGCAACAGCTTGTAGCCCGTCGGCTGGCCGAGCGCGTTCTCGGCGTTGGGGTTGACCACGGTCCAGTAGCGGCCGGTCGCGGTGTTGACGTCGCGCGCCGCCTCGCCCTCGCGACCTAGGAGGGTCTGCGTCGCCCGCATCGCCTGCCCGTACGGATTCTTCTTCTTCGACGCGCGCTCTCGCTCGACGTTCACCTCGTACACCGAGTTGCGGTCGCCATCGACGGCCATGTCGAGCCGCACGCTGAAGATATGCTGGTGGTTCATGGCGCCGAGCCCGGGCGCGATGTGCGTGCCGTACTCGTACTCGCCTTCGAATCCAGCCTCGAGCGCCGTGGTCTGCATGATCCCCGTCGCCTTGACCTCGAACTCGATCGTGCCGTCGTTGTACAGGTACCAGAAGAACCCGTAGCCGTAGTTGCCGACGGTGCAGATGAACGAGACGGCGAGGCGCCTGAGCCGCCGCACCTCGGTCTCCTCGGAGCGGGCGTCGAAGTGCTTCCAGGCGATTCCGAAGTCCTCCTCGTGAATGCAGATCGCGTTCTCGATCGTGAACGGCTCGCCGAACTCGTCTGAGAGCGTCGCGTCCATGTAGCGGATCTCGCCGAGGCAGTCGCAGCCGAGCTTGAGCGAGTTGGCCATCTGGCCGAGCCCGTACTCGCCCGCGTCGAAGACCGCCTTCCAGAAGTGCGCCTGCGCGGGGTCGCCGTAAGGCACGACCATCTCGCTGAGACCCGCGCGGTAGACGACCGGACGGTCGTCGTAACGGATGTCGTGCAGGACGAGGCCCTCGCGCGGCATCAGCTGGGCGCGAAGCGACCACTTCTGCCACTCGAGCCGGTTCCCGTCGAGCGTAAAGCTCGGACCGTCGGGCTGAACGATCTCGAGCGCTTTCACGCCCTCGCGCGCGGGGCCGACAGATTCGAGGTCGTAGCGGCCGTGCGTCGTCGGCATCGAGATCGCACCCGAGTCCCAGACCTCGACGACCTCGCCGACGTTCAGGTCGATGATGGGAATCAGGCCTTCGATCGGGTACGCGTAGCCGTTGTCGCGGCCGTCTTCGCGCCAGTAGGCGACGCCGCGAACGAGTCGCCGCCCGACCTCGTCGGGAAAGACGAAGTTACCGGCAGAAACCGGGTCGACGAAGACGTCGGTCAGATCGTCGATGCCTCGCTTCTTGCAGCCCTCGACGAAGCGCGGGTCAGCCTTCGCCGCGGCCTCCGCCAGGTCCCACTCCTCGCCGAAGACGGGCGGCTGCACGCCCTCGACCTCTTCCCACGAAGTGATCGTGTTGCCGGTCAGCGAGACCCGGATCCGGTAGACCTTCTCGACCTCCTTATCGAGCACGGTCATCGAGATCTCGCGCGGGGCATCGTCGCCGTCCGCGAACTCGCGCACGAGGGCCTTGTCGGGCTCGGCCAGCCAGACGAGCGTGAAACGGGCGCGCTCGGACAGCCGCTCCTCGGCGCGAACAAGCGCGACGGCCTGCCCGATCTCCTCGGCCGTGAGTGGCTCGAGCGGGTGGCGGATGCGGGATTCGGTCGTGGCCATGCTCGGCTCCTCTCGTCGCGTCGGCCGCTGTTCTCAGATCCTCGGGAGCACCTCTTGCGCGGCGAACTCGACGACCTCGTCGAATGCCTCCGGCTGGGCCGGGAACAGGACGACCGAGTCGGAGCCTGCGTCGAGCAGGCCCTGGATCTTCTCGGCGCACTCGTCGGGCTCGCCGGCGACGGCAAGATCCTCGAGCCACTGATCGGGCATCTCGCGGTCGATCTGCTCCTGCCCGCCTTTGGCCATCTCCCACAGCTCATCGCCGACGCCGTACACATCGGTGAGCGCGCTCTTCGGCATCGCCGAGAGGTAGAAACCGGTGGCCGCGCGCACGGCTGCCTTGGCTTTGGCGGCGTCGGCGTCGGCAGCGAAGAGCGCGAAGGTCGCGACGCGGTGTGCGCTGGCGTCACGTCCGGCTTTCGCGGCGCCGGCGGCCACGCGCTCGCGCAGCCAGCGAACGTATTCGTGCCCAGCCAGCACCGAGACGACCGTGCCGTCGGCGATCTCGCCCGAGAGCTCGAGCATCTTCGGCCCGAGCACGCCCATGTACAGCGGGAGCTCTTCGCCAGGCGGGTGCGTGAGCTGCACGGCGTCGAAGTCGAAGTAGTCGCCCTCGCGCGTCAGGTTCTCGCCAGCGTGCAGCGCCCGAAGCCCCGTGAGGCACTCGCGCATCGCCGTCAGCTGTGACTTGGGATAGAGCCCCATCTGCGTCAGCCAGAACGGGACACCGAGCCCGATCCCGGGCCAGACGCGACCCGGGAACATCCTCGACATCGTCGCGAGCTCCATCGCCAGGACGGCGGGATGGCGCACCATCGCCGAGACGATCCCGAGCCCGACGGGCAGCGTCGAGGTCGCGCCGAGCACGGCCGTCGCGCCCGAGATGCCGCCCGTGAAGAAATAGTCCTCTGGAACCCACAGCTCAGCGAATCCATGCCTCTCGCCGAGCCGCGCCGCGTGCGGTATCTGCGCCGGGTCGAGGGAGCTTCCGATCACGAGTCCTACCGGTGGTCCGCCGCTCGCTGTCATACCGAAGCCTCCTTCACCTACGGCACCTGCGTTAGGCGCCGAGGACGCGCTGCTCTTTTGGGTATCCGGGGAACACATCTGCGCCGTCGCTCGTCACGACGACGTAGTCCTCCACACCGAACACGGCGCCCATGTCGCGCCCATCGCCCTCGCCGATCGTCCAGGTCTCGATGGCGAGAACCATGCCCTCTTCGATCGGAACGTGCTCGCCCTTGGCGATCATCGGCGGCTCGTGGATGCACAGACCCACGCCGTGACCGCCCTGGTCGAAGATGTAGTTCTCGCCGGCGAGCTCCTGGAAGCCGTCGTCCATGACATCCCATAGCTCGCCGGTGGTGACGCCCGGCTTCACGGCGCCGATCGCGCGCTCCTGGACGGTGTCGACGAGCTCGGCCCGCTCCTGCACCTCGTCGCTCAGCGGGCCGATATTGAAGATGCGGCAGCAGCTTCCGTAGTAGCCCTTGTGGGCCGGAAGCGGCTCGAGAATGATGCGATCGCCCGGATTCAGGGGAATCCCCTCGTCCCAGGCCGGAACGTCGTACATCGGGACGCGGCGACTCGACGCGGTCACCAGCGGCGGCTCGCAGTCGTGGACCTTCTCGAGCAAGCTCTGGCGAACGATCAGGCCGACGTCCTTCTCGGTCATCCCAGGCTGGAAAGTTCCGACGAGCTCGCTGTAGGTGTCGATCGACGCGCGAGTGGCCTGCTTGAGCGCCTCGACCTCGGCGCTCGACTTGATCCACCTGAGCTTCCAGATGAGATCGCCCGCCTCGACGAACTCGACGTCGCTCAGCTCCTCACGGAACCGATCAATGTCGTTGAGAGGCCGCGGAATCGTCATGCCACCAAGCCCGCCGGCTTCGATACCGACCCGGCCGCTGCCGCAACCGAGCTCCTTGACGACGTCGGCGACCATCGCCGGGGTGTTCCGGATGTTGGCGGTCACGTGAGGGTTGACGATGAGGCGAATGTCCTCGACGTAGGTGTAGCCCTCGGCGACGCCACAGAAGAAGTCCGGGACGATGATCACCGGTTGGGCATCCGTCGGGATCACCACGATCGCCGGCTGGAACGAGCCGGCGTGGAAGAGGTTGTTGCGGTAGCCGGTGAAGTAGCGCAGGTTCTTCTCGTCCCAGAGAACGAGGATGTCGATCTCGTTCTCGGCGAGCAGGGCCTGCATCCGCTCCACCCTGCCGGCGAACTCGGCGCGGGAGAAGTCCGCGTACAACGGTGTCTCCCAGGCTCTGCTCTCGAGGCGCTGCAACATCGGCTTCTCCTAGCTACGGATGCGACACGCTAGCTCGGCGTCCGCCTACCGCGCCGAGAGCGCCGCCGCCAGGACGGCGACGAGCTCGGCGGCAAGCTCGTCCGACGGCCTCTCGAACGGCGCGTCTTCATCGGAGAGAAGCGCGCCGAGCGCACCGAAGACGCACCAGCGGACGCGCCACGAGAGCGTCTCGGGCGACACGCGCGGCGCTGCGGCGCAGAGATGCGGCAGGAATCGCCCCGCGACCGGTCTGAAGTGCGCCTCGACGCGGGCCTGAACGAACGCCGCCGGTCGGATGTAGATCGCTCCGATCAGCCGCGCCCGGCCCGAGGAGCGAGCCTCGAGCCCGCATGCCGCCTCGATGTCGGGGCGAATCAGCGACTCGACGAGTACCTCGAGCGCGATCGCCTCGCCACGATCCGCTGCCTGCCCGGCCTCAGCCTCTGCCGCGGTGAGAAGAGCGAGCCGGTGCTCATTCAGCGGGGCAAGGATGCGATCGAGCACCGCCTCGGCCAGGGCCTCGCGCGAGCGAAAGTTGGTAGTGGACGGCGCCCGAATCGGCGCCCGCCGCACGCATGATCGCCCGAAGGGACGCGTCGACGATTCCCGACTGGGCGAACTCGGCCTCGGCCGCGTCGAGCAGCGCCTCGGCCGCGGAGTCGGCGCTCATTCGCCGGGGTCAGCGCACGCCGGCCTCACGCGTCGGCCTCGAGCAGCTCCTTCAACGCGCGCAGGTCCTTCTTGTTGGCGCGCCGCATTGCCATCTCCATGAACGGCGCCGCCAGCCGCGAGAAGCCGCTTGGCGCGCCGCGGTTGCGAAGCGTCATTCGCGTCTGAGCCTCGCCCGCCATCTCCCAGACGTAGCTGGTCTCCATCGGGAACGGCCCCTGCGCAGTCCGCATCACGAGACGCTCGCCCGCGACGAGCTCGACGATCTCGTATGTGTAGCGCAGCTCACGACCGAGAAAATTCGCGACGAACGCGAGCTGAGAGCCGAGCTGCAGCGGCGGCTCGGTCTTCCACTCGACCGACGCGATGTTCGCGTACCAGCTGGGCGCGTTGGTCGGATCACCCGCGAAGCCGGCCACGTCCTCGCGCGGTCGCTCGATGATCGTCTCGGTCGTGACGTCGACGCTCACGACGCTGATCGGTTTTCGCGACAGGGCGGTTCAGTCATATGACTGAAAAGTCTATCTCCCCTCCGCCGCCGCTGCCGCGTCGAGCATCGCGTGAGCGACATCGATCTTCGGCACGGCAGGTGCCGGGAACGACATTCGACTGTGCGTGAGACCCAACCCGAACAGGAGCTCGGCCATCCTGTAGGTCAGAGGGCCCGGGTTGATCACCGGCACCGGCAGGTTCTGTGCCAGGTGGTCGGCGGCCTGGTAGAGCGTCGTCGAGCCGAGAATGATCGCGTCGGCTCCCGCCTCGACGCAGCGCTCGCCGGCCGCGAGCAGCAGCGGGAACGCCTTGTCTTCCTTTCCTGAGAGCAGGTTCTCCCAGTCAGACTCGATCGGCGCGCCCTGGATCGAGGCGCACTTGTCGGCAATGCCGTACTCCTTCAGCGTCTTCTTGTAGAGGAGCGGGACCGCGTTGTTGACCGCGCGTCCGCCCTCGGGATCGCCGTAGGTGACGATCCCGAACGAGTTGGCGAGGCTGAGAGCAACCATGTACGACGTGCGCGCGGGCCCGATCACGGGAATGTCGAGAACCGAGCGCAGCGGGCCGAGCGCAGAGTCGCTCATCGAGTCGATGCAGACGGCGTCGTAGCCCTCATCCTGCGCGCCGGCGCCGACCTCGTACACGCCCATGTCGGCGAGCAGCCAGTCGTGCGGGCTGTCGAACATCGCGCAGCTCGCCTTGGTGGGGCGGTAGTCGAACTCGATGTCGGGTCCGAGGCCAGCCAGCTCGCGCTGGGCTCGGCGGTTGTCGACACCCGCATCGGAGAGCGGGAAGGGAACGATGACGAGAACTTTTTTCATAACGGGCCTCCTGGGATCGATCGCGCGGCGCTACCGTACCGCGCATGAACGTTGCAGTCCTCGGCGGCGGCATCATGGGGAACGGCATCGCCCAGGTCTCGGCGATGGCCGGACACGACGCCAGCGTCCTCGACGTCGGAGAGGTCGAGCTCGAGCGCACGCGGGCGGCAATCGAGAAGAGCCTTGCGCGACTCGAACGCAAGAAGCACGTCACGCCGGACGAGCGCGAGACGACGATGTCACGGCTCAGCTTCGGAACGGAGATGGCCGATGTCGTGGGCAAGGCCGACATCGTCATCGAGGCGGTGCCCGAGCAGCTCGAACTCAAGCAGGAGGTCTTCGCTCGGGTCGTCGAGCACGCGCCCGCCGGCTGCTTGCTCGCGTCGAACACGAGTCACATCCCGATCTCGGCGATCGGTGCCAAGCTCGGAGCGACGGCCGAGCGCCTCGTCGGCATGCACTTCTTCAACCCGCCGGTGATGATGAACCTCGTCGAGCTGATCGCCAGCGAGTGGACGAGCGCTGAGACACTCGAGGAGGCGCTTGCCTTCGCCCGTGGCCTCGGCAAGGAGACCGTCATCTGTCACAAAGATGCGGCCGGGTTCATCACGACTCGCTGCTCGGTGATCCTGCGCCTGGAGTGCCTGCGCATCCTCGAGGCGGGGATCGCGAGTCCCGAGGACATCGACAAGGCGCTCCGACTCGGATTCAATCACCCGATGGGACCGCTCGAGCTCGGAGATCTCGTGGGGCTCGACACGTTCCTGTTCAACGCCGATGCGCTCGCCAAGGAACACGGAGAGCGCTTTAAGGCCCCCGACTTCGTCCGTGAGCTGGTCGAGTCGGGCCGCTACGGCCGCAAGACGGGCGGCGGAATCTACGACTACGACGCCGACGGGAACCGGGTCGTCAGCGACGACGACGCGAGTTAACCAGCGAGACTGGGCCGGCTCGCCGGCAGAGACGACCGCGCGCGCTACCCGGCAGCGCTGAGCGGCCTAGACGCGCTCGACGATCATGGCGTTCGCCTGACCGCCGGCCTCGCAGAGCGTCGCGAGCCCGTAGCGACCATCACGACGCTCGAGCTCGTGCAGCAGCGTCGTCAAAATCTTCGACCCGGTCGCGCCGAGCGGGTGGCCCAGCGCCATCGCGCCGCCGTTCACGTTGACCTGCTCGCGCTCGAGCCCGAGCTCCTTCTCGCACATGGCGATGACCGGCGCGAAGGCCTCGTTGACCTCGACTACGTCGAGGTCCTCCGGCCCGAGGCCCGAGCGCTCGAACGCCTTCTTCGTCGCCGGCACCGGCGCCGTCAGCATGATCATCGGGTCGTCGCCGGCGACCGTCATCGTGTGGATGCGAGCCATCGGCTCGAGGCCGTGCCGCTCGACGGCCTCCTCGGAGGCGACGAGGAGCGCCGCGGCACCATCAGAGACCTGGCTCGACGTCGCCGGCGTGATCACGCCACCGTCGGCCAGCGTCTTCAGGCTGGCCATCTTCTCGCGGTCGACGGGGACGCGGATGCCCTGGTCGCGCTCGATACCTGGGGTTGCACAGACCTCGGCGTCGAAGCGGCCTTGGTCCCAGGCCGCGGCCGCTCGCTCGTGTGAGTCCTGGGCGAGATCCTCGAGCTGCTCGCGATCGAAGCCCCACTCCTCGGCGATCTGGTCGGCGCCGCGGAACTGGCTCGGATCGATCGGGCCGTAGCGCTCCCGCCAGCCGTCGGCCTCGAACGGGCCCGGGAGAGGATCGTCTCCCTCCTTGACCCAGGCACGACGAGGCGAGCCGAGCGGGACGACGCTCATGCTCTCGACACCGCCGGCTACGACCAGATCGGCGATCCCGGCCATGACGGTGGTCGCGGCGAACTGGGTGGCCTGCAGCGAGGAGCCGCAGCGCCGGTCGATCGTGACGCCCGGGACGTGCTCCGGCAGACCGGCCGTGAGCCAGGCCGTTCTGGCGATACAGCTCGTCTGAGGCCCGATCTGGTTGACGCAGCCGAGCTGCACGTCGTCGATCGCGTTCGGATCGACGTCGGTGCGCTCGAATAGCGCCTTGATCGGGATCGCCGCCAGGTCGGCAGCGTGGTAGCCGGCCAGCGCCCCACCACCCTTCCCGGTCGGGGTACGCACGGCGTCGACGATGAAGGCTTCGCTCATGGTCTGTGCAGTGTACGAGCCCGGCTAGCTGAGATCAGCTAGCTGCGGCATGACCTCTTCGGCCAGCAGCGTCATCGAGCGCTCCCACGCCTCCCGCGGCTGCCACTCGTGGCCCATCGCCAGCAGCACGCCGAAGCCGCCTAGCTCCTCGTGGAGGTCTCGTAGCTTCTGCGCGACCTGGTCGGGGTCGCCGACAACCCAGATGTTGTCGGCGAAGTACTCGGAGGTGATCTCGCTGTCGGCCATCTCGGGGTCTTCCTTCACGAGATCAACGCGATCCATCGTGCGAAAGAGCGACATGAAGAAGTCCTGATAGTCGCGACCCAGAGTTCCCTCGATCGCCTCCCGCCGCGCCTGCTCCGGGGTCTCGGCCACGTAGATGTCGCGCGCGACGCGCCACTTCGATCGGTCGGCGGTGCGGGAGGCGGCGCTCGCTCCCTGCTCGACCGAGGCCCAGTGGCTCTTGAGGTAGCGAGGGGGAATCAGGTTGATGCTCATTGGGATCCAGCCGCGCTCGCCGGCCAGGACAAGCGTCTCGGAGCTCGGCGAGAGCCCCGCCACGGCGATTGGCGGATGGGGTCGCTGGAAGGGCTTGACGTGGACGCCTATGCCCGCTTCCGGGCGCGGCTCGGGCACGGTGAACTTCCACCGATCGTGCTCGTACGTCGCGGGCTTCGGGTCGTCCCACAGGCTGAGGATCAACTCGAGCGCCTCGCGACCGACAGCTCGGTGCTCGCCGCTCGCGCCGTCGAGGCCAAAAGCCTGCAAGTCGCCGATGAACGAGCCCGGCCCGATCCCCCAGATGAAGCGTCCGTGCGCGAGGTGATCGAGCACGGCGATGCGATGCGCCAGGACGAACGGGTTGTGGTAGGCGAGGCAGCTCACCCCGGTGCCGAAGACGATGTTCTCGGTCATCGATAGCGCCTTGGCGATGACCAGGTCCGGCGCCGAGATGTTCTCCCACGGCGCTGCGTAGTGCTCGCCGATCCAGGCCTCGCTGTAGCCCAGCCGATCGAGCGTGACGATCTGGTCGAGGTCGTCGTCGAGCGTCTCGGTCAGATCCGACCCGGGAGGGTGGAGCGGCATCGTGAAATAGCCGAGCTGCACGCGCGAGAGGCTACGCGGGTCGGGGCTGGGGGTCAATCGCGAGATGGTCGGAACCGATCATCTAAAGTCGAGCTCCACCACCGGCGGGAGGCCCCATGAGCCAGGTGATCAAGAACTACAGCCGCGTCGTTCCCGAGCGAATGCACGATGTGCGCGACAACGCCCGCGGGCTCGGGATCCTCTACACGGCCGAGGTCGAGCTTGCGCGCCTGGTCGGCCGCTGGATCGCACAGACGCCGGAGTTGCCTGAGAAGATGCTGCTCGGGCGGATCCTCTACGAGGACGCCGAGCACGCCGAGCGGCTCGAGAAGCGGCTGCTCGAGCTTCGGGTCGCACCCGATCGGCTGCCGGCGTTGCGCTCGAGAACGGCGCCTGCTCTGCTCGAGCTCGAGCGGGCCGCGAGCCCGGCCGACTTCCTTGTCGGGCTCTTCCAGGTCGTGAAGCCTGCGCTGCTCGCCGATCTGCGCCGCCACCTCGACGGTTGTCCTCCGTACGTCGATGAGCCGACGGCCCGCATGCTCGCGCACGTGATCACGGAAGAGGAGGATCACCTGAGCTCTGGCCTCGCACTGCTCGCCGACCGCGGCGTCGGGTCTGGCGCGCGCCCGGTGGAGCCGCTCTGGGACATGTTCGCCGAGGACGGCGGCCTGGTCGACGGCCAGTTTGTTGGCCACGACCGCGTCCCGCTCGACTCGCCTCACTGGCCTGCCTCGGTCGAGAAGCTGGCCTTCGAGCAGCCGATGCCCGAGTTCCCCGATGACTTCGGCACGGCGATGCGCCGCTGCATCCACGACCTCGTCTTCTCTGAGACCGAGGCGCTCGACATCTTCGGCCGCTACGTCTACGAGTTCCCCGAGATGCCGTGGCAATTCCACGTCGAGGCCGCCCGGATCGCCTGGGATGAGGCCCGCCACGTCGAGCTCCTGCTCAACGTGCTCGAGCGCTACGACGGCCGCGTCGGCGAGTTCCCCGCCAAGGCGCCCGGCTACGAGGAGTACGTGCGCGAGCCGACCACGCTGCGCAAGATCTTGATGGTCAACGTGATCGCCGAGGCCGAGGTCTCGACCGACACGCAGACGCAGCATCGGGATGCTTTCCGCGAGCTGGGCGATGAGCTCTCGGCGATCCTCAAGGACTACGAGATGGCCGACGAGATCGTGCATGGCCAGTTCGGCGGAAAGTGGGCGCGCTGGATCGCCGAGCAGTCGGGCGAGAGCCTCGAGGAAGCCCTTGCGGCCTCGCGCGAGTCGCTCGAGGCGTTCAAGAGCATGCACGATGACGAGGGCGGCGACAGCGCGATCCCGCTCGTGCGCCTCGGCGCTGACGAGACCGGCCCGGGCCGTGTCGTGAACGTGACCGCGAAGCGCCTGCTCGGCTACTCCGAGGAGGAGATCGCCGAGATCAGCGCAGGTGCGGGCTCACAGGTCGAAGAGACCGATTGACGCGGACTCGTCGCCGGACTACCGCAATTTCAGTACTCTGATCTCTGGATGACGTCGTCCTCGTGGCGTGCGCCACGGGGACCCGTATCGGCCGGAGAGTTGCCGCAGGCTCTCCGGCCACCTCCCAGGGCTCTCCGTGGCGCCGCCTCCAGACGTTGCCCGCGGTTCGACGCAAAATCACCGGGTAGAATTCATAGTTCGGACGGCACGCCCCGCTCTTACCGCCGGCTCTCTCGACAAGGAGGCGCATATGGCGAAGCGTGATAACGAGGCAATCGTCCGTCGCATCATCGAGGAGGCCTTCAACCAGGGGAAGCTGGGCGTGATCGACGAGGTCATCTCGCCCGATTACGTCAACATCGATCCGGCTGCACCCGAGCCGATTCGTGGCCCCGCAGGGATGAAGGAGATGGTCGAGGGTTACCGTGCGGCGTTCCCGGACCTGAAGCTCACCATCAACGATCAGGTCTCGAGCGGCGACAAGGTCGTGACGCGCTGGACTGCTACCGGAACGCACAAGGGCGATCTGTGGGGTCTGGCCCCCACCGGAAGCAGGCGACCGTCACTGGCATGACGTTCGAGCGGGTCGCCGATGGGAAGCTCGTCGAGGGGTTCGACAACTGGGACACCTTCGGCATGATGCAACAGCTCGGTCTCGTTCCCGAGCCAGCACTGGCATAGCCCCGTAGGCCGGCGAGCCGGGGCGTGCCGTCCCCCCTTCTCGGCGGCCGCCGGGCGGAGCCCCGAATCAGATCACAGCAAGCGCGTGTATCTCGTGCAGATACCCGTGCTTGAAGAGGCCGGTGCAGCCGGCGGGCGTCCAGGCAGGACCATCGTCGGCGAAATAGGTACGGCCGACCTCCATCACGATCTCCCAGTCTCGGGGATCCTTGTGGAATGACGTGACCTCGACGATCGCGTCCATGCCGGCGCCGAACTCCTCGAGTACGCCCTTCAGCTGGTTGAGCGCGTAGCGGGCCTGACCGGCGACGTCGCCCGGGGCGATGATCTCGCCATCGCCGTCCGAGGCAACCTGGCCGGCCATGCCGACCAGCGTGCCGCCGGTCTTGCGTGTGCCGCCCGAGATCGGGTCGATCTTCCACCAGATCGAGTCGAGGGTGTTCGCAATCCGCGGCCCAGCGCGCAGGTCGGCGATCGCGCGCCACGACGAGAGCATTCCCGGCTTGTAGAAGCCGGTCATCCCGATCGCCGTCCAGGCAGGAACCTCGGCGCGGTCGATGTGCTCGAAGTACTCGCGCTGGACGTCGGCCGATGGCACCATGCCGCGCGCGTCCTGGTTGAAGGTGATCACGTCGATGATGTCGTTCCAGTCGCCTCCGAAGTGCTCGATGATCTCGCGCATGCGGTCGTAGCAAGAGCGCGCTTGTGCAGCGTCGTCGCCGGGGCCGGTGACGTTCCCGGCAGCGTCGGCCGCGACCTGCCCGGCGACGAAGATCAACTCGCCCTTCTTGCACCCGGCCGACATGGGCAGGTCCCGCCACCACTTGAGTGTGTCGGGGACGTAGCACTCCTTCTCCCCCGCTCCGACGTGCGCGATCGCTCTGATCGAGACGCGCTGCCCCGGAACCGGCAGCCCGGTCGTGCCCATCGGCGACCAGGCCGGGTACTCGCCCGAGAAGAACTCGCGCGCAACCTCGAAGACGGCGTCCATCTCGTTGAGGTCGGTGTTGAACGACATGAGATCGACGATGTCGCTCAGCGTCCCGCCTGCGAGCTCGACGAGCTCCTGAATGCGCTCGAAGGCGATCCGCGCCTGGGCGCGCACGTCGCCGGGCGCCTGTACGGCACCGGACTCGTCCAGCGAGGTCTGGCCCGCTATGAACACCAGGTCGCCGGCTTTGACCGCCGCCGACGCCGGCTGTTCGGCGAACCACGGCAGGCTTGCCGGCGTGTGGAAAGACCTCTCGGTCGTCATGCCTCCTCCTCGCCTCGGCCCGGCAGCGCTACGCGGCCGCGGCCGCGATGACCTCGATCTCGACCAGCCAGTCGGGGTGCGCGAGCGCCGCAACGACGAACAGCGTCGACGCGGGTTGAGCGCCGTCGAGCACCGCATCGCGGGTCGTCCGCGCCTCGCCGACCTGGCTCTGGTCGGTGATGAAGACGTTGACCTTGACGATGTCGGCCGGTCCCATGCCGGCGTCGGCGAGAATCGCCCGGATGTTCTTCCACGCCTGCGTAGCCTGCGCCTCGAAGCCCTCGAGCAGGGTCCCGTCGGCGGTGATCCCGATCTGGCCCGACAGGTGAAGCCAACGTGCATCGCCGGGAGCCTCGGCCCCATGGCTGTAGTTGCTGAAGGGTGGAGCGACGTCCGCGGGGTTGTAGTGCTTGATCACGGCCTGCCTCCTAAGGGGTTGTGCCTCGCCAGCCACGGACGCTCGACGCCCGCCGACACGACGCTACCGTGATCGGCGCGCTCAGGCCGACGACCGGCTCGTGGTGATCCGCGCCCTCAGCGCGCGGTGGGGACTCTGGCTCGCGGCCCTGCTCGGGCTTGCCGCATACGCCGGTCTGCTCGCGCTCGACATCGACGCGGGCACGTTGCGCGATCGCTTCGTCTCGCAGACGATCGTCTGGTACCTGATCGCCTTTGCGGGCTTCCTGGTCGCGCTCTGGTGGAACGAGCGCCGGGCGATTCCGCTTCTCTGGCTGTGGTCGCTCCCGATCGTCTTTCGCCTGATGCTGCTGGCGACGACGCCGACCCTGAGCGACGACGTCTACCGCTACCTCTGGGACGGCCACGTTGCCACCGAGGGCGTCAACCCCTACCGCTACGCGATCGAGGCGCCCGAGCTCGACCGCTTCGAGATTCCCGCCCGTGAGCTCGCAAACAATCCGTCGCTCGCCACGCCCTATCTCCCGACCGCGCAGCTGGTCTTCGCGGCGACCGCATGGCTGTTTCCGTCGGAGCCTCTCGTCATGCAGATCGTCATGGTCGCGTTCGATCTGCTCGCCGCCGTGGTGCTGGCGCGGCTGCTCGCCCTCGCTGGCCTCCCCGGAGGGCGGATCATGCTCTACCTCTGGAACCCCCTCGTGATCGTGGAGGTCGCGCACGGAGCGCACCTCGACGCGTTGATGGTCTTCCTCGCACTCTCTGCCGTGCTGTTGACGCTACGTCCGGCGAGGAGGCGCGTTGCGAACGGTCGTGCCGCGCTGGCGCGGACGAGGTTGCGAGCAGCCGCTGCGCCGGTGCTGCTAGCCCTGGCCGCACTCACCCGATTTCTCCCTGTGCTCCTCTTGCCCGTCTTGTGGTGGCGATGGAGCTGGCCGCAGCGGCTCCTCTGCGGCGCGGTCGCGATCGTCGTGCTGGTGCCGTTCGGGCTCGACGCGGGCTGGGGTCTCTCGGATGAGTCGCGCGGACGAGGTCTCTTCGGCTCGGCGCGCGTGTACAGCGAGGAGTTCACCTTCAACATCGGCATCTACCACTGGCTCGAGGGCTGGATCGACCGCCAGGGCGCCGCCGATCCGGACGCCGTCGCGCGGATCGCTGTAGCGATGGTGCTCGCGGTCGTTCTGGTCGCGGTGCTGCTTCGCGCCCGCCGTGCGACCACGACGCTCGCCTCACTTCGATTGCTTGCCGTTCCCGTCATGGCCTACGCCGTGCTCACGCCGGTTCTTCATCCGTGGTACATCCTGTTACTCGTCGCGCTGCTGCCGTTTCTCACGCCGGCGACCGCCGAATCGCCACGGCGCTGGATGCTGCTCGCCCCCTGGCTCTACCTGTCCGCGACGCTCGCTTTCTCCTACCTCACGTATCGCGATCCGCTGCGCTTTGGCGAGCTCGAGTGGGTGCGACGACTCGAGTGGTACCCGACGCTCGCGCTGCTCGTCCTCGGCCTCGGCGCCGCGCTCTGGCGCTCGCGGGATGGGACCGAGCCGGCGGCGACGACGCCGGGGTAACATCGCGCCGGCGTGGCCAAGATCCTCTTTGCCCACCCGCTATTCCTCTCGAAAAGCCCAGCGGAGCTGGCATCTGCGAGCCCGTACTTCCCACTCGGTGTGCTCTATCTCGCCAGCTACGTCCGCGACGCTGGCCACGCGGTCTCGATCTTCGACGGCACGTTCGCCAAGGACGAGTCGGCCTTCGCCGAGGCGCTCGAGCACGAGCGTCCCGACGGCGTCGGGATCTCTGCGTTGTTGCCGACGCGAGAGACGGCGCTAACACTGGCGCAGATGGCGTGCGATCGCGGGGCGCTCGTCCTTCTCGGCGGCCCAGACCCGACCCTTTCGCCAGAGGTCTACGCGACGCACGCTGCCGTCGACCTAGTCGTGCATCACGAAGGTGAGCAGACCGTGACCGCCGTGCTCGATCGCGTCGACGGTGGCGGGCTGAGCGCGAGCGGACTCGGCGCCCGCCGGCTCGACGATGTCGCACTCGACCCTCACCCCCTCGCCGTCGAGCCCGGTGTCGCGTTCCTGAGCGGTGGCGAGCTCGTGATCAACGAGCCACGGCCGCCGATCGAGAACCTGGACTCGCTGCCACTTCCGGCGCGTGACCTGATCGACATGGAGCGCTATCTCGAGCAATGGGAAGAGACCAGCGGCTATTCCTCGCTCACCATCACCACCTCGCGCGGCTGCCCATATGGCTGCGAGTGGTGTCGTGCCGCTGTGCACGGAAGCGGGTTTCGACAGCGCTCTCCCGAGAGCGTGGCCGCCGAGATGAAGGCGCTGAAGGAGCGCTACCCCGTGACCAGGCTCAGGATGGTCGACGATGTCGACGGGCTCGATCGCGCCTGGCTCGAGGCCTGGGCAGATGCGGCCGAGGAGCTGGACGCAGCCATCCCCTTCGAGGCGCTCGACGATCTCGAGCGGCAGGACATCCCGCTGCTCGACGTTCGCGACACGTTGTGAAAGAAGAGGAACGTGTTCTTCCCCACCGTGAGTGGGGACCGCCACGCGCCCCCGGTTTCGCCTCCGCCGTCGTGATCCGGCTCGGGCCGCCGACTCCACCTATCTCGGTAGACGCTAGGCGCAGTCGGGTCGCCTAGATGCTCGACTGGCTCACGGCAGACACCGCGAGTCTGCTCGCGCGAGGCATCGCAGTCACGATCGTGCTGACGCTGATCACGTCAGTGATCTCGGTCGCCATCGGCGCCGTCGTCGGGACGTTGCGCCTGATCGACAACCGTCCCGTCCGCGTCGGCGCCGGCGCGTTCGTCGAGCTGTTCCGCAACATCCCGGCACTCATCCAGATCATCTTCTGGGCCTTCGCCTTTCCGACGCTGCTCCCGGCAGCGGCGCGCGAGGCGATCTTCTTCGACAACGCGGTCGTCAACTGGCTCGGCTCGGTGACGGGCCTGAGCCTGCCCTACTACGCGCTCGCCGCATGCATCGGTCTCGTCCTCAACACGAGCGCGCATCTCGCAGAGCTCTTCCGCGCCGGCGTGAGCACGCTGCCGCGCCAGCACGTCGATGCCGCACGAACGCTGGGTGCCGGGCGCGCCATCGTGTTCTGGTCGATCCTTTTGCCAGGCGGCATGCGGGCTGCGTTTCCGGCCATAACCACGCGGCTGATCCACAACATGAAGAACACCGCGCTGGCGTCGTTCGTCGCCGTTCCGGAGCTCTTCCACGCCGTCCAGGGGTCGATCCAGAGCTCGTTCCGAGCGACCGAGTTCCTGCTTGCGGCCGCAGTTCTCTACCTGGCGCTCTCGGCACTGATGTCGGTGCTGTTACGCCAGGTCGACGTCCGACTGCACCGAGGACGAGAGCGTGTCCGAGCAAGCTGAATTCATCATCGAGAGCCTGCCGAACCTGCTGGTCGGGTTCCCCGGCCAGCGGCCCGGCGGTCTGTTGATGAGCCTCCTGCTCGCGCTGGTCGGCATCACGGTCGGCTTCGCACTGGCGCTGCCCGTCGCGAGCGCGCGCGCGAGCCGCTTCCCGCTCGTCCGCTGGCTCGCGGCAGCCTACGTCCAGCTGTTCCGCGGCATCCCCCTCATCCTGCTCCTGCTGATCGTCCTGCAGTTGCTCGGCGGCGCCAACGCAGGAATCGTCTCGACGCCGCTGCTCGCCGCCTTCGTCGCACTTGTCCTCTACAGCAGCGCGTACCAGGCCGACATCGTCCACGCTGGGCTCGTCGCGGTGCCGGCGACCCTCGTCGACGATGCGCGACTCCTCGGCGGCACGCGCTGGCAGGTGTTCGGTCAGATCAAGCTCCCGTACGGCTTGCGCGTGATGCAACCGGCGCTCACGGGACAGGGCATCACGCTGTTCAAGGACACGTCGGTCGTCGTCGTCCTCGGCGTCGCCGACCTCACGACCAACGCGCGCATCGCGCTCGGCTCCGACGTCGGCAACGCTCCCTACTGGGTCGCCACCTACATCACCGTCGGTCTTCTCTACTTTGCGGTCGCGTTCGGCTTCTCACGACTCGCGCGCCGAGGAGAGGGACGACTCCGACGCACCGAGCTCGTCCAGTCGCTGGCCAAGCTCGGCTAACAAGCCGCCCGACACGACGTCTGGTCTCAGTAGTGAGCTCCCGCCCGAACACAACGCCACGACCCCGGCGACAGGCCGGTCGGTGGGTTGCGCTCGCCGCGCTCGCTTGCATGTCACTGCTCGTCACGCCGCTCCTCGCAGGGTGCGGGAGCGGCCGAATGGCGCCGGCGCCTCGACGCTCGAGCGGGCGCTCGAGGCCGGCGAGGTCCGGATCGGCGTTCGCAACGACAACCCGCCGATGAGCTTCATCGACTCCGACGGCGCCTGGATCGGGTTCGACATCGACCTTGCCGGCGCGATGGCCGAAGAGCTCGGGCTCGAGCTCACCCTCGTTCCGGTAGACGGCACCACGCGGATCAGCTTCCTGCAAGACGGGCGGGTCGACATGAGCATCGCAAGCATGAATCACACACGCGCGCGTGACGAGTCGATCGACTTCAGCATCACCTACTTCTGGGACAACCAGTCATTCCTCGTCCGGACGGGCACGTACGCGTCGATCGACGAGCTGATTGGGAAGAAGGTGGCGGCCAACGCGGGCAGCTCTGCCATTCCCTCTTGGGAGGAATACGTTGCCCACCACGGCGGGCCCGACCCCGAGATCGTGGCGTTCGACGACAAGCTGGCCGCAACGCAGGCACTTCGTGATGGCGCCGTCGAGGGCTACTCCGAAGACAACGTCACGCTCCTGTCCCTTGCTGCTGGTGACCCCGAGCTCGCCTTGTTGCCGGGCGGCCACAACCCGGTGCAGTTCGGGATCGGCGTGCCCGAGAACGACTCGGCCTGGCGTGATCGGATCAACGTGGCGCTCCAGGAGGTCTGGGCCGCCGGAACGTACGAAAAAGTTTATGAGCGCTGGTTCGAGGGCCCCAATAGGATCATTGACCTACCGCTCGGCGGTGAGCTCGAGCTCTGGCCGTGAGCCGCTCAGTGATGAGTCGATGACAAAGCTGGAACTGCGCAATCTCGAGATGGAGTACCCCTCGTCCGGGCGCGCGATCGACGGACTCGATCTGACCGTCGACGCCGGTGAGCGCCTTGTGCTGCTCGGCCCGTCAGGGTGCGGGAAAACGACAACGCTGAGATTGATCGCGGGGCTGCTCAGGCCGACCGGCGGAGATGTCCTCTTCGACGAGCGCTCGGTGCTGGGCGTGCCCGCCGAGCGGCGCGGCGCCGTGATGGTGTTTCAGGATCACGCGCTGTTCCCGTTCAAGACGGTCGCCGAGAACGTCGCCTTCGGTCTCAAGCTGCGTCGTGTCAAGGGCGCTGACCGCCGCGAGCGGGTCGCAGAGGCGCTGTCGATCGTCCGGCTCTCGGGCTACGAAGACCGCTGGCCCGACGAGCTCTCGGGCGGGCAGCGTCAGCGGATAGCCCTGGCGCGCGCACTCGTGGTTCGCCCACGGCTGCTGCTCCTCGACGAGCCGCTCACGAGCCTCGAGCCGTCCCTCCGAGCGGAGCTCCGCGAGACGATCTGTCGCGTCCAGCGCGCGGTTAGCATTACGACGGTGTTCGTCACCCATGATCAGGCCGAGGCGCTGGCCGTCGCCGATCGGCTGGCGCTCCTGATCGACGGCCGCCTACGCCAGCTCGGCGCGCCGAGCGAGTTCCTGCAGAACCCCGCAGATGCTGACGTTGCCGAGTTCTTCGGTGGCGACAACATGCTTGCCGCAGCGCGCCAGCGAGGCGCGAGACAGAAACAGGCTACGACGGAAGCGAGCGCGAGTGCTCGAAGCGATCGCTAAACGACTCGCTCCGATCCTCGAGCCGCTGGCGGCGATCTCTGATCGTCGCGGGACGATCGGGGTTGCGCTCTTGCGCATCACCCTGGGCGTGATCTTCATCGTGACCTGGGCCGACAACCTCGAGAAGGACCTGTACACGCCCGACGGCCTCGAGGCCTTCCTCGATGGGCTGTTCGACGAGAACGGCAACGACAGCGCCTTCGCGGGCTACAAGACGTTCATCGATGCGATCATCATCCCGATCGCCCCGTTCTACGCGCCGTTCCAGGGCGTCATCGAGTTCGTCCTCGGCATCGGGCTCATCGTGGGCGTGATGACGCGCGCGCTCGCTCTTGCCGCTGCCGCATTCTTCTTCCAGCTCTTCCTCTCCTATATCGGCGGCCAGGAGTGGATCTGGACGTACGTTCTCCTCTTCGTGGCAGCCGTCGCGGTCTTCCTCGGCCACGGCGGTCGCAAGCTCGGTGTCGACCAGCTGATCGTCAAAGCCAGGGGCGAGCCGAAGATCGACCTTCTCTGGTAGGCCCGCGAGTGGTCGACGAGCCGTGGCGTGTCGACTGATGCATAAGCCGCGATGAGCCTCGTTCTGCTCGCTGCTGGCGGCGCCTACGTCGCGGCCTCGCTCCTGCTGATCGCGTACGGCGCCAACATCTCGTTCCTGTCGTTCGTCGTCTGGCGCGGTGGTCGCGAACCCGAAGCGAGAGCGCAAAGCACGCGCGCGCTTCCTCGCGTGACGGTGCAGCTGCCGATCTACAACGAGCTCTACGTGGCCGAGCGTGTGATCGACGCCGCCTGCGCGCTCGACTACCCGAGCAGCCTGCTGCAGATCCAGGTCCTCGACGACTCGACCGACGAGACGACCGGGCTTGTCGCCAGCGCGGTCGCGAGAGCCCGGGCCCGCGGGCTCGACGCGGTCCACGTGCGTCGCGCGGAGCGGACGGGGTTCAAGGCGGGCGCCCTCCAGCACGGCGTGGCAACGGCGACGGGCGAGTTCATCGCAATCTTCGACGCCGACTTCGTACCCGCGCCCGACTTCCTGCGCCGGACGCTGCCCCACTTCGACCGCGCCGAGCTGGCGTTCGTGCAGGCCCGCTGGGGCCATCTCAACGGCAACTACTCGCTGCTGACCCGGCTTCAATCCATCGCGATCGACGGCCACTTCATGGTCGAGCAAGCCGCGCGAGGGCTCCGCAACTACTGGTTCAACTTCAACGGAACGGCCGGCATCTGGCGCGCGTCGGCGATCGAGGATGCGGGCGGCTGGACGGCACGCACGCTGACCGAGGATCTCGACCTCTCCTACCGGGCGCACCTGCGTGGCTGGCGAGGCCAGTACCTGCGCGACCTCGTCGTCCCAGGCGAGGTGCCGGCCCAGATGTCGGGCTTTCGGCGCCAGCAGCACCGCTGGGCGCGGGGCTCACTCGAGTGTGCGATCCGGCTCGTGCCCGAGATCTGGCGCTCGGGCGCCCGTGCACCGATCAAGCTCCAGGCGACGGCGCACCTCAGCTCGTACTGCATCCATCTGCTGCTCTTCGTTGTGACGCTGCTCTACCCCGTTGTTGTCATCGTTGCCGACAGACACCCGGGGTTTCAGAGCTTCTTCGGCCTGGCCTATCCCTTCGCCGTCTTCTCGCTGGCGTACGTGGTCTTCCTCGTCATGGGCCAGCGCCAGCAGCGCCGGCGCTGGTGGCGAGAGCTGCCGCGAATCGCGGGAATCACGGTGATCGGTCCTGGCCTGATGCTCAACACCGTCAGAGCTGCCGCCAAGATCGTCCTGCAGCCGAACCCTGAGTTCGAGCGCACAGCGAAGTTCGGCATGCGCTCGGCCGAGCCCGAGCGGGCGACCTGGACGCGCCTGCGCTACCAGCTCAAGCTCGACCCGATCGTCTATGCAGAGCTCGCGCTCGGCATCTACAGCCTCGCGGCGGCCGGGCTCGCCTACCGGTACGGAAACTGGGCGATAGTGGTCTACGCCAGCTGGTTCGGCGTCGGACTCCTCGCGGTCGCGGCGCTCACGGCGGCACAGGCGCTCGCGGTGTTCCGCACGCGCGAGGCCAGGGCTGCCGAGCGCACGCCACTCGCGCGGGCGCAGCAGGCCGCGCGCGTGGCGAGCTCTGCGACATGAGCGACGCCCCACCGCGGCGCGCCGTGGTGGTCATGGCCAAGCAGCCAGCGCCCGGGTCGACCAAGACCCGCCTCGTGCCGCGCCTCACACCCGAGGCCGCGGCCGACCTCTACCAGTGCTTTCTGCTCGACGCCCTCGATCTGGCTCGCTCGCTCGATGACACAACACCGGTCGTTGCGACCTTCCCGGCGGGTTCTGCCGACTACTTCGCCCGCGTCGCTCCTGGCTTCGAGCAGATAGCGCAATGCGGCGACTCGCTGGGCGAGCGGCTCGAGCACGTTCTCGTTGCGTGCCTCGGACGAGAATTCGATCACGTCATCGCGATCAACAGCGACAGCCCGACGTTGCCGACAAGCCACGTGGGCGAGGCCTTTGCCCGCCTCGCGGACGAGGCCGTCGACATCGTCCTCGGCCCGAGCGATGACGGCGGCTACTACCTGATCGGTGCGAAGCGGCCTCACCCGGGGCTCGCCCGGGACGTTGCCATGTCGACACCCCGGGTCCTCGACGACACGCTCGCCCACGCGCGCGCCGCTGGCCTGCGCGTCTCGCTCGTCGGCGGGTGGTACGACGTCGACGAACCCGCCGACCTCGACCGCGCCCGGGCCGACCTCGAAGCGCACCCGGAACGCGGGCGTCATACGCGGCGCTTCCTCGCGGCCCGGTCCGAGGCCGCCGAGGAGCGGGGCGCGCCAGATCAGAGCGCGCCAGATCCTCGACTGGGCACGCTCACCATCGCAGCCATCGTTCCCGCACTCAACGAAGCCGGCAACATCGCCGGCCTCGTCAGCGAGCTGCGCCAGCAGCCCGTCGACTTGATCGTCGTTGCCGACAACGGCTCGGCCGACGCCACGGCCGCGACAGCCGCGGCGGCCGGCGCGATCGTCGTCTCAGAGCCGCGGCGCGGCTACGGCTTCGCGTGCGGAGCGGGCTCGCGCGAGGCGCTCGAGCACGGCGCCGACGTGTTGGTCTACATCGACGCCGACCACAGCTCGCGCCCAGACGAGCTGACGCGTCTGCTCGAGCCATTGCTCGCCGACGAGGCCGACCTCGTGCTCGGATCGCGCGTGCGCGGGCAGATCGAGCGCGGCGCGATGCTGCCGCACCAGCGGTTCGGAAACTGGCTCTCGGCCCGTGTGATGCGACTGCTCTACCGGCTTCCGCTGAGCGATCTCGGCCCGTACCGCGCGATCCGGGCCGAGCTGCTCGATCGGCTCGAGATGACCGAGATGACCTTTGGCTGGCCAACCGAGATGACGGTCAGAAGCGCGCGCGAGGGGGCTCGCCTCGTCGAGGTTCCCGTTAGCTGGCGCCGGCGGCGCGAGGGCCGCTCGAAAGTCAGCGGCACGGTCAAGGGCTCGATCCTTGCGGGCTACCACATCATCCGCGTGGCACTGCGCCACGCGCCGCTCAGAGGGTGACCCTGCGCGGCGACGCGGCCGCGGCAGCGTCAGGAAGTGAGTCGGCGCGGCGTACCCGGCCCGCCAAGCCTCAGGGCGAGACAGCGACGCCGACCGTGTCGGCGCTCGTGCTTCCGCCGTCGTCGCTGACGGTCAGCTCGACAACCCAGTCGCCAGCCTCCTCGGCGATCATCGCCGCCTCGAGGGTGAACGAGCACTCCGTGTCGAACTCGCGAATCAGCTTGCCGACGTCTTTCTCCATGCTCGCCGGCGCCTCGCTGATCATCCACTGGTAGTTGCTGATGGCGCCGCTCGAGGCGCAGCCGTCGAACACTGGCGACTCGCCAACGGCCACGCTGATGTCGCTGCCGGCGTCGGCTTTCACGTCGTCGTCGCCGCCGCAAGCCGCGAGGCCCAGCATCACCGCTCCGACGAGCGCTGCGTAGCGACGGCGGATCATGCGCGGAGCTTACCCACGGTGTCACCCGGGCGTCCCGGTGGCGAACCGTCCTGCGGTACGGAAGGATGCCCGGATGGCAAGTCACGCGACAGGCGACGGCGGGATCCCGCCCAGAGACGCCGAGCAGCGCGGGTTGAAGCGGATCATGACCCTGGGCGGCCACTACGGCACGCGTAACTACACCGTCAAAGATCTACGTGACCAGAAGGGCAAGCGGGTCCTGGTCGAGACGCTTCCGTTCTCACCCGAGGAGGCCGCCGCGGCCGAGGAGGCGGGCATCGACACGATGAAGGCGCGCTTCGATCCGAGCCGCCCCGAGCTCACAACGGCCATCCGCCAGGCCGCGCCGAACACCTTCATGGCCTTCTCCGTCCCTCTGATCGTGGCCGCGAGCGAGACCGAAGCCGTCAGGCTCGGATACGACGCCATGGCGCACGGAGCCGACGCTATCATGTGCCAGTGGAGCCCCCGCTTCATCAGCGCGGCGGCCGAGGCCGGCATTCCCGTTCAGGGCCATGCGGGGCTCGTCCCGCGCAGAAGCACCTGGACCGGCGGTCTGCGCGCAGTCGGCAAGACGCTCGACGAGGCGGTCTGGATCTTCGACCAGATCAAGGCGATGGAGAACGCCGGCGCCTACGCGGTCGAGGTCGAGGTGATTCCGGCCGAGCTCCTCGCTGAGATCACACCGCGCACGACGCTGCTGACGACGTCGCTGGGATCGGGAACGGGTGGTGACATCCAGTTCCTCTTCGCCGACGACGTGCTCGCGAACGGGCCGCCTCCCTACCCGCGCCACTCGAAGCAATACAGGAACTTCCACCAGCTGAACCAGGAGCTCCAGACAGAGCGGCTCGCAGGTTTCAAGGAGTTCGTCGACGAGGTGCACAGCGGCGCGTTCCCGGCGCCGGAGCACCTGATCGAGGCGCCCGACGGCCTGATCGGCGAGTTCCTCGAGACCATCGATTCCTGACGGGAGACGATCGTGGAACTCGGATTGCAGGGTAGGAAGGCCGTCGTCACTGGCGCCAGCCGCGGCATCGGCCGGGCAATCGCCCACGGCCTCGCGCGTGAGGGCGTCGATCTCGCGATCTGCGCGCGCGGCGAGGCCGGGCTCGAGTCGGCGCGCGGCGAGCTCGAGGCGCACGGAGTCGCCGTGCACACCGAGGCGGTCGACGTCTCTGACGGCGAGGCGCTGCGGGCGTTCGTGACCGGCGCCGGCGCCGAGCTCGGCGGGCTCGACATCCTCGTCTCGAATCCGACCGGGACGATCGGGTCAGAAGAGAGCGACTGGCGCAGCATGTTCGAGGCCGACCTCATGGCGGCCGTGCGCAGCTCGCAGGCGGCGAGGCCGCTGCTCGCCGACTCGGACGCGGCGAGCATGCTCTTCATCTCGACGATCGCCGCCGTCGAGACCTTCGCCGGGCCGGTCTCCTACGGGCCACTCAAGGCGGCCACGATCCAGTACGCGAAAGAGCTCTCGCGGGAGTCGGCGCCCGACGGCATCCGTGTGAACACGGTGCTGCCCGGCCCGATCTTCTTCGAGGGCGGCCCGTGGGATCGCTACCGCGTCGACGCGCCCGACGTGTACGAGGCGACCCTCGCCGCGTGCCCGCAGGGCAGGATGGGTACGCCCGAGGAGATCGCAAACGCCGTCGTCTTCCTCTCGAGCTCGGCTGCGAGCCTGATCACAGGCGCGAGCCTCGTCGTCGACGGCGGGTTCACGAAGCGCGTGTTCTGAGGACGCGCGACCGACAGCGAGTCAAAGGAGCGCGCCGCATGCCACGAGAGTGGGTCATTCCCGACTACTCCGGCTACGAGGGTCTCGTCCTGCAGGACTACGAGGACGCGGAGCCCGGCCCCGGCGAGATCCGGCTGAGGATCGAGGCCTTCGCCTGCAACTGGGGGGACATGGACCTGATGCAGGACAACTATTCGTTCAGCTTCCCCCAGCTCCCGGCGCGGATCGGGATCGAGTCGGCCGGCATCGTCGACGCGATCGGCCCCGCCGTCGAAGGCATCGAGGAGGGCGAGCGCTACTGCACGCTCCCCTACTTCTACGACAACCGAGGCACCAGCGCCGAGTCGGTGCTGATCGACGCGCGCTACGTCACGAAGGCGCCCGTGGGCCTCTCGGCCGCCGAGAGCGCCTCGATCTGGATGATGTACATGACCGCGTACTTCCCGGTCGTCGCGCTCTCGAACGCGGGCCCGGGCACGGCGATCCTCGCGACGGGCGCGACCGGCACAGCGGGCACGGCAGCACTCGAGATCGGCCGCATGCGCGGCGCGACGATGATCGCCACAACGCGCTTCGACTACAACCGCGAGTTCCTCGAGGCGGCCGGCGCCGACCACGTCTACGTCGACGGCGAAGGCGACCTGGCCGCACTGCTTCGCGAGTGGACCGACGGTCGCGGCATCGACGCCGCCTACGACTGCGTTGGCGCCGGGATGATGTCCCGCTACAGCCCCGCCCTCGCCCACGACGCGAGGATCTACTTCTACGGCTTCCTCGACGCGCAGTTCCCCGATCTGCCGCTCGTCGACATGTTCCAGGCCAACGCCACGTTCCACCCGTATTCGCTGTTCAACTACGTGATGAACCCCGAGCTGAACGAGCGCGGGAAGGCCTTCGTCTACGAGGCCCTGGTCTCGGGTGACATCGCGCCGCGCGTCGATCGTGTCTACCCGATGGAGGGCTACCGCGAGGCGTGGGAGTATCTGAAGGCGCCGCGCAAGACGCACGGGAAAGTCGTCGTCGAGACCGGGCTCTGAAGAAGCCCCAAACGCGGCGATCGCCGCACGGGCAACGCCCCGCATACGAGCGGCGTACACTGGCTTTCGGAGGTCGACGCCCGGCCTTTGATCTGCGGACAGCTGAGGGGAGGCAGACGAAAGCTCTATGCGTGCACGGCGTGGCTGGCGCACCCCCGCACGCGCTCTGCGATCGCGCATTGCGGGCGCGTCCCGTCTGGCGACCGCGGCCTGGCTTGCGGTCGCCCTGGTGCCAGGCGTCGTCGCGCTCATGGCCCTTAGCGGCGTGGCCACGGGCGGCCCGTCGATCGCGGCGCCGATCAGCCTCTCGCCGAACTGCCAGCAGACGCTGGGTGAGCTACCGAACCTCTGTCCGAGCACGCCGACGAACGCCAGCGACGGAACGCATCACCCGCACCTGTCGGTTCGCAAAGACGGTTCTCGCCGCTACCACTTCGACAGCGTGATCTGGAACGCTGGAGGCGCATTCCAGATCGAGGGGACAGACTGCGATGACGAGGGCTGCTCGACCGTCGACCAGCGGATCTTCGAGGATGACGGCATCCCGGGCGGCGCCTCTCGCACCGAGCCCGTCGTCGGCGGCCAGCTGATCGTCGAGACCGGCGACGGACACGATCATTACCACTACGAGAATGCGACGCTGTACGAGCTGATCCGCCCCAGCCAGCCGAGCGTGCCGATCGCCAAGATCGGCTTCTGCATGCTCGACACCTTCGAGAACCGCAACGGCCCCATCCCGACGAGCTACTTCCCCTCGGGCTCCGGCACCTGCAGCCGCCGAAGCGGCACCGTGGTCATGGGAATCTCGACCGGCTGGGGCGACTACTACTCGGTCAGCCTCGCGCTGCAGTGGATCGTCGTCACGGACGTCGAGGCCGGCGAGTACACGTTGCGCTCGACGGTCAATCCCGGGAACGAGTTCATCGAGGCGAACTACGACGACAACGTGCTCGAGGAGACTCGCGAGATCCCCGGCGCAACGGCGGCGGACGTCATCGTGAGCGCGCCGGCAGCAGAGCAGGTGACCGTCGAGCTGAGCGGGACGGTCGAGGGTCGCTTCGTCGACGTCCTGTTCGAGGATGGGCCGGCGTACAACAGCGGTGGCCCTGCGCTCGGGTTCGAGATCGTCGACGGCCCAGAGAACGGCGGCCTGAGCTCGATCGATCGCACCGGGAACACGACCGCCGAGATCACGTACACGGCCGACGGAGGCTTCTCCGGTACCGACACGTTCACGTATCGTACCATCGACGACCGCGGCCTCGACTCGCTGCTTGCGACCGTGACCGTTGTGCTCGAGGGGCCCCCCGCACCGCCGGCTCCTCCCCCACCGTCCGGCCCGCCGGAGCCACCGCCGCCCCCCCCGGTGCTGCCCGCGCCACCGCCCCCGCCAGAAGCGCCCCCGCCACCGCCGCCGGTGAGTGGCCCATCGTCCACGACGCCGGGCCCGAAGGTACCGCGCCAGACGATGGTAGGGACCAAGCTCGGAGACTTCCTCGAGGGCAGCGTGCGGCACGAGCTGTTCCGTGGCCGCGCCGGCCCGGACGAGATCCTCGGGCTCGGCGGGCATGACGTCGCCTACGGCAACCGCGGGCGCGACTCGATGAAGCTCGGCAACGGGCAAGACGTCGGTCTTGGTGGCAAGGGGAAGGACGTCGTCATGCTCGGCAACGGCAACGACATCGGCTACGGCGGCCGGGGCTCCGATCTGCTCGTCGGCGGCAACGGGCGCGACACCCTGTACGGCGGCAGGGGCGGCGACACGTTGATGATCCGTGATGGAAAGCCGGACGTCGCCGACTGCGGCCTCGGCCTCGACACGGTGATCGCCGACCTCAGGGACACGATCGACGAGAGCTGCGAGATCGTCGAGCTGCCGCCGGATCCGGATGCGCTGGCGCCGGATGGCGCCGGGCCGCCGGACGCCGCGTCCGGCAGCCCCGTTGCCTAAGGTCCAAGCGCTGTGCTCCTGATCAAAGGCGGAACGGTCGTCACGGCCGAGCGTGCCTTCCGGGCCGACGTGCGCTGCGCCGAGGGCACGATCGTCGAGGTCGCACCGGACCTCGAGCCCGACGGCGCCGACGTGGTCGACGCAAGCGAGGCGCTCGTGATGCCCGGCGGCATCGACCCGCACACGCACATGGAGCTCCCGTTCATGGGCGGCCGCACCGGCGATGACTTCTTCACCGGCCCAGCGGCGGGGCTCGCGGGCGGGACGACGATGATCATCGACTTCGTCATCCCTGCACCTGACGAGCGGCCGCTCGACGCCTACCACGTCTGGCGCGAGCGAGCCGCCAAGGCGCCCTCCGATTACACGTTCCACGTGGCGATCACGAGCTGGAGCGAGCAGGTTTCAGAGGACATGGAGACGCTCGCGCGCGAGCACGGCATCAACAGCTTCAAGCACTTCATGTCCTACAAGAACAACGTGATGCTCTCGGACGAGGGCCTCGTCCCGAGCTTCGCGCGCTGCCGCGAGCTCGGCGCGATCGCAACGGTCCACTGCGAGAACGGCGACCTCATCTACAGACTCCAGCAGGAGCTGCTGGCGCACGGTGTCACCGGCCCGGAAGGGCATCCGCAGGCGCAGCCACCGGCCGTTGAGGGCGAGGCGACGAACCGTGCCGTTCGGATCGCCGAGATCCTCGGGGTTCCCGTGTACGTCGTCCACGTCACCTGCCGGGAGTCACTCGAGGCGATCACGCGCGCGCGGCTCGAAGGCCAGCGCGTCTGGGCCGAGGTCCTGACGCAGCACCTCGTGATCGACGAGTCCGTCTACTACCAGGACGACAAGACCGCTGCCCGTGCGTACGTGATGAGCCCGCCCTTCCGCAGCGCCGACCACCAGGAGCCGCTCTGGCAGGGCCTGCAGTCAGGGATGCTCGACACGACGGCCACCGACCATTGCGCCTTCTGCAACGTCGAGAAGGACAAAGGCGCTGACGACTTCACCAGGATCCCAAACGGTACGAGCGGCATCGAGGAGCGGCTCGCGATCCTCTGGCACCACGGCGTCGATACCGGCCGGCTAACCTCGAGCGAGTTCGTCGCGCTGACCTCGACCAACACCGCGCGCATCTTCAACGTCTACCCGCAGAAGGGCTCCGTGACAGTCGGCGCCGACGCCGACCTCGTCGTCTGGGATCCGAACGAGACCCAGACGGTCCGCAACGAGACACAGCACCAGGCCAACGACTTCAACATCTACGAGGGAATGACGCTGACGGGTGTCGCCCGCGCGACGATCAGCCAGGGCGAGCTGCGCTGGGACGGTGAGACGCTCCGCGTCAACCAGGGCGACGGGCGCTACATCCCGCGCGAGACCTTCCCACCCGTGTTCGAGGCGATCCAGCGACTCTGACGGCGTACACAGCCCGGCTAGCCGACAGGGTCGCGGCTCGGACCGCCGCGGCGTTCGCCATCGCGGCGGTGCTTGCGCTCGGGCTCGGCGGCCAGGTCGCTGGCGCCGAGACGAGCGCCAACACGGACGCTGCGCCCGCCGGTGCCGAGACCGGTGCCGCGCAGGTCGCCGGCCCCAACGCGCCAACGAGCCTCCCCGCCAACTGCGAACCCGTCGCCGGCGAGCTCCCCAATCTCTGCCCGAGCACGCCGACCGACGTCAGTGATCGAAGGCTGGCGCCCCAGCTGCAGATTCGATCCGACGGGACGTACCGCTACCACTTCGACGCCGTGCTCTGGAACTCGGGTGGCGCATTCGAGCTCGAGGGATCCAGCTGCAACGGCAGCGTCTGCCCCACGGTCGTGCAGCGGATCTGGGAGGGCGACGGAACCCCGGGCGGCTCGTCGCGGACAGAGCTGATCCCCGCGGGCCGGCTGATCCTCGAGGTCGGCGACGGCCACGGCCACTATCACTACGAGAATGCCTCGCTGTATGAGTTCATCGTCCCGGGCGAGCCGAGCCGGGCGACGGCAAAGATCGGCTTCTGCATGTTCGACACCTTCCCCGACCCCGACGGGGGCAGCCCGACGAGCTACTACTCGGGGAGCTTCGGGGCGTGTGTGGCGTCGGGCTCGAGCGTCGAGATGGGAATCTCGCGCGGCTGGGGCGACTACTACCCGCGGAGCATCGCCAACCAGTGGATCGTCGTCACCGGGCTCGTCGCCGGCGCGTACACGCTTCGCTCGACCGTCAATCCCGGCCGCGAGTTCATCGAGGCGAACTACGACGACAACGTGCTCGAGGAGATCCGCGTGATCCCGGGCGCGACCGCCGCCGGTGTCGCAGCGAGCGCCACGCCCGCCACCGCGGTGACCGTCACGCTGAGCGGCACCGTCGAGGGCCCGCACATCGACGTCATCTACCAGGGCGGGCCGACCCACGGCAGCGCCGGGCCCGAGCTCGACTTCGAGATCGTCGACTCGCCGGCAAATGGCAGCCTCGGATCTGTTGACCGGACAGGCGACACGAGCCCGACGGTCACCTACACCGCGAACGCCGGCTTCGTCGGCACCGACACCTTCACGTACCAGACCACCGATGACCGCGACCTGGAGTCGAAGCTCGCCACCGTCACCGTGGCAGTCGGGAGCCCGCCCACGAATACCGCGGCGCCGGCCGTCGGCGGCACGCCGGCCGTCGACGAATCGCTCACTGCCCAACCCGGAAGCTGGGCGAGCGACGACACGCCGAGCTTTGGCTACCAGTGGTACCGCTGCGACGCTGACGGCGCCAATTGCGCCGACATCAGCGGCTCGACGGCAGCCATCTACGTGATCAGCTCCGCCGACATCGGCTCGACGCTGCGCGTCGACGTCACGGCGGCGAGTGCGTTCGGCACCTCGCTCGCCTCGTCTTCCGCGACCGGACAGATCACGGCACTCCCGCTGATCAGAGACCCGAAGTCGAAACTCGCCCGCCACCAGGTTCTCGGAACGACGTTCGCCGACTTCCTTGCCGGCGGGCCCCTTCACGAGCTGTTCCGCGGCTTCAAAGGCCCCGACCAGATCGACGGAAGCGGTGGAAGCGACCTCGCCTACGGGGGGCGCGGACGCGACTCGATCACGCTCGGCAACGGCCGCGACACGGGCTACGGCGGCAAGGGGAAGGACACCCTGAAGCTGGGGAACGGCTCGGACGTCGGCTACGGCGGTCGCGGGGGCGACCTGCTCGTCGGCGGCAACGGGCGCGACACGCTCTACGGCGGGCGGGGCGGCGACACGCTGCTGATCCGCGACGGCAAGCCCGACTTCGCCCACTGCGGCCTCGGCCGCGACACGGTCATCGCAGACGCCAGGGACACGATCCACAAGAGCTGCGAGATCGTCAAGCTCCCGCGGACTGCGAGCTAGCCGAACAGGCGCCGCCTACCCGAACAGTCGCTCGCTCGCGAGCTTCGCGCCCTCGCTGAGCATCTCGAGCTTCGCCCAGACCACGTCTTCGGCCACGAACGTATAGCCGGCGAACGTGCCGAAGCCGCAGTCGGTTCCCGCGATCACGCGGCTCGGGTCACCCATCACGTCAGCGAAGACACAGATGCGATCGGCAACGACCTCCGGGTGCTCCAGGTAGTTCGTCGTCACGTCGATCACGCCGGGAATCAGGATCATCGGCTCGGGTGGCGGGTTCTCCTTGAGTACCTTCCACTCGTGCTGGTGGCGCGGGTTCTGGCATGCGATCGACAGTGCGCCCACGTTCGCCTCGTACACGATGGGCAGGAGTGGCTCGAGATCGACGTCGTCGAGGTGAGGCCCGTCCCAGTTGCCGTAGCAGACGTGCAGCCGAGTTTTCTCGGGGGGAATATCAGCGAGCGCGACGTTCAGCGCCTCGATGTGCAGCTCGATCCGCTCGAGGAACTCGCTCAGCGGCCGATCCTGAAACATGAACTGGCGCTCCATCGCGAGATCGGGCGAGGCGAGCTGGAGCAGATGGCCCGCGCCGACGATGTGCTCGTACTCCTTCTTCAGCTCCCCGGCGAGCGCCATCACGTAGTCGGCGTCGGTCGCGTAGTCGGGGTTGTCCTCGGCACGGAGCATCGTGGTCGAGACGATCCCGGGCGTCGCCGAGTTCATGAACGTCTCGCTGAAACCGGGGCCGCTGTGGCGCCCGAGAGCCTCGGCGAACAGCTCGGTCTCGAAGCGAACGTCGGTCAGCTCCTCCTCATAGGCAACGGCGGTCTGCGCCTGTGGCGCGTTCCAGACCTTGGGCCGCTGCTTGTCGTCGCTCCAGGTGCGCTCGTTGAACATCTCGCCGTACTTGGGGAAGCGCAGGATGTCGGTCGGTGTATTGCGCTCTGAGACACCACCGAAGCCCGACATCCGCTGGGGCACGTAGGTCTGGAAGCCGACCTTCGACTCCTCGCCGTCGTTGCCGACGTCGACGCCCGAGGCGATCTGTTGCTCGATCACCCAGTCAAGCGCGGCACTGACCTCGGAGCGAAACTCGGCATCGTCGACCTCCTCGTCGTGGTCGCGCTGCACGAGCAGCCGCTCGAGCGCCTCGGGCCGCGGCAGGCTTCCGGCATGGGTCGTGAGGATGCGATCTTCGCTCCGCTTCATGTGTCCTCCGGTCGACGCTCGGGCCGAGTCTAGGTCGCTTGTGCGGCACGCCGGACGAAGTCGCGAACGACGCCGCCGCGGCCGCACGCCTAGGGTCGGCTGCCGCTAGCGTCGGGGAGCGCGACGAAACCGATGTCCTCGGCCCGCGCGACAAGCGCTACCCCGGAATCGCAGGACGCGATGGAGTCGTCATTGCCGGCCGATGCGAGCAACACGGAGTCGGCCAGCGAGAGCTCGCACGTGCGTTTGCTGTATTGGCGCGCGCGAAGCATTGCGCCGCGCCAGGCAACATCCTTCCCCGCGTCGATCACCGTCACTGCCACGTCGACGAGCTGGGTCAGACTCGCCTCCGTCGCACGCTCGCTCCAACGCTCGCGCCGAAGGAAGTGGTCGGCCACCTCCAGCAGATTGACCGTACAGACTGCGGCCTCTCCTCCACGGAGAATCTCGTCGACCTCGGCGGCAGCCGGCTCGTCACGCGCCAGCGCGATCAGGGCCTGAGCGTCGAGCAGGATCACCTAGAGATGGTTGCCGGCCGCGCGAGCGCTCCTTGCGGCGCTCGATCCGACCCTCCTCCTCGCGCCCGAGTCGTCTGGACTCATCGCTCGAGATCGACGTGTCCGAGAGGCTTCCCCGGAACGCGGCGATCGGGTCGGCCGGCGCGGGTCTCACGACTATGTGATCGTCGTTGTCCTCGATCGTCACGAACGTTGCCTCCCAGCGGCGCCGTATCTCGGCGGGGATGGAGAGTTGCCCGGCATCGGTGATCTTCGCACGAAACATGATGTGTGATCATGTCACATTGTAATAGATCGGATACAAGATAATCGTGAAACCGCAATAAGGCAGCCGGCCTGCGACGGGTGGGCGACGAGAACCTTGGACCTCGCCGTCCGGCCGCTCGCTCCGCGCGACCGGTGGTTTTTGACTTACGGCGCACCGAATGACGAGTGGCGAATCGGCGCCCCTAGATTCCAGACCTCCGACCCGAGCCTGAGGTCGAACGGCCCGCCTGCGCGACAGTCCGAGACGTAGTACTCGGAGCCGGCGCGAACATCCTCGTTCATCTGCCACTGCCAGTGGAGCTTCCTGAGCGCGGCCCCGTAGCTCGCATCGGCGCCGAGCTCGAGCGCCATCTCGCTGACGAGCTGAGTCGCGTAGCACTCCACTTCACCCTCGGGCCAGATCCCAGCGGCGTGAATCGCCTCGTGGATCAGCGTACGAACGGCGTTCGACGCGTAGAAGTCCACGGCTCGCTCGCCTCGATAGACGAGCGCATCGAGCCGGGAGCAAACGGCGGGCGAGAGGTGGACGATGTGGTGCTTTGGGGATACGAAGCCAGACGCGCCTCGCACGCGATTGCTGCCGCGCGCGAGGAACAGGTCGCCGATCCTCTCCCAGTCGTCCCGGCTCCAGCAGACGACAGGGGCGCTGCCGGCGTTTCGACGAGCGCTTGCGAGGCGCGGGTGGCGAGCGATGATGGCCGCCGCTGCTTCGCTGTAGCCGGGATCGACCCGGCTCACGTTCGCGAGAATTCCCCGCTCTGCGAGCGGAAGACACACGGCGTGCCCGGCTCCTCGTAGGGGAGCCTCGATCCGGACTTCCTGGAGTCGAGGATCACACCTCGGCGGTGCTACGCCGTTGCCTGCCAACGTCGCCGATAGCGTCGTAGCGACCGCTGCCAGAACTACCAGGAAGAGGGCGGCTCGCGCCGTCTTTCCCCGTCCACCATCTGCGCCTCATCGCCTCGCTCCTTCCGCCTCCGGCCGCGCCGTGCGGCCGATCTGGAGCGAGCCTGCGAGGGGGCGCTAAACGGGCTCTGAAGGAAGGCTGGATGGGCCCGCAATCGGGCCTGAACCGGTGTGAACTGGCCCGCTACGCCCGCCCGGACAAGCCGGCCAGGAGGCCCGGCGCGACGGCTGGCGTGCGCGCGCCTCGTACGGGAGAATCAGGCAGGCCGTGAGCACCGACCCCCGCATCGGCTCCTCCCTCGCCGGCTATCGAATCGAACGTCTGCTTGGCAGGGGTGGCATGAGTGTCGTCTACCTCGCCGAGGACATCAGGCTTGAACGCCCGGTCGCGCTCAAGCTGCTCGCACCCGAGCTCGGTGAGGACGAGGGCTTTCGCGAGCGATTCCTGTGGGAATCACGGCTCGCTGCCTCGCTCGATCACCCGAACGTGATTCCCATCTACGAGGCTGGCGAGACCGATGGACAGCTGTTCATCGCAATGCGCTACGTCGAGGGAACGGATCTACGGAAGCTGCTCGACGAGGAACGTCCGCTGTCGCCCGAGCGTGCGATGGCGCTCCTCGGTCCCGTCGCGAACGCACTCGATGAGGCGCACAAGAGCGGGCTTGTCCATCGCGATGTCAAGCCGGGCAACATCCTGATCGGTTCGCAGGATCACGTCTACCTCTCTGACTTCGGCATCACGAAGCGCACCGGGACGGCCGGCAGCCTTACCGAGTCCGGGCAGTTGCTCGGGTCGATCGACTACGTGGCGCCGGAGCAAATAGCCGGGAAGGAGATCGACGGCCGAGCCGACCAGTACTCGCTCGCGTGCGTTGCGTACGAAGCGCTCGCCGGACGGCCGCCGTTCACGAGCGAGAGCGACAGCGACTTCGCGCTCCTCTTCAGCCACATCAACGACCCGCCGCCGAAGCTGACTGACGCCGATCCGGAGGCTCCGCCGGACGTCGACGAGACGCTTGCGCGCGCGATGGCCAAGCAGCCGGACGAGCGCTTCGAGAGCTGCCGTGAGTTCACGCAGGCACTGCGACGCGACCTCAACGTGACTGGCCAGCGGACGAGACAGCCAGAACAGGCGTCAACACGCCAGCGCCGGCTAGTGATAGGCGCCGCGGTCGCCCTGGTAGTGGTCGCGGCTGCAGTCGCTGCGGCACTCGCCCTTACCCTCGGTGGCGGCAGCGCTGGCGAGGCCGAGCCGGCGGCCGGCGCCCTTGTTCGCATCGATCCCGAAACGAACGCTGTAGCGCAATTCATCGAACTTGATCAGGCGCCGAACGCCATCGCTAGCGGCCCAGAGGACGTGTGGGTCACCCACGTTGCCGACGGCAGCCTGTCGCAGTTCGATGACGAGGGTTCCTTCGTTCGTCGGATTGACCTCGGCGCAGCTCCCTTCGATGTCGCAGACCGCGGCACCGCGAACACGGCATCGACAGGGGCCCGAGTGGTCACGTCAGCAGGCGTGAAGGAGATCGACGCCCGCTCTGGCGGCATCTTCGACGAGCCCGGCCTTGTTGCGTCGGCAGTCGACGCCAACTCCCGGGAAATCTGGGTCACCACACCGATTGGGATCGCCCGCTTGTCGGCCGCATCGACGTCAGGACCACCCGAAGCGATCTTCGTCCCCAACGAGCTCGAGGAGTTCCCCCCCTTCCGCGACATTGCCCTCACCGAGACTGACACGGCCTGGCTGATCGGCGGCGCTTTCACACCAACGCTCTGGCGCCTCGATCTTGCTGCGAGCGAACCCGAAGCCACGATCGCGTTGCCATCGGTGCCGCACAGCATCGCCGCCACCGACGAGGCGGTCTGGGTCACGGCGCTACTCGACGACGTGGTCTGGCGCATCGATCCCGCGACGAACGAGGTCGTCACCACCATCCCCGTCGGTCGCGGCGCTGGTGGCGTGGCTGCCGACGCAAGCGGGGTCTGGGTCGCGGCTTCCCTCGACGGCACAGTCACACGCATCGATCCGCGAACCAACGCCGTCGCCGAGACCATCGATGTCGGCGGACGCCCGGTCGACATCAGCGCCGGGCCGTCCGGCGTGTGGGTCGTATCCGACCGCGCCTCCGCGCAGGCGGAGGACGACGCGCTCAAGATCGGCGTGATTCGTGACTGCTACAGCGCCCTGGGTTTTACGTCCGAAACGAGCATTGCGGGTGCGCAGTTGCCACTCTTCCGCAGAGGAGGCTCCCTCATGGGGCGATCACTTGGGGCTGGTGTCGCGGGCGCTTCGATCGCAGGCCGACCACTCGAGCTCGAGTTCGCGTGTACCGCAGGAAACCCCTCCGGGCTCCTCGTCGAGGCTCGCCGCCTGGTCGAAGGGGAGCGGGTCGATGTCGTTGTCGGGCCGTATTGGCCCGACGAGGCCGATGCGCTGCACGACTACGCCCGCCGCCATCCAGGAATTACGTTTGTAGCGGTTACCAGCCGCCAGTCGACGACGCTGCGGGAGCCAACCGCAAACTTCATCGGCGCAAACGGCGACGGCGCACAGAACGGGGCCGGCCTTGGCGCGTACGCGTTCAACGACCTGGGCTGGCGAACGGCCGCCGTCGTCACTGAAGCCACCGGCTTCTTTCGTGAGAATGCGGCCGGCTTCATCGCCGAGTTTTGTGCCCTCGGCGGGGACATCGTCCACCGAGCAGAGGCGACCGGCTTCGAGCCAGGGTTCCCTGACTCATTCCTCGACGACTTCCCGGACGACGGATTCGACGGCCTCTACGTCAACCAGCAGGTTCTGTTCAACATCCTCGCGAACGGACACGATGCGCTTGCGGGGAATCTGTCCGGCAAGGTTCTGTTCGAGAGCAATGTGGCAAATAGAGCCGGCGAGCTCGGGAAGCGGCTGGTCGGCACGGTCGTGCCGGCCGGCTATGCCGATTTCGCGTGGCTCGCCCAGATCGAGCGCCCCACCACGTCTGTGTACGAGCAGTACATTCGGGACCTTACGAACCTCGTCACGGGCGGGACCGACGAGCTCCTCGCGAGCACCGCGCCGGACGTGGCCTTCTTCGTCGCCATGGAGATGGCACTGCAAGCGCTCGAGGCAGTCGACGGTGACCTTTCGGATGGCCAGGCTGGGCTGCAAGCGGCGTTCCCCGACATCGAGGTCGACGGGCCATACGGACAGATCCGGCTCGATGAGCGCCGGCGCGCGATCATGCCCAACCACCTCCTGAAGATCCGCGAAAGCGAAGAAGGCGTGATCGAGTACCAACGCTTCCGGATCGTTGAGGACGTTGAACAGACATTCAACAGGTACTTCACGCCGGACTCCGCATCGCCGAGCGCGACCGAGCCGGCGTGCGTTGGCGGAGAGCCGCCACCGTGGGCTGGGGCCGGCGGTTAGGGCCGCGACGCCCACGCAAGACGCGGCGAGCGGCATGGGCGGCGGGGAGGCGTGTTCCCGCCGCCCGCCCGCTCGTCCTCCCCGCCGGAGCGTCTGACGGGGAGCGTGGCCGGGTGCCGGCTCCGTCGGGCGAGGCGAGACGGGCCCGCCCGACGGACCGAGACCCGCCAACCTCGGTAGCTCATCAACCGTCTAGCTAGTTCCAGACCTCCGCGCCCAGACCGAGATCGAACGGCCCTTGCTGGTGGCAGTCGGGGCTGTCGTAGACCGAGCCGGCTCGGCTCTCCCGGTTCATCTCCCAGTTGAGCGACGTGAGCGTCGCGCCGTACACGGCGTCCATTCCGAGTTCGGCCGCGGTCTGGCTAGTGAGCTGGTTCGCGTAGCACTCGACCTCACCCTCGGGGACGATTCCGGCGGCGTGAATCGCCTCGTGGATCAGCGTCCTGACGGCGTTCGAGACGACCCTGTTCTCGGCGCGCTCGCCCTCGTAGACCATGGCGTCGAGCGCCGCGCAGACGGGGGGCGACAGGTTGATCACGTTGTGCGAGTGTGAGACGAAACCGAATGCGACTCGAATCGTCTCGCGGCCTTGCGCGGCGAAGAGCTCGCCGATCGCTTTCCAGTCGTCGCGGTTCCAGCACACGGCGACGCTCGCATCCTGGCGAGCCGCGACCATATCCGGCTGGTCTGCAACGACGACCGCGGCCGCGTCGCCGTAGCGCACATCAACCCGGCTGGCGTCGTCGCCTGCGCCGGCGATGGGAAGACAGACTGCCTTGCCTTCGCCGCGGAGCGCAACGTCGAGCCCGACAGCCTGCATGCCCTGGGCACAGTCCCCAGATGAAGCGCCGGCTCGCGCGAGCGTCGCTGACAGCACACCTGTGACCACCAGAACGGTCACGAGAACGGCCCATCGTGCCTGCTTTCCCGTCAACCACCTGCGCCTCATCGCCTCGCTCCTTCCGCCTCCAGCCGCGGCGTGCGGCCGATCTGGAGCGAGCGTGCGAGGGGGCGCTAAGTGGGCTCTAAAGCAGGGCTAAACGGGCGCTGAATGAGCGCTGAATGAGCGCGGATGAGCCGGGAAAGTCCGGGGCTCGTCCGGGGCTTAGCGGGTTAGGCGTCGGCGGGGAGGATCGTGAACGGCTTGCCGATCGGCGTGCGCAGAACACGGAAGTGCCGCTGGTCGAACGTGAGGACGCGTTTCGCGTCGTATCGGCCGGCGAGAACGACAATCGAAGCGTCCGCGAGCCCAATGCCGAAGCGGCGGCGATTCAGATACGGATTAGCGCCTAGATCCAGCCAGCGTCCAGGTGAAGCGCGTCATCGTCTCCTGCGGCGCCAGCCCGCCAGGACGTAGCCCTCGCCGCACGAGCAGCACGGGCGGAGAAGTGAAGATCGAGGTCTTCCAGCCCGGAGGGGTCACGATCGTCGACACCGTGGCAGTGAGCTCGGAGGGCCAGCCGGACGCGATGATCAGGCGCGGGGAGCTCAAGCCCGACGGCACGATCGACACCGAGATCCTCAGCCTCCAGCTCAGCGGGACCAGCCAGAAGCTTGGCCAGATCAGCCTGCTCGCGGGCGCCGCAAACGGCCAGCCGCCCTCGCCTGGCACGATCAAAAACGTGAAGAACACCAAGAAGGGAAAGTTCTGGGAGGGCGATAGCTCCTTCGACGTCATCGTTCAGGTGACGGTGGTCACGCGCGCTCTCGCAGGAGCCGACATCGTCGGGCCACCGGGTGGCGTGCCACCAGGCGGCGCGATCGTCGCCCAGAACGTCGTTCCCCTCCGGCTGCAGGCGAAGATCTACAGCTTGCCGCCGAACTACCCGGAGAATGAACCGAAAGCGGCGCGCGCGTTCGACCATTTCAAGTGCTACAAGGTGCGACCGAGGAAGTTCTCGATCACGGCGACGCTCACCGACCAGTTCGAGAAGCAGCGGGCGAAGGTGAAGCGGCCGGTGCGGCTGTGCAATCCGGTCTCGAAGAACGGCCTGCGAATCCAGGACAGCTCGAGACATCTCGTCTGCTACGTGATCTCGAACCGGAAGAAGGGCTTCACGAAGACGGCGGTCGGGATCCACAACCAGTTCGGCGACGAGACCGTCGACGTGCTCGCCCGGGAGACTCTATGCGTGCCGTCGAAGAAGAGGATCGTTGACGGCCCAGGCCGCCGCGGCAAGCTGCCCAGGGGCACGAACAGGCCGTCGAGTCACTACAAGTGCTACACGATCAAGTCACGGAACCCGCTGCAGTCGCGATCGGTGCGACTCGCCGATCAGTTCGAGGTTAATCGCGCACGAACCTCGCCACCGGACACGATCTGCAATCCGGTGAAGGACGTCTTCAAGCGCAAGAAGGGGAACAAGCGCGTCACGATCACCGAGCTGATCAGGAACGCGGCAGCGCACCTCGTCAGCTACCCGATCCCGAAGGGCAAGAAGTTCAGGCCGCGTGTCGTCGAGGTAAAAAACCGGTTCGGCACACAACGGCTCGTCGTCTTCCAGCGCGAGAAGATCATGCTTCCGACACACAAGACGCCATGCAGCGAGTACGCCGAGCGAACCAAGACTGCGCTGATGTCGCAGGGGGTCCATATCGGCAACATCATCTCGGCGATCCACGTGCCCTTCGAGGGGCGGCCGGACGCCAGCTGCCCCTAGTACTCCTCTCTCTTCACGAGCTCACGCCCGACCGCCTGCATCTGCTCGAGCTCGCCGTTGAGGAACCCAGAAGCGATCTCGCTGACTCCGAGCGCCTCGAGCTCGCGGATCTTCGCGAGGCAGCGCTCGGGCGGCCCAGCGATCGCGAAGGCGTCGATCAGCTCGGGCGTCAGGAATCCCATCTCGACTGCCGTCGAGTCGCCGTGATCCTTGTAGTAGTCGAACGACTCGGCGTGGGCGCGACGCTCCTCGACGACGGTGGTGAGCTCGGCGGGCATGCCGTGGCTCTGGTTGTGCGCCATCACGTCCTCGATGTGGTTGGCAGCCGAGGGAGGGGCCCAGCGGCAGGCGCGGCGCGCCTCGTCGAGATCATCAGAGACCCACATTCCGCAGATCAGCGAGATCTCGACGTCGGCCGGGTCGCGGCCGGCCTCTTCGGCGCCGGCGTGGATCAGCTCGAGCGCCCAGCAAACTGATGCCTCCTCGACGCCGACCTGGATCTGGACGATGTCGGCGAGCGCGCCGGCGAGGCGCAGGTTGCGCGGCCCGGTGGCGGCCATCATGATCGGCACGTCCTCGGCCGCCCAGCGGATGCTCGCCTCCGCGCCGCCGGCATCGACCGCCTCGCCGGCCATCAGCTGCCTGAACCTGGGAACGAGCTCGGCGTACTGCGCCGTCGGGACGGGGTCGAGCCCGAGCGTTCGGATCGCGTTGTCGCCGCGCCCGAGCCCGAGAATCACGCGCCCCGGATGCAGCTGCGACAGCGTCGCCATCGCGCTCGCGGTCACGGTGTAGTGGCGCGTAAACGGGTTCGTCACGCCCGGCGCCACGACGATGCGCTCGGTCGCGTCAAGGCCGCGAGCCATATAGACGTAGAGGTCGTGGTAGAGCATCTGTCCGTCGATGATCCAGGCGCGCTCGTAGCCAGAGGCCTCGGCGCAGCGGAGCGACTCCGTGAAGACATCGATGTCCTCGGGCAGGAGGTAGGCGCCGTACTTCACGCAGCATCTCCCGCCGGGGCTTTCGAGTCGAGGAGCTCAGCCAAATGCTCGCCGAGCGTGGCCTCGCGGCCCTCGTCCCGGCAGCGCGTCTTCATCAGCGACGAGAGGGCTGGGTGGTCGACGAGGGCGCGTCCGCGCCGGCGCACGTCTTGAAACTCGAGTCCCGTGAGCGAGGGGAAACCAGCCGCGTGGCTCAGGTAGGCGTAGGCCGGGACGTCCGGGCTCAGACGAAGCACGCGGTAGCTCACCGCCGGCTCCGGCTCGAGGTAGAGCACGTCGATCCGCGGCTGGTAGACGACGCGCGCCGCGAGCACCGGGAAGAGACGCGTCCCCTGTCTGAGGTAGCGGCCGAGCGCCTCCTGGGGCTCCTCGATGCGAAACCAGGTGTGCAGGCGGAGTTCTCCGTCGACGCGCCGCGTTCCCGCCACGATGAGCTCACGGTCGGGCGCGGCGTCGAGCCGACACCAGAGCAGGTGCGGTTGGTGCTCGATCGAGTCGGTCTCGTCATAGAACCGCCACACCTCGTGCGCGTTGCGTAGCGCCGTGAGCGCTGCCGGCAAGAGGGCGAGGCGCTGTGGGTCGGCTGCGACCTCCTCGCGCCACGCCTCGGTGACCGCGACCCACTCGCCGGCCGGGTTTCGAACCGCTGGCGAGGCTGCCTTGAGCACGGCCTCGATCTGTTCGAGCGAGCCCGTCGTCGAGATCGCCGGGAGGGAGCTCATCAGCCGCCCGGGACCTCGGCAACAGCCTCGATCTCGACCAGCAGCTCCGGCAGCGCGAGCGCGCTCACCTCGACGAGCGTGCTCGCGGGCCGGTGATCGCCAAACAGCACCTTGCGCGGCTCGGTCAGCGCCTGGCGGTCGGCGATGTTGGTTAGGTACACGGTCAGCTTGACGACGTCGGCCGGGCCGACGCCACCCGCGCGCAAGACCGCCCTGAGGTTGTCGAAGACCTGCCGCACCTGCGCGTCGATGTCGCCGGCACCGACCACGTTTCCCTCGCGATCGAGCGATACGCACCCCGAAGTGAAGAGGAAGCCCTGACTCCTCATTGCATCCGAGTAGTGGCTTAGCGGCTCGACGATCTCCTCGGCTCTGATCGCTTCACTCATCGGATCCGTCTCCTTCGCTCGGGGTCGTCGTACCTTCCGGCTGGGTGACTGACCGGTCAGTCACCGACTGGCAGAGAAGTATCCCCGGGCCTCGCTGATCGCGGCTGCCTAGTCTCGGGCTTCCCGTTCCTTGGCAGTCGCGTCCTCGTCTATCTCGGCCCCGCCCCCGCCAAGAACGACGCCGTATTCATCACGCGCCCGCTCAGCGTCGAGCAGGTCGTCGAGAACGTCAGCCAGCACGGCCTCCGGCTCGCGCTCGAGCGGCGCCCCGTACCCACCCCCCATCGGCGACTCGAAGCGCAGCACCTCGCCTGCCTTCACCCGAAAGCCTGAGAACTTCGACGGCATCTCGTTCTCGACGCCATCGGCGGTCACGTGGACGACCCGACCGGGTAGCCCGTCGGCGCCACCGTGGACGCCGCGAGGCGGATCGAAGCAGCGATCGCCCTCGCACGAGACCATGGCTCCCTCGAGGAAGCGGTTCTCCCTGACCGGCCCGAAGCCGCCGCGCCAGCGCCCGGCTGCGGGCGGGTGATCGAGCAGCTCGTAGCGGTCGACGCGCATCGGGAAGCGCACCTCGAGATCCTCGGTCGGCGTGTTGCGCGTGTTGGCCATCAGCGTGTCGACGGCGTCGGGGCCGTCGCTTCCCATGCGGCCGCCGTATGAGCCCTCGTTGATCTCGATGTAGGCCCAGTACTCCTCTTCCTCGTCGCTCCAGCCGCTGTAGCTGACGAAGAACGTGTGCGCGGCGCTGCCCGCGATCGTCCGATCGGGTGCGGCGTCGGCGAGCGCGAGGACGAAGCCGTCGGCGATTCGCTGGACGGGGCAGAAGCGCGCGAAAGTCGCTCGGGGGAAGTTGGGGTTGAAGATCGTCCCCGTTGGGCAGACGACCTCGATCGGCCGGTAGCAACCCTCGTTCTGGGGCACCTCCTGCTCGACCCACGCCTCGTCGAGCAGCACGCAACGGGCGATGAAGTACGCCGTCGAGCAGGTCGTTCCCAGAAACGGCGCGTTGAAGCCGGTCTCGACCTCGTCGGCCGAGCCGGTCAGGTCGACGATCAGGTCGGTGCCATCGACGATCACCTTGACGCAGACCTTCAGTCGCTCGCCGTAGTTGCGCCCGTCATCGTCGAGCCAGCCGACCGGCGCCTCGTACTCGCCGTCGGGAACGCGCGCGATCTCGGAGCGGAGCATGTACTCCGAGTAGTCCATCCAGTCCTCGGCGGCGTCGAGCACGGTCTGCGCGCCGTACTTCTCGAGCAGCGCGAGCAGCCGCTGCTTGCCGACGAGGCAGGCGCTGACCATCGCCTCGAGATCGCCGCGGTTGAGCGAGCCGGTGCGGCTGTTGTCGATCATGTTCTGCCACAGCTCCTCGTTGCGCTCGCCACGCACATACATGCGCACCGAGTCGTAGAGGCGGCCCTCGGCCCAGATGTCGATCACGTCGACGTTGATGCCCGGGTAGGCCCCGCCGTTGTCGACCAGATGACATGTGTTGGCCGACCAGGCAACGAGTTCCCCTTCCCAGAAGATCGGTGTTGCGACGCATATATCGGGAAGGTGAACGGCTCCCTTGTAGGGATGGTTGTGGAAGATGATGTCGCCGTCCTCGAGCTTGCCTTCGAGCCGTTCGAGGAAGCCGGGGATCATCCCGCGCATCGCGCCGTTCAGAAGCGGCGTCGACTGGCTCTCGGCGATCTCGCGGTCGTGGCGATCGAAGACGCCAGCGCCGAGATCCTCACTCTCGGTGGCGAGCTGGGAGTGGCCGGTGCGCTGGAGGGTGGCGGCGATCTCCTTCGCGATCGCCTTGAAGTTGCCGCCGAGGACGCGAAGGAGAATCGGGTCGGAGCCGCGGCGCTCGGGCGGCTCCAGTCGGGGCGTCTGGCTCACGGGCCTGCCTCCGCGCCGAAGATCACGAGCCCGCCCCAGCGGTGGAGATCACGAGCGCACCCGAGGGGTGTGCGCGCGACGTGACCGGGAGGGACGAGCGTGGTGGAGTCTTCCTGCTCGATGATCGCCGGCCCCTCGATCTCCTGATCCGTGACGAGGCCCGCGCGGCTCCAGACGTCGGTCTCGACGAACGCCTGCTCTGTTTCGAACCACACCTTGCGGCTGCCGGTCGGGCCGGGCGCTTCGCCAGAGCCGCTCCCGGCGACGCCCTCGAGCCCGGGCAGACGTCCGAGGCCCTGCACGCCGATGTTGACGAGCTCGACGCCGGCCTCGGGCAGCGCGTGCGCGTACTCGTGCTCGTGCGCCTGGTGAAAGGTGCGCTCGACGGCGTCGACCCACGCGGCATCGACGGGACCGCCCGGCGCCGGGATGCGCAGCTCGTAGCCCTGCCCCGCGTAGCGGCACTCGGCATAGCGCTCGAGCAGGCGCGCCTCCTCGTCAAAGCCGTCGGCCTCGAGCTGACCGAGCGCGCGCTCGGCGAGCTCGGCGTAGCGAGCGGCGAGGGTTGCCGGGTCGATCTCACGCAGCCCGTGGAGGAGCGAGACCGAGTGCGCGTGGACGACGTCGCTCTCGAGAAGGCCGATCGCCGAGGCAATCCCGGGGAACCTGGGCACGACGATCTGCGGAATCTCGAGCTCTCGCGCGATGTCGGGCGCAAACAGGGGCCCGGCGCCCCCGAAGGCGACGAGCGCGAAGTCGCGAGGGTCGTAGCCGCGACGCACGCTGTTCAGCTCGATCGAGTCGATCATGTGCGAGGTCGCAACTCGCACGACGCCGGCGGCCGCCTCGGCCAGCTCGAGACCGAGCGGCCGCGCGACCTGCTCCTCGACCGCGTCGCGGGCGAGCGCCGCCGAGACGTCCATGCGCCCGCCAAGGAACGCACCCTCGGCGAGCCGCCCGAGGACGAACTGCGCATCGGTGACCGTCGGTGCCGCGCCGCCGCGTCCGTAGCAGGCAGGGCCGGGATCGGCGCCGGCCGAGGCCGGCCCAACGTGGAGCATGCCGCCGTGATCGGTCGCGGCGATCGAGCCGCCGCCGGCCCCGATCGTGGCGACGTCGATCATCGAGAGGCGCAGGTGGAAACCACCCACCTCGTTGTCGAGCCAGTGCTTGTGGCGAAGGCGACCCTCGTGAATGACGCCGATGTCGGCCGAGGTCCCACCGACGTCGAGCGTGATCAGGTTCTCGAAGCCGGCCGCGGAGCCGCTCACCCGCCCGCCGACAACGCCGCCGACGGGGCCGGAGAGGAGCATGTTCACGGGCTTACGCGAGACGGTCTCGGTCGGCTCGACGCCGCCCGAGGAGGTCATGAAGAGGACGTCGCCCTCGACGCCCTCCTCGTCGAGCCGCCCGGCCAGGCGAGCGAGGTACTCACCCGTGACGGGCCCGACGTAGGCGTTCATGGCGACGGTGTTGAAGGCCTCGTACTCGCGGTACTCCGGGCAGACCACGTGGCGCAAAGAGCGAAACGGCCCAGGCAGCTGCTCTTCGAGAAGCTCGTCGACGCGCTGCTCGTGGCTCGGATCGAGGTAGGAGTGGAGGAAGCAAACCGCGACGGCCTCGACCTCGTCGTCGGCGAGCGCGGCGATCGAGTCGCGGACGCCCTCCTCATCGAGCGCCTTGGTTACAACGCCGGGTGGCTCGACGCGCTCGCGCACGGCGAGCCGGTGCCGGCGCGGCACGAGCGGGGACTCCTGCCAGGGGATCTCCTGGTAGAGGCTGTAGTTCATCGGCTTCTTGTGACGCGCGATGTGAAGGACGTCGCGGAACCCCTCCGTCGTGATCAGCCCGACCTTCGCGCCGGTGCGCTGGAGCACCGTGTTGGTCGCCACCGTGGTTCCATGGAAAACAAGGTCGAGATCGGCCAGCGCAAGACCGGCACTCGCGCAGGCCTCGCGCATGCCCTCGACGGTCGCGACCGAGGAGTCGGCCAGCGTGCTCGGGACCTTGTGCGCGATCAGCCGGCCGCTTTCGTCGGCGAGGAAGACGTCCGTGAACGTGCCGCCGACGTCGACGGCGATGCGCTTCATGCGCGCGACTCTAGAGCCAAACGCCCAGAACGCAGAGCATCCGGAGGCCCGACAACTGTCGGAAGAACCCGGTGTCGTTCGGGCTAGCGCCCGGTCGCGTCAATCGTCGTCGTAGTGATCCTCGTCATGGTGGTGGTGGTGATCGCCGTGGTGGTGGTCGTACTCATGGTCGTGATCGTGGTGATGGTGATCAGGGTGGTGGTGATCGTCGTGGTGATGCTGGTCGTCGTCGAGGTCGGCATGCTCGGTCTCGAGCTCGGTGAGGACGAGCGTGTGCCCGTCGAGGACGCACTTCATCTCGGCCTGGTCACCGACTTCGAACGCGTAGAGCGAGACCTCCTCGGGCGCCACACAGGAGAACGGCTCGAGACCCTCGCCGAATGAGATGGTTGGCGGCTCGAGCGAGTGGAGCATGCCCTCGGCCTTGTAGGTGAGTTCGTCGTACTTCACCTTCGCCTTCAGCTCGCCCAGCTCGTTCTCGAACTCGAGCTTGTACACGACCAACTCGCCGTACTCGCCGACCCGGCACTCGGTGCACGACGGCGAGCTCGAGCACCCCATCGCTGGTCGAGAGGTAGATGCCTTCGATCTCGACGAGATCCGCGTATCCGGTCTCCTTGATCCACTTGGCGACCAACCTGCCGTGCTTGACCCGTACGTGTGCGAGCACGCGATCGCCCGGCGCCAGAGCGCTACGCGCGTTTGCCAACCGCCGCGCCGCCTTTGAGCCGACGGCGAAGACGCTGCCACCTGCGGACAGCAGCACCCGGCCCTTCTCGCTTCTGACCACGACCGCGCGCACACGTACGTTGCCGGTCCGTCCGAGCACGCGCAGCCGCTTGGCCGCGAACGTCCCGTCCGCGCGTCGCTTGGCCTGCACCTTGACTCGCTGTCCGACTCGAAGCTTGCGGAGCTGGGCGGGTCGGGTACGAAGCGTTCGTGCAACGCCATTGGCCGACACGGTGACGACCGCGTCCCGCGCACGGTCCTTTGCTACGACGGTGCCCTTCCAGCTCACGGCGGCAGCTGCGCTCGGCAAGGCCATGAGGCCGGCCAGAGCGATCGCGACTACGAGAACTCGCTTCACGGCGTCTTCCTCTCCTCGGGGATCCGGTCGGGATTACCTCGTTCCGCTGGCATTGGCGCTGCCATTGCCATGCAAGGACGCGATCGGTCGGACGCGCAGCACCCCGGACACTCGAAGCAGTGAAACTGGTGCTCCGGCCCTCGAAGGAGCTACCTCGGAGCGCCCGAATCAGCCCTCTGAATCCCTCCTGCGAGCCACGAGCGCACAATGCGCGATTTCATGGGCATGCCGCGTAGTCGTAGTTTTCACGGGAAGATGCCTGTGGGCAGTCGAGCGCCCGCGCCAGCCTATTCTCCACCGCGATGGGCGCCAGCCTGGATCGGCTCTTCTCACCGCTCGAGCTCGGGCCGGTCACGCTGAGCAACCGCATCGTCTCGCCGCCGCACGGGACCGGCTTCGCCGACGGCGGCCTCCCGAGCGAGCGGCAGCTTCGCTACTACGAGACGCGCGCACGCGGCGGCGCTGCTCTGATCGTTGTCGGCAGCCTGCACGTGCACGAGCCGCAGTGGGCGATCCCGGGCGAGAATCTGGCCGCCGACCCGCGCGCCGTCGAGGGCTACCGGCGGATCGCCGAGGCAGTCCACGCACACGGAACGCTGATCAGCGGGCAGCTGCACTTCTCGGGTCGCCAGCTCGGCGGGGGCGGTCACCGGCGACCCGTGCTCGCGGCCTCGCCACTCGCGAGCCCCCAGGTGCGCGAGATCCCCAAGGAGATGGAGCCATGGGAGATCGAGGATCTGATCGAGCGCTTCGCCGCTGGCGCAGCCAACGTGCGCGCCGGCGAGTGGGATGGCGTCGAGGTGTTCTGCTCGCAGGGCTACGGGCTGAACCAGTTCCTCTCCCCGTCGTCGAACCATCGCGACGACGAGTGGGGCGGCTCGCTCGAGAACCGGATGCGGCTTTTGCTGCGCGTTGTCCGGGTCGTCCGGGAGGAAGCCGGGCCCGGGATGCTCGTTGGCATTCGGCTCTCGCTCGACGACATGGTCGAGGGCGGGCTCACGATCGAGGAGTCGGTGCTGGTTGCCGGCGCGCTCGAGGACTCGGGCGACGTCGACTACATCAACGCGAGCGCGGCCTCGACGAAGGACTGGCCGCTGTGGATCGCGGACATGAGCGTCGAGCAGGGCCTGTTCGTGCCGCTTGCTGCCGACCTGCGGCGTGCCGTCCGCCTGCCGATTGCGATCGCGACGCGGATCAAGGACCCGCTTCATGCGGAGTCGATCCTGGCCGAGGGCAACGTCGACCTCGTCGGAATGAACCGCGCGCTGATCGCCGACCCGGATCTGCCGCGCAAGGCGCGCGAGGGGCGGCTTGACGAGATCCGGCCGTGCATCAACTCGAATCAGGGCTGCCTGAACCGCTTGCTTTCGGGCTATCCGATGAGCTGCACGGTGAACCCGGCGGTCGGGCGTGAGGCCGAGGTCGGCGCGCGCGGCTCTGACGTCGACGGCTTCGCGCCTGCTGATCCGGCGCGCCGCGTCGCGGTGGTGGGTGGCGGCCCGGCTGGCATGCAGACGGCGGTCGTCGCGGCCGGTCGTGGCCACGAGGTGGTGCTGTTCGAGGAACAGGAGCGGCTCGGCGGTCAGATCAGGCCCGCGGCGCTCGCCTCGGCCCGGCGCGAGCTGGCTGAGATCTGCGACTGGCTTGAGCGCGAGCTCGCGCGACTCGGCGTCGAGCTTCTGCTCGGGGAACGCGCGGACGCGGCGGCACTCGCCTCGTTCGACGCGGTGGTGGTGGCGACCGGGTCGACTCCCGACCGGAGCGGTTTCGCGTCGTTCCGTCCTCATGTCAGGGAGGTGCCGGGCCACGACCTGCCTCACGTGCTGACGAGCTGGGAGGCGCTCCGGCGCCCGGACGAGGTCGGCGAGAAGGTCGTGGTCTTCGAGGACGACCCTCACGTCCAGGCGACGACGACCGCCGAGCTGCTGGCCGAGCACGGCCGCCGGGTCACGATCGTCACTCGGAACCAGCAGGTCGGGCTTTCGATCGGCGCGGTCAACCTCGAGTTTCTCTACAAACGCCTCTACGGCGCCGGGATCGAGATGGTCGACTGCACCTGGGTCGACGAGATCACGGCGGATGGCGTGCGCTGCTCGAACGTGTACTCCGAGGCGCCGAGTTTCTACGAGGCCGACACCGTTGTTCTGTGCACGGGCAACCTGGTGCGCGACGGCGTCTTCCGGGAGCTGGCCGGCGCCACGGCGGCGCCCGAGCTTCACCGCGTCGGTGACTGCCTCGCTCCGCGCAAGCTCGATGACGCGATCTGGGACGGGTTTCAGGTCGGGCGAGCGCTATGATCGGCGCGCCCTTGCGTTTGGGTCACGTTGATCCGGCGAAGATCGGTGGCGTGCGGTCTCGCCACGGCATCGCCGGCTGCCCGTCTGACGCCGATCCGCGGGCTACGGCATCACCGTGATGGTGCCTTCACGCGCCACGACGTCGAAGTGTCTCCTGTCGAGTGTCAGAACGGAGCCCCCGTTACGCTCTGCGCAGGCGACAACGGCTGCATCGGCGAAGCCAAGCGAGAGGTCGGCGTAGCGTTGCAGGAGTGCGCCGATCCGAGTGAAATCGCGGTCGTCGAAGTCAACCGATAGCGCACCATTCTCGATGTCGTCGAGCAGACCGACGAGTGAATCGAGGCCGAGGCGTCGTTCGATGACGTAGCCCACCTCGCCGAAGATGCCGGCCGGCACAAGATACGGTCCGCCGTCGTCGTTGAAGGCCTCTGTAACCGCGTGATGGTCGCGATCGTCGCTGTTGATGAGGACGAAGATCGCCGAGGTGTCGAGCGTAATCAGCGCCCGCCCCACTCCCGTTCAAGCCACTCTTCAACATCCCGGCCGCTCAGCTCTGGGTCACTGCCGATGCCTATGGAGCGCATGACAGGCCGATCGCTCCGGTCCAGATAGGCCTGCAGCGCGTCGCGCACGAGCTCAGCCTGAGGGCGGCGGCGACGCCGTGCCTCATCGCGCAACCGCCGCTGGAGCTCGGCTGGGAGGTAGAGGGACGTCTTCGTCATTGATGCCATATGCCATATATGGTAACTGCTCGTCACAGAACGAGCAATACTCGAGACAGTCACACGGCAGAGCGCATAAGTCGGACCAGAGTGTGCGTTTAGGTGAGCAAAGCTGCGTATCGCGACTCGTTCACGTCGAAGGTGAAGGGAATCCGATGCTCACGAGCTCGCGAAGCGCCTAACCGATTCGCTCTCGCGAGCGTCAGGCCGCGAAGACCGCGGGTCGGCGATCACGCCACGGCATCGCCTGCTCGAGCTGCGCCGCGAGCCGGATCAGCGTCGCCTCGTCGCCGTATTGCGCCACCAGCTGAACACCCACGGGAGGACCCTCGTCACTCCAGGCGAGCGGAAGGCTGATCGCCGGCTGCCCGGTCACGTTGAAGAGCGAGGTGAACGGCGCGTAGCTGAAGACCTTGCGCGTCCAGCTGTCGGCGTCGTGCGCCGGGTCGTTCTGGTCAAGCTCACCGAGCGCCGCCGGCAGCGCTGCGATCGTGGGCGTTACGAGCACGTCGACGGTCTCGAAGAACGCGCCGACGCTACGGCTGATGGTGTTGTAGACGGCGAGCGCGTCGAGATACTCGAGGGCGCTGACGCGGCGGCCGTGCTCGAGTAGCGCGACCGTCGCCTCTTCGAGCGTCTCCGAGCCTGGCTCGGTCGCGAGGGTCTCTGCGTAGAAGAGGATGTACTGGGCAAGGCCTGCTGACCAGATGGTGACGTGAGCGTGATGGAGCGCCTCTGTGTCGTAGTCGGGGCTTGCGGTGTCGACGTCGTGGCCGAGGGTGGTGAGTTGCGTGCCGACGCTCTCGACGGCGGTAGCGCACTCAGGCGCGACCGACACCCCCGAAGGCACGAGAGTAGAGAGCGCGACCCGCAGGCGGCCAGGTGTCTCCCCGATCTCGTCTGCGTAGGGTCGCTCCGGGCCTGCGATCTCGATCTTGTCGCCCACGCCGGGGCCCTGGACGAGGTCGAGCATTGTGGCGGTGTCACGGACGGTGCGGCTCACGATGAAGTCAATCCCGAGCCCCGCAAGCGGATCGGCAACCTGAGGCCCTTCCGGCACGCGGCCCCGGGTTGGCTTGAGCCCGACCAGCCCGCAGCATGCCGCGGGTATTCGGATCGAGCCCCCGCCGTCGCTCGCGTGCGCCACGGGAAGGGCACCGGCGGCGACCAGCGCGCACGCGCCGCCACTCGAACCGCCGGCGCTGCGCTCCGTATCCCAGGGGTTGCGAGTGGGCCCGTAGACGACAGGCTCCGTGGTTGCGTTGAAGCCGAACTCGGGCGCCGACGTGCGCGCGATCGTCGCGAGACCGGCGGCGCGAAAGCGGCGCATTAGGTCGCTGTCCTCGCTCGGCGGTAGGCCGCCCGCTGCCAGCCGGCTGCCGAGCTCGCTCGCGACTTCGACCGCGTGCGGGCGCAGATCCTTGAGCGCGAACGGGACGCCGGCGAGGGAGCCGGCCGGGTCGTAGTCGAGCGGTTCGTCGAAGAGCTCGCCGACGGTGGCGTTCAGGTGGGGCTCGACGGCTTCGACCGCGGCGCGGGCGACGTCGGCGACCTCGGCCGGCGAGACCTGGCCGCTCGCGAGGAGCGCGGCGAGATCGATCGCGTCGCGCTCGGCGTACTCGGAGAGCTTCACGCTCTCGCTCGCTGACGCTCCGCGCGTGGCTCCACATCGCAAGCCTAGGTTCTGGAGCGCTACTGCCGCGCGAACGTCAGTAGTTGAGAAACGTCGCCACGATCGGCTTCCCCCAGCGCGTGTCGATACGCGGCCCGAAGGTCATCGGTGTCGAGCTGAAGTCGTCTTCCCCAGCTGAAGCGCTCGCGGCCGAGCGCCGAGATCAGATGGTCGGCGGCTATGCGTCCGTGGCGTCCGTTGCCGTTGGGAAACGCGTGGATCGCGACAATCCGGTGATGGAAGCGGACGGCGCTTTCGTCGGGTCCGTATGTCTCGTAGTCGAGCGAAGCCCGCGTGTCAGCGACGAGTGAGCGCACTGCGGTCGGGATCCCGGCAGGCTCGATGCCGATGTTCGTCTCGTACTGCCGGTAGCGGCCAGCCCACTCCCAGACCTGCCCGAACATCGTCCGATGAAGCTCGCGGAGGTGCTTGTCGTCGAGAAGCTGATCCGCCTCGGGCGAGCGCCGGAGCAGTGCCTCGGCGATGTTCCTCTGCTCGGCGTCGAACAGGTCGCCACGGGTTGCGATATAGGTGGGGATGAGCCCGCGCCGATCCTCGTCGGTGAGCTCGGTGTGCCCGTCGCCCGCCGGAACCAGCGGATCGGTCACCGCGGCTGGTTGGCGTCCGACCAGAGACCTCTGCGATCGATCAGCCGCGCCGCAAGCTCTTCGAGTTGGCGTGCAGCGTCGGCGGCGGTCACCGCTTGATCCTCCAGGCGACTGTGGTGCGCCAGGGGCTCGAGCGCTTGCGCGGCCTTCTTTCGCGCCTGTTTCGTGACAGCCTCATTCAGATTCGTGCGCGGGAGTAGGTAATAGACAAGTTCGCAATCGAGCGCATCCGCGGTTCGCCGAAGTGTCTCTAGCTTGATCGTGTCCTGCCGCTCGCTGCGCTCGACCTCGGCGATCGCCCGCTGGCTCACGCCCGCACGCTCAGCGAGCTCCCTGCCGGACATCCCCAGCGCATCCCGGATGGCCCGGATCCAGCCCCGGTGCGGGCGTCGCTCTTCCCTGAGGGCACGAAGCCCGTCGAAGCGGGCGTCTAAGCGTTCACGGGCGATGCTCCGGTTGGCCGGCACGAGCACATTATACTGCTATAGCTACTTAATTACCACCGGAACTACTCTCCATAGATACTCTATTGGCCGGCGTCGTCCTCGAGGCCTTCCTGCTCGTACACGCGCCGGATCGCCGGCCTGCTCGTGACGCGCCTGTAGTGCGCGCCGAGGTTAGGCGCATCCCACCAGGGCTCATCGTGGCTCTGGGTCCAACGGGTGAGCATTGCGAGGTAGAGATCGACGCTCGAGAACGTCCCATCGACAAGGAAGTCGCCGGCCTCGGCCAGCTGGCTGTCGAGCCAGTCGCGCGTTCCGCCAAGACGCGCCTTCGCGCAGCGGCTGAGCTCGTCTCGCGCGGCGTCACTATCGACGCTTCGCGCGGGAAGGAAGTACAGCATGAGGTCGGCCTGAACCGTGTTGGTCAGGTGCGTGTGCCAGCGGTACCAGGCGGCCCGCGCCGCCGGGTCGGTCGGCGCCAGGCCGGCTTCGGAAAACCGGTCGCTCAGGTACATGCAGACGGCGGCTGATTCGTACGTAACGACGTCGCCGTCGACGAGCGCGGGCACGTAGCCCTTCGGCTGCAGATCGAAGTAGTCGGGGGGCGCTACATGCGTGCGGTCCTCCTCGCGAACGACCTCGACGAGCTCGTAGTCGGCGCCTGCTTCTTCCAGGCAGCCGTGTGCTGCGAGGGACGCTGCGCCCGGTCGGTAGTAGAGCTGGATCATCTGGCTGCTCCTCGCTCGTTGCTCCGGGAGCAACGATATCGCGCGCGCTCTCCGCCAGCCATGTTGTAAATGCCGACGTGGCGCGGATGATCCCCGAGACGCTTTCGCCCGACACCGAGAGCGCGGCGGAGCGTCGTTTCTACAAGCGCCTCCGCGACGACACACCCGATGAGCTCGTCGTCTTCCACCACGTCGGCTGGCTCGTGCCCGGTTACAAAGGGCGCCCTCAGCGGGAGAGGCCGACTTCGTCATCGCCGATCCCGAGCGAGGCGCGCTCGTCGTCGAGGTGAAGGGCGGCAGCATCGCCTACGACGCGACCGCCGGTGAGTGGACGAGCACCGGCCGCCATGGAACCAATCCGATCAGGGACCCGTTCGAGCAGGCCGACAACGCCTCGCACAGGCTGGTCGACGTGCTGAGCCGCGCCAAGCGCGGGGCCGAGAAGCAGTTCACGGTGCGCCACGCCGTCGCCTTCCCCGACGCGCAGGTCACGGACAGCCTTGGCCCGGCCGCGCCGCGCGAGCTGATCATCGACGCGCGTGATCTCTCGAAGCTGACCGACCGGCTCACCGGCGTCTTCGACTACTGGAACCGCGGCAGGGACGTGACCGCGCCCAGCGACGACGGCGTCCGCATGCTCGAGCAGGTCTTCGCGAAGTCGTTCGATCTGCGCGCACCCCTCGTCTATGAACTAGGGGCGCAGGATCAAGAGCTCCTGCGCCTGACCGAGGAGCAGTTCCGCGTGCTCGACATGCTCTCGCGCCACCCGCGCGCGGCGATCTGCGGCTGCGCCGGCTCAGGGAAGACCTTCCTCGCAGCCGAGAAGGCACGCCAGCTCGCCGCGCAGGGCTTCCGTGTGCTCGTCCTCTGCTTCAACACGCTGCTCGCTCTCTTCTTCCTCTGGCGGTTTCTGCAGGCGGGGACGGAGGCCCAGGCTGACGTGATCTTCGCGTCGTGTGGCTGCGCCTGCGAGCTCGCGCCCTACAGCAGCGGCGGGCGCGCTGGTGCACCCGTCCCGTCGTGTCGAGCCTCGCGTCGTCCAATGTGATCCGTGTCAGCACTTGACACGGATCAAGCGCAATTCATATGCAATATTGCATGCTTTCTTGTTATTCTCTATGCATGCAAAGCACTAGCGTCAGGATCGATGTGGCAACGCACCAGGAACTCAAGCGCCTGGCCGAAGCATTAGGCACCACGGTCGGTGAGGCAGTCGCTCTCGCGGTCCGCCGCCTACGGCAGGATCAGATGGGCGCCGAGCTCCGCGCAGAGCTCTCCCAGAACGAGATCGACTGGCTCGATGCTGACCTCGGGTGACGTCCTCGAGCTCGACCTCGGTGCACCCACCGGTCGCGAGGCCGGGTACCGGCACCCCGCCGTTCTCGTGACGGCCCAGGGCTTGCTCGATGCCCAGCCCTCCGTCATCCACGTCGTTCCGCTCACGTCGACGCTTCGAGGCTTCGCCTCGGAGATCGAGCTGACACCCGACAGCGAGAACGGTCTGGATCAGCCGTCCGCCGCTCAGTGCCAGCACACCCGTGCCGTATCCACATCGCGGGTCGAGCGCACGCGCGGCAACGTCGGCTCGCCCGCACTCGCGCAGATCCGCGAGACGCTCTCGCTCGTCCTCGACATCCAAACGCGATAACGCTGTTCGCGGGCCAGCAGTGCGAGCTGTCGCGAGCACGGAGACTCGCAGCACGCCGCGGAGGAGCGGGCGCTGCGGGCCTCCCTTAGGCCGTCGCCAGCACTTTCACGTCGGCCGAGTCATCAGCAGTAAACGTCTCGGCGATCGCCGAGCGCTGGATCTCGGTCGTGCCGCCGGGTATGCGCAGGTTGCGCGCGACGCGGAAGATCTTCTCGAGCTTCGTCTCGGTCAGGAGCCCGCGCCCGCCGTGAACCTGGATCGCTCGATCGGCGATCCGGTACAGGGCTTCCTCGTTGAATGTCTTGAGCACGGCGATGTCGCGCCGGTCGCGCACGCTGACCTCGCCATCGAGCAGCCCGCCTGCGCGCTCGAAACGGTCGAGCAACTCGAGCGAGACGGCCCGCATTGCCAGCAGGTCCATGTGCGTGTCGGTCAGCATGCTCGCGACTGGTCCGTACTCGATGATCGGCTGGCCAAACGTTTCACGCTCGCGCGCGTAGGCGAGGGCGCGCTGAGCGCAGTGCTGCGCCAGCCCCGAGCAGAGTCCTCCGCGGCGGCTCCGGATCCAGTTGTAGAGCATCGCCGCAAAGAGCACCCCGTCGCCCTCTGCGCCGATCAGAGCCGAGGCAGGAAGCCTGACGTCGTTGAACGCGAGCTCGCCGGTGAAGCCGTCAAGCATCAGCGTCTGGAGCACGCGCACCCGCTCGACGCCGGGCGTTTCGAGCGGCACGAGGAACGCGCTGAGCTGCTCGTTAGGGGCTCCCTCAACGCGTGCGAAGATGCATCCGAGCTCGACGATCGGGCCGCCAGTGACGAAGAACTTCCGTCCGTTCAGGATCCAGTCGTCGCCGTCGCGGCGGGCAGACGTTGTCATCGTCAGGAAGTCGGAGCCGCCGGACTCCTCGGTGATCGCGTTGCAGACGTTGACGCGGCCACCGAGGTAATCGTCAAGGTAGGCGGCCTTCGCCTCCTGGCTCCAGAACGGGATCAGGTGGTTCGGCCCTTCCGTCCATGAGAGCACCCACTCGGCCCCGTCGAGGCCGTGGAGGAAGACCTCCTCCTGGAGGTAGAAGAGATCGACGAGCCCGAGCTCGAGCCCGCCGTACTCCTCGGGTAGCTGGGGTACGTATAGGCCGACCTGCGCCGACTCCTGCTGCACCGCGTGCTTGAGCTCGGCGCGGCTGTCGGAGAGCCGGCCGTCGGACTCGACCGGTGGTGCGGCCGAGCGGTGTTCGTGCTCGTGCTCGGCCACCATGGGCGAGACAACCTCGTCGAGCAGGCGCCGCATGCGCTCGAGCGCATCGCGTCCCTTCTCGGTCGGAGGGAATCCATGCGATGGCTCGGGTCGGGTCGGTGCTGGTGTGCGGGTCGATGACTGCGAGCTCATTGGCAGGCCCTCCTGGTGTGGTCGCGCGCGGCTAGGGCGAGCGCCAGCTTACTCGGCGCCCGCGTTGAACTTGAACCCGACGCGCTCGAACGTCTCGAGCACTTCGGGACCGAAGGCCGCGAGCGCATCGGCCATTGCAGGTCGAAACGCGATGTCGTCCATGTTGTGGATCCCGCCGGTGATCAGCACCTGGAGGATCCCCTCGCTGTCACCAACGTTCGTAAAGCCCCGGCAGACGCCGGGCGGCACCGACACGGTGTCGTAGCGCTCGAGCACGGTCTCGTGCTCGCCCTCGTCGCCCCAGTAGACCTTGAAGCGCCCGTCCAGGCACGTGAACGTCTCGGTGGTCTGGTGGTGAGCGTGGAGGCCGGGCCCCTGCCCGGGCGGGCACACCGTGCAGATCAGCGTGAAATCGCCCTCCTTGATCGGCGCGTTACCGACGAGCGGGCCGACCATGCCCTTGGGCGAGACGATCGGCATGACCTTGCGCGCGTACACGAGATCCTTGGCGTCGAGCGGGACGCTCTCGTCCTGCAAGACCATCAGTGGCTCGAGATCAGAGAAGCGGCCGATCCTCTCCCCCATCTCTGTGGCGTTCATCTGGACCGTCTTCACGCGCGCCTCCCTACTGGAACGTTGACGACCGAGAACGCGCTGCACGACGTTGCGGCGCCTGGCGCGCTCGTCGGCGTGGCGCCTTCATAGTCCAGACGCGTCAGCGTGTCAAGTCGGCCCCACGAGCCGCACGCGCGCACAGACGCACGGCCTCGATCAGAGCGTCGGCCCAACCCCCGTCGCGCATGATCGGCTTCGCCGCACGAGCCGGACGCGACCCGTGCTTAGTTGAGCCGAGCTTCGAGGCGTCTGAGCTCGAGGCCCATGGCCTCGCGGGCGCGATCGTCCAGGGGCAGGAGAAGGCGAAGCCTCGCGGCGCGAATCGCTCTGCCGAGATCGCCCCTCGTCGTGTACGTGCCGGCGAGATTGTGCAGCATGCGCAGTGTGGTCTCGTGCGAAGCCCAGGGCCGCACGAGCTCGGGCGGCACTCCCATCGGAAGCGCGAACTGCCCGCCACCGGCGAAGGGGTCGAGCAGAAGCGGTGGCTCCGTCCCGAAGTGGCCGACGACGTAGTGGCCAGGTAACCCGACTCCTTCGAGCGGTATACGCGCGCGGCGCGCCACCTCGATGTAGACGATCGAGAGCAGGATCGGCAGGCCCGTCCGCCGTGCCAGCACGAGGTCAAGCATCGAGTTATCCGGATGGTGGTAGTCGTCTCGGTTGCCCGTGAAGCCCTCGCGTTCGACAAGGAGGCGCCGGCAGGCATCGGCCTGCTCGCGAGGCGAATCGGGCCGCGCCTTCGCCAGCTCGGCGCCGAGCTCATCGAGCGCGGTGAGCGCCGCCTCGGCACTGACACTCCGGAACTCCGCGGCCATCGCCAGCGCGAGCTCGTCAAGCCGAGCTCCCGCCAGCCGCGCGAGCGTCGCGAAATCGGGCGGCTCGGGGGGCGGCAACCGGCCTACCGGCCGAAGCTGGACTTGCCGCTGCCGCGGATGCCACAGGCACGGAGCATGAGTACGACGATAGCTCGCAGCGGGCCGTCGAGCACACGCGCACCAGCCTGTTCTCCACCGCGATGAGCGCGGGCCTGGATCGGCTCCGCTGGTAAGTAGCGGATCACGAACCGACGGCAAGCGCAAACGCGCCGTAGTGGCACGCAACCGCGCCGATCACGAACGCGTGGAAGACCTCGTGGAAACCGAAGACGGACGGGACCGGGTCGGGACGGCGGAGCCCGTAGGCGATTCCGCCGACGGTGTAGAGCAGCCCGCCCGCCAGCGCAAGGCCGACGGCGGCCGGCCCGATCGCGGAAAGAGCCTCGGGAACCGTCGCAAGTCCCGCCCAGCCCAGCGCGACGGCGATCGTCACCTGGAGCCAGCGAGGAGCGTCGAGCCAGACGACCTTGACGAGCACGGCGGCAGCGCCACCGCCCCAGATCGCAGCAAGGAAAGCGATGCGCCACGCGCCTCCCAACGCGAGCAGTGCGTACGCCGTGTACGAGCCCGCGATGCAGACGTAGATTGCCGCGCGATCGAGACGCTTCAGCAGCCGCCCGCGATCGAGCGCCCACTCGACCCAGTGGTAGAGCGCGCTCGCGCCGAACATCACCGTCACCGCCGCCACGAAGATGGCACCCGCGAGGCGCGGCTCGATGCCGGGTGCTCCGACCACGAGGACAGTGCCGCCCGCCAGGGAGGCAACGAATGCATAGCGATGCAGCACGCCTCGCAGTAGCGGGCGCTCCTCGCTGGCCGCGACCGCCGCCCCGGCGACCGCGATCTCGGCAGGCCCGCCCGGGACCGGCCTGCTCATCGATCCGCCTGAGTTTCTCTACGAGGCCGAGGCGACGGCGACGTTCGTCGCCTGCGGGCCCTTCTGGCCCTCGCCGACCTCGAACTCCACCTTGTCGCCCTCGGCGAGGCTCTTGAAACCCTCGCCGGCGATTCCGCTGTGGTGCACGAACAGATCCGCACTACCGTCGGCTGGCGTGATGAAGCCGTAGCCCTTCTCGTCGCTAAACCACTTCACGGTTCCGTTTGCCATAACCCTCTCCCTTGCCTTGAGTCTCACGAACGCATGGGAAGGCGGTGAAGCACAACCGGCACTCGTTCTGGATGAGACCATCCTAACCACCGGCTTGCGCGCCGGGGTCGTTCCCGTCGAGATGTGTCTAGGCTGTCGGTAATGGAGCGCTGGCACCTTCCGACGATCGACGCAACGGGCACGACCGAGCCGCGCGTCCTTTTCTCGCAGCCGGAGGCGCGGGCCGTGATCATCGATCTGCCAGCCGGGCGCGAGTTGAGCGAGCACTCCGTTCGAGAGACCGCGATCATTCAGGTGGTGTCGGGCAGGGTCGCCTTCGAATGCGGGGGCAAGTCAGTCGACTGCGACGCCGGGACGCTAATCACGTTCGAGCCCGGGGAGCGTCACGCGGTCAGCGCGCACACCGATGCGCGCCTGCTCCTCTTGCTGGCTCCCTGGCCGGCAAAAGACCACTACCTCGACGGAGAAGACGCGCACCCCAACCGGATTCCCGCCGGGATCAAAGCGCACGCGATCGAGGACTGACGCTGGCCCGCGCGGCCAGGCGCGCGACGACCTGAAGCTGCCTGGCGCCTACCCCATCTTGTCCGGCCCCGCACGCTCGAGCGCAATCCTGATCAGCACGCGCTGCTCGCGCCGCATCCGCTCCCGATACTCGTCCCAGGGTGGGTTGTCGTCGGGGAAGCGCTTGTAGTAGTCGATGAGCGGATCCATCGCCTCGGGCAGCGAGAGCACGTCGGCGGTTCCCTCCACGAAGACCCACGCGCCGAAGAACGCATCCGTGAACACGCACAGCTGCACCCACGGGTCCGCTCGCAGGTACTTGACCTTGTAGGCCGTCTCGCGGCTCGAGATGATCGCTCGACCCTCAGCATCCACGTTCACGAGGTTCGGACTCTGGTGAAGGCGGCCACTGGGTGTGCGCGCTGCAAGAACGCAGCGGTGACTGGTTCGCATGAACTCGCGGGCCTCGTCGAGATCCATCAGATGTCCTCTCTGCTCGAAGCGACGTTGTGCCGGCCCAGGCGAGCGTTACAAACGGCGTTCGCTACCGTCGGCCAAGCCGATGATCGCCCTGGACGCGCACGAGCGGACGCTACCGAACCTCCTTGAACGAGCCGCGGCCGAGTACGGCGCGGCTCCGAGCCTCACCGTCGGCAACGTGCGCCTGAGCTTCGTGGAGATCCGCCAGGTAGCGGCCGGCTACGCGGGCGCGCTCGCCGAGAGCGGCGTCGGACCAGGCGAGCGAATCGGCGTGATGGCCGAGAACCGCTGGGAGCTACTCGCGCTCTGGCTCGGGTGCGCGTGGCACGGCTCGCTCTTCGTCCCGATCAACACAGCGAGCCGCGGCCGCCAGCTCGAGCATGTGCTGCGAGACGCCGCCCCGAAAGTGCTCGCCGTCGAACCTGGACCCGACGGCAGACTCAGCGAGCTCGCCCAGCTACCGAACGAGCTCGAACAGATCTGGGCGATCGAGCCGCTCGACGCACTACCCCCGCCGGGCATCGACGTCGTGTCGTTCCCGGAGCCCTCGGCGCCAATCCCGCCGGCCACGGTCGCGCCGGGTGATACCACGGCCATCCTCTACACGTCCGGCACGACCGGCCCTTCGAAGGGCGTCATGTGCCCGCACGCACAGTTCACATGGTGGGGCCAGAACGTCGGCGACTGGCTCGGGCTCACTCCGGACGACACCGCGTACACGTGCCTGCCGCTGTTTCACACCAACGCGTTGAACGGCTTCGTGCAGGCGCTGATGCACGGTGCCCACTACGTCGTCGGCCCGCGCTTCTCAGCCTCGCAGTTCTGGCAGCGGCTGATCGATGCGGAAGCGACGGTCACGTACCTACTCGGCGCGATGGTCTCGATCCTCCTCGCGCGCGAGCCCTCGCCGCTTGAGCGGGCGCACTCCGTCCGCATCGCGCTCGCGCCGGGCTGCTCGCCCGAGACCTGGCAGGCCTTCGAGGAGAGATTTGGGATCGCGATCATCGAGGGCCACGGAATGACCGAGACGAACGCCGTCATCGGTCCCCGCGACGGCGAGCAGCGGCCTGGCCAGATGGGCCGAGTCCGAACTGGCTACAACGCCAAGGTCGTCGACGAGAACGATGCCGAGGTCCCCGACGGAACGCCCGGCGAGCTCGTCATGCGCGCCGACGAGCCGTTCGCGTTCGCGACCGGATACTGGCGCAATCCGGAGGCGACGGTCGCGGCGTGGCGCAACCTCTGGTTCCACTCGGGCGATCGGGTCGTTCGTGACGAGGACGGCTACTTCCGCTTCCTCGATCGGATCAAGGACGCGATCAGACGGCGGGGCGAGAACATCTCTGGCTGGGAGGTCGAGCAGGCGCTGCTCGAGCACGCGGCGGTCGAGGCGGTCGCCGCGATCCCGGTGGCGTCGGACCTCGGCGAGGACGACGTCATGGTCTGCATCGTCGCGACGAGCGGACAGGCGATCGACCGGACCGAGCTGATCCGCTTCTGCGAGCCGAGGCTTCCCTACTTCGCGATCCCGCGCTACATCGACGTGCTCGACGAGCTTCCGCTCACCGAGAACGGCAAGGTGCGCAAGTACGAGCTGTGCGAACGCGGCGCCACCGACGCGACGTGGGACCGCGAGGCCGCTGGCGTGCAGATCCAGCGTTAGGCTCCGGACGTGACAAACGAGGGCTCGACGCCGGCGCAGCCCACCCTCGCGGGGCGAGTTGCGCTCGTCACCGGAGCGGCGCAGGGACTGGGCGAGGCGATCGCCCGCGGGCTCTTCGCAGCCGGAGCGCGGGTCGCGGTCAGCGACGTCAACGCCGACGGCGCCACCGAAGTCGCGCGCGCACTCGACGCGGAGGGAACGGACGCCATCGGGCTGGGGCTCGACGTCCGCAGCCGCGCAGCGTTCGATAGCGCCGTCGGCGCTACCGAGGAGCAGCTCGGTCCAGTCGACATCCTCGTGAACAACGCCGGCGCGATGGTGCGGCGCAGCCTCTGGGAGATCGAGGAACAGGAGCGGGACGACGTGCTCGCGCTCAACCTGCGCAGCGTGCTCTTCGGCATTCAGGCCGTGGCGCCGCGCCTGCGCGAGCGCGGGTGGGGGCGTGTGGTCAACCTCTCATCGCTCGCCGGCCAGCAGGGCGGCCTCGTCGCCGGCGCCCACTATGCGGCCGCGAAAGCCGGGATCATCGCGCTCACGAAGGTCGCCGCCGCCGATCTGGCGGAAGACAGCGTTACCGTCAACGCGCTCGCACCGGCCGCGATCGCGGGTCCGGCGATGGACTCGCTGCCCGCCGAGATCCGGGATCAGATCTCGAGCCGCATACCCGTCGGCCGGATCGCCACGCCCGACGAGGTCGCCGCGCTCGCCGTCTTCGTGTGCAGCGACGCAGCCGCATTCATCACCGGCGCGACGCTCGACGTCAACGGCGGCCTCTTCATGCGCTGAGCCCTCCGAACCCTCCCTCGAGGGCCGCGAGCGCCGTTGGCGGCGTCAGCACTTGCGCCACGCCTCTCACCGGTCGTGGGGCCGCCTGCGCGTATCCCTCCGGAGACCAGCGCTCCAGCAGATCTCCAACCACGACGCAGAACGCGTCATCGTGCACGACCATTGCGCCGTCGGGCAGTGACGGAAACGGCCGGCGGTGGAGGCGCTTGGCCCGACCGTCGAGACGCTCTGCGTGAAGACGTCGGTCGAGCTCGTCGGCGGACAGTCGCCGTGCGAGTCCCTCACGTCGTGCAACCGCTTCGGCGAACGCCAGCGCATCGTGGCGACGGCATTCGAAACACGGCCGGTGGCCCGCCGCGAGCGCCGTGCTCTCGTCGAGGAAGAAGAGCTCCGTGTAGCCGCTCGCCCAGACCGTGCGATGCCGCCCACGGAACTCAAGTCGGCAGCAGATCCAGCGTCGGGACGACCAGCGTCGAGAGCCGAGGGAACGAGTGGTCGGATCGTGAATGCGACCGCCGCGATTCCCCATGAGCGCACCTCGCGCCGGAGTCGCAATCAGCGATCCATCGGGACGTACGCGATTCTGAAGCGGCATCCTCCAAGGAGAGGGATCAGGCCGGAGCCGCCTCCGCCCCACGCCGCCACGGCGCGCGGCGAAGCCGCAGCCTCCCGGTCCGGACGCCGCCGATAGCCACGGCGGCGATCAGGATCCCACCGCTGACCATCCCCTGCCAGAACAGGTTGACGCCCTGGAGCGCGAGCCCGTTCTGCACGACGCCGAGGAAGCTGGGAGCGTCGAGGGATCTTCCTCGAAGAAGTCCTGCGCCACGCCCATGCAGAAGAGCACGCGCAGGCCGCCGCGGTCCTTGCGATACGCGGTTAGCTCACTCATGCGTCGTCTCCTCGTGCCGTGGTCTGTGACAGTGACGACAATTCTGCGGGCGCCACAGGACGGCGCCGTCCGGCGCCTACACTTCGGCGTGTGAGCGCCCCCGTCTCGCACCCGACGCTCGACGCCGAAGGTCTTGCCGCCCTCGTCGACGGCGTCGACGTGATCATCTGGGAGAGCGGCCCGGAGGGCAACCCGTTCACGTACGTGAGCGGCGGTGCCGAGCGCCTGCTCGGATACCCGCGCGAGCGCTGGCTCGAGCCCGACTTCTGGGCGAACGAGATCGTCCACCCCGACGATCGCTCGCCGACGATGAACGCCTGCTCGAGCGCGACTGCTCGCGACGAGGATCACGTGCTCGAGTACAGGGCGATCGCCGACGACGGTCGCGTCGTCTGGCTCCTCGACCTCGTGCGCCTCGTACGCGGGCCCGAGGGCGAGTTCACCGGCCTCCGCGGTGTCCTGGTCGACGTGACCGCCTACAAGAACGCCTCTGCCCGGTAGCTGATCGCGCTTGCACCGGCCCGTCCGGCTTCGTCTAGCGTGACGAGCACGTGACCGGTCGGCCCGTCCTCGCTGAGTGGAGGGGTGCCGAGCTCGAGTACCTCAGTCCACACCAGGTCTGCGAGCGGTTCGGCTACCCGGGCCGCGGCACGCGCACCGACGTCACGGACGCCGAGCTGCAGCACTTCAGACCGCTTCACGGCGACCGTCACGCAGATCGATCCCGACGTTCTTGCGGGCCGCCTCACCGGCGCCCTGCGGCCGCCGTGGACCGAGATCGACGCGAGTAGCGGCGGCTGACGAAACCCACGATCGAGGGGAGCAAGATGGACTTCGAGCAGAGGGCAAGCGAGCTGGAACTCGATATTCCCGACTTCAACGTGACGCCCTACACCGGCCCGAAGTACGGGACGATGAAGTCACACCACCAGGTTGGGTCGCTCCTGTTCCTCAGTGGCCACGTGCCCGAGTATCCAGACGGAGCGCCGCTCTATCCCGGCCGCATCGGCGAGGACGTGACGCCCGAGCAGGCGATCGAGGCGGCCCGCCTGACCGCGCTGAACTGCCTGGCCGGGATGCGGTTTGCGCTCGGTGACCTGAACCGCGTCCAGGCGATCGTCCGCTCGCTCAACTTCGTCTGCTGCGTTCCCGACTTTTACGAGGTGGGAAAGATCGCGAACGGCTGCACCGATGTGTTCCGTGACGTCTTCGGCGAAGAGCGCGGCATCGGCGGCCGCGCCACCTTCGGCGTCGTCAGCCTCGCGTCGAAGGTGTGCTTCGAGAACTGGTTGACGGTGGAAGTCGCCGACTAACGCGCGGCTCCGCTCGAACAGGCGGCGAACGGCGGCACGGACTCGCCCGTGCCGCCGCTACCCGCTCGCTCTAATCCTCTTCGGAGTGCTCCTCGCCGCCCTCGGCGGCGCCTTCGCCCTCGCCGTGCTCATCGTCGCCTTCGTGCTCGTCTTCGTCGTGATGCTCGTAGTGCTTGCTCTCGAGTTCGAGCAGGACGAGCGTTTCGCCGTCGAGGACACACGCCATTGCGGCCTTGTCCCCAACGTGCGGTTCATGCGCGACGTCGTTCTCGTGTTCGTCACCGTAGGTGAGCACTTCGAGCGCGCCCGGCTCGACACACGAGAACGGATCGAGGCCCTCGCCGAGCGTGATCGTCGGCGGCTCGAGTGACTCGAGCATGCCCCTGGCCTCATAGACGACCTGGAGGCGCTTCTCGGCCTTGTGGCCGTGCTCGTCGTACTCAAAGAGCGACCGGGTGTACTTGAGCTTCGCGTACATCAGGGCCACGTCGTTCTCGAACCAGAGCTTGTAGAGCACGAGCTCGCCGTCGTCGCCGAGCTTGCATCCGAGCTTCACTTCCATCCCGAGTGCGAAGCCAGGGAGCGGTACACCGGCCGGGTGGCTGCAGGTGACTGCCGAGGCGTCCTCGCCCGGCTGCACGGTCACCTGGGTCTCGCTCAGCTCGGTGAGCGTTCCGTACACCCAGACCTTCTCGTCCTCGCCATAGTCGGCACCGCGGTGATGACCCTTACGGTGATCGTGCCGGACTGCGACCAGCGTGAATGTCCCGTTGTCGGCGACCCGAGCGAGAATCTCGATCTTGTCGCCGGGCGCGAGCTCGGGCAGGCTCAGGTCAGCGGGAATCTTCGCTTCGACGCGACCCTTGTGAACGACCGCGAGCTCGAGAACGCCGTCCTCGGTCGAGAGGTAGATGCCCTCGATCTCGATCAGGCCTACGTACCCGGTCTCCTTGAACCACTTCGCGACCAGCTTGCCGCGCTTGACGCGGACGTGTGCGAGCACGCGGTCGCCCGGTGCCAGCCTGCCGTGGCCCGCGGCCGACAATCGACGTGCTGCCTTCGAGCTGACGGCGAAGACGCTGCCGCCCGCCGAGAGAAGCACGCGCGAGCGCTCTCTACGGACTACGACTCCGCGGACACGCGCCTTGCGGTTCTTGCCGAGCACACGTAGCCGATTGGCCGAGAACGTTCCGTCGGCGAGGCGGCGGGCCTTGACCTTGACCCGCTGTCCGACGCGGAGCTTTCGTAGTGCAGCGCCAGCGCGGACCGTGCGGGCGTTGCCCTTTTTCGAGACGACCACGACCGCATCTCGAGCCTTGTCTTTCGCGACCACGGTGCCCTTCCAGCTGGCCGCGCCGGCCGTACCTGGCAGCGCCATGAGCCCTGCCAGCAATATCGTCACTACGAGAACTCGCTTCACTACGTCGTCCTCTCGTTGCGGGGTGGCGCGCGGGGAGTCCCGGCGCGCGACCGGTTCTGTGGATTGGTTTGGACCAGCGCATGTGCTGGCCCGCAAGGAGACGATCGGGCTAACCGGTCGCGGCCCAGACCCTCGAATCAGGGACGCAGGCGCTGTGTCCCTCGAACGAGGGACACGGATCGGGTTAGGGCGACACGTCGACGTCGCGGTTAAGCCGATCAAGCACCTTGTCGCTGCTCACGACCTCGGCTGTCCAGCGGTCGAGCACGGCGAAGTACATCTCGAGCTCGCCCTCGGGCTCGGAGGCGGCCGCGCCGACGCAATCCCGCACGACGACTGCGGGCAGGTCGCGCGCGAACGCGTCGCGCGCGGTCGCGCTGATCGCGTTGTTGACGCTTAGTCCCGCGAGCAGCATCGTGCGCGTGCCGAGGGATGCGAGCGTCGCCTCGAGATCGCTCCCAAAGAAGCCGCTCGGGCGGTGATGGTGCACCTCGAGATCGCTGTCGGCGGTCTCGATCCGCGGGTCGACGGCGACCCACGGCGAGCCCTCGCTCCAGTGGCCCGCAACGACCGAGCTGAGCCCGCGCAGGAGTCCCGCGTCGCCCAGGTCGGCGCGCAGCACGTAGTTGCTGAAGATCACCGGGATGTCGCGAGCCCGGCACTCGGGCAGGAAGCCATTCAGGGCCGTGATCACGGCCTCGGCGGAGTAGTTTTCGAACGGTCCGTCAGGTGCCATGAAGAGCGCCTGCGCATCGAGCACGACGAGCGCCGACGTCGAAGGGTCGAGGTCGAGCTGTCGGGCGACGCGGCGCTCAGCCATCCTTGCCGCGCCAGCCTATTCTCCACCGAAGCGACATGATTGTGGTGACCGGCGCAACGGGGACTGTCGGGCGAGAGCTCGTGCGAGAGCTCGCCGCCCGGGGAGCTCCCACGCGAGCGCTCGTTCGCTCGCTCGAGAAGGCCGCCATGTTCGACGGACTCGACGTTGAGGTCGTCAAGGGCGACCTCGAGGACGCCGCCTCGGTCACAGCCGCGCTCGAAGACGTGAACCAGTTCTTCCTGCTCACGGCCGTTCCCGAGAATCAGGTCGAGCTCGAAGGGCGGCTACTCGACGCCGCGCTCGCAGCGGATGTCGAACACATCGTCAAGCTGTCGGTCTCGAACGCGAGCGAAGACAGCGATGTCAACTTCTTTCGCTGGCACCGCCAGATCGAGCGGCGGATCGAGGAGACGGGCCGCGATTGGACACACGTTCAGCCGAATAACTTCTTCCAGAACACACTCTTCCAGGTCGACCCGATCCGCGAGCAGGGCGCGTTTTACGGCCCGTTCGGCGACGGGTTGGTCGCGTCGGTCGATACCCGCGACGTGGCTGCCGTGGCCGCGGCCGCACTCACCGAGCCCCGGCACCGGGGCTCGGCGCTCGAGCTGACGGGCCCCGAGGCGATCAGCCACACGGAGATGGCACGCGTTCTCTCAGCGGCTACCGGCCGCGAGGTGTCCTTCGTGAACCTCTCGCTCGCGGATTTCCGGGCGAGCCTGCTCGACATGGGCAGGCCCGAGTACTTCGCCGATGGGCTGTCGACGCTCTACGGGCAGCTTCGGGACGGCGCGCAATCGCACGTCACGAACACGGTCGAAGAGGTGACGGGCCGAGCAGCTCGCTCCTTCGCCGACTTCGTCGGCGACCATGTGGACGCGTTCACGGGCGGGTGAACTCGGATGGACACGGAGGAGTCACCGCCGCCTCCTCAGTTTGGCGCTCACCTACCGCTGATCGACTTGGAGGGCGTCGGCTGGTCGCACGCCGACCTCGCAGAGTTCGCGCGCGTAGCGGACGAACTCGGCTACACGCACCTGTGCGCGAACGACCACCTGCTGTTCAGGCGACCATGGCTAGACGGGCTGACGGCGCTCGCCGCCGTCGCGGGCGCGTCGGGCGAGATGACGCTGGCCACGACAGTCGCACTTCCGGTCGTTCGTGGGCCCGTGGCACTGGCCAAGACGCTTGCGGCGATCGACCTCATCTCGGGCGGTCGCCTGCTGGTCGGCGTCGGCCCGGGATCGTCGGCCGCCGACTACGAGAGCGTTGGCCTCGACTTCGACGAGCGTTGGTCTCGTCTGGACGAGTCGATCGCGGCCCTGCGAGTCTTTCTGCACGAAGAGGCGCCGGCGTTGCAGGGGTCGTTCTACACAACCGAAAACGTCGAGCTCGAGCCGCGACCGGCTCAGTCGCCAGGCCCACCGATCTGGGTCGGGAGCTGGGGATCAAAGCCGGGCATCCGACGAGTCGCGAAGCTCGCCGACGGGTGGCTGGCATCTGGTTACAACACGACGCCTGAGCGGTTCGCGGCTGGCCTTGCGCAGCTCGAGAGCGCGCTCGTCGAACGGGCTCGCGACCCGGGCTCGTTCCCAAACGGCCTCTCGACGCTGTGGACGTACGTCACGGACGATCCCGTCGAAGCTGACCGGATCCTCGAAGCGGTCTTGGCGCCGCTGGTGCGGCGTACGCCCGAGGAGCTCGCGCGCCTGTCGCTGCCGATCGGCACACCAGAGGCGTGCGCCGAGCGGCTCACCGCTTTCGCGAGAGCCGGCGTTCAGCGCATGTTCCTTTGGCCGCTTGCCAACCCGCTCGAGCAGCTCGAGCGGTTCCAGACGCAGGTCGCGCCGCTCGTGCGTCAGGCGGCGGTGGCGCGGTAGCGACGCCATGCCGATGCTCACTCACCCACGACGACCAGGCGGAGCTTGTTCTCGCTCTTGTCGCGAGAGAGAGGCCGACGGTGCCGTCGACGCGCCGACGCTCGTCATCTGCGGCGCCACGACCACAACGCCCGAGCGGCTCGTCACCGAGATCCTCGAAGTTCAGCTACGGAACTGTCGGCGGGAGCTCGGAGCGAGCTAGAGCGGGCCTACCTGAGCCGGCATCCCCTCGATCGCAGGTGGCTCGTAGTAGTGCTCGCCTCCGAGTGCGTCGACTTCCTGCCAGAAGTCTCCGGCGAAGAGGTTCCCCGGATCGTCGAGCGTCCATAGTTCGCGCTTGATCCGCCAGCTGCGCGGCGACAGGGCTGCGGCTTTCCCCAGCCATTCGCGTGCGCCCACGCGGTCGTCGAGCTCGAGCAGGTGGGTCGCGAGGCGAAAGGATGCAGCCGCCCGCGCCTCGTCGGCGCCAGCCGTGGATGACGACGCGCTCGCGTTCCCGCCCGACAGGACGTGTCTGCTCTCGGCGCCGAGTCGGGCCCAGTCGCGCACCCCATCGAAGTAGATCGTCCGCCGCTCCTCGACATCGGCGGCGGCCTCGGGAGCGAGTTCTCCGGTCTGGCGATCGAGTGAGAAGCGCCAGGCGTCGCTCGAGCCGCAGTTCTCGGTCGGCCGGGCCACGTTCCCCTGCTCGTCGATCCAGACGGCGCTGGGCACGTTGGTCATGCCGTACAGCGCGGCGACAACATGGTGCTCATCGATCAGGCACGGGTAGGTGGGTTGAGCCGCCTCGATCCACTCCCGGACCACCGGGACACCGCCGGCATCGAGCGCGATGGCGACGGGAACGAGACCGTGGTCGCCGAGCTCGTCGTACAGCGCCTGCCAGACCGGCAGGTCATAGCGACACCCTCACCACGATGACCAGGAGACGAGAAACACCTTGCGGCCGCGGAAGTCGCTCAGCCGGTGCTCGCTGCCCTCGACGTCGGGCAAGGCGAATTCGGGGGCCGCGCCGCGCGCCCAGCCTTCCCCGATCTCTGCCGCTGGGCCGACGACGCACAACCGACGCCCATCGTCGCGCACGAGCGGCTGCCCGAGGAGATCGGCGAGCGCGGCGACGTTCACACGGTCGCCGTCCGGGCCGACGAGAACGCCGCCCGCCGCCGGCACCGGCACGCACACGGCGGCGCGGCAGAGGCCCTCGGCCCGCAGCTCCCAGTCGGCGCGGGTGCGCAGCTCGTCGGTGTCGACCCAGAGCGCATCGCCGACGCGCGAGCCCTCGAGCGTCCCGCGCTCCTCATAGACGATCGTGGTCATAGCTTCGCGTTCGATCGTGCCCAGGATAGGGCGCCCGCCCGGGCGTGGGAATCTCCGAGGGAGAAGTCTCCATCGACCTCACCCCGTGGGTGACGGTCCGCTCGGCGCCCTACGCGCCGACAGTCTCGAGCACGCCCGTCATCACCACGACGCGTGGTTGGCCAGCCACCACTCCGCGATCTCGAGGCGGGTCGCGATCCAGATGTCGCCCTCGGCCAGGGCATGCTCGATCACCTGCCGCAGCGCCCAGGTGCGCCCGGCCTGGCCCATCCAGCGTGGATGCAGGCCGATCGACATCATCTTCGGTGAGCCGGCGCGGCCTTCGCGCACGAGCTCGTCGATGCCGCGCGTGCAGTACTCGACGAACTGGCTGAGCCCGAGCGAGCCCTTCGCGATCAGGCGACCGTCGTTGTAGGTGAACGAGTACGGGACGACGAGGTGCTGTTTCCCCGAGACCTCTGTGAAGTAGGGAAGGTCGTCGTTGACCGCGTCGGCGTCGTAGACGAATCCCCCCTCCTCGACGAGGAGTTCGCGCGTCCACTCGCTGCCCGAGTAGCGGCAGAACCAGCCGCGCGGGCGCTCGCCGCAGGCGCGCTCGATCGACTCGACCGCCCACTGCATGTGCTGCTGCTCTTCCTCGCGCGTCTCGAACAGCCAGGGCTCTGACCAGCGCCAGCCGTGCGAGCAGGGCTCGTGCCCGGCGCGCGCCAGCCAGGGCCCGAGCTCGGGGTTGCGCTCGACGGCCACGCCGCAGGCGAAGAACGTCGAGCGGACGTCGTACTCGTCAAAGAGGCGAAGCAGCCGCCAGACACCGGCGCGGCTCCCGTACTCGTACGAGGACTCAACGCCGAGGTCGCGGTAGCGCGCGTCCATGACGTAGTCGAACTCGCCCTGGCCCTCGTTGCGATCGTCGCCCGCCGGTTTCGAGTACTCGGAGCCCTCCTCGTAGTTGACGACCAGGTTGAGCGCGAGCGCGGCCCCCTCGGGCCAGACCACCTTTGGCGGCGTCGGCCCGTACCCGACAAGGTCGCGTCGGGGGCCCGGGATGTCGCGGTCGACAAGCTTCATGGAGAGCCTGCTGGTCTGGGTCGAGGCCGAGCGGCCTCGCTCAGAAGTCGACTTCCTTGCCGGCCGTGAACCCTCCATCGACCTCGAGCGCGACGCCCGTGACCCAGCTCGCCTCATCGCTGGCGAGATAGACGAAGGCATCGGCGATGTCATCAGGTGTCCCCAGCCGGCCGATCGGCGTGTACTCCCTCGCCGCCGTCCGCGCCGCATCGGGATCGTCTTGCTGCTCGATGATCCCCTCGAACATCGGCGTCTGCACCATCCCCGGGCAGACGCAGTTCGCCCGGATGCCGCGCTCCGCGCCGTCGAGCGCCAGGCACTTCGTCAGCATGACGACACCGGCCTTGGCAGCGCAGTAGGCCGCCTGGCCCCCAGTCGCCATCACGCCGAGGATCGACGCCGTCGAGAGGATGCTGCCGCCGCTCTCGACCAGGTGTGGCCAGGCCCCCTTGACCGTCAGATACACGCCCGTGAGGTTTGTCGCGAGGCTGTCGTTCCACTCCTCGAGCTCGGTCTCGTCGAGCGTGCCGAGGACGGGGCGCCCCGCGTTGCAGACGACGGTCGTGAGGCCGCCCATCCGCTCGACGGCCGCCTCGACGCCGAGCGCGACGCTCTCGGGTGAGCGGACGTCGAGCATCACGTCACCGCCGACGAGATCGCCGACCACCACCGCAGCTCCCTCCTCGAGGAAGCGCCGCGCGACCGCTTGCCCGATACCGGAGCCGCCGCCCGTGACCAGTGCCCGCTGCCCGGCGAGTCGCCCCTGGCCTGCGCCTCGCTTGGCTTCGGACGGCCCGCTGCTCACCGCGCGCTCACCTGCGCTGGCTCGTAGACGATCGTGGTTGTCGTTTCGCGCTCGATCGCGCCCAGGATAAGCGCCTGCCGGCGCTGCCGTCGGTCACTTGCCGCCGACCCTCGCCGTCGCGCGCGAGTGGGCGCCTGCCCTCGCCGCCCCGGTGAGCTAGCGTGGCGCTGCACGCCGGGCGAACCCTCTGCGATTGGAGTAGTGCCATGAGCGAGCGATTCCATGAACTCTCTGACGGCGGGCGGATGCGCTACGTCGAGGCCGGGGCGGGCAGGCCGCTCGTCCTGATCCACGGCTGGCCCACGAACGCAAACGCGTGGCGCGGCCAGCTCGAGACGCTCTCCGACACTCACCACGTGATTGCGGTCGATCTGCGCGGGTTCGGCGACTCGACGCCGATGGCGCAACCGACGATCAGCCGGCTGGCCGCCGACATGAACGAGCTGCTCGCGGCGCTCACAATCGACGACGCGCTGATGATCGGCTGGTCACTCGGCGGCTCGGTCGTCCTGAGCTACGCCGAGCAGTTCGGCGCCGAGCGGCTACGGGCTCTGGGCATCATCGACGTCTCGCCGAAGCTCCTGCCCGCCGAGGACTGGCCGCTGGGCGAGGGGACGCCGTTCAGCGCCGAAGGGGCGAAGGAGTGGGGCGATCGCTGGGAGACCGACCCGAAATCGGTCATCACCGACGTCTACACGATGGGCTTCGTCGACCACGAGCAGCATGCCACTGTGCGCGACGAGTTCATCGCCGAGGCCATCCGAGCCGACCGGGCCACGGCGATGCGCACCCTGCAAGACGCGTTCGACCAGGACTACCGGGGCGTGCTCCCCCAGATCACGGTTCCTGCCTTGCTGCTCTTCGGGGCACACAGCACGTCGACGACCCCCTATGTCCGCGAGGTGTTCGACACGACGATTCCCGACTCGACGCTCGTGGTCTTCGAGCGCTCGAGCCACTGCCTCATGGTCGAGGAGCCAGACAAGTTCAACGCGACGATCGACCGCTTCGCCCGCGCCGTGTAGCGCTGCGAGGACGTGTCAGTCGCCGTCGACGCCGAGGTACGCCTCCTGCACGGCGGCGTTCGCACGGATCTCGGCTGGCGGGCCTTCGGCAATCACGGCGCCACGATCGAGAACGGTGATCAAGTCGGCGATGCCGAACACGACCTCCATGTCGTGCTCGACGAACAGCACCGTGAGCCCTTGCTCGGTCGCTATGCGACGGATCAGCTTGACCGCGAGCCGCGTCTCGGTCGGTGACAGCCCGGCGGTCGGCTCGTCTAGGAGCAGAAGCCGTGACTCGACGGCAAGCGCCGTGGCGATCTCGAGCGAGCGCTGGTCGCCGTGCGAGAGATCGGTGGCCGGGAAGCCAGCGAAGTCGCTTAGACCCACGCGCTCGAGCAGACCGTGCGCGCGGTCGCGGAAGGCCGCGCTGTGCGTCCCGTAGATGCGAAGCGTCTCGTCCTTGACGGCCGCGTCCGCGAGCGTGACGTTGTCGATGGCAGACAGGGCCCAGAACAGGTTGGTCTGCTGGAAGGAGCGGCCCAGACCGCGCTTGACCAGACGCCAGGGCGCGGTACCGGTGATGTCTTCACCCTCGAGGATCACCTGCCCGGTGTCGGGCTTCAACAGGCCGGTGACCAGGTTGAAGAACGTGGTCTTGCCCGCGCCGTTCGGCCCGATGATCGCGTGCATGCGACCGGGGCGAAGATCGAGGCTCACGTCGTCGACCGCGACGAGCCCGCCGAAGCTCTTCGAAACACCCTGGACCACGAGGACCGGCTTCTCACCGTTGGAGGTGAGCGGCACAGCGGCGACGGGTAGATCACCGTTCGAGACCTCGGCGAGGTGAACGGCCTCGATCTCGCTCGGCGCTAACGGCTCTTCAGGCACGAGCTCCGTCCCGCGCACCCTCTGAATCAGGGTCGCTGCGTGGGCGAGCAGCCAGTGGATGGCTCCGGCGACACCTCCCGGGAAGAAGATCACGACGAGGAGGACGATGGCGCCGAGGACGAGATCCCAGAGCAGGGTCAGATCGTTGATCCAGTCGAAGAGGTACAGCCAGAAGATCGCGCCCGCAAACGGCCCGAGGAAGTAGCGAGTGCCTCCGATGATGACGAAGATCAGCGCGAACGCCGAACGCTGCCAGTCGACCTGGACCGAGGCGATCTGTGTCTCGGAGATCACCGCCAGCCCGCCGGCGATCGATCCGAACGTGCCCGAGATGACGAACGCCGTCAGCTCGTAGCGCTTGACCCAGAGTCCCGTGAACTCGGCGCGGCGTCGGTTCTCGCGGATCCCGCGCAGCGCGTCGCCGAACGGTGATCGCGTCACGACCCACACGAGACCTGCGGACACGAGCACGCAGCCGAAGATGAACCAGTAGAGATTGTGTGCATGTCTGAACGGATGGATGAACTCGGCGGCAAAGACGCCTGTGGTGCCGTTGGTGCCTCCAGTGAGGCTTTGCCAGCCGTGCGCGACCGCCCAGACGAGCTGACCCGCCCCGAGGGTTAAGAGCGCGAAGTAGAGCTGCTGTCCGCGCAGAACAACGATCCCGATCACCAGCGCGCCGAGCGCGCCGATGACGGGCGTCAACGCGAACGAGAGCAGGGGGTTCCAGCCCATGTGCTCGAAGGGCAGCGCGACCATGTACGCGCCGAAGGCGAAGAACGCCGCGTGCCCGAAGGCAATCAGGCCGGTTGTCGCGACGAGAAGATTCAGGCTCAGTGCGAGCAGCCCGATGTACAGCGCCTGCTGCGTGAGCAGAATGTTGCTCGCCGACCCGAAGAACGGCATCAAGCCGGCGAGAACGATCAGGCCGATGCCGAGCGCCCACAGGCTCGGGTTCGCGCGCTGGTACTGCTCGCGCGAGACCCTCAGCGGTTCGAACAGTGCCGCAACGCCCTCCTGGATACGTACCAGCGCCGGGCCGGAAGCTCCTCGCGCCTGAGCGATCTCGCTCACGTCGACCCGACCTGCGTCAGACCGTCCGGGAGCCCAGGAGGCCCTGCGGTCGGGTTGCGAGGACGATGACGAGGACGGCGAAGACGATCGCGATCGAGGCCTCGGGCACCCACAGAATGCCTAGCGCCTCGGCAACGCCGACGAGGAACGACGCAACGAACGCACCCGCAAGGCTGCCCATTCCGCCAATGACCACGATCACGAAGGCGCGGATGATCGCGTCGATACCGAGGTCGGGGCCGAAGAACCCCTGGATCAGGATCGCACCGCCAGCGAGACCAGCGAAGAAGGACGCGAGCGCAAACACGCCGGTGAACAGGAGACGAACGTTCACGCCGGACAGGCGGAGCAGCGTCGGATCGGAGACTGCGGCCCGGATCATCCGACCAAGGTTGGTCTTGTACATGATTGCCCACAGGAGGATCGCTACCGCCACCGCGAGTGCAATGAAGAAGAAGTTGAAGCGCGGTATCTGTCCGTCGAGCACCTTGACGCCGCCACTGAGAAAACCGGGCGTCGGAGTAGATTCGCCCTGGTTGCCCCACACCTCGCGCACGACGGCTGCGATGATGAGCACGAACGCAAACGTGGCGAGCAGCTGCCAGAGCAGATCGCGGTTGTAGATGAGGCGGAACACCGTGACCTCGAGAAGCGTTCCGGCAGCGGCGATCGCGAGGCCGGCCAGCAGCATGACGATCCAGAACGTTGCTGCGCCAAACCCGATCGGGCCGGCGAGTGAGACCGCGATGTAAGCGCCGAGCATGTACAGCGAACCGTGCGCGAAGTTGATGACGCGCAACGCGCCGAAGATCAGACTCAGGCCGGACGCGACCAAGAACAGGATCGCACCGTTGCCAAGGCCAAGGATGATCTGCAACACGTAGTCGCTGAAGCTGTATGCAACGGTCAACGGGTCACGATCTCCGTTCGCTTCGAAGGTGAGACATCAACCAAAGGAACGGACGGCGGCGGCAGCTCCAGTCGCTGCCGCCGCCTGTCCATTGGGGTCGGTTGACTACTCCGTCGGATTTACTGATCGACTAGCCGCCCGGCGTGCCTCCCTGCGCCGTCGCATAGTACGCATCCATCGCCTCTTGCGGGACGTTCGGGTTCTCGGTTAGCGCGAGCGCTGCCTCGGCGGTCGGGATGAGCTCGTCCATGCAGACGGTCCGCATGCCCTCGAGGGTGAACGTCACTGGCAGCGGGTTGTCTGAACCGCTCGGGACAACCTGGCCCACGGTGGCGCAGGTGTTGGCCATGTGGTTGATCGGGTTGACCTTGGTCGGTTCCGAGTGGTACGGGCTATCGAACGTGAAGGTGCCCGTCTCGATCACGTCGATCCAGGCCTGCGGATCGAAGCCCCCAGTCGCCTCGGCGAGTGCCTTGGCCATCTGGATGCCGCTGACCCATGGGAAGGTCCACGCGGACGGCAGCGGGTGCTCATCGGTGGCGATGTACGTTTCAGCGACCTGCGCGCCGACCGGTGTCGTAGAAAGGAGCTCCCAGTAACCGCGGTCGTAGCCGTACGAGTTCGCCGGGAGATCGTCGACGCTCGTGACAACCTCGAAGGTCGGCGTGTCGACGAGTCCGCCGATCGTCGGAACGTCCTCGAGGCCGGCCGCCTTCCACTGCTTCCAGAAGGGGACGATGAATGGCCCAAAGAACGTGCTCACAACGGCGTCAGGTTCCGCTGCGGCCATCGCGTTGATGAACGGCGTGTAGTTGTCCTCGTCGAACTCCGGGAACTGCTCGTTGACGATCTCTCCGTCGGGGTTGAGCTCGAGAAAGTATTCGGTGAAAGCACGCATGGCGTCCTGCCCGTAGGCGTAGTTCGGGGACAGGGTCGCGATGCGCTTCCAGCCCTGTTCGGTGGCGAAGACAGCCATCGACCGACCCTCGAGGAATGTCGAGACGGCCGCGTGGACGTTCAGGGGTGCGAATTTCTCGAAGTGCGGGATGTGGTCGGCAGCCGAGTTGGCGATGACGATCTTGCCGGCAGCGTTGGTCAGATCAGGCACGGCCGCCTGGCACGCCGAGTTGAACGCGCCGAAGAAGAACGTGTACTTGTCGCCTTCGTTGATCGCGTTGCGGAAGTTGCGAAGACACGCATCGACGTCCGGGAACGGCTCGTCAGGGATGTCGACCACGAAAGTACAGCCCAGAATCCCGCCCTCGGCGTTGAGCTGCTCAACCCAGGGCTCGAACGTGCGAACCATGCTGGGCCCAATGTCGCCGGCGTTGCCGGCTCGGTCAACGGTGCCGAAGGCAGCGACCTCGCCGCTCTCGAATGGGCACCCAGCTGCTTCAGCCGGCGGTGGGGGATCATCGGCTGGCGCCGGCGGATCATCCGCTGGCGCTGGCGGATCATCCGCTGGCGGCGGAGGATCATCCGCTGGCGCTGGCGGCTCTGGATCCGCAGCCGGAGCTGGCGGATCAGCAGCGGGAGGATCGGCCGGGGCCGCGCTGTCGTCGCCGCCGCAAGCGGCCACCCCGACAGCGATCGCCAGCAGGGCGAGCACCAGCAACAGCAGGCGTCGGCCTCCAAGGTCGAAGGGACGCTTTCTCATGAGCTCCTCCTGTTCGTGGCGTGCGGCGTGGCGCGATGCTACCGGGCTACCTCTCCGGCTACAACTATCGCGCCACGCCCTCGCCTACTGAGACGCGTGGAGCGGCAAGAAGTTGAGCGCCGCGTCCTCGTCGCGCTCGGCGCTTTCACGCGCCGCGATATGGAGCTACGCTGCTCTCCACGGTGGGAGCCTGGGACTACGAGCTGATCGATCTGACCCGGCCGCTGACGAAGGAAACGGTCGAGGCGCTGTTCGGTGATCTGTACGCGGCCGAGCCCTACTTCAGCAATATCTCGGCCGAGTGCGTCATGGATTTCACGACCGGCAACTCGACGGCGTGGCTCGTGACGATTCCCGACCACGTGTCGACTCATATCGACGCCCCCGTGCACATGATCGAGGGCGGAGCGACGCTCGAGGACGTCGACGCTGCGAGCCTGTTCGGCGAGGCCGTCGTCCTCGACCTCTTCAAGGGCGACGTCGATCACGGCTACACGGCGGCCGACCTCGCGGGGGCCGAGCCGGCGGTCGAGGAAGGCGACATCGTCCTGATCTACTCGGGATTCCACGACGCGCGTGCCGCGGAGCGAATGCGCCAGACGTATCTGACCGAAGACGCCGCCCTCTGGCTCGTCGAGCGCGGCGCCAAAGCGGTCGGAGTGGAGCCCTCGGGACTCGAGCACACTCCCGACGGCATGGAACGGGGTTGGTACGAGAAGGGCGCACCGGACCCGTGGCCGGCCCACAATGCGCTGCTACGCAACGACGTTTACATCATCGAGGGTCTCATCAACCTCGATCGCATCAAGGGACGCCGCGTGAAGTTCAGCGCCCTCCCGGTACCGATGCCCGGCCTGTCCGGGTTCCCGGTACGGGCGGTCGCGTGGATCGACAGCGCGGGCTGATCGCCAACAACAAGGAGGACGCATGCCATTCGCGATGGCAAACGGCGCCAACCTCTACTACGAGCTCGTTGGGCAGGGCGAGCCGATGGTGCTCCTGGGCGGCTCGGGCTTCGGCCGCCAGAACGTCGAGCCGCTGATCCCCTACTTCGAAGACCGCTACGAGATGCTCTGGTTCGACCAGCGCGGCTACGGCCAGTCCGAAGGCACCGGCCTCGAGGCCGGAACGATCGATATCTGGGCCGACGACGTCCCGGCCTTGATGGATGTGGTCGGCTGGGAGACGGCACACATCAACTCGACCTCGTTCGGCAGCATGGTCGCGCTCGCGACGGCGATACGGCATCCGGCGCGGTGTCGGAGTCTCGTCATCCAGGGGTTCTTCGCCAAGCCTGACGTTCCCACCAAGCTGCTGTTCGAAGGCTGGGACGACCACTCGCGCGGCTCAGGCTTCAGCCATGGCTTTGCCGCTCACCTGGCCTACGACGCGCTCGAGCCCGAATTCCTCGAAGAAAACCCGGAGACGGTCGACGAGATCGCCCGGATGCTGAACGAGGGAACGCCGCTCGAGACCTGGTGGGCCGCCCACGTCGCTATGCACGACCTCGATCTCGCAGATGGGCTCGCGGACTGTCCCGTGCCGACCCTCGTGATCGCAGGCGAGTTCGACCGGGTCACGCCACTCGACATGCTCGCATCGGGGATTGGCATGCGCGCGACCGCCGAACGGATGCCGAACGCCGAGCTGAAGATCTTCGAGGGAGGCGGTCACGTGACGATCCTCGAGCACGAGAAGGAACACGCCGAAGCGATCCTCGAGTTCATCGGCTCGCTGTCGACCGTGGGAGCGTGAGATGAGCGCGAGCGAGGTGGCCGAGCAGACCGTAGTGAGCGACGCGATGGCGGCCGAGCTCGAGGAGCGGCTGCACGGCCGCGTCATCAGGCCCGGCGACGCCGACTACGACGAGGCCCGCACCGTCTACAACCGCATGATCGACCGGCGCCCGGCGCTGATCGCGCGACCCACTGGAACAGCCGACGTCGTCACCTGCGTCGACTTCGCACGCAGCCACGACGTGCAGGTCTCTGTGCGCGGCGGCGGCCACAGCGTCGCTGGCAGGGCGATCATCGCCGATGGACTCGTCATTGACCTGAGCGACATGAACGCCGTTCACGTCGACCCCGAGCGCCGGGTCGCTCGCGCGCAGGGCGGGACACTCTTCGGGACGCTCGATCACGAGACGTCGTCGTTTGGTCTCGCCTGCCCGGGCGGTGTCGTCTCGACCACGGGAATCGCAGGGCTCACGCTCGGCGGCGGCATCGGCTGGCTGCACAACAAGTACGGGCTGACGTGCGACAACCTGCTCTCGGCCGAGGTCGTCACCGCCGACGCACGCGTGGTCACCGCGAGCGAGACCGAGAACCCCGAGCTGTTCTGGGGCCTGCGCGGCGGCGGGGGTAACTTCGGCGTCGTCACCTGGTTCGAGTACCGCCTCCACCCGATCCCCGACCGGATCCTGGCCGGAGCGCTTCTCTACGACGGAGAGCTGTCCGAAGAACTGCTGGGCTGGTACCAGGACTGGACGGCAGTCGAACCGGACGAGATCACCTCGTTCGTGGTCTTCCTGAACGCACCGGCCTGGCCGAATCTGGCCGAGCGGCTTCACGGCAAGCCAATGGTCGGACTGGCTGCCGCCTACTGCGGGTCGCCCGAGGAGGGCGAGCGAGCGTTCCAACCGATCAGAGAGGCCGCGAAGGCCGAAATGGATCTGATCGGGCCGATGCCGTTCACCAAACTCCAGAGCGCGTCCGACTACGACTGGAGGCCGGGTCGGCTGAACTACTGGAAGTCATCGTTTCTCGAGCCGATGAGCGATGGCCTCGCCGACACGATCATCGAGCAGGTCGGGCGCTTCGTCCCACCCGACCTCGATGACGAGCTGACCGATGTGATCTCTGCACAGCCGACCAACTGCTTCGAGATCGGATACATGGGCGGCGCCACCAGACGGGTGGGAGAGATGGACACCGCCTACAGCCGCCGTGACGCTCACTACCTGATCAACGTGACCTCGGTCTGGGAGAAGGACGAGGAGAGCGAGCGGATGATCGGCTGGGCAAAGGACTTCTCAGAAGCGCTGCGGCCCTTCGAGGTGGGTGGCGGCTACGTCAACTACTTCACATCCGACGAAGGCGAAGAACGGGTGCGGTCCACCTACGGGCCCGAGAAGTACGCGCGCCTCGTCGCCCTCAAGCAGCAGTGGGACCCCACGAACTTCTTCCGCCTAAACCCGAACGTGAAGCCGAGCGGCTAGCCGCTAAGCGCGCTAGCCGAGCTAGAGAGCCGCGGCTATTGCCCCGTCGACTGCGGCGATTGCCTCGATCTCGATCAGAAGCTCAGGGAACGCCAGAGCCGAGACCTCGATCATCGTTGACGCAGGATAGGGCGGCGTGAAGTACTTCCCTCGAAGCTCAACGATCTTCGACAGGTACGCAATGTCGGTCAGGTAGATCGTGACCTTGACGATGTTGTCGAGCTGTGAGCCATTCGCCTCGAGAATCGTCCTCATGTTCTCGAAGACTTGCGCCGCCTGAACGTCGAAGTCGCCGGCTCCGACAACGTCCATGTTCGCGTCGACGGCGACTTGACCAGACAGGATGAGCACATCACCGATTCTCCAGCCCGGTGCGATGCGGTTCGGCTCGAACGCCCACGGCTCAACAGTGAGTTGGCTGATCTCAGGCATGCTGCCTCCTCGAGCAAAGGGGAGCTGACTTCCGCAGGCTAATCGGCTGCGACCGAAATCGGCGTCGGGCCTGGCGGCGACTAGTTAGACGTCGACCAGCTCAACCCGAAAGGGATCGAGCGGGTCAGCGGGCTCGAGAACGTGATTCATGTTGAAGCGGTACACCGGCCCGCGTGGGATCTCCGGCGGTGAATACGGGAGCGCGAGCGCTGTGATCAGCCCCGAGTACTCGGGCACAGCGAAGTGGGCGGCGACGTGCGCGGCAGCCTTGGCGATCGCAGTCGCGATCTCCTGGGTGGCGGCGGTGATCTCGATCAGGAGGCAGACCTCGTGTGCGGGCGTCGGCGTGGGCTCGAGCGGGCCCATGACTCCGTCAATGCCGTAGCGCCTCACGGTGACCGACGTAGCGTCTGCCGTCGCGGCGTCGAAGATGCCCTCGGCCTTTGCTCGGATCGTTTCGCGCACGCCGTCGAGCCAGGAGTCGAGCTGCCTGATGATCACCGGGTCTCGGACTGCGCCAATGACGATCGCCTGGTAGCCGACGAGCTCGGCGCCTTCCAGCTTGTTGGTGACGCTCTCGGCGGCTTCGAAACGGCTCCCGGCCACGCGCACTGCACGGTCGCTTACGGGTTCGTAGGTCGCCTCGTCCGAGCGGACGGTGCCGGATGGCTCGACGAGCTCGTAGGGCGAGCTGTTCTCGTAGAGGGTGTGCGAGGCAACGCTGACGGGGCTACAGCGGTAGTCGGGGTTCGGCGGCTCGACGACGAAGTGGTCGTCGCGGATCCAGGCGAAGAGTGGGTCGGCGTACTTGCGGTGGACGACACACGCGGCGCTGCACTCGAGGATCTTCCCAGCGTGCCAGGCCAGACCCGGCGAGAACCCCTCGAGCGTCGGCAGGGCCGCGAAGATCGCTGCATCGCTCGAGCGGCCGCTGATCACGACATCGGCGCCGGCCTCGAGCGCCGCCTGGAAGGGCTCGACACCTGCCATGGCGACGACGTGCTCGCAGCGCGCAAAGGTTTCCTCGTCGATCTCCGGCGCGTTCGCGAGAGGACGGATGCGACCTTCGCGCAGGCACTGCTGGAGGTACTCCGTCGGCGGCTCGCAACGGATGACGGCGAGCCGAAAATGAAGCCCGTGCTTGGCGGCGGCCTCCTCGGCGAGCTCGACGGCAACGTGCAACTGCGCGTCGGCTCCGCCCGCCACGGCCGAGCCGATCAAGAGCGGGATCTTCGCGCCACGGGCTGCGACGAGCAGGTGCTCGAGATCGCGGCGCATCGCCTCGCGCGAGAAGTACAGCTCGCCCGAGCCGAGAAAATAGGGCCCGGGGTCGGTCGAGCCGGCGTCGCAGCCGATTGCGTGGGGCTGCCACGACATCGCCTTCTCGAGCGACTCGAGCTTGAAGCCCGCGCCGAGGATGCTCGTCGGCGCGACAAGCCTGATCTCTCTCGGCGTCACCCGTCGACCTCGAGGTCGACGATCGGCCCGTACTGCTGCCCGCCCATCGTGTCGCCGTCTTCGGCGTCACCCGAGGTCACCGGCCGTGGCAGCGTGATCTTGATTGCGTTGGCGGCCGGGTAGGGAATAACCCGAATACGATCGGCGGCAACGCCGTAGATCGAGGCGAACTGCTCGGCGCTGATTGCGCCCCCCGCGAGCACCCCATCGTAGGTCGCCCGATCCTCGAACATGATGTCGATCGTCAGCTGGAAGGGGCCCGCATTCTTGCTGCGGATCAGCTTCGCAACCTCGGACAGCGTGGTCAGGGCGAGGTCCAGACTGCGGCATCGATACGTAGGTCGTCACTGACCGAGCTGGACACAGAAGAAGAGCCTATGGCCAGCAGCCGGTTCTCGTCGCCTAGGTGTAAGTCCTAGCTAGGTTGTTCCATCCGGGCCTTCTTGGAGGCTGGGGGTGTCGAAGCCACCAGTGCCAAGGAGGGTT
>CBDCXJ010000015.1:0-47184 GCA_965223695.1 Gaiellaceae bacterium | reverse complement strand
GCGGCGGCGGCAATGGCCGCGGTCGTGGCCGCGCTGAAGCGGCTCGGAGTCGCAGACCTCGACGTCCAGACCCGCTCGTTCGACATTGACCCCATCTACGACTACTTCGAGGAGTTCGACGAGGTCACCGGCAGGCACACAGGACGAGAGGTGCTGACCGGGTACCGGGTGAGCAATCTGTCCTCTGTGAAGGTACGGGATCTCGAGCTGGTCGGGGAGATGATCGACGCTGCTGCCGAGGCCGGCGGCGACGCGGTCAGAATCAACGGTGTTCGTTTCACGGTCGAGGACATGGAGCTCTTCACTGCAGCGCTCAGAGAGGACGCGTTCACAGACGCCTTGGCCAAGGCCGAGCATTTCGCCAGCCTCGCGGGCGTGTCGATCGGGAAGCTCGTCCGCATCCACGAGGCCGGCGGCCCCTTGCCGGCCGGCCAGGACCTCGCCGAGACAGGCTACGACCAGCCGACGGCGGCGGACACCGGCTTCTCGCCGTCACCCATCGGTGGCGGCGAGCTGGAGCTGCGCATGTCCGTACAGGCGGTCTTCGAGATCAACTAGCCCACACCCCCCGCCACCCACGAGCGGCGCGGGCCGAGGAACTCATGCCGTATTCTCGGGGTCTGTCCGATCTCATGAGGAGAGGAGAATTGCATGCTTGACAAGATCATTAATGAGGCCCGCGACGCCGTCGTTGCGGCCATCAAGGGCTCCGAGGACATCCTGACGACCCTGACTGGCTCCGTAAGGAACGTGATCGTCAGCGCGCTGCGCGATACCGGCGACGTCGGAGGGGCGGTGGTCGAGACCACCGCGAGCGTCACGAAGGGCGCCGTCCAGGGGGTCTCGGGTACGGCGACCGACACGATCGAGGCGACTGCCAGCGTCGCCGGTAGTGTTATCAAGGGTGTTGCCGACGTCGGCGGGCGACCTGGCGCAGGGAGCTCAGGGCGTGGTCAGCGGCGCCGTCGAGGGCGCGCGAGAGGCCGGCACCGATGTCGGGCAGGCCGCCGTTGCCGCCGTCACCGGCACGATCATTGCCGCCGGTGAGATCGGTGGCGACACGATCGCCGTTACGCGAGGAGCCGTCGTGGGCGCGATCACCGGCGTGGGTGACGTCAGCGGGGCCACCATCGGCACCGTAGGCGATGTCACCCAGGGCGCGGTGAAAGCGGTAGCCGGGACTTCGACGACCACGCTGGACGCAGTCGGCGACGTCGTCGGTGGCGCCGTCAACGGCGTCGCCGAACTGGGCGGCGATGTCGCTGCAGGTGCACAGCACGCCGTGAGCGGCGTCGTCAAGGGCATCGCGGAGGTCGGCGGGGACGTGGCGAGCGGAGCGCAGCACGCAGTCGGCGCCGCCGTCGAAGCTGTCGCCGAGGTCGGCGGCGACGTCGGGCAGGCCGCCGTCGGGGCTACGACCGGTGCGATCAACGCGGTCGGCGAGATCGGCGTGACGCCGTCGAGGTGACACGCTCAGCGGTCGTCGGCGCCGTCGAGGCCGCAGGCAAGATCGGCGGCAGCACCGCCGATGCCGTCGGGAGCGCGCTCGAGAGCGCGACCTCGATCCCCAGCGACGTCGTCAAGGCTGTGCGAGGGAAGGGCTAACTCCCGCAGAGAGGCGCAGAGCACCCAGCGGGACGCCGGCGCGCGACCTCGGCGGGAGCGGGCGTTACGCGGGGTCGGCCGTGAGACCCTGGTGGCGACGATCCGTGAGGCCGGTCGCCCGGTGAGCCCGAACGAGCTACGCGAGATCCTGGTCGAGCGGGGCCACACGGCCAACCATGGCTCGGTGAGGACGGCGCTGCGCCGTGCCGCGGAGAGAGGGGAACTGGAGAGGCTGGACGACAGGTCGTATGTCGCGGCCGGGGACCGGCCTGTCCCTGGGGAGAGCGAGGCATGAAAGGGGAAGACCCAAGAGCCGGATAACACTTCTGTTCTAGCAGTACATAAGGCGACATAAGGCGACCTAAGGCGACCCCTGCCGGCGCTCACCGGCAGGGGGCCAGTGCAGCCAGAAAGGACCTGGAGGGACCCAACATGGCTGCCTCGGCGGCGATCGTGCCACGGGATGGGCTTGTGCTCAGCGTTGGCAGGGTGCTGGAAACACCCGAGCTGGCCGGGCTTGTGGAGGACCTGGTTGCGCTTCGGCGCTCCCCGAGGGGCAGGCCGGGCTACACCACCCGCTCGCTTCTCGGCGCTTGCCTCGTCAAGAGCCTGTACGAGCTGCCGACGTGGGCGCAGGCGGCGAGGCTTATCGGGGAGCACCCTGGTTTGCAGACGGTGCTGGGTGACGCGCCGTCCCAGTGGGCGTGCTAGCGGTTCTCCCGGAAGCTGGCCGCTCACCGTGACCTACTGAAGGCCTGCGCGAGGAGACTGCTGGAAGCATTGAGAGCTGCCGATCCCGAGCTGGGCGCCGACGTGGCTGTTGACTCCACAGACATACCTGCATACGCGAACGGGCAGAAGTACCGCTACCGAGGCGGGCCCGAGCGCACCTCATGGAGCGACCCTGACGCCTCCTGGGGCCACCGCTCCGCCGTATCAACCAGGAGAGGCGGCGGCTTCTACGGGTACAAGCTGCACCTCGCTGTGTGCACACGGACTGATCTACCACTTGGCTGGGAGGTGCGCACCGGCAAGGAAGCAGACATGCGAGTCGTGGAGCCCCTGCTCAAACAGCTCGCCGAGCGCGAAATCAGGCCAGTGTCGGTTGCGATGGACAAAGGCTACGACTACCGGGCCGTCTACCAGGCCTGCGAGGCTCGTGGGTGTGTGGCTGTGGTGGTCGCGCGCAGAAACAGCGGCACAGGCGAGGGGCCAATCGACAGGAACAGCACCGTGTTCAAACGGCTGTACCAGGCGATTCGGCAACCACTGCGCGACCGATCGTGATCTGCTCAAAGCAGGCAAGACCCCTTCTTCCCCAGCCCTGGAAGGAGATCGTCGGTCTCAGCCTCGCAGGAGTCTTCCTGCCCCCACACAAGATCTAGGAAGCTGAGCCCCTCAGGTACCCGGTCGTCCTTGCACTTGCTAGCAGGCGCTTCTGGGGGCCTGGAGCTCAGGGGAGCTGTCGCACGTCCTGACCGGGCTGGACGGCGGCCGCCGCTACGACATCCAGGCCCGGGCAGTCAACAACTCAGGCACCGGCCCCTGGTCACAGACCCTCACAGGAGCCACCTCCCCGGCCGCCCCCCTGGCGCGAGCGGGTCGTCGGCCTCGGTGAGCGAACTACAGGCGCTATGCTTCGTTGCTGAGTAGCGTCCTTGCTCTGTTGTTCTTCGGGCCAATTAACTTGCCGGCGTGCGGCCGGGGCTTGGCAGGCTGGGCGTGTTCACGTCCTTTGGGGGATGTTCCCGGGCGTGTGCGAAAGCACCCCGCCAAGCCTCACCCGAGAGGGACGTGCACCGTCGGCACCGACCGTCACGTCGTCCGGGAAGAGAACGCCCTCGGCGAGTCCGAGCCCGCCGATGACCTCGCCCGTCTCCGGGTCGAGCTTGCTGATCTTGTTGCCGAGCACCTGAGCCGTCCACAGGTTGTTGTCGGCATCAAACGCAATTCCGTTCGTGCCACCAACAAGCGGGGCCCCCTCAACGAGCGCGGTCTTGCCATTGGCGTTGCCCGACGTCGGCGCCACAGACACATCAGACGAGCCCTTCGCACGTCCCCCTTCGGCGGATGTGCCAACGAGCTCCCAGACGCCGCCAGAACCGCCATCAACAGCGGAACGAACAGCGCGATCCCAGCCTGGATCGTCGACAAGCCTTATGCTCAAGCCTATGCGAGGCACCGGCCGGCGCCAGTGCGCACAGCCGAGCAGCGGTCGACGTTACGCTTGTCGCTGGGCGAATGCCTCGGGCCCGATCGCGGCCGTTCCGCAATGATTCCCGGAGCCTGGGCGTCCTGACTGCGCTCGGGACGAACCGCTTGGCACGGAGAGCCACGAAGGGCGAGGGTGCAGCGACTCGGAGTCGATATCGGGGGCACGTTCACCGACCTCGTCTGCCTCGGCTCCGACGGATCAGTCGAGATCGGAAAGGTCTTCTCGACGCCGTCCAAGTCGCAGCAGGCGGTCGTTCGCGGGATCGAAGGTCTGAGGTCGCGCTCGACGGGTGATCCGTACCATCTGACGCACAGCTCGACGATCGGTACGAACGCGCTCCTGACACGTAAAGGCGCCCGCGTCGGGCTCATCGTCACCGAGGGCTTCGAGCACGTTCTTCACATCGCGCGAGGGCGTACGCCGGGTCCGCTCTCGGGCTGGATCAGCTTCGAGAAGCCAGACCCTGCGGCCGACCTCGTCGATACGCGGTCGGTGCCGGAGCGGGTCACGGCCCGCGGGGAGGTGATGACGCCGCTCGAAGTCGATCGAGTCGTCGAGGCAGGCCGAGCCCTGGTCGAGGCGGGCGTCGAGGCTCTGGCAATCTCCTTTCTTCACTCCTACGCCAACCCGGACCACGAACGTCGGGCAAAGGACGCGCTCCTCGAGGCTGGAGTGGACGTCCCGATCGTCACGTCATCCGAGACGATGCCGCAGTTTCGGGAGTACGAGCGGACGCAGACGACGGTCGTCAATGCGCAGCTGGTGCCCGTCGTACGGGACTATGTCGCCCAGCTCGAGGAAGACGCGCGCGCGAGGGGGGCACGCGGCCTCAGCATCCTGCGCTCAGATGGGGGACGCATGCGACCTGCCGAGGCCGCCACCCTGCCGGCGCTCACCGTGCTCTCGGGGCCGGCGGCAGGAGTGATCGGAGCCGGAGCCATCGCAAGAGACGTCGGCCTGACCGACTTCATCACCTTCGACATGGGCGGCACATCCACGGACGTGTGCCTCAACCTCGACGGGTCGGCGAGTACGAGCCGCGAGACCCGGATCGGAAACATCGAGCTCGCAATTCCGATCGTCGACATCGTCACCGTCGGTGCTGGCGGCGGATCGATCGCGCACGTGCCGGAGGCGACCGGTGCGCTTAGGGTCGGGCCGAAGAGCGCCGGGGCCGATCCGGGGCCAGCCTGCTACGGGAGGGGCGGTGCGGGCCCCACCGTCACCGACGCGAATCTCCTGCTCGGGTTTCTTCCTCCCCGGATTCTCGCCGGCGAGCTGTCGCTCGACATCGAGGCGGCGGCGGCCGCGCTCGAGCCCGTTGCCAGCTCGCTGGACGTAACGCTCCACGAAGCTGCCGAGGGGATCTATCGCGTCGTCAACGAGAACATGCTGGGCGCGCTGCGCGTGGTTTCGAGCCAGCGTGGGCACGACCCGCGGCGGATGGGGCTGATTGCCTTCGGCGGCGCTGGGCCGATGCACGCCGCGGCGATGGCCGAGATCCTGGGGACCTGGCCCGTGGTCGTCCCACCGAATCCAGGTGTGCTCTGCGCACTGGGTTGCGCCATCGCCGAGTACCGGGCCGAGTTCTCGCAAGCCATCGCCCGGCGCCTGGAGCAACTCGACCCCACCACGATCGTGGACGTTCTCGACGGCATGAGAGAGCAGGTCGCCGCGTGGCTCTCCGAGCATGACGTGGGCGCTAGTGGTCAGGGACGCTCTGTGGTCGAGGCCGACCTCCGCTACTTCCGGCAGGGTTTCGAGCTGACAATCGAGTTGAGCGAGCAGGATGTCGAGGACATCGAATCCGGTCGCTTCGACTCGCTCGGTCAACGATTCGCAGAGGATCACCGCCGTCTGTACGGCTTCGCGCTCGACACCTCGATCGAGCTGGTCAACCTCCGATGCGTAGCTCTTGCCCGCGCCGACCAGCCGGAGTTGCGGTGGCAGGCCGCCGCCCAGGACGTCGCCGCCGTCATCGGCGAGCAGGAGCTGTACTGGGACGGCGGCTGGCACGCCGCCACCATCTACGACCGCAGAGGTTTGGAGCTTGGTCGCTCGATCTCGGGGCCAGCACTGGTGGTCGAGCCCACCGCGACCACGGTCGTCCCCCCCGGGCATCGTTGCGTCGTCGATGAGAGCGGATGCCTGCTCATGCACGGAGCGCATGCCAGCACCGGCCCGCGCGCCGATACGACAACGATCGACCGCGTCTCTGTGGACATCATCGAGGGTGCGCTGAAGCACATGCGCTTCGAGATGGACGCGGTCGTGTGCCGCGCGGCCATGTCAACGGTGATTCGCGAGCAGCACGACGAATTCCCGTGCGTGACGGATCCGAGCGGCAACATGATCGTCGGGCAGTTCGTCGTCTCGCTTGACACACTCCCGTCCGAGTACGAGGACGTCGCCGAAGGTGACGTCTTCCTGTTCAACGACCCCTACCGCGACGGGGCCGTGTCCCAGGTCAACGACTGGATCGTTGCGCTCCCGATCATCCACTCCGGCACGCTCGTTGGCTGGGCGGCGATGTTCGGCCACATGACCGACTGCGGGGGACCAGTCCCGGGGAGCATGCCGACCTACGCGACCTCGATCTTCGGCGAGGGCCTGATCATCCCGCCCGTCCGGCTCTACAGGAGGGGGGAGCTTCAGTCAGACATCGTCAAGCTCATACTCAAGAACGTACGCCAGCCCGACTACGCCCATGCCGATCTCATGGCGCTCGTCGCGGGCTGCCGCGTCGCCGAGCGGCGAATCCAAGAGCTGTGCGAGCGGTTCGGGGGCGAGTCATATCTCGCGGCCGTGCGGGAGCTGCTCGATCGGACGCGTCGCGCGGCAGCCGAACTCATCGGCACGACGATCAGCGAAGAGCCGCGCAGCTTCGAGGACTACATCGACGACGACGGGCTCGGGAACGGCCCGCACAAGCTCCGCTGCACGGTCTGGCGAGAACAGGGCCGCTGCGTGGTCGACTGGGCCGGGACCGATCCACAGTGCGAGGGACCGGCCAACTACTTCCTCGGCACACGCATCTTCCAGATGAGCGCGGGGATTTACCTGATCATCTCGCACGATCCCCAGATCCTCTACAACGACGGCTACGCGGAGCTGTTCGACGTGCGCATCCCGAGCGGGAGCCTGCTTCAGCCCGAGTTCCCGGCCGCGCTCGGCAACCGCACCCACGCGCTCGGACGGATGCTCGATGTGTTCGGGGCCGCTCTCGGTCGCAGTGCGCCGCAGTTCATGACCGCGGCAGGGTTCTCGTCGAGCCCCCATCTGCTGTTCAACGGTCGCGATTCCGACGGCTCGTGGTTCCTGCTGATCCAGATCGGCTTCGGCGGCCTGCCCGGACGCCCGGTCGGCGACGGCCCCGACGCGCACTCCCTCTGGCCCCTGTGCGACAACATCCCGGTCGAATACCTCGAGACGAACTTTCCGCTCGTCGTCGAGAGCTGCCGCGCGATCGCCGATTCGGGTGGCGCAGGGCTGCACCGCGGTGGGAACGGCCTCGAGACCAGGTACCGGTTCCTCGCCGACGGGGAGATCTCGATTCACGACGACCGCTGGCTGACGTATCCGTGGGGCGTGCTCGGCGGAAAGCCCGGCGGCCGCTCGAGCAAGGACTTCATTCCCGCCGCCGGGAGGCAGCGTCCGCTGCCGGCGAAGACCGACCACGTCTCCGTGAGGCCGGGCGATCGTCTCGTCTTTCGGACATGGGGCGGCGGCGGATGGGGCGACCCATTAGAGCGTGATCCTCAGGCGGTCGGCCTCGACGTCCGGCGCGGTCTCGTGACTCCGGAGAAGGCGCGAGCCGACTACGGCGTCGCGCTCCTGAATGGCGGGCACATCGACCATGCCGGCACCGAGTCACTGCGGCCAGCTCGGCGGCAGGAGCGCGGCGAGATCGGCACCTTCGACTTCGGACCCCCGCTCGAGGAGTTGCTCGAGAACTGTCAGGCGGAGACCGGCCTGACGCCGCCGACACCGCCCGGTCCTCTCTACGACGGAAGGGGCTAACCATGCCACGTGACCTGAGCCAGTACGACATCGCCGGCTCACCGCTCAACGAGTTGCCAGAGGTTCGCGCGAACGCCCGCGCACCCGCCACCGTCGTGCTGAAGGACTGCACGCTCCGAGAAGGCGAACAGGCCGGTAACGCGAACTTTGACGTCGGCGACAAGGTCGAGATTGCCGGGCGTCTCTCGGACGTCGGCGTCCCTCTCATCGAGGTGGGGTACGTCGGGGGCTCAACCGGCGATGAGGAGGCGATTCGAGCGATCGTCGCCGCCGACGTCTCCGCGAGGGTCGAGGTGCTGGTGAACGTCTACTGGCCCTCGTGGCAGGACGACCTTCGCTCGGCGCGCGAGCTCGGTGTGGATGGAGTGGCCATCGTCACCGCGTCCTCGCCCTTCTTCGTCGAGGGCGCATGGAACACGACCTACGAGCTGTTGAGCGACGAGTCCGCGGAGGCAGTGTCGTTTGCGGCGGAGCTCGGCCTCGAGAGCTGCTTGTCGATCGCGGATGCGACACGGAGCGATCTCGATGACCTCGCCCTGTTCATCCGCAAGGCCGCGTCGGCCGGAGCCGACCGGATCACCCTCAACGACTCGCTCGGAGTTGCAGGCCCGCGGGCGGTGCGGTGGCTGTGCCGCCGGGCGCAGGAGATCGGCGATGCGCCTATCGGCTTCCACGCCCACAACGACCTCGGGGTCGCGGTGGCGAATGCCCTTGCCGCCGTCGAGAGCGGTGCGCGGCAGCTCGACGTCTGCGTCAACGGCCTCGGAGATCGCGTCGGCATCGCTCCGCTCGACGAGGTGGCGGCGAGCCTGCTCCTGCTCGATGGCGTGGACACGGGCGTCGACCTCGAGGCGATGCTCGAGCTGTCGCGTCTGGTTGCCCGGCTCTCGGGTGTCGAAGTTCCCGCGACGAAGCCCCTCGTCGGCGAGCACGCGTTCTCACAGAAGCTGGATGACCACGTGCGTTCGATGGAGGCATCTCCGAAGACGCTCGAGGCGCTCGATCCGACTATGTTCGGAAATCGCAGGACGCTCGTCATCGGTCGCTACAGCGGGCCCGTCTCGATCGAGGTCAAGCTGCGCGAGCTCGGCGTCGACGATCTCTCGCCGGACCTCGTAGCCGAGCTCGTCGCGCCTGTCCGTGAGCTGGCTGCGCGAGAGAAACGACCGCTCCGCGATGCCGAGCTGCTCGGCATCGTCGAGGAGGTCGCCGCAGGCGGCCAGCACTAGCCAGCGGCTGCCGCCTACGCGTGCTCGTCGAAGATGTCGAGCGGTAGGTGGGCAGTCGCCAGCACGTTGGGGATGTTGGGCACCGACCCCGCCCGGAGGTCGCAAGCGACGCTCACCAGGATGTACGCCTGCTCGGGCGAGTAGCCGCGGGCAGTGACGAGGTAGTCGACCATCTCGTTAAGGGCCGCCTTCGCGGCGATGTTCAGATCGAGGTTCTCGTTGCGCCCCTCGTCATTGACCGGGATGCCCATCGTGACGAGCTCCTCGTGCTCGCGCCGGCGCTCGGCCGGCACTCGGTGCTCGATCACGGGAAATCGTGGGCGCCAGGCGAGCTCGGCGCCGGCGCGGATGTCCAAGCGGACGGTGACCCGCGCGTGCATCTCGACGGCGACCCCGCATAGCTCGCCCTCGCCCTGGTGGAAGTGAGGATCGCCGGCCGAGAAGATCGCTCCAGGAACGTCGACCACCAAGAGGAGCCGGCTTCCGACGGTGAGCTGCTTCACGTCCATGTTGCCGCCGTTCTCACGCGGCGGCACGGTGCGTAGGCCCTCGTCTGCCGGCGGACCCGTGGTCGGCACCGCGCTCTTCGGATCGGGTGGCAGGACGCTGCCTCCGCGGGCGAGGAGCTCCGCCTCTCGCGCGGTGAACTCCTCGAGGCGCGCCTGCGAAGGAGCGACGGCGGCGACACCGAGGAACGGCACGCCACGGATTGCCACCCCGGGGATGTCTGGCGAGCGGGCTACGCCGTCGGCAATCGACCAGCGGGCGAGGTATGGCGAGTCGAAGCGATCGCCGAGGAGGCCCATCCCGGGGATCACGCAGGTCCAGCCGAAGTCATCCGGCTCGATCTCGAGGACTTCCACCTCGAGGAGGTCGCCAGGCTCGGCGCCCTTGACGGCGATCGGCCCGGTGCAGGGATGGCCCCGGCCGAGATCCAGCTCGAGCACGTCCTCGTGGCCGCTCTCCATCGTGAACTGGCCATCGAGACCGTCTCTGACATCGAGGACGACGGTGTCGCCCGGATCAACCTCGAGCGCCGCGGGGATGTCGGGATGCCAGCGGTTGTGTCCCGTCTCGGGCGCCTCGATGAGCGGCGTCCGAACGTCGAGCTCGATCCGATGGGTCGCGCCCATAATAGGTGCCGGGACGATAGAGCAAGGGTCGCGTCGTTGAAGTCCGGGAAATCGGAGAGCCTGTTGGCCTCGACCAGCGGCGCGACGATCCATCTTGTTGATCTGATCGCCGATATCACTGGTGCCCTTGAGAGCGACCATGTCCTCGAAGCTCGCGCCCGACGGGATCGTGATCGGCGCGAAAGGCTCCCCCGCGTACTTGTCGCTGACGTACTTGATGAACAGCAGAACCAGGACGTAATCCTTGTACTGGCTGGCATCCATCCCCCCACGCAGCTCGTCGCAGCTCTGCCAGAGAGACGAATACAGCTCAGACTTCTTCAGCGCCATCGAAACCGCCCTGTCGCGTTTCTAAACCGTCCTGTCGCGTTTCTCGAACTCGCCTCGCCCAGGGACTCCCGGCCGCTGACGCCGACCTGATCGCCCTGGGCCAGCCTTCTCACCACGCAACCACCGCTCCACCCGCAGGCGCCGCGTGCACGCGGCAGACCGATTCGAGGCAGCAAGGCCCTCCCAGGGGGTTGTCCCGTAGTTCGTAGATCTTTGTAGAGGCGGCGGTCCCTTCGTGCCCGTCCGTTCCGGTTGGGAGCGTGGCGAGCGATCCGCTCGAAGATCGAAGGAGGAACCGCCGTGGGGAGCAACGTACCGGTCGCTGAGGCGACCCTGGATGAGGCCGTTTTGCCGGAGCGCGTTCAGGAGGCGCTGGGGCAGTTGGTCGGGGCAGCGAGGGAGGGACTGCTCGCGCTGTCGGTCGGGGTCGGGCTTGGCGTGATGAGTGAACTGTTGGAGGAGGAGGTCGAACACGTTGTCGGCCCGAGGGGTAAGCACGACTTTGACCGGAGTGCGGTCCGTCACGGTCGCGAGTCTGGGGAGGTGACGCTAGGCGGGCGGCGCGTCCAGGTTGAGCGGCCGCGTGTTCGCACAGCGGACGGATCACGCGAGGTCAGGCTGGCGACGTACGAGCATTTCGCCGATCGTGATCTGCTCTCGCGGGTCGTGTTGGAGCGGATGCTTGCCGGCGTCTCGACGCGCCGCTACGCGCGAACGCAGGAGCCGGTCGGCACTGGCGTCGAGACCAAGGCGCGCTCGACGTCGAAGTCGTCGGTGTCGCGGGCGTTCGTTGAGCGCACCCGCGTGGCGCTTGAGGAGCTGATGAGCCGCCGCCTCGACGACGTCAGGCTGGCGGTGATGATGCTCGACGGGATCGAGCTGAAAGGGCGCACAAACATCGTCGCGCTCGGGATCACCACCGAGGGCGTCAAGATCCCGCTGGGGCTGTGGGAGGGCTCGAGCGAGAACGCGACCGTGGCGAGGGCGCTGCTCTCCGATCTGGTCGAGCGTGGGCTCGACACCGAGCAGGGCATCCTGTTTGTGATCGACGGCGCTGCGCAAAGCGATCCGCGATGTCTTCGGCCAGGACGCGCCCGTCCAGCGCTGTCTCCGCCACAAGGAACGAAACGTGCTCGAGCATCTCCCGGAGCGCGACCGGCCTCCGATCAAACGTCGGCTCCGCCAGGCCTGGGCCGAGCACGACCACGAGCGAGCGCGCAGCGAGTTACACGCGCTCGCCACGGAACTCGAGCGGTCGCGTCCCGGCGCCGCAGCCTCGCTGCGCGAAGGCCTCGACGAGACACTCACCCTCACCCGGCTCGGGATCCGCGGCAACCTGAAGCGCACCCTCCAGAGCACGAACCCGTGCGAGTCGATGATCGAGATCTGCCGGCGCACCAGCCGCAACACCAAGCGCTGGCAATCCGGCGAGATGTGCCTGCGCTGGACAGCGGCCGGGATGCTCGAAGCCGAACACCAATTCCGTCGGATCATCGGCTACCACGACCTCGCCAAACTCGTCATCGCGATCGAGCACGAACTCGATCAGCCCACCGTCCCGACTGCGAACGAGGAGCCCGCTACCCTCCTCACCGCCTAACCACCAAACCCGGGACCGCCGCCACGAAAATCCACGGCCACCGGGACATCCTCTAGGGATGACCCGCAAAACTATAAAAGCCCTGTTTAGCAGGAAGTTTTATATGGGAGTTACGGATCGGGGTCGCGCTATTCCCCAGTGGGGAGGTCACAATGCCTGTCGAGTTGATTACCCCCAATAGGGAGACAATCTCTACCTTGAAGGAACTGCTGCGGCCAGGGCTTAAAACGCTGGCACCATCTGCGGGCTCTCGGCAACCACCCCCAGTGGTGACGGGCCCGCCGCGGGCGCGGTGCCCGTGGGATGCCCGAAACCGGAGCCTGCCGCCTACCCGCTCTCCAGGGTCAAAGACGGTGGTTGGGCCGACCAAGCGGGTGGGTGAACCAGCCCCGCCAGGCACCACACAAAGGCGAGGCCCGCCGATCCACAGGCCCGGTCGGGACCCGCAGCGGCGACACCCGGGTTATGGGCCTGTCAACGGAGAATGAGCGATTGTTGCTGCATCAAGAACCAGGTCATTTCTTGGCTTGTGTTCGAAAGAGACCCTTAGCCTCTTCATAATCTGTGCACAGCTGACGTTTTCGTTTGTCGAACTCAAGCTCGCCCTTGCTGTCGCGGTCAGTCCAGTACGGACCGCGAAGTCGGCTCGGAGGCGACCCGCTCACATATAGAACGGCACCTCCGGAGTGGGCCTGGCTTCTGGCTTTGACGCGCAGGTCCGGCCGGTTGAAGTACACGTAGCTCAATACATGCCCGGTTCCGTCGTCCTCCAGCCCAGCAGCGGTCGAGCTTGAGCGGGACTCATCAGTCAGAAGGGAGGCTTGGACCTTTGTTGCGGTCTGCTTTATGACGAGGTACACCGGCTTCGGGTCAGGAGCCTTCCCGGTGTCGGAATCGGTCCACTGCGACCGCAGGGTTCCTTCCCACGTCCCCCGAAGGTCGCGCCTACCTATCAGCCGAGCAAGCAGCGGCACAGCCCACAGCCACCGCTCGTACAAGTAATCGACACCAACAGCTACAAACGAGGCCAGCGCGAGCCAGCGGAGCCATCCGGGGGCAACTGCTTCTCCTGACAGCCAAAGCACGGCAACGAACGCGAGCAAAGCCACACCCGAAATCGCACGAGTCCGGCTCACCGCGGCATTGGGACAGGACGACTCGCAGCGATAGTCAGATGGCAACTGATTGGCAGCACCCCACCCCCGCTCAGTTGCTCGCGATGTACTTCAGCGCGGTCTCGGACGAAGAGTTGTGCGTCCTCCCGACTCCATGGTTGATCATCGCCAAACAGCCACTTGAGCCCGTTGACCTCGACCCACTCGCCCGTACCAGGAAGCTCTACTTGAAGCCATCGCAGCACAATGAGTGCGTTGTCGACGTCCCGCGAGCTAGAGAACACGGAACCCGGGACGTTGTACGTCAAGCACTCCACAAGCCATGAAGGGGTCTCGACGTTCCCCTCAGCGGCCATGAGGATCTTCAGCGCCTTCAACCCTCGTACCGTTCTCTTGTAGCGGCGACTCGTGCTCGTGTTCTTGACGACCCCTTTGTCATAGTCCTGCTGGGGCCAATTGATGATCTCGCCTCCACGGTCTGGGACTATCCTGATTCCCTCGTGGTGCTGCGAGGCGGAGTCGTAGCGCCTCAGTGTCGCGCAAGGAACGACGTCAGCGGGAAGCGTTGTGGACTTCTCGCTGACCTTGATGCACTTGTTGTGACGCTCCACGCTCGCGCTGCCGAAGGCATCCTGCAACGCCGCTAGACAGTCGTCTTTGAAAGTTCGGCGAGCGGCCGCGTACTCGGGCGGCGCGTCAATGAGCCCGAGCTCCGCGTCCGACAGTCCAACGGCGTCCAGGTTCTTTCTCGTTGTGAACCAACTGTTCCCGCCGACCTCATGGCTCTGTGCGCACGGTGTCGAAGTGGCTTGCTTGTTGGCGCGCCGATGGCGCAGCGTCACGATCATCCTCACCCGCCGCTCGGGCGTGCGATGAGGGATCGAGCCGCAGGCCACCGCCAACGGCCGCGCGTGCCCACCCCCCAACCGCCCTGGGGCCGCTTCGTCTGAGCGAACCGGACGCCGCCGCACCCTTCTTGCGCCAACGCCAGCATGTCCGTCTCCACCACCCCACCGCCGACTGCCCCTGCGTCAACGCCACTTTCGTCTCCCGCAGCTTGGTGACCATCTGCTCCGGCTTGTGCTGTCGATCCGAGCAGCTTGCGTCCTCCCATCCGCGATCCGTCACCCGCCACTCGCTGCGTCGCTGCCAGCTTCAGGGGGAGCTTCTGGCGTCAGGTAGCTCGGTTGCTTCCCAGTAAGGGCAGCCCATAAAGGGGGTGAAGGCGACCAGGAATTAGGCTGCTGCTGGTACTCTCCTCTAGGTTGCGCCGGCTTTAGCGGCCTCGGCTGCCTTTTGCCAGGGGCCCTCGTTCCAGTAGCCGCAGGCGGAACCGGAAGTGGACGGCAGCACGTGAATCGCGGTGTCGCCGATGCGGTGGGGCTGCTCACCGTAGTCGATGTCCTTCGTGGGGTTGTCCCGTAGTTCGTAGATCTTTGTAGAGGCGGCGGTCCCTCCGTGCCCGTCCGTTCCGGTTGGGAGCGTGGCGAGCGATCCGCTCGAAGATCGAAGGAGGAACCGCCGTGGGGAGCAACGTACCGGTCGCTGAGGCGACCCTGGATGAGGCCGTTTTGCCGGAGCGCGTTCAGGAGGCGCTGGGGCAGTTGGTCGGGGCAGCGAGGGAGGGACTGCTCGCGCTGTCGGTCGGGGTCGGGCTTGGCGTGATGAGTGAACTGTTGGAGGAGGAGGTCGAACACGTTGTCGGCCCGAGGGGTAAGCACGACTTTGACCGGAGTGCGGTCCGTCACGGTCGCGAGTCTGGGGAGGTGACGCTAGGCGGGCGGCGCGTCCAGGTTGAGCGGCCGCGTGTTCGCACAGCGGACGGATCACGCGAGGTCAGGCTGGCGACGTACGAGCATTTCGCCGATCGTGATCTGCTCTCGCGGGTCGTGTTGGAGCGGATGCTTGCCGGCGTCTCGACGCGCCGCTACGCGCGAACGCAGGAGCCGGTCGGCACTGGCGTCGAGACCAAGGCGCGCTCGACGTCGAAGTCGTCGGTGTCGCGGGCGTTCGTTGAGCGCACCCGCGTGGCGCTTGAGGAGCTGATGAGCCGCCGCCTCGACGACGTCAGGCTGGCGGTGATGATGCTCGACGGGATCGAGCTGAAAGGGCGCACGAACATCGTCGCGCTCGGGATCACCACCGAGGGCGTCAAGATCCCGCTGGGGCTGTGGGAGGGCTCGAGCGAGAACGCGACCGTGGCGAGGGCGCTGCTCTCCGATCTGGTCGAGCGTGGGCTCGACACCGAGCAGGGCATCCTGTTTGTGATCGACGGCGCTGCGCAAAGCGATCCGCGATGTCTTCGGCCAGGACGCGCCCGTCCAGCGCTGTCTCCGCCACAAGGAACGAAACGTGCTCGAGCATCTCCCGGAGCGCGACCGGCCTCCGATCAAACGTCGGCTCCGCCAGGCCTGGGCCGAGCACGACCACGAGCGAGCGCGCAGCGAGTTACACGCGCTCGCCACGGAACTCGAGCGGTCGCGTCCCGGCGCCGCAGCCTCGCTGCGCGAAGGCCTCGACGAGACACTCACCCTCACCCGGCTCGGGATCCGCGGCAACCTGAAGCGCACCCTCCAGAGCACGAACCCGTGCGAGTCGATGATCGAGATCTGCCGGCGCACCAGCCGCAACACCAAGCGCTGGCAATCCGGCGAGATGTGCCTGCGCTGGACAGCGGCCGGGATGCTCGAAGCCGAACACCCAATTCCGTCGGATCATCGGCTACCACGACCTCGCCAAACTCGTCATCGCGATCGAGCACGAACTCGATCAGCCCACCGTCCCGACTGCAGAACGAGGAGCCCGCTATCCTCCTCACCGCCTACCCACCAAACCCGGGACCGCCGCCACGAAAATCCACGGCCACCGGGACATCCTCGGCTTCGTCGTCGCGTTCTTCTTCATCAGTCCGCGGTGAATGAGGAACTGGAGCGCCGCCTGGTTTGCTGTTGAAGGCGAGCGCTGGCTGCGGTCGTTGGTCTTGCCCGTAATCCCCTTTATTTGGGGGCTTATAGCGGATGCTTGCCAAGCCCCGGCTAGGGCTTGCGCGGGTTCTTCGTCTTGCGGAGGCTCGGGTCTGGCGGTTTGGCTGCCACAAACATCGCTTTAGTGACCTGTTCCGGGGTCGCGTCGAGCTTGATCGTCCTGGTCTCCCGTTGCTTCCTGTGCTGCTTCTGCTGCTCCGTCATCGCGCCATCTCCCTATCTCCGGGTTTGGCAAGCATAGTGTAGTCTGCTGCCGTCACCGTTGCTCTGCCCCGCAAGGGAGCGAGAGGAGTATGCATGCCTCCTCCCGGGGCCTGGAGAGCAACGGTGACGCGAAGCTCAACTCGCAACCTGGAGGGGGCACCTATGGGCGAGAACGGCACCAAGACAGACAGCGAGCGGAAGCAGTCGCTTGCCTCGACGGTGACGAACATGGTCGCGCAGGGGCGTCGCGTGGAGTCCCAGTCGGACTTCCAGGCTGTCCTCGTGAGGGGCCATCGGCCGAATCATCTGCTGCATCTGATCGTGACGTGCTTCACGTTCGGGCTGTGGGCGATCGTCTGGCTTGTTCTCACGTTCGCTGGCGGCGAGAAACGCGAGACCGTGACCGTGGACGAGTACGGCAACGTCCAGATCCAGCGGCTGTGACCGGCGCGCCCGTGCGCCTAATCGCTCGCGGTCGGGAAGATATCGACTGCCATCTGCAAGGCGCATCTCACCCGAATCAAGTAGCCTGGACCTACTTGTGGCCCGTAAGGGCCCTTTGTTACGCTTGACGTGACGTGACGAGAGGGGAGACACGATGAGTGATCGAGACCCCGTGGCAGTAGAGGAGATCGCGGTCGAGGGCAGCAAGGAGCTTGCGGAGGCAGTCAAGCTGAAAGTTGGCTGGTGGGGCGGCTACGACAAAGAAGCAAAGGAATGGATTGCCGCCTGCCCGTCTCTGAACCTGCTCGCAGATGGAGAGACAGAACAGGATCTGCTCGATTGCATGGTGGAGAACACCGAAATACTTTTGACGAGCCTCGTGAACAGCAGGGAGCTGGAGGAATTTCTAGCCGAGTATGGCTGGGAGCTGAACAGAACGGCTCATGAAGACAGAGTGAGTGTGGCACCGCCCTCGGTCTCGCCTCCCATCTTCCCGAATGAACTGACTAACTCTCGGCAGATTCCAGTCTTTGCATGAAGCCTCGGTGTGTGCCGAAGGGGAAATTTCACGAGAAGCTGCGGTCACTTGGGTACGGTTTCAAGGACCCTGGTCCCAGATGGGATTCGTGGAAGCTCAAGGGCAGCGTAAAGAGAGTAAACGTCCCTAAGTCGGCTTGCCCGTCATGGAAGAAAGCAAAACTGGTTCTTCTTTCTGCTGGACTCTCTGACGCAGAGGCTACAGAGTTCACGACCAGAGAGGCTATCGATAACCCCTTCTAGCTGACGAGCTGCCGGTAGCTGAGGCGCTTCCCTGCCATTCCCCGCGCGAGCGAGGCCATCTGGTCGATCGTGTCCAGCGAGCGGGCGTTGTGCCTACCCGAGAACTCGTTCACGTACCGCTGCAAATGCTTCGCGCTCATCCGGTGGTACGTGCCGTGATACCCGCGTTTCAACATGGACCAAAACGACTCGATTCCGTTCACGTGGGCCATTCCGTCAACGAACGCGCCCACCGAGTGCTTCACCGCCTGATGGCGAATACCCGGCATGCCCTGATAGGCGCCATGCTCATCCGTGAACACCTGCGCTTCCGGCTCGGTGTGCTCCACGACAAACGGCTGCAACTCGGCCCGGCTCGTGTCGGGAACCACCCGGGCCGACACTTTCCCGGTCCCCCTGTCCTTCACGCCAGCCACCACGGTCTTGCCCACGGTGCCACGGCCGGCGCGGAGCTTCTTCGAGCTGTGCTTGTTCTTCTCACGACCACCTACGAAGGTCTCGTCGGCCTCGACGGGACCGGCCATCAGAAGCGAACCCTCGTTGAACGCCTCACGTATGCGCTGCATCAGGAACCACGCGCTCGACTGGCTGATCCCCAGATCACGGTGCAGCTTCATTGAACTGACGCCCTTCAGGTTCGTCGTCATCATGTAGGTGGCGATCACCCACTTCTGGTAGCCGAGATTCGAGCACTCCATGACCATGCCCTTCTTCACCGAGAAGTACTGGCGGCAGTCACGGCACCTGTACGGCATCGGCTTCCTGGTCTTCGTCACTGAGTAGCGAGCAGAGCCGCAGTCCGGGCACTCGCGGTTACCGCCGGGCCAGCGCTGTTCCTCGTACCAGCGCTCAGCTGCGGCATCGTCTGGGAACATGCGGAACAGCTCGGCCAGGGTGATTCCTTCTCGATCTGCTCTGCCTGGGCCTTTCCTGCCTGCCATCGCTCGTCCTTCCCGATTCAGTGTATGGCAAGCATTCTACTATTTGCGGTCGGACGGCAAGCATCCGCTATAAGCCCCTTTATTTGGCCCGGTGGGTGATCCGGTAGGTGGCGGGGTTTCTGTGTCCGTTGGTGATGATCAGCATCACGGATCGCCGGTTGCGCAGCTGGGCGGTGATGATTTGGGCGGTGCCGTTGGTCTTTGAGGTGATCGTTTGGCCGTTGGGGCCGCCGATCAGGAGCCGGACGTCGGGCGGCTCGCCGCTGGTGGTTTTCACGGTGAGCTGGAGCTGGCGGGTGCCGGGCCGGATCGTGACGGGGATGTAGTGGATCGAGAAGGCGGCGAGCTCTCTGCTGCGGGTGGTGCGCTGCCTTTTGCGGGGTTTGAGCTTTCGGAGGGTGCCTGGTGTGAGGCCGGCCCGGTAGATGTTCTCGGCGAACTCGGCAAGCGCCCCGTGGAGGGAGCCGAACTCGCCGGGTTTGACCGGGAGCCGGCCGCTGCGGCCGGGGGTGGGCGGCGGCGGTTGGCGGACGGCGAGGGCTTCTCGTTGGCGGATGGTGTTGTCGAGGGCTGCGGCCCCGATCCCGTAGGGGCGGCCGAGCCGGTGGAGCTGGCCAAGCCGGTCGAGGTAGGCCGGCAGCAGGCCGGGATCGTCCTGGTGCAACGCGAGCCACCACAGGGTGCCGCCGTAGCAGCGCTCGCAGCTGAAGCGTTTGCTGTGGAGGGAACGCCAGGGCTCGTCGAGCCAGCCGCCGACGCGTCGGAGCCAGTTGGTCTCGCCGGTCTGGGGGAACGCGATCGCCTCGGCGGCTGCGGCGGTTCCCTCCGTGATCCAGCGGGGCAGCCCCCCGTCCGGGGTGTAGGCGTACTGGACAAGATGGAACAACTCATGGGCGACCGTCAAGCGTAGGCTCGTCGGGGCGAGGACGGCGCGCCGGTTGAGCCGTGTGCCGACGAGCAGGAAGGCACCGCGGTCGGAGTCGGTGTGCGCGACCGCGATCCCGGGCGTGCCCCGCTTAAGACGTTTGACGTAGATGTCCGGTCGGGCGTCGGGGCCGCCGGTGTCCGGCAGCGGGGATCTGAAGCCAAGCCGCTCGAACTTCCCGAGCGCCCGGTCAGCAGCGACGGCGATCTTCTCCACATAGTCCGGGAACCCGTCAGCGTCAGCGTCGTCCAGAGGCGGAGCGTCAGGGCCGACGGTGACGTAGTGGACAACAACACGCTTGCCGGTGTAGGCCGCGGCCGGCTCGGTGTAGGCCCACTCCCCGCCCGCCGTCGGCCGCTGCGACAGCGGCCGAACCGGCGGGGGCACCGTCCCTGTGATCTGGTAGTTCCACACGCCGATACGAGGGGCGACGTCGTAGTAGAAGTCGTCAGCGTCCAGCCATACCGACACCGCATCGAAGTCGAACCCAGACGGCGAGCCGATGTCGCGCGCGTTGAGGGTGATCGTCGCCCCGTAGCCCCAGAAGCTGCTGACCGAGGACGACGGGACCAACCTCCAGTATTGCCCGTCCCACCGGTACAGGCCCGTGCTCTCGTCGTCGACAAAGACGATGTACTCGAAGCCGAGCCTGTTACCGGTCTCGGGGTTCTCGTCGACGTCGAGTCGCACGTCCAAGAACACGCCGTCGCGCAGAACCGGCTCGTCCGGCATCGCAACCCGGATCGTCAGCACCCTATCGCCGGTGTTGGAAACCCAAACCGACGTGATGTCAGGCCCAAGACCGTCCGTCGTGTCCCCCGCCGGGTCGCTCCACACCATCGCGTCCGGCGGCGGCTCCCCCGCCACCGTTCCGATCCGGTAATTCCACACCGTCAGGCCGCCGGGCGCCCAGTCATGGAAGCTGGTGCCGTAGGCGTCCTGCCAGGAGGCCACCACCCAGAAGTTGAACCCCGACGGGGAGCCGATATCGCGCGCGTCAAGCGTGATCGTCGGCCCTTCCTCCCACCGGAAGCCAACCGAGGACGACGGGACCAACCGCCAGTCTGACCCGTCCCACCGGAACAGATCGACCCTGTTCTCTGCCCCGTCGACCTCAACGAAGTACTCGACGAGACGCTCGGGGGCGGCACGGATGTCCCTGATGGTCGCGACGCTCTCGTCGACATCGAAAAGCACATGCACGAGCGTGTCGCTCAGCAGAACCGGCTCGGCCGGCATCGCAACCCGGATCGTCAGCACCCCGGCGTCGGTGTTGGAAACCAAAACCGACGTGATGTCAGGCGCAACACCAGCCTCCCCGTCCCCCGCCGGGTCAATCCACGACGCCGCGTTCGCCGCCAGAACACGGGCCTGCAGGCCCCTATTATCTGCAGCCGCACCCGCCTCCACCACACCCGCCGGGTCACCCCACGCCGCCGCGTTCGCCGCCAGAACACGGGCCGGCAGGACCCTATCTGCAGCCGCACCCGCCTCCATCACACCCGCCTGCGCCGCGCCCGCAACCAGGCCCGCAGCAAGCACGCTCCCAGCCGCCGCGAGCGCTACCAGCAGCCAACGACAACCCGGCCCAAGAACAGCCAACACCGAAAACACCATACCTTTGGTCATGTTGGTAGGAATGGTGTAACGGGTTCGCGGTGGGCGGGAGCTAGTAGGTGGGAACTTCTCTACGGCAGCGCCCGAACCGCGCCGCCATCAACCTGGATGGCTGCGCCGGTCATGTAAGACGATGCAGGCGACAACAGAAACGCGGCAGCCCGCGCGAACTCCTCTGGGTGACCGTAGCGCCCCATCGGAATCGAGGCCTCCATCGAGCGCCGATGGTCGTCGTAGGTCGAGCCGCGCGCGTTCGCCTGCTCCTCGTCGAGGAAGCGAACGCGGTCGGTATCGATCCGGCCGGGCGCGACGCTGTTGACACGTATCCGCGGCGCCAGTTGGGCCGCGAGCGTCTTGACGAGCCCCGAGACGGCCGGTCGCAACACGTTCGACGTGTCGAGGTTCGGAATCGCGATGCGGGTCGACGACGACGTGACCCAGACAATCGAGCCGCCGTCTCGGAACTGTTGTTCGAGTCCGCGCACGAGCCGTATCGGACCACCGAGCACCAGCGCGAACGCGTCACGCCACTGGGTGTCGGTCAGCTCGAGGGCGGCGCCGGGGCTCGGACCTCCATGGTTGACGACGAGCCCGTCGAGGCCGTCTTCGAAGAGCTCGCGGGTCATCTCGACGACACGATCGACGTCTTCGGCGAGCCCGAGATCGGCCGTGAAGGGCGTCGCGCGGTCGCCGAGCGCGTCGGCGACAGGGGCGAGCGGATCGACGTGGCGCGACGTCAGCAATACGTGTGCACCCTCTTCGATCAACAGCTCCGCGATCGCGCGGCCGATGCCGCGGCTCGCACCGCCAACGAGGAAGCGCCGGCCGGCCAGCTCGAGATCCATGGCGCCAGCCTGTCGGCTCTCGGGGTCGGTGTCAAGCCGCAAGGCATCGCGGTACCCTTTGTGTATGCAAGCGCGGCGCGAAGACACGGCTCTGCTCCCGGCCGAAACGCAGCTGGACGTGCGCCAGGACCTGGGCGAGCGCTTCGCCCCGGTCTCTCCCGCGCACCCCCTCGACGAGGTGCTCCGCCAGGTCAACCAGCTGCGCGCCGAGCTCGGCGCCGATCCGATCTACGAGCTTCCCAAGGCGCAGTCGGCGATGGACGCCGGCTCCGACTGCGTTCTCGAGCGTGCATTCGAGGACCTCGAGGTCGTCTGCGTCGACTACCGGTTCATCGTCGGGCGCGGGTACCGGCTCGAGCACGGGCTCGGCTCGTTCATCAAGCGCTTCGATGACGGCCGCTACCCTGAGCTGGTCGCCGACAAGCGCTAGACGGAAATTTCGCGGCGCCTCGCGCGGCTTGACCAGCACAGGCGAGATCAGGGGAATCTCATTCGACGGACGGTAGGCATCGGCCTTGCATTCACCGTGGTCGCGGTGCTCGTGCTCGTCGGACAGACCGCCGCCTCTGGTGCCACGAGCGCGAAGCGCTCGAAGAAGCCAGCGAAGCTCGTTCGATTCGACTCCTGCAAGGCCTTCAACGGCTACGCGAAACGCCATGCGCTGCGACGCGTCCAGCCCTGGGGTCTGAGCGGCGCACCAGCCGCTCGAGGCATCGGCGACGGTACCGGCTCAGAGGAGGCCGGCGGACCACTTCCACCGGTCGACGGGTCGGTGCCTAGCGCCGAGTCAGCGGTGGGTGCCGATGACGCAGCCGGCGTGCCCGGCGAGGACTTCTCGACGACCAACGTCCAGGTCACCGGCGTCGACGAGCCGGACATCGTCAAGACCGATGGCCGCCACCTTTACACGGTGGTCGGCGGCAAGCTGCACGTCATCGACGCGCGTGCCTCGCTCGCGAGGCTGCTGGCGAGCGTCGATCTGCCGAGCGGCTGGGAGCACGAGATCTTCCTTCACGAGAAGAGCGTGATCGTCCTGACCCGGACCGGCCAGACCTTCTTCGAGCCGCTCGGCGGGGCTGACCCGGTGGTCTCGGACGTCGCGCGCTACTCCTTCGCTGGCGCCACGACCCTGACGAAGGTGAACGTCCGCAAGGCGGCCGCGCCCACGATTGTCGAGAGCTATTCGATCGAGGGCAGCTACCTCAGCGCCCGCCGGATCAACAACGCGCTGCGCGTGGTCGTCACCACCCCGAGCCCGCTCGGCCTCGACTTCGTCTTCCCGCTCGACGCCTCCGACGAGACCGAGGCGGAGGCACTTCAGACGAACCGTCGAGAGATCAGACACTCGCGTGCGCGCGACTGGGTTCCGCGCTTCAAGCACACCAACCACCGAACGACCAATGAGAATGAGGGCAAGGCCGTGCCGTGCCGGCGCATCCGCCGCCCAGCCAGCTTCGGCGGCCTCGGCACCGTCACGATCCTGACCTTCAACCTCGCGAAGAGCCTGCGGCCGGTCGACCAGGACGCGGTCATGACGAGTGGCGACACCGTGTACGCGTCGCAGCGAAACATCTACGTCGCGACCCAGCGCTGGATCGATCCCGCGACCGTCGACAGCGCGACCGAGTTCTCGGGCGCGAGAACGCTGATCCACCGGTTCTCGACAGCCGGCCAATACTCGACCGTCTACCGCGGCGCTGGCCGCGTGCGCGGCTTCGTCCTCAACCAGTTCGCGCTCTCGGAGCATGGCGGGCACCTACGCGTCGCCACGACCGAGATCCCGACCTGGTGGAGCGAGGGTGAGAGCGAAAGCTTCGTCACGGCGCTCAAGCTCCAGAAGGGAACGATGCCGAAAGCCGGGCAGGTACGCGGCCTCGGCCGGGGCGAGCGGATCTTCGCCGTTCGCTTCATCGGCGACATGGGCTACGTCGTGACGTTCCGACGGATCGATCCCCTCTACACCGTCGATCTGTCCGATCCGAAACAGCCCGTCGTGCGCGGAGAGCTGAAGATGCTCGGCTACTCGGCCTACCTCCACCCGATCTCGGTGACGAACCTGATCGGGGTGGGTCAGGACGCGACCGAGGAGGGTCGAACGCTCGGCACCCAGGTCGCGCTCTACGACGTCTCGAACCCGACGGCACCCACGTTGATCGACAAGAAGACCATCGCCGGCGGGTTCTCGGACGCCGAGTGGGACCAGAAGGCTTTCCTCTGGTGGCGACACACCAAGCTCGCGGTGCTGCCCGTACAGGCCTTCGAGTACTCAGAGAACGAGCTGAGCAACTGGTTCGTCGGCGCCGCGGGCTTCAGGATCGACGGAGAGAGCGTCGAGGACGCAGGCCGCATCACCCATCCCACCCCGGGCCCGAAGTCGCTGCCCGAGCCGTGGCGGGCCGCCATCCGTCGGGCGGTCGTCGTCGGCAACCGGATCTTCACGGTCGGTGACAACGGCGTCGGCGTGTCTGATCTGGCAACACTGGGCCGGACCGGCTGGGTACCGCTTCCGGTCGCCACCGGCGACGAGCTGCCCGGGCCACCGATCGAAGCGGTCAGCTGAGGTCTACGCGCCTCGATCGTCGCCGAAGAGCTCCTCCACGCGAGCGCGAGACGACTCCAGATCGACGGCCGGAAACCGGTACACGGCCTCGCTGATCTCCTCCAAGAGCTCCCGGCTCGGCCTCGGTCAGCGAGACCGAGCCGGATCATCGCAGCGACGTCGACGAGATCGCGCTCGTGAGCCCGCTCGGCTGCGTCGACGAGGAGACGCATTCCGCGGCGCGTTCGAAACCGACGAGTTGTAGCGTCCATGAGCAGAGTCGGCGTCCTCACGCGCCAGGAGCTCGTAGAGCCTGAGCTCTGGCTCGGCAAACGAGCCCGAGATCCGCAAGCCGAGACCGGTGAGGCGCCAGGCCCCGATCGAGAAGAGAAGCGCGGCGACGCTTGCCTCGCCGCGCGCGAGAGCCCCGGGGGCGCTTCAGCGACTGGCTAGGCCAGAACCGCCTAGGTGTAGTTCCTAAGGAGGTTGTTCATCCGGGCCTGTCTGGAGGCTGAGGGGTGTTGGAAGCCCTTGGCGTCAAGGAGGCCCGGATGAGACTTCACGGTAACCATCGGACCTGTCCGAGTAGTCGGTTGTTGATGTGTCGGCGTGTGCTCGAGCAGGAGTGGACTGTCCTGGAGGCGGCGGAGGCCGCGGGTTGTAGTCCGCGGACGGTGTGGAAGTGGCTTGCGCGCTATCGGGCTGGCGACGTAGAGCTGGTTGATCGTTCTTCGCGGCCGAAACGCTCTCCGGCCCGGCTCTCGGCCGACCGGGTTGGTGCGATCGAGGCGCTTCGGCGGGTTTGGATGAGCGCGGCCGAGATCAGCGAGGCACTCAAGATCCCGCTCTCAACGGTGAGTGTGTGGTTGAAACGGATCGGGCTCGGCAAACGCTCGCGCTTGGAACCGACCGAGCCGATCGTGCGCTACGAGCGCGACACTCCCGGCGAGCTCGTCCATGTCGATATCAAACGGCTCTCACGGATCTCTGCTCGCGGTGCCGGCCACCGTGTGCTCGGACACCGGCGCAGCAAAGACAGGCGAAGCGTCAACGGCCGCAAGATCGGCGTCACTGGCTACGAATTCGTGCACGTGATGATCGATGACCACACCAGACTCGTCTACGCCGAAGTACTCGACCGACTCAAACAACAACACGCCATCAGCTTCCTCCGCCGGGCCCTCACCTGGTTTGCTGAGCGAGGCGTCCACATCCAAGCACTGATGAGCGACAACGGCTCCTGCTACATCTCAGACGCCTACAAGAACACTCTTCAGGAACTCGGTATCAAACACCACCGCATACGACCCGGCCGCCCACAAACCAACGGCAAAGCCGAACGCTTCATCCAAACACTCCAAAACGAATGGGCCTACCCCCGCATCTACGGAAGCTCACACGAACGCACCAACGCGCTACCCACCTACCTCAAACGCTACAACTACACACGACCACACAACGCCCTCGGCAAACAACCACCCGCCACGCGACCGAACAACGTCGCTAGGAACTACACCTAGGCGACCCAACGCTCGCCCGCGTCGATGACGAGCGTCGCGCCGTCGACGCCATCGTTCGTAATCAGGTCGACGGCTGCGCGAGCGACATCGGGCACAGCGACGTCGGGAAACTCGCCGCCGACGACCTGCGCGAGCAGCTCGGGATCGAGGTTCCGCTCGAGCCAGGGCGTGTGCATCCATCCGGGCGCGATGGCGTTGACCCGAACGGTCGCGGGCAGCGCCTTGCTCAGGCACTCGGTCATCGAAAGCAGTCCGGCCTTCGACACGACGTAGGGCAGCGAGCTGCCCGTCGCGACGAACGGGGAGACCGAGGCAACGTTGAGGATCGAGCCCTCGCCGCGCTCGAGCATGCCGGGGAGCACAGACTGTGCGCACTGGAAGGCGCCCACCACGTTGATGCCGAGGGTCGCCTGCCAGTCCTCGTGCGTGATCTCGTGGATGTCCGCCAACGGCACTCCGCGCGTCCAGCCCGCGTTGTTGACGAGCACGTCGACGGGGCCGAGCTGCTCCTCGGCCTCGGCCGCGAGACGCGCTGGCGCCTGCGGATCACCGACGTCCGCCTTGATCGCGCAGGCCTCGGCGCCAAGCCCCGCGAGCCTTTCGACGGTGCCTCTGGCCGCGTCCTCGCTCTTGGAGTAGTTGACCGCGACGCGAGCACCCCGGCTCGCGAGCTCGGCGCAGATCTCGTGGCCGAGGCCCGTTCCACCGCCGGTGACGATGGCCGTTCGGTCTCGTAGATCCATGGGGCGCAGGCTAGCCTGCTGTGGATGGCCGCGAAGCCGCCCGCCGACCACGCCATCTCACGGTTCGGGGACACCCATTTTGATGCGCTTCTGGTGGTGGCGTTCGGAGGGCCGGAGGGCTTCGCCGATGTCCTCCCGTTTCTCGCGAACGTGACCCGCGGGCGCGACGTGCCGCGCGAGCGGCTTGAAGAAGTCGCGCGCCACTACGACCGCTTCGGCGGCGTTAGCCCGATCAACGCGCAGAACCGCGCCCTGATCGCCGCGCTCGGGCCGGCGCTCGCTGCCAGCGGTATCGAGCTACCGATCTACGTCGGCAACCGCAACTGGCACCCGCTGCTCGCTGACACCATCCGTGACATGAGCAGCGATGGCGTCGAGCGCGCCCTCGCGCTGTTCGCGACGCCGTATAGCTCGTACTCGAGCTGCCGGCAGTACCGCGAGAACATCTACGACGCTCAGGTGGCGTGCGGAGCCGATGCCCCCGAGGTGCTGAAGATCCGCGCCTTCTATAACCATCCTGGATTCGTCGAGGCCAACGCCGCGCGGCTCGAGAGCGCGCTGGCCGGAGTTGGGCCCGCGCGCCACCGGCAGGCACCGGTGGTGTTCACGGCGCACTCGATCCCGCTCGCGATGGCCGAGGCCTGCCGCTACGCCACGCAGCTCGAGGAGACTGCGCGCCTGGTCGCCGAGGCGGTCGGTCACGAGCACTTCGAGCTCGCGTACCAGAGTCGGAGTGGCTCGGCGCACGTGCCCTGGCTCGAGCCCGGCGTCGACGAGCGGATTAGAGCGCACGCAGCGGCGGGTGTCAGCGATGTCGTGCTGTCACCTATCGGGTTCCTCTCGGACCACATCGAAGTGCTCTTCGACCTCGACGTCGAGGCGCGCGCGCTGGCCGAGGAGCTCGGCCTGGTCTGTCACCGAGCCGAGACGGTCGGCACGCACCCGGCCTTCATCGAGGGCCTCGCCGACCTCGTCGAGGAGCGTCTTCGACCCGACGGTGAGCGCGCGGCGCTCGGAGCACACGGCCCGAGCTCCGACGAGTGCAGACCCGGTTGCTGTCTGCCAGGAACGGGGCGACCGAGCCCGTGGGACGCGGTGGACGCGGCCGTGCCCGCGCGCACGGCGAACTAGCTCTCCGCGCCTGCGCCTGAGGGCACGAAAGCCCAGCAAACGGGCATGTTCATAGGCGCTCGACATCGTCTGGGTGATGTGGGAGAATCGCGCGGTGGCGATGAGCGAGGGGGTCCTGCAGGCAGGCTTCGCAGACGCCGAGCCGTGGCTCGACGCCGATGATCTCCGCTGGTTTCCGCCCCCTGATACCGAGGGCTCGTCGGCCGGTCGCGGCACGCTGAGACAGGTCGAAGCGAGCCTGGGCGACCTGACCCGCGCGGCCGCCGCAGCACTGACACCGCACCCGCTCGCCAGCGGCTCTGGCACGATCGCCGTCCCTGCTCCAAGCTTGCCGCCGCGCGCTGGCGAGCGAAGCTATCGCGATGCCCGACGGCAGCGCTGGTCGCCGCGCCGGCGGAAGCGCTTCGCGACACGCTTCGTCCCGGCCGCGACCCTGGTCGTCTCGGCGGCGGTCACGCTTCCGTCGCTTCTCGCACGGGATGATCGCCGCGGTCGCATCGGCGAGGTCAGGGTCGCAACGCCGCAACTGCGCGAGAGCGGCAGCTCGGCGGCCCTCCTGCCGCGAGCGCCGGCGACCGACCCGCGCACCCGAGCCGCCGACGGCGCAACGCCTTTCCAGATCGCTTCGGTCGGCTCTGGTGACCTCCTCGGCGAGGCCTACGCGACGAGCGAGCTCGTGCCGCCCATCGACAGCGGCGCCGACACTCTCGCGCCACCCGAGCCTGCCGCTCCCGCGGCAGCCGAACAGACGGCGCCGCGCTACGAGAGGATCAAGTGGCGAGAGTCCTCGGCGCACGGTGTCCCCTTCGGCGGCCATCTTCACGAGGGCGTTTCCTTGCCGATCAAGGGCCGCGACTGGATCAGCTGGGACCCGGCGCACAACCGCGTCCCCAACCGTGCCTGGCGCATGAACGGGACCGACAAGCTCGTGCGGACGATCGTTCGGATCGCCCGTGCCCACCGCGCAGCCAACCCGAGCGCGCCGCCGCTTCTGATCGGCGACCTCTCCGCGCCCGAGGGCGGCCACCTCGATCATCACAGCTCGCACCAGAACGGCCTCGACGTCGATATCTACTACCCGCGCAAGGACGGCAAGCCGATCGAGCCGACCAGCCCCGGTCAGGTCGACGTCAAGCTTGCGCAGGACCTCGTCGATCGCTTCGTTAGAGCCGGCGCGCAGTTCGTCTTCGTCGGCTACAGCACGGGCGTGACCGGGCCGTCCGGGGTCGTACAGCCCTACCCGCACCACGAGAATCACCTGCACGTGCGGTTGTACCCGTAGAGCGAGCGGCACCCTCGATCAGGCTCGCAGCGCCGACGCGGGCGACTACAGCTCAGCCCGAAGCAACGCCGCCGCCTTTTCGGGTTCGTCGAGGCTGATCACGAGCTCGCGGCCCTCGGCCAGCGACAGCTCGATTCCTGGCCCGCGTCGCAGAACGATCGCCGCGCGCCCCGTGAGCTTCCGGGAGCCGCGATAGCCCCAGCCCCCCCACTCCTTCGGCTTGATGTCGGTCGCGGCCACTGCTTCGATGTCACGTAATGGGACCCGCTGCTTCGGCCAGCGGAACGGGCCGTATTCGATGACCAGGGTCTCCTCCCTGCGCAGCACCTCAATCGAGGTGAACGGGATGAGCACGAGGCTGGTTCCAGCGAACACCAGGCCCGCGATCAGGTTTGCAGGGAAGTCGAGGACGATGGCGAGCGCGATCGCGATCACGACATCGGCGACGGCGATGTACCACGGCCACCGCACCGTGCAGCGACCGATCAGATGGGGCGCGCGCGTCTCGCTCACGTCCTGCACACGAGCACGCTCTCGAAGAACTGCCCTGCGCGGCGGCCGGTGCGCCGATTGACGTGGCGGGTGAGACGCTGCTCGAGCTCGAGGCCGGATCGCTCGATGATCGCCGGGTAGAGATCAAGCGAGTCGTTGACGACGATCACGACCGGGGCAGCGGCTGCGAGCTGGCTAGTCGTGTTCGTGAACACTGCGATCATCGCGTCGCTGTAGCGCGCCTGCGCCGGGCGCGTGCGGCCGGCTTCCGCGGCGCCAATCTCGTCGACGCGGCGGTCCGCGAGGCCGAGCAGCTCGTAGGCGTAGCGGTGCTGCTCGTGGTAGTCGATCAGCCCCGGGTACGGGGGTGAGGTGATCACGCCGTCGGGCGCGAACGGCAGCGTCACATGGCGTGCGTCGTCGTGAAGCACCGCCACCTCGGTGCTCGTCCTGAGCCTTGCGTACTCATCAACACGCCGGACGACGTCTGCCGTGTAGCGCCTGAGAAACTTGGCGGCCTCCTCGACCGGCCTGCACGTGCGCTTGTGCTTGTGACAGAGGTACGGGCGGTGCACCGGTGCCTTGGGGAAGTCGAGATCGAAGTGCGTGGTCAGCCGGGCAGAGCGCGCCGCGCGCGAGAGGACGACCTCCGCCAGGGCGCGGACGGGAGCGCCGAGCGAGCGGGTCGCCGCTCGATACCCGGCCAGCTCGGCCAAGGCACGCGGTGCCAACCACTCTCGCAACCACGGCGTACTCGCGTCGCGCCCGGGACGATGCCGACCCGCGACGCCCTCGTCGGGCGGAGCGTCGTCGAGCGCTCGCTCGAGCGTCGCCTCGAGCGCTCCGGCCAGGTGCTCGACGTCATAGGTGGCCGTCTTGACCTCAGCGAGCTGGCAGTTGAAGGCCGAGACGTCGCAGCCAATCGCAGTGGCTCCGATGCTGTTGGCCTCGACCAAGGTGGTACCCGACCCGCAGAACGGGTCGTAGACATGATCTCCCGGGTCGAAATAGCGCTCGAGAAAGACCTCGACAAGCTGCGGGATGAACTTCCCGAGGTATGGATGAAGCCCGTGAACGTGCTTGGTCCGTTCGCGCTGAGGCAGGTCGCGCTCGGACCAGGAGAGCTCGAGATCGATGTCCTCGTAGAGGGCTGCCTGCGTTACGCCGGCCACGGGGTTCGAGTGTAAGTCGGCACTCGGACCACGTACGCGCGACCCCCGAGCCCGTGCGCCGAGCCTACGTGGGACGGCTACGCGACCTGCTCACCGTCGTCGCGCACCGGGCGGCTATCGCTTGCCGACACGGATGACGAACCAGCCGTCCACATTGTCGCAGAGCACCTGGTTAGGTCGCTCATGTGCGTACGTGTAGAGCGGCAGCCGACGGAGCGTGAGTTGCCGCTTTCCGTCGGGGCGGCGAATGGTCCTGAACTTGCCGCGTATGCCCTTGATCCGCTTGCGGATCTTGACGCCTTTCCTCACGATGAGCGCGGGCCAGGCCTTCTCGCAGCTACCCGTGCAGAGGATCGAGCCCTTGTTTTTCTTCTCCGGCGTCCAGTAGTAGAGCGCCCGTTTCTTCCTCGTGGTGAGCACGTCACCGAACGCACCGATCTCGACGGTCTTGACCGGGGGACGTTTGCCCGGGCGTTTCTTCGTCGCCTCGCTCGGGGCGGCGAGCGCGCCACCCGCCAGCAGCGCTCCCGCGCAGACCGCGACGGTCGCGGCGACAGCGAGTCGTGTCAGCCTATGTAGGCTCCGTGCGGGCATGGACGTCAAGTGTGGCGCACTTCTTGGCGTCGCCCGAGGCTCGCTAGGCGAGTTAGGGGCTTCGTAAGGGCCCGTCGGCAACCGCAAACATCGACGTCGAGTCGCGCCAAGCGCCGGCGGCGGCGCAGGCGCCGGGCAGTGAGCCGGGCGCCTGCGGTTGGCGTCGCTCGCTAGCTCTCGCTGCGCGTAAACAGCCCGAACGGCGCGCCGGCCGGGTCAGCAAGCATTGCGAACCGCCCGTACCCGGCTGGAATGTCCATCGGGCCCATGTGGAGCTCGGCGCCGAGCTCCTTCGCCCTGTCGGCCGCCGCATCGACGTCGTCGACGAAGATGTAGCTGAGCCACATCGGCGGCGCCTCGACTCCAGCGGGCCGCGTCATGGCGCCGGCAGCATCCTCGCCGCCAGCCTTGAAGAAGTTGTATTCCATCTCGCTGCCCTCGATCGGTGCGAGCTCCCAGCCGAAGACGTCCGCGTAGAACTTCCCGGCGGCTTCGAGGTCGGTGGTCATCAGCTCGTCCCAGCAGAACCCGCCGTGCGGAGGTGGCATCTCGCGCTTGCCGGGGCCGTCGCCCTGCGGCGCGATGATCGCCAGGATCGCGCCCTGTGGATCGCCCATCGCTGCGAAGCGACCGACGTCGGGGATGTCGGTCGGCGGAACGTAGATCGTCGCCCCCGCCTTCTCTGCCCGCGCAACGGTTTCGTCGGCGTCATCAACCTGGACGTACCCAGCCCAGTGTGAGGGCGCCTGCTTGTTCTCGGGTGTGACGAACCTGCCCTGATGGCGCTCGCCGGCCTTGATCATCGGGTAGTCCATCTCACCCGGCTTCCAGGTCTCGGTCTCCCACCCGAGGAGGGCGGAGTAGAAGTCCTTGGCGGCGTCGCGATCCTGCGATACGTGGTCATGCCACACGAAGTGGCCGACCGCGGTTGCGGTTGGCGTGCTCATGCAGTCCTCCTCGTCATCCTCTGGTTGGCCAGCCGGTGCGCCGGCTGGTTCAGCGACAGGCTACGCCCCTTGGGGCGCGCAAGAGTGCCGACCGCGGGGACAGGGTCGCGCCGCGCGGCAGTACGCTGATCGCCGGGCAGCATGGCGAGCACTCCAAAATCGAGCCGGTTCTGGGACCGCATTGCCGAGCGCTACGACAACAGCGCGAGCGAGACGTTCGAGGCCTACAACGCGACGCGTCTCGCACACATGCGGGGCTTCCTCCAGCCAGACCAGACTGTGCTCGACTTCGCCTGTGGTACGGGCCGCCTCGCCCTCGACGTGGCACCCCACGTCGCCGAGGTGCTGGGCATCGACCTCTCGGCCGGAATGATCGCGCGCGCGAAGTTGAAGATCGCCGACGGCGAAGCCGCGAACGTGCGCTTCGCCCGGATCGATCTCTTCGACCCCGACCTCGACGGGCGGCGCTTCGACGTCGTCTGCACGTTCAACGTGCTGCATCTGCTCGCCGACCCGCGGCGCTACCTCCAGAGGCTGCGCGAGCTGCTCGTGCCGGACGGGCTGCTGATCTCAGAGACGCCGTGCCTCAGCCGAAAGCCGTGGTTCATGCGTGCCGCTCTTCGCGTGGTCGGGCTGACGCCCGTCCGTCCCCGAGCTCGGATCTTCACGCCCCAGAAGCTCGAGCGGCTCGTGGCCGATCAGGGCTTCGAGATCGTCGAGGCGAAGCTGCTCGACGCCGACGCCGGCGATCCCTGGCTCGTTGCCCGCAACAGCGAGTGAACGCTACGCCGGCGGCTCGAGGCCGTCAGGAAGCGGCCCGAAGTCGAAACGCGAGAGCTCGCCGCGCTCAGCCCGCATCTTCTCGCGAAGCGCCTCGGTCGCCGCCTCGTCGCCGGGCACGACGCCGTAGTCGCGCTCGGCCGAATCCGCGCTGACGAGCCGGCGGCGCACGTCGCGCTCGACCTGCCCCGCTGGTCGCTCGAGCGGGTCGCCCCACCCGCCAGCGCCAGCGGAACGGAAGAGGATCCGATCGCCGGCCCCAACGGAGACGTTGTCGATCTTCGACGGCAGCCTCTCGCGCGTCCCGTCGGCCCGCACGATCGTCTTCGACGACTGCCCGCCGTGCTTGGCACCGCCGAGACCCCAGGGCGAGAGCAGCTCGCGGTCGTCGTTCACCGTGACCGCGCCAGAGCAGCGGAACATGTACTGCTTCTCGATCCCAGTTCCGCCCCGGTGCAGTCCCGGACCGCCCGTATCGATGACCGGCTCGTAGCGCTCGAGGACGACCGGGTAATAGCTCTCCATGTACTCCGCAGGCGTCGTCCTGAACATGGGCCACCACGAATGCCCGTCGAGGCCGTCGCCGGCCGGCCGGCCGGGCAGCCCGCCGAACAGGAGCTCGACCATCTGGAAGTACTCGCCTTCGCCGTCGGTTCCGGCGAAGACAAGATAGGGGCTCGTGCCGTAGCCGGCCGCCATCGAGAGGTCAGGCGCGTTCTGACCCAGCGCCCCCGACTGGCAGTCGAAGAAGCGCGTGTGGATGGAAAGCCGGTTCGAGAGCGGCGCCGGGAACTCGGGGTTCAGCAGCGAGCCCTCGGGCAGCGTCACCTCGAAAACGTCGTTGTAGCCCTCGTTGAAGAGGATCGCCGGGTCGTAGGCCATGATCAGGTAGACGCCGAAGAAGAGCTTGCAGAGGCTCTCGTGGATGTGGAAGTTGACGCTTCCCGGCGTCTGCGGGTCGGTGCCCGTCCAGTCGAAGTGGGCCGTGTCCCCGTCGCGCCAGATCGTCAGCTGCAGCTTGAGCGGGTCGGAGCCGCGCCCGTCATCGTCGACCCAGTCCCAGAACGTCACCTTCTCCTCGGGGATGTACTCACGGATCAAGCGGATCATCCCCTGCTTCGTCCGCTCGAGCAGCGCGTCGCAGGCGTCCATGTAGAGCTCGCGCCCGAAGCGCTCGCAGAGGTCGATCGGCGATGATCGCCATCAGGTCGGAGCGGTTCATGTCGGGCGTGCGCGTGTTGTTGAGGATGATCTTCAGTGCGGTGTCGTTGAACACGCCCTGCTCGATGATCTTCACCGGCGGAATGCGCAGGCCCTCGTCCCAGATCGAGAGCGCGTCGGCGACCTGGCTGCCGGGGATGCGCCCGCCCACGTCCATCATGTGGCCGAAGAGGCTCGAGTAGCCGACCAGATTCTCCTCGTGGAAGATCGGCACGATCGCGAGCCAGTCCTTGCAGTGCGAGATCGAGCCCTTGCAGAGGTAGGGGTCGTTGAGCAGGATCACGTCACCCTCGGCGATCTCGCCGCCGAACGAGGCGATCACCTCGGGGATGTAGGAGCCGAACTGGCCGACGACCATCTGGCCGCGCTCGTTGGCGATCATCGGGAACTCGTCATGCTGCTCGCGAATCGTCGGCGACATCGCCGCTTCGAGATGAACGACCTCGTTCGCATCGGATCGAGAGCGGGCGTTCTTCAGCCCGTTCTCGATCAGATCGAGGGTGACGGGATCGATCGTCGTCGTGCTCACGGCGTGCGCTCCTCGCGTGTGCTCATGCGGCTGGCTCGATGATCAGGTTCTCCCAGCGGTCGACGCTCGCTATATGGCCCGGCAGCACGACGGTCGTCGCGTCGTACTGCGTGACGATTGCGAAGCCGCCGAACTGCATGCCCGGCGTCAGGGCCGCGCGGTCGTAAAGCGGCGCGGCCAGCTGCTCGCCGGCGCGCCAGACGCCGTGCGTGCCCACCTGCGCGCTCGACGCGTCGGCGCCGGCCAGCTCGTGCTCGGGCAGCGAGGGCTTCGTGACGCGACCGAGCGCGCGGGCACGCAGGTTCACGACCTCGACCGACCCCGGCAGCGAGAACCCGTACAGGCGGTCGTGCAACTCGCGGAAGCGATCGGCGAGAACCTCGAGGTCGAGCGAGTCGAGCTCGGCGGCCTCGAGATCGACCGGAAGCTCGAAGCCCTGCCGGTAGTAGCGCATGTCGATCACGTAGGAGACTTCGCGCGCGTCGGCATCGACGCCCTCGCCGGCGAGCCAGCCGTCGGCTTGTTGGCCGAGGTCGCCGAGCAGACCGGCGACCTCGACAGCGTCGACCCGCTCGGTGGTGCCGATGTGGGTCCGCGCGAGCTCGTTGCGCACGTCGGCAGCGACGAAGCCGAGCGCCGAGAGGACGCCAGGCTCTGGCGGCACGATCACGGGGTAGCAGCCGAGCGTCTCTGCCACCGCGTTGGCGTGCAGGCCGCCCGCGCCTCCGAACGCGACGAGCGCGAACTCGGTCGGGTCGAGCCCCTTCTGAACGGTGACGACGCGGAACGCGCCGAGCATGTTCTCGTTGACGATCGCGACGATCCCCTCGGCTGCGCGAGGCACGTCGACGCCCATCTGCCTGGCAACCTTCTCGACGGCGACATGGGCTGCGTCGACGTCGAGGGTCATCGCGCCGCCGAGCAGTACCGGTGGCAGATGCCCGAGCACGACGTTGGCGTCGGTCACGGTCGGCTCTGCGCCTCCGCGACCGTAGGCGGCGGGGCCCGGAACGGCCCCGGCCGACTCGGGGCCCACACGCAGCGCCCCGGTCACCTGCGAGACAGAGGCGATCGAGCCGCCGCCGGCGCCGATCGACTCGACGTCGACCGAGGGCGCACGCACGGGAAAGGAGCCGACGCGCGTCTCGCGCGTGATCGTTGGTGCGCCACCGACGCAGACCGCGACGTCGGTCGACGTCCCGCCCATGTCGAACGTGAGGATGCGATCGTGCCCGGCCCGGTGAGCAACGAACGCAGCGCCGTTCACGCCACCCGAGGGGCCTGAGAGCACGGTCTGTACAGGGTGCTCCCGGGCGGAGGCAAGCGACTGGAGTCCGCCGTCGGAGCGCACCACCTGGAGCGGCGCCGCGATCGTGCTCGCCGAGAGCTTCTGCTCGAGGTTCGTCAGGTAGCTGGCGAGCACAGGGCCGACGTAGGAGTTCATCACCGTCGTGACCGCGCGCGCGTACTCGCGGAACTCGGGCGTGATCCTCGACGAGATCGAGACCGGGACAGATCCGAGCGCGTCTCTGGCGATCGCCTCGACACGCTCCTCGTGCTCGGCGTTGGCGTAGGAGTTCAGCAGGCAGACCGTCAGCGCCTCGATGCCGGCCTCGCCGAGCTCCTCGATCGCGGCGCGCGCCGCGGCCTCGTCGAGCGGCGACAGCTCGGCTCCCTGTGAGTCGAGCCGCTCGGGAACCTCGCGGATGTCCTCGAACTCGACCAGCGGCTCGGGCTTGATGTAGTCGAAGAAGCCAAACAGCGGGCCCGGTGTCCAGGACTCGGCCAGGTGCATGAGGTGCGCCCACCCCTGCGTCACGAGCAGGCCGACGCGCGCGCCCTTGCCCTCGAGAACGGCGTTCGTCGCAACGGTCGTCCCGTGCAGGATGACCTCGAGCTGACCGGGATCGATCGAGGCGCGCTCGCACACCTCGTGCGTACCGGTGAGCACGCCGATCGACTGGTCCTGTGGCGTCGAAGGCGTCTTGGCGAGCCAGAACTTGCCCGTCTGCTCGTCGTGGAGGAAGAGATCGGTGAAGGTGCCACCAACGTCGATACCGAGCCTGAGCGCCACGGGCGCCTACTCTAAACGGCCGTGAGCTACCTCCTCACCAACGACGACGGCGTCGACTCCCCATCGCTCGTTCCCTTCATGCGGGCTCTCTCGACGCTCGCGCCCGTCAGGGCTGTCGTGCCCGACCGCGAGCGCAGCTGGGTCGGCAAGGCGATCACGCGCTTCGGCGAGATCGGCGTCGAGCGCGTCTAGCGCGAGGGGCTCGAGATGCACGCCGTGGCAGGCTTCCCGGCCGACTGCGTCCAGCTCGGCGCTCACGGGCTCTTCGACGAATCGCCCGAGATGGTCGTCTCGGGAATCAACCTCGGGCTCAACCACAGCCGGGCGTTCCTCCTCTCGAGCGGCACCGTGGGCGCGGCGATCGAGGGATCGATCGCAGGCTTTCCGGCGGTCGCTTTCTCGACCGGCGACGTGCACGACCACGCTGGCTGGAGCCGCTACGCCTGGTCGGCGAGCGCAGACGAGCTGTGGGACCGAGCCGCCGCGCTGGCAGTCGAGGTGCTCGCCACGATTCGCGCTGCTGGCTTCCCGGCTGGCGCCGACGTCGTCTCGGTCAATTTCCCCCACGACGCCGACGTGGACACCCCACGCGCGCTGACCACCGTTGCCCCGACCGGCTACGACAGCATCTTCAGCGAGCTGAGCCCGGGCCGATTCGTCCACGACTTCGGCGACGGCCTGCGGATCAGGGGCCCACTCGAACAGACCGACGTGGAGGCGCTCGAGCGAGGTCACGTCGCAATTACGCCCGTTTCGCTCGCACACGGGGCCGCCGTTAACGATGCGTTTCGCGATGCGGTAGCGCCCGCGGGGTGATTGATCTAGCCTGAGGGCCTGCCCAGAGCCAGGGCAGCGTCGGCGCGCAGGGAGTACTTGCGGGAGAGGAGATCAGATGGCAGTTGCCGAGGATCAAAAGACCTTCCTGAAGGACGGAGACGCCTACGTCAGCTCGCTCCAGGACGACCGTGAGGTCATCTACAAGGGCGAGCGCGTCGAGGACGTCACGACACACTTTGCGACCGCCGGCGGCATCCGGTCGATCGCCGACCTCTACGACCTGCAGTTCGACGCCGAGGCGCAGAAGGTCTTGACGTACCCGCGCGCCGATGGCGCCCGCGTCACCTCCTCGTACCTGGTGCCTCGCACGAAGGACGATCTGCGCTTCCGGCGCGAGGGCATCAAGCTCGTCGCGCGCCAGACCTGGGGAACGCACGGGCGCGGCATGGACATGATCGCCACGCTGCCGCTGGGCATGCTCGCGGAGCTGCCGGCCTACAAGCGGGGCTGCCCGGAGTACGCCGAGAACATCCGTTGGTACCTGACCCACTGCGAGGAGAACAACATCCACCTCGCCGAGACGATCGTCGACCCGCAGGGCTTCCGCTCGCGGGCCAGCGGCACGACACCCGAGACCGGGCCGCCCGACCGTGCGACTGCACGCATCGTCAAGGAGAGCAAGGAGGGCATCTGGATCTCGGGCGTCAAGGGCGTGGGAACCGCCGTTCCGCAGGCGAACGAGATGGTGATCGGCAGCTTCCATCCGCCGCTCGACGAGGAGAGCTTCTGGGTCTACGTCCCGGTCGACTCGCCCGGGCTCAAGGTCTTCTGCCGCGAGGTCGTGCATCGCCCCGACTCGAACGCCTACGACCATCCGCTCACCTCGAAGGGTGAGGAGATCGAGTCGATCGTCGCGTTCGACAACCTGTTCGTGCCCCGGGAGCGGATCATCGCGATGCGCAACCGCGACCTGCACGGCGTCAACTTCTACAACGTCTGGGCACGACTCGAGCACTGGTACACGTTCGTCCGCATCGTCGCCAAGGCCGAGCTGTACGCGGGGCTCGCGCAGCTGATCGTCGACACACTCGAGCTCGGTGAGGTTGCCGTCGTACGCGAGCGCGTCGCCCACGTCATCGAGTACTGCCAGATCCTGCAGGGAATGCAGATCGCCGCCGAAGAGCTGGCCGCGCCGTCCGAGGGCGACGTAATGACGCCCGACGTCAACGCGGTGACCGCGGGCCGCTCCTACGCGCTCGACAACCTGCCGCGGATCCTCCACATCCTCCAGGACATCTGCGGGCAGGGGCTCGTGCTCCGCTGGTCTGAGGATGACCTCGAGACACCGGCCGCGTTCGGGAAGAACCTCAGCTGGTTCCTCGACACGCGCGACATGAGCGCGCGCGACAAGAACCTCGTCATGAATCTCGTCTGGGACGTCTCGGCAAGCGAGCACGCGACCCGCTCGAAGCTGTTCGAGGAGTCGAACGCCCTCAACGTGCCGTTCCTCAAGCAGCGGCTGTACGGCGAGTACGACCGCAGCCAGTTCCTCGAGGACTGCCGGCACTTCATCGGTCTGGGCCCGGCGCCCGAGCGAACGTTCGAGGCGCGGATCGACGACCCGTCGCTCTCAGCAATCGAATCGTCGACGCTCGCAGGTAAGAGCTCGTCGTAGGCCCGATGCCGGGTTCGCCGCTTCTGACGAGCCTGGTCGGCTCCTACGCTCAGCCCGAGTGGCTGCTCGACCGCGCGAAGCTCGCCGGGCGCTTCCCTCCACGCGTGCGCGCAACGGAGCTGTGGCGCGTCGATCCCGAGTACCTGCTCGAGGCGCAGGATGACGCGACTCTGCTCGCAATCCGCGACCAGGAGTCGGCCGGGCTCGACGTCATCACCGATGGCGAGGCGCGCCGCGAGAGCTACTCGAACCGCTTCGCCACGGCGCTCGAGGGCGTCGACGTCGACAACCCGGGGACGGCGCTCGACCGAAGTGGCCACCCCAACCCCGTGCCGCGCGTCGTCGGCCCGGTCAGCCGGCCGGAGCCCGTGATGGTGCGCGACGCCGAGTTTCTCCGCGCCAACACCGACCGGGTCACGAAGATGACGGTGCCCGGGCCGTTCACGATGTCGCAGCAGGCCCAGAACGACGCCTACGACGACGAAGAGCAGCTCGCGCTCGACTACGCGGCCGCGGTGCGCGCAGAGATCGTCGATCTGCACGCCGCCGGAGCCGACATCGTCCAGGTCGACGAGCCCTACATGCAGGCGCGCCCCGAGAAGGCGCGCGAGTACGGGCTCGCGGCAGTGAACGCAGCGCTCGAGGGCATTGAGAAACCGACGGCGCTCCACATCTGCTTTGGCTATGCGGCGATCATCCACGAGCGGCCGTCGGGCTACTCGTTCCTGCCCGAGCTCGAGGGCTGCCACTGCGATCAGATCTCGATCGAGACGGCGCAATCGGGCCTCGACCTCGCCGTGCTCGACGAGCTGCCGTCGAAGACGATCATTCTCGGTGTGATCGACCTCGACGACCACGCGGTCGAGACGGCCGAGACCGTGGCCGAGCGCATCCGGCGCGCGCTCCCGCACAAGAGGCCCGAGTCGATCGTCGTCGCGCCCGACTGTGGGATGAAGTACCTGCCGCGCGATGTCGCTCTCGACAAGCTGCGCTCGATGGTCGAGGGTGCCGGCATCGTCCGCGCCGAAGTCGCCGCCTAGAGCATGGCCTCTCGATCCATGAACGGCGCCAGGCTCCGCTTCGCCTGCGACACGGGCGGAACCTTCACAGACCTCGTTGTCGAGGACGAGCACGGCGCGGTCGAGATGTACAAGGCGCCGACGACTCCGGCCGACCCGATCGACGGCGTGCTCGCCTCGGTCGAGCTCGCTGCTGCCGCGCGCCGGCTCGAGCTCGCCGAGTACCTGAGCTACGGCGATGTCTTCATCCACGGGACGACGCACGCGATCAACGCGATCCTGACGGGAAACACGGCGCGCACCGGATTCCTCACGACCGCTGGCCACCCGGACGTGCTGCTTCTGCGCGAAGGGAGCCGCCCGCGGGCCTTCGACCACTCCCTTGAGTACCCCGATCCGTACGTGCCACGCGCCCTTACCTTCGAGATACCCGGTCGCTTCGCCGCCGACGGCGAGGAGCTGACGCCGCTCGACGAGACCGCCGTGCACGACGCGGCCGCGCGGCTTGGCGAGCTCGGCGCCGAGGCCGTCGCCGTCTGCCTGCTCTGGTCGATCGTCAACCCCGCGCACGAGCAGCGGGTGGGCGAGCTCCTTGGCGAGATACTTCCCGGCGTGCCCGTCACGCTCTCGCACGAGCTCAACCCGAGCTGGCGCGAATACCGGCGCGCGTCGTCGGCCGCGATCGACGCCTCGCTGAAGCCGCTGATGGATCGTTACCTCGGCGGGTTGACGCGGCGCCTCGAGGAGGCCGGTTTCTCGGGTCGCGTGCTCTGTCTCACCTCACAGGGCGGCATGGTCGACGCCGAAGCGCTCGCTGGCACGCCCATCCACGCGGTCAATTCCGGGCCCGCGCTCGCGCCGATCGCCGGCGGGCACTACAACGGCGCCGAAGAGGGAACGACCGAGTACGCAATCGTGGCCGACACGGGCGGGACGACCTACGACGTCTCGCTCGTCCGGGGCGACACGATTCCGTGGACGCGCGAGACGTGGGTCGGCGGCGCCTATCAGGGCCACATGACCGGGTTCCCCTCGGTCGACGTTCGCTCGATCGGCGCGGGCGGAGGCTCGATCGCCTGGGTCGACTCGGGCGGCGTGCTGCATGTCGGCCCCCAGAGCGCGGGTGCCGATCCGGGCCCGGCCTGCTACGGGCGCGGCGGCAGCAGCGCGACGGTCACCGACGCATCGCTGACCCTGGGGCATCTCGACGCTGGCTTCTTCCTGGGCGGCGCGCTCACACTCGATGTCGCGCGCGGGCACGCAATCGTTCAGGCAGATGTCGCCGAGCCGCTCGGTCTCGAGCTCGAGCCCGCGGCGTGGGCCGTGCTCGACGTGGCGACCGAGTCGATGGTGCAGGCGATTCTTGCGATCACCGTTAACCAGGGGATCGATCCGGCTCGTGCAACCCTGATCGGCGGCGGTGGCGCGGCCGGGCTCAACGGCGTCTTCGTCGCGCGGCGCCTTCGCTGCCCGCGGCTGATCATCCCGGACACGGGGGCCGCACTGTCGGCCGCCGGCGCGCTGATGTCACGGCTCACGGCGGAGTATCGCGCGGTGCACTTCACGACGACCGCCAACTTCGACACGGACGGCACGGTCAGGCGGATCGGTGAGCTCGACGCTCGCTGCCGCTCGTTCCTCGAGGACGCAGACGTCGAGGCATCGCGCGCAGAGATCACCTTCGGTGTCGAGGCGCGCTACGAGAACCAGGCCTGGGAGATCCCGGTCGAGCTCGGCTCCAAGGCCGCGATCGTCGGCAATAGCGACGAGCTCGCCAACCGCTTCCACCAGGCCCACCGCGAGGTCTTCGCGATCGAGGACCCCGACTCGACGATCGAGTTCGTCAGCTGGTGGGCGCGCGCGAGCGCTGACACCCGCGACGGGCGAGCGTTCGGGCGAATCCAGGACGCCTCCGAGGACGGGATCTCGCCGACCACGCGCACGATCTACCTGCCCGAGGAAGGCAGCGTCGAAGCCGCGGTGATTCCCTGGTCGACCCTCGACGCCGGCGTCACTCGAGCCGGCCCTGCGATCGTCGAGTCACCGTTTACGACCGTCGTGCTCGACAGTGCCTCGCGCTTCGAGCGAACACCGTCGGGCAGTCTGGTGATCCGCCCATGAGCGACAACGGCAAGGCCGGATCGGTGGACGGCGCGCAATCTGAACGGCTCGGCGGAGCCGAGCTCGCGGTGCTGGCCGCACGCTACGAGGGCATCGCCAGCAAGATGGGGAACACGCTGCTGCGCACCGGGCGCTCGGGGGTGCTCAACCGGGCTCGCGACTTCTCGTGCTGCGTGACGACGCGCACCGGCGACCTGCTCGTGTACGGCGAGAGCCTGCCGGTGCACGTGATGGGCGCCGACATGCTCAGCCGCTCAATGCTCGAGCTGCATCCCGACGCCCAGCCGGGCGACGCCTTCCTGCACAACTCCCCGTATCACGGCAACTCGCACGCCGCCGACCACGTGATCCTCGTGCCAGTCTTCGACGACGACGCAACGCTGCAGTACACGATGGTCTGCAAGGCGCACCAGGCCGACGTCGGCAACTCGATCCCGACCACATACCACGCCGAGGCCCGCGACGTCTACGAGGAGGGTGCGCTGATCTTTCCCTGTGTCCGCGTGCAGCGCGACCGGAAGGACATCCAGGACATCATCCGCATGTGCATGCTGCGCATCCGCGTGCCCGAGCAGTGGCACGGCGACTACCTCGGCATGGTCGGCGCGGCGCGCATCGGCGAGCGTGAGATGCGCGCGCTGGCCGACGAGGTGGGGTGGGACGCGCTCAGGGCCTTCGACGAGCAGTGGCTCGACTACTCCGAGCAGCGCATGGCGGAGGCGATCGCCGAGCTTCCCGAGCAGGAGGCGAGTGCCGTCTCGCAACACGACGCGATCCCGGGAACGCCGCCGGACGGAATCCCGATCCGCTCGATCGTGCGCGTGCGCCACGACGAGGGCGTGATCGAAGTCGACCTGCGCGACAACCTCGACAACCTGCCCTCAGGCCTCAACCTGACGGAATCGACTGCGCGTGCCGCCGTGCTGATCGGCGTCTTCAACAGCCTCGACCCGACCGTCCCCAAGAACGGCGGCTCGGGGCGACGCGTCCGCATCCTCCTGAAGGAAGGCTCGGTCGCCGGCATCCCGACGCACCCGGCCAGCTGCTCGTGCGCGACAACGAACGTCGCCGACCGGGTCGCCAACTCGACCCAGCAGGCGATGGCACAGCTCGGCGAGGGTGTCGGAATGGCCGAGTTCGGCACCTTCTTCACGGCGAGCAACGCCGTCGTCTCCGGCGTCGACCCGCGCACCGGCAATCCCCATGTCAACCAGATCTTCCTCGGCGGCACCGCAGGCGCGGCCGGCCCCTACTCGGACGGCTGGCTTACCTACCTGCACGCCGGCAACGGGGGCATGTGCCACGTCGACTCGATCGAGGTGGCCGAGCACTACCAGCCGCTGCACGTCCACGGCCGCCACATCGTCCCCGACACCGAGGGTGCCGGCTGGCGCCGCGGCGCGCCCGCGCTGCAGGTCGACTACGGGCCGATCGCCGACGGCGAGCTCACCGTCGCCTACGTCTGCGACGGGCAGCAGAACCCCTCGGTCGGCGTACGCGGTGGCCTCGACACCGTCCCATCGTGGAACATCCGCTGTGAGGGCGACGAGCAGAAGGAGAACCTGCCGCAGTCAGGGCTCGTCGAGCTCGCAAAGGGCGAGCACATCTCCTGTCTCAACCAGTCGGGCGGCGGCTACGGGCCGCCCGAGCAGCGCGAGCCCGATCGAGTTCATCGCGACGTCACCCAGGGAGTGGTCAGCCCAGAGCGCGCTCGCGAGGTCTACCGGGTCGCGATCTCGGACGACGGCGAGCTCGACGCCGACGAGACCGCACGGCTACGCGCCTCGGGCTAGGTCGACGCGCGCGCGAACCGATCGAGCCCGAGCTCAGCGCGCACCGCGGCGCTCGGCTGCTCGAGCCGTTCGCCGAGCGTGATGCCCGTGGCGTCGGCGATGCGGGTCATCCGCTCGAAGTTCGACGCAACCGCCGCGGCGTCGACCATCGCCTCGTCGCCCATGCGCTCGGCAACTGCCTCGCGGGCGCGTTCCGTCTCCGCCGGGTCGCGAAGCACGACGGCTTCGGCAAGCGCGAGGAGCACGTCGGCGTTGTCAACGCCGGCGGCATCGCCGCCGTCGAGGATGCCCTCGAGCGCGACAGAGGTTCCGCTGTGCTCGCCGCTCCGACGGAGCAGCATCGAGTGCGCACTCGTTCAGAAGAAGCACTCGTTGAGCGCCGACACGCGCGCGGCGATCAACTCGATCTGCGCGCGATCGAGCGCGCGGTCGGGCGCTTGCGTGACATCGCCGACCATGCGGTTCTCCATGTAGTGCGCCGCGCCGAGGTCATTCAACGTGCGCACCTCGTCGGGAACGAGGCTCATCGCACGAATCACGTTGCCGATCTGTCCACGCACCCAGAGGTCGTCCTCGGGCGGATCATTTGCGTCCCCGCGAATCATCGGAACCCAGCCATCGCGCGGCTCGACCTGCACGTTGGCCGGCCGGTAGCCACTCGGCTCGCCCTCCTCGGCCACCGGAAGGTCGCGAAGCGGAACCCCAATCGCCTCGGCAAAACGATCGATGCTGATCAGCGCCACAAGCGTGCCCAGAATCTCGATGTAGCGCTCGGCGCTCAGCCCCTGATCGAGCACGTCCTGGTACCACGATTCGCTAAGCCGCGCCCCATCCGTGGCGATCCGGTGCACCACCTCGACCACGAGCGCGGGCAGCTCGACCCCAGCCGCCTCGAGCGCACCAGACGTGCTGTGCGATCCATCGACCGAGGCCGCAACGAGCACCTTCTTCCGCTCACGACACAGCCCACAGTCGTAGGCCGTCCGCACCTCCCGCGCTATGGCAACCCGCTGCCCCGCCGTAAACCAGGCACCCGCCCGTGAAAGCCGATCCCAAAACCGGCCATGAGCAGCAATGAGATCGCCCCGCACCCCCACAACAGCATCCTCATAGTGAACCCCACCCCCAGGCATCCCCAACGATCCTAGACCGACGCGCGTGGCCGACCCCTCCGCAGCCGGCCTGGACGAACGACCGAGAGCGGTATGAGTCGGTAGGGATAGCCCGCGCTGCCGTACTTTGGTAGTGCGGGATGTCCCTACCGACATCCTGCAGATACGAGGTTCTCCGGCCCTAGACCGTCAGGCTAGATACCGCGACGAACGCGAGCCGGGCCCCAAGAGCGATGGCTGCGCCGCCGCGAGGTGTAAACCAGCCGCGGAGGAGCAACCTTCATGCCCTCACTCTTGAACTCCTCCTCGTGACCGAGGACGGCCGCGACGCGAGAGACGTCGGGCTGTTGCTCGGGAAGGACTAGCGTAATGCCGACCCCGCCGCGGCCGGCGCGACCGGTGCGCCCGACACGGTGGACGTAGTCCTTGCGCTCGGTCGGCGGGTCGTAGTTGATCACATGCGTGACCTGCGTCAGGTCGAGCCCTCGCGCAGCGACGTCCGTCGCGACGAGCGTGTTCACCTTGCCGCCCTCGAAGCGGCTGAGCGCCTGCTCACGCGCCTTCTGGCTCATGTCGCCGTGCAGACAGACCGCTTCGACGCCCTGGCGGCGCAGCCGGGAGCCGAGCCGGTCGGCGCCGCGCTTCGTCTTGCAGAAGACGAGCGCCGGCCCGCGATCACCCGAGAGCAGATCGACGAGCGTCTGGACCTTGTTCTCGTTCGTGACGGGCAGGAACTTGTGCTCGACCTCGTCGTCGTCGATCTGCTCGAGCGGCTCCCCCTCATGGCGGCAGGGATTGCTCGTGTATCGCGTCGCCATCTGACCGACTTCGCCGTCGAGTGTGGCCGAGAAGAACATTGTCTGGCGTTTTCGCTCGAGCTTTCGAACGATTCTGTCGACCTGCGGCTTGAAGCCCATGTCGAGCATCCGATCGGCCTCATCGAGCACGAGTATGCGAATGTGCTTGAGCGTGATCAGCTTGCGCTCGGCTAGATCGGTGAGCCGCCCCGGTGTGGCGACGAGGATGTGGGCGTCTTTGGCCCGTTTCGCCTGCGGCGCGATCGCCACGCCGCCGTAGGCGAGACCGACGCGGAGCCCGCGCGGCTTGGCGACCACCTCGAACTGCTCGGCGACCTGTGAGGCAAGCTCGCGTGTCGGTACCAGTACGAGCGCCGTCGGCCGGGCCTCGTCGGGCGCTATGTCCTCGACGATCGGCACCGCGAAGGCGAGTGTCTTGCCCGACCCCGTGGGAGACTTCGCGAGGATGTCCTCGCCACGGATCGCGTCCGGAATGACCGAGCGCTGGATCGGAAACGGGCTGCTGATGTCGCGCTGCTCGAGCGCCGACGCCACTGCGTCGCTCGCGCCGAGCGCGCGGAAACTGTCTTCTTCAGGCATCTCTATTCGGTTCTCCTTTGGGCCGCCCCGTTGGCGGTCCGTCGCTTCGAGATCTACGTGCTCGAAGCCGCCAAAGGTGGAACCGAGACGAAAATCTCACGGCCAGGCTGGGCACCCTGACCTAGGCTCAGCGTAGCACGGTGCCCAACACGCTTCCGCAGACCGAGGCGAACTATGTTCCGCTCTCGCCGCTCTCGTTCCTCGCGCGAGCGTCCTCGGCGTACGCCGACCGAACGTCGGTCATCCACGGAGATACCCAGTGGACATGGGCGGAAACGG
>CBDCXJ010000014.1:0-33734 GCA_965223695.1 Gaiellaceae bacterium | reverse complement strand
CCAAAGGCCGGCCGGATTACCGAGATAACTGCCGCCACGGGCCACGCCGTCGCGCTCGGGGACGAGCCAGTCGCCGGCGAAGAAGATCAGCTCCTCCCAGACGCTCTGTACGTGCTCCTGGGGAGCCGTATAGCCGGCGAGCCACTGGGTCAACCGCAGGCAGCCATTCGGACCGCCCTGCACCTCGCCTTCGGTCGCGTCCGGGTGCCGAAGCGACTTGAACATCCGTCCGAAAGGCAAGCCTGTGGGACGCCCTTGCTGCCAGGGCTCCCGCCAGATGCTGGTCACGCGGGCCTCTGCCTGGTCGCTCGGCGCGGCAGCCGGATTCCAGAAGACGAACGCCTCGGCGCCGGACACAGAGCCAACGCCGTCACCGGTGCCAGGCGGTAGCGACGCGACCCCGCCTGCTCCCACTCGCTCGGAACCGACGCCGAGCTCACCCTCGAGCACGACGAACTCAACGAGACCACCCAGAGCGGACGTCGGCAGCGACCACCCCGGCGAAAGGCGCAGCTTCAGGGTCGCCGCGCCGGTCTCGTCGTCACGACTCACCACACGGCCCATGGTGTCGGCGAACGGATCCGGCCCCTCGATCAGCGCCTCGGGCAGCTCGTCGAGCTCGAAGAACTGCGGCGAGTGGCGGCTCCAGTGCTCAGTCACGATGGGCGTAACGTCCTGTGCGTCTCTCTGTTCCATTGACGCGCTCTGCCGTCGGCCAAGCGTAACCCGTATCCCGTATCACCGTCGCGCATATGCGACTTGGACAGGAATGGCGCTAGGGTGGGGCTCACGCAGCGAGCCGATTAAGCAAGGAGGGTCCAGGATGGCGGCCACAGCAGCGACGAAGCAGACCTTCGAGCTCTCGACAGCCGAACGTGACCGGCGATTTCAGGCCGTTCGCTCGGAGATGGAGAGGCGTAAGCTGGACTGCCTGATCATCCAGGGGTCGTTCGGGTGTTTCCGCGATTCGAACGCGAACCTCCAGTACCTGACCAACGTGAACGACGAGGGGTACCTCTTCTTCCCGCTCGTTAGCGACCCGACGCTCTACACGTTTGAAGACCGGCTCGATCCGACCTGGGTCGACGATTGGCAGGGTGCTGTCCCGTATTTCGGAAACACCATGGTCAAACGCGCCGAAGAGCTCGGCATGGGCAAGGCGCGCTTTGGCACGGTCGGGACGTCCGGCCTATGGGGTGAGTACAGCGGCTTCCCGCAGGCGACGTATGCGGCGCTGACGTCGGGGTTGCCCGACGCGTCGTTCGACGAGGCGACCGACGTGATCGAGGACATCCGCCAGATCAAGAGCGAGGAAGAGATTCGCTGCCTCGAGATCGGCTGTGTCGCTGCGCAGGAGGCGTTCAAGCAAGTTCGTGAGATCGCGCGCGTCGGGGTCGAGGACACCGAGATCCGGGCGGCCATCCACGACGCCCTGTTCAGAAACGACTGCGACCAGGGCTCGATGATTCTCTACTGCCAGGGCAAAGACGTCCTGCACGGCGGGCAGAGCGGAGGCCTGCTGGGCCCGGCCTACCACCAGGTGCTGGAGGCCGGCGACATCATCCTGATCGAGATCGATGCGACGTACCGTGGCTACAAGGCCCAGTACAATGTCGCCTTTGCGATCGACGAGCCCGAGGACGACTGGAAAGCGCTCCTCGAGTGCGGTGCCACGGCCTTCCACGCGGGAGCCGAGATGATGCGGCCGGGCATCCCCCTGCAGGAGCTCGAAGACGCCCTTACCACCCCGATTAGCGAGGCCGGCTTCGTCTTCGCTAACCCGGCCTTCCACGGTCTGGGACTCTCACTCGAGATGCCGATGGGGACCTACCCGCGCGTGGGTTGGTACCCGGACCTCTCCGAGAAGATCCGGCCGAACATGGTGTTCGCCTTCGAGCCTCATCCCGTCACGCAGAACGGCAAACGCGGAGTCAGCGTTGGCTGCCCGATGCTCGTGACGGAAGATGGCTGCAGGCCGCTTGACCCGGACTACGTGCCCGAGACGCCGATTCTCGCGTAGGACCAATTTCAGAAACCGATCCGACACAGGGGCGCGGATAGCCCCCTGCGCCGGCCGGTCTCTGGGTGTCCGGCGAGCCTCGTCCGGCTGGCACGATCGCCAGGTCGGACGAAGCTCTTCCGGTCTGTTGGCGCCTAGCCTGCGCCTACCGAGCAGCCCTCGATCACGAGGTCACCACTCGCCACCATGTCGGCGAGTTCCTGCACCTGTGCTTCGACGTCCTCATAGCCCGCGGAGAACTCGGTCAGGCGGATCGACCCGTCGGCGATCGAGCCAAGGTTGATAATCGGCCCGGCGAACGTGCCGTCGACCACTTGCTCGGCCACGGCGCGGTAGCCGCCTGAGAGATCCGGAAGGACGCTGGTCACGGTCGCCTCAGGAGCGAACTGCTCCTCGTCGGCGTACGAGCCGATGTAGAGTGCCCCCTCCTCCTGCGCGCGGCCCGCGATCTGCGGCGAGACCCCGCCGTGTGTTACGGCGACGATGACGTCGGCCCCTTCCTCGATCTCTGAGGATGTGACCTCCTGGGCCTTGGCAGCATCGATGAAATCGCCCGAGTATTTAAGCGTCGTCGTCGCGTCTGGGTTGACCTGGGCCATCCCAAATGCCATTCCGTCGAGGATCTGCGTAGCTGGCAGGATCTCGATCGAGCCGACGACGCCGACCAGGTTGGACTCGGTCAGCAGCCCGGCCGTTACGCCGGTAACGAAGCCGAACTCACACGTGTTGTAGGAGTAGACGGCCAGGTTTGGCAGATCGTTCGTCTTGGACAGGTCGGACATCGACGCAAACACGGTGTCGGGGAACTTCTCCGCCGCCGGCAGGAACGTGTCCTCGAAGCCACCGTCGGTCGTGAAGATGATGTCGACGCCCTCCTGGCCCCACCGTTCCAGGACTGCGGTCGCCTCCCCGTAGGGAACCGTTTCGGCGATCTCGAGGTTCCAGCCCAACTCCTCAGCTACCTGCGAGTAGCTGGCGTAGTGACCGGGATCCCAGGTCCCCGCGTTGATCGGCGTCGCCGTGATGACCCGTACCTCCAGTGGTTCCGCGGCGGCGGGAGCCGGTGCCGGGTCCTCTGCCGGTGCTGGCTCCGCTGCAGGCGCCGGCTCCGGGGCAGCTGCGTCGTCACCGCCGCAGGCCGCAACGGCCAGGGCGAGAATCAGTCCCAGCACGACAAACAGCAGACTCCGTCTCAACTTCATCTCGTCCTCCTTCTGTCGGTGGCCCATCTGATCAGAGACGCGGCCACCGACTATCGAACAGACTCACCTCTAGCTGACGATCTGGCGCACGGAATGTTAGGAGGGATCGGTCCTCGGCGTCCCGACCGTGTGCCCGAATCCGGGCGCGCAGCATTCGGTCGCCGCGAGGCTTGCGTGGCGCCGTACGGATCGGGAGCGACCATACGCACGCATGGTTGTCGCTTTTGCATGCGTGACAGCAGTTCTGTTCGCCGCGATGACGCAAGCCTACGACCAGGGCCGCGTAACGATCGTCTCCCCCTTACTGCGACCGAGTCCCTCTGGGCCGTGCTGTTGAGACTGCCCGCCGTCGGCTTCCGAGTGACCTCGGCGGGGCTGCCTACCCTGGAGCGTCTTGGGCGCCGGCCCCGGCCAGCGCCGTGAGTTCGACTTTCGTCTCCGTTGCGCCGGGTTCGACGAGCGTGCCGTACAGCTCCGGTCGCCGCCAGCGAATCAGGCCTGGGACCGTCTCTGACGGGTAGGGAAGCGCGCCCGGCTCATCGTCGTCGCGCAGCTCGTCAAGCCGGTCAAGGTCGAGCTTGGCAACGAGCAGCCCGGGCTTGGCCGACTCGGCCAAGATCTCCTCGGGGCCTGCGATCGTGCCCATGCCCTGCTCTCGCCCGTAGATGTTCCCGGTCGAGACAACGTAGATCAGGTTCTCGATCGCCCGGGCCCGGACCATGGTCTTCCAGCTCGCCATCATCTCGTAGATGAGACCGCCGACTGGATAGAAGATGATGTCAGCTCCCTTGAGCGTCAAGATGCGCGACAGTTCCGGCGAATACACCTCCGAGCAGATCAGGAGACCGATGTTGCCGATCTCGGTCTCGTACACGGCGAGATCGCTCTCGGAGCCGGGTTTCAGGTCCTTGCCGAAGAGCAGCTTGTTGAGCCGAGTCGATGGAACCTGAACGCGCTGGTAGGTTCCGCGGAGATTCCCGTTCGGGTCAACGAGACGAAGCAGGAGGGCGTACTTGTCGTCGAGCTCCGTTTCCTCGAGCCGACTGTGGATTACGAAGACAGAGCGCTCGCGGGCCTTGCTGGCAATCTCCTCGTCGGGGCAGTAGTCGAGGGACCCGTAATACGGTCCCGGATAGCCCTCCGGGAAGGCGATGATCTGGGCGCCGGCGTCCGCAGCTTCGTCGATGTATTCCAACGCCCGCTCGACGTTGCGTATCTCGTCGGCTCCCCGATGGGTATGGGGCTGCGCGGCGGCGATGGTCACAGTCCTCATTGCGCACCTCCTCCGATCGAGCATCCTTCGGATTCATTGGTCACCAGACGATCCTATCCACCTGAGAGAAAGGAGTCAGCATGGCGGAGCGCATCCTGTGGGGAGAGTTGACCGAGCGCGACCTCGAGGAGGCGCGACACGAAGGCTACCTCGTCCTAGTTCCTGTCGGCGCCGTCGAGCAGCACGGCCCTCACTTGCCGACCGACACGGACATCTCGATCTCGTACAACGTGGCGATCGCGGCGGCTCGGCAGCTCGGATGCACGGTGGTAGCTCCACCGGTCTCATGGGGCTACTCGGCGATGCAGATGGGGTTCGCTAGCACGATCACGCTTCGGCCTACCACGCTGCTGAGCTTGCTCGAGGACATCTGCAGCAGCGTCGTCGCGAACGGCTTCCGGAAGATCGCGCTCGTTACGAGTCATGCGGGCAACCGGCCTATTGCCCAGCTGTTCATTCGGGAGTTCAAGACACGAATCGGCGTCACCCTCGCCAGCCTCCACTACACCGACTTCGGACGTGAGGCCTTCTCCGAGGCCCGCACGAGCGGAACGGGGGGCGAGATGCACGCCGGCGAGTTCGAGACCTCGATTGAGTTGCACCTTCGGCCGGAGCTCGTTCAGATGGAGCACGCCGAGGCTGACTACGTCGATCCCAAGCGGCACTTCGGTCTCTCCTCGGCGACGGCCGACATCTACAAGGCCGGCAACGTCACGGTCGGGTACGACATCAAAGATCGATTTCCGAGCGGCGTGCTCGGGGATCCGACCGTGGCCTCGGCCCAGACCGGCAAGGCCATCTTCGATGCGGTCATCGACGGCGTCGTCGAAGTACTCAAGGAGTACCGCAGCTTCGACTATGGCGATCCGGAGCCGAGAGTCGCGAGCTTCGGGGCATGATAGAAGAGGCGCATGGAGCCGACAGCGCTCGTCGCCGACGGGGTAACGAAGAGCTTCGGCGCGACACGCGCCAATGACACCGTAAGCCTCCGCCTCTTGGGAGGCGAGGTCCATGCGCTCCTAGGCCAGAACGGGGCAGGTAAGAGCACGCTGGTAGGCGTCCTCACCGGCCGTCTTGTTGCCGACGCAGGGAGTGTCCGCCTCGACGGTGTGGAGCTTCCCGCCGGCAACCCGAGAGCACACGCAGCCGCCGGGATCGCAACCGTCTTTCAGGACCTGATGCTCGTTCCGTCGATGACCGCGCTCGAGAACATTGCGCTGGCACTGGGGCTAGCGGCGAGCCGCACCACGCGCAACCGCGTAGCGAAGGTCTCGGAAGACTTCGATCTACCCGTCGAGCTCGACGAGCGGGTGAGCCAGCTCGAGCTGCCTCAGCGACAACGGATAGAGCTGCTGCGCGCGCTGTGCCAGGAGCCGACGATCCTTCTGCTCGATGAGCCGACGAGCCTGCTTCCGCCGACGCTTATCGACGTGTTTCTCCAAAAGGTCCGCGAACTCGCCGACCGCGGGATCGCGGTGCTGCTCATCACCCATCGCCTCGATGAGGCGAGGCGCATCGCAGACCGGGTCACGATTCTGCGTGGCGGCCGTGTCATCGGAGAGTACGAGCACGGAGGCCTGCCTTCGACGAGCGAGCTCGCCCAGGCGATGGTCGGTACCACCGTAGTCGAGCGCAGCGCGCTGGTGAGCGCCACGGACGAGGACGTGCTCGAGGCCACCGAGCTCTCTGTCACGGACGAAACCAAGCACCGGGTCGTGAACGACGTCTCGCTCTGCGTCAGCACGGGCGAGATCCTCGGCGTTGCCGGGGTTGACGGGAACGGGCAACTCGAGCTACTCGAGGCGATGGCCGGCCTGCGCGAGGCGACCGCAGGTCGGCTGCACTTGCAGGGGGAGGAGATCACATCCAGCTCGTCGTACGAGCGCTGGCATGCGGGGATCCACTTCGTCTCGGGCGATCGTCGCCGCGACGGAATCGTGCCGACGTTCTCCCTGGCAGATCACTTCACCTACGCGCTCGGTGCGGATGTGCTCGACGAGGTTCCCTCCGTGCTCAGGACGTATGCGGTGCAACCGCCGGATCCCAACTTTCGCGCGGACCAGCTATCGGGTGGGAACCAGCAGAAGCTCGTCATCGCTCGCGCGTGCGAGCGCGACTCAAAGGTCCTTCTGCTCTCGTACCCGACACAGGGACTTGACGTCCAGGCGACCGCCAACATCCGCGACATCCTTGTCGAGAACGCCTCTCGGGGCACCGCGATCGTTTTTACGTCGAGCGACCTCGACGAGCTGCTCTCGATTTCGCATCGCGTCGTGGTGATGAATCGAGGCCGCATCGTCGGCGAGCAGGATCGCGACGCGTATGACCGCAAGCAGCTGGCGGAATGGTACGTCGAGGCGGCGTAGCGTCGATATCCGGACCTGTGGACGCGGCCAGGTGACATGGCAAGACGCTTGACGGGCTCGCGACTCGAGAGCGGTGTCGGGGACATGGTCTCGAGCCTCAGAGCCGCTGGGTCCGCGCAGTCCGTTCTCATCCAGATCGCGGCGTTCGTGGGCTCGCTCCTCGTCCTTGTTCTGATCCTGTGGGCCATCGGCCACGACGCGGGAAAGATCTTCCGGGCTCTCTGGGAAGGCTCGATCGGATCAACCATTTCCCTCGGTGTCTCGCTCGACCAGGCAGTTCCTCTCATCCTGACCGCGACTGCGTTCTGGATCGCCCTTGAGGCAGGCGTCTTCAACATTGGAATGGACGGGCAACTTCAGATCGGCGGACTGGCCGCGCTCGTGACCATCCTCTTTTTTCCTGGGTCGGCGCCGCCCGCCATCGTGATTTTGAGCGCCATGATCGCCGGAATGTTGAGCGGAGCTTTCTGGTCGGCAATCGCCGGTTGGATGAAGACCAAGCGTGGAGCAAACGAAATCATTTCGACGCTGATGTTGACTTTCATCGCGTTCATCGTCGTGAACGAGATCATGAAAGGACCCCTGCAATCTGAGGAAAATCGCTTCACTCCGCAGACGAATCGGATTCCGGGAGACGCGCGGATCGACTTCAGCGTCGCAGGCGTCGAGCTCACGTGGGGCATCGTCGTAGCGCTCGCGCTCTCGATCGCAACGATCGTCTGGGTCCGGGGAACGAACACGGGGCTGCGGCTGCGGGCAGTTGGCCTCAACCGGGAAGCGGCGCGCCATGCAGCTGTTCCCGTGCAGCGCTACTGGATGGGCTCGTTCCTCGCTACGGGGGCTCTCGCCGGACTGGCTGGCGCGCTTGTGATCGAGGGCCTGCGCTACTACATCGCTCCGGGTTGGGCGCGCCTGTGGGGCTTCGAAGGCGTCGTGATCGCCTTCCTCGCGTTGAGGAGCCCGATGCTGATCCCCGTCTGGGCGATTCTCTTCGGCATGCTCGCCTCGGCGGGTCCGGCGCTCAAGGGCTCGGCCTCGGTACCTGACTCAATCGTCACGATCATGCAGACACTTCCCGTGATCGTGCTGTTCATCCTGTATGCGGTGATCCGCTCGGTTCAGCACTGGCGTTCAGCGCGGAACGCGCCGCCGGGGGCGTCCCTGGCCGGGAAGGTGGGCCAGGGCACCCATGCCGGCGGCCGAGGCACCGGAATCGAGACCGGCAGTGGATAGCAGCCTTCTCGCCATCGAGAATCCTTTCTTCTCGATCGACTACTGGGATGCCGTGATCAGGGTCACGGGACCGATAGGGCTCGCTGCGCTCGGTGTCCTCTTGTGCTCGCGGGCCGGCATCCTGCTCGTGGGTGTCGAGGGGATCATGCTCTCGGCTGCCTTCTTCTCGATAGCCGGTGTCGACTGGACGGGGTCGGTCTGGCTCGGCGCGCTAATCGGGGGAGGCATCGGGGTCGTGGCCGCGCTCATCCTGGGGCTCCTGACGATCAAGCTGCGGATGGGCGACATCGTGGGGGGGCTGGTGATGCACGTTGGTTCGATTGGACTCATGGGCTTCTTGCTCATTCAATGGTTCCCCGCCGGGCTCACGACGGGTGGCGAGCTGTTGCGTGCACCCTGGCCAGAAGTCGGCGGGGCTGGCGTCTCAGTCCTGATTCATCAGCAGCCGCTGATCTACTTGATGTTGCTGCTCGCGTTCGGGCTCGAGATCTTCCTCGTGACGAGCTGGGGACTTACGGTGCGAGCGAGCGGCGAGTCGATGAGGGCTGCGCTGAGCTTCGGCGTCGACCTGATCCGTCTGAGGTTCACCGTCCTGGCTGTGGGCGGACTTATCATCGGTTTGGCTGGCGCCGTCATCGGAGTCGGGACCGTCGGGACGTTCGATACCAGCGTGGTCGGCGGCCGCGGATTCATCGCGCTTGCGGTTGTCATTCTCGGCGCGTGGCGACCGCTGGGTGCGTTGGTGGCATCGCTGGTCTTTGGGGCAGCGTTCGCGCTGCAGTTCCGCGTCGGTCTCGAGTCTCTTGGGGGATGGCTGCAGGTCTTGCCGTATGTGATCGTCCTGCTCGCACTCGCCTTCGGCTGGGGGCGCAAACAGGGCCCGGCAGAGGAGGCCCGCGACCTGCCCGAGGAGGCTCGTCGGCCGACGCGCAAGCCGATCTGGCGTCGCGCCGCGACGCTGCTTACGATGCGCTGGAGCGAGCTCTTCGGCAGGCCCAGGGTCTCGGCCGACTAGGGCTCAAGACCGAAGAGCTCGGTGGCGGTGCGCCAGCGCAGGCGCTCACCATCGTCCTCCGAGAGTTCGAGCGCCTCGAGCGTCTCGTGCGCCGGCCGGGCGGGCCAGTACGGATCGTCGGTGCCGAACATGACCTGGTCGGCACCGAAGAACTCGACGGCTGTCCGGAGTGCGGGCACCCAGGAGCAGACCGAGTCCGTGTAGAGCTTCGCGATGTACTCGCTCGGCGCGGCGCTGAGCTTCGCGACGTCCTGTGGGAAGAGGCTGGCCTGGAAGTCGATCCGTTCGATTACGTAGGGAAGCAGGCTGCCGGCGTGGCACAGGTGCAGCTTGAGCTCGGGGAGGCTGTCGTAGATCCCATCCTGAATCAGACGGAGCGTGGTCGTCGTCGTGTCGAACAGAAAGCCGACGGCGGTGATCAGGAAGCCGGTCTCCAGCAGGTTCGCCGACAGCGGGTTCGTCGGGTGGATCTGGATCGTGAGGCCGAGCGTCTCCGCCGCCTCGAAGACCGGGCGAAACTCGGGAGCATCCAGGTAGCAGCCTGCGACGTGGGCGTAGACCATCGCGCCTTTCAGGCCGATCTTCGCAGCGTGCTCGAGCTCCTCCACAGCTCGGTCGGGTTTGCAGCATGGGCAGAATCGCGAGCCCGGCGAACCGGCCCGGATGGCGCTTGGCGAGCGCGACGATCTGCTCGTTGGCCTCACGCGCGATCGGCTGCTGATCACGCTCGTCTAGCAAGTCGACTATGGCGATGCCTCCGACGGCGCTGACGACCGCGACGTCGATGCGATCGCGGTTCATCTTCTCGAGCTTCACCTCTTCGTTCCAGAAATCGTCTTTCAGCGGGAAGAGCTGCCCGGGAGCGAGCTCGATCATCCGGGTTCCGTTCTCCGAGACGATCCGGGGCGCGGCGTCTCGCTTCTGGAGCGCCTCGAGGAGCACCGGGGGGGTCCAGTGCGTATGGCTGTCGATCACGCGGGGCACTGAATCGGCCTGATCGTATCCTGGTTTCAGCATCAGCCGCTGCGGCGACAGCTAACAGGTGCTCGCCTGGACGGAGCCGTGGCTCGCGTTCCACGGGCGCTTCTACGACTTCGCCGGGGTCTGCGCGCGCGATCGAGGCGACACCACTCGGCTGAGCTCCTCGCCTGACCCGCCGCGACCGCGAGCGCGGCCCCGGTAACAATGGGCGCGTGCAGCTGGCTGGCGAACACGGGTTGACGCGCCGCCGGGTGATCGTCGCGTTTATCGGCGCTTCCCTGGCGACCGGCCCCGTCTACATGGCCGTGTTCGCGGTCCCGCCGCTGATCACGACGTTCGTCGACGACCTCGGCTTCTCGCACACCCAGGCGGGGCTGCTGATGGCGTCGTTTCTCGCGGCCTACGCGATCTGCTCCCTCTTCAGCGGCTCGGTCGTCGATCGGATCGGCGCGACCCGCTCGATGGCGATCGGGTTGAGCATCTGCGCCGTCGCGACGCTGACGTTCCCGATCACCTCGAGCCTCGGCCCGATGCTGGTCCAACGCGCTGGGATCGGGCTTGGCGCGGCACTCGTCTAGCGGAATCCCCCACCTAATGGCACCCAAAAGAAAAGACCCGCGAAAAGGCCCGGAAACCCTTTATCCATGGGATTTCCAATGATCGGGTGTGGCACCCATGGCACCCCTGCAGCCGGGCCAACGCGAGCCGATCGGCGCGCCGCCAACGGCACCAACCGGGTCAGGCCCGTTCGATCAGCCGGCGCCACCACGCATCCGGGGTCGCTGAGCGAGGGGGCGAGGCTTGTCCCCGGTTCGGCCCCCCGGGGTCGCGTCTTAGTGAACGAAACGTCTCTCCTGGTGGCACCCGAAGAGAAAAACAGGTCAGGAGGCCGCGAAATCCCTTTATTCATAGGGTTCCCAATGATCGGGCGTGGCACCCATGGCACCCCCAGCCCGGGAAAACCGTTTATCCATGCGGTCCCGCGGCCGTCCCAGGGTGCCACAAAGGGTGCCAAACGGGGCCACCGGCCGCCAAGCAGCCGCCGCGGCGCGCCGCCACGAGCACCAGCGGGCGAAGCTTGTCCCCCCGTTCGGGGTCGCGTCTTGGGTAGACCGGATCGCTCAGCCGGCGCCGCCACACATTCGGGGTCGCTGAGCGAGGGGGCGAGGCTTGTCCCCGGTTCGGCCCCCGGGGTCGCGTCTTAGCTATCCAGACGTCGGTTTAGCTGGCTAGATCTAGCGCGTGCTCTGCGCCCGTGCGCGCGAAGATGAAGACCACCTCGTTCGCCCGTTGGCCGGTCGCCTGTTCAAGGGCGCCTGAGTAGGCCTCGGCCTGCGCGCGGTGCTGCTCCGCCTGTTGCGTAACGGCGGACGGGCCGACCGCATCACTCTTGAAGTCGACGACGACGAGTTGGTCGTTCTCACGGAAGAGAAGGTCGATTCGCCCGGTCGCGTAGCCGCCGAGCACGCGAACGGTGTAGGGCACTTCGCGCCAGAACGCGTCCGCGGCCAGTGCCCGCTTGACGGTGGGCGAGGCAAGGCACGCCTGCGTCATCTCGAGCACCTCGGCTGTTGCGGCCTCGAGTCCAGCGATCGTGCAGACCGCAGCGACGATCTGATCGAGATCACCGGGCGAGCGCAGATCGACGAGTTCGAGTGCTCGGTGGAGCGCCTCGCCTTTGAGGAGCGGCGGGCCTTCGCCACCGCCGGCTATAAGTGGCTGGTCGTCGGCGCCGATGAGCGCTGCCGGGAGCGGGTCGTCGCCTTCGTCCTTGGTGGCGGGGTGGATGGCGAGCTCGTCGCGTGCTTTGCTGATGACCACCTTGCGGGCATTTCCCCAGGGCTCGCGTTCGGCGACAGCTGCGTCTAGAAGCGAGTCATCGACATGGGCTCTGTCAGGCGGCTCGTCTTCGGGCAGTTCCGGTAGGTGCTCGCGATCGATGATGTGGCATCCGTCCACCACGGTTCCGGCCGCGTTGGCGTCCCACTCAGGGATTGAGGGCAAGAGCTCGAACAGCATGGGGCCGGGCTTGTCTGGCGCGGAGGCGACCGGAACGATCACGTGGTCGCGCGCTCGCGTGACGGCGACGTAGAGCAGCCGTTTCTCCTCGGCTGTTTTCTGTTCCTTCTCGTGCTCCCAGGCCTCGTCGAAACCCGGGGTCTTGAACTCGCTGTCACCTGCCTTGATGCGCAGGTGGAGTCGGTGCGCGTGTCGCTCGGGCACCGGTTTCGATGTCGTTCCGCGGTCGCGTGCCGAGGTTGGCGAGCGCGACGATCGGGAACTCGAGTCCTTTCGAGGCGTGGATGGTCATGACGCGAACGACCTCGTCTGACTCCTCGGCGACGTTCGCCTCTGCTTCATCGGAGGAGGCGCGTTGTTCCGAGAGCCAGCGGGCGAACGCCCTGAGCCCGCCGGCGCCCGATGCGCTGAAGGCTCGCGCCTGGTCGGCAAGTTTCAAGAGGTTTGCGGCCGATTGTTGCCCGTCCCATCCGGCCAGGGCGATCTCGACGAGCCGTGTTTTGCTGAGTGCCGAGCGCACGAGCTGCGCCAGCGAGACGCGGCTTCGCAGGTCGTGAAGGTCACGCAGAAGTGCCAGCGCCTCGGCGACGCTGTCGGGGCTCCCGTCGTGATCGACCCGGTAGTCGAGCCGGTTCCCCCGCGCGTGGTGGAGGTAGATTTCTTCGTCGCTGCATCCGAAGACGCCCGAGCGCAGGCTCGCGACCAGTGCTACCTGGTCGAGCGGGTCGTCGATCGACTGGAGGACGTTCGCGAGATCGAGCACCTCCTGGCGCTGGAAGAACGAGCGGCCGCTCTCGGCTCGAACAGGAATGCCCGCCCGGCGGAGTGCTCCGAGATACGTGTCCAGAGCGGTGCGGCGCGGGACGAGGATGGCGATGTCACCGTAGGTTGCCGCCCGCTCTGATCCGGTGGGGCGATCGCGCACCGTCCATCCACGCTTCACGACCTCGCGGATCGTCGTGGCGAGCAGGCGCGCCTCTTCCGTCCTGACGCCGTCGGCCGAGCTGTCGGCTGGCTCTCCGTGCACCACGCACACCGAGAGCGTCTCGTCGGCCAGCGCCGTATCTCCGACGACGAGCGGCGTGTTTGCCGGCTGCACGCCCTCCTGCTCTACGAGAACGCGATCGAACACGTCGTTGGCCCAGTCGAGGACGCCACCGACCGAGCGGAAGTTCTGCACGAGGCTCACGTTTCCCTCGGCCAGCGGGCCGTGACGGATCGCGTCGTAGACGGCGATGTCGGCACGTCGGAAGCGGTAGATCGACTGCTTGGGGTCGCCGACCACTGTGAGGCTGCCGGGGCGAGGAGGCATTCTCAGCCAGTCGTCGGTGGGCTCTGCGTCGCTTGCGATGCAGAGCGCGATTTCGGCCTGTACCGGGTCGGTGTCCTGGAACTCGTCGACGAGGATGACGCGGAAGCGCCGTCGAAAGTACTCGCGCGCCTCCTTGCTCGTCGCGAGGAGGTCGCGTGCCCACTCGAGTAGGTCGTCAAAGTCGGCCGTTCCGTCGGCCTTTCGTTGAGCCTCGTAGTCGGTGACAAACTGCTCGGCGAGCGGCATCAGCGCGGTGAGAGTCTGGGTGCGCTGGGCCTCGCGCGCGGCTGCGAGTGCCTCCCGGAATTCCTTGCGCAGCGCCTTCGACTCCGGGCAGCGTTCGCTGTCCTCCCAGTCTGTCTTCTTGCCGCGATGCGGCTGCAGGCGCGGGGCGCGATAGAGGATCTCCCGGTCGAGCTCGGCTGGATCATCGAGCGCTGCTTCGAGCCTGGTCGCGTAGTCGATGATCGCTTCCATGTCCGCGATACCCGTCTCGTCGACTCCCGCGTAGGGGAGGAGCCGCCGACACCGCTCGGCTGCCGCGGCCGCCTCCGTGACGAGCTCCGCCTCGGGTCGACCGGCCGCTGCCTCCCGGATCAGCGGCAGGAGCGAGCGATGCGCGTGGAGTGTCTCGGCCAGCTTTCGGATCTGTTTGAGATCGAAGCCACGGCGAACAGCGGTGACGATCTCCGGATGCTCCTCGGAGAGCGCTCCCGTGAGCCATTGCTCGTACGCGGCGTCGAACGCGAGATCAGCCTCGAGGGCGTCGAGCACGTCGAAGCCGGGATCGAGGCCGGCCTCGACCGGCCGCTCGCGCAGCAGTCCCGCAGCGAAGGCGTGGATCGTCTCGACGTGTGCTCGATACAAGCCTGTGATGGCAGCGTGCAGTCGGTCTCGCTCGGCCAGTCCGATCGCACCGTCGAGCGCGAGCTCGAGCTGCTCACGCACTCGTGAGGCCAGCTCGGCCGCCGCGGCCTCGGTGAACGTGATCACCGCAACCTCGTCGACCGTCGCGTGACCGCTTCGCAAGACCTCCGTGATTCGCTCGACAAGGACAGTCGTCTTACCGGTGCCCGCGCCTGCCTCCACGCACAGGTTCGAGTCGAGGTCTGTCCTGACGAGCTCGCGCATCTCGCGGTCAATGGGAGCGAATCGGCTCATGCGATGCCCTGCATCTCGTCGAACGAGCTAGCGCGTGGGTCGGCGGCCTTGCGCTGGCGGATGCGGGAGCGACCCACGTCGCAGAGGTTCTGGTAATCGCACCAGTGGCAGCTCGAGTCGCTCGGCTCGGGATGGAAGTCGCCGCCCGCTAGCCCGTCGGCGATTCGCGTGAGCACCGACTGGATGTCATCGCGCCGCGCCTCGTAGTCGGCACCCGTGAACGTGATCCGCTTCAGCCGGCCACGCCGGGAGACCACGTGGTAGCCGGCCTCGCCGTCGCGGTGGTCTGCCTCGAGCAGCATTGCACCAGCGAGCAGGTAGATCGGCAGCTGCAGCGCCCTCCCTCCGCTGAGTTGCCCGCCCCTGGGAAGCCCCACGCCCGCGCCGCTCTTATAGTCAATAATCCGGTAGGCGCCGTCAGCCGCATGGTCGATACGGTCTATGACTCCCCCTATGCGAAGCTCGCGCTCGCCAACCTCGAGCACAAGGGGATCGTCACTGGCCAGTGGGCTGCGCGGGCCATCCGCCCACGTTTCGCCGAACTTGACCTCGACCGCGCTCTCTGTGAACACAGCGCCGTCCCCGACCTCCTGGTCGAACCACGCCAACAGATCGTCAACGAGCTCGCGACGATCGGCGGCCCACAGCAGTGGGGCACCCGTCAGACCCTGCGCTTCGGCATCGGAAAGCTCCTCCTCGAGGATGGCCTCGAGCCTCGCGCGGTGGGCCGCTGTCTCCGTCGAGACGGGAGAGGATCCCAGCTCGGCGACGAGGCGCCGAAGTATGCGGTGCGCCACCGTGCCTTTCGTACGCGGGTCGATGCGAAGGACTGATTCAGGCTCTTCGAGAGGCCTGACACGGAGGACGTGCGCGAGCAGATACTGGTAGGGGCAGGTCGCGTAGGTCTCGAGGTGCGTCGGGTAGAGGAGTCGTTCATCGAGCCTCGATGCGAGTAGTTCGAGAGCATCGGCATCGGTGAACACGGCGTCGTAGGTTGTGAACGAGCGAGTGCTCCAACGGGCACGACGAAGGGCGTCCGCTCGGGCCGCTCGCGGCTCGAGCCGTTCGAGCAGGGCGCGGCCCAGCACGGGCTCGAGCTCGAGCACGGTGCGATCGCGCTCCTCGAGCGTGAGCGCAGCCTCTGGGCTGGAGGCTCCAACTCGGCCGGCAGGAACGCGGCGGACGCAGCCAAGGCCGGCAATCTCCTCGACCCTGACGCGGCGCCCCTCGAGCGCAGAGGCAGCTGCTCGGAAGAACATCGAGGGCAACTGGGCGCGACCGCCCGCCTCCTCGGCCCTCCTGGTGGAGAGCATGAGCCGCTCGCCCGCGGCGTGTACGGCCAGGGCAAACTGCATCGGCTCCGGATCGGCGCCGCGTGCTCTCAGCGGCAGCCCGAAGTCACCAGCGTCGTTCAGTCGCTCGCGCTCGTCATCGAGTAGCAGTGGGTCCTGTTGGGGCGGAGGCGGGAATACGCGCTCTGCCAGTCCGAGCACGGCGACGGCCCGGAATCGCAGGTGGCGGAGCTGGCTGAGGTCGAGCACGTTGACGCCGCGACGACCGAACGCGCCCTGCTGACCCTCATCGAGATCACCCGCCTTGAGGGCCTTCACCTCGGCGCGCACGACGTCGAGGAAGCGCGCAAATTCCACCTCTCCTACGAGTCGGTCGAGCTCGGCAAGCTGGTCGAGATACCCGCTGACGGCCTCGACACCCTCGACGTATGTCGCGAGCAGGTCCTGGATGTACGAGAGTGACTCCACCCAGCTGCCTCGCTCGGGCCGGCGCTCCAGATCGCGCGCGAGGACGTCCACAAAAGCGAGCAGAGAGTCGCAATCGTCGACGCGCCCTTGTAGCCAGTCCGGCGCCTCCTCGCCAGACGCCGCCTCGGCCTCGCGTTGGCGGAGCCGACCGAGCCGACCGCGCCACTGCTCAACTCCCTCCACGATGCCCGCGCGACGCGATACGGAATCCCACCGCGCCGCCGGCGCGTCACCGAACCGCTCACGCGTCTCTCGCGGCATGCGACCGTCCGAGAGCAACCCGATCACGTCTCGACGCCTGAAGGGCGAGTCGATCAGATCGAGGACAGCGAGAACCCGGCGGCCCAGAGGTCGTTCGGCGAGCGAGGGCCCGTCGTCGAGGTAGACCGGGATGCCAGCCTCCGAAAAGACCGCCTCGACGAGCGGCCGATAGACCTCGGCCTGCCGGTAAGAGACCGCCATCTCCCGGAATGCGATGCCCTGCTCGGCCCAGACGAGACACGCGCGTGCGACCTCTCGCACCTCGGCCAGCGGATCGGGCGCCGAGACCAGCTCGACCGTCCCATCGTTCGCGGCCGGCTTGGTCGGATCAGAGAGCTCATGCTGGAGTGCTCCCAGCGTCGACGCCCTCGCAACCGTACCGAGAGTCTCAACGTTCGCGCCGCAGGCAGTCAACCAGGCTCGCAGCTCGACATGTACATCGTCGGTATCTGCAGCGATCGCCGGCAGAAGAAAGACCACGGGCACGCGCTCGGCGATTCGCTCGATCACATCGCGCGCCACTGCACTAAGCCGCCAGATTCCGTAGACGAACAGGGCATCGCCATCGAAGCTGCGCGCGTCGGCCGCGGCCAGAGCGTCCTCACCGTCATAGGCGTCTGCTCGCCCGACGAGATACCGGTCGTAGAGGTCGGCAAGCGCACGACCTTTCCCTGCCGATTCGGCTTCGGCTGGCGCGAGCTCGCGGAGCAAATCCGGGTCGATCCCCTCCTGGCGCAGCTCGCGCACCAGGCGGCGCACAGCTTCCGCGAACCCAGGCGTTGAAGCGACCGGCTCGAAATAACCACTCGATGCGTCGGCGACCTCGCGGACGTAGGCACGCTCAGCAACAGCCGGCAGCGGCCGCCTGCCAGACGCGGCAAGCGATGGCTCGCCCAGCCGCAATCCCAGCTCGCCCAGAGTCGAGAGGCGAACATTGACAAGCCCGGCCGATGTATCGGCCAACCGACGCTGCAAATAGGGACGAAGAAGCACCCCGCCCACAACCACGTCAACCGGGCAGAGCGAATCAGAGGCACGGATAGACGCGATCCGCTCGAGCAGCGCCAACTCGAGCGCACGCGGACTCCCACTAACGAGAGCGAGCCCCGACTCACCCTCAGGCCTCCGGGAGAACACACACGACCTACTCATGGAGACTCTCGATCTTACGGCCGGGCCGGACACCCAGATGAGCACGGCCGCGGCGCCTAACCTCCTGTCGCTGGAAGCTGCCAAAACGCTGACCTTGCGCGCACCATGGCTCAGCGTCCTGATGGCTGCGGGTGAAGAAGCTGTGCTCGCTATCGGTTGTGCGTGACCCAGACGCGACCCGCGCGGGACCCCGAACAGAGGACAAGCTTCGCCCACTGGTGCTCGTGGCGGCCGGTGGCACCAGGAGAGGGATTGCCTAGGCTATAGTGGGTTAAGGTGCACCCCGAGGAAGTACGCCACCCCGGATTCCAGCCGATCGCCGGTAGCCTCGCGGGTTGTGGACGAGTCGCAGCCCGAGTCGGCGTTCTCGGCCCCTAGCCGGGCGCGGGCGGAGTTTGACCTCGCAGCGCTCTGCAGGAACCTCGGCGAAATCGAACGGCGGAGCGGTCCGGGCCTCGACATCATCGCGTCGGTAAAGGCCGATGCCTATGGCCACGGGGCCGTTGCGGTCGCACGCGCGCTCGAGGCGGCGAGCGTGTTCGCGCTGGCGACGGGCAGCGTGAATGAGGCCGTCCAGATCCGGGAGGCGCACGTCGCGACGCCGATCTTGCTCTTTCCGGGCTTCCTCCCCGATGCGATCCCCTCGGTTCTCCAGCACAGGCTCATGCCGGGGATCGACAGCCTCGAGCTCGCGCGTGAGCTCTCGGCTCGGGCCGCTTCTCCGGTGCCTGTATGGCTCAAGGTGGATGCGGGCCTCGGCCGCCACGGAGTACTTCCCGAGGACGCAGTCGCCTTCGCCGAGGCGCTTCGCGGACTGCCGCTCGTTGAGCTCGACGGTGTGTTCACGCACCTGCCGTTCGTTGATCGCGCCGGGCGGGAGTGGGCCGAGACGCGCCTGGCCAGCTTCACGTCGGTGCTGCGCTCGCTCGAGGCGCGTGGCCTCGAGCCACCGCACTCACAAGCGCTCAGCAGTGCCGGGGCGCTGGCGGGGCTCGCCGATTCGAGCTCCGCGATCTGCCCGGGTCATGCCATGTACGGGATTCCGCCGGCCGCGGCCGAGGAGGTCTCGATGCGGGGGCTCGAGCCCGTCGCGCGATCGATCAGCAGCGTGCTTTCCCGCGTCGCCCCAAATCCGACCGCTCGATCGGTCGGCGTCGGCGGCGCACGCGAATTCGCTGCGGGCGCGGTAACCGGTGTCGTCTCGATTGGGCGCCGGGATGGCTACCGCTGGCACGCGGACCAGGCCGCGACGATGCTTGTGCGCGGCGAGCGTGCGCCGGTGGTTGGACTCTCGCTCGAGCATGTTATGCTCGATCTCACGCAGGTCCCCGGCGCGCAGCCAGGTGACGATGTCGTGGTGTTCGGCGAACAGGGTGATGCGTCGATCACGCTGGCCGAGCTCGGCGCGTGGCGGCGCTCAACTCCGGTCGAGACGCTGCTTGACTTCGCAGGCCAGGTCGCCCGCGACTACGTGGGCTTGAACGCCGAGAACTCCTAGACTGACCGGCGACGAAAGGCGGAGCGCCGCGCTGACGCGAACCACCACATCCTCAACGACAAAAGGACGGTCGTTGCTCCTCATCGGCGCGCCGACCCCGCCGGTGAAGATATAAGCCCAGGCCCAAGCTGTCGGCTTCGGGTACACAACCCCATCTGTTTCGGTCAATACCGCGGAAACCTGGGATCCGAGCAGCAGCCGCCGTTCGCCCGACACGCCGCCGACGGGTGCTCCGGGCACGTGCCCATCAGCCGAAGGTTGGGGCGGGGGAGTCCTCTTGTCGTTTGCGGGTCGGCGGCTGGTTGGTGGAAGGTCTCTGTGCGGTAGCCTGGGAGCCGTTCTGGGCAGGGGCAGGTTACTTCTCGGTTTCTGTGCTGCCGTGGCGGTGTTTCTGGTTGTTTCTGCTTGCGGTGCCGCGGACCCCGGGCCGCTAGGCGAAGCGCCACCAGCCTCCGGGTCGTCAACGCCACCCGGGCCGACACCAGCTCTGGGCGAGGAGGCTCCTTCGGGAGTCGCGGCCGGTGTGGAGGATGCGAGCCGGCCGAAGGCGCCGATCCTCTCTGGTTTCACATTGGATGGGGAGCCGATCTCGACCGAGGATTTCCTGGGGAGGCCGTTTGTTGTCAAGGTCTTTGCCGAGCACTGACCGCACTGCAGGAACGAGGGCGTCGCCTTCGCGGAGTGGGCAAAGGGACGGACGGGTCTGGCGTTCCTCGGTGTCCACGTGGACGCGAGCGACGAGGCCGGGCGTGCGTTCATGCAGGAGCACGGCTGGGAGTTCCCGGTGCTGTCTGACAGCGACTGGGCTCAGATCCGCCAGTGGGGGATCACGGGGCACCCGGCCACGGTCTTGGTTGACGAGTCCGGGCGTATCGCCCACGCCTTCTACGGCCGCGCCTACGCAGCGACCTGGGACGAGATGGTCGCCCAGCTCGGCTAGCCGCCGGCCGCGGCCAGGCCGGCGCCCGCCTTTTCCCTGTGGCCGTCAGGCCGGGCTGGCTCGCCGCTGGCGGCAACCGCACTCGACGAGACGGGCTGGCTGTTGGGGACTCGGCCACCGTCTCGACACTTCTCGGGACACTCACCTAGCCTCCGCGGTTCCACTGGTTATCGAGATTCACGGAGAGTGCCAGCAGGGTGTTGTTGCAATGAGCTGTGTGGTGGAAAGGACAGCTAGGAGGGCCGATGAGTAGCGGGCAGCCGAGGCAGCTGGACGAGATCTCGTTCTTGGTGGATCTCGATACGGGGAAGGCGGAGCCTCTGGCGGAGATGACACTCGAGTCGGCGGGATTGCGTGAGCGTGACGATTTGCAGCGGTGGGTGGCGGAGCGCCCTGAGATCGTCGCGCCGGGCCTGTTGGTGGTGACGACGGAGTTCGACCGATGGGAGCTGCGCGAGCGGCGCGTACTGGACAGGCTTGACGTGCTGTTCCTGGATGCGAGCGGATCGCTTGTCGTTGGCGAGCTGAAGCGGGATGCGGCAAGCGATACGGCTGAGCTGCAGGCGCTCAAGTACGCGGCCTACTGCTCCAGCCTGACCGTTGACGAGGTGATCGAGGAGTATGCGCGCTACCACAAGCTCGATGAGGGGCAGGCGCGGGAGCAGATCTTTGAGCATGCTCCCTCGCTTGAGGATGATGAGCTCGGCCCTGTCAGGGTTCGGCTGGTGGCCGGCGGTTTCGGTCCCTCTGTCACATCGGTTGTGCTCTGGCTGCGCGACCATGACATCGACATCGGCTGCGTCCAGATCACCGCCCGTCGGCACTCCGAGAGAGGGGCTGTCGTCTCGGCCCGCCAGCTGATCCCGCTGCCAGAGGCAGAGGACTACCTTGTGCGCCGACGGCGACGCGAGCAGGGAGAAGAAACCCGCCGCTTCGCCCGCCGGCGCGTGAACTCGGTCACGCGGCTCAACCGGGCCGGCGCCGTCAAGGCAGGCGACCCTATCCGCCTCAACGTCCAGTGGCTCACCACTGCATGGCAACCCGCGGTCGAGAAACTGGTCGCCGAATCGCCAGCAATCGGCGAAGCCGAATGGTCAGGCTCTGAGAACACGCAGAAGGCGCTTCGCTGGAAACACGACGGGCAGCTCTACTCGGCGTCCGGCATCACCCGCCGGATCCTCACGATGGCCAATGTTGAGCACGGATCTCTGCCCGGCCCCGACTACTGGCAACTGCCCACTGGGCGATCGCTCTACGAGGAATCCAAACTCATCGATGCTGAGTTAGACGCGGACGAGACCGAGAACCCGCGCGACCGAGACAGCTAACGGCACCGACATGGCCGAGCATCGAGCGGTGGTTGAGAAACCCGGCGTCAGACTCTCTAGCCAGTAGGGAAGTTAACGCGCGGGAGCGTCGGGATGCGCCTACGCTTGAGCGTGTCGAGAGCACGTGAGGAGGACAGGCTTTGGGGCATGAGGGGACAGCGGCAGCCGGGTCGTCTCACTCGGAGGTGATCCGCAATCATGCGGCGTTTATCTGGTCGGTTGCTGATCTGTTGCGGGGTGATTACAAGCAGTCGGAGTACGGGAAGGTGATCTTGCCGTTGACGGTGTTGAGGCGGCTGGATTGTGTGTTGGCGCCGTCGAAGGGCGCGGTGCTGGAGCGCAGCGAGGGCTTGCGCGGCACGGGTATCGAGAACGTCGGGCCGGTGCTGCGCGCGGTCTCGGGCGAGCAGTTCTATAACACGTCCAGGCTCGACCTGCCCAGGCTGCTTGACGATCCCGCGAACATCGCGGACAACCTGGTGGGGTATATCCACGGGTTTTCCGCCTCGGGTGCGCGGGAGGTGCTTGAGCGCTTCGACTTCCCCGATCAGGTGAAGCGGCTCGACCGCTCAAGGCTGCTCTACCCGGTTGTCGCGAAGTTCTGCGAGATCGACTTGCACCCGGGGGCGGTGTCGAACCTGGAGATGGGCTACTTGTATGAGGAGCTTGTCCGGCGGTTCTCGGAGCTCTCGAACGAGACGGCGGGCGAGCATTTCACGCCGCGTGAGGTGATCCGGCTGATGGTGAACCTGTTGTTCATCGAGGACGACGAGGCGCTCGCCAAACCGGGTGTCGTGCGCACCCTGTATGACCCGGCGTGCGGGACGGGCGGGATGCTCTCTGTGGCGGAGGATCACCTGCGCGAGTTGAACCCCGGCGCGCGTCTGGAGGTGTTCGGGCAGGAGCTGAACGGGGAGACGTACGCGGTCTGCCGCTCCGACATGATGCTGAAGGGCCAGGACGCCTCCCACATCCACTACGGCAACTCGTTCACGGAGGACGGCACCAGGGGGAAGCGGTTCGACTACATGCTCGCCAACCCGCCGTTCGGGGTGGAGTGGAAGAAGGTCAAGGACGACGTCACCGCGGAACATGAGACGCTCGGCTTCGGGGGGCGCTGGGGAGGTCGGCTGCAGCAGATCCAGTAGTGCCCGCTGTGATCGGGTCTGCTGCTGTGAGCACGCGCGCCAGCCAGGCGGCCTCGCCGACGAGACGGTCACCGCCCGGACCTGCGAGGGCTCGCCCGAGCCAGGCAACCCAGGAGTCAAACTGGTAGTCCTCGCGGTCATAGACACCGAACGCCCGCGAAATCACTGTGAGCGCGACGCGCTGCGCGGTCTCCTTCTCGTCGTCGCGTGCGTAGAGGCAGACGAGGTCAGCCATGTCATCTAGCCGCGAATTCACGTCCTTGGCAGCTGCGTTGGCTTCTTGCTTCGCCAGCGCCTCTCGGTACCACGGAACGCTTACACCCGCCGACCGTAACTGCTCAGCGAGATCAAGCTGCAACCCCTGTGGCCATCCCGTCGGTTGCTCCTCGAAGCGGCTTGCCAGCACGTCGCTCAACCGCTGCGGAAGACCGTTGCCGCAATTCAGCGCCACAGCGGCAACGATCCGCATCAGCTCGGGCCGCTGCTCGCGGCGGATCATGCGGAGAGTTGAGCTGTCCTGGTTTGACGGCCTTGGGAAGACGTCAAGCAACGAGGCAAGCGAGGCCCAGGCATCACTCGCCGGCACCGTCTTGCCTGAGAGGGCCGCCGCGTCCAGCTCGCCGAGCGTCCGCACCGCCGCGTCGATTCGAGCTGCGAGCTCGACGGCATCAGCGTCGCTATACGCCAAGGCGTTTCGCTCAACGCCGTTGCCTGCCGTGATGTTCGTGGCGAGTTCAACCGACTCAGGGAGGTCGTTGCCGCCTGATTCGATCAGGTGACGGAGCCGCCAGTACCGGAAATGGCGGTCGAGAACATTGGTCTCGCTGTCGTAGCCCAGAACCCGCTCGATCAGCGCCTCGCCGTATGCGGTGCGGTCGAGCAGTGCCGCTGCCTGATCGTCGATCCCGTGGAATGCGAGAAGCTCGGCGGCGTCAAGTACCGTAGAGGAGAAAAGCGGGACTGCTTCCAGGGTTGACAACAGCCGGTCAAGGAGGGGTTCTGCGTCCTCGCCTGTCGCTGCCAGTCCGAGCAACCCAGCCTGCGAGCAGACTCGGAGGTCAACGACCATGGCGGCGTTGTCTCTCCAGGTGTTGTCACCGCGTTCCTCGTCGTCAGCCTCCTCAGCTTGGGACCCGTCTTCAACGAGCCGCGCGACATGGTCGGCAAGGTCCGAATCGATCATGTCGAGCGCCGACGTGTCGTTCCTGGACGCAGCCGCATCGATCAGCGCCTGGATCATCCGTTGATAGCGGCGCCACCGCCCGGCCCCCTCGTGTCTGCCGTCGTGCTTGCTGCCTGAACGCTTCTCGACGGCATTCCGGATGACATCGATCACCGTTGGCAGCGGACAGAACAGGGCAGCTGCTTGTGCCCAGGCGACAGCGGCGTCATCCTCTTGGCCGCCTTCACGTATCCCGCCCGGGTCGTCGAGCCCGTCGTGCGCCACCATGTCGAAGGTTCGGCGGCCTGCAGCGTCGCCAGCCTCGCCGAGTCTTGCGGGCAAGGCCATAGGCCTGTGCGAGCGGGACACGCCGGGTGTCAGTGCCGCAGTAGGCGACCGCCTCGTCGGTGAGCCCAGCCTCGTACAGCAGGCCGGGCATGTCCACGTTCTCCAGGGCTGCAGCCCGCTCGTCCACCTCAACGAGCGCAAGAAGCAGAGAGAGCATGGCTACCACGTCGGCGTGACAGGCCGCGGCTTCCAGCGCGAGTCCGATATCCCTGCGGATCAGATCCGGGGAACGCAGGCGCCGATACTGCTCGCGGAACGTCGCCTGCTCAGCCAAGGACAGCACTTCGTCATGCTGGCCGGCACAGCACCGGTGATACAGCTGCTCCGCCGCGACCTTCGGATCACCGGAGGCAGCGCAGAGTTCGGCGATCCGCCGGTGAACTCGGGCGTCCGCACTCGCGTCCACGCGTGCGTTGTCACCAAGGGCGCTGCGGTCTGCCGCAAACTGTCGAAACGAGTCATGGAAGAACCGCAACCCGTCGTGGTGACGGCGAAACAGATGCCGCAGCTTGCGCCGGAAGGTCTCAACAGCAGCGGCCGGAGCCCAGCTGCGCAGCCAATCTGTCGTGAAGGCGATCCGCAACCGTGAGCAAACAGCGAGGATCTGCACGACCTCACCGTCGTTTTCCACGCTGTTCCAGACAGCACGGTACTCGGCTGCGACATCGCCTGCGTATGCGGGTGCCTCCCTGAGTAACTCATCCGCGGGTTCGCCGTCGGCGTCTTGGAGCCGGTTCAAGAGGTAGTTCAGCGCCAGTGGATGCCCGCTGCTGCGCTCAGCGATTAGCTGGTGCACTTCCCGGGAAAGATCCGCCGCAACAGGTGCGCGTTGGCATATCCCGAGGACCTCTGCCGGTGTTAGTCGGCGGTGCTCAAGATCAATTACGGCGTGACGTTCGTCGAGTTGCTGCTGGACATAGGGGTGAAGAGGATCGATCGTCCTGCTGCCGATGATGAACAGGACACCTTCGGGTATCTCGTTGGGGCGGGGCAGCTCGTCGAGAAGGCCGTCGCTGCCCGAATATTCACGGTCGACGTGGTCGAGGCCATCGACGACAACGATCGTCCGGCGCCGCGTACGCGCGAACTCTGCTCCCGCTACGTCGAGCAGCTCGGCGAGCTGCCGGCGGAGCCCGTCCAGGTCGGTGCTCGCTAGCTGGCGCTCGCTCGCCATGATGCCGCTCTCATTCAGCATCACGACAACGTCGTGCAGGAACCCTCGGGCGGTCAGGCGCGTCCGCGCCGACGCAGTTCCTGGAACGTAGGCGTAGTAGCGGATAACCCGATCGGCGCTGCCCGTGAGCGTCTGGCCAAGCAGGGTTGACTTACCGGAGCCAGGGGGGCCGACCACCGCGACGTAGCCCTTGTCATAGCGGGCGAGCAATCCCCCCAGTTCCTCAATCGCTTCCACAAGCGGCGCGTAGGTGTCGAGGTCAACCGGGAACCCGTGACTGCTGCGCAGGCGTGGTCGGTCCTGCCATCCCATCAGCTTGAGAACACCGCGCTCGTCGAGCTCGACGACCCCGGAAGCTTCGGAGACGCGCCGGGAGAGAGCATTCGAGAGAGCGGTGATGTCCGAACGCCTCGTCGATTGCGAGGCGGGCACGCCCGATCCGGAGCCTACGTCGAAGTGCAGCGACCGGAGAAACCGATCGAAATCTTCCTCCGCTACACCGCTGGCCTGAAGGAGTCTCGCCAGCGCTGGCTGCCACCCAGCACCGATGTCGTCAAGCGTGATCTCCCCCGAACGCAGTGGCTCAAGCACACGAGTGAGAAAAGCGCTGAAATGGTCAGGGGATGGCCTGTCGGCCTCACCCTGATTACCGAGGTGGTCGTTGACCGAGGCGTGCTGCTCCGTGACGAGGTGAACGTGCACGTTGCTCGACCGGCTCTGCAAGCGTTTCCAGCCGTCCGCGAGAGACCACAGCAGCGACGGCGCACTGTCAAAACCGCCTGTGTGCTGGGCGCTGACGACCTTGTTGAAGGTGAGAGAGTTGCCGAACTCGGCGCTCTTGAACTGGTAGCCATCAACGCGCCCCCGCCGGATCAGAACAAGATCATCGACGCGCCCAGCGTTTGGATCCGCCAGCCGCAGAGAAACTAAGTCGCCGTCGAGCAGGGCATCGTAAACAAGCGCCGCGATGTGGTCGTACTGCCAACGGAACCCGCGCAACGCGGCGCGCTCGCCAGCCGCCGGCGCACGGATCATCGCGAAGGAACCACGATTGCGCCGTCAATGAGGTTGCCGAGGCAGAACCCGGCCGCAGTGTCCCCAAAGCCCAAGGGTGCGTCGGTAGCCTCGAGGATTACCCACTTGGCAACAGGCAAGGTCACCGAGAAAACGATGCCAACACCAGGGTGTAGGTGTCCGCAGGCAAGTAGTAGAGCACGTCCTGCGTGGATATCGCGTCCTCTGCCATATCCACTCGCTGAGACGCGCCGGTGCCGCCGTCAACCGCTCCCCCAACAGAACCCGGCGCGCTTCGGAACATCAGGCAACGAACATACATTCATTCTCGGGGGTCACGCGTCGGTGGCGATACGCGGTGCACCAGCACAGGCGATGCGTCACACTGCCCCGGCGGCTGGGCGAAAGTGGCAGTGACTGGCCTCGCCTGGCGTAGTCCCAGGATGCGCTCAGTCCAGGCGGGGCCTGGTGGTCTCTATGCGCGGCGCCCGCAGGTCGTCCAGAAACTCCTAGCCAGGCGCGACATCGGTGACAAGGAGGTGATCACGGGGGCCCTTGTGCAGCTGATCGCGGAGCTCGAGGGGCTCCGCTGGACAGGCCGGAAGGCTACCCGACCCGCTCGCTCGTCGGCGCCTGCCTCGCCAAGAGCCTGTACGCGATCCCGACATGGAGCCGCACCGCCCGCCTGATCGCCGAGCATGCCGCGCTCCAGGAAGCGATCGGCGGGACCCCCCGTCCGTGTACGCGCTCTACCGGTTCGCCAGAAAGCTCCGCACACACAAGCCGCTCCTGGCCGCCTGCCTCGACCGGGTAACCGAGGCACTGTGGGTACAAACTCCACCTGGCCGCGTGCAGCCAGACCGATCTTCCGGTCGCCTGGCACGTCACCACAGCCCGGACACACGAGTCAAACGAAGTCGAGAGGCTTCTCGGCGCCGTCAAGTCCCGCAACTTCAAGCCAGAGACGGTCACCCTCGACAAGGGCTATGACCTGGGGCCCGTCTACGACGCCTGCCACCAGGCCGGGTCCCTTCCGGTCATCCCGCTCCGCAAGACCCCAGCCGTCAGGCATCCGGTAGCCGGCGCGGGCTTCGGCGTGGATGTGGGCGGGGTTGGCGGCGCCGTCTCGAGCTTTTGGCGGAGTCGCCTCAGGTGGGTGCGCATCCGTCTGCCGCCCGGGTGCTGTAAGACACGAGGCCCGCCGGGCGGCCCCGGTGTCAGCTCGAGGCTCGCAGCAGCCGGATACCGGTCGAGGCCAGAAGGAGGGGAAGCGTGACGTCGATCACCGTCCACATCCAGCCCGCACTGTTGCTGGGGTCAACCCACTCCACGCCGAACCAGTTCCAGAGAAGCCCGAGAAGAAGCGCCGCCGAGTAGTAGAAGACGACGTTCGCTTCCAGATACTCCCGATCAACGGCCGGGTTGGCGTCCAGGCGGCGTTTCCTCGCAAACGCAGCCAACAACACCATCACCAGACCGGCGACCATCAACGGGTTGACGATCTGCCACACGGTCCGCGACGTGCCCTCCAATGCGGGGTCGTAGAACTGGTTGGCCAGGAAATGCCCGGCAACCACGGCCGCCAACACCAGCATGTACACCGCCGCCACACGCCCCAGAACAGCCATCCTCAACCTCCCACCAAACCCGACAAACCCGGCCAGGCCCGGCACCAAGTGCATCCCATATCAGCCCAAGGCTACCACCGAGCCTACCGCCGACTCGCTCCAGGCGGCCGCCATGACCGCCGCCTAGACCGCGACGAGCCACCACGCCCCCTGCGACCCGCACCCTCACGACGAGGACGAACCAACCTCAAGAGAGCAGATCACCTAGAAACACTCCCGCCACTGACCCCAGACACCAAGGCCCAGCCCTTCCAACCCCCAGACGAACAGATGTCGCTTCGCTCCGACAGTGGGTAAAAACTGCCGGAATCGTGGGTAACCGCTCAGAACCCCTACCAGCAGACCCCCATGGATACAGGGCATACCGCGTTTCGCTAGACCCTCCTAGTGGGGCTCCTTGGGCAGTTCCTTACGGAACTGTCACGGCGTCTCTAGCTAGAACGTTCGTGCGATCTCTCGCGTCGCGCTTGACCGTGGCCCGATCTGCGGCCGGCAGCATGACCTCGACGCTCGTGCCGACGCCCGCGCGCGAGCGCACCGAGACCTTGCCGCCGAGTGCCCTGACCGACTGACGCACGATCGCCAGGCCGAGTCCGAAGCCCTCACCGTCGCCCGCTTCGCCTGCGTCGCCGCGGAAGAAGCGGTCGAAGACGCGCTCGCGCTCGCGCGAGGGGATGCCAGAGCCGGTGTCTCGAATCTCGATCACGACACGGCGCCCATGACCCTCGCGCGCGGCGAGCACGATTGACCCTGAGTCGGTGTGCTTGGCCGCGTTCGCGGCGAGGTTGACGACGGTCTGCTCGACCAGGTCGGGATCGCTCAACGCGGCGAGGTCGTCTGGGCAGCTCACCTCGACCACAACGTCATCGCCAACCTGAAGGCCGGCCTGGACATCATCGAGGATCGGTCGCAGCGGAACCGGTTCGCGGCGCGGCTGCTCCTGGTTGGTCTGCGCGCGCGCGAGCACAAGGAGCGCGCGGGCCAGGCGAGTCAGCCGGCCCGCCTCCCGCTCGATGTGCCCGAGGAAGCGGTCACGGTCGGAGGGAATCTCCTTCGCGCCGCTCTGGAGAACTTCGACCGCGCTCGAGATCGCGGCGAGCGGGGTGCGCAGCTCGTGCGCGGCGTTGGTCACGAACTCGCGCTCGGCCCGCTCGCGTCGCTCCTGTTCGGACACGTCGCGCACCACGAGGACGGCCGATTCGCCCACGTCGCCGGCCGGAATGCCGACGAGGTCGTAGGTTTGCTCGTCCGTCGGCGTCACGCGCGCCTGCGCGATCTGCGCGTGGTCGCGGAACAGGCCCGAGGCGAGCGAGACCAGGTCGAGCTCTTCCCATGGATCGGGCAGTGGCGTCGTCTTCTGCGCCTCAGCCTCGTCGGGAATGCCAAGCGCGCGCCGAGCTGCCCCGTTCGCGAACTCGACGTTGAGGTCGCGGTCGACCGTCACCACGCCGTCGCGCAGGCGCTCGAGCAGCTGCCCGAGGCGGTCGCGGTCGCTGGCGAGCAGCGCAAAAGACTCACGCAGCTGGACCCGCATTCGATCGATCGACGTGGCAAGCGCCCCGAGCTCGTCACGGAAGCGCGGTTTCAACTCGGTCTCGAAGTCGCCAGCCTCGATCGTTGCCGCAGCGTCGGCGATTCGGCGCAGCCGACCGGCGATCGCCACCGCGATCACAAGGCCCGCGAGGGCGCCCACGGGCACGGCCACGAGTGCAGCGAAGACGGTCTCGCGCCTGAAGATGCCGACGGCGTCAGCGAGCGCGGGCTGCGGCACGTAGGTGAGCACCACGCCGCGACCGACCAGCGGCACGAGCAGCGGCAACGCGACGACCGTCGCGGCTGGATCCTGAAGCGTCCGCACCGAGCGGCGCCCCTCGAGTCCAGCAGACACGGCGTCCGGGAAGTCCGGCACGAACGACAGGTCGATTCCCCGCGAGATGTCGGTCGAGAGCAGCTGGCCGTCGTCGCCGAAGACGAACAGCGAGAGCTCGTTGTTCTCGCCGATATCACGCAGGAGGGTCGTCAGCTGCGCCTCCTCGAACGCGCGACTCAGGCCGGCCGCCTGGCCCTCCGCGCCGAGGGCGCTGCCCTGGAGCGCCGTTCCCTGGTCGGACACCGAAAGCGCCTCGCGAAGGCGTAGCGTTGCGGCGACCGTGTGACCGAGTGCGAGGACGTCGCTGCGGCTGCGGAACGCCTGTTCGCTTCGCTGGGCCGAGACGAGCGCGACGGCCAGCGCCGTCAGCCCCGACACGAGGGCAAATGCCACGGTGAGCCACCAGCGCATGCCGATGGGGAGGCGCAACATCCCCACAGTATCGCTGAATCGCCCCGGGTAGTGCGTGGGCTGCGCAGTGTCCCGGGTTTGGTGGGGTCGGGTTTCTGGGTTCAGGCGGCTGTGGGTGTGTTGAGTTTTTCATATTCGATTGGTGTGAGCATGTCGAGGCTGGAGTGGCGTCTGCGGCGGTTGTGGAAGATCTCGATGTATTCGAAGATGGCGTTGGCGAGCTCGACCCTGGTTTTCCAGCGGCGCGTGTTCAAGAGTTCGATCTGCATGCGTGACCAGGATGCTTCGATCATCGCGTTGTCGTAGCAGTCGCCGACCGAGCCCATCGAGGGGACGAGCCCGGACTGGCGAGCCCTTTCGGTGAACGCCCAGGAGGTGAACTGGGTGCCGTGATCGGAATGGATCATGGTGCTGCCGCGCTGGGCTTCGCGTTGTTCTATGGCCATCCCGAGCGCGTTGGTGGTGAGCGCGGCGGTCGGGTTGTGGCTGATCGACCAGCCGATCACGCGTCTGCTGTAGGCGTCGAGAACGACCGCGCAGTACACCTTGCCCTCGCGGGTCGGGTGCTCGGTAATGTCGGTCAGCCACAGCTGATTCGGGCCTTCCCGACGGAATCTGCGGTCGACCAGATCGTCCGCGCTCGCCTGGCCCGGCATCCCTCGTCGTTTCGGCGCTCCCGTGCGACCCGCGATGCCCGCGCGGCGCATCAGCATCGCGACCGCGTTGTGACCAACCCGGATCCCGCGCCCGAGGACCAGCTCGGCGTGCACCCGTCTGGCGCCGTAGCTGCCGTAGGCGGCCGCGTGCACCTCGCGGATCACATCGGTCAGCCACGCATGGCGAACCGTGCGCGCCGATGGCGGCCTGCTTCGCCACGCGTAATAGCCCGCGCCCGATACACCAAGCACGCGACAGGCAACCTCGACGGGTAACCCCGCGCCGGCGATCACGGCGATCGCCTCGAACCGCCTTTTGGGCGCACCGACTCCTTCAACAACTCCGTGGCGCGGCGATGAACCGCGACCTCCGTCTCGAGCTCCTTGATTCTCGCCCTGGCCGCGCGCAGCTCCTCGCGCTCCTCAGAGCTCAACCCGGGCAGCTCGCCCCGATCGATCCTCTCCTGACGGCGCCACGAGTAGATCGACTGCTCACTGACCTCCAACAGCCGCGCCACCTCCGCCACCGGCTTCCCAGCCGCGACCAGATCAAGCGCCCGCCGACGAAACTCCGCCGGATACCCCTTCCGCGACATAAACGACCTCCAAACTGATCATCGAGGCCGCCCGAGTCTAGAAACATAGCTCCACAAAACCGAGGGCACATCAGAGCCCACGCACTACCCGGGGCGATTCATGTTGGTGATGTGGTGTGGTTCCCCTTTCGGGTTGTAGTTGGTGGGGGGTCGCAGGCCGCGCGGGTGCGGGTGGGCGGTGCCTAAGGGGGCTGGGGGTGGGGTCTGGGTTGTGGGTCTGGCGCCAACCTTCGATCAGAACCTGGGCTTCCCGGAGGGTGGAGAAGATCCTCGCGGTCTGTGCGGCTCGTCTCGCGGCTTGCCGTTGAAGCCTTCCTTGGGTGTAGCCGCTCCCTCCCATGGGGCTGCCGGGCTCGATCAAGAGCGGGTCGTTGGCCTGGGCTTCCAGTGAGTTCAGCCTGCCTGGTCCGGCCGTCGCGACTATCGGCTAGGACGTAGTACATGTAGCGAGCACCCATGATTCGTGCCCGAGCGAGTGCCCTCCTGACCTGTTTTCTCTTTGGGTGCCATTAGGTGAGGGATTGCCGTGCTCACCTTTCGTGCGAGACCGCGCAAACCGCCAGGACCATGGTATGAGGCCGTTCTCGGCCGCAGTGCCCCGAGCAGTCGAGCCTTGACCCACCGGTGCGCGTGGCTCAGCCGAGGCTCAGCTTCTGCATCACGGGAAGAAGCTGTGTAGCGAACGAGAAATGCTCGCAGTAGATCCGCTGGGCGTCAACATCGTCTCGATCCAGCGGGAACTTGCGCTCCACGACGCGACGAGCGACCGCCTCGGTGATCGCTTCGGCGAGGACAGCTCGCCATTCGGGGGTTTCTTGACCGGCGTAGTCTGGTGGATCACCCACGTACCGACGGAGCGACTGGTGCAGCGCGTAAACCTTCAGCGTCTGGGGCTCCCCCGGTTCGACCTCGGCCGGATCGAAGATCGCTCGATAGACCGAATCCTTCTTGCCGAAGTCGAGGGCGATCTTGAGGTCGGGTAGACCATCGTCTCGCTGCTCTACAGAAACGCGGCACCGAGCTGTCTCGTCACCGAGTTCAGCAATCAGTGTTGCTTTCGTCCCGAGCTTGCGGCCTTCGACAGTGATAGCGCCGGACGCTGTTCCGGATTCCTCACCCAATGTCAATGTCGCGTGACCGCCGCCAAGTACGGCAACTCCGTCGTCAAGGGAGCCAACGCGGACTCTCGTCCCATGCTCCCGGAGCATCTCAGCGGGTGCACGCAGCAGAAGTCGCTTCCGTTTGTCCCATCGCACCGTGTACTTCGGATGCTCGAATTCGAGCACCTCCGGCGGCTCCGTCACCTCGACTTCTTCGTCGAGTGGAGGCCTCACCGCGACGAGAGCAAGCGCGTCACGACCATCTATCGTTGCTGTTAGAAGTGTCTCTCCCTCGACGAGGGGCCGAAGATGAATCTGGCCCGTCGAGATGCCGTCCCGCCGCCTGTGGGGCTGAAGCGGGACGGAATACCCATCCAGCAGCTCCACTACTCCCTTGGGCTCTGTGCTGATGGCCAACTCTGCTGCTGGGTCAAGCCCCGCTGCGAGTGCCAGCACGCTCACAGTTTTCTCTGTACCGAGACGGACGACGGTCTCCGGTGGCACAATTGACAGCGCTGGGAGATCGCCCTCACGCCCCGCCGGTAGATCGACATCGATCTCTCGCATGGCTTCCTGAAGAAACCTCGCGGCCTCTCGAGCCATCCGATCGAGCTTGCGCCGGGTTTCTTCACTCTCTCTGCCGCCTGCGGTGCGCTCTCTGTCCTCTTCTCGGTCTTGACCAGTTCGCTCAAGATGGGGTCGACGGCCTGAACCAGCGCCTTCCGAAACGGGTGCTCTCGCGCCAGGCCATCTCTGCGACGGGTAATGATCGGCAGCGGATTCTCGGGAGACTGGTCCTCACGTCTCTCAAATCTCTCGTCGTAGGCGGCGGCGAGCTCGTCGATACACGCTCGGTCGAGCGAGGCTCGGCGGGGTGCTTTCGCACGCCTGGGGAAACCTCCCTCACGTCCAGGAAGTCCAGAAATAGCCGGGTGCTTTCGCACACGCCCAGGGACACCTATTCCCCTGGGCATCTAAACTGCCTCAGGCAAGGTGCTTTCGCACACGCCCGGGAACACCCCGCACAGAACGTGAACACGCCCAGCCTGCCAGGCCCCGGCCGCACGCCGGCAAGTCGATTGGTCCGAAGCACCTGAACAACAGAG
>CBDCXJ010000013.1:0-27311 GCA_965223695.1 Gaiellaceae bacterium | reverse complement strand
GGTCGACTTCGACGCCGAGACACTCTGGACTGGCACGTTCAAGCTCGATACGCCGAGCCCGATCTCGCGCGGCGACTACGACATCCGCGCGGGTCTGCCCCGAATCTTCGACCTGCTCGACCGCAAGAACATGCCGGCCACCTTCATGGTGCCGGGCCAGGTCATCGACGAGCACCCCGACGCCTGCGCCGAGATCAAGGAGCGCGGCGTCCACGACGTCGGCTACCACGGTTACTACCACGAGAGCGTGCTGAAGATCCCGATCGAAGAGGAGCGGGAGCTGATGAAGCGCGGCATCGGCCGGATCGAGGACGTCTTCGACGCGCCGCCGCGCGGCAATCGCTCGCCACCGTTCGCGCTCGGGCCCAACACCGCCGACCTGCTCGAGGAGTTCGACTTCGTCTACGACTCGAGCCTGTTCGGGCATGACGAGCCGTACCGCCCGCGGGTGCCGGTGCAGGGCGGCGAGCTGCGTGACCTGGTCGAGCTACCCGTCAGCTGGGAGCTCGACGACGCGCCGTACTTCCTCTTCAGCTTCTTCCCCTACATGTCCGGGATGGCCACGCCCTCGGACGTGCTCGAGATCTGGAAGGCCGAGTTCGACGGCTCTTACGCCGCCGGCGCGTGCTTCCTGCTGGTCGTCCATCCGTTCTGCATCGGCCGCTGGCCCCGGATCAGAATGCTGGAGGAGCTGATCGACTACGTCGCGGGCCACGACGACGTCTGGTTCGCGCACCACCTCGACGTAGCCGAGGAGTGGAAGCGGATGCAGGTTGCGGCCGGAACCTGGGACGAGTAGAGGCCGCGGCACTGGCACGCGGACGCCCTGAAGGGCACGCCTCGCTTGGCTAGAATCTGAACTCGCGGGGCTATAGCTCAGTCTGGGAGAGCGCCTGGATCGCACCCAGGAGGTCGGGGGTTCGAGTCCCCCTAGCTCCATCAAGAAACCCCTGTTAGTCAGGGGTTTTCTTGTTCTATGGCCAACTCATGGCCAGATAGTGGCCAAGAACGTGCAGCTGTCGCTCGTCAACGGCGGTGCCTAGTTCGTTCGGTTGCTCGTATGCAACCCGCGCCGCCGGTGTGCTACTGGAAGTCGGCGTAGAGGAGGAAGACGACGAGGATCGTGATCGGGAGGGCGATCACGATGATGTTCGCTGACAAGCCGATTGCAGCAATGATGCGTCGTTGTTTCTGGCCGAGCGCGTGGAGCGCCGAGGCGACGCCTGCGATTGTCGATGCTGCGGCGATCCATAGTCCGATGGTGATGCCGTGGTTCACGTCGGAGAGGGGAACCAGTGCGACGAGCGCGAGGAGTGCGATCCCGGCGAGTCAGATTGAGCGGACGGCCCAGTCGGCGGGCAACTTCTCTTGGGGCGTCGGCTGCTGGAGATTCGCCGGGTTCGGCTCGGAAAGATGATCGAGGATGCGCCGTTTGAGATCCGACATGTCTGTGGCCGCCAAGCCGCGAGGTTGACGAGCGGCTACGAGAGTTGTCGGCATCTCGGAACGTCGAGTCCAGCAGCCGTCGCGGGCGCGTATCTCTTCGAGCGTCTGGCGCAGAGAGAGGGCAGCTCGCCTGCCAGCCTCAGCCGCTGCCGACTACCCGCAGAGTGCGGCGGGACGGCGCTGTCCCGCCACCAAACGGCACCTCCATGTCGTCCCGAGCGGCTCGCGATTCTCGAACGCCGGGTGCCGCGTCGCGAAGCGCGCTATCAGCGGGTTCGGGTCTCTCGGTGGCGTCGCGTCTCTCGCGGGAAGCCGGTCGCGGCCCCTGCCGCCGCTCACCATGTCAGCACCGGGCCCGCCACGGAGCGTGTCGTTGCCGTTGCCGCCGTAGAGCGTATCCCGCCCGCCGCCGCCTGTGAGCGAGTCCTTGCCGTTGCCGCCGAGGATCAAGTCGCCGCGACGGCCACCGTCGAGCACGTCTCGCTTGGTACCGCCGAGGATCAGGTCACGGCCGTCGCCGCCGCTGATGATGTCGTTGCCGGCGTCGCCCCGCAGAGCGTCGTTTCCGCTCCGGCCGACGAGCTCGTCGTTCCCGCCGTTTCCGATCAGCATGTCATCGCCGGCCCCGCCGTCGAGCACGTCTCTGCCACCGCCGCCCACGAGAACGTCGTGGCCGTCGCCGCCGGCGAGGGTGTCGCGTCGATCGCAGCCAGCCAGCGAGTCGCGGCCCGGGCCGCCCTTGAGGATGCCCGAGCCCACGATCGTGTCGTTGCCGATGCCGGCCTTGACGCGTCGGGGGTTGTCGCTTGCCGTCGCAGCCGCCGTGGCGCCCGCCGCCAGGAAATGGGTACCCCAGATCGCGCTGACATCGGCCGCGCTCGTGCCCGCCGCGGCGGCGCCCGGATGGACGTGCAGCCCGAGCACGCCCCTTGCCACGCTGCAGGGGACGGCAGCGGCTCGAGCGAAGATGGCGTCGTCTCCGGCGTCGCCAGCGATCAGATCGGCGCCCAGGCCGTAGATCGTGTCGCCTCCGCCGCCGCCGTTGACGATGTCACGGCCGCTATCGCTCGCTGCGAGGTCGTCCGCGGAGATCAGGTCTATACCCTCATCGCCGCTGAGCGTGTCCTCACCGGGCCCGCCAGCGATGATGTCGTCGCCGGGGCCGCCGCCGACTGTGTCGTCGCCCTCGCCCGCATCGATGAGGTCGTTGCCGGCGCCGCCGGTGACGGTGTCGCTGCCGCCACCTGTGCAGACGACGTCGTCGCCTCCGAGCGAGTCGACCGTGTCGTCGCCGTTTGTGCCAGTGATCACGTCCGGGCCCTGCGTTGGAGCTTCACCGTCTGCGAGGTCAACGGTCGCTACCAGTCGGGCGCCGGCGGGCGTGACGCAGGAGTTCGGCGTTAGCGAGGAGGGCGCCGAAGGCGTGCTCGTGCCGATGCTGTTTGTCGCCTCGACCGAGACTGCGTATGTGGTGCCGTTCGCGAGGCCGCCGATGGCGCACGACGTACCGCTGGTCGAGCAGGTGCGTCCGCCCGGGCTGGCAGTCGCCCGGTAGCTCGAGATCGGGTCGCCGCCGTTGGAGACCGGCGCCGTCCAGGAGACCGCGAGCTCCCCATCGCCCCGCGTCGTGGTCAGGGCCGTGGGCGGGTTCGGTGGTGGAGCCGGCTGGTAGCGAGCCAGTGCCACAGCGCCGGTAGTGCCGATCAGGCTTGTGCCGGCGATCACGATCTTGCCTGTGGTGTCGAGTGCGACCGCGCGTGCAATGTCGAGTGTGCTCCGCGTCGTCGTCGTCTTACCATCGGTTGCGAACGTCGTGTCGAGTGAGCCGTCGGGCTCGTAGCGGGCGAGAGCAAAGTCAGGGCGCAGGAGCGCGTCGAGCGCGTCACCGACGACGACGATCTTGCCGTTCGACTGGATCGCGACGGCTCGAGCGTTGTCCTCGCTCGGACCGATAGCCGTGCTGCGAGCGCCGTCGCTATCAAAGGTGGCGTCGAGGGAGCCGTCCGGCTCGTAACGGGCCACCACGAAGTCGTTGTCTGCGCCGTTGAAGCTCGACCCGGCCACAACCAGCTTGCCGCCGGTCGCGATCGCCAGCGCATTCGCTCTGGCGGGGCCAGAGCCGAGCGACGTCGTGACCTTTCCGTCGGAATCGAAGTCGGTGTCGAGCGCCCCGTCGGTCGCGTAGCGCACGAGCGCGACGTCGCCGTCACTCGAACCGGCCACGACGATCATCCCGTCGGACTGAATTGCGACGGCCCGGCCGCGGTCGGATGCCGCGCCGATCGAGGTCGTCGTCTTTCCATCGACGCTGAAACTCGTGTCGAGGCTGCCGTTGGGCTCGTACCGTGCGACTGCGAAGCTCTCGTGCCCGCTGGTGGCGAACCCGGCCGCGACGATCTTCCCGTCAGTCTGGATCGCCACCGCCCGCGCTTCGTCCGCACCGATGCCGACTGGAGTTGTCGCCCTGCCGTCGTTGTGAAACGTCGCGTCGAGTGTGCCGTTGGCGTTGTAGCGGGCGACTGCGAAGTTTCTGGTCAGGCCGTGCGTGAATCCCGCGGCGACGATCTTCCCGTCCCCCTGCAGGGCAACCGCACGCGCCACGTCCGCGCCGGCGCCGAACGCTGTGGTCACGATCCCACCGGTACCGAAGGATGCATCGAGTGTGCCGTCGGTGTTGTAGCGGGCGAGCGCGAAGTCCGAGCTGCCGCCGCCCCCTGTCTCGGTCCCGCCGGCGACGACGATCTTGCCGTCCAGCTGCACCGCGACTGCAATGCGCCGTCGCGTTGAAGCCGCCGATCGCAGTCAGGACGACGCCATCGGCGTCGAAGCTGGTGTCGAGGTCACCGGCGGCGCCCGACGCGACCCCTCCGGCGACGAGCGTGGCGATGCATACGCCCGCCGCAACGGCGACGCGACACCGCAACCGAAACCGGCATCGCAGCTGCCGCTTCGACCTCAGCACTCGTGCTTTTTCGTCCGCATGACCGGTCTCCCACCGGTGTTTCAGTGTCCAGGCTCACGCCCGAACGCGATCCGCCCCGCGAAGGGACGACAAGGTAAGGATACGCCTCTCGCTCGACGGCCCCCAATCGGAATGGGCGGCCGGGCGCCAAGGTGGCGCGTTGAGCTTCTAGGCCCGGCCCGCCCGCTGAGCGTAGGGCTCGAGACCTCGGATCGCGCAGGAGATCGCGTAGGCGTGGTTCCAGCGAAACAGCCGTCGCGCGACCGGGGTCAGGAGCCGGATTAGCGGGCGATCTGCACGGACGACCCAATCGAAGCGAACGTGGGTCCCCGCGTCTTGCTGGTTCAGCGTCCAGAGGCCGTGACCGCTCAGGTCGCCGACGACGTCTCCCGCTATCACGTGCGGACGCTCGAGTCGCGTGATGGTCGACTGCGTCTCGAGCGTGTACGGGAGCCGTCCCTTGAACCGCGACGAGGAGGTCGCCCCGACTTCTGGCGGTCCGCTCGCCTCGACCGTCTTGTAGACCGGCACCCACCATTCCGGATACGTGCGCGCATCGGCTAGCGCGTCGAAGACCGGTTCGATCGGCGCGTCGACGTACCACTCATCGAGGAAGACGTACTCGGCCACGGCCGGCAGTCGATCACAGCCGCGCCGTCGCTGCGTGGCGGATCGGCCGTTTCGGCCCTGGCCGGCTATCGGGCGGATGATTCGGCGGCCATGATGTGGCCGAGGATCGATGCGTAGCTGGCTGTAGTGAAATCTGTACTGGATCTATTGTCAATCCTGTAGTCCTGCCCTAAAGTGCGGTGTGTCCAATCTGTAGTTCGCTGTAAGAGCAGCGACAAATGCGGCAGGTTCGGACGTGTTCGTTCGGGAGGGCGAGCTGCGTAGTTCCCTCCTTCGCGCCCGCGTGCGGGTCGGTCATCAAACTTGGGGGGAAGTTCCATGAAGAAGCCGAAGGGTCTGGTCCGCGCCGTGGTCCGGCGCAGGCCTTCCGTTGCGATGGGTGTCGCGCTCATCGCGCTGTTCGTAGCGCTTGGTGGTGGCGCGACGGCCGCCGGAAAGGCGTTGCTTACGGGCAACGACATCAAGAACAACTCGGTCACGGGCATCGATATTCGCAACGGCACCGTGACTGGCATCGACATCAAGAAGGGCACCATCACGCAGCGGCACCTGAGCGCCAAGGCCAGGGCTGCGCTCATGGCTGAGGCAGCTCAGCACACGCCGGCAGGCGCCGTTGTCGACGAGAAGGGCGAAGGCGGTCCGCAGGGCCCAGAAGGTCCGCAGGGCCCAGAGGGTGCCCAGGGCCCGCAAGGTGACAAGGGTCACAAGGGTCACACTGGTTCGCAGGGTTCGCGTGGCGAGCGTGGTCCGAAGGGCGACACGGGCCCGGCTGGCCCGAAGGGTCCGTACGGTGAGCGGGGCCGCAAGGGCCCGCAGGGCGACAAGCGCGCGCAAGCAAGGGCGAGATCGGCCCCGTTGGCCCCGAAGGCGCGAAGGGTCACAAGGGTTACAAGGGCGAGAAGGGTGACAAGGGTTACCCCGGCAAGCCCGGCCTGCGCGGCCCGGAAGGTCCGAAGGGTCCGAAGGGCTACGACGGCAAGGACGGCAAGCCCGGCAAGTATGGCAAGCAGGGCCCGGCAGGCCCAGAGGGCCCGAAGGGTCCGAGGGGCTACAGGGGCGAAGACGGCAAGTACGGCAAGCCCGGCCCACGCGGCCCGAGGGGCTATCCGGGCGTCATCCGCTTCTACAACGTCTCGGATACCTTCGCTGTGAGCCCGTACAACACGCTCGAGAGGGCCAAGGTGTTGTGTGCATATGGCGATCACGTGACGGGCGGCGGTTATGACCCGGCACCTGGGCTCAACATCCGTGCTTCGTTCCCATTCCAGGGCGCGGCAGCCAGCGGCTGGCAGCTCAACAGTGTCGAGAACACCACGCACGGCACGCGCCGCGTGACGGTCTGGGCAGTCTGCGCAGACCTTCCCTCGGCTTCGTAGTCAGGCGCTCCAACAAGCAAGCGATCGGGAGGCCCGCCAATTGGCGGGCCTCCTGCTTTGGGGGCAACGTGCTCGCCAATGCCACCCATTGCGCCCATACTTCGAGGAGGCGCCGCGTCCAAACCCCAAGCACGAGAGCACATGCGATGACGACGATCAGACGAGCAGAGCGCAAGATCGAGCGCATCGAGGGTTTTCGGGTCACCATCCGTCACCTCGATGGGCGGGACGTGCGCGGCGATCGGCAGCGGATCCCCAACTACCCCTTCGAGCGAGCGATGAAGAACGCTGCGAACGTCAAGCGCTGGCGCGAGCAGCGATTTATCTCGACGTACCCCGGCTTCCGTGTCGACGTCGTCGGGGCGGACGGCCGCAAGGCCCACGGCGGGACCCTGCTGGGGACCGTGCGCGACACGTACCTCGACTAGGTCGACCAGCCGGGCACCCGGCGGCCAAGCGCTCAGGACACGGTTCAGGGGAAGCCCCGACGCAATCTGGCGCCGCCGCGCGTACGTTCGACGGTGCCGATGCCGAACCGGATCGTCTCGATCGTCGTGCTCCTCGCCTTCGCCGCGACGGCTCTCGCGGCATGCGGCGGATCGCGCGTCGAGGATGGCCCCGGCTCGACGGAGCCGGCCGTTCCGGTCACCGATGACGGCCGTGAGGACGCTCGCACGCCCGGTGGGCTGGAGCTCGCTGTGAGTGCTCTGCCGGCCGAGCTCTCGCCGCTTGCCGAGCTCTTCACGAAGTACGTCGGCGTCTGGGGCGTGCACATCGTGGCAACAGCCACGACTGACGACGCCAAGCTTCTCCACGCCGCCAACGTCATGGCGCAATACCTCGACAATGACGCCGACGGCGTCCCCGACGCCCCGACGGTCATCGACGCAATGCTCGCCAACGGTGCGATTCTGCTGATGGCGCGCGAGTCAGCCGAGCTCGAGTCGGCCGGTGACGTCGACGCGGTGTTCGACTTCGTCGGTCGCGGCGGACAGGACCTCTACGCCAACGAGACCGTACCGACCGATGGCTTCGACGCAGCGCTCGAAGAGGTGCACCACTTGATCCTCAACACCGGCTGGGCGTCGGTCTACCCCGAGCGACTCGCGCAGGCTGCCGGCTCGGCGATCGCCGAGGCCATGGACGTCGCTCCCGGCGGTCACTTCGAGTCGATCCCGAGCCCGTACCCGGACGGCGCATGGTTCACGTATGACGACGCGACCTGCGACTACACCTGCATGGTCACCGAGTACACGTACTGGGGGCACACGAGCCTGCTCGGAGCGCAAGAGGGGCGCAAGAGCGAGATCGGTGCCGAATGGAAGCTCGAGACCGCTGAGAACATGCGCGCGGGTGACCGAGCAGCGGTAGCGGTACTGGAAGACGTGGCGCTGGGCCTGCCGACCGTCCTTCCCGACGGGAACTACTCTGGCTGACTCGCGACCATCGACCGGCGGCGCCCGCTACGGCACGCGCTCGAGCACGGCGATCGGAATCACGCGCGGAGCCGCCTTCTTCACGTATTCGTCGAACGGAGGGTAGAGCTCGCCTAGCCGCCCCCAGAGCGCGTCGCGCTCCTTGCCGTCTGCGGTCCGCGCTCGCGCCTCGAAGGTGTCGGCGAGCACCTGAACTCTGACCCGGAGATTGGCTACGAGGTTCTCGTACCAGCCCGGGTGGGCAGGGGCTCCGCCCTTCGAGCCGACCACCGCCCAGCCATCGTCGACCTCGATATAGATCAGAGGCAGTTGCACGGCCTTCGCCGATGTTCGATTGGTCGTCGTCAAGAGCAGCGTCGGGATCTTCCCGATGCCGCCGAATGGCTCGGCGTCCCACAGGTGGCCGTCAGCGCCGTCTGTGCTGAGATAGCGCTGCATGTGCTCACGAACCCAGTCCGGGAAGTGGGCGGGAATCTCGATCGCCATTCGGTGTCCTTGCCTCGGGGACGCTCTGGCGCGATGCTACTGACGCCGGGCTGCAGCCCGGGCGCAACGAGCCTCGTAGGCTTTGCGGATGCGCGGCCGAGGCGACGCCGACCTTCCGGCACCTGCCGTTGCCTGGGCTGTCTACGACCTCGCGTACTCACTCTTCACGTTCGTCGTCGTCATCCGCTTCCTCCCGACCTGGATCATCGACGACCTCGGGCGGCCCGATTGGTACGTCAGCGTCACCCAGGCCTGTGTCGTGGTGTTCGTCCTCGCCGTGATGCCTCTCGCGGGCGCGCTTGCGGACCAGCTCGGACGCCGCAAGCCGTTCTTGCTCGGGTTCACGCTCGTTGCCTGCGCGACCGGCGCGTTGCTCACGTTCGTCCCGGCCGACGGCACCGTGATCTGGGTGCTGATCGTCGCCGCCGTGACGGTCGCGTTCGCGCAGCTGGCCTTCGCTCAGTACGACCCTCTGCTCGCTGACGTCGCGCCGGCCGAGCGGCATGGCCGCGTCTCGGGGCTCGCCGTTGCGCTCGGTTTCGTCGGAATCATCCTCGGGCTCGCCGTCATCGCGGAGCTGATCGTGGGCGAGGGAGACAAGCAGCGCGCCTTCGCGCCCGCGGCGCTGCTCTACGTCGTCTTCTCGATTCCCGCCTTCCTGCTGATTCGAGAACGTCGCCACGCACGTGCCGACCACACTCACATCGGCCGACCGCCAATGCGGCGCGCGTTTCGCCAGGTTGGGCAGAGCGTGCAGCAGATCCGTCGCTTCCCGCTGGTGTTCAGGTTCCTGGCCGGACGTCTCTTCTACTCGGAGGCAATCGTCACGCTGAGTGCATTCATTGCCGTGTACATGACACGGCTCGGCGGGTTCTCGGAACGGGAGAAGAACATCGTCATCGGGATCTCGGTCCTCGCCGCTGCCATCGGCGCGATCGTCGGTGGCCGCTACGTCGAGCGCTTTGGACCGCGGCTTCCGCTTGTCATCGTCATCCCCATGTTCGCGGCGGGCGTTTTGCTCTCGGCGGCGGTCGGCCAGGGCTGGACGGTCTGGGTCGTCAGCCCGATCGCCGGCACGGCCCTCGGCGTCGTCTGGACGGCGGATCGCGTGTTCATGTTGCGGTTGACGCCCGTCGAGCTGCGCGGGCAGTTCTTCGGGTTCTTCAACCTCGCAAATCGGGTGGCCTCGGCGCTTGGACCGCTGATCATCTGGAGCGGCACCGTCTGGGTTCTGCATGACCAGACCAACTGGCTGAGTCAACTCGGCGCGAGTCGCGCCGCGCTCGGAGGTCTGGCAGCTGCCGCGCTCGTCGGTTGGGCACTCGTGCGTAGCGTGCATCGCGACTACGAGGGCGCGGCCGATGTCGCGCCCAGCTCCGCCTAGACGGGCGAATCACGTGTCGAGTCGACGCGGCGTCGTGCACGGCCGTCGGGAGCGCCGTAACCCCGGCGGTTAGAGGACTAAAGACCGCGCGGTCGTATGCCGACATGCCCGGTGAGTTCCCACGACCAGAGGAGTGTTATGCCAGGCAAGTTCGAGGTGAAGAAGGCAGGCAGCAAGTTCCGTTGGGTGCTGCGCTCGCCGAACGGCCGCGAGATCATGAAGAGCCATTCGTACCCGACACGTGCCGCGTGTAAGCAGGGCATTGTCTCGCTCCAGAAGGCCGCGACCAGGGCCAAGATCGACGACATGACCACGTCGACGTCGACGAGCAAGAGCACCCAGAGCAAGGCCACGTCGAAGACCAAGAAGACGAAGGCCAAGCGGACTATCGCGAAGAAGCGAACGCCCGCCAAGAAGAAGACGACGGCCAAGAGGAAGACGACCGCCAAGAAGCGCATGACGGCGAAGAAGCCAGCGACCGCGAAGAAGCGGATCACGGCGAAGAAGCGGATCACCGCGAAGAAGCCAGCGACGGCGAAGAAGCGGACGACGGCGAAGAAGCGGACGACCGCGAAGAAGCGGACGACCGCCAGAAAGCCGGCGACCATGAAGAAGCGCGCGACGATCAAGAAGCGCGTCGTGGCGAAGAAGGCCGCGAAGCCGACGCGCGCCCGCAGTATCAAGAAGACGAGAGCCAAGTCGGGGCCAGCGCGCAAGCAGCAGCGCTCGCGCTCGGTCAGCGCCCGCCGCACGACCAAGCGTCGCGCCAGGGCCTGGTAGCAGCACAGATCAGCAGTTCCCTGCGAGGGGGGCCGGTCGGCCCCCCTCGCGCGTTCTCACCTGTCGTTCCTCCGACGCGGCACCGGCGCTAGCCTGCCGGGCGCGACCATCGACAGGAGAGAAACGATGTATGACCTGCTCGTACACGGCGGCACCGTTATCACGCCAACCGCATCAGCCGAGCTCGACGTGGCGGTCAGTGGCGAGGAGATTGCCGCGGTCGCGCCGCGGGGCGAGCTTGGGCACGAAGCGGCGAAGCTAATCGATGCGAGCGGCAAGGTCGTGATCCCGGGCGGCGTCGACCCGCACACGCACTACGGCATCGAGTTCGAGGAGATCCTCTCGGCCGAGAAGCAGGAGTACACGTGGGCGGCCGCATGGGGCGGCACGACGACGGTCTGCGATTTCGCGCTGCAGGACTCCGACCAGCCGCTGCACGAGGCCATCCAGGCCAAGAAGGACGAGGCGTCGGGCCGCATGGCCGTCGACTACGGCCTGCACGCAATGTTGACGAGGAACCCGAGCTTCGAGGTGATCGAGGAGATCGGTGACGTCATCCGCGGCGGCATTCCCACCGTCAAGACGCTGACGACGTACCTCTGGATGATGGACGACGGCCACCGCTACGGCGTCATGAGCGCCGTCGCCGAGAACGGCGGCCTCTCGATCGTGCACGCCGAGGACGACGCGATCGCCAACTGGCTGACCGCGAAGTACATGCGCGAGGGAAAGACGCACGGTGGCTACGTGTCAGAGACGCGTGGGCCGCTCGTCGAGGAGGCGGCAATTCGTCGCTGCCTGCTGCTCGCCGAGCGCTCCGGCTCGCCGCTCTACGTGTTTCACATGGCGGCTGGCTCTGGCATCGCGGCGCTCGCCGAGGCGCGCGCGAGGGGCCTGCCGATGTACGGCGAGACGCTGATCATCTACCTCACGTTCACACAGGAGATCCTCTTCGACGACGACCGACGCGGCCTCCTGTGGAACAACATTCCGCCGCTCAAGACGCCGGACGACGTCGACGCCTGCTGGGACGCGATCGCGGCCGACCACTGCCAGGTCGTCAGCTCTGACCACTTCGCGATCGAAGCCGACGTGCGCTACGAGAAGATGGGCTCGACGATCGACATGAGCCAGGGCGGGCAGTCGTCGGTCGAGATGCGCATCCCCGTGCTGTGGTCAGAGGGCGTCAAGAAGGGCCGGATCACAGAGAACCGCTTCGTCGAGCTGATCTCGACCAGCCCGGCCAAGATCATGGGCCTGTACCCGAAGAAGGGACGCCTCGAGCCCGGCGCGGACGCCGACATCGCGATCCTCGACCCCGACAAGAAGTGGACGCCGACCGTCGAGGATCACCACATGATCGTCGACTACAACAACTGGGAAGGAATCGAGCTAACCGGCAAGGTCGTCACGACCATCCTGCGCGGCAACGTCCTGCTCGAAGACGAGAACTGGGTCGGCTCACGCACCGAAGGCCGATTCCAGGAGCGGACGCTGCTTCCCGAGATCATCTCAAGCCCGCGCAGCCCAGCCATCACAAGCGAAGCCCTCTCCTAAAGAGCACAGACGAGTAGACGGTGCCGCTTCTAGCACACCCGTTCTTGAGTCCTAGGCAGGCGCCGCCGCAAGGACGTCGGCCGGCCGCGTCCCGTGCCAGCCCTCCTCGCGCTTGCTCCAGTACAGCTCCTGCAGCTGTCGCGTGAGGGGCCCGGCTGAGCCGTCACCCACGGGCTCGTTGTCGATCGCCGTGATCGGCATGACGCCACCCGCCGTGGTGACGCCGAAGACCTCGTCGGCGTCGTAGAGCTCGGCCGGCTCGACCCGGCGGACGTCGAAAGGAATGCCCTCGAGCTCACACAGCTCGAGTGTCGTTTCGCGCGTAACGCCGAGCAGGATGTTCGTCTGCGGCGTGCCGATGCGCCCGTCTTTCACGACCATCACGTTCCAGCCGGATCCCTCGGTGAGGGCGCCGTCGATCCCGACCATCAGGCAGTCGACGCAGCCCTTGTCGTATGCGTCGAGCTTCGCCTGAGTGAAGTCCGCCCGGTTGTAGTTCTTGAAGCGTGCGTCGATCGACTGCGGCGGAATTCGCTTGTAGGTATCAGAGACGTGGATGTTGCCGCCGTTCTTCGTCTGCTCCTCGCCCCAGACCCACACGTAGGGCACGGCGAAGGCGACGAAGCGCTGCTGCGCCTTTCGCAGGTCGCGCCCGTGGTTCGGAATGACACCTCGCGAGAGCTCGAGCTTGACGTAGCTCTCGTCGAGCCCCGAGCGCTCGACGCACTCGGCGACGATTCGCCGGACCTCGTCGGGCGAATATGGGTTCTCGAGCCGGAAGCCCTCGCATGATCTGGCGAACCGTTCGAGGTGCTGGTCGAGCTTGAACATCCAGCCGCCCCAGCCCGAGAGGACGTCGTAGACGACGTCGCTGAACATGAAGCCGCAGTCGAAGATCGACATCTTGGCCTCTTCAGGCGCTACGAACTCGCCATCGATGAAGACGACATCCGCCATCGTCCCTCCTCGCTCGTCTGGGTCCGGAGTTGCAGTGCCTCTAGGTTAGCCCGCGTTCAGCTCGGCCGCGAGCCGGGCCGCGTGCTCCTCAGGAACGGGGCGAGTGCCAGGGGTGTTCGCACGCCGTCGCGCCGTCTCCGCGCCAGTCTGATGGCGTTCCCGTGGAGAGGTTTCCGCGGCTCCGTAGACTCCGTCGAATGGATGGCGACGCCGTCGGCGAGCACACGCTCTCGGTCGAGCTCGACCCCGGGCACACCGTGCTTGTCGTCATCGACATGCAATACGCGAGCGCAAGCCGCGAGGCTGGGTTCGGCCGCTGGCTCAGCGAGCAGGGCCGTGCGGAGGAGGGTGAGTACCGCTTCGGCCGGATCGAGCAGCTGCTCGTGCCGAACATCTCGCGGCTGCTGGCGGCCTTTCGTGCCGCCGATCTGCCGCGCGTGTTCGTGCGACTCGGCGCGCAGATGGGCAACTGCCGCGACCTGATTCCCCACCTGCGCGAGCTCGAGACGGCGTTCGGCAACATCAGCGGCGAGCGCGAGTTCGAGATGCTCGACGAGCTGGCGCCTGAGCCGGGCGAGCCGGTCGTGACGAAGCTTTCGGCGAGCGCGTTCACGTCGTCGGGCTTCGATGCGCTGCTCCGTAATCTCGAGGCTACGACGCTGGTCTTCACCGGTGTCTCGACCAGTCAGTGCGTCGACCTGACTGCGAGGGACGCGGCTGACCACGGCTACCGCTGCCTTGTGGTCGAGGACGCCGTCGCCGAGGACCGCCACGAGTGGCACGTGTCGACGCTCGAGCAGTTCGAGCGTCTGTTCGGCGCCGTGACGACGACCGAGCGCGTGCTCGAGGGGCTCGCCGCCCATGTCTGAGCCGCTGCTCGTCTCGTACGGATCGAGTCCGTACGAGAAGAAGGACGGGCACGACGTGCTCTGGCATCTCTTCCACGCGATCGCCGATTGCTTGCGGCGCGCCGGGCTTCGCCCGGGCGACATCGACGGGATGTCACTGGCGTCGTTCTCCTATCCGCCCGGCAGCGTGATCACGCTCGCCGAGCATCTCGACATGCGCCTCCGCTGGGCCGAGGAAGGGGCGTTCGGTGGCGGGTCGGGCGTCGTCGCCGTCGGGCGCGCCGCCGACCAGATCCGCCTCGGCCACGCGAGCTGCATCCTCTGCGTCGCCGGCGACGCCTTTACGACCGGCAGTCACGAGGCGATGCTCGAGCACTTCAACCCGGCGACCTCAGAGCATCTTTCCCCGCACGGCTTCGGCGGCGCGAACGGGATCCTCGCCCCGCTGCAGACGCGCCACGCTTCGCTCTACGGCACGAGGCGCGACCAGCTCGGACGTCTCTGCGTGACGCAGCGCCGGCATGCGTTGCTGAACCCGAACGCGCTGTTCAAGGTGCCGCTGACGCTCGAGGAGTACCTCGAGTCGCGCGTGATCGCCGAGCCCTTCCACCTCTTCGACTGCGTCATGCCCTGCTCCGGTGCCGAAGCGGTGCTCGTCGTCTCGGATGAGGTCGCCGGCTCGATCGGGCGGCCCGGGGTTCGCGTGCTCGCGGCGCGCGAGATCCACAACGCCTTTCCCGGTGAGCTGAGCGGGCTGTCGGCCGGGTGGGAGATCCTGGGTGACGAGCTGTGGCAGGCCACGGGCTACGGCCCGGGCGACATGGGCTTCGCGCAGCTCTACGACGACTACCCGATCGTGGTCGGGCTGCAGCTCGAGGGCTATGGATTCTGCGACGTGGGCGACTGCGGGGCGTTCCTCGAGCGCACCGACGTCTCGAACTGGGGCGAGCTGCCGATCAACACCGGCGGTGGGCAGCTCTCGGTTGGCCAATCGGGCGCGGGCGGCGCCATGATTCACGTCGTCGAGGCTGTGCAGCAGCTGCAGCACGAGGCGGGCGAGCGCCAGATCGACGGCGTCGTGCGCGGGCTGGTCTCGGGCTACGGACTCGTGTCCTATGGCAAGGGCCTCTGCACGGGGGCTACCGTGCTCGAACGCGAGGACGCATGAGCACGCTCACGTTGCAGCGCTGCGGCGAGTGCGACTATGTCGCCGGCTTCTGGCGCATCGGCTGCCCGCGCTGTCTTGGCGAGCTCCAGGACGTCGACGCGGCCGGAGCGGGCGAGGTGACGACGTTCTCGATCGTCCATCGATGGGTTACGCGCTTCGAGGAGCAGTACCCGATCGTGCTCGCCATCATCCTCCTCGAGGAGGGCGTCGAGGTCGTCTCGTCGATCGTCGGCGACAACCGCCTCGACGTCGAGGTCGGCTCTCGCGTCGTTCTCGCGGAAGAGGGCTGGTCGACCAAGCCGCAATTCGCGCTTGCTGCACCGGCGCCAGAGTAGGATCGCCGCGTGGCAGCCGAGCACATCGTCGTCGTCACGGGAGCCGCGGGTGGCCTCGGGCAAGAGACCGTTCGCGCGCTTGTCGGCCGGGGCGCGGCGGTCCTCGCCGTCGACATCGCAGAGCAGGCGCTCGAGCAGCTCGTGGCCTCGTGCGCAGATCTCGACGGCACCGTGGTCGGGCACGGCGCCGACGCCGCGAACGCGGCCGATGTCGAAGCGTTCATCGGGCGGGCGATCGACGAGTTCGGGGGCCTGACAGCACTCTTCAACAACGCGGCAATCGAGGGCCCTCTCTCGCCGATCACCGAGTACGCCGAAGACGAGTACGACCGGGTGATGCACGTCAACGCCAAGGGCGTCTGGCTCGGAATGAAGTACGGGGTGCCCGCGCTGCTCGAGCAGGGCGGCGGCACGATCATCAACACCGCGTCGACCGGCGGGATGATGGGCTGGCCAGCGCTATCGGGCTACGTCGCCTCGAAGCACGCCGTGATTGGCATGACCCGCGTCGTCGCTCTCGAGAATGCCGAGACCGGGCTACGCGTCAACGCGCTCTGCCCCGGGCCCATGGACACGCGCATGATCTGGGCGCTCGGCGAGACGATGGCTCCTGGCGATCGCCCCGAGCAGCAGCGTCAGCTCGAGGCAACCGTTCCCGTCGCGCGGCTCGGTCAACCCGCCGAGGTCGCGACCTTCGCCGCCTGGCTCCTGACCGAGTGCCCGGGCTACCTGACGGGCGCCGTGCTCCCGATCGACGGCGCGCAGACCGCCGGCTAACGGTCCTTCGCCGCCGATGCCGGGAGTTGCGCGCAGAGCGCGCAACTCCTAAGGAACTAGCCCGAGCGGGCGAGTTCCCGGCTTCGCCGGCGTCGGCCCGTGCTCACTCGTCTGGGTGGTGGCGCCCGTGGAAGCTGATCGTTGTCGTCAGCAGGCCGAGAAGCGCGATTCCGGGGCCAAGCGAGATGCCGAGAAGCTCGGGCCGGCTCAACGACAGCTCGAGCAGCGTCGCCCCGACCACGACCCACACAGCGGCACCGATTGCGGGCAGAAGGAGGAGGATCACCGCCCAGTCGTGCCACGGCTTGCCCCGGCGAAGCCACACACGCCAGTCGAGGAGCGCGCACGCGACCACGATGCCGGAGGGCAGTGGTCCGAGCGCCGCTCGCTCGATATCCGAACCGTCGGTGAGCACATAGGGAGCGACCGCCGTCCAGGTCGCGGCCACAAGGATCGGGCCGAGTAGCCAGGACGGAAGAACCCCTCGCGCGTTTGTTTGGATCAACGTGCACGCGTGAACCGGTTGATCGCCTCGAGCAGCTCGCGCCGCTTGGCCTCGGCTTCGGCCTCGTCACCCGAGGCGAGGGCGTCGGCGACGCAGTGCTCGACGTGGCCCTCGAGAATCTTCAGCGCGACGCCGTCGAGCGCGGTCGTCACGGCGCTGATCTGCGTGAGGATGTCGATGCAGTAGCGCTCGTCGTCGACCATTCGCTCGAGGCCGCGCACCTGACCTTCGATCCGGCGCAGCCGCGTGACGATGGCCTTCTTCTCATCGGAGTAGCCGTGGCTCATCGGGCGGATCCTCTCATGCGCCTGTGCTCTGGAAGCGTCGTAGCCTCAGCGAGTTTCCGACGACGAGCAAGCTCGATGCCGCCATCGCCGCAGCCGCGACGATGGGGCTCAGGACGCCCGCGACGGCCAGCGGGATCGCGGCGATGTTGTAGGCGAAGGCCCAGAACAGGTTCTCCTTGATCGTGGCCAGGACGCGGCGGGCGAGCCTCAGGCCGTCGGCAACCGCGCGAAGGTCGCTTCCGAGCAATGTGATGTCGGCCGTCTCGACCGAGATGTCGGCCCCGCTGGCGAGCGCAATGCCGAGGTCTGCCTGCGCGAGCGCCGGCGCGTCGTTGATGCCGTCACCGACCATGGCGACCACATCGCCCCGCTCCTGGAGCTCGGCGACGACCCTCGCCTTCTCGGCCGGCAACGCGGCGGCAACGACCCGGTCGATGCCGAGCGTGCGTGCGACGTCGGATGTCGCCTCGATCGCGTCGCCGCTGACGAGAACCGGCTCGAGCGAGAGCGCGCGCAGTCCTTCGATGGCGGCGGCGCTCGTGGGCTTGATCGTGTCGCGCAGGGTCAGGTGTCCGCGCGGCAGACCGTCCCACGACACCGTGACCCGCTCGCTTCGCCGTGCGATCTCGATCTCGCGACGTTCGACGACGCCGACGACGCCGACGCCGGGCAGAGCCCGGAACGATTCAACTGAAGGCAGCGGGCCGACCTCGGCGCGGGCGGCGGTAACGACGGCCTTGCCGATCGGGTGCTCACTTGCGAGCTCCACGGCGCCGGCGAGCCGCAAGACCTGTTCTCGGCTTGCTCCGTTGACGACGTCGATGTCGACGAGCTCGAGGGCACCCCGGGTGAGGGTGCCGGTCTTGTCGAGCGCGACCGTCGTGACGGACTTCGTCCGCTCGAGGATCTCGGGGCCGCGGATGAGTATGCCGAGCTGCGCGCCGCGCCCGGTTCCCACCATGAGCGCGGTCGGCGTCGCGAGCCCCAGTGCGCAGGGGCAGGCGACGATCAGGACGGCGACCGCCGCTGTGAACGCCTGTCCGGCGTCGCCGGTGATGGCGAGCCACGCAACGAGCGTCGCGACAGCAACCGCCGCGACGGTCGGGACGAAGACGCCGGCGACCCGGTCTGCGAGTCGCTGGACGGGAGCCTTGCCTGCCTGCGCTTCCTGGACGAGGCGAGCGATCCGGGCCAACGAGGCGTCGGCGCCGATGCGCGTAGCGCGGGCGAATAGCCGCCCGTGCGTGTTCAGCGTGCCGCCGGCGAGCTCGTCGCCGGGCCCGACCTCGACCGGCACCGGCTCCCCGGTGAGCAGCGAGGCGTCGATCGCCGACGATCCCTCGAGAACCACCGCGTCGGCTGCGACCCTCTCGCCGGGACGTACGACGAAGACGTCGTCGACGCGGAGCGCGTCGATCGGAACGACGCGCTCGGCCTCGTCCTCGAGAATCCGCACCTCGTCGGCGCCCAGCTCGAGCAGCCGGCGGACGGCGGCACTCGAGCGGTGGCGCGCGCCACGCTCGAGGTAGCGCCCGAGCAGGATCAGCGTGACGATCACTGCGCCGACCTCGAAGTACACGTGGCCGTCCTCGATCGCGACGAGCGCGACGGTCGACCAGACGAGCGCTGACAGCGTTCCCAGGCTGACGAGGGTGTCCATTGTCGCGGCCCCGTGTCGAAGCCCACGCACGGCGACGCGATGGAAGCGCCAGCCGGCGACCAGCACGACCGGGGCCGCGAGCGCCAGCGCAACCCACTCCCAACCGGAAAAGCGGAGCGCCGGGATCATCGAGATCAGCGCTACCGGAACCGTCAGCAGAGCGGCGCCGACGACCGAGGCCCCGAGCCGATCGGTGGGTGCAGAGCTGGCGACGCCGGCAGCTCGATCGACGGGGCGAGCCGTGTACCCGGCTCGCGCGACCGCGGCGCCAACGTCGGCGGGCGAGATACCCTCGCTCGACGAGACGTTTGCACGTTCGGTGGCCAGGTTGACCGCGACGTCAGCGACAGCATCGATGTCACGGATTGCCTTCTCGACGCGGGAGACACACGCGGCACAGGTCATTCCCTCGATCTGATATTCGGCCGTCGTATACCCCATAGGGGTATCTTAGCGGTCGGCGGCCGCGAGTGGAACGGGTCAGCGCCGCCTCTGCGCACGGGCGTCTGGTTGTCGGTCGATCTGGCGCCGGGAAGGGCGTACAATCAGCGCCGGTGGGGAGGTCTACGCTCTTAGGCGTACGGCGCTACCGATCGCGCCGCGCGCTCGTCCGGCTCGGGGTCATCGCGGCCGCGCTGCTCCTTGCCTGCTTGCTGGCCTCGGGCCTCTGGCTCGCTCGCGCCGACGCGGGGCACCTGCCGCCAAACGTCACCGTCAACGGGGTCGATGTGGGCGGGCGGAGCCTCGACGACGCACGCGTGCTGCTGGATGCGCACGCCGAGGAGCGGCTCTCGCAGGAGATCACGTTCGAGTTCCCCGGCGGCGAGTACAGCATTGACGCCGAGAACCTGGGCCTCGAGCCGGGCCTCGACACCGTCCTCGGGCGCGCGGAGGGAAGTCGCAGCGCCTTCAGCCGGCTGAAAGCGCGCCTCGGCGTCTCGGACCCGATCGAGCTGGCGCTCGAGTATCGCGTCAGGCCAGGCGCGATACGCGAGGTCGTCGCAGAGATCGCCGAGCTCGTTGACCAGCCGATGCGCCCGGCCTCGATCGCGCTGGTCGACGAGCGCATCGTCACCGAGCGGGCCCAGCCGGGGCGCGAGGTCGACACAGAGCGCCTCTTCGAGCTGCTCCGCGACCTGCCGGAGCGAGTCGTCGTCCCGGTGAGCGAGGTGGAGCCGAGCCTGACCGACGAGTCGATCGCCGATGCGCGCCGACGGGCAGAGCTGCTCACGGCGACGCCACCGACGGTGGTATTCCGACGTGCTCGCGTCGAGCTCTCTGAGGATTCCATGCGGCAGGCCCTTCGCTTCCGGCGCGCGGGGCGCACGATCGCTGTCGAGCTCGACCCGGCGCCCCTGGCGCGCGCGCTGCGCGAGAACTTCGAGCGCTTCGAGCGCGATCCAGTTGACGCGACGTACGTCGTCGAGGACGAGCGTGCCAGCGTGGTCAAGAGCAAGGCGGGTCGTCGCTTCGCGCTTGCAGCCACGGTCGACGCGATCCTCGCGGGGGCCGGCACCGGTGAGGTCACGGCGGTATTCCGCCTGCGTGAGCCTCCGTTCACGACCCAGAAGGCAGAGGAGCTCGGAGTCCGAGAGCCCGTCGGCGGCTTCACCACGAGCTACGCGTGCTGCCTGCCTCGGGTGACCAACATCAAGCGCGCCGCAGAGATTCTCGATGGAATCCTGATCGGACCGGAGCAGACGTTCTCGCTCAACGAGGAGCTCGGTCAGCGCACGAAACGGCGCGGCTTCGTCGAGGCGCCGATGATCGGCGAGAGAGGAAAGCTCGTCGACGCCGTCGGCGGCGGCGTCAGCCAGATCGCAACGACCCTCTTCAACGCGGCGTTCTTCGCCGGCCTCGACCTGGTAACCCACTCGCCGCACTCGTTCTTCATCTCGCGCTATCCGGAAGGGCGGGAGGCGACTGTCTCGTGGGGCGGGCCGGAGCTGGTCTTCCGCAACAACTGGCCAAGCGCGATTCTGATGCAGGTCGAGGCGACCGACATCGACGTCACCGTCACCTTCTACTCCTCGAGGCTTGCGCGCCGCGTCGAGACGACCACCGGGGAAAGGTTCGATCACGAGCCCGCCCGGACTGTCCGCGAAAAGAATCCCGATCTGGAGCCGGGCGAGCGCAACGTCCTACAGACCGGCGGTACGCCCGGGTTCTCGGTCACCTACACCCGCCAGGTCTTCCGCGGTCAGGAGCTCCTGCGCGAGGAGCGCTGGGTCACGCGCTACGACCCGGCGAACACGATCGTCGAGGTCGGGCCCAAGAAGAAAAAGAAGAAGAAGGACGAGGATGTCGCCGAAGATGAGGCGCCGCCGCCCAGCGCGGAAGGAGACCCCGGCGGCGGCGAGGAGCCTGTCGAGGGCGAGCAGCCGCCCGAGGGCGATGGAGCGTCGGAGCCGCCCGCCGATCCGTCGGCGAGCGAGGAAGCTGAGCCACCGCCGGAGACCCCGCCCGACCCGGCGTAGAGGCCGCCGCCCCGCCTAGAAGCCGCGCCTAGACCGCGGCCGCTGCGTCGCCCGGCGCGTCCGCCGGTGCGTCCGCGCTCGACTCGCCGTCCTTGTGGCGCGGCGGATCGGTCACGAAGCTCGGCACGGGCAGCTCCTCGACGCGACCGCCCGTGATCCGCCTGATCTCTTCGAGCGAGGTGCGGCCCTCGAGGACGAGGCGAAGCCCGTCGTGCGCGAGGCTCTTATGACCTCGCGCGAAGGCTTCGTACTCGAGCTGCTGGGTTGTGCCGTCGATGAACTGCCGCAGCTCGCCCGAGAGGTCGAGGATCTCGTAGAAGGCGACGCGGCCCGTGTACCCCGAGCCGGAGCATTGCGCACACCCCTTGGGCCGGTAGAGCTTGGCCGGCGGGATGTCGACATCCGGGCCGTCGTCGTAGGCGAACCGGGCGCCGGGCGCGTCGTATTCCTCTTTGCAGTTCGGACAGAGAACGCGGGCGAGGCGCTGCGCCAGGATCGCGTTGACCGTGTTGGCGATCAGCTCGGCCTCGACACCCATGTTGCGCAACCGGGCAACCGCGCGCGTTGCGGTGTTCGCATGGATCGTCGAGAGGACGAGATGCCCGGTCATGGCCGCCTGCACGGCGATCGTGGCTGTCTCGCCGTCACGGATCTCGCCGACGAGCAGCACGTCTGGGTCGCTGCGCAGGATCGTGCGCAGACCGGTCGCGAACGTCAGCCCGGCCCGGGCGTTGACGTCGATCTGCATGATCCCCTCGACCTGGTACTCGACCGGGTCCTCGATCGTCATCAGCACGTCGTCCTCGGAGTTCAGCATCGCCAGCCCCGCGTAGAGCGTGGTGGTCTTGCCCGAGCCCGTCGGCCCGCATACGAGGACCGCGCCATAGGGCTGCCGCAGCCCTCGCTCGAACTTGTCTGAGAGGTCCTCGGACATGCCGAGCTCACGGAGTGCCTTGACCCCCGAGGAGCGGTAGAGGATGCGAATCACGACCTGCTCGCCGTGGGCGGTTGGCAGCACGGCGATACGCAGGTCGATCGGCGAGCCGCCGAACGAGATCGTCGTGCGACCGTCCTGGGGCGCCCGCCGTTCGGCGATGTCGAGATCGCCCATGATCTTCAGGCGCGCCGAGACGGCCTGCATGAGCTGAGCCGGGGCCGCATCAATGCGGCGCGCAACGCCGTCGATGCGCGCCCGCACGAGCAGCTGGTCTTCCTGGGGCTCGAAATGGATATCGGACGCGTGCTCCTCGATCGCACGCTTCAGCACCCTGTTGACGAACTCGACGGCCGGCGCGCTATCGCCCGTCTCGCGCACATCCTCGATCTCGGGCCTTCCAAGGCCGCCGGCTTCGGTCTCGACCTGCGAGCCGTCCTCGCCATCCTCGGCGTCGCCGTGAACGCGTGCGATGCAGGCGTCGATATCCGAGGTGGTCGCGACGGCGAGCTGCACGGTCGAGCCCGTGGCGAGCTTGATCACGTCGAGTGCGACCACATCCGTTGGGTCTGCGACCGCAACGAGGATCGAGCCGCCGGTCAGGAACTTGACCGGCAACGCCTTGTGCTGCGTCGCATAGCGCTCCGGCAGGAGCTTGACCGCCGTCGGGTTCGGCGGCGCCGCACCGAGGTTGAGGAACTCGAGGCCGTGCTGCGCGGCGAGGGCGCGAGCGAGAGACTCCTCGTCGACCATCTCGAGCCGAACGACCACCTGGCCGAGTCGCTCGCCGGTCTCGCGCTTGGCCTGGAGGGCCTCGGCGAGCTGATCCTCGCTCATCAGGCCGTTGTTGACGAGGATCGTGCCGAGCCGCTGACGGCCCTGGATCGCGATCCCGCTGGCGCCGGCTGCGCCCGCGTGCTGACCGTCCTGGCCGGGTGCGCGCAGGGGGCTCGGAGCATCCACGCGGAAGTCATCGGCCGTTTAGGGGTAGCGAGACACCCCCAAAAGGGGGAGGCAGGGGCGCTACAGCGCCCGGGGGCAGCCTTCGGCCGGCTGCCCGTGTAGCCGGGGCTGACGCTGTACCTAGAGGGCGCGGCCCTCAGGGTGCGAGGCGTCGGTGAACTCCTGGAAGTCGCCAGTCACGAGGTACTCGGTCCGCTCACCGATGTCGACCGCGTTGTCGCCAATCCGCTCGAGACAGCGAGAGACGATGATCATCCGCATTCCCCACTCCTGCATTCCCGGCTCCCCCGCGAGCGCAAGAACCTGCTTCGTGACGCTCCGATTGCCTCGGTCGATCAGCTCGTCGAGCTCAGACAGCGAGCGTGCGGCCTCGACGTCGCGGCTGGCGAATGCATCGAGCGCAACGCGAAGCATCTCCTCGGCGCGCGCTCCCATCTCCTCGAAGCCCTCGACGAGCGAGCGCTTCGTCTCGAGGTGGCTGGTTGCAACTTCGTGAGCTTGGCGATCGTCACGCACTGGTCGCCGATCCGCTCGCAGGTGCATGTTCGAGTGCAGCACGGCGAGCACGAGTGCGCAGATCCGTCGCCACCGGCGTCTGGCGAGCGAGCAGCTGCTCGATGCGCTTCTCGAGCCCGTGGTAGCGGTCGTCGACCTCATCGTCGAAGGCGATGACCTCGTCGGCGAGCTCGACGTCCTGCGACTCGAGCGCATTGAGCGCGCCGCGGAGCGAGCGAAGAACGATCTGGCCTTCCTCCTGAAGGTCGGCTTCGAGCTGATCGAGATCCTCCTGGAAACCGGCTCTCATCCGAACCGTCCCGTGACGTAGCCCTCTGTTCGAGGGTCTTCGGGTGTCGTGAAGATCTTCTGGGTTTCGTCGTACTCCACGAGTACTCCTGTTCGCTGTCCATCGTCGCGGACCTCGACGCTGAAGAACGCCGTCATGTCCGCCACCCTCGCAGCCTGCTGCATGTTGTGCGTGACGATCACGATTGTGTAGTCGGTCTTAAGCTCGTGCATCAGATCCTCGATCGCCGACGTCGAGATCGGGTCGAGCGCAGAGGCCGGCTCGTCCATGAGCAGCACATCGGGCTCGACGGCCAGGCAGCGCGCGATACACAGGCGCTGCTGCTGGCCACCCGAGAGGCTGAGAGCGTTGGTCTTGAGCCGGTCCTTGACCTCATCCCAGAGCGCCGCCCTCTTCAGCGCCGTCTCGACACGCCCGTCGAGGTCGTCTTTCTTGCGCAGGACGCGAGGTCCGAAGGCGACGTTGTCGTAGATCGACTTGGGGAACGGATTCGGCTTCTGGAAGACCATGCCGATCAGCTTGCGAACCTCGACGGGGTCGACCGTCGGGCCGTAGAGATCCTCGCCGTGGTAGTCGACCCGGCCCGACACGCGTGCGGTGGGGATCAGGTCAACATCCGGTTGAAGCAGCGAATGAACGTGCTCTTGCCGCACCCGGACGGCCCGATGAACGCGGTGACCACCTGACTCCTCACGTCCATCGTCACGTCGGCGAGCGCCCGGTGCGTCCCGTAGTCGACCGTCAGCTTGCTCACCTCGAACACCGGATGTTCGGTCATCGGCTTACCACCGTTTCTGGAAGCGGTTGCGGATCCATACGGCGAAGGCGTTCATCACGAGCAGCAAGACCAGCAGCACGATGATCGCCGCGGCCGCCTTGAGGCGGAACTCTTCCTGGGGCTTGCTGATCCACTGGAAGATCTGGATCGGCAGCGCCGTGAAGTCGCCCAACAACGTCGGGTTGAAGGCAATGAAGGCGAGAGCCCCGACCATCAGGAGCGGCGCAGTCTCTCCGATCGCCCGAGCGAGCGCAAGGATCGCTCCGGTCGCGATCCCGGGAATCGCGGCCGGGAGAACCTGTCGCGCCACCACCTGCCACTGGGTTGCGCCCAGGGCGAAACCTCCCTGGCGGATCGAGTCGGGCACCGCGCGAAGCGCCTCGCGGGCGGCGACGATCACGGTCGGCAACACGAGCAGCGTCAGGATCAGCGCACCGGCGAGCAGCACGCGCCCGAGGTTGAGCCCGCGAACGAGGAACGCGAGGCCGAGGATGCCGTAGACGATCGAGGGCACGCCAGCGAGGTTCTGGATGTTCACCTCGAGCCAGCGGTTGTACCAGCGCTCCTTGTTGGCGTACTCCTCGAGGTAGACCGCCGTGCCGACGCCGAGCGGGACGGTCATGACGATCAGCAGGAGCATCATGTAGATCGTTCCGAGAATCGCGGGTCGAGTTCCCGCCCTTGACGGAAGCGAGGAGGGCGCGTTGGTGAGGAAGCTCCAGCTGAGCTCGCCGAAGCCCTTGCGAAATACGTCGACGAGCAGCGCTCCGAGCAGTACGAAGCCAACGAGCAGCGAGAGCGCCAGGAACGAGACGAAGAGCCAGCTCACGATGCGGTCACGGGTGAGACCGCCCCGGCTCTCGAGCGAGGGCGCGACGCTCACTCGTAGACCTCGCGGAACTTCCGCACCAGGCGGATCGAGAGGATGTTCATGACGAGCGTCAGGACGAAGAGCGTCATGCCGACGGCGAAGATCGTCTTGTACTCGATCGAGCCCGTCGGCACGTCACCGACGCCGGTCGCCGCGATGAACGCCGCCATCGACGCTGCGCCGTCCTCGGGGTTGAAGGCGATCCGGGCGATGGTGCCGGCGGCGATCAGCGCGATCACCGTCTCGCCGATCGCGCGGGAGATCGCGAGGATGTAGGAGGCGATGATTCCCGAGAAGGCGCCGGGGACGATCACACGCGTTGCGACGTGGAAGCGCGTCGCGCCCAGGGCGTACGCGCCCGCGCGCAGGTCGCTCGGCACGGCTACCATCGCATCCTCGGAGATCGACGCGACCGTCGGGATCAGCATGACGCCGATCACGAGCCCGGCGCTCAGGATGTTGAAGGTCTCGAGCCCGAGGCCGAAGTCCCGCAAGAGCGGCGTGAAGAACACCAGCGCGAAGAAGCCGAAGACAACCGTCGGGATGCCGGCCAGGACCTCGAGCGCCGGTTTGACGACCTTGCGCACGCCGGGACGCGCGTACTCGCTGAGGTAGATCGCCGCGCCGAGGCCGAACGGGATGAAGACGACTGCAGCCCAGAACGTGAGCGCCAGCGTCGAGACGACGAGCGGCAGCACGCCAAAGGACGAGGGCGTGAACAGCGGCGTCCAGCGCGTGCCGGCGATGAAGTCGATGAAGTTGACCTCGCGGAAGAACTCGATCGCCGGCTGGAGCAGCGCGATGATGATCCCGACGGTCGTTGCGATCGAGAGCCCGGCGCAGGCCAGCAGGACGATCTTGACGCCCGCTTCACCCCAGCGCCGACTCTGCGCGCGCAGACGTGGCCTCGGGCGCTCGAGCTCGATGTCTCGAGTCGTCATTCGCTCGGCTCCGCCGGTGACCGTGTGGCTGGAGCGGAAGGTGTCGCTGCCGTCGCCGCGGCCTCGAACACGTCGAGCGCCGTGCGCTGCTGCTCGGCTGACAGTGGGACGAACAGCGCCACCTCGGCGATCTCGGAGGCGTTCTCGAGGTAGAAGCGCATGAACTCGCGCACGATCTCCTCGCTGAACGAGTCGACCTTCGCGTACACGAACAGCGGACGCGCCAGCGGCGCGTACTCACCCGAGAGGGCGGTGTCGATGCTCGGCGCGACGCAGCCGTTGCCACCGTCGATCGGCACGGCCCTGAGCGCGTCCGGATTCTGGACGAAGTACGAGAACCCGAAGTACCCGGCTCCGCCCCGTGTGCCCTGAATCGCCTGGACGATCACGTTGTCGTCCTCGGACGCGGTGTAGTCGGCGCGGCTTGCTCCCTCGGCGCCGTTGACGACGTCGGTGAAGTAGTCGAACGTGCCGGAGTCGGTTCCCGGTCCGGCGAGCGTCAGCTCCTCGTCGGGAAAGCTCGGGTCGATGTCGGCCCAGTTGCCGACGCTGGTCTCCGACTCGGGTGACCAGATGGTGCTGAGCTGCTCGACGGTGAGGCAGTCGACCCAGTCGTTCTCGGGGTTGACAACAACCGTCAGCGCGTCGGTCGCCACGGCGAACTCGATGAACTCAACGCCCTCCTCGGCGCACGCGTCGGCCTCTTCGTCCTTGATCTGCCGAGACGCATCAGAGAGGTCGGTCTCGCCGTTACAGAAGCGCTCGAAGCCACCGCCCGTGCCCGAGATTCCGACCGTGATTCGCGCTCGCGGGTTGTCGATCGTGAACTCCTCGGCTGCAAGCGTCGTCAACGGAGCGACGGTGCTCGAGCCATCGATCTCGACTCGACCCTCGAAGCCTCCGCTGGCGCCGCCGCCGCATCCGGCCGCGACGCCAACACCGATCGCT
>CBDCXJ010000012.1:0-47726 GCA_965223695.1 Gaiellaceae bacterium | reverse complement strand
CCGCAGAGGCTCCGCCCGATCCGCCACCCGAACCTGATCCGCCACCGGAACCCGACCCGACTCCGGATCCACCGCCGGACGCGCCGCCCGAGCCCGATCCGCCACCCGAACCGGAGCCGGACCCCCCGCCCGAACCGCCCCCGGAACCGGAGCTGCCGACGTTGGCGCGGCTTGCCCTCTCGAGCCCTGTGATGGGCCTCGACGTGGACGGCGGTATCCAGAACGACGTCCCGAGCCTGGCCGCCGTGAATGCGTGCTGCGACCAGCTCGTCCTCTTCAGGATTCCCGAGACGTTCGACGAGGCAAAGGCAGCAAGCGCGGCCGGCTTCGAGCCGCTGCCGCTGCTCGCCGAGAGCTGGGAGGTCAGCGCCGACGGGCTGGTCTGGACGTTCAACCTACGCCAGGGCGTCGTCTCGAGCGCCGGCAATCCGTTCACCAGCAAGGACTTCATGTGGATGGTGGACAAGACCTTCGGCGCCGAGAGCGCCGGGACGGCCAAGTTCATCTGGTTCATCGCGGGCGTCGTCGACCCGGGCCAGATCGTCGCGGTCGACGACTTCACCGTCGAGATGACGCTCGAGGCGCCAAACCCGAAGTTCCTGCTCGCGATGGGCATGCCATGGTTCATCTGCTACGACTCGGTCGCGGTGATCCCGAACATCACCGACGAGGACCCGTGGGCGCAGGCGTGGCTGAACGAGAACACGGCCGGCTTCGGCCCCTACGACATCACGGAGTTCTCGGACAACGGCCGGCTGCTGCGGTTCACCGCGCGGCCCGACTACTACGGCACTCCGGCGATTCCGGAGCTCGTGTACCAGGAGATCCCCGACCAGAGCTCGCGCCTTCAGCTGCTCTTGACCGGCGAGACCGACTACGCCGAGGACCTCACGCCACTGCAACTCGAGGAGGTCGAGAACAGCGACGTCGGAGAGGTGCAGCGGTTCCCCGCGACCACCGGCCTGTTCATGTCGATCACCACCGAGGAGCCCTTCAGTGACCCGGCCGTGCGGCGGGGAATCATGCAGGCGATGCCGATTCAGGATCTGATCGACAACGTCTTCCGCGGCAACGCCATCCCGTTCGACTCGCCGCTCGCCCCCTGGATGGCTGGCTGGACGGACCAGTTCGGGATCCCGGAGGACATCGAAGCGGCGAAGGCAGCGATCGCGCCGATCGCCGGAGCGGAGCTCAACCTCGAGTACGGCATCGGCACGCTCGCGGGCGAGCCGTCAGCGCTCCTCGTCCAGGCCGCCCTCAACGAGGCCGGACTCAACGTCTCGATCAGCGGCAACGAGCGCAGCCAACAGCAGGCGAAGGTCGCGCAGAAGCAGATCGTCAACTTCGTCGACGTCCTGAACACCCCGCTCTTCCCGATCCAAGCCTACTACTACGACCTGTACTACGACACGGCCCTCGGGTTCCTCAACTGGACGGACTACTCGAACCCCGAGATGGACGCGCTCGTTCCGGCGCTGACCGCGGGCGAGGGGCCGGAGTTCGACGAGGCCGTGCTGCGCATGCAGGAGATCGGCATGACCGACCTGCCGTTCTTCAACCTCTGCTGGACCGGCGAGTTCCGCGCCACCGCGCAGGGGCTCAAGATCAACGGCGCCTACACGGGCAACGGCCTGCTCAGGTTGGCCGACCTAGAGTGGACGGCCTGATTGGATCGAAGTGAGCCGCAGTTCTTCAACATCTTCGAGCAGCCCTGGCGCTCGCTCGCTGATGTCGAGGTAGCACACGGACTCGAGACACGCCTGATCTCATCCGACTCGGACACGGGAGCCGCGACCTTCATGTCGCGGCTCCCGGCGTCTTGGGCGCATACAGCGAAGAACGTCGACGGCACGCTCGAGCTGTTCGTGCTCGAGGGGTCGCTGACCGTCGGCGACGAGGGCGTTGTCACGAGCGGCTTCGTGGCGCTGCCACACGGCAGCGAGCCGCGCGAGATCCGCGCGCCTGATGGCGCTCAGGTGGTCGGGGTCTGGTCGCCGGGCCTGCCGACGACCGAGGCGAAGATCACCTCGGTGCAGGCCGAGCCCTGGGTCGAGACGGAAATGCCCGAGATGCAGCACTCGAGCTTCCACAAGTCGCTTCGCACCCCGGACGTCGCCGAGGGAGAGTTCCACGGCGGCCCAGGAGGCGTGCTCCGGCTCACCCTGATCGTCCCGAACCTCGGCACGCGTCAGGAGGAGATACACCACGCCTGCTGGGAGGAGCTGATCGTGCTTCGCGGCGATCTCGTGATGCCCGAGCGCGGCTACGCGGCCCCAGGCACCTACCTGGCCAACCCGCCCGACTTCTGGCATGGGCCATGGACGAGCCACGGCGGCAACCTGCATCTGATCCAGACCGTCAGGCCGGTCGGCCTCGAGTACCGCGACTACGCCGGCGGCCCCGAACTGATGGACGAGTACATCGATACGACTTCGTGGGTCGAGCAGCCGAGCCACCGGTCATGGACGGACGCCGATCGGCGCCGCCACAGTGACCTGACACCCGAGCCGGCCCAGGGCTCATAACGTCATGCGGCGGCACATGATCGAGACGACGCATGGGTGTGTACACGCGCGCGTGCGCGAGGGAAGCGGCACTCCGTTTCTGCTGTCGAGTCCCGGCCTCTCGTCCGGGAGGATCTACGAGCGGCTAGCGGCACAGCTCGGCGATCGCCATCTCGTCATTCCCGACCGGCTCGGTTTCGGTTTATCAGATCGGCCGGCCGAGAGATTGCCGTTCTCGGCCTACTCCGAAAGCACCATCGAGGTGCTCGACGCCCTCGGCGTGACAGAGTTCGACGTCTTCGGCATCCACACGGGCTCGGTCGAGGCGATCGAGCTCGCGGTCACTCACCCCGGGCGTGTGCGACGGCTTGCCGTCGTCGAGGTGCCCGCCTTCTCGAAGGACGAGATCGAGGAGTTCAAGAGCCACTACGTCGCCCACCCGCCACCGGCCGCCTCAGGCGAGCACCTCGACTGGTACTGGAAGTGGTGGTTCGTCGGCGGCTACGACGGTGGCGCCCCGCGTCCCACCTCGTACGCGCCCGAGATTACGCAGGCGTTCGTCGAAGAGCACCTCGCCGCCCTCCCGGACTTCTGGTGGGCCTACCACGCGACGATCGAGCACCCGACCCGCGATCTGGCACCGAAGGTGACTCAGCCGATGCTCGTCTTCTCGACGCACGACGACCTCGTGGAGCAGACGCTGCGCGCGCTCCCGACGCTGCCCCCGCAGACCATCGTGGTCGACCTGCCCGAGTTCCAGGACGTGCTGAAGTTCTTCGCCTGGCTCCCCGATGACACGGCGATCGTGCTCGAACACCTGCTGCCGTTCCTCGACGGCTGAGCGGCAGCTGGCATGGCGAAGCCGTTCATTCCCTGTCTCGATACGAACGCGATCGAATGGCGTGGCGGTGAGGTCTACCACGAGCTTTCCGACGAGTTCGACCCCGGCGAGGTCGAGGACGAGACCTACTACGACGCATTCGCCGTCAAGGTGCTCTCGTTCGACAAGGAGACGGGCGCTCAGACCAAGCGCGAGCGGTACAAGGGCGGCTTCGTCCAGCACAACTACGGCTACCACCGCTGTGGTGAAGAGGTCTACACACTCAGCGGGCGGTTCCGCTACCCCGACTCGGCAGAGCTCTTCACCGAGGGCTGCTACGTCTACCGGCCGCCCGGCTGGATCCACAACGGCGAGGTGTACGAGGACACCGAGGTCATCGCACGCCACGACGCCCTGTTCAGCATGATCACTGGCTACGCCGAGGACGAGATCCGCACGAACGTGCTCTTCGACGATCGAGCCGAGGCGAACGGACCCCGCGGATTCGTCGTGCACCGCGACGCGAACTTCGCGGCGTGGGCTCCCGGCGGCGACGTGCTCGGCACAGACGCCTGGGAGACAAACCACCAGGGTGAGCTGTGGGCGAAGCGCCTCAGCCGCGACGTCGAGACAGGTGCGCAGACGCTGATCATCAAGCTGGGCGCCGGCTTCGAGATATCCGAGCCCTGCTTCGCGAGCGTCAGCGAAGAGAGCTATGTCCTTTCCGGCGAGCTGACAATCGGTGATGATCGGCTCGAAGCCGGCTTCTTCTGCTCGCGCCCAGGCGGCTACGTCCGCGGGCCCGTCCGCTCAGCCGGCGGCTGCGTTCTCTACTCGAGCTTTGACGGCCCGGTCGAGTACCGGACCGCGACGGCGGCGGAGATCGGCACTCAGCTCTCCTGAGCGCTACGGTGGCGGCCCCGATGTCGCGGGATGCGCTCACCACAGTTCATGCCCTCTGGCAGGCCTTTCGAGCGGGCGACATGGGCGCGGTCGGCGAGCTCCCCGATCCCGAGATCGAGTGGGTGATCCCGGACATACTGCCCTGGGGCGGCACCTACCATGGGCCGAGCGGCGTTCAGGCCTACCTGACGAACGCGCTCGAGTACCTCGATGTCGCAGCCTCGGGAGCGGAGTTTCGCGAGTTCTTCGCAGACGGCGACAAGGTCGTGGACATCGCGATGTCCTACGGGCGGGTCAAGAGCACGGGACGCGACTTCGTCATGCCGACCGTGCACGTCACAACTGTCAGCGACGGGAAGATCGTGCGGATGCAGTCCTTCTACGACCCCGGCAACGCCCTGCGCGCGCTGGAGCCGCGCAAGACCTGAGGCCAGTCAACCGGCCGCCAGACCACGAAGCGGAGGAGCCACGATGAGCCCCACGCACACCAAGCGTGACGAGCCGCAGTTCTACAACGTCCTCGAGCTCGATTGGGAGCCTGTTGGCGATGCCGCGGTCGTGCACGGCATCGACGCACGCACGCTAAGCGCCGACCCCGATACAGGGAGCAAGACGTGGATGGTGCGCTTACCCGCGGGCTGGCAGCAGGACCACGATGCGAGCGACGCCGCGGTCGAGCTATTCGTGTTCGACGGGGACCTGGCGCTGAACGGCGACCACGTTGGAGCTGGCGGCTATCTGGCGATCCCGCAGGGCTCGGGAAGCAGCGATCTGCGCTCGACCGGTGGCGCGGAGGCGGTCATGTACTACAACCCGAGTCTTCCGCTAGCCGAGGGCGCCCAGCCGAGCGCGACGCGCCTCTGGCAGGAGCCGTGGATCAACATAGAAGGCATCCCCGCCCTGCACGGGCTGATGTTCAAGTCGCTGCGCAAGCCCGACGTGACCGAGGGTGAATGGCACGGCGGCCCGGGCGGGCTCGTGCGTGTGGCGTCGCTACCGGCCGGGTACGCGGACGCCGACGAGCACGTCCACGACTGCTGGGAGGAGCTGATCTTCATTGGTGGTGACCTGCTGATGCCGCCGCGCGGAAAGATCGCGCGTGGATCCTATCTGGGCAACCCAGCCGGCTACTACCACGCGCCGATGACCACGCAGGCCGGCTCACTGATGCTCGTGCAGACACTGGCGCCGGCCAACCAGATCCCACGGGAGTACCCGGGCGGCAAGGAGATCGTCGACGGCTACCGCGACTCCGAGTCGTTCCTCGGCGAGATCGAGCACACTGACTGGAACGAGCTTCCCGACTTCAAGGAGCGGGCCCTCGTCAGCGCCTAGCGCGGGCAGGCGCCCGAGCCCCCCCAAGCCGACACCGTCACGTGAGTGACGCGCTAGATGATCTAACCATCTGGAGCCCGCTCCAGATCGGAGCGACCACCGTCACGCACCGGATCATGGTGACGGGGCATTCACCGTATTACGCCGAGGACAACCTCCTCAGCGACCGGCACATCGCCTACTACACCGAGCGCGCCAAGGGCGGCGTCGCGCTGCAGATCACAGCGGGCCACGCAGCCCACTGGCTGAGCAAGGGAACCGGGACCGTGGGTTCGGTTGCCTGGGACGAGCGGGCGATTCCCCAGTTCGCTCGCCTCGCCGAGTCGGTCCACTCGCATGACTCGCGGGTCTTCGTGCAGCTGTTCGCACCCGGTGCGCGCGATCGCGGCACCGACAACATCGACCACTTCCATGAGCTCTGGAGCCCGTCGGCGATCCCATCGGCCGGCGACGGCGAGATGCCGGTCGCAATGAACCAGGCGCAGATCGACGATGTCGTCGCCGGCTTCGCGGCCTCGGCCGCGAACGTCAAGGCTGGCGGTCTCGACGGCGTCGAGATCCACGCCGCGCACAGCTCGAGCCTCGTCGGCTACTTCATGAACCCGGTCTACAACCGCCGCGACGACGCCTACGGCGGCTCGCCCGCAGCGCGCTGCCGCTTCCCGATCGAGATTGGACGGGCGATCCGCGCCGAGGTCGGTGAGGACTTCACCGTCGGAATCAGGGTCTCATTCGAGGAGTTCGTCGGCGAGGCAGGCATCACGGGGGCGCAGACCGAGATCCAGCTCGAGACGATGGCGACGACCGGCGTCTTCGACTTCTTCGACATCTCAGGCGGCAGCTACGCGACGCTTCATCTCGGTGTCGCCTCGATGACCGTTGAGGACGGGTACATGGTGCCGTTCGGCCGGCGCGCCAAAGAGATCGTGGGCGATCGGGCCAAGGTGTTCATCGTCGGTCGCATCCGTGAGATCGAGCTGGCCGAGCAGGTGATCGCCGAAGGGTCGGCCGACATGGTCGGGATGACCAGGGCCCATATCGCCGACCCGTTCCTGATCTCGAAGGCGCGGGCCGGGCGAGGTGACGAGATAATCCGCTGCGCGGGAGTCAACGAGTGCGTCGCGCGCATCGCCGAGGCGCGGCCGATGATCTGCATGATGAACCCCGCCACCGGGCGCGAGCGCGAGCTCGGTCAAGGCACGCTCGAGCCAGTCGCGGCCGCCGAGGTCAAGCGCGTCGCCGTCGCCGGCGGCGGGCCCGCCGGGCTCAAGGTGGCTGCCGTGGCCGCGGGCCGTGGCCACGACGTGGCGCTCTTCGAGCAGCAGGCAGAGCTCGGCGGTCACCTGAACGGGCTGAAGCAGCTGCCGACGCGCGCCGGCTGGCAGACCGTCATCGACAACCTCGACGGCGCGGCCGAGCGCGCTGGCGTCGATGTTCGGTTGGAGACGCCTGCGGGCGCCGACGCACTCGCCGCTGATGGGTTCGAGGTGCTCGTCTGTGCGACCGGCTCTGCCTACGACCAAACTGGCTTCACGCCCTTCCGGCCCGAGCGCGAGGGCATCCCCGGCGTCGACGACGGCCGTGCCATGGCGCTGGACAGGGCCCTCGAGCGTGTGCTGGCCGACCCGAGCGCGCTCGGGTCGCGCGTCGTGATCGTCGACGAGACGGGCTTCTACCTGCCCCTCGGCCTCGCCGAGATCGTGGCCGAGGCCGGCGCCGAGGTCGAGGTGATCAGCCGGCAACTGACGGTCGGGGAGCACACATTGCTGACGCTCGAAGCGGGCCATCTGTTCCCCCGCCTTGCTGACCTCGGCGTGACGCTGAACGCACAGCAGTTCGTCGAGGAGATCAGAGGCGACGAGGTCGACGTGTACGACATCTGGGGCGGGCCACGGCGAACGATCGCCGGTGTCGACACGGTCGTCCTGTCGATGCTCCGCAGCTCGGAGACCACGCTCTACGAGGAAAGCCTCGACCGCTTTGGGCGCGTTGAGCGGATCGGCGATGCGCTGGCCCCACGCACGCCGACGATGGCGATCTACGAGGGCGAGAAGCTCGGTCGAGCCTTGTAGCCGGGCGACAGTGGAAGGCGCACCCGCGAGGGGCGGGCCGCATCGTGGTGGATCGTGTTCCGGGCGACCACGAAGCCGCGCTCGAGCCCGAGCGGGCCGCCGGTGTTCGGGTTGACGTCGAACTGCGGCGCGCTCGAGCTCGACACGTCGAGCCGAATCCGATGGCCGGCGGCAAACAGGTTCCCGGTGACGAGCGGGCCGACGGTGATCTCGTAGAGCTCGCCGGGCTCGATCAGCTCGGCCGTGCGCCGTCCGTCGCGGTAGCGCATGCGCACGATCGCGTCGCAGAGATTGAGCGCGAAGCCGTGCGGGTAGTCCTCGCTCGGCGGGTACTCGTCGATCAGCTTCGCAGTGAAGTCGGTATCGCGGGCGCTCGAGCTGACGTGTAGGCGCACGTCGACCGATCCCACTACCTCGAGCTCTTCGACCAACGGCGGCGTTCGAAAGACGAGCACGTCGCCACGCGCCGCAAGCGGAAGCGAGTCGCGCGGAAAGAGGAGCTCCTCGCGGCCACGCTGGTCGAAGCCGCCGCCGTAGAGAACGCCGGCGACTCCCGTAGCGTTCTGGACAGAGCCGCCGACCGTCGGCACCGGGTCGGCAGGATCGAAGCTGAAGGTAGTCGACACCTCTCGCCGGGACGGCGCTTCCCCGGAGAGCGATCCGTCCGCGGTCAAGTAGAGCTCGAGACCCTCTCCGCCGGCGGGCGGCCACTCGTCTTCGTCGCGCCAGTTCCCCCCGTGACGCAGTCGCGGAAGCGGTCGGCCGAGCCCCTTCGGCAGGGCGCGACCGTCGCCGCCGCCCATCACGAAGAGGCTAATCGGCGCCCAGTCGCCGACATCCGTCTCGCGCCCCTTGAGGAACGTGTCGAACCAGCGAAGCAGGAAGTCGTCGACAGAGCCGAGCGAGGAGTCGTTACCGAAGTCGACCTCGCCGGCGCCCGACTCCTGCATCGTGCCGTAGCCGTGGACCCAGGTGCCGCAGATCAGCTTCAGCGGCTGGCTTCGGGTCTGTTCGAGCAGTGCACGACGCTTCTCGAAGTTGGCCCAGGCGTGGTGGCCATACCAGCTCGTCAAGAGCAGCACAGGAATGTCGGGATAGCGCTCGACATGCTCCTCGAAGCTCGACGAGGGGTTGCGCCACAGGTCGTCGTAGTCGCCGCGCGTCGCGATGTCGAAGTACCAGTCCTCGTAGCTCGGGGCGAGCGCGAGCGGCGTCGCCCCACGCCGGAGCGGGAGCTTGTCGAGCCACTCGGGCAGCCGTTCGAGCGCGGCCTTCAGCGTGCGCGCCACGGCCGGCTCGGCCTGCGCCTCCTTGCCGGTCGCGGCGAGCCAGAAGACCATCGAGGCGAACGTTCCCTCAGAGAAGGCGCCCGCGTTCCGGCACGTCTTCGTCCAGTAGTTGTAGCCCGCGTCGATGATGACCTGGGTGGTCAGGTGCGGTGGCTGCTCGGTTGCGGCGGCCTGCTGGATCGCGCCCTCGTAGGAGACGCCCGTCGTCCCGACCTTCCCATCGGAGAAGGGTTGGTCGGCGATCCACTCGATCACGTCGTAGCCGTCGAGACCCTCGTGAGGCTCGTTGTGCAGGTAGGCGAAGGCGCCGTCCGAGTCATAGCGACCGCGGCAGTCCTGCGTGACGACGTTGTAGCCGCGCGCGGTGAAGAAGTGCGCCGTGTGGTGGAGCTGGAGCCGCTGGCGGTCGTACGGCGTCCGGTAGAGAATCGTTGGGAACGCGTCGTCGACCGGTACTCCGTTCGAGGCGGGCCGGTAGACGTCGGTCGCGAGCTTTACGCCGTCGCGCGCCGCGACCCGAACGCATTTCTCGACGGCGACGTCGTAGCCGCGCTCAGACCCGTGGTACACCGGCGCGAGCAGACGCGCTAGGCGCTCGGCCCGCTGCTGTGCTCAGGTGCCGTGCTGGGCGTCGGTGCGCCGGGCAGCTGTCCGTCGCGCGCGCCGTTGTCGGCGGCCACCGGCGGCGGGCCGCTTTCCGACACCTTCCCGTGCGCCGTGCCGCCGGCGGCGGTCTGCAGCGCGACGGGAGGATGGCAGACCGCATACGGGGCCTCCTCGATCCACGAGCTCCCCTCGATGTGGTCGCGCATCGCCTGGTAGCCGCCCGGGTAGTTGCGGAACGCGACATCCATCGGCGCGTCGCAGTGGATCAGGATAAGGCAGCCGCCGTGCGTGGCGAACGGCGCGTGCCAGAGGCTCGCCGGGTTGCCGAGGTAGGTGCCGCCGGCCTGCAGCCCGCGGTCCTTCATCATCAGCTCGCCGCGCAGCACGATGATCTCTTCCCAGCAGTTGTGATGCACCTCGTGGCGAGCTTCCATGAAGCCAGGCGTCATCAGCGTGAGGCGCATGAACCCACTGGGGCCGCCATGTAGCTCGCCCGTGGCCGGATCTGGCGTGCGCAGCGGCTTGAACATCAGCCCGTGGCGCACGTGATCCATCTCGACGTGGACCCACTGGTCGTTCCAGATCTGGCTCGCCTTGATGCCTGACGTATACGTCGGGAGCGGCATATCGGGGGTGGCGAAGGCGTAGACGACGGCACCCTGCTGCGACGACAGGCGCACGGGCCCGCACATCTGCGGGATTCCGACGAAGCCGGTCGAGCCGAGCGAGAGGTCATTGACCGTGAGGTCGCCCTCGAGGATGAAGCACTCGACGGTCTCCTCGTCACCGGTGAGCGTCGCTCTCCACCCGGCGGGAATGCGAAGCATGTACGTCGTTGCGCCGGTTGTCGAGTTGCGCGAGAGCAGGCGGGTCTCGAGACCGTGCGTGATTTCGTGCATGCCCGGCGAGCCACCCCAGGGGAGCTCGTAGGCGTTGTAGAACTGCGGCTCCTCGCGATTCATCTCTCCACGCCTCCTACGTCGTCTCTCCTATCCAGATCCGGTTCCGCCGCTCATTGCCGACGCGCCACGTTGCACGGCGCTGACGATCTTCGCGTAGCCCGTGCACCGACAGAGATTTCCCGAAAGCGCACGTCTGATCTCGCTATCGGTCGGAGACGGGTTGGTCGTGAGCAGCTCGAGCGAGGCAAGCAGCATGCCCGGCGTACAGAAACCGCACTGCAGACCGTGTTCCTGCCAGAAGGCCTCCTGCAGCGGGTGCAGCTCCTCGCCGTTCGCGAGGCCCTCGATCGTGACGATCTCGGCGCCGTCGACCGATGCCGCGAGCAGCGTGCACGACTTGGCGACCAGCCCGTCGAGCATGACCGTGCAGGCGCCGCAGTGCCCTGTCCGGCAGCCGATGTGCGTGCCGGTCAGGCCGAGCTCGTCGCGGAGCGCATCGGCGAGCAGCGTGCGTGGGTCGAGCTCGAGCTCGCGCGTCGCGCCGTTGACGATCAGCTGGGCGGAGACGAGCTCTCCGACGCTCACGCGACGCCCCCCTCCGCCGTAGCCGCGCTTCCGAGCGCTCGCTTGACAAGAGTGCCGCTCACGCGCCGCCGATAGGCGCCGTCGGCAAGCGAGTCAGTGATCGGCTCGGCGACCGTGACCCGCGTGACCGCCGCCGCCTCGTCGAGCAGCGCCTCGCCGAGAGTCTCGCCTTCGAGCAAGCGTTCGACGTCGCGGAGTCGCTGCGCCCTGGCCGAGACACCGCCGATCGCGACGCGAACGCCGCCGAGCACGCCATCATCGATCGACTCGACGATGCACACGACCCCGGCGATCAGGTAGCAGCCTGCCGAGAAGGTGAGCTTCTCGTAGACGAAGCGGTGCCCGCGCGGCGGGGCGCTGATCGAGACCTCGGTGAGCAGCTCGTCACCGCGCCGTGAGCCGCCGTTGCCGGCGATCAGCTCGTCGAACGAGACCGCGCGATGCTCGTCGCGACGTGCCAGGTGTACGGTCGCATCCAGTACGAGCAGACATGCGGGATAATCGTAGACCGGGTTGTCGGCCGCAATCGCGCCACCGATCGTGCCGCGATTTCTGACCTGCGGCCCGCCTCCGATCTCGGCGGCCGCAGCGGCGAGCAGACCGATCTGGTCGCGTACCTCGGTTGCCTCGCCGAGCTCGGTGTGCGACGTGCGCGCTCCGATCGAGATCAGTCCGTCGAGCGCGCGCACGCGATTGAGGCCGTCGATACGGCCGATGTCGACGATCACGTCAGGCGAGGCACCGCCAAGATTGAGCCGCGGTACAAGCTCCTGCCCGCCGGCGAGTACCGCCGCGGCGTCCCCGTGCTGGTTCAACAGCTCGAGTGCCTCGTCGAGCGAGGCAGGCCGCTCGTAGCGGAAAGCGGAGCCGATCATGTCGCTCGCCGATCGAGCGCGGCCAGCACGTTGGGCGGGGTCAGGGGGAGCTCTATGACCTGTCCGCCGAGCGGCGCGATCGCATCTTCGACGGCCGCCGCGAGAGCCGCCTGCGCCCCGGCCAGGCCGGCTTCGCCCGAGCCCTTCGTACCAAGCAACGTGTACGGACTCGGCGTCTCGCGATGCGTGAGCCGGATCTCGGGCAGATCGGCGGCGCGCGGCAACACGTACTCGGCAAAGCTCTTCGCGGCCGACAGCCCATCCTCGCCGTAGACGACCTCCTCGCCGAGCGCGGCCCCCATGCCCATCGCGATTCCGCCCTCGATCTGCCCCTCGACGAGCAGAGGGTTGATCATCGTCCCACAGTCGTGACAGGCGGCAAGGCGCTGGACGTCGACGACGCCGGTCTCGGCGTCGACCTCGACACGTGCCACGTAAGCGGCGTTGCCGTAGGTGGGGTATGGATTCATCCGGCCGCGCTCGTCCATCATGTGGTTGACGTGCGGAACGCGGTAGGCGCGAGTCACCTCGAGCGAGGGCTCGATTCCCAGCGCAACGATGTGTGAGAGCGTTACGACGCTTTTCGCCACCGCGCCGAGGGGCACGGCCTTCTCCGGGCTGCCCTTGACGGAAACCAGCCCTTCTCTGACCTCGAGCTCGCTGGTGTCGGCCTCGAGCATGACCGCGGCTACGGTGAGCAGCCGCTCGCGCAGATCGCGGGCCGCGAGTGCCGCCGCCGAGCCGCCCGTCACCACGCTGCGCCCGGTGCCGTTGCCGAAGCCGAACGGACAGATGTCGGTGTCGCCCGCAATGACCGTGATGTCGGCGAGCGCGACGCCGAGCTCCTGCGCGACGATCTGCGCCAGGGCAGTGTCGTTGCCGCCACCCGGCGACGTCACCCCGGTCAGCACCGTGACCTGCCCAGATGGATTGATGCGAACCGTCGAGGAGTCGAACCCGCCACCAACACCCGGGATGGAACCGCCCTCGGGCATGACCTCGAAGGCGACGCCGATACCCACCTGGCGGCCCTCGCCGCGTTTCTTGCGCTGGCGCTTTCGCTCCTTCTCGTAGCCGAACAGCTCGAGCGCCTCGTCGAGCACCGCCTCGTACTCGCCGCTGTCGAGCACGAAGCCCGGCGCAGTCGTATACGGGAACTGATCAGGCGCGACGAAGTTGCGTCGCCGCACTTCGGTCGGGTCGAGCTCGAGCTGGCGCGCGACCGCATCCATGACGCGCTCGATCGAGAGGTTCGCAGCCTCCTTGCCGAAGCCGCGCTGTGCGTTCCACGGTGCTGTGTTGGTTGCGACGGCCGTGTAGGTGAGGTCGCAGGTCTGGACGTCGTAGCCGCAGGGCTGCGCCTGGCCGGCCATGAGCACCATCGCCCAGCCGGGAATCGACCCGACGGCGCCGGTGCTGCCGACGATCGCGTTGCGCAGCGCGAGCACGCGGCCGTCATCGTCGAAGGCGACCTCGAAGCGGTGCACCTGCTGGCGACCGCCAACCAGCAGCGCCTCGGTGCGGTCCTCGACCCACTTGACGGGAGCCCCGACCAGACGAGACAGCACGGGAACGAGCGTCTCTTCGGGGTGGCTCGGCATCTTCGAGCCGAAGGCGCCGCCGAGCGACGGTGCGATCACGCGGATGCTGCTCTCGGGCAGCCGCAGCGAGGTCGCCAGCATCTCGCGCAGCGTGTGCGGATTCTGTGTCGAGGCATGCAGCGTCATCCGCCCGCCCGCCTGATCCCAACTGGCGACGTAGGCGCGGGGCTCCATCGGCGAGGCCGATGTGCGCTGGATCGAGATCGATCCGGTCAGAGTGTGCGGCGCCTCGGCGAACGCCTCGTCGACGCCTCCCGAGTCCGCGCCGAAGGCGAGCACGACGTTGTCCTCCCAGTCGTCGTACACGCGTGGCGCGTCGGGCGCGAGCGCGCCCTCGGCATCGAGGACGTACGGGAGTGCCTCGTACTCGACCCCTACAAGCGCTGCCGCTGCCTTCGTCTGGTTCGGGCTCGCGGCAACCACCGCGGCAACCGGCTGGCCCGCATAGACGACCTTCTCGAGCGCCAGGCAACGCACGTCGGCGTGCTTGCCGCCAAGCGGAGCCGGGTCGAGATAGTGCGGGATCGGATCGCTGAGCTTCGCGGCCTCATCGCCGGTCAGAACGCGGACGACACCCGGCGCCGACTCGGCGGCGGCGGTGTCAATCGCCATGATCCGCGCGTGCGGAACCGTGCTACGCACGATCGCCGCGTGCAGCATCCCCGGCAGGCTCACGTCGGCCGTAAAGGTGGCCTCGCCGCGGACGAGCGTGGGCCCGGCCACCTGCGCCCGGCGTGCGCCGATCTCTGCGCCGGCGCTCATCTGAGCGCCTTCACGTCGCCACTCGATGCCGCGCGAAGAAGCCGGACACGACGTCGTCGAACTCGCGCACCTTCTCGCTCGACTCGAAGAAGGCGTGCGGCGCTCCCACCATCACGTGTATCTCGGCGTTCGGAATGCGCGACTCGAGCTCTGGGAGCAGCCGCGAGCCGGTCATGATGTCGGTCTCGTCGCCGGTGATCAGCAGCGTCGGAGAAGTGAGCCCGTCGAGTCGCTCGCGGGCGTCGTGGTTGAGACAGAGCTCGATATAGCGCATGTGCGCATCCTTGGAGTCGCGCAGATTGACCCAGATGTTGTCGAGGATGTCCTGCCCGTGCTCCTCGATGTAGGCGGGCGTGAAGCAAAGTGCAGCCGCGGCCTTCTGGTAGGCCTCGAAGCCCACGTGCTCGTGCAGGTCGCGCAGCGTCTCGACTTGCCAGCGCAGCGACGTGTCGCAGACGGCCCATGGCTCGTGCAGGACGGCCGACGCGACTCGAGCGGGAGCGAGAATCGCGAGCTCCATCATCACGATGGCTCCCATGCCGCCCATGCCCATCAGGTGGGCACGCTCGACCTCAGCTCGGTCGAGTACCTCGAGGACGTCGTGGGCGTAGAGCGTGCTCGTGGGCTCGACGCCGGGGCCAGCCGGGCTCTCTCCCATCCCCCGGTAGTGGAATGTCAGCGCGCGGCGGTCGCCGTCGAAGATGGCCGGGAAGAGCGCCGCGAGGTCGGCTGCCGGCCGGATTCCCCAGCCGCCGGCACCGACGATGGTCTCACCCTCGCCCGATGTCTCGAAATAGAGCTCAACCGTCTCCATGCTCAGCCGGCCACGCGTCATGCCGCCCGCGTCCGGAGGACGATGATAGACGCAACCTAGAGGACTGATGGCGCTCGGGCGATCAAACCAGGCAGAACCATCTAGGTCTCGCGCGCCCGAGTTCGCGCATGCGCGAACTCCCTAGCTGCCAGGCCCCGCAGCGGCCTAGCAGCCGTCGTCAAAGCTGATTTTCCCTGCCGCCTTGCACTCAGCCGCGTACGGGCCACGATCGATCAGGCCAAGCGGCGGACGCGAGTCGCGCAACGCGGCACGCATGCTCTCGGTTCGCTCCGCGTCGACCTCGTAGACGAGGGTCGGCCCGGCGACCTCGGCGAGCGCGACGCCGTACTCGCGCTCAGCGCTCTCGAGCGTGACGAGCTTGCGCAGCGCATCCAGGCGAACGGCCTCGGGCTCACGCTCGAGAGGGTCGCCGAAGCCGCCGCCTCCGGGCGTGACTATGCGGACGACGTCGCCCGCCTGGACCGGGATCGCCTCCTGGCGGAAGCGCTCGCGTCGTTCTCCTGCTGCGCCCGGGTTGATCGTGAGCGCGCCTGGCGCTCCGGCGCCGCCACCCTTGACACCCCAGGGCCCGAACCCCATCCGCTCAGCGGTCGTCATCAGGTGCCCCCCGACGAGGACGCGCAGATCCTTGACGTAGCCGAAGCCGCCCCGGAACAGCCCCGGGCCCGCCGAGTCGACGCTGAGGCCGACCTGCTCGACAACGACGGGAAAGCGCTGCTCGATGAACTCGCTCGGGAGGTTCTTCGAGTTGGGAACCATGTCGACAGCGTCGGTGCCGTCGGCGAACGGCCGCGCGCCGGACCCGGCCCCGAACGCCTCGCGGAACAGGAACGGCTCGCCGTCGATGTCGCCGTAGAACCCGTACAGCTGGGCACAGTTGAAGTCGGCGACCGTCTGCCCGTCGAATGCGCGCGCGAGCGCAATGCGATACGCGCTCACCGAGCGCAACATCGTCGGCATCCGGTTCGAGACCGCGGCTGGGTAGGCGGGGCTCATCACCGTGCCTGGCGGGATATAGCAGCGGAGCACCTCGGTGACGCCCTCGTTGACGACCATGCCGGGGTCGAACGCTTTGAAGAAGGCGCCGAGCCACTTCGCGACGTAGCGCCCGTTCGTCAGCCAGTTGATCGGGCCCTCGGTCTGCGCGTTCGTGCCGGTCCAGTCGAGGACGAGGTGCTCGGGGTCCTTCCTGACCGTTACCTCGAAGCGGATCGGCTGGTCGAGATCAACGTTGTCATTGTCGGCAAAGTCTTCGCCGACGAACTCTCCGTCGGGAAGCTTCGGCAGGACGATCTCGCGCACTGTCCGGGCGCAGCGGTCGATCAGCTCGTACATCGCGGCCTCGACGACAGCGGAGCCCTTGCGCTCGACCAGCTCTCCGAGGCGACGCTCGATCACTCGCGTGGCGCCGATGAACGCGTCGAGGTCGGCTCTGACCTCCTCCGGGAAGCGGGTGTTGCGTAGGAGCAGCTCGAGCACCGGCTGATTTGCCTTGCCGCCGTGGTAAAGCCGCACCGGCGGAACCTGCAGACCCTCTTCGAAAATTGTCTGCGAGGTCAGCGGCAGGCTTCCGCTCACGCGGCCGCCGACGTCGGACACGTGGCCGAAGATCTGCGCGAAGGCGAGCAGCCGGCCCTCGGCGAAGACCGGCGTGGCCACCGAAATGTCGGGCAACTGGCTGATCGTCCCGTGCGACTCGTACGGGTCGTTGAACATGAAGACGTCGCCGGGCCCGATCTGATCCAGCGGGTAGTGCTCTCGCACGGGGTCGGCGGTCGCCGCGAACGAGACGCGGGTGACGCTCTGACAGTCGACGGTGTTGACGGAGGCGCGAAAGTCGTGTTGCTCCCGGATCAGGCTCGAGCGGGCTGTCCGCTCGACGCCCGCCTCGGCCTCGTCGATCGCGGCGTCGAGCGCGCCCTCGACCACGTCGACGGTGATCGGGTCGAGCTGGGCGCGGTCGGCGTCGATCCGGCTCCAGTCCTGGGCCGGTCGCGGCCAGGATCTGGTGCGGAAGGGCTCGAAGGCGGGCGGCGCATAGCGACCTGCGTCGAGCTGCTCGGCGGCGTTCGGCCGCGCCGTGGCGGCGGGCTGCTCAGCCGGCACCGCTACTCCTCTCGAGCACGAGCTGGCCGGCCGCCGGCTGACGGGCGATCCAGCCTGGGTCGACGACGGTCGTCGAGTCGTACTGCTCCACGATCGCCGGCCCCTCGAGCGAGTCCGTGACCTGGCCCTCGGGGCGTACGAAGAGAGGCGTCGCCTGCTCGTGGCCGCTGAACCAGGCGGCGCGTTCGCCGTGGCGGTGCTCCGCCCAGCTCGTCGCGGCGACCTCAGGCGCCGGTAGGTCGGCTGTGTCGAGCGTGCCCTTGCCGGTGACGCCGACGTTGACGATCTCGACGGCATCCTCGCCCGCGTAGCTGTAGCCGTAGCGGGTGTCGTGTGCCCGATGGAAGGCGGCGACGGTCTCGCGAACGTCACGCTCGTCCAGCGGACCGCCGTTCGTCGGTGCGGCGACGCGAAGCTCCGAGGCCTGACCGGCGTAGCGCAGGTCGAAAAACGCATCGAGCGTTGACGCGTCGGCGGCGAAGCCCTGCGACTCGAGCTGAGCGAGAGCGCGACGGCGTGTCTCGGCGAGCGCCGATTCGAGCCGCTCGAGGTCGAGAGCGTCGTCTCGCTGGACCTCGGTGACGAGCTCGTCGACCCGCAGGTCAGCCGCCAGCAATCCCTCGGCTGCGCCGGCCCCGGGCGAGGCTGGGACGAGCACGGTGGTGACCCCTAGCTCGCCGGCCACGAGACACGCGTGGAGTGGGCCCGCTCCCCCGAAGGCGACGAGCACATAGTCGCGCGGATCGCGACCACGCTTGACCGAGACGACCCGGATGCCGGTCGTGATGTTGGCGGCTGCGATCTCGAGGATGCCGACCGCCGCCTCCTCGGTGCCCAGGCCGAGCGGCTCGCCGATCGCTTCCGCCACTGCGGCGTATGCGGCCTCGCGGTCGAGCTCGACCTCGCCGCCGGCGAGCGTGGTGCCGAGCCGGCCGAGAACCAGGTTCGCGTCGGTCAGCGTCGGCTCGGTGCCGCCCCGCCCGTAGGCGACCGGCCCAGGCGCTGAGCCAGCACTCTTCGGGCCGACGCGCAACGCTCCACCCCCGGTCAGCCAGACGATCGAGCCGCCGCCCGCGCCTACCGCCGTCATGTCGAGCATCGGTGCCTTGAGGTCGTAGGCGTCGAGCCGTCCTTCGCTGAGGATGTCCGGCTCGCCGCCCGTGATCAGAGCGATGTCGGTGCTCGTACCGCCCATATCGAGCGTGAGCACGTCGGCAAAGCCGGCCGAGCTCGCAGCCCGTGCCGTGCCGATGACGCCGGCTGCAGGACCTGAGAGCACGGCGCCGACCGGGCGCTCGACGAGCTCGCCGACGCCGGTTACTCCGCCGGAAGACTTCATCACGAATAGGCGAGCCTCGTTGTCGAGCGTCTGCTCGAGCCGCTCGACGTACGACGAAAGAAGCGGCATCAGCCCGCCGTTGAGACAGGTCGTCAGCGTGCGCTCGTACTCGCGGTACTCGCGGATCACGTCGGAGGAGATCGAGACGAAGCACTCGGGATGCTCCTCTAGCACGAGCTCGCGTGCCCGTTGCTCGTGAGCGACGTTGGCGTAGGAGTGGATGAACGAGATCGCGATCGCCTCGAGTCCGAGCGCGCGGAGCTCCCGCGCGGCGACCCGCACCGCTTGCTCGTCGAGCGGCCTGAGCTCCTCGCCGGTGAAGTCGAGCCGCCCGCCGACCTCTCGGACGTGCTCGAGTGGGACGACACGTGGCGGCTTGATCCACCAGGTGATGTCACCGAACTCGCCCGGGACAGTCTGGCGCGCAACCTCGAGGACGGCGCGATATCCCTCGGTGACGATCAGCCCAAGCGGCGCGTAGTCGGCCTCGAGGATCGCGTTTGTCGCGACGGTTGTCCCGTGCAACGCGACAGAGATGTCGCCGGTGTCGACCGGGAGCAGCTCGAGTGCCCGTCGAAAGGCGATCGTCGGGTCATCGGGCGTGCTCGCCGTCTTGCCGACGTGCCGCTCGCCCGAGGCCTCGTCGACGGCGACGACGTCGGTGAACGTGCCGCCTGTGTCCACCGCGACGCGCCAGCTCACGCCCCGCCCCTGTCGAAGAAGCCGGCCATGACCTCGGCCAGAGGCTCGGGACGAAACCAGACGATGTTCCCGTCCTCCCCCTCCATCGTCAGCGTCTCGCAGTTCGGAATAAGGGCAGCGACATCGTCCGATCTCTGCACGATCTCGGGCTCGAAGGGCCCTGTCCCGTCGATGACGAGCGTGGGCGCCTCGATCAGCGGCAAGCGCACGTGCGAGTCGTACTCGAAGACGGCGCGATAAACCGGCGTGAACGTGTCGGCGGCGACCGCCATGTCCAGCAGCCCCATCTTCATGAAGCCCAGCTCGTCGGCCGTGAAACTATCCGATGGAACCACCCCGTCGGTGTGACGCCTGAACGCGACCTGCAGCCGCATCCAACTCCACCAACGCGCGAGGTGGCTGCCATCCGGCGCCGCCTCGAGATCGCGCTCGAGCTGCGCGACCCGCTCGCCGAGCTCAGCCTGGCGCTCCTCCTCGGAGCTGACGAGCGCGTAGCCAAACAGGACGAGTCGGTCCACGCGCTCCGGCCACCCGGCCGCAACCTCGACCGCCACGGTGGCGCCGGTGTGGTTGCCCAGGACGTGCACCCGGGGAATCTCGAGCTCATCCATCACGCTGACGACGCTCTCGGCAAGCTCTCGAACGCCGAACCCGGCCGACGCCGGCTCCGAGTTGCCGCAGCCGGGAAGGTCGATCGCGACGCCACGGTACGCGGGTGCGAGCACAGGGATCAGCCGCGCGAACGACGCGGCCGAGCGCAGTCCCTGGTGCAAGAGGAGGACCGGGTAGCCGCCATCGCCGATGACTGCGTGCACACGGCCGTGCGGCGTGTGTGCGTATCGTTTCTCCACGCTGGTGATCCGGGCGCCTAGCTAGAGGAACTCGAGCAGCGCCGCCGCGAACTCGTCCGGGAATTCCGTCGCGAACCCGACCCAGCCACGCCCGCCCGGTTGGATCGCCGGCAGCTCGACGTACTCGCTGCCTTCGGTCGCCTCATGCGCACGCCTGGTCAGGTCGTACTGGTTGTCCTCCGGCACGTTCACGAAGAGCAGCGGCGCCTTCACGTTCGGCAGCAGCGCGTAAGCGTCGTGCGCCGCGACCGAGCGGTAGGCCCACCAGTAGTTCGGTCCCGCCTGAAGCGCTGCTGTTAGCTCGAGCAGGTACTGCTCGGGATCCTCCTCACGCGCGAAATAGCCGACCCACTCGAGTACGTGGTCGTCGAGGAAGTCGCCGCGCCCGTCGGGCTCCCAGACTTTCGGGATCGAGAATTCCTCACGCCAGTACCGTTTGTCCTCCTCGGTCTGCAAGAAGAGCGCGGTGCAGAGCACGAGCTTCTCGACGCGCTCGGGCTGCGTCGCCGCGAGCTCGAGCGCGACACTCGCACCCGTACGGAGGCCGACAAGGCGCACTCGCTCGAGGCCGAGATCGTCGAGTAGGCCGGCGAGCGCGCCGGCGTAGAAATCCATTCCGCCGGGAATCTCGCCCGGCCCGTCCGAGGCACCGAACCCGGGCGTGTCTACCGCGATCGCGCGGAACCTCTTGGCCAGGAGGGGTAGGACGCGATGGAACGTGATCGAGCTGCTCGCCGTGTGGTGGAGCATGACGACGGGGTCGCCCTCACCTTGCTCGCGGTAGTGGATCTGTCCGACGTCGGTGTCTGCGTAGCCCCTGCGCACGGGCTGGGCCTCCTTAGCTCTCGCCGAACGTATCGATGATTCGCTCGATCTGCTCGCGCGAGGTCTCGGGCGGCAACCCGATCGGCGGCATGAGAACTGGCCAGTCGACCAGGCTCTCGTAGCGTGCGAGCTTGTCGCGCACCTCTGCAGGAGTCCCGACGACCGCCGTCTCTTCCACCATCTGATCGGTAACCGCAGCGGCGGCCGCGCCGTGATCGCCTGCCGTGATCGCGGCGGCAATCGGCTCGAGCTCGCTCGCGAAGCCTGCCTTTCGCGTGATGTCCGGAAATCGCGCGGCATGGTGCGCAACGCAGAGCCGCATCAGGTCGCGCGCCTCTGCGACGTCATCGGCGATCGCGCAGAAGACGACCGAGCCGACCTCGAGCGAATCACGACTCTTTCCCGAGCGCGCCAGCCCGCGCTCGAGCGCCGGCCAGGACACATCGCGAAGCCAGGCCGTCGTAAGAATCGAAGAGAAGACGACGCCATCGGCGACCTCGCCCGCGAGCTCGGTCATGCGCTCCCGGCTCGCGCCGAGGTAGAGCGGAATGGGCTCGGCCGGCGGCGGCCCGGGTCGCTCGTATCCGCTGAATGCGTAGTGTGAGCCGCTGTAGGTGACAGGCGCGCCAGGCCGGGAGCTCCACGCCGCCCGTATCGCTCCGACGTAGTCGCGCATGCGCGCGACCGGATCGTCATAGGGAATGCCATGCCAGTCCTCGCTCCACTCGCGCGGAATCGCACCGAGCCCCAGGCGGTAACGATCGCCCGAGAGCTCGGCGCTCGTTGTCGCCGCCAACGCAGCGGCGACGGGAGTCCTCGTCCAGGTCGCGATCGCGCTGACGATCTCGACGCGCTCGGTGCGGGCAGCCAGCGCGCCGACGAGCGCGTAGTTGTCCTCCCAGCCCTCCCCCACGGCCGAGATTCCGAAGCCGGCCTGCTCGGCCCGCTCGGCGAACGCGAGCGCCTCGCGCAGCCCGACGCCCGGATGCTCCAGGTACATGCCGAGTGCACGAAACGGCAGGTCGCTCATGCCGCACTCTCGCCGGGCGTCCCGTATCCACGGCGCAGGGCGCCCGAGCTGCGAGACTGCCGCCGATGGCTCGCGAGCACCTCGAGTGGATCCGATCCAGCGACGTCGCCGAGGAGCAAGTCGCGAGCGGCCCGTTGTCGGGTCTCTCGCGACGCGCGCTCAGCGAGGACACCGAGACCGGCGCCTCGACCGCGCGCGTGCGCGCAACGGCCGACTGGTCGGGCGAGCCGGGCCAGCTCGACGGAAGCGTAGAGCTCTTCGTCGTCGGTGGTCAGGTGCGCGTCGGCGAGACGCAGCTCGGTCGGCTCGGCTATGCACGGCTCGCCAGCGACACCCCGGTCGCGGCTGGTGTGGGCGCCGAGTTCCTGGTGATGGCCGACCCGGCGCGAGCCGCCGACGAGCCTGCCGCCGCGCTCGCCGTCGACGGCGAGGCGCTCGACTGGGAGAAAGAGTTGCATGGCGCTCCGGCCGGCGTTGGCGTCAAGGTCTTCCGCAGCGCAGACGATCCCGGGCCCGTCACTCTGCTTGTCGGCAACATCCCCCACTACGACTCTGGCCCCGAGTTCCACGAGTGTCCCGAGGAGATCTTCGTCCTCGAAGGCGACGTCGGCAACGAAACGGTCGCGGTCAGGCCCGGCGACTACCTCTGGCGACCGGAGTACATCACCCACGGCCCGTACCGATCAGACACGGGCCTGCTGGTCTTCCTCCGCGGGCACGGTGAGCTCGTGGCCCACTGGATGGACGATCCAGAGGCCACGCCCGAGCAGAACCGCGCCTACGCCCAAGCTCAGCGCAGCTGAGCCGCGCTCCGAAAGGCAGCGGAGTGACTCGTATCGCGCGCTCGTGACCTGAGAGGGGAATGGCGTATATTGGCACCCTCCCGCGCGCCACGATGACCCCGCCGACCCGCCAGGAGCGCTAGACCCATGTGGAAGTACGAGGCACTGCTCGTTCTGCACGTGCTGCTGGTCGTGCTCTGGCTCGGCCCCGACTTCGTCTCGTGGTACGTGGCCTGGCTCGTGCGCGTGCCCAAGTTCGAGTGGCCGATCCGGCTGCAAATCATCGAGGTCTTGCGCGTGATCGATCAGTTCTCGCGCAACTCCACGATCCTGCTGATCCCGACGGGAATAGGGCTGTTGCGACTCGGCGGCTCGGGATTGCAGGGAGTGCCCGAGGGGTTACTCTGGCTCGCCGCCGGCGTCTGCTTCATCTGGTTCGGCACGAACTTCTGGTTGACGGCGCTGCAGAAGTCGTTCCACGGGCTGAAGGGTTTCTACCTCGCCGATCAGGCACTGCGGCTCGCGGTCGCGATCCTCGCGCTGATCCTGCTCGCCACGTCGTTCGGCGAGGACGGCATCGACGTCGCCTGGCTGATGATCAAAGTAGGCCTCTTCGCCGGGATCATGCTCGCCGCGATCGTCGCCTTCGCGCTGCCGAACCCGTTCATCATCCTCGGCCAGATCATGAGCGAGGGCTCGACAGACGAGCGCGAGGCCGCCTTTACGTCGAGCCTCGACAAGATCATGTCGATCGTCGTCGGGATCAACACGACGCTCGTCGTCATCATCATCGTCGCGATCACGCGCTTGTGAGCGTGGCGCCTCTCGGCGCGACGCGACGATGACCGAGCTTTCCGACCACCTGCTCGAGCGCCTCCGCGACGAGCTCGGCGAGGACCACGTTCTGACCGACCGGGCCGAGCTCGAATACTTCTCGACGGACATGAGCTACGGCCCGACCACACCTGCAGCGGCCGTCGTTCAGCCCGGCACACCAGACGAGGTCACGACGGCGGTCGAGCTTGCGCACGCGGCCGGCATTCCCGTCGTAGCGCGGGGTGGCGGCATGACCTACACAGGCGGCTACACGCCGCGCCGCCCAGCCACCGTTCTGATCGACATGAGCCGCCTCGACCGGATCATCGAGATCAACGAGTCAGACCTCTACGTCACCGTCGAATGCGGCTGCACCTGGGAGAAGTTGTGGCTCGAGTTGCGCGAGCGCGGGCTGCGAACGCCCTTCGCGGGAACGTCGTCGGGCCGTTACGCGACCGTCGGTGGAACGCTCTCGACCAATGGCGTCTTCATGGGCTGCAGCAAGAATGGCAGCGCGGCCGACTCGGTACTCGGCCTCGACGTCGTGGTGGCGGGTGGCACACGGGTGCGCACCGGCTCGGGCGCACATCGCGACGGGCTGCCCTTCTTCCGCTACTTCGGGCCAGATCTCTCGGGGATCTTCCTCGCTGATACAGGCGCGTTCGGCGTCAAGACGTCTGCGACGCTGAAGCTGATCCCGATCCCGCCGTTCTCGGCCTCGGTCTCGATCGCCTTCGACACGTTCGCCGCCTCGATCGACGCGATGGCAGATATGGCTCCGTACGGACTCGCGTCAGAGATCTACTCGCTCGACCCGCGCTACCACAAGGCGCTCGCCGAGTTCGGCTTCACGTTCCTCGAGGGCCTCGACTGGTCGGTTCACGGGACAGTGGAGGCGTTCGACGAGCAGAGCGCTCAGGCCGGCGCCGACCTGCTGCGCGAGGTCGGATGCCGCCACGGTCGGGCGCTCGAGCCGATCCTGCCCGAGTCGATGCGCGACGACCCCTTCAGCGGCGTGCGCTGGGCACTTCTGAACCGCGACGGCGAGATCTGGATGCCCACGCACGCGATCGTCCCGTTCTCGCGCGCGCATCAGGCGGCGAACGAGATTCAGGCTCTCCTCGACCGCGAAGCAGAGACGCTGGAGCGGTTCGGGATCACTACCTCGTACCAGTCGGTCGTCGTCGGCGCGCACTGGATCGTCGAGGTCGCCTTCTACTGGGCCGACGAGGTCGGTCGTTTCCGGCTCGAGAAGATCGACCCCGACGAGGCCACGCGCTTCGCGTCGATACCGGCAGACCTCGACACGCGTCGCGAGGGTCTACGGCTTCGGCGCGAGGCGAGCGACATCTACGCACGCCTCGGCGGCATCCAGCTCCAGATCGGGAGCTACTACCAGTTCGAGTCGGTGCTCGAGCCTTCGACCTGGGATGCGCTCTCGACGCTCAAGGACGCGCTCGATCCCGACGGCCTCGTCAACCCGGGCTCGCTCGGGTTGGCGCCCTAGCCTGGCAGCGCCCTGATCATGGCCGACGCCGACGACGGCTGGCTCGCCGACGATCCGCTACCCGGGGACCCGGTTCCGATCCTCGCACGCTGGCTGAAGGAAGCATTCGCAAGCGGCGAGCAGCTCAACCCGCACGCGGTTGCGCTTGCCACGGTCGACGAGCACGGCGATCCAGCTGTGCGCTACGTCCTCTGCAAGTCGATCGAGCTCGACCCCGCCGCGATCGTCTTCTACACCGACAGCACCAGCCGAAAGGGCCGCGATCTCGCGCGGCTGCCGCGGGCCTCGGTCGCCTTCTACTTCGCGCCCGAAGGGAGACAGGCCCGCATCGACGGTGATGTCGTCCCGATGACAGATATCGAGAGCGAGGCGTACTTCTGCACGCGACCCGTCGACGCTCAGATCGGCGCGTGGGCGAGTGCCCAGAGCGCTCCGCTGATCGCACGCGCCGAGCTCGTCGCTGAGATGGAGCGGCTCGCGGAGCTCTACGACGTGTCCCTCGACCCAATCGGCGGACCGCAACAGCCCTCGGATCGTGTCGCACGGCCCGACTCATTCCGGGGCTACCGAGTCCTGCCAGCACGCGTTGAGCTCTGGCACAGCCGACCCGGCCGCATCCACGATCGCGCCGAGTGGACACGTGGAACGAACGCGCGGTCGTGGAGCGTGCAACGGCTCCAGCCGTAGGACCGGCGTCGCTAGTCCGGGGTGTACGCGGCCGTCGCCTCGGGCGACGCGCCGATCTGGTTCAGCAGGTCAAGCGGGTTGTAGAAGACGGTGATCTCCGAGATCTTGTCGCCGTCGAAGCGAAACTCGTTCACACCGGTCACCTGAACCTTGTTGCCGGTTGGGGCGATGCCCAGGTACTCGCCGAGGTGCACCTGATTCAGCGTAAAAACTCCGAACGAGGCCTCGCCGCCCACGGCGATCGCGCCGATCTCGACGCGTCGCTCGGGGAACGAGCTGCCGATGCCGGTGAGGAATCCCTTGAACGCCTGGATTCCCTCGACTGGCGGCGCGCCAGGTGCACGCGCGACGACGTCAGCAGAGAGGAGCTCGTCGGCGACGTCCATCTTCAGTCCGCCGAGGACGTCCTCGAAGTACCGTTCGATCACTCCCTGTCGCGTGGTCGTCACATGCATCACCCCGTTCGCCAGCTGATTGACTGCATCTATAGCTGCGTGATCCCGATGATCGACGCAGCAATCACCGCCCCATAGAGCGTCAGGACAGGCGGGTAGGCCGTCAGGATCAGGCGGTTGAAACGCTCGAAGCGCTCGGGCGTCTCGCCGTTCACGATCAGGTCGACGAAGACGGCCCCGAAGTCGCGGAAGAGGTAGTTGGTCAGGCGCTCGAGCGCAAGGACGATCCCGAGCAGGATCGCCTTCCAGGCGATGTGGTCGGCCGACCAGGGCCCGTCACCGACCAACGAGACGATCCCCGAGATCAGGAAGAAGCCGGCGAAGACGACCCGGACCGCCCAGTTGATCGGGTGGAAGATCTGCTGGAAGCGCGTGCCGACAATGCCCGCGCCAAGCTCGCGGTTGTCGCGCCAGAGCGCCCAGATCCAGGCGCCCGTGAGCGCAAGGACACCCCAGAAGAGGGCGTTGGCTGCGCCCGAGCCGAGGTCTCGCAGACCGAGCCCGCTGCCGTACGCGAACCCGAATGCGAGCGGGATGATCAGCACCACGCAGATGCCGACGACGAGCTCGAGGAAGCCAAGGCCCTTGACGATCTCGCCGCGCGTCTCGGGCGAGAGCCCGCGGCGGCGCATGGCGAAGCTGGCGTACAAGAGGCCCACGTTGGCACCGATCCAGACCGCCGCGACGAGGAAGTGAACAATGCGGAGAGGTTCCTCTGCCAGAACGGTCGCCAGGCTCACCTGCAACGCCTAGAACCTCACGACCGCGGCGATGATCGCGAAGATCAGCGTCAGGTTGATCGCGACCACGATCCACATGATCCGATCGACGCTCCGGGTGAACTGAGCCTCCTGCTCGGGCGTCGAGCCCTCCTCGGCCATTCGGTACATCATCACGAACGGGTTCGGCAAGAGGAACGCGGCGATCGCGGCCAGCATGATCCAGGAGAAGATCGCGATCTTGATGATCAGCCAGTTCGTCGTGATCGTGTCCGAGTCGCCGAACGAGGTCGCGATCATGATCAACGCGACGATCACGATCGCGATACGGATGCCGATCTCGGTGTGCGCGAACCACTGCATGCCCTTCCAGCTGCGTTGGATGCCGGTGATCCAGACGCTGCCGATGCACCAGAGAAAGCAGCCCACGGCGGCAAGCCAGAGCAGCGCCTCGGGAACGTTCTGAAGCCCCCACCCTCCTAGCCGCATCAGACCGATTCCGGTCGGAATCAACAGGATCGTCGCCGTGCGCGAATACTGATCGAGCATGCGGAACGTCTCGGTCAGCGCCATCCGGCCTTTGATGTCGAACTTGGCAACACGCAGCGTCGCCCAGACCCACCACGAGAACAGATCCGGCCCCAACCAGAGGACCACGAAGAGCAGGTGGAGGACGAGAAGGGCCTCGTACCTCCACATCGCTAGCTGACTCCGGTCTGGGCTCGGACGGCGGGCACGGGGCGGTTATAGCGGAGTCCGCCTCAGCTGGTTGGGTCGGAATTGGCGCGCGTGAATTCCGACCCAACCATCTACAGTCGCCTGAATCGTGAGTGCATCACTGGCCCAGCGGCACCGGGCGCGCAGAGGCGAGCCTCAGTTCCTCAATATCCACGGACTCGACTGGGCTCCCGGCGGCGAGCTCGCGCTGCTCGACAGCGCAGAGTCACGGCTGCTCAGCTACGACGAGACCACAGACGCGTCGACCTCGATGGTCCGCCTGTCCGCTGGCTGGAGGGCGACGGCCAGCGCCGAGCAGGGAACGCTGGAGGTGTTCGTCGCCGACGGTGATCTCACGGTCGACGGCGCGCCTCTGGGCGTGAGCGGCTACGTCGACGTCCCGACCGGCGTTGACTGCGAGCTCGGCTCGGCGAATGGAGCTCAGGTCTTCCTGTTCGCAAACCCGACCGGGCAGCGCACGACCGGGGCTGGTGTTCGCTTTACGCGCGCGCACGCCGAGCCGTGGGTCGAGCGCTCGTACCCGCACGCGCCGCACGCTGGGTTCTACCGATCGCTGCGCTCGCCCTGCGAGGATCTGCTGCGCGGCGACTTCCAGGGCCCCGCGTCGGGCTTCCTGCGCATGTACCTGATGTCTCCCGGCCACGCCGACCCGCGGGAACACATTCACGAGGTGTGGGAGGGCATGATCTTCCTCGCCGGAGACATGCTCCTCGCCGGCTCCGGACGAGTCGCACCCGGCTCCTTCATGGGGAATCCCGCTGGCTTCTGGCACGCGCCGATGGTGAGCCAGTTCGGAGCGCTGCTGTTGTGCGAGTCGTCGGGGCCGATCGACATGGTCCGGCGTGACTACGAGCAGGGCGAGGTCCTGGTCGAGCACTACCTCGACACGACATCCTGGCTGCGGGCGCCCAGTCATGCTGCCTGGCCGGACGTGACGAGCGAGCCGACAATGCCAGCACGGTGAAGCACGGGCTCGCGATCAGCTATCCGCTGCTCCCGCTACCGGCGTCGCTTCAGCTCGCCGAAGAAGCCGATGCGCGCGGGCTCGACCTCGTCGCCGCGGGCGATGGGTACAACGACACCTTCACGCTGCTCAGCGCGGCCGCCATGCGCACGAGCCGCGTTCGCCTCGTGTCGACGATCGCGACGCCGACGCGCACGCCAGTCACGACGGCGCACGCCGCTGCGACACTCGCCGAAGTCAGCGCAGGTCGCTACACGCTCGGGCTCGGCGTCATGCCACGGGAGCGGAGTGAGGACTGGCACGCGATCCCGCACGCGGATCCGCTCGGGCGGATGCACGAGTTCGTCGCAGCAATACGCCGCGCGTGGGAGGCGCGCCCGGGTGCGCCGACGGGCTTCAAAGGCCGCGCGTTTCGCTTCGAAGGCTATGCCCCTGACCGCGATCGGCCCCATCTGCCCGCTCCGATCGTGCTGGGCGTGACGCGGCCGGGTATGAGCCGCCTCGCCGGTGAAATTGCCAACGGTGTGGTGGTCAACGCCGTGCACTCGCTCTCCTGGCTCACCGACGTGACGCTTCCGGCGATCACGACGGGCCTCGACGCGAGAGCCCGCGGGCGCGCCGAGTTCGAGGTTGGCGTCCTCCAGCACTGTGCGATCGACGACGACCCCGGGCGCGCGCGATCACTAGCCCGTCATGGCCTCGCGCCCTACGTTCCGACCGCCTACTTCGCCGAGCTGCTCGAGCACCACGGCTTCGAGCGAGAGCTCGAGCTTCGCCAGCACGCGCTGAGAGCCAGGGGCTCGACGGCCCTGCTCGAGGTGATTACCGACCGCGTCGTGGCCGAGATGGCGGTCGTCGGGACGGTACTCGACGTACGCGAACAGCTCGAGGCCTACACGGCGCTGGCCGACTTCGCCGTCCTCTCAGCGCCGCCTGGGCACCCGCCGGACGTAACGATCGAGCAGGCCGCCCGCATCATCGGGGCGTTCGGTAGACACTGATCAGTCTGCGAGCCGCCGCCCGAGGATGCGGCCGAAGCTCATGGCTGGCGTGAGACACATACCACTGCAGACCGCGTTTCCCATCATGCGGCTCACGCCGATCACCTCACCCGCGGCGTAGAGCCCCTCGATCACGTCACCGTCCGCGGTCGTAATGCGAAGCTCGGAGTCGACGGTGAGCCCGCCGAAGGCGATGGTGAAGAGCGCGTTGCTCCGGATCGCGAAGTAGGGCGGCGTCGCGACCGGCACGAGGCTCGTCCGCCCGAGCGGATCGTCTCCGGCCTGAGTCGCGGCGTTCCACTCCGTCACCGTCCGGCAGAGCCCTGCTGGGTCTACCCCCGCCTTTGCGGCCAGTGCGCTGAGGTCATCGTCCAACCAGACCGCTTCACCGGTCTGGGCGAGCGAGCGCAGACCCGCCGAATCGAGCTCAGGCGCGAGCGGCTCGCCGGCGAGCGCCTCGCTGTCGAAGACGATCCAGAAGCGGTGGCCGGGCTGGCCCACAACGGCGCTCTCGCGGACACTCGCACTCGGGTCGTCCTCGGCGCAGAACCGCTTCCCGTCGACGTTGACGTGAATCTCGCGTGGCGGCCGCTCGGCAGGAATCAGGTTCGCGAAGACGTCGGCCCGGATCGAGTCGACGTCGAGTGCGACGCCGCCGAGCAGCGAGACCTGCGTGTGCTCGGCGCCGTCGAACCCGGCACCGAGTCGGCGGGCGGCGAGCAGACCGTCACCACTCGCGGCGAGCGGCGCGTTCGTGAGAAGCCGAGGAGAGCCCGGCGTGAGCTCGGCGAAAAGCTCGCGGTTCGCCGTGTAGCCGCCGCTCGTCAGCGCCACGGACGGCGCCCGAAGCTCGATCGACACGTCGGCGGGCGCGGCCCGAACTCCGACGACACGGCCTGCTTCGATCAGGAAGTCCTCCAGCGCGTGCTCGAGCCGTAGCTGGATCCGACCTTCATCGATCAGCTCGTCCCAACGCGGCCGGATGGCCGCGAGGATCGACGCGCCGCCCTCGACGCCCCAGTAGGTGCGCGGCTTGGAGTACGTCTCGTGCAGGTAGGCGAGCCCGGGGCAGTCAGGGTGGAACTCGAAGCCCAGATCGTCGAGCCAGTCGATTGTCGCCGCTGCCTCGTCGACCGCGAGCCGGACGAGCGCGGGCTCGGCAAGCCCGTTCGAGATGCGCATGACATCGTCGAAGTGCTCGTCGGGCGAGTCGTCGATGCCGCGCTCGCGCTGGCGCCTCGTGCCGGCGGCCGAGATCTGACCGGTGAAGTTGACCGGGAGCGTGCCCCCGACCTCGTCGGTCTTCTCGATGACGAGGACGCGGGCGCCAGCCTCGGCCGCCGCGATCGCGCACGGCATGCCCGCCGTGCCGGCGCCGACCACCAGCACGTCTGCGGTGGCCTCGGTCAGGACGGCCACCCCCTATCCGGCGGACGACGCCAGACGCCGACCCATTATGCGCCCGAGGCTGATGGCCGGCGTGACGATCATTCCCGTGCAGAACGCGTTTCCGGTCAACGTGCCGGCGCCGATCACCTCACCGATCGCGAAAAGGCCCGGGATCGGCCCGCCCGAGGTGCTGAGGACGCGCAGCTCGGTGTCGATCGACAGGCCCGCGAATGTGATCAGCGAGATGGGGTGCGTCAGAAGCGCGTAGTAGGGCGGCGTCTCGATCGCGGGCCCCGGGTCGCGTCGGCCGAGTGGATCGTTGCCTGCCCGGACCGCCTCGTTCCAGTCGGAGACTGTGCGCTCGAGCCCGTCTGCGTCGATACCGGCGGCCTCGGCGAGCTCGCGGATCGTTCCCGCGCTGAACGCGCACTCGCGCTCCTGCGCCTGGCGGCGAAAGGTCGAGGCGTCCCAGGTCGCCACCAGCGGCTCGCCGTCGTCGAGCGCAGCCTCGGCGAACACGACCCAGAGCCTGCGGTCGGGCTGGTCGAGCTGGATCTGTTGGCGGTGATGAGCGCTCGGATGATCCTCGGCGACGAAGCGCTCGCCCCGAGCGTTGACGTGGATCTCGCGTGGCGGGCGATCAGGCGGGTAGATGTTCGCGTAGGAGTCCCACCAATCAGCGCGTCCGCTGCCCGGCTCCTGCTCGATACCGCCAATCGTGCCGAGGTAGTGCTCGGTTCCACTGACGGCTGCGCCGTACTTGCGCGCGATCCTTAGGCCGTCGCCCGTGGACGACTCGCGAACAGCGGTCACAAGACGGGGGCTCCCCGGCGTCAGCTCGGCGAAGAGCTCGGGGTTGGCGCCGTAGCCGCCGGTCGCGAGAACGGTCACGGGCGCGCGGACCTCGACGCTCCCGTCCGGGCCGCTAGCGCGAACACCGAGCACGTCCCCGTCCTCGACGAGCAGATCTTCGAGCCGGGTGTCGAGCATGGGAACGATGGTGCCGGCCGCCACATGCTCGTCCCAGAGCGGCGCCAGCACGTCGTAAATCGAACGGGCGAGCTCCTGGCCGAAGTACACCCGCGCCCGCGAGTACGGCTCATAGCCCTCATAGACGATCGGCGTCTCATCGACGAACCCATAGCCGAGCTCGTCGAGCCAGTCGACGGCGCTTCCCGCCTCCTCCACTGCGATCCGTGTCAGGGCTTCGTTGGCCGTGCCGCTTGTGATCCGCATGATGTCCTCGAGGTGGAGCTCGGGCGAGTCGTCGATCCCACGCTCGCGCTGCCTGCGTGTTCCGGCCGCCGACATGCTGCCGGCGCTCAGATGCAGCGTTCCCCCGGCCTCGCTCGTCTTCTCCATCACTGCAACGCGCGCGCCGGCCGCGGCAGCGGTTATGGCACAGGGCATGCCGGCCGTGCCCGCGCCGACGATGATCCCGTCGAATGCCGCCTCGCTCACGGCGACACATTCTACGAGCGAGGAGGCCCGTACCCACAATCGCTGCTCGAGTCATGCCCGGCAGAGCCAGCATGAGCCGGGGGACGACTCAGTGTGTCGTCGTTTGCCGACCCGGATTCGATGAGCGCAGGACGCGCGCGCCGCCGCTCTGTAGCCGCGTTAGGTTGTCTCCCTTCCGAGCCTCTGGAGCGAGCATGCAGGACACAGCCGAAGTGCGCGCCGCCGTCGACGATCTGTTCGACGCGATCCTCGCCCACGACATCGAGCGGATCCAGGGCCACTACCTCCAGGACGACCGGCTGTTCATCTTCCTCGAAGGCTGGCACGGCAAGATCGAGGGCTTCGACAAGGGGCGCAACGCCGAGTCATGGAACGGCCTGCTCAACCAGGTCGAGTTCTTCTCGATCGAGCTAGACGACGACGTCAAGGCCGGCCGCGACGGGGATCTCGGCTGGGTGGGCGGGACCGTCCACGCCAAGATGCGCGAACCTGACGCCGACGCGCCAGCCGAGATCAGCAACCGCGGCACCTGGATCATGGAGAAGCACGACGGCGTCTGGCTGATCGTGTTCGAGCACGTGTCCTTCCCCAAGGACAAGCCCTACGGAGCCGAGTCGATCAGGGACTGATCAGGCGGTCGCCGCCGGGTAGAACGCGTCGCTCGCGACGTAGTCGTCGATCATCTTCTCCCAGCCGGGGACGTCCTCGTACTCGACCGTCAGGCCTCCGCCCTTCGAGCGGAAGAAGAAGTACCCGCCGTGGTGCGTGAACATCGGCCCGTGCCTGACGAGCGGCGGCCGCCAGAAGTACGAGCCTGGCTTCATGACTCCGCGCTCGCCGAGCAGGGTGTCGCCGCGGATCATCAGGCACTCCTCGATCGTGTCGTGGATCTCGGCACGGTTCTCCTGCCACTCGGGCACGGTCGCTGCAACCCAGGTCCAGTCCTTCGTCTCGGCGTCTTCGTGCAGGAGCTTGATGCAGATGCCAGGTGGAATGTCGGCGTCGCCCAACTCTGCCGACAGCCAGCGCTGGGTTGAGGGGTCGACGATGTCAGCGGGGCCACCCTGGGCGCTGGGGCGCTCCGGCTCAACCATCACGACTGCGTGGGCACCGCCGCTGGCGGTCACCGGCCGCTTGCCGCCGCCGGCCGGGAGGAACGCGTAGCACCCTTCGCCAACGGCCTGGCTCTCGACCTCGACGGCGCCGGTGAGTACGAACAGCTCGATCGGACGCGACGTCCCACCAAGATCGCCCGACCAGCCGGACGGGAACGTGTGGAGCGCCGTCAAGGAGCCGTCCTGGTCATCTTCGGAGAGGAGGCGTCGATCGGTTCCGGCGAATGCGCCCGCGTCAACGGCGACCTTGTCGACGTCGCCGGCCTCGATGAACTCGATGTGCGGTCTACCCATCAGTTTCCTCCTTCAGCTTCCGCCTACAGGCTGGCGTAGTTAGCCTCGCGCGAGAGGCTCGGGTCGTCGACGAAGTGGTTGATGAGTGTCTCATCGCACCAGAGGTAGAACATGCATCCCGTCTCGGAGTAGAACGGGCCGTGCGTGATATAGGGCGGCCGCCAGATGTAGGAGCCGGCCCGGAGAGTGCCAGAGTTGCCCAGCCAGATGTCGCCGCTCAGACCGAAGATCTCCTCGATGCAATCGTGGAATTCAAGCTTCGGGTAGTCGAACCGTGGCACGTTGGATACGAGAGCCGCGAACTCGCCACTCGACTCATACATTCGCAGCATCTTCACGCAGATGCCCGGCGGCGGCCCTTCGACAGGAGTGACCTGCCAGGGCATCCGCTCGGTGTCGAGCTCGAGGCGGCCTGCGCCGCTCGTGCCGTCCAGGCCAGGCTCGAAATCGGGGCGGCCGTCGCTCGCCTTGAAGAAGAGCTCGGCACCTTGATCGCTCGTCCATGCGGCTTGCGCCGTTCCGGGAGGGTCGTACTCGTAGTAACCGCGGCCCCGCAGCGTGTCGCCGATGCGCACGTCGCCCGACATGACGCAGAACTCGGTCTCGCCAGCGTGACCGCCAGGTCCGCGCCGGTAGCCGGCAAGCACGCGCAAGACGCCGCTCAGCGCGCCACTGTCAGCGTCGAGCGAGAGCACGCGGAGCTCGACTCCGACCGGCCAGTTCTCGCCACGCATCGGCTCCCACGCAAGCTCGTGCGCGTGAACTATCTCAACCCAACCACGCTCCCAGCGCTCGTTCATCAGCCCTCTCCTCGATAGCCGCCGAGGCCACGAGTATCGGGCTGGTGGCGGGAGATTGTCAAGCGCCGACAATCTCGCGAGCGCGAATCGCGTTGTCGGGCGACGCGCAGTAGGGCACAATCTGCCAGGTCTCGGAACCGAGCTCCGTCCACCCGATGCTACGCCACACACTCACGGTCGAGATCGACAGCCCGCCGGCCGCCGTCTGGGAAGTCGTATCTGACTTCGGCGGCTCGGACTGGATTCCAAAGGTCGTCAGCACCGCGTCCGCCTCAGAGACGGGCGGTGTCGGCGCCGAGCAGCTGATCGAGCACCTGATCCTGAAGCCGTTCGGCAAGCGCGTGACCTCGTGGGAGGATGGCCACCGCGTCGAGTTCGAGTACGTCGGCCTTCCCGAGCAAATCGAGTTCATGTCGGAGAACTGGTGGCTGACAGAGACCAAGGATGCGACAGCCGTGACCGTCGATCAGAGCCTCGAGCTCAACCTCGGCGACGCCATCACGCACATTGCTCCGTTCGTCTCGCAGGCAGCAAAGGAAGACCTCGTACACGCGCTCGCCGGACTCAAGTACCACGTCGAGACGGGCGAAGTCGTGACCTCGGACTTCATCCAGGTTGCGGCGACCGAGCTCCGCGAGCCGTACATGTCGGCCGTCAAGAGCGCCTAACCGCTGGCCTCATCTGCGCAGGCGCCTAGCCCGCGGCGTCTCCTGCGACGCCGAGCTGCTCCATCACGCTCAGCGCGTTGTAGAAGACAAGGATCTCGCTGATCCGATCTCCCGAGAAGGTGAACACGTCGATGCCGGTGATGTCGACTGTCCTCCCGGTCGCGGGAAGGCCCTCGTGTTCGCCGACGTGTTCCATCGCGAGCCTGAAGATGCAGGCGATGCGGTCGCCATCCTCGATCGGCTCCTCGAGCTCGAGGTCGCGATGGGGAAAGGCGCTGCCGGCCGCGCTCAGCATCTCTTTGAGGGCTGGGATGCCGCGCACATCGGAGCCGGGCGCCACCACCCGCACGTCATCGGTCAGCAGCTCGTCTGCTGTCTCAAGCCGAGCGGTGGTGAGGACGTCCTCGAAGTAGCGGCGCACTATCTCTTTGCGCTTGCTCGACATCTGCTCAGGATCAAACGGCCTGCATGAGCTGCGTAAGCGCCCCACTGCCGGGCACCCGGACGACGCAGGCTAGTCGACGGCCAAACCCGGGGATCTCCAGCTCGATCGGCGGGCTCCAGAGCTCGCCACCCACGTGGGCGAGCTGCGCGAGCGTCGCATCCATGTCGTCGAGCTCAAAACACATCGCGATGTAGCCGATCGCCGGCGGCTCGCTGCGCGCGACGAGATCGACGGGCTCGTAGTTGAGCCCCTCGATCAGCGCGATCTTGCCGAACAGGTGCTCGCCCTTGACGAACGTGATCCGCGAGCGCGCGTCATCGGCGAGCGACAGCAGCCGGCTGCTGTCGACGTGCTCGAACACGTTGTCGATCCAGATCTCGAACCCGAGCAGGCCGACGTAGAAGCGCAGGGCGTCGTCGATCGAGCGCACGGCGTGGGCCGTCGTCACGACCTCGCTCAGGCCTGTGCGGGTTGGGCCGCGACGATCGAAGAACTCCCTAATGTCGCCGACAGGAGAGCCAGGGTCGCCCTCAGGCTGGACCAGGTTGAGGAGTATCCCGTCGGGGCCCTCGACGATGACCTCTGTCGGCGCTCCTTCGCCCTCACCGACCTCGTACGGAACAGGAGGCGTCCATGGCTCGCAGCCGGCTTCGACCAGCTCGCGCAGGGACGCCGCGATGTCCTGTGTGTAGAAGTTGAGGTTCAGGAGGCCGAGGAAGCTACGCTCGCGCGTCGCCCGGATCTGCTCCGCGCCGGTGCCGGCAAAGTCGAGCAGCACGATCCGGCCGATCTCGCTCTCTGGGGCCGAAAGGACGACGGCGCGCGTCGACGCACCAGGCGCGAGGCGCCAGTGCTGCTCGAAGTCAGGGCCGCGCCAGTCGACCGCGCCCGTCGCGTCGAGCCCGATCACGTCGCGGTAGAAGGCGAGCGAGCGCTCGAGGTCGGCGACGCCGAGCAGTGCTGCCGCGAGCGGCCTCGTGCTCAGACCGTCTCCATCTCGACGAGCACGCAGTCGAGAGCGAGCTCCTCGTTTCGGAGTTTGACGAAGTGGAAGTCGTCGGTGACCCAGGTGTCCTGCTGCTTGCCCTCGTCGTAGTAGATGCGGAAGTGCCGAGCCTCGAAAGCTCCAGCCGGAACCTCGACCGTCTCGCGCTCGAGCTCGTCGATGTCGATCGTGTACGGCGCAATCCAGGGCCCGTCCGAACCGGTCACGAGCTTCGAGCTGAGAAATCCCTCGATCGTCTTCCGCCCGGGCTCATACAGGTCATAGGAGGCCATCACCCAGGCATCTCCACAGACCGGATGGGGACCGAAGTAGGGCGAGCGCTCTGCAAGCTCGACGCGTTGCGAGATGCGCCCCATACCCGCGATGTCTGCCTCACAGCTGATGTCGTGATCGCTGAACAGGAACCAGCCAACACTGCGCTCGTCGCCCTTACGAATGCGCGCATAGCACTCGATCGGCCGGAAGTCGGCTCCCGCCGTATGCGTGACGTCGCGGAGCAGCGGCATGTCGTCGATCTCCGAGACCGTCCGGTAGGTGCGCGTGCCGTCGTCGTGCTCGGTGCGGTGAAACCACTCCCTCCCCCACTCCCCGGACGTATCCGAGAGATAGAGGATCTTCCCGCGCGTCGTTCGGTAGCTCATCGCGGCGTATCTTGAATGAGCTCGAGGAGCCGCGGGGGCGACAGCGGGAACTCGCGCACCGTGACGCCCAACGGGCGCAGCGCGTCGTCGACGGCGTTGGCAACCGCTGCCAGCCCGCCGCCGACCGACGCCTCGCCGGCGCCCTTGGTCCCGAGCAGCGTGTAGGGGCTCGGCGTGACCTGGTGGCCGAGCTTGATGCTCGGAAGGTCACCGGCTCGCGGCATCAGGTAGGCCTTCAGCCGGTTCGTGAGCAGCCGGCCACTCTCGTCGTAGCGTTGATCCTCCATCAGGGCCGCGCCGATGCCCATCGCGATGCCGCCGAGCGTCTGGCCCTCGACGAGGGCCGGGTTGATGATGGTGCCGCAATCGTGGACGGAGGCGAAATCGAGGATCGTGACGACCCCGGTCTCCTCGTCGACCTCGACGACGGCCGCATAGGCGCCGTTCGAGTAGGTCGGGTACGGGTTGATCCGGCCCTTCTCGTCGGGCGTGTGGTCGATGTTCCCGGGCTTGTAGGTGTGCGTCGCCTCGAGTGGCGGCTCGACCGTGCTGGCCTCCGCGAAGGCGAGCGTGTACACGGCGTTTGCCGTTTCGGAAACAGACAGACCACGGCTCGCGTCACCGCGGACACGCACCAGTCCATCGGCCAGCTCGAGGTCGTCCGCGTCGGCCTCGAGCATGACGCCGCCGACCTTGCGCAAGCGCTCGCCGATGTCGCGGGCCGCGAGTGCAGCCGAGCCGCCGCCGACCAGCATGCTGCGACCCGAGTAGTTGCCGAAGCCGTAGGGGCAGACGTCGGTGTCGCCCTGGATGACGAGCAGCTTCTGCGGGTCGAGGCCGAGTTCGGCTCCGACGATCTGGGCGATGCCGGTGTCGTTGCCGCCGCCGGGTGAGGTGACGCCCGTGAGCACGGTCACCGCGCCGTCAGGGCCCATCTTCACGGTAGTCGTGTCGTAGCCGCCAACGATGGTGTGCGGGATGTCGGCTCCCTCGGGCGTCAGCTCGAAGGCGACGCCGACGCCGAGATGTTTCCCGCGCGCGCGCGGGAGAGCCTGTTGCTCGCGCCAGCTCTCGTAGCCGAGCAGCTCGAGCGTCTTGTCAAGCGCTCCGTGGTAGTCGCCCGAGTCGATATTCAGTCCCGAGATCGTCGGGTAGGGAAACTCGTCAGCGCGAATCAGATTGCGACGGCGGATCTCAGCAGGATCGACGTCAACCGCACGGGCGACGATGTCCATGACCCGCTCCATGCAGAGCGCTGTGGCCTCCTTGCCGTAACCGCGCGCCCCGTTCCAGACGCCCTTGTTCGTCGCGACGATCGCGAAGTCGACGCGCGCGTTCGGAATGCGGTAGCCGCCCGGAAAGCTGAGGGCGGTGACAAAGACCATGCCCCAGCTCGACAGCGGCTGCAGCGCGCCGACGTTGCCCACGATGTCGACCTCGAGGCCCGAGACGACGCCCTGGTCGTCGAACGCGACCCGGAAGCGGTGCGTCTGCTCACGGCCGCCGATGATCAGCGACTCGTCGCGCGTCTCGGCCCACTTGACGGGCCGGCCGAGGAGCTTCGAGAGGACGCAAACGAGCGTCTCCTCGGCATGACCGTGCATCTTCATCCCGAAGCCACCGCCGATCGTCGGCGCAATCACGTGGACGGCCGTCTCGGGCAGCTCGAGCGCGCCGGCGAGAACGCCTCTGACGATGTGTGGGTTCTGGAACGTGCCGTGAACGGTGAGCCGCTCGGCACGCGCGTCCCAGTCGGCAACGTAGATGCGCATCTCGATCGGCGCACTCTGGTAGCGCTGAATGTGGATCTCGTCCTCGATCACGTGCTCGGCGACCACAAATGCGGTCTCGACATCGCCATCCTCGAAGCGCCCGCGCTCGATCACGTTGTCGGGCCAGTCCGGGTAGAGGCGAGGTGCGTCGGGCGCAAGCGCCTCGGTGGCGTCGAGCACGAACGGCAGCGGCTCGTAGTCGACGTCGATCAGCGCACACGCGGCGGCCGCGTCGGCGCGCGTCTCGGCGACCACCGCCGCGACAGGCTGGCCTTCGTAGACGACCCTGTCGAGCGCCAGACAGAAGACGTCGGCGTGGTTGCCGCCTGCGTCGGCCGGGCTCATCCAGTGCGGGATCGGGCCGGCGAGCGCGCGCGCCTGCTCGCCGGTCAGGACGGCGAGAACACCATCAGCCGCGCGGGCGCGCGCCGTGTCGATCGCGACGATCCGGGCGTGCGGCTCGGTGCTCCGGAGCACGTGCGCGTGCACCAACCCGGGAACGACGACGTCGTCCGAGTACGAGGCACGGCCCGTGACGAAGCGCTCGCCGTCCTTCTTCGGTGCGCTGACCCCGATCATGGGCCTACAGGCTAGAGCTAGGCGAAGAAGCGCCTGAGGTGACCGGCCGACTCCTCCACATGCATCGAGAGGACCTCCATGACCTTCGTCATGTGCGGTAGGTCGACGACCTCGGCACCATCTGGCAACAGCTCGACGGCGCGTTTCGTCTGCTCGTGGATATCGTCATGGGGAACCATCAGCAGCAGCGGTTGCGACAGCGCCGGCAGTCGCTCGGCCATCGGGTAGTCGATCGCCTCGACGAACGTCCACCAGTAGTTCGGCCAGGCCTTCAGGTGATCGATGAGCCACGTCTGGACGATCTCGAGCCCGTAGCCCTCGGGCTGTGCTCCATGCCACCAGCCCCAGGCGAACTCGAGGTGCGACGCATCATCGGCAAGCTCCGGAGGCGGGCCGAACATCTCCTTGAACGCCGGGCGTTCCTCGTCGTTGAAGACCGGCGCCGTGATCGTGGCGACGCGACGCACGCGGTCGGGTAGCTGGGTCGCGAGCTCGATCGCCTCGATCCCGCCCGAGTGGATCCCCGCGGCGTCGAACTGCCCGACATCGAGCTCGTCTAGCCCATCGATCGTCGCCTCTGCGAACTCGGTGAAGTTGAGCTGGCGCGGCGCAGGGTCAGAGTCGCCGTAGCCGATCCGATCGGGCATGACGACGAGCCGCTCGTCGGCGAGCAGGGGCGCGAGGTCGTCGTACCAGCGGCTCGAGACGACCTGGCTGTGCAGCAGGACGAGCGGAACGCCCCCTTCCCCCAAGGTCCGTACGTGCATCTGCCCGAGGCGGGTATCAACGAGGTGCCGTCGGCTGCTCGACATGAGACCTTCCTTCCGTCGCAGGTTGCGGCCCGCGCTGCCGGCCGACAGACTCTCACGAATGGTCGTCCGAGGCAACGGCACGTCAGGCGGGCTGCGTCTCGGCGTCGTGATCGGGCTGCCAGGGGTGTCGATGCCGAGCTGGATCGAGTTCGCGCGCGAGGCTGAGGCGGCAGGCCTCGACTTCATCGCAACGGGCGAGGGTGCGACGGAGAACTTCTCGACGGTCGGCGCGCTGGCCGCGGCAACGGAGCGTGTGGAGCTGATCACGACGATCGCGCACTGGACGCGCACGCCGGTCACGTTCGCCCAGGGCGCGTCGACGCTCGCGAGCCTCTCGAGCGGTCGCTACCGCCTGGGCCTTGGCGCCTCGCCCCGCGACTGGAGCACCAACTGGCACAACATCTCCTACGCGCGGCCCACCGAGAGGCTCGAGGATCTGGTGGCCGCGATCCGAGCTGCGTGGGCCACCAGTCCGGGAGCGCCCGGAGGTCACAGCGGCCCGTTCTATCGCTTCGAGGCCTACGAGCACCAGCTGAGCGATTGGGCGCCGGTGCCCATCTACCTGGGCGTCACGCGCCCACGCTCGATCGAGCTAGCCGGGCGCGTCGCGGACGGTGTTGTCTTCAACCTCATGCATTCGCTCGAGAGGCTGCGCTCCCATGCTCTTCCCGGGCTCGAGGTCGGCCGAGCCTCGGCCGGACGCGATCCCGGCGCGCTCGACGTCGGCGCGCTGGTCGTGGGCGCCGTCGATTCGCGTCGCGAGCGAGCCTTCGAGCTCACGCGCCCGGGCCTCGGCTTCTACTTCTCGGTTCCCTACCTCGCGCCGCTGCTCGAGCTGCACGGCTTCGACGAGGAGCTCGAGCGCGGAAGCGCCGCCTGGGCGAACCGTGACACGGCCGGAATGACCGAAGCGGTCAGCGACCGGATGATCGAGGCCTTCTCGATCGCGGGGACGCCCGAAGAGATCGGCCGTAAGGTATCAGCCTACGCCGAGCTCGTCGACTTCCTCGAGGTGATGGCACCGCTCGGCCTCACCCCCGAGGAGACGCTCGAGCAGACGCGGCGACTGACACAGACAATCCTGAAAGTGAGGCCCGCATGAAGTTCGGCATCGGAACCGGCCCGCAGAACGTCAGCTGGGACGAGCTCAGCGAACTCTGGCGCACCGTCGACGGGCTCGGCTACGACTCGGCCTGGGTCTTCGATCACCTGCTACCGCTCAGCCCTAACGCCTCCGACCCGATCCTCGAAGGCTGGACCACCCTCGCCGCGCTCGCCGCCGAGACGTCAAACGTCGACATCGGCGTGATGGTCACCTCGAACACCTTCCGCCACCCCGCGGTGCTCGCAAAGATGGCGGCGACGGTCGACATCGTCTCGGGCGGCCGGCTGCTGTTCGGGATCGGCGCTGGCTACTTCGAGCCCGAGCACGAGGCCTTCGGCATCGAGCTCGGATCGGTCAAGGAGCGCGCCGACAGGCTTGCGGAGGCCTGCGAGATCTTCAAGGGGCTGTGGACCGAGGAGAGCTTCAGCTTCGAGGGCAAGCACTACGTCATCAAGGACGCGCCGTGCGAGCCAAAGCCGATCCGTAAGCCCTACCCGCCGATCCTGATCGGTGGCTCAGGCGAGAAGCTCACGCTTCGCACGACGGCGATTCACGCCGACCAGTGGAACATGCCGCCAGGCGATACGGGCGTCTCGCCCGAGGAGTTCGCGGCGAAGCTCGCGGTTCTGCACCAACGTTGCGCAGAAGTGGGACGCGACCCCGCCGAGATCGAGACGAACCTCGCGCTGATGATCGTTATCGAGGATGACGATGCCGCGGCGAAGACGCGCCGAGATGAGATCGCTTCGGCGTTTGGGCTGAGCGACGAGACGAAGATGAAGATGATCCTCGCCGGCGACCCCGACACGCTGGTCGCAGACATCAAGCGCTACGAAGCGGTCGGCGTCGACCACTTCGACGCGATCCTGATCAACGGCGTCAACTACGCCGACGCCGAGATGTTCGGGGGCGAGGTCATTCCGGCGTTCCGCTAGAACCGTAAGACGCGGCAACCGGTGTCGCCCGCAATGCCCATGGGCGCGTCACCGCGACCGCGCTCGAGGTACGAGCCCTCGCTTGCGGAGGAGCCGGTATCGAGCACGACGCCGCCTGAAAGCACGTAGCCGCGCCTCGGCCCCGTGAGCTCGAGGCGCGCCTGGGGCGGCGCGTAGGCGATCGTGACCTCCGCGGGCGACAGGCCCTGCGCCCGGACACCGGGCTCGTCGGCCGAGCTCTCCCACGGCAGCTCGAGCGTGTCGAGCAGGCGCAAGTCGTCGCGCTCGATCACCACGCCCGGCCGCGGGACGGGCGCGAGCGATCCGATCTCGGCAGGCGCGTCTTCGACCACGCTCTCGGTCGCTGCGACCTCTTCCAGCAGATACGTCCCTGGCCCGTCGCGCCACTCGAGGATCGTGAAGCCGCTCTGCGACCTGCGCTGCGGATCGAGCCCGTGCAGGCAACCCGGTGCCCGGTCCATGTAGAAGCCTGCGCGGAAAAGCACAGCCACGCCTGGGCCGGGCTCGCCGGCAACGAACTCGGCCATCGGCAGCTCACCGTCGAAGACCAGACCGCGCTCGCGCACGCTGCGGTGATAGTGCCGGTGCGGCTCGCCGCCGCCAAGGTCGGGCGGCAGCCAGTTGAGGATCACGCTTTCCCAGCCACCCTCGTGGCGAGCAAGCGTCTTCATCCGCCCACCGGGGATCCCGGGATTGGACTCCCAGGCCCGCGCGTTGACGTCGATGACGACAGGCGGGTCGGGGCTCACGCGAGGAAGTCCTCGATGTGGCTGGCGACCTCCTCGGCGGCAACTGTGAAGATCTCGAGCGTGAGATGAGGCAGGTCGAGGAACTGCGCGTGCGCGGGCAGGAAAGCGCGCCCCTGCTGCGTCTGCGGCCAGAGGTCGTCGTGCGGTCCGAACACGAGAAACGGCTGCGTAACCTCGCCGCATCGCTCGGCCGTCGGGTAGTCGAACACGGAGTGGTACGTCCACCAGAAGTAGGGCCACGAGTCCATATGGTCAAGCACGCGATCGTGCATCAGCTCGATCGTCCAGTCCTCCTGTTTCTCCTGCCAGACCTTCCACCAGCTCCAGACCCAGTCGAGGTGCGACCCGTCGGCAGCCGGCTCGGGCGGCTCAAAGTACTCGTCCTTGAACTTCGCCAGCTCCTCCTCGGTGAACACCGGCAGCGCAACGACACCAGCCCGCCGTACGCGCGATGCGTGCGCTACGGCGAGCTCGATCGCCTCGCACGAGCCGGTGTGGATGCCGACGACGTCGAATACATCGACGTCGAGGGCGTCGAGGGCGTCGAGGGTCGCGAGGGCGTACTCCTCGAACACAAGGCGCTCTCGCAGGCGGTCGGAGTGCCCGAAGCCGAGCCGGTCGGGCACGATCACGGTTCGACGGTCGGCCAGCAACGGAGCGATCGTGCGGAACATGCCGCTCGAGAGCGGCGACATATGGAGCAGCACGAGCGGCCGCGCCGCCGAGCCAGGCTCCGAGGAGCCACTCGCGGCCGCGAGATCACCGGGCGCGTGTTCCGTGACGCGCACGTGCATTGCGCCGTGGCGAGTCTCCAGCAAATGCCGCCTGACAGGAGTCATGCGCTCGAGCGGTCGTCCAACCTCCGGCGTCGCTGCCATTTCTCGATCGTATCGGCCTCTCGCGCGCATCGAGTCCAGGCTTGTGGCCGCGCTCAGCCGCTGAGACGATGAGGCCCACGCCATGGCTCGGCTCGCTCTCACGCGCTTCGTCACGAAGACAGAAGGCTGGCTCGACCATTGCCGCGCGGCGGAGCAGCTCGACCTCGCCGGTATCTGGGCGGGCGATGCGCCCGCGCACGATGGGTTCGTCGGCGCGGCGTTGGCCGCAGGGACAACATCACACATCTCGGTCGGGGTCGCGGCTGCTCTACCCGTCCGCACCCCCGTGCAGACGGCGAACGCAGCGGCGGAGCTTGCGGGTGGAGGGCGGAGCGCGCCGCTCGTTCTTGCGGCGGGCAACCCGGTCACACTCGGCCTCATGCACGGCGCGCCCTATGCGCCCCCGGTCGAGCGTATGCGCGCCTACCACGCCTGCGTCGAGGCCATTCTCCGCAGTCCCGAGGGCGACTGGGTCGAGCTCGAGACGGAGCACGCAGTTGCCCGCGGCCCGGGTCTCGGCCTCGACGTCAGCGCGGTTCCGCCGGTGCTCGGAGCAACGAACCCACGGATGGTTGCCCTGGCGGGTGAGGTGGCCGACGGACTGATGGTGCATCTACTCACCCCGCTCAGCGCGATCAGTGCGCGAGTCGACGCCGCACGTACGAGCGCGGGTCGAGAGCTCATGAGCTCGTCCGGCATCCTCGTCTCGATCGACGAAGACGAAGAAAGTGCGCTGGCACGAGCACGATCGGAGCTCGCGGCAGCCCTGACGCTTCCCGCGTTCGGCGAGCGCGTCCGCGAGGCCGCCGGCGAAGCAGTTCACGCCGACATCGCCGCGCTCGTCAAGACCGGCGACCTGGCTGGTGCGGCCAGGGAGCTGCCGGAGGCGTGTGTACGGGAACTGATCCTCGTTACGACTCCGGAGCGCCTACGACCCGAGCTCGAGGGGATCGACGTCGATACCGTCTTGCCCGTTCCTGTCGGCGCGTTCCTCTCGCTTGCCAGGGGCACCGTCGGCTGCGCCGACGATCCGGCTACCTCGGCTCGCTGGCTGGCCCGATCGCTGTTCGGAGACCTCGCGTGAGCATCGGCCCGATCCGCTCGATCACCGTCGGCGTCCGAAGCCTTGACGCCTCACTCGAATTGTTCCGCGATGTGATCGGTCTTCGCGTCGATTCGGACGCGGAGCTCACCCCGGAGCTGCTCGAAGCCTGGGGAGTCCCGGCCTCCGTCACGGCACGCGCGATCGAGCTGTCCTGCGAGGGGCACCGGGCGGGGCGCCTGCGGCTCGTCGCCTACGACCCCGAGGCCACCGAGGTCGTCCGCGCAGACGCGGTCGACCCAGGTGAGCGCGAGTCGCGAGATGCCGCAACCGACGTGGGGCCCAAGGCGATCGATCTGTACACGAGCAAGCCAATTGATCAGGCCGCCGCCGAGCTCGAGCGCGCCGGCTACCCCGCGCGCTCGAGGCCGATTCGGTACGAGATCGGCGGCGTCAAGACCGAGGAGCTCCTGTTCACCGGACCGGACGGACTCCCAATCCTCGTGATGCGAGGCGACCACGGCGCCGAGTTTCAACGTCCGCGCGGCACACCGACCGGCTACAGCGAGATCCCAACGGTGTCGGTCGTGTGCGCAGATCTCGACGAGAGCAGGCGGTTCTACGGCAACACGCTCGGGCTCTCGCTCGCGCTCGATGCGGAAGTGGATCCGAGCCTGCAGGAGCTCGTGTGCGAGCTCACCGGCGTTCCGCCCGGCACGCGAACGCACATGCTCCTGTTCAAGGACGCCGCCGAGCCGAGCGGCAAATACCTGCTCCTGCACTACTTCTCGGCATCGCGTGCTCGTGTTCGGTCTCGGATGAGGCCCGGACGGCTCGGGACATCCCTCTACACCCATCTGGTCGATGACCTTGATGCGATCCACGGGCGGCTGGCGGCTGGCGGCGCGCAGATCGTCACGGAGCCGCGCCCGATGGCTGCGGGAGGCCACGGACAGGCCCGCCTGCTGCTCGCGGTCGGGCCCAACGAGGAGATGTTCGAGCTCGTCGAGTGCCCGACGGGATAGCTCCGCCCGACGGGGCTAACCGGTCTACCGACGGCGCCTCCTGTGGAGCTTGGCTCAGCTCTGCAGCTGGCGCTTGATCGTGTCGAGGTCGAAGTAGCTCCGCCCGCCGACGACCTTGCCGTCCTTGAACTCCATCACGTCACACAGCCCGAGCACGGTCTTCTTGCCCGTCGGCGGTAGCTCGTTGCCATCCGGACCGAGCATCGGCCCGGTGTTCGTGCCGGTGACGACCATCTCCACGACGACGCTGTCTCCCTCGGCGATCACTTGCTTGACCTCGACTTTGCCGTCGGGAAACGCCCGGGCCCAGGCCTCGTACTCCTCGATCGCTCCCTCGGGGCCGCGGAACACCCGGCCGTTCGGAACCTCGACCCACTCGAGATCGTCGGAGAGGTACGGGATCGTCGCGCGGAAGTCGCGGGTGTTGAAGCACTCAGCTGTGAAGTTCGCGATCTCAACGTTGCTCATTCCACTCATTTGCTGCTCCTCGTCTGAAGTCGCCCGACTGGCTGATTGCCTGTCCGCCGTGATCGCCGCGGTCGCCGCGATCGCGCGTGGCCCGACGCTAATGTTCTGGCTCGGTCGCGTCAAGTGCGGCGGCTCGCGGAACAGCCCGAGGCGACATCAGCGGAACGCCGGAATCACCTCGCGCGCGAAAAGCTCCACGTCGCCGTAGTTCACGCCGCTGATCAGGGCCAGGACGGAATGCTCCACGCCGACCGCCTCGAACCGGCGCAGCTCTGCGATGACGCCAGCGGGATCTCCCGCGATCACCTGCTTGCGCGCCGTCTCATCGTCCATCCCCAGAGCATCCGCGAGCGCTCTGCGTCGATCGATCGCCGTCGCTGCCTCCTCGTTCACAAGAACGAGGAGGCCGAGGTTCGTCTCGATCTCCGCAGGGTCGCGCCCGACCTCGGCGCAGCGCTCCACCAGCACCGCGTACTTGGCCGCGAAATCGTCTGGAGAGATGCCGGTCGCACCCGGCGGCATGTTCCACTGATCGGCGTGCAGAGCCGTCGTCCTCAGCGTGAGCTTCTCACCGCCGCCCCCGATCATGATCGGCAGGTGGGGCCGCAGGGGCTTCGGCTCGCAGGGCGCGTCAGCGATCGCGTAGTGGGCGCCGTCGAACGAGAATCGCCGCTCCGTCCAGAGACCGCGGAGCACCTCACATGCCTCGGCGAGCCTTGCCGCGCGCTCGCGGACGCTCCCGAGCGGGATGCCGTACGCGTCGTGCTCGGACTCGAGGTACCCGGCGCCGATTCCGACGATCACTCGCCCGCCGCTCAGGGCGTCGACCGTCGCCGCCATCTTGGCCAGCAACGCCGGATGTCGAAAGGTGTTCGAGCTCACGAGCGTGCCGATCTCGACACGCTCTGTC
>CBDCXJ010000011.1:0-90772 GCA_965223695.1 Gaiellaceae bacterium | reverse complement strand
AGAAGCTAGCCCAGGACTTCGACGACCTCACGCACGGCAGCAGACGAAGCCTCCAGCTCGGCCTGTTCGCCAGACGTCAGCTCGAGCTCGACGATCTCCTCGACGCCAGCCGTGCCCAACTTCGCCGGAATACCCATGTAGAGGCCGTCGATTCCGTACTCGCCCTCGAGGAGCGCGGGTACAGGGGAGGACGCGCTTCTGGTCGAGCACGATCGACGCGACCATCTCGGCGACGGCTGCGCCCGGCGCGTACCAGGCCGAGGTACCGAGTAGGTTGACGATCTCGCCGCCGCCCTTGCGTGTTCGCTCGACCATCGACTCGACGCGATCGGCCGCGACTAGCTGCGTGAGGGGAACGCCGCCCACGGTGGTCGCCGAGACGATCGGCACCATCTGATCGCCGTGCCCACCGAGCACGAGCGCCTGGATGTCGCGCACCGACGCACCCGTCTCGAACGAGATGAAGGCCCTGAAACGAGCGGTGTCGAGGATGCCGGCCATGCCCACCACGCGCTCCTTTGCGAGCCCGGATGCGGCCTTCGCGACGTGGCACATCGCGTCGAGCGGGTTCGTGACGGGCACGACGATCGCTTCGGGTGACTCGGCGATTGCCGCCTCGGTAACCGCCTTGACGATCGCCTGATTGGTGGTGACGAGGTCGTCTCGGCTCATGCCCGGCGCACGCGGCTTGCCGGAGGTGACGACGATGACGTCGGAGCCTGCTGACTCCTCGTAGCCGTTCGAGCCGGTGATCTTGGCTTCGTAGCCGAGTACCGGCCCGGATTCGTTCATGTCGAGCGCTTTGCCCTGGGGCAGATTCTCGATTATGTCGATCAGAACGACGTCCGCGTAGTCGCCTCGGGCGACCTCCTGCGCGGCCGTAGCGCCCACGTTCCCTGCTCCGATGATCGTGACCTTTGCTCGCACTTGACGCTCCTCGGCGTACCGTTTTTGTCGCTCGAAAGAGCTGCGAGTCTAGCGAGGGCATGCTCTTGGCCCATGCTGTAGCGTCCCGTCCGACGTGGAGCGAGCGGCATGAGCGAGATCAAGGCTGGGCTCGAGGGAGTCGTTGCATTCGAGACCGAAATCGCCGAGCCTGATCGCGAGGGTGGAGCCCTTCGTTACCGCGGCGTCGACATCGAGGACCTCGTCGGAAACGTGCCCTACGAACAGGTCTGGGGCCTCCTCGTTGACGAGGCTTTCGAGCCCGGATTGCCGGCCCCGGAGCCATTCGAGCTCCAGAACGGGTCCGGCCGAGCCATGTCAGATCTGCAGAGCGCGACCGCCCAGCTCTCAGCCCGCTGGGACCTCGGCCAGCTGATCGATATCTCCGACGAGCAGGCGCGCGAAGACCTGCGGCGTGTCTCGGCGACGATGCTCTCGGTCGTCGCCCAGTCGGCCCGGGCTGCCGACGGCGAGACGACCGCGGTTTCTCAGTCGACGATCGACTCCGGCAGCTCCGCGGCGGAGCGCTTCCTGCTCCAGTGGCGCGGCGAGGCCGACGCCAAGCACGTCACGGCGGTCGATACCTACTGGATCTGCACGGTCGAGCACGGCATGAACGCCTCGACGTTCACCGGCCGCGTCGCTGCCTCGACCGGCGCCGACTGCGCCGCGGCCCTGTCCGCGGCAGTAGGAAGCCTGTCGGGCCCGCTCCACGGGGGCGCGCCGGCGCGCGTCTTGCCGATGCTCGACGCGGCCGGCGCGGCCGACGACATCGAGACCTACGTCAAGGATTTCCTCGACTCGGGCGAGCGCCTGATGGGCTTCGGACACCGTGTCTATCGCGCCGAAGACCCCCGCGCACGCCTCTTGCGGATGACGGCCAAGCAGCTCGAATCGGCCCGCTTCGAGGTTGCCGAGGAGCTCGAGCGCGTTGCTCTCGCAGAGCTGCAGGCCCGTAAGCCCGACCGCGTTCTGGCGACGAACGTCGAGTACTGGTCGGCAGTCGTGCTCGACGTGGCCGAGATACCGGGCCCGCTCGCGCCGGCGATGTTCGCCACCTCCCGCACGGGCGGCTGGTCGGCACACATTCTCGAGCAGAAGCGCTTCGGCAAGCTGATCCGCCCCTCGGCGAAGTACGTCGGTCCGGGGCCGCGCCCCATCGACGCCGTCTAGGCCATCGAGGTGGCTAGTGACCTCGCAGGCCTGGTCGAGCGCGCCGGGGCGACCGACGATGAACGAGAGCTCGCAGAGCTTCGGCGGGTCGCCGACGAGGAGGTCGACTTCGCCGTCCGCAACGACGATTTCCGCGTGCGTGCGCTCGGCTATCGCGCGCTTGGGCTACTCGATTTCCGCCAGAAGACCGAGCTGCTCGCGCGCGGGCTCGAGGACACGAGCCCTGCCTGCCGCGGCGCGGCGCTGATCTCGCTCGAGCTGCTCTCGCGGGAACATCCGCGCGAGGTCAACAACGTCCGCCCCCTGCTACACAACCTCGCGAACGCGGACGACAACGCCACGGTGCGCCGACTGGCCGTCCTTTGCCTGAAGAACGGCTCCGCGAGTCGCGACACGCTGGTATTGCTCGATCACATCGCGACCGACGATGAGGACGCCGAGCTCGCCAGCGTCGCGAAGCGAGTCGTGGTCGCGCTGAAGAAGCGCGCGCGCGAGGCGGAGGCTCGAAGCTCCGGCAAGGGACGCTAGCGACAGGGACGCTAGACGCGCGGTGCTAGCGAGCGACGCGCCCGAGATGTGTCCGGACGCGCGCGGCGAGCTGGACAGCAACGTTCGGTGGGGCCGTGTGGACGTGGCCCTGGCGGAGCAGGTTCGGAAGCGATTCGGCTCCCACTGGACCTGGAGGGACCGCGCACGTGCAGGTGCCGACGCAAACCGGCTCGTGCGCGTCGCTGCCGGCGCCACCCGGTAGGTCGCGTGCGTCGGCCCACGCGCGAGCGCGCTCGTTCGCTCGTCCGGTGAAGGGGCCTCCGTTCACGATTTCGACGATGTCGATGAGATCGGCGTCGGCGAGCTCCTCGCGCGCGACGGGGTCGACGACGCCACGAAGCAGCCCGTAGAAGGGGTGCGGCAGATACACGAGGCCGCGCTGCTCGCGAATCGCTCGGGCTGTCTCCTCGATCGGCATCCCACGAGGAAGCTCTTCCTGGAGAAAGAGGCCGATCAGCTGCCCACGCGCCGTGTCGATCTCTTCTCCGACGATGACCGGAAAGCTGGCGGCCCTCGCGACCTCGAGCGCCCCGTCGAGGCGGTTGTGCTCGGTGATGGCCAAGACATCGAACCGGCCCTCGGCGTATGCGCCCTCGTAGTCCTCGAGGCGGTTGCGCGCGTCGTAGGAGCGGTACGTGTGGTTGTGGAGGTCGAGGAGCTGCCAGCCCTCGGGGATCGTCATGAGGCCGGGTCGAGCTCGCTCTCAGCCTCGCTGCTCTCGCGACCGGCCGCGCTGTTCGTGCCCCGACGACGTGCGTGTGGATGCGCCTCGAAGTAGGTCTCGCGCCTTCGTCGGTCCGAGACGTGTGTGTAGAGCTCGGTCGTCGCGAGGTCGGCGTGACCGAGCATCTCCTGGACGCTCCGCAGGTCGGCGCCACCTTCGAGCAGGTGCGTCGCGAACGAGTGGCGCAAGAGGTGCGGGTGGACGCGCTCCGGCTCGAGCCCTGCCTTCCCGGCGAGCTGACGCAAGATCAGAAACGCACCAGCCCGCGTGAGCCCGCCGCCACGGGCGTTCAGGAAGAGCTCGGGGCGGTGGCGCTTGTCGAGGAACGGGCGCCCGCGCGCCAGGTAGTGGCGAAGCGCCTCGATGCCCTCGCGTCCGAGAGGAACTATGCGCTCCTTGTCGCCTTTACCGACACAGCGGACGACGCGTTCTTCAAGATCGACACTGCTGCGGTCGAGCCCGACTGCTTCGCTCACGCGCAATCCGGCGCCGTAGAGGAGTTCGACGAGCGCGCGGTCGCGCAGCGGTCGCGGTCCGACTCCCTGAGCTGCTTCGCAGAGGCGCTCGACTTCGCCGGGCGAGAGCGCGCGTGGGAGCTTGCGGACGCGGCGCGGTGGGGCGAGCGCGGTGGCCGGGTTGTCGGGGCGCTCGCCCAGGAGCACGAGGTGCTTGTAGAAGCTTCGCGCAGCTGCGAGCCGCCGCGAGATGGACGAGGGCGCGAGCTCGCGCGATCGCAGGTCGGCGAGCCACCGCTCCAGATCGCCAACGGACGCGTCGACCACCGGCTGAGCGAGGAAGCTGGCCAGGTCGGCGAGGTCGCGCGCGTAGGCCTCGACGGTTCGCGGCGCACGCTGCGCCGCGAGCAGGGTCAGGAACCGCTCGACGTCGGGGTCGATCGTCGCGCGGTGAGTCGCGTCAGCGCTCATCGCGCGCGCGGATGCGCCAGGTCGTAGACACGGCGCAGGCGCCTCGAGTCGACATGGCTATAGGTCTGCGTCGTCGAGAGCGAGGCGTGCCCGAGCAGCTCCTGAATCGTCCGCAGGTCGGCGCCACCTTCGAGCAGATGCGTCGCGAAGGCGTGGCGGAGCTTGTGGGGATTCGCGAGCAACCTGCGCAGCGTTGACGTATCGAGCGGCCTGCCCCGATGCGAGAGGAACAGCGCGTCTTCGGCGCCACCTGCCAGCTCGCCGCGCGACGCGTCCAGATATCGCCGGAGCGCCATCCGGGCCTCGTCGCCGAGCGGCACCACCCGCTCCTTTCCTCCCTTGCCGGCCACGTGCACGGTGCGCCGTTCGAAGTCGATGTCCGTGAGTCGCAGGCCGACTACCTCGTGCGTTCGCAGGCCGGCCGAGTACGTGAGCTCGAACAGCGCGCGGTTCCGTATCGAGAGCGGGTCCGGGCCGCCAAATCGCGCGAGCAGCCGCTCGACCTCGGCGAGCTTCGGTGCGTTCGGCAGCCGCCGACGCCGCCTTGACTGAAGTGGCGGATCGGGCACGCGGGCCGGGCCCAGAGCTGCACGAAGGAAGGAGCGGATGGCCGCGAGCTTGCGCGCGATCGTCCCCGGGGCGAGGCGATCGCGGCCAGCGCGCGCGCGGCCGAGATGGCTCACGTAGTCGGCCAGCGTTCGAGCGTCGACGTCCTCCAGCCGCGCCCGGCGCGTTTCGAGCCAGGCCGCGAACTCGTCGAGATCAGAGCCATAGCTGCGGCGCGTCGAGGCAGCGAGCTGAGGGCCCTGGAGGAAGCGCTCGATCTCGGCGCGCGTCTCCACGAGTCAGGGTTCGCCACGCTCGCGCGCCGTCCTGCGCGGGCACCGCCGCGTTCCGGGGTGCCTCTCGCGCGCGACTCGCAGCGGCCCCTAGATTAGACCCGTGCATCTGCCCCGCTTCAGCGGAACCCAGCGCCTTCACGATCTGATGATGGCGACCTGGGACACAGGCCTGGGCCAGGTCAAGCGGAGCCTGCCGCCCGGCTTCGAGCCGCTCGCGCTCGAGGGCCGCGGACTGGTGTCGCTCGTGGGCTTCGCTGCCCGGGGGGTCAGGCTCGGCCGGCTCCCTGCTCCCTCGTACGCGGGAGTCAACCTTCGCACCTACGTGCGTGACCGCGACGGGAAGGCTGCGATCTTCGTGCTGCAGAGCCGGGTCACTCCGACAGGGATGGGTGCACTCCTGCTCGGCCTGCCCGTGCGAGCGACGGTGATCCGGGCCCGCGCGGGCTCGCTCGCGGCGCCTGGCATGGGGATCGCGTTCACCTACGAGGTCGGCGACAGCCCCGTCGATGCGCCGCCGCTCGACCCTCCCATTGGCGAGCTCGACGTCGCGTACTGGAAGGCGGCGGGCATCCGCCGGCTGCAGACGACTCACGCGCCGATCGACTGGCGCGCGGCGACGGCGACTGCGCCTCCGGTGCTCGACCCCGTGCTCGCACACGGCTTCGACGTTCAGCAACCGCGCTGGCTTCACTACGCGGCCTGCGCACGGTTCGAGCTCACGCTTCCGCCGCGCAAGATCAGCCGCCGCTGAGCATTTCGATGACCCGGAACGCCCACCGGCTCCGAAGGCCCATCGGTTAGTGTGAGTCTCCGTGAGTCGCGTGCACGATGTCCTCGTCGTCGGAGCCGGCTGCGCGGGCATGCGGGCCGCAATCGAGGCCTTCGACGCGGGCGTCGATGTGGCTCTTCTCTCGAAGATCCACCCGGTTCGCAGCCACTCTGGCGCGGCTGAGGGCGGGATCAATGCGGCGCTCGGCAATGCGTCCGAAGACGACCCCGAGACGCACGCCTACGACACCGTCAAGGGCTCGGACTGGCTCGGCGACCAGGATGCGATCGAAATCCTCTGCGACGAGGCACCCGACGACGTCTACCAGCTCGAGCACTGGGGAGCCGTCTTCTCGCGCACCGAGGACGGGCGCATCGCGCAGCGGCCCTTCGGGGCCGCGGGCGCCCCGCGCACCGCCTACGCCGCTGACATCACCGGGCACGTGCTCATCCACGTGCTCTACGAGCAGGTGATGAAGCGCGACATCTTCATCTACGAGGAGTCGTTTGCCTGGAAGCTGGCGATCGACGACGGACGCTGCCTCGGGGTCGTGTGCTGGGATCTTCTCAACGGCGGCGTGCAGACCATCTCGGCACGCACGACGATTCTCGCCACCGGTGGCGCGGGTCGGCTCTATACGGGTACGACGAATGCCTACGCGTGCACGGGCGACGGCATGGCGATGGCGCTGCGCGCCGGCGTCGCGCTGAAGGACATGGAGATGATGCAGTTCCACCCGACAACCCTTTCGCCGAGCGGCGTGTTGATCACCGAAGGCTGCCGCGGCGAGGGAGGGTTCCTCGTCAATGCCACCGGCGAGCGCTTCCTCAAGCGCTACGCGCCGAACGCCATGGAGCTGGCGAGCCGCGACGTCATCTCACGTGCCGAGCAGACCGAGATCGACGAGGGGCGCGGCCTCGACGGCGACGTCATGCTCGACCTGCGCCACCTGGGCGCCGACCGGATCCGCGACCGCCTCCATGGCACGCGTGAGCTCTCGATCGTCTTCGCGGGCGTCGACCCGATCTACGACCCGATCCCGGTCAGACCAGGAGCGCACTACCACATGGGTGGCATCGACACCGACGTGGTGGGCCGCACGAGCGTGCCGGGCCTCTACGCGGCCGGCGAGGTCGCGTGCGTGTCGGCGCACGGCGCCAACCGGCTCGGCGGGAACGCGCTGATGGAGACGATCACCTATGGGCGCCGCTCCGGCCAGGCAGCCGCGGACGAGGCACGCGAGCTCGGCAGCTCGACCTCGATCCCCGACGCGCTTACCGCGGACGCCGACTCCGAGGTAGCGACCCTGCTCGACCGCGCCGAGGGAGAGCGACCGCATGCGATTCGCGACGAGCTCGCCGCGACGATGCACGAGAACTTCGGCGTCTTCCGCCGCGAGGCGCAGATGCTCGAACAGGGAGAGATCATTGCGGGGCTCGCCGAGCGCTACCAGCGGGTCATCGTCGACGACAAGGGCGACGTTTTCAACTCTGATCTCACGCAGGCGCTCGAGCTGAGCTACCTTCTTGATCTCGCGGCGTGCATGATTCCCGCGGGGGTGGCGCGAAAAGAGAGTCGTGGCGCACACGCGCGACCGCACGACTACCCCGAGCGCGACGACGAGAACTTCTTGAGGCACACGATGATGACGATGAACGACGGCGGAGAGCTCGAGCTCGACTGGGCGCCGGTGCGGATCACGAAGTGGCCGCCCGGGGAGCGCACCTACTAGCGATGGGCACCGCGACCGCGATGCCCGAACCGGGAGCGACATGGACGTAAAGCTCAAGATCTGGCGCTACGACGCAGCATCCGGCGAGCGTGTGCTGCGCGACTACGAGATCGAAGCGCCCGAGTGGGCCTGTCTGCTCGACGTACTCGATCTCGTCAAGGACAAGGTCGACGGCACGCTGTCCTACCGCAAGAGCTGCCGGATGATGATCTGCGGCAGCTGCGGCATGCGCATGGACGGCCGCGCCGTGCTGGCGTGCAAGGAGCGCATGAAGCCCATCGTCGAGTCGGGCCACGTGCCGGTGATCTCGCCGATGGGGAACATGCCCGTGCTCAAGGACCTCGTCGTCGACATGGAGCCGTTCTGGGCCAAGATCCGTGCGATGAAGCCGTGGGTGCAACCCGGCCTCGACGACGCGCCCGCGAAGGAGCATCGCGTCTCGCAGGCCGAGGTCGAGCCGATTCAGAAAGAGGCGCTCTGCGTCATGTGCGGCTGCTGCGTCTCTGAGTGCAACTCGATGGAGGCGAACCCCGACTTCATGGGTCCGGCTGCGCTCGCGAAGGGAATGCGCTTCGTCGGCGACACACGCGACGAGCAGCGGATCGAGCGCCTCGAGGCTTACTCTGAGAAGAACGGCATCTGGGACTGCACCCGCTGCTACTTCTGCCAGGAGCGCTGCCCCAAGGGGGTCGATCCGCGCGACGCCATCGCCAAGCTCGGCGCCGAGGCCATGAGCGAGGGCATCGATCGCGATATGGGGGCCAAGCACGCCAATTGGTTCGTCCACTCCGCCAAGACCACAGGCTGGCTGCGCGAGACCGAGCTCGTCCCGAAAACGCAGGGCATACTCGCGTCGCTCAAGGAGATTCCCTTCGGTCTGACAATGGCGCGTCACGGCAAGGCGCCGCCGCCGTTCCCGCCGCACGTCGCCAAGGACGTGGAGGAGTCGCGCGCACTGCACGACATCGTCAAGAAGCAGGGGGTCAGCGGCGCGAGTGGCATCGTCCAGGGCGAGCGCGCGCTCGGACACGTCGAGCCTTACGACGAGGCGTTCGCCGCGGCGGCCGAGCGTGGTCCGTTCGGGCCCGGCTCGTTCCCCAGGCCGTATCTGCCCGGTGAAGAAGACGGGTCGGATGGCTCGGGCGGCGACTCAGATCGGGGCGGCGACTCCGCTGGGGGCCCCGCATGACCGTCATTTCTGCCGAGCCCGCCAGGGTCGCCTACTACACGGGCTGCCTCGCGGCGCTCTCGGCCAAGGAGCTCGACATCTCGACCCGGGCGCTTGCGCCAAAGCTCGGTCTCGAGCTGGTCACGCTCGAATCGGTGACCTGCTGCGGCGCGGGCGACATCCACGAAGCCGAGCCCGACTACTACCTGCACCTGAACGCCCGCATCCTCGCCTACGCCGAGGCGAGCGGCTGCGACACGCTCCTTACGATCTGCAACGTTTGCACGCTCAACCTGCGCCAGGCCAACTTCCAGCTACAGGGCGATTCGAAGTTGCTCGCGCGCGTCAACGAGAACCTCGACGAAGTGGGCGCGCCCGCATACTCGGGCGGCGTCGACGTACGACACCTGCTGTGGGAGATCTCGCAGGGCGAGGGCCTTGAGAGGCTCAAGGAGGTCGCGCACCACGGCCTCAAAGGAATGAAGATCGCGCCGTTCTATGGCTGCCAGATCCTGCGCCCATCGAAGCTGCTCGGCGTCGACGACCCGGACAAGCCGCACACGCTTGAAGCCGTGATCTCAGCCTGCGGCGGCGAGGCGATCGACTACCCGGCCAAGCTGAAGTGCTGTGGCTTTCCGATCATCCAGGCGCGCGAGGAGCTCGCGCTCAACGAGCTGATCCAGCCGATCGAGCAGGCAATGGAGGCGGGCGCCGACGCCATGGTGACTCCGTGCCCGCTCTGCCACCTCTCGCTCGACGCCTGGCAGCTGAAACTGCAGAAGCAGACCGGCCGCACCTTCGACATGCCCATCCTGCACCTTTCCCAGCTCGTGGGCGTCGCGGCGGGGATCGGGGCATCCGATCTGAAGTTCAAGCGCCACATCGTGTCGATGAAACCGATCATCGAGAAGATCGAGGCATAGCCTCGACGCAGGGCGGCGGTGCAATGAAGCGCCAGCTCACGCTGATTGCCGCCGTGCTGGCGTGCGCCGTGGCCGTCGGGGCGGTGATCGGCTTTGTTCGCCGTCGCATAGAGCGGCTTGAGTCCGAGCGAGACGCCGTGAAAGAGAACGGGTCGGTTCCAGTCGGGGGTGAGCGCTCTGGCGCTGCGGCCTCTCGCGGGCAACCGGCGGGCGTCAACGGCGATCGAGCGTGACCCAGATGTCTCGTCCCATTTAGTCGTTCGTCGTGCTTGCGGGCCTCATCGCGGCGCTCGCCATCCTGGTGGCGCTCGCGCTCTGGGGGCTGTTCGAATCCCAGTGGGTCCGGGTCGGCGTCGAGGAGCTACGCGTGGCTCGCCTGCCGGCGGCGCTCGATGGCTTCCGCATCCTGCATGTGTCCGACCTGCACCTCGGGGCCGTCTCGCTCGCCTGGCTGAGCGCCAACCGGGCTGCGGCCTGGGCGGAGCACCGCGAAGTCGATCTGACGGTCATCACCGGCGATCTCCTCTCGGCGCGGCGCGGCCGAGCTCGGCTCGAGCGCTTCGTCGCTCGCGTGGGGGCGCGGCACGGCGTAATCGCGGTTCTGGGGAATCACGACGTGGCCGTCACGCGCGACCCGTTCTCGAGCGCCGGCGACGTCGATCGCGAGGGTGTGCCGGGCATGCACTTGCTGCGCGACGCCGCGGTGAGCCTCACGCACGCCACGTGCTCCATTCGCGTCGCCGGTGTCGACGCGCTCAGCTACCTGAACAGGCGCGTCGACATCGATGCCCTGTCCGGGTCCGAAGACTTCCGGATCCTCCTCACTCACTACCCGAGGGCGGTTGATCTCGGCGCACCCGGCGCGTTCGATCTCGCGCTCGCCGGTCATATGCACGGCGGTCAGATCTGCATTCCTCTCCCCGGTGGAAAGGCGCGCCTCGCGCACCCCTACGCGCCCTATCCCGAAGGCCTGTACGCGCTTCATGACGGTGCCACGACCCTCGTCGTCTCGCGCGGGCTCGGGACGACGTTCGTGCCCTTTCGCTTCTTCGCGCGACCGGAGCTCACCGAGCTTGTCTTGCGCACCCCTAGACTCGAGGCGTGAGCAGCGGGCTCGAGCCTCTGACCCGTCTGTCGCTCGAGCGGGGGCCGAGCGTCTGCCACGACTGCGTCTTCTGGCAGTCGCACGGATTCAAGCAGCCGTCGAAGGATCGCTGGGCACAGCAGGTCGAGGACGACTGGGGCTCGTGGGGAACTCTGTATCACGACGCCGACGGCCGTCTACTGGGCTTCCTCCAGTGCGGGCCGGCAGGGCATTTCCCGCGCTCGGCCGAGCTCCCGGCCGGTCCGCCTTCCGCCGATGCGTTGCTGATCACGTGCGTCTACGTCGCCGACGAGAGCACGCCGTGGGTCGTCCAGAGCCTCTTCCTCGCGGCTATCGGTGAGGCTCGTGATCGCGGTATCGCCGCTATCGAGACCTTCGCCCACCGCCATCCGGACGAAGCGGCGGCGCGCACGCCGTTCCAGCCGCACCGCACGATCTTCCCCGCCGCCTTCGTCGGCGATCTCGGCTTCCGTCCGCTTCGAATCGACGGCCGCGTCGAGCTCGCCCGGCTCGAGATCGCCTCGCTGGCGCCGCTTCCTGCCGAGAGCTGGCGGCGGCGGCTTGCGCGGAAGGTGCAGGAGCGTCTCAGCCCCGCGCCGGTGCCGCAGCGCCCGTAGATCAACTATCTAACTAGCTGCCGCCCAGCTCGTCTTTAGGAGTACCATCGTGCGAGGAGGAAGGAGGGTCCGCCGTGCTGGCTAGCGAAGAACGGACTAGAGGTCGTGCGGAGGCGCCGTCGCGCCGGGTCGAAGAGGTACGCGCGCTCGAGGCGATCTGGTCGCTCTCGGGGCCGATCACGACGGCCAAGACCAAGACGCCGATCGCGATCCCGATCACGCCGCTGGCGCTTCTGTATCGCTATCGCATCTCGGTCTCCTTCGTCGTTGCGTGGGTCGCGTTCATGACGGTGCTCCTTGCACTGGCGCCGGCCTCCGATGCGCTCACGGCGCCGGGCTGGGTCAAGAACGTCTCCGGCATCCTGGCCACCGCGCTGATGGCGACGCCCCTCGGCGTCCTCCACCGGGCCATCGGGTACGGGGCGTTCACCGTTGCCGCCGGAAGTGGCATGGCTCTCGCCATCAGCTGCTTCGGTGCGGGGCACAACGGTTTCTGGGCGAGCTATCAGCTGGCCGGCTTCTCGGTCCTGGCGGTCGCCGGTGCTGCGATGGTCGCTCGTACGGCGCGCGGCTAGAAGCTAGAGCAGGCCGCGCTCGCCGAGCGACTCGGCGATCTGAACGGCGTTCAACGCTGCGCCCTTGCGCAGGTTGTCGTTCACGACCCACAGCGCGATGCCGTTGCCGTTCGCGCGATCCTGGCGAACACGTCCGATCAGGACCTCGTCGCGCCCCGCCGCGTCGGCCGGCGTCGGGAGCTCGGCGAGCGCAAGGTTCGGCGACTCGCTGAAGACACGCTTGGCCTCCTCGGGTGAGAGCGGGTCGACCGTCTCGATCCATACGGATTGCGCGTGCCCCACGAGAACCGGTACGCGAACGCAGGTCGCGCTGAGCTTCAGGTCGGGCATGTCCAGGATCTTCTGCGTCTCTGCACGTAGCTTGGCCTCTTCCGAGAACTCCTCGCCGTCATAGTCCCAGTCCATCCCGAGGTCGGCCTCGTCGGGCCTGGTCGCCATCAGCTGTTCGATGCCGATGTCGCCCTTGCCCGACATCGACTGGTAGGTCGCCAGCCTGACAGCGGCGAGACCGGCCGCGTCCTCGAGCGGCTTGAGCGCGCACGTCAGCTGCATCGTCGAGCAGTTCGGGTTGGCGACAACGTGCTTCCCGCTGCCAACACCGTTGGCCTCGATCGCGTCGTCGTTCACGCCTGCGACGACGAGCGGAATCCCGTCGGTGAGGCGGAACGCATCTGACTTGTCGATGACGAGCGAGCCGCCCTCGATCGCATACGGGACGAGCTCCTGGCTCGTCCCGGTTCCGACCGAGAAGAAGCAGAGGTCGAACTCGCCCGACGCGAGCAGGTCGGGCGTTGCCTCCTCGACCGTGAGCTTGCCGCCCGCATAGTCGACGGACGTGCCGGCCGAGCGCGAGCTGGCCAGGGCGCGCACGTTCGAGTAGCCGCGCTCGGCAAGCAGCTCGAGCGTGACCGTTCCGACCGCGCCTGTTGCGCCGACGACGGCAATACGAGTGTCCCTGTCCGACATGTCCTTGAGTCCCGGTCGTGCGTCCGCGAACTGAGCGTAGCTGAACGACGATCGGCGGCTTCACGTCTTGTCGGGACAGGCAGAATGCGCGGATGTTCGGTCCGGTCGTCGACAATCTCGTGGCGCAGCTCACGAGGCTGCCCGGTATCGGGAATCGCACGGCGCATCGCCTTGCCTTCCACCTGCTGCGCGTTCCCCAGGAGGAGGCGGTGGCGCTCTCGGAGGCTATTCGCGAGGCAAAGGAGCGGATCGGATTCTGCTCGGTGTGCGGCAACCTGACCGAGGAGTCGCTGTGCGAGATCTGCAGGAACCCGCGCCGCGACACGTCGGTGATCTGTGTGATCGAGCAGCCCGTCGATCTCGTCTCGGTCGAGCGCACGGCCGAGTACCAGGGTCTCTACCACGTGCTCGGCGGGGCGCTCTCGCCGCTCGACGGCGTCGATCCGTCGGATCTGCGTATCGACAGCCTGATCGCGCGTGCATCGGGCGACGAGGTAATCGAGGTCGTGTTGGCGACGAATCCGACGATGACCGGCGAGGCGACGGCGTCCTTCCTCGCCGAGCAGCTGCGACCCCACGTGCGAGTCACGCGACCGGCCAGCGGCCTCCCGGTTGGCGCCGACCTCGAGTACGCCGACGAGGTGACCCTCGGCCGCGCCCTTACTGGCCGTCAAGAAATGTCTTAGGTCACGGGGGAGAAGCTCGCGCTTCTCCCCCGTGGGCCCCCTCATCGGTACTGGCGGGGGCGCGCTCGGCTTCCGCATGCGTTCCAGGTGGGCGCTCCTAAAGAAGACAGCGCACAGGCCGACGCCGGCGAAGCCGGCATCGGCGGCGAAGAACGGAGGGAAGCGCTTGTGCTTCCCCAACACGAGCATGCGCCCGGCGTGCCGTCTTCGTGTCATGGGCTTGCCGTTCAGGAAGCCGGGGAGAGGGAATGGTCCGAGCCGGAGTGCCTTTGGCCACGGCCCTAACTCGTAGGCGCGGGCCGTTCCTTCTCCCCGGCCAACCGCGCGCGAGGGCCCTTAGCGACTAGCGGCCCGGCTGGCCGGGTCCGCCGAGTCCGCCGAGTCCGCCTAGCGCGTCGCCCAGGCCACCGAGGTCGCCGAGTCCGCCCAGGTCACCCATCGCGCCGCCGAGCTTCGACTCCTGAAGCTGCTGTGAGCTGCTGAGCGCCTCGTTGACCGCGGCGAGGACCATGTCCTCGAGTATCTCGACGTCGTCGGGGTCGACGGCGGCGGGGTCGATCTTGATCGCGGTGATGTCGCCGGCCCCGGACGCTGTGACCTTCACCATGCCGCCGCCGGCTGAGGCCTCGACCGTCTGGTCGGCGAGCTCCTCCTGGGCCTTGGCCATGTCTGTCTGCATCTGCTGGACCTGACGCATCATCTTGCCCATGTCCATCCGCTTTTGCTTCTTCGCCATCGTTCCTCGCAGTTCGTTTCGCTCGCCCTCAGGCTACTGGTCGTGCACCTCTTCCGCGTCGAGCGTGTCCTTGAGCAGGCTGACGAACTCGTCTACCGGGTCGGTCGGGACGGCCGCCTCGTTCTCGTCGTCACGCGACTCCGCGAGGCCCTCGCCTGCTTCGGCGGCTGGCGCGCTCTCGTCCTGGCTCGAGCCGTGGTCTTCTCGAGTCGCTGCCGCGGTGGACGGCGGGTCCGTCGCCGCCGCTCCGTCGCCGTCGGGCTCGTGCGCGCGCTCGCCCGCGCTCGAGTCCGGCTGGGGCGGCGTCTTCGTGTCGAAGGGCGCCGGCGAGGGCGCCTCGGCGAGCGTGAACTCAAGGCGGAGCGGCTGGCCCAGCACTTCTTTGAGTACCCGGCCAACGAGTGCAGCGTGCTTCGTATCCTCGGCGACCTTGTAGTGGAACGACGCCGAAGCGGGAAAGAGCAGCGTGAGCCGGTCGCCCTCGAGCGCCGAGACCTGGGCCTCGGCGAAAACCGAGGCCGTTGGGATCGAGCGCTCCCGGATTGCCGGGACGATCGACTGCTTCCAGACCTGCTTGAACTCAGCAAGGCCGATCGCGAGCGCACCGGGCGCAGCGGCCGCTGTGTTGGGCTCGTCATGCGCGGCCGGGGGCTCGCCGGCATCTGACTCGGGTGCCTCTGGCTCGGGTGGCGCCGGCTCCGCGCGCGGCTCATCGGGCGGGCTCGGCTCTGCGCCAGCTTCGCTACGCGTCTCGGCGCGCTCCGCGTCCTGAGTCGACGTGCCGACGGGCGCGGCACCGGCCACGGCAGCCGGGGCGTCGCTCCCTCCCCGAGTTGCGGCTCCACCTTCGAGTGCCCGCTCGAGCCGCTCCAACCGCGCGAGCATGGCGTCGGCGGCGCCATCCGAGCCGGGCCGCGTGATCCGTACCAACGCCAGCTCTAGCGGCAGCCGCGGGTCACCGCCTTCCCGCTCCTCCTCGACTGCCAGCGCGAGGAGATCGACGAAACGCAGGATCGTGCCCTCGCCGAGCTGGTTCGCCTGACTGCGCAGGCGCTCTCCACTCTCGGCGGTTACGGGCAACGCGGCGGGCACGTCGTCGAGGTGCCTGAGCAGAACGAGACGCCGCAGGTGCTCGAGCAGATCGGTGACGAAGCGGCCGAGGTCCTGCCCCTGCTCGGCTAGCTCCTCGACGAAGATCAGGGTGCCTCGAGTGTCGCCGTCGACCACCAGGTCGATCAGGCGGAAGAGCGCGTCCTCCTCGACCACGCCAAGAAGGCGGAGCACGGCGGGCAGCTCGACCGCGCCGCCGGTCGCTGCTGCGAGCTGGTCGAAGGTCGAGATCGCATCACGAAAGCTGCCGCGCGCCGACTGCGCGACCTGCGCGAGCGCGGCGTCGGGGGCCTCGATTCCCTCGCTCTCGGCGATCCGCCTGAGGACGTTGGCCATATCAGGTAGCCGCGGCCGTGCGAACTGCAGCGTCTGGCAGCGCGAGCGCACGGTGGCGAGCATCTTGTCGAGCTCGGTCGTGCAAAAGACGAAGAGCAGGTGTGGCGGCGGCTCCTCGATCAGCTTCAGCAGGGCGTTGAACGCATCCTTCGTCAGCTGGTGCGCCTCGTCGAGGATGTAGATCTTGTAGTGGCTGACCGGCTGGAGAACGGCGCGCTCGCGGATCTCGCGCACGTCGTCGATTCCCCTCTGTGACGCGGCGTCCATCTCGATCACGTCCATCGAGCTGCCTGCCGCGATCGAGGTGCATGACAGGCACGAATCGCACGGCGTCGCCGTCGGTCCCTGCTCGCAGTTGAGCGCCTTGGCGAGGATCCGCGCGAGCGACGTCTTTCCCGTGCCGCGCGGGCCCGAGAAGAGGTACGCCTGCCGCAGCTTGTCGCTCTCGATCGCGTTGCTCAGCGTGCGCACGACATCGTCCTGCCCGACGACCTCGTCGAAGCTCTGCGGGCGGTACTTGCGATAGAGAGCGGTGCTCAAAGTTGCCGAGGAAAACCGGGGGAAGGGAAGATTAAAGTCGGTCGCGCACCGACCGTCGAAGGTTCGCACTGTGGCGGTGCCAGCCACGTTCGCTCGAGCCAGGCTGCTCCGCGGCACCCGGGAGACGCCGCTTAGCGCTGCTTCCTTCCGGACCTGACGCGGTTCACAGGCTCCCGTCGCGCGGAACCTGGCTGTCATTGCTCACGTGGTGAAGCCCTACCTCAGATACATACCCCCTCGGGACGGAATTCAGCCCCGCTTGAGCGGATTGCGAGTACAAGGAACCGCTAGCTCCCCGCCTAGCGCGACCGAACGCGGATGGTACCAGCGCGTATTCGACCGAGGACTGCGCCAGGGAACCCGGTCAGCCTCGCCTGCGGCGTGTTGACGAGGGCCACGCCGAGGATCGTGAGGAACATCCCCGCGAGCACCAGCGCACCGGGCGCGTTGCCGCGCACGATCTCGACGATGACGGCGATAGTCGGGATGAGGAAGAGCCATGCCGAGGCTCGCGCGGCCTCGAGGCGCTTCAGCGATGCGAAGAAGAGGATTGTGGCGATGCCCGCCACCGGGCCAATCCACGCGACCGCTGCCCAGAGCTCCGCCGAGCCCCAGTCGGTGTCGTCGACGCCGTTGACGGCAAGGGCAAGCGGAGTCAACAAGACGCCCGCGACGATGAACTGCACGGCCGTGACGCCCGCCATGTCGACATCGTCGTAGCGCTGGGCGACGAAGCGAAGCATCATCGTTCCAATCGCCCAACCGAGCGCCGCGGCGAGCGCGAAGGCGACGCCGGTGAGGAGCGCGGTCGCCGAGACGTCGCCGCTGAGCTGCGCGGAGACGAGCAAGACGACGCCGACGAACCCGACGGGCAGGCCCACGATCGCGCGCCGAGACAGGCGCTCGCTGAGCAGGAAGAACGCGAGGACAGCAACGATCAGAGGCGGCGTATTGACGAGCACGACCGTGTTGCCGGCTCCGATTCGCGCCACGCCCTCGGTCAGGGCGAACTGGAAGAACGCCACCATCATCAGGCCGGTGACGATCGCCCAGAGAAGCAGCCGGCCACGAGGCAGGCGCGCGCCGAGCAGGGGAAGAGCAAGCAGGAGGACGGGGAAGACCGGGGCCGTCCGCAGCATCGCGACGATGAGCGGAGGGGCATGCTCCGAGGCCAGCGCGATCAGCCACCAGCCGGTGCCCCAGAGGACGACCGACAAGCCGAGGAGGGTGAACGGCCCGACCGCGGGGAGGGGCAGCGCGGCGCGAGCCATCGCGTGACTCTACTGCGGCGCTTTGCGCCCCCGGCGGGCTGGCGGCCCCGCTTGAGGCGCGCAGACCCGGTGCTACGATCGAGGCCCTGGGCGCATAGCTCAGCGGGAGAGCGCCCGCCTCACACGCGGGAGGTCGCTGGTTCGATCCCAGCTGCGCCCACTACGCCGGTGCGAAGTCGAGATTCTCGGTGACGCGCGCGCCGTCCTCGCGCAGCGCACGCGCAAGCTCGCCGATGCGGGTGCGTGCGAGCTCGAGATCGTGGTTGTCGATGTTGGCGTTCAACAGATCGATGTACCAGGGCATCTTGGTCGGCGCGAGCACGTATGCCGCGGCGATCTCGCGGGCGATGGGCAGGGTCGTGTCTTTCGAGTCGTCGTGGACGTCGCGGTTCTCGGCCGCGCGGAGCTTCGCGTACTCCTCGGCGAGCAGACGCTCGAACAGCTCGGCGCTGAACGGCGAGCCGGCGGCGAGGCCGGTCTCGCCGTTGTCGTCGGTGAGCGTCGCGCCCTTGTGTAGCCACTCCCAGAGGATGCTGAGCCGGATCTCGCCTGTCGCCATGTCCTCCATCAGGTAGAGGACGTCGTCGTCGCCGAAAAAATCGGCCGGCTTGAGCGCGGCCGCCTGGAAGCCACGCCCGAAGGCGTTGCCGTACTGCACCGCGACGCTGATCAGGTCACGGGCGCCTCGGATCGTGCGCGGAGCCGGCTCGAGCTGGCGAAGCGCCGCGGCGTCGTCCTGCGTGTAGCCGAGCGGCGGGAACTTGCGTCCGAGCTGGTTGGCCTCGCCGGCCTGTTCCCAGACCGGGCGGATGATGTGGACCATCTTCCAGTGCGCGACCCACTTGCCGCTCGCCCCCTCATCCTGCTCACGCTCGGCACCGGCGACGGCGCGCTGCATGCTCGCCGCGACCCCAGCGTTCGAGCCGACCGGGATGTTCGGTTCCATGCCGCCCTGCCACAGGGCGAAGCGGCCGCCGCTGTCAGGCGTGTTGACCGCGCGGCGCACGCGATCCTCGTAGCTGCGCATGTAGCCGTAGGTCATCGTGATCGCGTCGATGTTCGGGTTCACGAAGTCCTCGTCCCAGGCGAGCGTGTCGGCGATCGAGTTGATGTAGTCCCAGCGACCCGTATTGAAGCCGACGAACCGCCGGCCGAGCGCCGCGCGGATCTCCATCAGCTGGAAGCACGCCTCGACCTGCTCGACCAGGACGTAGGTCTTGATCGTGTCTGGCTCGAGCCCGAGATGGGACTCGAGCGCAAGGAGCAGATCGTTCCATAGCGCTGCCTCCTCCGCCGTCTGGATCTTTGGCAGATAGAGCACGATCGAGCACCCAGCGTCGAGCAGAGCGCCGTGGTTGTTGGTGACGTAGACGGCCGCGTCGACGAGCGAGGCACCGAGCCCGGTGCCGTCGACCTCGCGCATGTGCCGATCGTCGAGGTGCAGCCCGCGGGGCCTGAAGATCACCGTCGTGAAGTCGAGTTGCTCGCGCCAGTCCTCGACGATGTGATGCGAGAGGAATCCGGCCGACCATTCGTTTATCTCGTTGGCGACCTGCTCGGCCACGCCGAGGAACGTCGGCTCACCCCCGATCCCGAGCTTGAGGTTGCGCTGGTTGTCGAGCGACATCGTCGAGACCTGGCCGAGCGCGTCCTCGCCGTCGAACATCCAGCCGTCGGCGCCCGAGAGAAGGGCGTAGGCCGCGTTGCGAATGCCGCTCTCGACGCTCGAGCGCGGTTTCGTCGCCGGCCCCGTCCCCTGCACCCACTGGCGCTCGAGATCGGGCGGGATCTCGCTCCCATCGAAACGCCCGGCGCGTGCGTCGGCAACCGTGATGTTCGTCCGCGCGATCACGGAGCCGGGATCGAGAAACGTGATCGGCTCGCCATTCTCGTGGCGCTCGGCTCGTCGACGCGCTCGCGCGTCCATCAGCGTGCGGCGCTCGACGTTCAGAGGTACGAGCGCGTCGATGGCGTCGAGGACGCGATCGCCGAGGACGTCCGCGTAGTCGCCGGCAACGCCTGCCCGGACGTCAAACGCCAGCAAGCTCGCGGTACTCGCTCGGCGTCGCTATCTCGCGACCGAGCGCCTCGGCGAGCGTCTTGGCCAGCTCGACCGTCTGCAGATTTGAGGTGATCTTCTCGTCTCGATGCGGCCAGGGCCAGATGGTGTCCTCCATGCCGACCCGGATATGCAGGCCCATGGCGGCGGCCACCGCGACGAGGTGCATCGACGCCCGCCCGGCGGCGCAGACCATGACGGTCGCGTCGGGGTCGGTCTCGTAGATGCAAGTCGTCATGCGCAGAAGCCCTTCCACCATCTGGCGCGGGCTCTCCATCGGGCTGCAGCCCGGGAGCGCGGGCAGGATGATCCAGTACGCCGGCGTCTCGACGAGGCCGCTGCGGATGAGATATCGCGACGCGGTCGTGACGTCGCCGTCGGTGTAGACGGCGATGATCGGCTTGGCTCCAGACTCGATGATCAGCCGCGTCTTCTCGAGGATGAGCGGGATCGGGATCGAGAAGAGCGTGTCGCCCATGTGCGTCGTCGTGGTGTTGATCGGCGTCGCGTCGAAGACATCGGCATCGAGAACGCGGGTCATCTCTTCCCACTCACCGTCGAGCACCGGCACGAGGCAGCCGTCAACCGCGATCTCGGGGAACTCCTCGCGCAGCGGCTCGACGACCCGCTGGAAGCGCTCGAGCGAGAGCGTGTTGTAGCCGTTGTCGTCGCGAACATGGATGTGCAACGTGCTCGCGCCGGCGGCGGCGCAGGCCCGGGCGTCGGCGAGGATCTCCTCTGGCGTGATCGGCTGGTTCGGGTTCGCGTCCTTACGGAAGAAGGCACCGGTGATCGCGACCGAGACGATCAGCCGATCGGGGATCGGCCACGGTGTCTGGATACTGCCCTCGAGGAAGCTCGAGCCTTCGAGGTTGATGATGTCGGGCGCTCCATAGGGTCGCCAGAGAATGCGATGCCGGGCTCGCTCGAGTCCCTCGTGAACGCGGTCCCAGTCGATTCGACTCATGCTGGCGCCAGACTACGACGGAATGCGGAGCGGTTGCTAGTGAAGTTGCCCTGCCGCCGCGCTACACGCCATGGTCGCTAAGCTGCGCGCCATCCCAACGACGTCCTCTCGAAGGTGGTAGCTCGATGGCTCTGAACGTAGGCGACAAGGTTCCCGAGTTCCGCATCATTCGCGGCCCGGGCGATGCGGTTTCCAGTTCGGAGCTGTTCGCCGAGGGGCCGACCGCTCTCCACTTCTACGTCTTCGACTTCACGGGCTCGCCCGAAGGGGGCTGAGAGCTCCAGCTGTCCCAGTTTGGGGCAAAGGCAGACGAGTTCAAGAGCAAGGGCGTCCAGCTCTTCGGCGTCTCGAGCGACACCCCGTTCGCCCATCAGGCGTTCGCCGAGAAGCTCAGTATCGACTACGGGCTGCTCTCCGACTACAACTGGGAGGCAGCGAAGGCCTTCGGTACCTATACGGCTGAAGGCGGCGACCTCCACGAGATGGTCGCCGACTACAAGCCGCTCAACACGCGCGGCGCGTTCCTCGTCGACACCGACGGAACCGTGAAGTACGCGTGGGTGGCACCGGCAATCAGCGACTTGCCAGATCCGCAGGCACTGCTCGACGCCGCGTAGCACACAGACAGGGCGGCTGCTGGCGCTGAGACGGCTCGACGCCGTCGCGGCGCAGCGCTGTCAGACAGCCGAGTGCAGCTCTTCGACCGTGGCTTCTTCCACGGTCTGCGCCCATGCGGGCGCGGCCATGGGGTCCCGGCGTGCGGCCGCGACCCGGACCGTTTGCGAGGCCGCATCGGCCGAGTAGCGCAGCGGCGAGGCCTCGGGGTTGGTCCTCGAGGTGAACGAGACGCGCTGAGCTGCGCGGCTGCGCGTCTGGCCGAGTGAGCCAAGCGTGCGCTGCAGCGCGCCACGGCCCAGTGCGCCGGCGTTGCGCGCTGGTGCGCCGTGGGCCGCACGAAGCGCGAGCCGGCGACCGTCGGCGCGGCGGTCGAAGGCCGTCACGAACACATGTGCCGCGACAGGCGCAGCCAGTGTCGCTGCGACCGCGACGGCGAGGAGCTCGCCGAGGAATCCGGGGAGCGGGCCGAGCACGAACGCGAGCACCGCGTAGATACCGAGCGCAGCGGCGCCGATGATCGCACCGAGCACGGCAAAGGCGATCGCGTTGCCCTGGGTGAGCCCGAGACCGCGTCCGAGAGAGGCGATCGGGCCGAGTTGCTCGCGCAACGCGGCCGGTGCCGTCAGCGCAAGCAGTCCGAGAATCAGGAAACCGGGCAGAAGTCGCAGCTCGAGCGCGGCGGCGACCGCAACACCGACGACGGCGCCGCCAATCATCAGCGCGGGGAGCGACGCGTCTGCGTGATCGATCGTCGATGCGAGCGAGCGGTTCCTGGCGCTGGCCTCGCCGTCGACAAGCATCGGCGTGACCGCGGCCAGGTAGAGCGCGAAGGCGGGCATCAAGAGACCCACGAGCAGAAGCGACCCGGGCACCGAGAACCACGACTCGATCGCGATTGCAACGAGCGCGGTGGGCGCGAGAATGACGAGCGCCAGCGCGAACGGCGCGATTCCCTGGCGCTGGACGGCGCTTGCGCTGTTCGCGAGGAGCTCAAGCAGGGCCACGCTGCGTCGCCTGCGCGGCCGCGCCTGCTCTTCGCGTGCGGGCTCGGGCTCGACGGTCGACGGCTCGTCTTGCACACGCGGCTCTTCGGCGGGCGGGCGTCTACTCCTTCCGCCGCAGCCGAGGCGCCTCGCTACCGTAATCCGCGCGATGTCCGAGCTGTCGTACGCGCATGGGACGTCAGAGCTGCCCCTTCGCGGCCAGACGATCGGGCAGATGTGGGACGAGGCGGTCGCCGCCCACGGCGCCGACGACGCGCTGGTCTCGTGCCACCAGCAGATCCGCTGGAGCTACGCCGAGCTGGACGAGCGCGTCGAGCGATGCGCGCGGGCACTGCTGGCTGCGGGTGTGGCGCGCGGCGACCGCGTCGGGATCTGGTCGCCGAACAACGCCGAGTGGGTGGTCCTGCAGTTCGCGACTGCCAAGATCGGCGCGATCCTCGTCAACGTCAACCCGTCGTACCGCTCGCACGAGCTCGCGTACGCGCTTCGCCAATCGGGGACGTCATTGCTCGTGATGGCGCCCGGCTTCAAGAAAGTCGACTACCGCGAGGTCATCGCCTCGGCCGACGTCGAGCCGGGACTCGAGCGCGTCCATCTCGACAGCGACTGGGAGTCGTTCCTCGCCCGGGCCGACTCCGTCGCGCCCGATGCGTTGCGCGGGCGTGAGGCAGAGATCCAGTTCGACGAGCCGATCAACATCCAGTACACCTCGGGCACCACGGGCTTCCCCAAGGGCGCGACGCTGTCTCACCACAACATCCTCAACAACGGGCTGTTCATCGGTGAGGTGCTCGGCTACACGGCCGCCGATCGCGTCTGCGTACCGGTGCCCTTCTACCACTGCTTCGGCATGGTGATCGGCACGCTGGCGATCGTGACGCACGGAGCGACGCTCGTTGTTCCCTCGGAGGTGTTCGACGGGCGCGCGGTCCTCGAGGCCGTCGAGGCCGAGCGCTGCACGTCGCTCTACGGCGTGCCGACGATGTTCATCGCCGAGCTCAACAACCCCGAGTTCGCGTCGTTCGACCTGACCTGCCTGCGGACCGGTGTGATGGCCGGCTCACCGTGCCCGATCGAAGTCATGCGGCGCGTCCAGTCCGACATGCACATGGAGGAAGTGACCATCTGCTACGGCATGACTGAGACGTCGCCCGTCTCGACGCAGACGCGGCGCGACGCCGAGCTCGAGAAGCAGGTCACGACGGTAGGAACCGTGCACCCGCACATCGAGGTCAAGATCGTCGACCCCGAGAGCGGTGCGACCGTGCATCGGGGTCAGAGCGGCGAGCTGTTCACTCGCGGCTACTCCGTAATGCTCGGCTACTGGAACGATGCGGAATCGACCGCTGCAGCCATCGACGACGCGAACTGGATGCACACCGGCGACCTGGCGACGATGGACGACGAGGGCTACGTCAACATCGTTGGCCGCTCGAAGGACATGATCAGCCGCGGCGGCGAGAAGATCTTCCCACGCGAGGTCGAGGAATACCTCTATACGCACGAGGCGATCGAGGACGTGCAGGTGATCGGCGTGCCCGACGAGCGCCTCGGCGAGGAGGTGTGCGCCTGGGTCATCCTCAAGGAGGGCGCGACCGCGACGGAGGAGGAGATCGTTGGCTTCTGCCGCGAGGGAATCGCCCGCTTCAAAGTGCCCCGCTATGTTCGCTTCGTCGAGGACTTCCCGATGACCGTGACCGGCAAGATCCAGAAGTACAAGATGCGCGAGCTCGAGGTAGACGAGCGAGGCCTCGCCGAGGTCGGCGAAACGGCGTGAGAGGAAGCTGAGATGGCCGTTGTGATCAGCTCGAGATGGCGCGTCAAGGAGGGCGAAGAAGCGGCCGTGGTCGAGGCACTTGCGGCGCTGCTCCCGCTCGCGCGCGAGGAGCCGGGCTGCCTACTGCTGCAGGCGCACAGGCATTCCGACGACCCGCAGATCTTCTACTTCTACGAGCAGTACGTCGATCAGGCCGCACTCGACCAGCATGCCGAGACCGAGCACTGGAGGCACTACATCCGCGATGTCTGCCTGCCGCGGGTCGAGTCGCGCGAGCGTGGTAGCTACGTCACCTGGGAGCCCGACTGAGCGACGACCCGTCCGAGCTGCTCGTCGTCGTTGACGAGAAGGATCGAGTGGTGCGTGAGGCGACGCGCGCCGAGTGCCACGCCGACCCGACGCTCGTGCACCGCTCCACGCACGTGGTCGTCGAGACGGCGGGCGGGATCCTGCTGCAGCGGCGGGGGTTCGAGAAGGACACCGGCGCCGGGCTCTGGGACTCGGCCTGCGCTGGCCACGTGCAGGCGGGCGAGACGTACACAGAGGCGGCGACCCGAGAGCTGCGAGAAGAGCTCGGGATCGAAGCCGCACCGTCGTTTGTCGGCACCTGCCGCGTCCGCGGCGAGGGCGAGACGGAGCTCTGCGGTGTCCACACGCTGGCGCATGATGGCCCATTCACGCTCGAGCCACCCGAGCTAGCAGGACTCTGCGTGTTCACGCGCGACGAGATACCGCAGAGCGTTACGGCGGCGCTGCGGCAGGTGCACGCCTGGCTGGCGCAGCGTCACTTTAGTTAGGATAGTGAGGGCGACAGCATGTCACCAACTCAGCCTGGGGAGGCTCGCATGACACTGAGGATCAACGACGAGGCGCCGAACTTTCAGGCCGAGACGACCGAGGGGCCGATCGACTTCCACGAGTGGATCGGCGACGGCTGGGCCATCCTCTTCTCCCATCCGAAGGATTTCACGCCTGTCTGCACGACCGAGCTCGGCGCGGTGGCGGGCCTGAAGGGCGAGTTCGACAAGCGCAACACCAAGATTCTCGGGATCAGCGTCGACGCCGTCTCGGATCACGAGAAGTGGTCGAAGGACATCGAGAAGGCGACCGGCAACGCGGTCAACTACCCGCTCGTGGGAGACCCGACCCTCACTGTGGTCAAGCAGTACGACATGCTGCCGGCCGATTCCGGTGCGACCGCCGAGGGTCGTACACCGATGGACAATGCGACCGCTCGCTCTGTCTTCCTGATCGGCCCGGACAAGAAGATCCGCGCGACGATGACCTACCCGATGAGCACCGGTCGCAGCTTCCCCGAGATCCTCCGGCTGCTCGACTCGATCCAGCTGACCGCGGCCGAGCAGGTCGCCACGCCCGCCAACTGGCAGGACGGCGACGACGTGATCATCCTGCCCGCCATTTCCGACGAGGACGCCAAGGCGAAGTACCCGGACGGCTGGGAGTCACCGCTCCCGTACATCCGCAAGGTCAAACAACCGGGTTAGCGGCTACTCGTAACCTAGGTCCCTTAGCCGCTCGACGATCTGCGCTTCCTCCTCGGCGCTGTAGGCATGCTCGCCGGTGGCAGCGGCCGGATCAGCTGCCTCGAGCGCTGCCTCCTGCGCCCTGGCCGATGCGGTCGACTCGGTCGAGTCCGCCGGCTCGAGAATTCCGTGCAGCGCCTCGCCGTCCATTCCGGGCCCAGCGAGGCCGGCGAGCGCGAGGAGGGTTGCGGGTAGCTGCTCGATCGAGGCACCTTCGGGGAAGTCGGCCATGCGAATGCCGGGGCCGGCGCCCGCGAAGACGCCCGTCTGCCCATGGTGCCCTGAGTAGCCGTAGAAGTTCTCGGGGTCGAGATGGTCATGCAGCTCGAGCGCGGCCGGCCAGCTGCGGCGCGACGACTCGACGTGAACGCGCTCGTCGCGCGGAAGGATCACGAGGTCGGGAGCCTTGTCGATGTGTGGTCCGTGGTAGATCTCGTCGCGCCGGCGCACGTCGAACACCGACTCGCCCGTCTCGGGGTGCGGGATCGAGCCCAGCTCCTCGGCCAGGCGCTCGGCGTAGCGCGGGTCGTCGCGGGCGCCCGACGTCTCACCGAGGAAGATCTGCCCGCCGGTCGCAAAGCAGTACGCGCGCGTCGTCGCGAAGTCGACATCGGCGAACACCCGGTCGTCGCGCGGACGGGGCAGTCCGGGCACGGTGTCGAGCAGGCCGTTGTACCAACGCGTCGTTCGCGCGAGTCGCTGGTCGACCTTCGAGACGTAATCGAGCCGCGAGCCCTTGAGGCGCTGAAGCGAGCGTCGACGGTACTGCAGGTGACCGTTCTCGGCGAGCCAGTGGTTCGCGTGGAACGTCCAGTAGATCGGCTTCATGCCGTGGTCTGAGAGCATGATCGCGTTGACGGGCTCGTCGAAGCGCTGCTCGGCCTCGTCGATGAGATCGCCGCAGGCCCGATCGACAGCCTCGTAGACCTGGATCAGCTCGTCGCCTGCGAACGCCGGGTCGTGGGCGGGGTGGTTCTCGTCGAGCCGGTGGTAGCCGAGGTGGCCCGCGTGGTCGGCACTCATGAAGTTGACACACAGGAGCGACAGATCCGGCTCCAGATCGAGCGCGATCCGGCAGATGTCGGCCGTCTCCTCTACATGCCTCAGCAGCTTGCGCGCGTAGCCGTCGAAGTCCTCCCACCAGCGCTCGGCCATCGGGTGATGAGCCGTGAGGTAGCCGGGATGCGCGGCCCGCACGCGTTCACGAACCCGAGGCGGCGTCACGGCCGGCTCGTCCGGCCCGCCGTAGCCCGTGACCACGATGCCGGCAATGTCCTCTGGCGGGAAGGTGAACGGGATGCTGATGAACGCCGAGCGCAGGTCGGCTCGACCGAGGTGGCGCCAGAGCGGCACACCGGAGCGGCTTGCGGCGCTCTCGACTCGCTGCGTGTCGCGGTTCGGGTTGCTCGCGAAGTTGAAGATCCCGTGGCCTGCTGGGTTCAGGCCGGTGAGGAACGACGACCAGGCTGTCGGCGTCACCGCGGGAATGGTCGACTCGAGCGGGCCGAACGTGCCCTCACGCGCAAGTCGGCTGAAGGTCGGCATACGGCCCTGCCGCACGAGCGAGCTGATCAGCTCGTAGTCGCCGCCGTCGAGCCCGAGGACGAGCGTTCTCATCGGCGCGCCTGTCTTCGGGCGCCGGGCCTCACGCGGCGCGCTTGGCCGCGTGCTCTGCGATCAGGTCGCGGTACAGCGCCTCGAGCAGCGGCCCGGGCTTCGGCAGCTTCTCGCGGGCGACGCGCTCGTTGCGCTCGCCATAGCGCTGCCGCAGCCCCTGGTCGGCGAGGAGCTTGGCGATGGCGGCGGCGGTCGCGTCGACGTCCTTGACGGGGACAATCTCGGCGCCGTCGCCGTCCTCGAGCCACTCGTCGATCGACCACGTCGGCGCAGCGACGACCGGCAAGCGCGACGCCATCGCCTCGGTGAGCGACGCGGGGGTCGAATCGGAGTCAGCGATCGTGACCGCCATATCGGCGGACGCGACGTACGTGGGAAGGTCCTCGACCTCGGCGCGCTCGATGCGAACGCGCTCGGCGATCCCGAGCTCTTCGATCAGGCGCTCCAGGCGCGGTCGCTCTGGCCCGCCGCGCGCGCAGAGAAGCAGCCGAGCGTTGGGAAAATCTGGTGCGACACGCGCAAACGCCTCGACCAGCACGTCCACGTAGGTGTACGGCCGAAAGTTGCGTAGCGAAAGGACGATCAGCGCGTCGTCGGACCAGCCCCGCGCTGCCCGGAAGCCGTTGTCACGCTTGTCGGGCCCGAACCGCTCGGTCTCGGCGTACCAGATGATCTCCTGCATCCGCCGCGGATCGGCGCCCAGCTCGACCGAAGCGTCGCCGCACGCCTTCGAGTTCACAACGAAGTAGTCGGCGGCGCGAATGGCCGCGAGCGCGCGCCTGCGCCCTTGCTTGTTCTCGTGCGCGTCGATGAAGACGTCGCGGCTCCATGGGCTCAACACGAACGGATGTCGGCCGGCCTGCGCTGCCCAGTAGCCGTACGGAAGCATGTAGTGCCCGTGCACGAGATCGATGTCGAGGCGAGCAGCGAGCGCCGCGATCGCCGGTCCGAACCTGGCCCGCCGTATGCCGGGCACGCGGGTCAGCGCCTCGAGCGTCGTGACGTCGTAGTGCTCGAGGCCCTCGCGCTCCTCGGCGCGAGGGTTCCAGCGGTTGCCGACGATGTGCACCTCGTGCCCGAGCTCGACGAGCCGTCGGCCCCAGCGAATCACGTTCAGCGAGCGCAGGTCAGCGACCCCGAGCAGGCATAGCGGACGCTCCGACACAGCGGGCAATTCTAGTCGCGCCGCAGCGCCGGGCCGAGGCTCAGGGTTCTGCTGCGGCGCCACGCTGATGTCCTGCGTGTCGCTGCTAACGTCCGAGGCGATGAGCGCTCGAGTCGCCGCACTCCGGCGGGCGCTAAGGGGGCGCGCGCGCCGCGTGTTGAATCGGTCGGTGCTGCAGCGGATCGAGCTGACCGGTGCCGACGGCTCGGAGCGGTCGCTCGAGTACGCACCGTTGTTCATCGTCGGCGCACCGCGCTCCGGTAGCACCCTGCTCTACCAGCTCATCGTTCGGCGCTTCGACGTCACGTATCTCGCAAACCGCCACTGTGCCTTCTTCGGGGCGCCCTCGCTCGTCGAGCGCTTCGGAGGACGGAAAGCCTCGCCCCCCGCCGAATACAGCTCGGCGCACGGCCTGACCCGCGGCCCGTGGGGCCCGAGCGAGTGCGGGCCGTTCTGGTACCGGTTCTTTCGCAAGTCACCGCAGCACGTGCCGCTCGCCGATGCCCGACCCCAAGATCTCCGGCGTCTCCGCGCGGCGCTTCGGGCGCTCGGCGGTGCCGGACGCCGCCCCATCGTCTTCAAGAACCTGCTCAACGCGCTCCGCGTCGAGCCGATCGCAGCGGCCCTGCCCGAGGCCCGCTTCGTGGTCATCACTCGCGACCTGACCGAGCACGCCCGCTCGATTCTCGCCGCGCGCCAGCGCGCGAACGGTGAGGTGCAGTCGTGGTGGTCGGCCGAGCCGCCGGGCTGGGAGCGCCTAGCGACCGGCACACCGGCAGAGCAAGCCATCGGCCAGATCGAGGCGATCCACGCGACCATCGACGGGGCGCGCGAGCAGATCGGCCCCGATCGATTCGCCGACGTCGGCTACGAGAGCCTGGTTGCGGACGTCGGCACGACATTGGACGGCGTCGCCGCGTTCGCCCAGGACGCCGGCATTTCCCTCGCCGTGCGCGCAAACGTCCCCACCGAGTTCGCTCGCCCGCCAGGCGCGGCGCTTCCCGACGAGCTCGAGACGCAGCTGAGTGCGTGTCTCGAGGCGCGACAGATCGCCGCGCCCGCCCCGAGCGACCGGTCGAGGATCGCCGGATGACGGCCCGCGAGCGCTACGACGAGCTCGTGCAGGCCTCGCCGCAGGGCTCGATCTTCTCGACGACCTGGTGGCTCGATGCCGTCGCACCCGAGCAGTGGCACCCGCACCTGGTCGAGGAGGGCGAGCTGCGGGCCGCGTGGCCGACGATCGCCCAGCGGAACCGCTGGGGCGTCTTGCACCTCGGCGCCCCGGTCACGCCGTTCCTCGGCCCGATCTTGCCCGCGCCCGAGGCTGGGAAGCGGCGCTGGACGACCGCCGAGGAGAGCCTCGAGCTTCTGCTCGACTCGCTCGGCCCTTACGCCCATCTCGAGGCCCGTTGTCACCCGAGCTTCGCCTACTGGGCGCCTCTCTCGTGGCATGGGTTCAGGCAGACGACGCGCTACACGTGGCGCCTCGACGATCTCTCTGATCTCGAGGCGATCGAGGCCGGGCTGAGGACGAACATTCGCGGCGACATCCGCAAGGCGCGCAAGCAGGGAGTCACCGTCGTCGAGGGGAATCGCTACGACCTGTTCGAGCTGCAAGGGGCTGGCCGCACCTGGCAGACGATCGAAGCCGTCGACGCACCGGCCGAGGCCCGCGACGCCCGGCGCGTGCTCGTCGCCCGCGGCGCCGATGGCGACGCCCACGCGGTCGGCTACTTCGTCTGGGACGACGCCGCTCTCTACTACCTCGTCGGCGCGAGCGATCCAGAGCTCCGCTCCAGCGGAGCGACGTCGCTGCTCGTCTGGAGCGCGATCGAGCTCGCGGCCGAGCGCGGCCTCGCGTTCGACTTCGAAGGGTCGATGATCCGAAGCGTCGAGCGTTTCTTCCGGGCCTTCGGGGGCGCACCAACTCCGTACTCGGTCGTGCGGCACACGCCCAGGGCGGGATTGCGCGCCGAGGTCGCGGTCAAGCGCGCGCTTCGCGGGGCGGCACGTCGCTAACGATCGAGAGGCTTGAGGCCTCTAGAACCGCAGGCCGAGCTTTCGTGCGCAATGCGGCCAGGCACCTCACCCCTGCGCTCGTAGCACCAGTCGCGCGACACGGATCTGCTCGGCCGGCGTTGCCTCCCAGGCCTGTTGCGGATAGCTCTCGGGGCGGTGTGATTCCCACGTTTGCGGATGGAATTGGAGGCCGCCGTCGTAGATTGCGGGGCCGTTGTAGCTCCAGTCGCCGTTCGACTCGCAGCGTGCGAGCCGCGCCCAGACGCTTCGCGGGTGCGGGCGCATGACGCGTGCTTAGAGCCGCCGTCCATTGCTCGAGAGCCTCGAGCCTGAACGTCGCACTCTTGTTCTTGCGATAGGCGAAGTCCGTCGCCAGCGGGCGCCGGGCGAGTGTCCTCCGAATCGCGTTCGTCTTCCCGCGCAGGTGATCGATCTGGTGGATGATCGGCGCGCGCGCCGACTCGTGGGCGCGCGCCTCGGCGCTGCCCAGCAGCACGGCGGTCGTGAGGAGCGCCACGATCAGCGTCGCCTTGGCCATCTGGCCCCCTTTTTCCGGCTCGTGCATCGGCAGCACGGGCCGGTGAGCTACGGACTCGTAGGCGCCGCGCCTCGCTCTCGCGCTCGGCCGCGCGAAGCAGGGGCGTGACGTCTACACGGTGTCGGCCGACATTGTGCCGAGGTTCGCGGCGCGATACCACCCCCAACCGCCAGCGTGTCAGCTGCGTGACGAACTCGACTCGGACTCGCGCAGTTGGTTGCACACTCGTCGAGTTCGGCTCGGCATGCTCGCCGCGCTGTGAGTCACCTCTTGTCGAGCGGCTCGGAGCGATCAGATCGAGGCGTGAGATCTGCCGCGCGCTCGATGCGCTCGCGGACTGCTAGCTACTGCTCGATGAACGTCCCGTCGGCGAGGTCGACCTGCGCCTGCCGGATCTCCTCGTTGGTGTTCATCACGATCGGGCCGTACCAAGCAACGGGCTCGCGCAACGGCTGACCCGAGACGAGCAGGAACCTGATCCCAGCCTCGCCAGCCTGCACCGTGATCTCGTCGCCGGCGTCGAACAGGACGAGCGAGCGGTTCCCGACCGAGGAGGGGGTCTCGGGCAGGCCTGAGCCGACGAGGTCGGTCTGCACTGCGCGCGGGTCGGACGCGGCCCGGAAGCTGCCCTCGCCATCGAAGACGTAGGCGAACGCGTGCCGGCCGAGCTCGACAGGGATCGTCTTGCGCTGACCGGCGGGAACCGAGATGTCGAGGTAGCTCGGGTCGGCCGCGATTCCCTCTACAGGGCCCCGCGCTCCCCAGAACTCGCCGCAGACGACGCGCACCTGGGTGCCGTCGTCGTCGACGAGCTCCGGGATCGCGTCGGCCACGACGTCCTGGTAGCGCGGCGCGGTCACCTTCTTCGACGCGGGCAGGTTCGCCCAGAGCTGGAACCCATGCATGCGCCCACGCGGGTCGCCGCGCGGCATCTCCTGGTGGAGGATCCCGCGGCCGGCGGTCATCCACTGCACGTCGCCCGCCCCGAGCGCGCCGCGGTTGCCGAGGCTGTCGCCGTGCTCCACGGTTCCCGACAGCACATAGGTCACGGTCTCGATGCCGCGATGCGGGTGCCAGGGGAACCCGGCGAGATAGTCGTCGGGGTCGTCGTTTCGGAAGTCATCGAGGAGGAGGAACGGATCGAACTCGTCCGTCTTGCCGAACCCGAAGGCCCGGTGCAGCTTGACTCCCGCTCCTTCCATGGTCGGCGTGGCCGTGCGGGATTCCTTGACGGGTCGGATCGACATGTGCCTTCCCTTCTGCCTGTGCCTCAGCCGCTGGGACGGAGCAGGGCCGTCTTCTCGGCGAGTCTACGGCCCTGATGGCGCGCGGCCGCGAGGTGGGCTTCGTCGGGCGGCGCTCCGCTCTGTCCACTCGGCCAGGCTGTCCCATAGGGGTTGCCACCCGCTGCGTAGATGCTGTCATCCGTGTAGCCGGGCGGGACGATGATGCAGCCCCAGTGGTAGAAGACGTTGTTGAGCGCCAGCAGCGTCGTCTCCTGACCGCCGTGCCGGTTCATCGCCGAGGTGAAGCTCGTGACAGCCGTGTCGGTCAGCTTTCCCTCGAACCAGAGCCCGCCAGCCGAATCCAGGAACTGCTTGAGTTGCGCAGCCGGATTGCCAAAGCGCGTCGGCGTGCCGAACGCGTAACCGTCCGCCCATGCGAGGTCGCCTAGCACTGCGGTCTCGACGGCATCCTTGGTCGCGTCGTGGTGCGCCTGCCACGCCGGGTTCTGGGCAATCGCTTCTGGCGGTGCGAGCTCGGCGACCTTGCGCAGCCGAACATCGGCTCCGGTCGAAGCGGCTCCCTCGGCGACGGCCTCCGCGAGGCGATGCACGCTCCCCGTAGCGCTGTAGTAGATAACGGCGATCTTCGTAGACATGCTGACCTCCTCGGCAGATTCAAACGCCGCGCGATGACGATTTAGTCCGCCGCCACAAAATCGCGGAATCAACCATCTTGGGGACCGGTTGGCCGGACGTCCGGACCGTCGCGGACGCGACCGTTAGCTCTTATCGCCGCGCAGCGCTTCGGTCGCCGCGTCGTCCACGCTCATAGACGCCGCGTCGATGACCACGCCGTAGTCCTCACGCGCCTGCTCGAGGCTGTGGAAGCCATCGAGCACGTCTTCGAGCACCTGCTGCGGGGGCCGCTCGAGCGGATCGCCGTAGCCTCCGGAGCTGGGCACGATGATCTCGACCGCATCGCCGGCCGCCATCCGGTAGTTCGTGAACTTCGAGGGCCAATTCTCCTCGTCGGGCGTGTCGGGGTTCTTGCGTGTCGAGGCGAGCTTGCCCTCGTGCCCGCCGAAGATGCCCCACGGTGGATCCCCGAAGAAGCGCTCGCCCTCGCTGGCGATGATCGTGTCGACGAGGAAGCGGTTCACGCGCACCGTGCCGATGCCCCCACGCCAGCGCCCGGGCGCGGCGAGATCGTCGCGCACCTCGTAGCGCTCAGTTCTCATCGGGAAGCGCCACTCGAGCTCCTCGATCGGGTTGTTGCGCGTGTTGGCAACGAGACAGTCGACCGTGTCCCAGCCGTCGGCCCCCTGGCGTCCGCCGTGCGATCCCTCGTTCACCTCGAGGTAGACCCAGTACTCGTCGTCCTCGGGGTCGAAGCCGGAGTACGAGAAGAAGGTCGTCGCGGCCGAGTTGCCCGCCGTGATCTTCTCCGGAATGACCGGCGCCAGGGCACGGAGCGTGAAGTCGGCCATGCGCTGGATCTGGCAGAAGCGCGCCTTGGTTGCTCGCGGAAAACGCGGGTTGAAGATCGAGCCCTCGGGCGCGATCACCTCGACCGGGGTGAGCATCCCCTCGTTCTGGGGCACGAACACGTCGTACGTGGCCTCGTCGAGGAAGATCGTCCGCGCGATGTACGTCGCGGCGCTGGTGACGGCGCCGACGTAGGGCGAGTTGAACGCCGTCTCGGTCTCTGAGCTCGAGCCGGTCGTGTCGATCGTCAGCGTGCTGCCGTCGATCAACACCTTGATCTTGACGGGAAGGCGTGTGCCGTAGTTCTTGCCGTCGTCGTCCATCCAGCCCATCGGCACGTCGTAGGTGCCGTCGGGGATCTTGGCGATCTCCTGGCGCAACATCTGCTCCGAGTAGGCGAGCCAGTCGTTGGCGGCACCGAGCACCTGGTCCTTGCCGTAGCGGCGAACCAGCTCGAGGAAGCGTGCCTTCCCGCGCTCGCACGCGGCGATCATCGCCTCGATGTCGCCCTTGTTGTGGGTCGGGGTGCGCACGTTCGTCAGCATCGAGCGCCAGGTGCTCTCCTGGCGCACACCCTTCGAGCTCAGCTTCAGCGCATCCCAGATCTGGCCCTCGGCCCACATGTCGACCAGGTCGATCGCCATCCCCGGGTAGGCGCCGCCGATGTCGAGCAGGTGCGCCGAGGCGCCCGAGAACGCCACCAGCTCCTCTTCCCAGAAGATCGGGACGACGATGCCGATGTCGGGTGAGTGCGTCGCGCCCTTGTAGGGGTGGTTGTGGGCGATCACGTCGCCGTCGTGGATGTCGTCGCCTAGCTCGTTGACGACGCCCTTGACGATCTTCGGCATCGCGCCCATGAACATCGGCGTCGAGTCGGACTCGGCCAGCTCGTTGCCGTCGCGGTCGAAGATGCCGGCGCCGAGATCCTCTGACTCGCGGATGATCGAGCTGTACGACATGCGGAAGAGGATCGACGACATCTCCATGGCGATCGACGAGAAGGCGCCGCCGATGACGCGCATAAGAACCGGCGTCGCGAGGCCTACGCCGTGCTCACCTTCGTCGCGTGAGCTTGCACGTGTGCAGTCGATCACGATGTTGCCGTGGCGGTCGATCGTCGCTTCGAGCCCCGGCGGGACGACCGTCGTCGAGTCGTACTGCTCGATGATGGCCGGGCCCGCGAGCGCGTGGCCGGCCTGGAGGTCGCCTCTGTCGAAGAAGGGCGTGGCGAGCGCGGCAGGCTCGCCGTCGACCTCGAACACGACGTCGTGCACGCGCGTCGACTCGGGTGCTCCTTCGGCCGGCGGGGCCTCCGGCCAGTCGAGCTCGGGCACGAGCCCGACGCCGGTCACGCGAACGTTCACGATCTGAATGCGCGAGTCGAAGCGCTGCCCGTACTCCCGCTCGTGTGCCTCGTGGAACGACTGCTCGGTCGCCTCGACCCAGGCGTCGTCGATGACTCCAGAAGGCACCTCGCAGCGCACCTCGTAGCCCTGCCCCACATAGCGGCAGTCGGCCAGGCGCGTGACTATCGCGCGATCGCCGGTATAGCCGTCTCGCGTGAGCGCCTCGCCGGCCCGCGCCTCGAGCTCGGAGAACGTGCCGCTCAGCCCGGCCGCGTCGAGTCTGTCGAGCCGCTCCATGACCGTTGCGACCAGCTCGTGCAGCACGTCGGTCGCGAGCAAGCCCGTTGCCGATGTGATCCCCGGGTGAGGGGGCACCAGCACCCGCGAGATGTCGAGCTCGAGCGCGATATCGCAGGCGAAGAGCGGGCCGGCGCCGCCGGCCGCGACCAGCGTGAACTCGCGCGGGTCGTATCCCCGACGGACCGAGTTGAGCTCGATCGACTGGGTCATGCCGAACTTCTGCACCTGGAGAAGGCCCAGCGCCGCCTCGGTGGTGCTCACCCCGAGCGGCTCCGCGACGCTGGCAAGAGCCGCCTCGGCCTTGGCCCTGTCGAGCGGCATCTGGCCACCGAGCAGACCGCTCTCTGACAGTCGACCGAGCGCGAGTTGGGCGTCGGTAGAAGTCGGGTCATCGCCGCCGCGCCCGTAGCAGGCCGGGCCAGGATCAGCGCCCGCGCTCTGTGGCCCAACGCGAAACACACCGCCGCGGTCGACGTAGGCGATCGAGCCACCACCCGCGCCGATCGTGTCGACGTCGACCATGGGCACCATCGCGTGGTATCCGCCAACCGTCGTGTCGACGAGGTGACGCATGCGCAGCTCGCCGCCGGGGGCGACGCCGATGTCGGCCGAGGTGCCGCCCATGTCGAGCGTGATCACGTTCTCGTAGCCCGCCATCCGCCCGGCCCAGATGCCTCCGATCAGCCCGGCCACGGGCCCGGACATCAGCAACGACACAGGCCGTGATCTCGCCGCCTCCGAGCCGACCGTTCCGCCACTCGACTGCATCAGCTGCAGGTCGTGCGCGAAGCCTGCGTCGCCGAGCGCGGTCGCCATACGACCGATGTACTCGGAGACACGCGGGCCGATCGAGGCGTTGAGACAGACCGTCGAGAAGCGCTCGTACTCGCGATAGAGGGGAAGAACCTCGTGCGAGACCGAGCGGTACGCCTCGGGGAACTCCTCCTCGAGGATCGCGGCGATCCGCTTCTCGTGCTCGGGGTTCAGGTAGGAGTGCAGCAGGCAGACGGCGACCGCGTCGACCCCCGCCGCTCTCAGCTCGCGGACCCGCTCGCGAACCTCGTCGTCGTCGAGCTTGACGAGCGCCTCGCCGTTCGGCGTCGTGATCCTTTCGGCGACGGTCAGCCGATGCCGGCGCTTCACAAGCGGATGGCTCTGCCACGGCAGCTCGCAGTGCAGCGAGAAGTTGTACGGGCGCTTGTGGCGCGCGATGTGGAGAATGTCGCGCATCCCCTCGGTCGTGATCAGCCCGACCGAGGCGCCGGCCCGCTCGAGCACGATGTTCGTCGCGACCGTCGTGCCATGGAGGATCGCGTCGATGTCGGCGAGCGTCAGGCCGTTCGTCTTGCACAGCGCTTCGACGCCCGCGACCGTGCCGCGCGCCGGGTCATCGGACGTCGACGGGACCTTGTCGACGTGGATGGCGCCTGCTTCCTCGTCGACGAGGATCAGGTCGGTGAACGTTCCTCCGACATCGACGCCGATCCGCTTCATTCGCCATCCCTCCGCTCGCTAGCCATCGCGGGCGCACACTAGTCGGGCAGAACGAGGCAAGCGAGCTGAGTGCAGCGCGTAACCGGGACCGGAATGGTTGAATGCTCCCGTGTCATCAGCCGCCGGACAGACCGCGCCGACGATCCGCCATCCACTCCGGCCGCTGATCGCGCGGATCGACCCCGAAGGGCATCGCCAGGCCACCTGGCTCGAGCTGTTCTTCGACCTGTGCTTCGTCGTTGCGATCGCCGCTCTTGCTCGAGCGTTTCACGGCGACCCCACCTGGGAGGGGGCGGCGATCTTCATCGGGCTGTTCATACCGCTCTGGTGGAGCTGGATCGGCTTCACGTGGTTTGCCAACACGTTCGACAACGACGACGTTCCCTACCGGGTCACCGTGTTCGGGGGAATGCTGGCCGTCGTCTGGCTCGCGAGCTCTGTCGAGGCTGCGGCCGACGGTCGTGCCTTCGCCTTCGCCCTGGCCTACATCGTCCTGCAGCTCCTCGTTATCTCCTTGTGGGTGCGCGCGCGCCGGCATGTGCCCGCGCACCCCGATGGGCACACGCACGATCGCATCGCGAGCTTCCTGAACCGCCAGCTGGTCGTCGGTTCGATCGGCCTCGTTCCGTGGGTGGTCTCGCTCGGTGTGGACGGTGCCGCGCGCTACTCGCTCTGGGCCGCGGGCCTGGTGCTGCAGATATTCGGCCCGTATATCGGTCTGCGCGCCTTCGGGAGTGAGCAGGACTGGCACGTCGAGGAGCACCACGCTGACCGCGCCCGCGCCGCCTACGGCGTCGCGATGCCGGAGGGCGAGCGGCTCCTTCCCGCGACCGACCTCTTCCACCTCGATCACATCCAGGAGCGCTACGGCCTGTTCACGATCATCGTGCTCGGCGAGTCCGTCCTCGCGGTCTCGATCGGCATATCCGACGTCGGCTGGGACGCCACGGCGATGCTCACCGCCTCGCTCGCGTTCCTCGCCGCTGTCTCGATCTGGTGGACGTACTTCGACCGCTCCGGGCGCGACGCGCTGACGTCCGGCCTCAACGCGGCGTTCGTCTGGGGCTACGCCCACTTCGCGATCTTCGCCGGCATCGCTGCGCTGGGAGTCGGCACCGAGCTCATGATCGAGACGGCCGCGGCGGGCGCGGCGGAGCATGCCGCCGACGAAGCCGAGGTGGCCGTTGGGCACGCCGGCGGCGTGCCTGGAACGGCGATTTTCGCAGGTGGCGCAGCGTCGTTCTGGATCGGCATGACCGTGATCAACCTCGCGAACCTCGGCTTCCGCCTCACGCGGCTCGGACGCTGGTTCATCCCCGCGCGCCTCTTGCTCGCGGCCCTGCTCATTGTGCTCGCCCTAGTCGATATCGATCCGCTTCCCTTTGCCGCGGCCGCAGGTGGGATGATGCTTGCGCTAAACGCGTTGGAAACGGCCGCGGTCTATCGCTTTCAGCTGGCCCGCGCAGCACGGGAAGGAGCAACGCCATGAGAGCGTGGGAGCTAGCCAAGTTCGGAATCGACAACCTGAAGCTCGTCGATCGACCTGAGCCGGAACCCGGCCCCGGCCAGGTCAAGCTGCGCGTCAAGGCAGCGGCGCTCAACTCGCGCGACCTGCAGGTGATCTACAACAAGTACGACCCGAACCAGCGCCTCCCGATCGTGCCCGTCTCCGACGGAGTGGGCGAGATCGTCGCGGTCGGTGAGGGCGTGACGCGGGTCGAGCTCGGCCAGCGCGTCGTCGGCGCCTTCTGCCAGGCCTGGGTCTCGGGTGAGCGGACGCTCGAGCGGTTCTGGAGCCACATCGGCGGGCACTACGACGGCATGCTCCAGGAGTACTGCGTGCTCGAGGCCGAAGGCGTCGTCCCGATCCCTGACTACCTCAGCGACGTCGAGGCTGCCGCGGCGACCGTTGCCGCCGCAACGGCGTGGCAGTCGCTCGTGGTTCTGGGAGATATGAAAGCCGGCGACATCGTTCTCGCCGAGGGCACCGGCGGCGTCTCGATGGCTGCGCTGCAGTTCGCCACGGCGACCGGAGCGCAGGTGATCGTCACCTCGAGCTCAGACGAGAAGATCGCTCGTGCGATCGAGCTCGGCGCCATGGCGGGCGTCAACTACACGAGCGAGCCCGAGTGGGGCGCCGCCGTCCTCGAGCTGACCGGCGGCGTCGGCGTCGACCACGTGATCGAGAACGCGGGCGATCTCGGGCGCTCCGCCGAGGCGCTTCGGGCCGGTGGCCTGATCAGCCTGATCGGCTACATGAGCCAGCTGAACCTCGAAGCACCAGAGCCTCCCGGCTACATGTACGAGCTGAGCGTTCTCGTCGCCCTGCTCAAGAACGTGCGCATGCAGGGCATCTCGGCTGCCCCGCGCGAGAGCTACGAGTCGATGTACCGGGCGATGGACGCAGCCCAGATCCGGCCCGTCGTCGACAGCGAGTACGCCTTCGAGGACGCGCTCGACGCCCTGCTCAAGCTCCGCGACGAGGGCGCATTCGGAAAGATCTGCATCAATGTCGGCTAGACGGGCGGCCGACGCGTCTGGCGAACCAGCGCGGCGGCCGCACCGCTGCGCCTGAGGAGGCTCAGAGAAATGTGGAATGGAAACCTGATCATCGACGCCGTCGCGCATGCCTTCGACTTCACCGAGTCGAACCGCCTCGACGACTGTCCGCCCGAGGTCTACGGGTCGCTCGCGCAGTTCGTCTACGACCTGGGACACGGCCCGCTCGAGTCGCGCGAGCCCGGCTACCTGCTCAGCCACGAGGAATGGGCTTCCGGCTGGAGCGCTGAGGAGCTCGCCAGCGTCTACTTCGAGGAGTCGGACGTCGACCTCATGGTCTACCACGGCGTCGAGATCGCAGCCTTCTTCAAGCGCGGCTCCTCGCCCTGGGAGATCGGCGCCGAGCTCAAGAAGCTCTACCCGGACCGGGTTCTGCTGTACGCGCCCGTCGACCCGCTCAAGGGTCTCGGCGAGCTCGAGACCATGGAGCGGCTCGTCGAAGAGGCGCCCGTCAACGGCTTCAAGTTCTACCCCTCGAACGGGATGATCGACCACGACAAAAACCGCGCCATGACGGTCTTCTACGACGACCCGGAGGCGGCGTTCCCGTTCTTCGAGAAGGGCCGCGAGCTCGGCGTCAACGTGATGGCCATTCACAAGGCCTGGCCGGTCGGCCCGGGGCCGCTCGACAAGGACCGGGTCGACGACATCAACTCGGCCGCGCTCGCCTTCCCAGACCTGACGTTCGAGGTCGTCCACTCCGGCTGGGCCTTCCTCGAGGAATGTGGGCTGCAGCTGATGACGCACGGGAACATCTGGGCGAACCTCGAGGCTGTCGCCAACTTCGCAGTGCGCCAGCCGACACGTTTCGCGCACGTGCTCGGCACGCTGATGCGCTACGGCGGCGACGATCGGATCATGTGGGGAACCGGGTGCCCGCTCGGTCACCCCCAGCCGCTCGTCGAGGCGTTCGCCAGCCTCGACATGCCGGAAGAACTCCAGGAGGGCTACGGCTACCCGCCACTCACCGACGAGGCGAAGGCCAAGATGTTCGGCGGGAACATGGCGCGGCTCCACAACCTCGACGTCGATGCTGTGAAGGCGGCGGTGTCGGACGACGACTGGGCCGAGAGACGCCGTGCGTACGTCGCCGCGCCCACCGGGCCATGGCGCGAGCAGCGCGGGCGCGTATCGGCCGGAGCGGCCGCGTGAGCGAGGCGATGCTCGAGCGGGTTCGCGGCGCCGTCAACGACGTGCCCGATCCGTGCTCGGTCGCCCAGGGCGTGCCCGCCGGGCTCGTCGACATGGGGCTTCTGTGCGGAGTCGAGCTGACGGAAGCGGCTGGCGGCGGCCGGACCAGCGCCGCGCGCGACGTGCTCGTGCGCCTCCGCCTTACAGGCCCGGGCTGCCTGTACGGCGTGCACTTCGAGCGCGAGATTCGGCATCGCCTCGAGGCGATGCCCGACGTCGCCGAGATCGAGATCGCTTTCAGCCGCGAGTTCGACTGGACACCCGACGACGTCGCGCCCGACGTGCAGCAGCGGTTGCGGGAGCGCCGCGAGCGGCTGATCGCCGAGCTGCCGGCGCGCGCCGGCTAGCCGGCGTCCATCCGCATCATCGTAGGGTTGGCAGGGTCGACGTACATGCCCGGGACGAGCGAGGGGTTCCAGGGCACGAAGAACGCGAGCGCGACGAGCGCGATGCCGACCGCGCGGCTGAGCTCCGGGCCGTAGCGCCACAGCTTCTCGAGCGCGATCACGGCTGCGAGCACGGCCATCCAGGCCAGATTCATGACGCCGACGACGATGAAGATCGCCATCAGGCTCCAGCAACAGCCGAGGCAGAAGGCTCCGTGGTAGGCGCCGGTCTTGAAGTCACGCGCCGGGCCGCGGAAGTTTCCCACGTGCAGCAGGAAGCCGAGCGGCGATCGGCAGTGCGCCAGGCAGCGGTCCTTGAGCGGCGAGAGTTGGTAGGCCCCGATGACGACCAGCGCGCCCGCCGCCGCCCAGCGAGCGATCGTCGGCTCGTTCACGGCGAGGCGTGACGCTCCCCAGGCCGCGTAGTAGGCGCCGATGCCGCTCGCGGCCCAGACGGTCAGGTACCCGCAGACGAGCGCGGCAGTGCGCACCAGCCGCACAGCGCCATGCGCGCGTGCGCGGACGGTGCGCAGGTACAGCGCCGCCGTCGGCGTAGCCGAGGGCAGCATCATCGCCGCCATCATCGTGGTCCAGAACCCGATGAAGCCAGCCAGCGCGAAGCCCATCGTGCCCGGCCCGTTGCCCATGTCGACCCACATGCGCACGTTGAGCAGCCAACACACGGCCGCTGCGCACAGCAGCGCGGCGATCAGCGCGGCGCTGGCGAGGAGATGCGGGCCGGGTCTCGCCGGGCGGTGCGGACTAGCCGGACCAGCTGAAACTGCGGTAGTGGCCATTCTTGCCCGTGTTGTCGAATGCGAAGTCGTAGTCGGAGTCGTTGTAGACGCCCTTCGTGCTCTGCGTGATCGGCAGATCGACGCCCATCGGATGGACCGTGTTCGTGATCTCCATCACCTCGCCCGTCTCGGGCGACACGATCCCCTCGACCTCGAACTCCATGATCCCGGGCACCTCGACGCGGCGCCGGTGCCCGTCGGCCTCGTAGACGATGGGAACGAGCTTCGTGCCGAGAACCTCGCCAATCAGCGGTGCAAGCACGCCGGGCACGCCGCCAAGATCGCCCGAGAGAATCTTCCCCAGAGCGTCCTGCTGCTCGCCCGTCGATCGCTCGTCGATGTAGAGCGCCAGGCGCCAGCCTCCGTCGGCCATGACCGCGGGGGAGTCGACCACCATGATGAAGCAGAGGCCGTCGAGTCGCAGGTCGTCGAGGTGCCCGTCATCGACGCGACAGACAAGCGGAACGAGACAGCGCTCCGTGTCCGCCGGAACCTGCATATGCGAGGTGATGCAGGGACAGAGAATGTCGCAGGAGCAGTTCTCGAAGTAGTCGCCCTCGAGCTTCCAGGCCATGGTGTCTCCCTCGGTAGCGGCGCCGTGATGCTAGGCGGCTCGCGCGGCACGCGCGGCACGCGCCTCCTAGAAGGTTGCGGAGCGCGCCCCGGTGGCGATCAGGAGCAGGATTACGAGCGCGATGATCTGCCGGTAGACGACGAAGCCGGTGAAGCTATGGCGGCGCACGACGCCGAGCAGCGCGTCGATCGCGAGCAACCCTGCGCCAAACGAGGCGACGGTTCCGACGAGAAAGGGCCCGACCCAGCCGTCAGGGAGCGTGCCGAAACCGATATCGCGAACCGCCGTGTAGACGACCGCCGCGATCGAGACCGGGATCAGGAGCAGGAACGAGAAGCGGGCGGCCGCGTCGCGGTCGAGGCGCAGCGCGCGCCCCGCCGAGATCGTGATTCCCGAGCGAGAGACGCCGGGCATCAGCGCAAGGCACTGGACGAGCCCAACCACGATCGAGGTCTTGAGCGTCAGGTCGTCGAACGTGCGCCGCGCCGGCATCCGATCGGCAAGGAAGAGAACGACGCCGAAGACGGCGAGGAGGATCGCGATCTGCCAGGGCTCGCCCAGGTCGGCCGAGATGTCCTCACCGAAGAGCCCGCCGACGACCAGCGCGGGCACGGTCGCGATCACCACGAACCAGGCGACGCGCTCGTCCGTGGTCTTGACCTCTCGCGTCCGCATCGTGACGACCCACGCTGTCGTGATCCGTGCGACGTCCACCCAGAAGTACATGACGACGGCGACCGCGGTGCCCAGGTGAAGCGCAACGTCGAAGGTCTGATTGAAGGCGTCGTTCTGCTCGAGGAAGTGCCACTCGGCGAGCCAGGGAACGAGGATCAGATGGCCCGACGAGGAGATCGGGAGAAGCTCGGTGAACCCCTGCACGATCCCGAGCGCGAACGCCTGCCAACCCGACAGTGACCCCGGGTTCTCGGCGACGCGGACCGCGGCCAATACGAGCGCGATGAGTATCGCCGCGGCCGCTATCGAATACGTACGGACGCGGCCCACCGCGGTAGCTATCGTACTGCTCGCCCTTGTCGAACGGCGAAATCATCATCTCGGTCGTCACCGCCGTGCTGGTCGTGTTCAGCCTGGTGGTGTCGGTCATGATTCCCAAGCGCGACCCGGGATTTCCGGGGAGGCGCAACCTCGTCACGTTCGGGATCATCTGCATGGTGCTCGTGGGTGGAACGCTGGCCGCGATCGAGGTCTACGGTGCCGAAGAACACCACGCCGAGGCCGCGACCGGAGAGGGCGAGGGCGAACCTGCGGAAGGCGAGGCGCCGCCTCCGGGCGACGGCCCGCCCGCCGAGGGGCCGCCACCCGCCGAGGGCTCGCCCGGCGCTGGCCCGGGCGATCCGGCCGCCGGCGAAGGCGTGTTCGTGAGCGCGAGCTGCGGCTCGTGTCACGCGCTCGCCGCCGCGGGCGCCACCGGGGCGATCGGCCCCAACCTCGACGAGTCGATGCCGTCGCTCGAGCTATCGGTCGATCGGGTGACGAACGGAGCCGGCTCGATGCCCGCCTTCGCGGGCCAGCTCAGCCCGGCCGAGATCGACGACGTCGCCGCCTACGTCGTCTCAGCGACGTCCGGATAGAAACGGAGAGGGTGGGATTCGAACCCACGACTCGGGTGTAACCCGAGTACGCGATTTCCAGTCGCGCTCCTTAGGCCAACTCGGACACCTCTCCAGGCGCCCCTATCGTTGCACACGCTCCGGGTCGCCCAGGGCGCGGGTCGCCGGGCCGGCTATAGCTCGGCGGTGCCCTGCGCGTGCCCGAGGCGGGGGTAGCGCTCGGTGAGCAGCATGCTGTAGGCATTCGTACGCACGTTGTACTGAACGCAATAGAGACCCAGCCGCTCGAAGCTCGCGGGCATGCGCCCCATAATCAGGCAGGCGAACCAGCCGACAAGCGCGATCAGGGCAAGCGGGATCTGCAGGATGAAGGCGAGGAAGAAGGCTGGGATCCCGAGCAGCGAGCGGAAGAACGTGATCAGTCGGTTCTGCTTCTCGGGCGGCGCGATCTCTGCTGTCACCGGGTAGGGGTCGTTCGATGAGAAGCCCGGAAACGGGTTGGCGAGCAGGTTCCCGTAGGCGCTCACGTGGACCGAGTAGCGCGTGTAGCCGGCGAGGAAGTTGTGTAGTCCCTCGGGCGAGCGGCCCATGATCAGCGTTGCGAACCAGTTGATCAGGTGAGCGAACATGGCTGCGAAGCCCCAGAGCGCCAACCAGATCTGATGCGGGATCACGAGCAGGTAGCGGAAGAAGACGGTGAGCCTGCTTCGCCTCAGGTCGTCAGTTGCGACGACGTTGATCGGATGATCGGCCATGTCAGCCTCCTCGATCGTGTCATGGCACGATAGACGCGCTTTCGGCGACATCCAGCGATCGGAGGGCGCGTGAAAATCGCAATCGTGGGCACCGGCGCGATGGGTTCGGTCTACGCCGGACTGCTGGCTGACTCGGGCAACGAGGTCTGGGCGATCGACGCCTGGAAGGAGCACGTCGACGCGATCTCGGAGCACGGGCTCAGGGTCGAGGGCGCGAGCGGCGATCGGACCGTAGCGGTGTCGGCCACGACGGACGCTGCCGACGCCGGGGTCTGCGAGCTGGTGATCGTCGCGACCAAGGCGATGGATGTCGAGGCGGCCGCCACCGCCGCGCGCTCGCTCGTGGGGGATGCGACGACCGTCCTCTCGATCCAGAACGGGCTGGGCGGACCCGATACGGCGGCCGCCGTGCTCGGCGAAGAGGCCGTGATCGTCGGCGTCGTCGGCGGGTTCGGCGCGTCGATCCAGGGTCCAGGTCACGCCCGCCACGAGGGCATGGAGCTCGTCCGCCTGGGCGAGCGCGAGGGTCCGGTGAGCGAGCGCGTCGAGCGCGTCGCCGACGTCTGGCGCGAGGCGGGCTTCCGCGTCCAGACCTACGACGACGTCGCCCAGCTCGTCTGGGAGAAGCTCGTCTGCAACGTTGCCTACAGCGGCAGCTGCACCATTCTGGAGCTGACGATCGGCGAGCTGCTTGCGCGCGAGAGCGGGCGCGAGCTCGCCACGAGCTGTGCTGCCGAGGCCTACGAGATCGGCCGCGCCAGGGGAGTTGCGTTCACCTTCGACGATCCCGTGCGCTACGTGGTCGAGTTCGGCGAGAAGATCCCTGATGCGCGTCCGTCGATGCTGCTCGACTACCTCGCCGGTCGGCGAGGTGAGATCGACGTGATCAACGGCTCGATCCCGCGTGTCGCGCAGGAGCTCGGTCTCGAGGCGCCGGTCAATACCACCGTCTCTGCGATCGTGCGCGTGAAGGAGCGGACGATGCTCGCTGGCAAGACCGCGTAGCAGCCACATGAGCGAGCCAGCGCACGACGACTCGTTCACGCTCTACGACCTTCGGGTCGAGGTCGTGGCGACCGACCGGCCGATGGTCTGTAACCACGCCGCCGGTGACTACTTCGAGCTCTCGGGCGAGAACCTCTCCCTTCCGCCCGAGCAGACGTTCCCGCTCTACTCGCTTGCGGCGCTGCTGCCTATCCTGCCCGCCAAGCAGCGGGAGACGGCGGACAACGACTGGATGACGACCGACATGGACGTCGCCTGCCCCGACCCGCACTGCGGCGCGCTCTTTCGGATCACCCGAACCGGCAAGCGGACGTTCCGCCACGGCGAGGTGACGGTCGTGCCGCTGCCGGCCGCGGAGGCGTCCGAGAGCTCAGATTGAGCGAAGCCCTCGAGCGGGTCGAGCGCATCGAGCTCGCGCCCGGCTACACGATCGCCCGGGTCATCAACGGCTGCTGGCAGCTGTCGGCCGGCCATCAGCGCACGCCGATCGAAGCCGAGACCGTCGTCGACGACTGGCATCGGCTCGCCGATGCAGGGTTCACGACCTTCGACTGCGCGGACATCTACACCGGCGTCGAGGAGCTGCTCGGCCGCTTCCTCGCTGGATGGCGCGCGCGCGGCAACGATCCGGACTCGATTCAGATTCACACGAAGTACGTCCCCGATCAGGACGAGCTCGGCGCCCTCACGCGACGCCGTGTCGCGTCGGTCGTCGAGCGCTCGCTCATGCGCCTTGGCGTCGAGCGCCTCGACCTCGTTCAGTTCTCGTGGTGGGACTACTCGGTTCCAGGCTACGTCGAGGTGGCCGGCTGGCTCGACGAGCTCCGCGCGGCCGGGAAGATCCGCCTGGTCGGCGCGACCAACTTCGACGTGCCTCGCCTGCGCGAGATCCTCGATGCCGGCGTGCCCATCGCCGCTCACCAGGTTCAGTACTCGCTGCTCGATCGGCGCCCTGAAAACGGCATGAGCCACTTGTGCCGCGAGCGCGACGTGCCGCTCCTGGCCTACGGCTCTCTGGCGGGCGGGTTCCTTTCGAAGCGCTGGCTCGGCGCTCGCGATCCTGCCGAGCTCGGCAACCGCTCGCTCGTCAAGTACAGGCTGATCGTCGAGGAGTTCGGCGGCTGGAGGCCGCTCCAGGGGCTGTTGGGAGAAGTCAGTGCGGTCGCCGAACGCCACGGCGCGACGGCGAGCAACGTCGCGACACGCTGGGTGCTCGACCGGCCGGGTGTCGGCGCGGTCATCGCTGGCGCGAGAAACGCGAGGCACCTCGCAGAGAACCTAGGCCTCGCCGCGCTCCGCCTCGACCACGCCGACGCGGACGCACTCGCCGAGATCCTGAGCTGCGCGGCCGGCCCGGGTGGCGACACCTTCGGCCTCGAGCGTCGGGCCGGCGCCCCGCACGCGTCGATCATGCGCAAGAACCTCGGAAGTTCCGCACCCTAGACTCCGGATCGTGGGCCGCGTAATCCTCGAGTCGCTCCCCGTCGGCGAGTGCGTCGGCATCGCTTTCTCGGGCGGTCTCGACACGTCGTGCGCGCTCGCGTGGATGCGCGAGAAGGGCGCGGTGCCCTATGGCTTCACGGCCGATCTCGGCCAGCCCGACGAGCCGGATGTCGCTGCGATCCCGGACAGGGCCCGGACGTACGGCGCCGAGGATGCCTTCGTCGTTGACTGTCGCGAGGCGCTTGCCCGCGAGGGCATTGCCGCGCTCCAGTGCGGCGCGTTCCACATCTCGACCGCCGGGAAGACCTACTTCAACACGACCCCGCTCGGCCGCGCTGTGACCGGGACGATGCTCGTCGCAGCGATGCGTGACCACGGCATCAACATCTGGGGCGACGGCTCGACCTACAAGGGGAACGACATCGAGCGCTTCTACCGCTACGGGCTGCTTGTCAACGAGTCGCTGCGCATCTACAAGCCGTGGCTCGACGAGGACTTTGTCTCTGAGCTCGGCGGTCGCAAGGAGATGAGCGAGTGGTTGCTGGCTCGCGAGTTGCCGTACCGGGACCCGGTCGAGAAGGCCTACTCGACCGACGCGAACATGCTCGGCGCGACCCACGAGGCCAAGGACGTCGAGCTGCTCGAGACGAGCATGAAGGTCGTCGAGCCGATCATGGGAGCTCCTCACTGGGACCAGTCGGTCGCCATCGAGCCGGAAGTGGTCAGCGTGCGCTTCGAGGGCGGCCACCCGGTCGCGCTCGGCGACGTGACCTACGACAACCCGGTCGACCTGGTAAGCGAGGCGAACGCGATCGGCGGCCGCCACGGCCTCGGTATGTCTGACCAGATCGAGAACCGCGTGATCGAGGCCAAGAGTCGCGGTCTCTACGAAGCTCCAGGCATGGCCCTTCTCTGGATCGCCTATGAGCGGCTCGTCAGCGCCATTCACAACGAGGGCACGCTCGAGCAGTACCGCACGCACGGATACCGGCTCGGCCGCCTGCTCTACGAGGGCCGCTGGTTCGATCCCCAGGCGCTGATGCTTCGCGAGAGCTTGCAGGGCTGGGTCGCCCGCTCGATAAGCGGCGAGGTAGCGGTCGAGTTGCGACGCGGCGACGACTACACGATCCTCGACACGCAAGGGCCTGCGCTTTCGTACGCGCCCGAGCGGCTCAGCATGGAGCGAAGCGCCTCGTCGTTCACGGCGACCGACCGCATCGGCCAGCTGGCGTTGCAGCTCAACGACATCGTCGACTCACGCGGGCGCCTCGAGGAGTACCTGGCCGGCGAGCTCGGTCGGCCCGACGAGGTGGCGCTGCCGCCACCGCTCGCCGCCGTAGACGACGAGACATGAGCGCCGCCCACAGCGCGAGATGACACCGTCCGGCGAGCTGCCGACGCTCGCCCGGGCCATGGTCCTTCGCGAGCCGGGCGCATTAACGCCCGAGGACCTGCCGCTCCCAGCGATCGGCGCAGACGACGCGTTGCTCGAGGTCGAGATCTGCGGACTCTGCGGTACCGACTACGAGCAGTTCGACGGGCAGGTGCAGTCAAACGACTACTACGCGCCGATGCCGTCGATTCCGGGTCACGAGCCCCTCGGCCGAATCGCGGCAATCGGCCGTCGAGCCGCCGAGCGCTGGGGCGTCGCCGTCGGCGATCGGGTCGCCGTTCGCTCCTCCTACGGATGCGGGCGCTGCGAGGCGTGCGCGCGGTTCGAGCCATCGGGGTGTCCCACGCGCGGCGGCACCTACGGGTTCACGCGAGTCGACACAGCGCCCGGCCTCTGGGGTGCGTTCGCCGAGTACATGTACCTGCACCCGCTCTCGCTCGTGCGCCAGGTCGACGCATCGCTGCCCGCCGAGCTCGCCGTCATGTTCAACCCGCTGGCGGCCGGGCTCTCGTGGGGCGCCACGGTGCCCGCGACCGGGCCAGGCGACCAGGTGGTCATCATGGGTCCCGGCCAGCGAGGGCTCTGCTCGCTGGTCGCCGCCCGCGACGCCGGCGCCTCACAGGTGATCGTCACCGGGCTGGCGTCGGACGCGCACAAGCTAGCCCTGGCGCGCGAGCTCGGCGCCGATCACACGATCGTCGTCGACGACGTCGACCCAACTGACGAGATCCGCGAGCTCACCGACGGCGGCGCAAGCGTTGTCGTCGACACGACACCCTTCTTCACAGACGCTCTTCGGCAGGCGGTGGCGATGTGCGCCCGACATGGGCGCATCGTGCTCGCCGGCCTCAAGGGCGCAGGCGTCGAGGCCCGGCTCGCCCCGGACGACATCGCCTACAAGGAGCTGAGCCTGCGCGGCGTCCTCAGCATGCCCCTCGGCGATTTCCACCGCGCCTGCGAGCTGATCGAGCAGCGCCGCTACCCGCTCGAGAAGCTTCACACGCACTCGTTCCCGCTCGAGGACGCAGAGCGAGCGATCGCGACGCTCGCCGGGCGCACCGACGAGCCGGCCATTCACGTGGCACTGGTGCCCTAAGAAGCCGCTCGCAGAGGGCGTATCCGAACGAGCGAGCGTCTGTCTTAGGGCTTGGCCGTCATCGCCCAGACGGCCAAGATGACCAGCGCCAGCTCGAACAGCTGAACGACGCACTCACGCCGCCCGATCGCCATCGCCGCCGGTGACGACGGTCCTGAATCGGCGATCGCTTTCTCCATCGCAAGCCCGTTGCGCATGTGCGCCGTTGGCCCGAGCACGAACGCGATCGCCAGGACGACGATGCCGATCGCGATCCAGGTGTCGCCGAAGTCCCAGCCACCCTCGAGCGTCGTCCAGATTCCGAACGCCAGAACGAGCGCATAGGAGGGCCCGAAGATGCGCACGCCGGCCCAGGCGTTGACGGAGCTGGCCGAGTGAAGCCGGGTTCCGTCACGGCTCAGGACCGCGCTCAGGAGGTAGAGCGAGAGAATCAACCCGCCGCCGAGCGCGATCGCGGCAGCGACGATGTGGAGGAACTTCAGGGTCTCGTACAGCGTCATCGGGCGCCTCCCGGGAGCTTCGCGGCGACAGCCTAGTCGGCCTATGATCGCCCGTGCCGGCGGCGCCAAGCCGCGAACGTCGGCACCTCAGATGCTGGTCGAGACCACCCACGACGATGCCGTCACGACGCTTCGGTTGAACCGGACCGACAAGCTGAACGCGTTCAACCGAGAGCTTCTGGTCGCGCTGCTCGACGCGCTCGAGGCGGCGCGCTCGCGGCCCGAAACACGTGTCGTCGTCATCGCGGCGAACGGGCGTGCGTTCAGCACTGGAGCTGACCTGTCGGAGCTCCAGGACGGCGCTCCGCTCGAGGTGCGTCAGTTCCTGCTCGACACGTGGATGCGCGTCTTCTCGACGATCGAGTCGATGGACGAACCGGTCGTCGCCGCCGTTCACGGGCATGCGATCGCGGGCGGAAGCGAGTTGCTGCTCGCGTGCGATCTCATCGTCGCCGCCGATGACGCCGTGCTCGGTCTGGTCGAGGCTCGAGTCGGCGTGATACCCGGCGCCGGCGCCTGCATTCGGCTACCGCGCTGGATCGGACGCGCGGCCGCCAAGGAGCTGCTCATGACGGGCGACATGATCGACGCCGCCGAGGCGCATCGACTTGGCCTCGTCAACAAGGTCGTGCCGCGCGACGAGCTCGAGACCGCCGCAGGCGAGCTGGCCACGACGCTCGCCTCGCGCAGTCCGCTCGTCCTCGGCGCAGTCAAGCGTGCCGTCAACGTCGGAGCCGAGATGGACATGGAGCGCGGGATGGCCTACACGCTGCAGGAGTTTGCGCTCCTGTTCTCGAGCAACGACCAGAAGGAAGGCATGAAGGCGTTCCTCGAGAAGCGACCACCCGAGTTCGATGGCAGTTGAGCCGCAGCAGGACGTAGGGCCCGATGTCGCCCGCGCACGTGAGGTCGCGCTGACGCTGATCGAGGACGCGCCCGACGGCCCGGGCCTCGACGAGAAGACGGCCGCGCTGGTGGGCTTCGCGGTCGCCGCAGCCCCCTCGACGCTCGACCGTGACGGCATAGCCCGGCATGCGGGCGCCGCCCTGGACGCCGGCGCCGCGCTCGAGGAGCTGACGGAGTCCATGCTGCTCGCCTCGGGGATCGGGATCCACGGATTGCACGAGGCGCCGCTAGTCCTGAGCGACGTCGTGAAGGGTCGCTCGGGGTCGCTCCCCGAGCTCACCGACGAGGCCGCCGCCTACCGCGACAAGCTCCTCGCCGACGAATACTGGCAACGGCTCGACGCCCAGCTGCCCGGCTTCCTCGACTCGCTGCTCCGTCTCTCGGAGCCGGCGTTCCGCGCGGTGGTCGACTACCTGGCCATCCCATGGAAGACGGGCCCGCTCCCGGCCAAGAGCAAGGAACTCATCTACACGTCGATCGACGCGATGCCGTCGCACCGCTACCTGCCGGGCATGAGGTTCCACATCGAGAACGCCCTCGCACTCGGCGCCACCCGTCAGGAGGTCGTTGACGTCCTCGACATCTCCGCGGCCGGCGGCCCGCCACGTGGCGTCGAGTAGGGGAACTCGACCGAGTTCCTTGGGAGTTTCGCGCACGCGCGAAACTCCGGGCGCCCCGTGGGACTAGATTCTTTCCGACTTGATCACGATGCCGTGCTCCTCGCGATCCCAGGTCTCGTCGGTCTTGCCCCAGTCCCGCAACTCGACCTTGCGGATCTTCTCGGTAGGAGTCAGCGGGAAGCTCTCGACCGCCTGGAAGTAGCGCGGGATCGCGAAGTAGGCGACGCGCGGCTTCAGGAACTCGATCACCTCGACGAAGTCGATGTCCTTGCCATCGGCGGGCTGGAGGTAGGCCAGGATCTCGTCCTCGGCGTACTCGCTCTTCGTAGCGACCACGGCGGCGGCGGCCACGTCGGCGTGGGCGCAAAGCTCGATCTCGAGCTCGAGTGAGGAGACGAACTCGCCGCGCCGGCGGATCGCGTCCTTGATCCGGTCGACGAAGTAGTAGTTGCCGTGCTCGTCGATACGGCCGGCGTCCCCGGTGTGGAACCAGCCGTTTCGCCAGGACGCGGCCGTCGCCTCGGGCATGTTTAGGTAGCCGTGGTGCATGCCCCACGGAGTGTCACAGCGCACGGCGAACTCACCTACCTCGCCGACTGGCACCTCGAGATCGTTCTCGTCGATTAGTCGTACGTCGCAGCCTTCTCTCAGGCGTCCACAGGTGCCCGGCAACGCGGGCGTCGGGCCCGAGATGATCGGCGTGCAGATCTCGGTCATGTTGTAGATCGTCCGCACTTCGACGCCGAAGCGCTCGGCGAAAGCCGGCACGTCGTCGACGATCGGGACCATGAACATGAGCCGCATGGGGTGGTTCTTGTCCTCAGGCGAGGGTGGTTGCGCCTCGAGGAACGCCGCCATCGCGCCGAGCAGGAACACCATCGTCGACTCGGTGTCGCGCACCTGCTGCCAGAAGGGACCCGTCTGGTAGCGCTCAAGGAAGGCGCACGAGCCGCCGCGATGCAGCATCGAGTTGAACAGCCCGGTGCCGCCCAGGTGGTAGAGCGGCAAGTTGATCATGTAGCGATCCTCCGCGGTGACGAACGGCCACGTCTCCGGGCCGAACATCTCGTACGCGTGCATGTAGGACGAGAGCGCGCCCTTCGACGGGCCGGTCGTGCCTGACGTGTACCACACGCCCTGCGTATCCCAGGGCTCGATCGGGCGTGCGACGGCGAGGTCGGCCTCGTCGACGGGCGTGTCGGTGAAGATCGCCCCGTCGTGCTTGCGCAGACCTTGCACGTCGGGACCCTCGCCCTGCACGTGCACGATGTCCTCGAGCTTCGCGAGCTCGACCTCTCCGAAGCGCTCGACCAGCTCACGATGGGTGACCACGACGCGTGCGTCGGAGTTGTTGATCACGTGCGCGAGCAGGTTGCCCTTGTAGGCCGGGTTGGCCGGGATGTAGACCGCGCCCAGGTAGTTGAGCCCGTACCAGACCGTGATCGCCTCGGGTGAGCTCGGCAGGAACGAGAGCACGTGGTCGCCCTGCTCGACGCCGAGCTTGCGGAAGCCCGCCGCGTGGCCCTTCGCGCGCTCGAGCACCTCCCGGTAGGTCCACTCGCTTCCGTCGACGAACTTGACGAAGCACTGATCGCCGCGCTCCTCGGCGTGGCGCTCGAGCAGGTAGCGGAGCACGACGCGATCGCGCGGTGGGATGCGGGGATCAGAGTACGCCGTGTGCATTCCGAAGGAGGCCTAGATTACCGCCATGACTGCACACGCACACGTCTCATTCCCACGGGATGGCGTCGGTCTGCTCCTGATCGACAATCCGCCCAAGAACTTCGGCTCCTACGAGCTCTTGCAGGCGCTGATGGATGGCATCGACGAGGTGAAACGCGGCGGCGCCAGCGTGCTCGTCCTGGCCTCTGACGTGCCGGGATATTTCATGGCGCATGCCTGGCTCCCCGATGTGCTCGCCGCGTACACCGCGCCCGAGAAGATGACCGGCGACCCGCTGCTATGGCGCCAGCTCACGCAGGAGCTCGAGCGCGGGCCGCTGATCTCGATCTCGTGCAACCACGCGCAGGCGTGGGGCGGCGGCGCTGAGATCTCGTGGGCCTGCAACCTGCGCACGGCCGGGCGCTCGGCCACGTACGCACAGATCGAGAGCGCGCTGGGTGTGATCCCCGGCGGCGGCGGAACGGTGCGACTTTCGCGTCTCGTCGGCCAGTCGAAGGCGCTCGAGATCTTCCTGGCAGCCGAGCCACACACCGCGGCCGAGCTCGAGCGCGTCGGGCTCGTCAACAAGGTCTTCGACGATCAGAGGCTGCGCGAGCAGACCGTTGAGTGGGCCGCTCTGATCGCCACGCGCCCGCGCAGGGCGTTGCAGGCCTGCAAGCGCGGGATCCTGCAGGCCTGGGACGTCGACTACGAGAACGGCCTGCGCCTCGAGGGCTACATCTTCAACTCGACGATGTCCGAGGCGACGCTCGAGCGGATCCGCGAGATCCAGGCGATATACGACGCCGGCGGCGACTCGTGGGAGGCCTACGGGCTCGAGCGCTCAGGTAGTGACCCGTGAGCGCCGATCTGTATCTAGGTGATAGGCCGATTGCTTTTCCTGGTCGCGGCGCTGGCGGCGTCAGTCGCGCTGGGCGTCACCGCATGTGGCGGCGATACCCTCGACCCTGATGCCGCACCGGAGACCGCCCAGGACGCTGTGGCCGATGCGGCGAAAGGGGCCCTCGAAGACGCGGCCACAGAGATCGCGTCATCGGCCGGCGACGCCCTGAGCGATGCCGCCTCGGATCTGGTTAGCGACGCGGCCGACAACGTCAAGAAGAAGGCGAAGAAGGCAAAGAAGGACATGAAGGAGAAAGCAGAGCAGGTCGTGAGCTCGAAGCAAGTCAAGAAGAAGCGGAAGGTGTCGGTGACGCTCGGCGCGCCGAGCGAGTTCGCCCTGACGCCTGCCCGGCGCAAGGTAAAAACGGGCAGGGTGACCTTCAAGATCGACAACTCCGGATTGCTCGAGCACGAGCTGCTCGTCATCGAGACCGAGCTGGACTCGGCAGAGCTCCCGACCGATGCTGACGGCGCCGCCATCGAAGACGACGCAGCGGCGCCGCAGGCGGGTGGCGGAGCCAACGTCCGCGCGACGGTCCCGGCCGGCGACGCTGGATCTCTGACCGTCGAGCTCGAGCCTGGCAGCTACGCTCTCGCCTGCAACATCCCGGGTCACTACGCCTCGGGCATGCACGTCAACTTCACCGTCGTCGCCTGAGCCACGGCCGGTGGCGAGCGGACAGCGCATACTCGTGACTGGGGGCGCGGGCTTCATCGGCTCCCACGTCGTCGACGCGCTGATCGACGCTGGCGCCGAGGCCCTCGTTGTCGACGACCTCTCGAGCGGTAGCGAGGGAAACGTCAACGAGCGCGCGACGCTCGCCCGCGTCGACATTCGCGACGCCGGTGCCGTCGGAGAGGCCGTCGGCGCGTTCGAGCCCACTGGCGTCTGCCACCTGGCGGCGCAGGCCAGCGTGACGGCATCGGTGCGCGACCCGGGTTTCGACATGGCCGTCAACGTCCTGGGCACCCTCAACGTGCTCGAGACCGCCCGTGCCCACGGGGCACGCGTCGTCTTTGCCTCGACCGGGGGCGCCCTCTACGGCGACGGCGCGCCAACGCCGACGAGCGAGTCGTTCGCGCCGGAGCCTCTTTCGCCCTACGGTGCGTCGAAGCTGGCCGGTGAGGCCTACGTCGCCACCTGGGCGCGCCTCTACGGGGTTGCGCACGTCATCCTCCGGCTCGGCAACGTCTACGGGCCCCGCCAGAACGCACACGGAGAGGCCGGCGTGGTCGCGATCTTCTCAGAGCTGTTGCGACTGGCCGAGGTGCCGACCGTCTATGGGGACGGCACACAGACGCGCGACTACATCCACGTCGGCGACGTCGCCCGTGCGTTCGTCGGCGGCCTCGAGGCCGCCGAGGCGGGTGTCTTCAACGTGGGAACGGGCATCGAGACCGACGTTCTCGCGCTGCTCGGGCACCTCCAGGCCGCGGCCGGCACCGAGCTCGAGCCGGGGTTCGCGCCGCTCAGGCCCGGGGAGCTACGTCGCAGCGCGCTCGACTCCTCGGCCGCGCAGGCCCGACTCGGCTGGCAGCCGGGGTTCGATCTGGCCGAAGGGCTCGCCGACACCTATCGCTCCTACGCTTCCGGCTAGCTCCCGCCGAGCGACAACGGCGGTGGCCAGACCATGAGGGTGCTCTTCGCCGATCGCTTCCCCGACGCGCAGCTCGAGCAGCTGCGCGATCGCGGCTGCTACTGCGAGCTGCGACCCGAGCTTGGCTCGAACGAGCTCGCTGGTGCGCTCGCGGGCTTCGACGTGCTCGTCGTACGCAGCACGCCCGTGAGGCGCGAGGCGCTCGAGGCGCCCGGTCTTCGACTCGTGGTTCGCGCGGGAGCCGGCACGAACACCATCGACGTTGGCGCAGCGTCCACGCGCGGCGTCTACGTCTGCAACGTCCCGGGCAAGAACGCGATCGCGGTCGCCGAGCTGGCGTTCGGGCTGCTGGTCGCGATCGACCGCAACATTCCCGACAACGTCTCCGATTTGCGCGAAGGGCGCTGGGACAAGGCGCGCTACCAGAAGGCCACCGGCCTGCGCGGCAGACGGGTCGGCATCGTCGGCCTCGGCGCGGTTGGGCTCGAGCTTGCCGAGCGCGTTGACGCTTTTGGCATGGCAGTACACGCGATCCATAGGCCAGGACGCAGCGAGGGTGCCCGCGCCCGCCTCGAAGCGTTGGCCGTTACCTATCACGCGGATCTTGCGACGCTCGTCGCAGCATGCGACGCCGTCTCGTTCCACGTGCCTGCGCTTGCCGAGACCCGGCACCTCGTCGACGCAGAGCTGCTCGCGCACGTCCGTCCTGGCACGATCATCCTCAACACCTCGCGTGGCGACATCGTCGACGAGCAGGCCCTCCTCGCCACCATCGACGAGAAGGAGCTGCGCGTGGGTGTCGACGTCTACGCCGAGGAGCCGGACAGCTCGCACGGGCACTTCGACTCCGAATTCGCACGGCACCCGCGCGTGTATGGGACGCATCACATCGGTGCCTCGACCGAACAGGCGCAGCGGGCGATCGCCGACGAGGTCGTGCGCATTCTGCGCGCGTTCGAGGCGGGTGAGGTGCGCAACTCGGTCAACCTTGACCCGCTGCGGGGCTCCTCGACGCTTGTTGTTCGCCACAACAACCAGGTCGGCGTGCTCGCGGGCGTGCTTCTCGCCCTTCGGAGCGCCGGGATCAACGTCGAGCAGATGGAGAACCGCATCTTCTCGGGCGGGCGCGCGGCCGCCGCGACGATCCAGATCAGCGGCGAGGTGAGCAGCTCGCTGAAGGCAGAGCTCGAGGAGCTCGACGCGATCATCGGAATCTCGCTCGAGCAACGCCGTGGCTAGACGCGCCGGGTAGCCGCGCAGCGGCTACCCATACCCTGTAGCCCGCGATGGTCTTCAACTTCTCGGCCGGTCCTTCAACGCTGCCCAGGGCGATTCTCGAGGAGGCGCGCGATGGGCTGATCGACCACGACGGCACCGGGATGTCGCTGATCGAGATGAGCCACCGCGGCGCCGAGTACTCGGCGGTTCACGATCAGGCGATCGATCTGGCGCGCCGCGTGTTCGGCGTGCCTGATGACTTCGCGATCCTGTTTCTCCAGGGCGGCGCGACCCTGCAGTTCTCGATGCTCCCGATGAACTTTCTCGGCGAGGGCCAGAATGGTGCGTACGTGCTTTCAGGCGCCTGGGCTGCAAAGGCCTTCGCCGACGCGGTCGCCCACGGCGAGGCGTACGCGGCCTGGGATGGAAGAGCGTGCGGCTACGCGCGCATGCCCGCCGCGGACGAGCTCGAGCTCGGGAGCGAGACGCGCTACCTGCACGTCACGTCGAACGAGACGATCCACGGTGTTCAGATGTGCGAATGGCCTGATCTTGGCGTGCCGCTCGTTGCCGACATGTCCTCGGACATCGGCAGCCGGGCTATTCCCTGGCAGCTGTTCGATCTCGTCTACGGCGGCGCGCAGAAGAACCTCGGCCCGGCCGGCGCAACGATCGTGTTCGTGCGCCGCGACGCGCTTGCATCGCTCAACAGCGAGCTCGGCGCGTACCTGCGATACGAGGTTCACAGTGACGGGAACTCGCTCTACAACACGCCGCCGATGTTCTCGATCTGGCTCATCGGGAAGATGTTGCGCTGGGTCGAGAGCCAGGGTGGCCTGGTAGCGATGGAGGCAGCCGCGCGCGAGCGGGCGGCCCTCGTCTACGAAGCGATCGAGCGCAGCGACGGCGTGTTCACTAGCCCCGTCGAGGCCGCGAGCCGCTCTCTGATGAACGTCGTCTTCTGGCTCGCGACCGACGAGCTGACGACGCGATTCCTCGAGGCCTGCGCCGCCGCCGGCCTGAAGGGTCTCAGGGGCCACCGCAGCGTCGGCGGTGTGCGAGCGTCGCTGTACAACGCGATGCCCCTCGAGGGCGTCGAGGCGCTCGCGGGGCTCATGGCCGACTTCGAGGCCGAGCACACGTGAGCCAGCCAAACGGTCAGCTGGGTCCGGCAGTCCAGCCCGTGGGCGTCTACCTTCCCCGACCCGAGGTCGCCGACGATGTTGTCGCGCCGCAGTACTCCGACCCGACGCTCGAGGAGTCGAGCGAATCGGCTGTCGGAGGCCCCCTCGGCTTCCTCAACGTCGTCCGCTCAGAGGTCGACGCGCCGCGACGCGACGATGCCGCGCGGCGCGAGCTCATGGCGCAGACGGCGGCGCGCCTTCGGGCGCTTCTCGACGGCGACACGTACAACTTCCACGCACCGCCGATCTTCCTCGTCTGCCGGCTCGCACGCGATGGTCACTCCCAGACCGGGGTCATCGCCGACGTCGCGCTCGAGGCTTACACGAGCGGCCGCGTCAAGGTTCACGAGTCGACCCGGCAGGATCAGGAGGACCGGCTGCTCGAGTACATGAGCGCGGTACGAGCGAGCTTCCTTCCCGTTTTTCTCATTCACCGGCCGTCCGAGGCGGTCGAGCGCGTCATCGCCGAAGGCGCTAGCACCACGCCGACGATCGACATCGAGGCCGACGACGGCCTGCGTATGACGGTCTGGGTGGTCGCCGGGAGCGAGCTCGTCGATGCGACCAGCGAGGCGCTGGGCGCACTCGACGCGCTCTATGTCGCCGACGGCCATCATCGGGCGGCTGCCGCGGCCCGCTTCGCGCAGCTTCGGGCGGGCGAGAACCCGGCGCATACCGGCGCCGAGCCCTACGCCCACATCGTCTCGGTCTTGTTCTCCTCTGACCAGCTTGCGATCCACCCCTACGACCGCTCCGTCACGGTGAACGCGGCCGCTGCTGCGTGCGGTCCCCGTGACGTCCTGGCCGCCGTCCGCGATCGCTTCGAGGTCTCCGAGCTCCCAGACCCGGCCCGCCCGGCAGCCGCCGGAGAGTTCCTGATGTGCCTCGGCGAGGCCTGGTTCACCGTGCGTGTGCCCGGCGCCCTGCTCTCGCAGCCCGGCGTCGCTGGGCTCGACGTGAGCGTGTTGCACGACCACCTGCTCCGCCCGGTGCTCGGCATCGACGACCCGCGAACCGATCCACGGCTCGAGTTTCTGCCCGGACCCGATGGACCGGCCGCGTTGGATCGGCTCTGCCGGGGGCCATCGGCGGTCAGCTTCGCGCTCCACCCGACGTCGGTCGACGAGCTCATGGACGTCTCCGATCGCGGCGAGATCATGCCGCCAAAGTCGACGTACTTCGCGCCGAAGTTGCGCTCCGGCCTCGTCGTCAGACTCCTGTAGATGGAGCCGCTCGAGCGAGCCCGGATCGAGCGCTACTTCCTCCACAACGGGCTGCCGCATCTGAATGCCGGCTACGACGCGCGTACCGACACGCTCACGCGCATGCGTCCCGGTCTCTATGCCCTGTTCATCGTGGGCCTGGGAATCGCCCTGCGCCCCGAGTGGTCATGGTGGCTTCGAATCCTTGCCGTGCTCGCGGCGCTCGCCGTCGCCGTGAGCGTCTACGCGCTGCTCAACTTCCTGCGCGACCGCCCGCTGCTAGCTCGCTCGCGGCGCATCACGTTCACCGAGGTCCTCGCGCTGGTCGTCGCTCCGCCGATCGCAGCTGCGGCGCTCGGTGAGAGCGCGAATACCGTGATCGGCCTGGCAATCGCGACGATCGGCATCGCGATCGCCCTGTATTTCTTGATGAGCTTCGGTGTCCTGTCGCTCCTGGTGCACCAGACGCGTCAGATCGCGTCGACGCTGGCCGACAGTGGCGCGATCGCGATCCGCGCGATGCCGCCCGTCATGGCCGTGCTCCTGTTCCTTGCGCTCTCGATGGAGACGTGGCAGGCGTTCGGTGGGTTGAGCGGTTGGCGATACGGCGGCGTGGTGATCGCGTTCGCGATCCTCGTCGTGCTGATCCTCGTCTACGGGCTCTCGCGGGAGCGAAGGGGGGTGCACGACTTCGAGCCGGGAGAGGAGCTCGAGGAGCGGGCTCGCAACACACCCGCGCGCGTTCTCGTCGAACGCGGGGTGGTCCCGTCGACGCCCGCGCTCGGACGGATCGAGCGGCTCAACATCGACCTGGCACTGCTCTTCAGCCTGGCGCTTCGCGTCATCGCCGTCGCACTCGCAGTCGGGTTGTTCTTCCTGATCTTCGCATTTCTCGTTGTCGATCGTGAGCTGGCGATGCGCTGGGTCGGTGACGACCCGAACCTCCTGGTCTCGGCGGTCATTGCCGACCGCGAAGCCGTCCTCACCGAGGCCCACTTTCGCGTTGCCGGGATCCTTGGCGCGTTCGGTGCCCTGTACTTCACCGCGGTCGCCATCGGTGACGCACGCCACCGCGAGCGCTTCCTCGACGACGAGCTCGATCGGCTCGCACGTGTGACCGCCGCCTGGGCGTACTACCGCGGCGCGCTTGGTCGCTGATCCGCCGCGCGCGAGCCTCAAGAATCGCGAGTGGTTGCCGATACCGGGGCTGCGGAGCGACGCTGACTGCGTCGGCCGCTGTGTCCCACGGACGGGAGACAGAAGTGGCCCATGGATGGATTGACGCTCGACGACTCACGTCGGTACGTGCCGGTGTAAGACTCCTGTGCTCGAGTGAGCGCCGGATCCACGGCATTGTGGGCCTGGCGCTGCTCCTGGGCGTCGTCTACCTGACGTGGCGGGTGGGCGCGACGCTCGACGGAGTGGTCCGCTGGCTTGCTTTCCCGTTGATCGGTGCCGAGATCTGGGGCTTCCTCCAGCTCACAGCGCTGGCGTTCCAGGCCTGGTCCGTGCCCTCCGAGCGCGAGCTCGCAAGCGACGAGGAACCCGACACCTCGGTGCTCGTGCTCGGCGCAAACGCCTCGCCGGCCGCCATCGAGCGTTCGGTCATGGCCGCTCAGCAGATCGCCGGAGACCGGCCGGTCGTCGTCACGGATCCGGCGAATCGCACCGACGTTGCGAGCCTCGTCGCACGGCACAAGGCGCTCTACGCGGTCACCTACGACACGCTCGAGGCCGGACTTCGCGCCGCGGGCGGCGAGTTCGTCCTCGTTCTTCAGGGGGGACAGGTTCCGCTCGCCGACGTCTTCGACTCGACTCTGGGGTACTTCGCCGCGCCGGACGTGGCCGTCGTGCAGTGTCGCACGGGCCTCGCCAACACTGATGCGCTGACCTACGTCGTCAACGGCCGAAGCGAAGAGGCGCTCTTCAATGAGGTGCTCGGCCCCGCGCTCGGAGCCAGCGGAGACACGCCGTGGGGCGGATCGGCCTCGGTTGTTCGAAGCGATGCCCTGGCGTCGATCGAGCTTGCGAAACCGCTCGGGGGCGCGAGCCAGGCGGTGCGGACAACGATCAGGCTCAGGGCGGCCGGCTACAAGGTGCGCTTCCACCCTGAGCCGCTCGTGCAGGCCGTTCGGCCCGACACGCTCGACGGGTACCTCAACCGCGGCCACCGCCGTGCTTTCGCCAACCTTCGCGTTCTCGCAACGGCCGAGAACCCACTGATCGCCAGGCGGCTGCCGCTGCGCTCGCGCCTCGTCTTCCTGTGTGCTATCTCGCGCTACTTCTCTGGTCTGCACCGCTTCGTCCTCCTCGCCGTTCTGGCGGGAACACTCGCGAGCGGCCAGCTGCCTCTCAGCGCGTCGCTGAGCGAGCTGGCCGTGCTCTGGCTGCCGGCCCATATCCTCGGCGGGCTCGCTGGCCTCGCGCTCGGCCGGGGCACGCTCGCCCTGGGCGATCGAACGCGCCACAGTCTGCGCTCGATGGAGGCTTATTGCGGCGCCGCGCTCCGAGCCCTGACCCCGGTGCTGCCGACCCGGCCTCGACGTCGCGCGCTCGGCAACGGGCGGGGGCTACGCGCGCTCGGGCGCCTTGCCCTGCTCACCGCTGTGGCACTAGCCCTCGATGTCCTACTGATCATGCGAGGCGCCACGGCCTGGGGAAGCGACGTTCTTCCTGGCTTCGACGGCCGTGAGGTCTACGCCGTGTTGATCGTCGGTGTGCTGGCGCTTGCTCCCATCACCGACGTGCTCCAGCTGCTCGTCTCGAGACGCAAGGAGAGCCGACGCTTCCGCCATCCGACCAACCTCGCAGCGCGCGTCGGAGCCGCCGAGGCCCGGGTGGTCGACGTGACCCCGCGCGGGCTCGGGATCGAGCTTGCCCCGCAGCTTGCGACGCAGCTGCCGCGAGGGAACGCACTCGCCGTCGATGTCGACCTGCCGCAGCTCGACGGAAGCTCGATGACCGCGCGGCTCAAGGGCCTCGTCCGTCACGTCTCGGCTGGCGAGGAGAGCTCGGCGCTGGGCGTCGAGGTCACCGAGACCGATCCCGAGCAGCCAGACGCGCTCGGCATCTACTACTGGGTGACGCGTCCCACGCGGGTCTCACGCGGTCTCGACGAAGCGGCCGTAGTGCCGGGAGACGCCACGGTAGCCGCACCGGGCTCGCGTGAGCCCGTCGGCTCGGGCCGGGCACGGGGCACGCTTCGGGTTGCGACGACGTTCGCCGTCGTCATGGTCGCGGCAGCATTCCCGTCGGCCGGCTTCTAGCCGCGGACGCCGGTTCCAGGGCACCGCCGGCCTCGATCGGGTGACGCCCGCCCTCAAGAACCGAGGTACGCAGACGACTCACCCGGGTGCTGTCGCCCTGCCCGGGTCGGTCAGCCTTTGTCCATACCGATCCAGGACTCCATCACATGAGCAAGGGACATTCGGCGGTACGACGCTTCACCTCGGTGCGCGCTGGCCTTGGCCTGCTCACGCGCACCGAGCGACGCATCAAGCTGATCGTCTCGCTGGCGCTCCTGGTCGGCGCCGGCTACCTCACGTGGCGTCTCGCATTCACTCTAGGCGGGGCGCCGAAGTGGCTGGCCGTCCCGCTGATCGCCGCCGAGCTTTGGGGCTTCTTCCAGCTGCTGTCGCTCGCCGCGCAGTCGTGGTCGGTGCCCAGGTTCTCCAGGCCGATCAGAAGGCCGGTCTTCGACACCAGCGTGCTGGTACTCGGCGCCAACGCTCCGCTCGCCGCCCTCGAGCGAACGGTGATCGCGGCCCGCGAGATCGTCGGCTCGCCAACCGTCCTCGTCACCGATCCGGAGTATCGCGACGACGTCGCCGCCCTCGCCAAGAGCCACGGCGCCGACTACGCCGTGACCGACGACACGCTTCAGGCCGGCCTCGACGTCGCGAGCGGCGAGCTCGTTCTGGTCCTCCAGGGCGGGCAGGTCCCGCTCGCCGACGTCTTCGAGGCCACGGTTGGCCACTTCAGCGTCTTCGACGTGGCGGCGGTTCAGTGCCGCACCGGCCTCGCGAACCCGAGCGCCTTCACTTACATGGTCAACGGGCGCAGCGAAGAGGACTTCTTCAACGAGGTCATCGGGCCCTCGCTCGGTGCACACGGACACGCTCCCTGGGGTGGCTCGGCGTCGATCGTGCGCAAGAGCGCGCTCGCCTCGGTCGACATCGACGATCCGCTGAGCGGCGCGAGCCAGGCGGTGCGGACGACGATCAGGCTCAGGGCCGCCGGCTACAAGGTGCGCTTCCACGCCGAGCCCCTCGTGCAGGCCGTCCGGCCAGACACCCTCGATACCTACCTCAACCGCGGGCATCGCCGCGCCTTCGCGAACCTCCGCGTCTTTGCGACGAGCGACAACCCGCTCGTCGCGCGCGGCCTGCCGCTGGTGTCGCGCTTCCTCTATCTCGGGGCACTCACGCGCTACTTCTCGGGCCTGCACCGGCTGGTTCTGCTCACCGTGCTCGCCGGCACTCTCGCCAGTGGTCAGCTGCCGATCTGCGCGTCGTTTGCCGAGATGGCGGCAATCTGGCTGCCGGCGCACGTGCTCGCTGTTCTCGCGGGCCTCGCGCTCGGCCGCGGCACGCTCGCCCTCGGCGACCGCACGCGCCACAGCATCCGCTCGATGGAGTCCTACTGCAGCGCCGCGATTCGCGCAATCACGCCGCTCCTGCCGACGAAGCCGCGGCGGCGGCCCGATCTCGACGAGCGCGGACTGCGCGCGCTCGGGCGCCTCGCGCTTCTGACCGGGTTCACGCTCCTGCTCGACGGGCTTTTGATCGTTCGCGGTGTCGGCGAGTGGACGGGTGACATCCTGCCCGCATTCGAGGGGCGCGAGGTCTACGTCGTGCTACTTCTCGGTCTCTTCGTGCTAGCGCCGATGATGGACGTCCTCCAGTTGATCGCGACGCGGCGCGGGCTGACGCGCGACCATCGCCACGGCGTCAGCCTCGACGCACAGATCGGGACCACGACCATCCGTGTGGTCGATCTCACCCCCCGAGGCCTCGGCCTCGAGGCATCCCTCGAGCTGGCCGACACTCTCGAGCGCGGCAGCACGCTTGCCGTCAAGGTCGAGCTGCCACGACTCGACGGCACCCTCGAAACCGCAACCGTGTGCGGGATCCTCCGCCACGTCGCGACGAACGCCGGCAAGGCGTCGCTCGGCGTCGAGATCACCGATGTCGACGCCGAGCGTCCCGATGCGCTCGGCATCTACTACTGGGTCACACGTCCGACGCGGCTCGCCCGCGGGCTCGATCAGGACGTGCCCGCCGTCGAGAGCGCGGCTCCTGCGGCCCCGCGCTCGAGCGAAGCCGTCGGATCGCGCGGCGCACGTGGCGTCGTCAGGCTCGCGACGAGCTTCGCAACCATCATGGTCTTCGCCGCGTTCCCGGCCGCTGCGTACGGCGCTGACGACAGCAACGCGGTCACGCCCGCGCCGCCTCCGCCTGGCGAAGGCTCGCCGCCGCCACCGCCCGCACAGCCCGAAGCGCCACCTCCGCCTCCGCCGGCCGCACCGCCCCCGGCTGATCCGCCGACGCCCAGCGAGCCGGCTCCGGCCGAGCCGCCTGCGCCAGCGTCGCCGCCGCCAGCGCCCGCCGATGCTCCGGCCGCGCCCGGTCCGGCCGAGCCGACGCCTCAGCCGCCCGTGCCGGCTACCCCGGCGCCACCGCAGCCGGCCGAGCAGCCGAGCAGTGAGCCGCCCGCACCTGCCGAGCCGCCGCCACCCGGGGCACCCCCGGCACCCGCCGAGTCGGCCGAGGGCGAGTCAGCGCAGCCGCCCGGCCTCGCCGCCGCAGAAGAGGAGGCCGAAGAAGCCACGACTCCAATGATCACGGTCGAGGCGCGCTCCTCGGCAGGCACGCCCGTGGCTGCCGTCGCGATCGTCGCGATCGCCGGCGGAACGACGACTTCTATTGGCTCGACCAGCGCTGAGGGCCTCGCCAGCGTTGAGCTCGAGCCCGGCAACTACCGCTTCCGCGCCACCTACAAGGGCCGAACGAGCGACGTCGTACAGGAGGTCGAGGAAGACGCGACCGTCTCGTTCACGCTGGGAGAGCTCCGCGTCGTCGTGCTCGACGTCTCCGGGGCCGGCGTGGAAGGCGCGCAGGTTCAGGTGCTCGAGCGTGGCAAGGGCTGGCAGCCGGTCGGATCTACCGCGAGCGACGGCTCCGTCGCGACCACCCTCCTGCCCGGAACGCACTGGGTACGTGCTCAGGTCGGTGGCCAGTGGCGCACCGCGCGCGCCAACGTCACGGCGAGCGGGGCCACGGTTGAGTTCAAGCTCGTCGAGGCGCCGATTCGCGTGCTCGATCAGGCGGGCGCAGCCCTTTCCGGCATTCCCGTGCAAGCACACGCGGGCCGTGGTGGCTGGGTGGCTATCGGCACGACCGACGCCGAGGGACGGGTCGCCCACCAGGCCGCCCCTGGCCGGCTGCTCGTCAGAGCACAGATTCTCGGGACGTGGCGCGCGCTTCGCGCGCGGATCGCGGCAACTGGCGGCGACATCGAGTTCAGGCTCGCTCCGCTGACCGTCCGCGTGCTCGACGCCGATGGCAACGCGATCGCCGGCGATCCTGTTCAGCTCCTCGTCCCTGGTACGGGCTGGACCCCAGCCGGGACGTCCGACGCGAGCGGCGAGGTCAAGACCGAGGCCTTCCCTGGTCGAATCTGGTTGCGCGCCCAGCACAACGGCGTCTGGCGAAACCTGCGTGCGAATGTGGCCGCAACGGGAGGAACCGCCGAGTTCCGCCTCGTGCGCGCGAGGTTCCGCGTGCTCGACGCCGACGGGAATCCTGTCGCGGGCGATGCCATCGAGATGGTTCTCGCCGGAAAGGGCTGGACGGCGATCGGAACGACGGACGAGAACGGCCAGGTGGCGACAGAGACGTTCCCGGGTCGGGTGACCGTGCGTGCCAACCACGCCGGCCGGCTGCAGCTCAAGCGCGCCGCGATCAAGCCCGGCGGAGCAGCCGTCGACTTCCAGCTCGTGCGCGCCACCTTCCGCGCGCTCGATACTGCAGGCACAGGGTTGAGCGGCGTAGCGATCGACGGTGTCTTCCCCGGCAAGGGCTGGATGCAACTTGGTACGACCGGCGCCGGCGGCGAAGTGACGGCGGACATGTTCCCAGGACGCCTGACGGCGCGCGCCACCTACAGCGGTGCGAGCGGCATCGTCCGTGGAACGGTCGCAGCAGACGGAGCTCCGATCGTCTTCAAGCTCGTTCCCGTGTCGTTCAAGGTCTCGAACAGCGCAGGCGAACCTGTGACCGACGCTGTCTTCGAGCTCCACGTGAGGGGAAGCGGCTGGACTCGCGTCCCGGCAGGCGAGAGCGGCGACGTCGTGACCCAGACGTTCCCCGGCCGCGTCCTTGCGCGCGTGCAGCATCTCGGACGCAACGTGCGTCAACGTGCGAGCATCGGCGCGGCCGGAGGCACAGTCGAGTTCAAGCTCTCGGACGCGACCGTGCTGGTCGTCGACCGAGACGGTGAGGCGCTGGCTGGCACGACCGTCGAGCTCGCCGTTCCGGGCCGTGACTGGCTGAAGGTCGGTACGACAGACGATGCTGGCCGCGTTGCCCTGCACATCCTTCCCGGCAACGTGCGCGTGCGGGCCACCGATGGCCGGCGGGGGCAAGCGGCGAGCGGTCGGCTCAGCGAGGGAACTCCGCTCGAGTTGACGATTCGGATCAGGCGCAACCGGCCCCCGGTCGTGACGAATGACTTCCTCGAAGCAAAGTCCGACGAGCCGCTCAGCATCGATGTAACGGCGAACGACAGCGACCCGGACGGCGATCTACTCGCCATCGTGTCGGTCGATCCGCCGGAGACTGGCGGCGAGGTCGAAGTCAGCGACGGCGTGACGATCACCTACACGCCGCCCGACGGATTCTTGGGCGAGGCCCACGTGTCCTACACCGTCTCGGACGGGGCCGGCGGTGACTCACAGGGAACCGCGACCTTCTCGATCCTCGGCCTCTCGACGCCCTCAGAAGGCCCCATCGAGCCCGCCCCGCCGGCACCACCGCCGGCACCGGCGGAACCCGCTCCGGCCGCGGCCCCGCCGCCCGCGCCCGCCGACCCACCCGAGACGACGACGCGCAAGCCCAAGCCGAAGACGCCCGCGCCAAAGAAGCCGACCAAGGGTCAACCGCAGACTCCGGCCGCCGAGCCGGTCGAATCGTCCCCGGCAACGCCGCCAGCGCCGGCTCCGGCCCCTGCTGAGCCGACCGAGCCTGCCGAGCAGCCCTCACCGCCGGCTCCCAATCCATTCGAGAGCGTGCTCGGCGCCGGTGCCTCTGGCTCCTCCGTGGAGGGAGAGGGCGACAGTGACGAGGCTGCCTCCAGCGGCGAGTCGAGCGACGCCTCTGACGGTGCTACAGCCGGCGATTCGTCAGACGTCGCGGGTGCGTCAGCAGGCGCCGGCTCGGACGGGGAGACCGGCGAGAGCGAGTCATCGGAGGCCGCTGGAGTCGCACCCGCACAGGCTGAGGCAGAGGGCGCTGAGGCAGCTGGACAGACTCAGACGAGCAAGGGCGTAGGCACTTCGATCCAGCTCGCGACGATCGCGGCCGCCGTCATTGCCGTGTTCGCCGTCGGCTTCCTCATCGGCGCCCGTGGTCGCCGTCGCCGGCAGAGCTAGCTCCCGGCCTCGTCGTTGCCCGCGCCGTCGGGGCCAGCCTGTTCGCCGGCAGTGGTTAAGACGCCTTAACGCAACCGTCGCACTTCCTAGCGCTGCGCTCCCTGCGGTCAATCCGTGGATCGGTCTAATGGATACAACAAACGGAGGTGACCATGGCCACTGCCGAACTCAACGAAGCAGTCCTCACCGAGACCGAGGCCGAGCGTGTCACCGCCTGGCGACGCGAGCAGCTGCTCCAAGCCGGCTACGACGAGACGACGGCTCTGTATCTCGCCGAGCGAGTTGACGTCGATCTCCACGTCGCCGAGCAGCTGCTGCGTCAGGGTTGCACCCCGAACCTCGCGGTTCAAATCCTCTCGTAGACGGCCCGACCCGAGTCGCGCGCTCGTCGTTCAGCGCGCGACTCCGGTCACTGGAATCGCGCCGTCGCCCATGCACTCCTCGGCGCGATCAGCCAGTCGGCGACGAGTCAGATCCTGGCCGCGGGTCGACTTGACGCAGCCGCCACGGGCGATCGCCTGGTGCCTTTTCTCTTGCACGGAGTCGCGTCGAGGTAGGCGCCGCGCCGCGTACGCTGTCCGCCGTGCGTGCGCTCCTGAACGTCGATGAAGCTCGCAGCCGCGCGAAGCGCAGGTTGCCACGCGTCGCCTTCGACTTCATCGATGGGGGCGCCGAGGACGAGGTGACCCTGCGCGAGAATCGACTGGCCTTCGAGCGGCTCGAGATCCGCCCGCGCCAGCTGATCAACGTGGAGGAGAGGCGCCAGAACGTCACCGTAGTCGGGCAGGGCGTCGACACGCCGGTGCTGTTGTCGCCGACCGGGCTTGCGCGTATCGCGGGCGGCGGCGGCGATCTCGCTGGCGCCATCGGAGCGGGGCGGCGCAACACGATCTTCACGCTTTCGACGATGGCGTCGCACACCATCGAAGAGGTGGCTGCCGTCGCCAGCGGGCCGCTGTGGTTTCAGCTCTACCTCGTTCGCGATCCCGCAGCGAACGTTGAGCTCGTCGAGCGGGCCGAGGCAGCCGGCTACCACGCACTTGTGGTCACCGTCGATGTTCCCGTCCTGAGCGTGCGCGAGCGCGACGTTCGCAACGGGTTGACGGTTCCGCCGAAGCTTCGAGCACGTACGGCTTTCGACATGCTGCGTCGGCCCCGCTGGCTCCGCGACCAGTTCCCGCCGATGACGTTCGCCAACTTCAAGGGTGCGAGCCAGACGAGCCCGAAAAAGGCCGTTGCGCATGCCAAGTGGGTCCGGCAGACGCTCGCCCATGCCGGTGCCACCCTCGCCGATCTCGAAGAGCTACGCGCCCGATGGTCAGGCCCGCTGCTCGTAAAAGGAATCCTGACCGCCGAGGATGCCCGGCGGGCGGTCGATGCCGGTGCCGACGCGATCATCGTCTCGAACCACGGCGGGCGGCAGCTCGACGGGTGTGTGACCTCGCTGGGCGCGCTGCCCGAGGTCGTCGATGCGGTCGGCGATCGCGCCGAGGTCCTCCTCGACGGCGGCGTTCGGCGCGGCAGCGACGTCGTCAAGGCACTTGCCCTCGGCGCCCGCGCGTGCATGGTCGGCCGACCCTGGCTGTGGGGTGCCGCGTGCGGTGGGGCAGACGGAGTCGAGGACGTGTTGCGCTTGCTCTTTGAGGAGATCGATCGCGCTCTCGCTCTGGTCGGGCGCCCGAGCGTTGCCGAGCTCGACCGCTCGGCCCTGCAGCTCGACGCATGATCCATGTGGTGATCACCGGCGCGATGCGCGGCCTCGGCGCCTCGCTCGTCGACGTCTTCGAGGCTGCGGGCGCCGACGTTCTCGCCACGTCTCGCACGGCCTCGCGCTGCGGCTCGACCGATTACCCGCCTCTCGACATGGCCGACACCCGATCGATCGAGACGTTCGCCGCCGCGGTCGAGCGACCCGTCGATGTGCTGATCAACAGCGCGGCGATCGATGCGCGCACGCTGGGGGCCGGCATGGACGACCGCGGCCCGTTCGAGCTCTCGGCCGAGCACTTCGTCGAGCAGACACGCGTCAACGCGGCCGGCCCGATGATCCTGACGCGCGAGCTGCTCCCACGTCTCGAAGAAGCGGACGGCGCAAAGGTCGTCAACATCACCAGCCAGCAGGGCTCGATGTGGTACGCGACCGATCACGACGCCTACGACATCGGCTACAGCGCGTCGAAGGCGGCTCTCAACGTACTCTCGGTGCGAACCGCCGGTCTCCTGCGGGAACGCGGCATCACCGTCATCGTGGTTCACCCCGGCTGGGTGCGCACGGACATGGGCGGGCCGTCGGCCGCGCTCGGCGGAGAGGAGGCCGCGAGTGCCATCTACGAGCTGACCTCGGGCCTCACGATCGACGATACCGGCCGCTTCTTCCGCTGGGACGGCACAGAACACCCCTGGTAGGGATACTGAGCACATACTGCGGCTACACTCATCCTATGAGTAAGCGCCTTCAGGTCGTTCTCGACGATGCCGAGCTTCGTGAGATCCGCAAGACCGCGAAGGCGAGTGGGCTGACCGTCTCGGCGTGGGTTCGTCAGTCGCTTCGCCAGGCCCGGGACGGCATCGTCGTCGAAGACCCTGACAAGCGGCTTGCCGTGGTACGCGCCGCGGCCAGGAACGCTTACCCAACCGCGGATATTGACGACATGCTGGGGCAGATCGAATCTGGCTACGCCGGGAGCCCGAGCTGATCCTGATCGACTCGAACGTGCCGATGTACCTGGTCGGCGCGGCTCATCCGCACAAGATCGATGCGCAGCGTCTGCTCGAGTCGGCGATCGCCGCGCGCGAGCCGCTCGTTACCGACGCTGAGGTGCTCCAGGAGATCCTCCACCGCTACGTGGCGATCGCGCGGCCGGACGCGATTCAGCCGGCCTTTGACGCTGTCCTGGGCGTCGTCGAATTCGTCCACCCGATCGACCACCTCGACGCGGAGCGCGCGAAGGACGTCGTCCTGGGTAACTACGGGCTCTCGGCGCGAGACGCGATCCATGTCGCCGTGATGGAGCGGCACAGGATCGAGCAGATCATGTCGTTCGACGCCGCGTTCGATGGCTTCCCGGGCGTCGAGCGCGTCTGCTAGTCGGCGCTCCAGTGCGAGCGCCACTCGGCTGATCCGACCTCGATAGCGGTTCCCGGATCGGCCTCGTACTCGACCAGCGGCTTGCCTCCCGCGATCGAGGCGATGATGCGGAGTGGGTGCTCGCCCACGTTGCGAAAGCCATGCCAGGTATGCGGCGGGATCACAATCGTCTCGCCGGTCGTGAGCTCGACGGTCTGCTCGCCTGCCCAGAACTCGCCGCGACCGTCGATCACGGTGATCGTCTCCTCCGAGCCGTGGTGCTGGTGCGTTGGCGTCGTGGCGCCCGGTTGGTGCGTCTGCTCGAGGACCGTGAGCTGGGTCGCGCCGTCCGCGGGGCTCGCGTGGAGCACGGTGACGGTTCCCCCCTGCTGCAGGATCCGCTCCGCGCCGCGCGTCACATGCACGCGGGCTAGCCTAGATGGCAGCCCATGGGAATGACGCTCAGCGAGAAGATCCTCGCCGCCCACGCCGATGCCGACGAGGTTCGCCCTGGCGAGACGGTCTCCGTCCGCGTCGATCAGACCTATGCCGACGATCTGGGCGGGCCGATCACGTTCCGCATCCTCGAGGAGAACAGCGTCGACGCCATCTTCGACACCGAGCGCATCTTCGTCGCGGCGATGGTCTCGACGCCGAGCAAGGACATCGCGATCGCCAACACGGTCGCGAAGCTAAGGGAGGACGCCGGAAGGCTTGGCATCGAGCGCTTCTACGAGGGCGGCAACGTCGGAATTCACAACGCGCTCGCGATCGAGCACGGCCTCGTACTGCCCGGCGAGCTCCTGGCCGGCGGCAACTCACACGCCTGCACGGGAGGCGGCGTCGGGGCATTCGCGACAGGGATGGGCAGCACCGACATCGCAGCGATCATGATCACGGGCCGCACCTGGCTGCGCGTCCCCGAGACGATTCGCTACGAGTTCACCGGCAGCCTGCGGCCCTGGGTCACAGGGAAAGACCTGATGCTCGAGACGATCGGCCGCTTCGGGGTCGACGGCGCCCAGGGGCGTACGATGGAGTTCGCCGGCGAGGCGCTTCACGGACTTCCCGTCGAGGAACGCCTCGCTCTGCCAAACATGGCCGTCGAGGCCGGCGCGGTGAACGGGATCATCGAGCCTGACGAGCAGACCCTCGACTACGTCGCGCCCCGTGCGCAGCGGCCGTTCGAGCCGGTCTACGGCGACGCCGACGCGAGCTACGCCGAGGTGCACGAGATCGCGGCAGGCGAGCTCGAGCCGATCGTGGCGCTGCCGCACCTGCCCAGCAACACGAAGCCGCTGTCTCAGGCGCCGCGGGAGCCGGTCGATCAGGTCTACATCGGCTCGTGCACCAACGGCTGGCTCAGCGACATGCGCGCCGCCGCCGAGATCCTCGAGGGGAAAGAGGTCGCCAAAGGCGTGCGCCTCATCGTCATTCCCAGCACGACCGAGATCTACAAGCAGTGCCTGCGCGAGGGGATCGCCGAGACGGTGGTCGACGCTGGCGGTGTCTTCTCGACCCCGACCTGCGGGCCGTGCATCGGCGCCCACATGGGCGTGCTTGGCGACGGGATGCGCAGCGTCTCGACGTCGAACCGCAACTTCGTCGGCCGCCAGGGCTCGACGAAGGCCGAGGTCTATCTCGTCAACCCGTGGATCGCGGCCGCGACAGCAGTCCTTGGCCACCTTGGCTCGCCGGAGGACCTGTGAGCACGGCAGAGGCGAAGCCGGCGCATGTGCTCAGCGGCGCGGCGTGGTGCCTCGGCGACCACGTGAACACCGATGTGATCATCCCGACGCGCTACCTCAACACGACCGATGCGGCCGAGCTCGCGCCGCACTGCTTCGCTGGGCTCGACGAGACACTCGCCGAGCGGATTCAGCCCGGCGACATCGTCGTCGGAGGTCTCAACTTCGGCTACGGCAGCTCGCGAGAGCACGCCCCCCTCGCGATGCTCGGTCTCGGCATCTCGTGCGTGATTGCCCGCACGTTTGGCCCGATCTTCTACCGGAACGCGTTCAACCGCGGGCTGCCCCTGCTCGAGTCGGAGGCAGTCGACGAGATCGAGAACGGTGATGTGCTCCGGGTCGACCTCGAGCGAGGTCAGATCGAGAACGGGCGCAGTGGCGACGCGCTTGCGGCCTCACCGATTCCTGCCTTCATGCGCGACATCATCGCCGCGGGTGGCTTGATCAATCACGTACTAGCCGGTCGCAGCAACTGACTCGCGGCGCTCGCGCTCGCCGCAACCACGAGACGTCGCCTACGCCCTGGCCGCAACTCGAGCCGCGATCGCGACGATCCGGTGCATCTCGCGCAGAACCGGCTTCTCGATCAGCTTCCCGTCGATGACGACGAGGCCCGTGTCAGCCTCGTCGAATGTCGCGATCACCCTGCGAGCGTGCGCGACGGCTGCCTCATCGGGCGTGAACACGGCGTTCAGCGCATCGATCTGCTTCGGGTGAATAGCGCCCTTCCCCGAGAAGCCGAGGTCGCGCGCGAGCTCTGCCTGGCGCACCATGCCGTCGAGATCCTCGAGATCGAGAAAGGGAACGTCGATCGCGTCGACGCCCACGCTCGCCGCTGCGTGCACGACCCGCGAGCGCGCATAGAGCAGGGGCTCCCACGCGTTCTTGCAGCGAAGCTCGGCTGACATGTCGACGCCGCCAAAGAAGAGCGCGGCGATCCGCGGGCTGGCCCGTGCGATCTCGTGGGCAGCCTCGAGGGCGGCATTGGTCTCGATGATGATGTGAAGCCGCGTCTCGTGGCCGCGCTCGCTCAGAAGGTTGTCGAGCCAGACGATCTCGTCGGGTGTGCGCACCTTGGGCAGCATCAGTCCGGGCGGCGGCGTATCCGTCGCCAGCACCGCCTGCACGTCGGCTAGCCCGAAGGCCTCACGCACGCAGTTGATGCGGACGATGCGCTCGACGCCGTCGTCGGCCTGCGGCTCGGCGAACAGGGCCAGCGCACGCCGGCGCGCCTCGTCCTTGTCCTTGGGCGCAATGCCGTCCTCGAGCTCGACGCAGACGATGTCGGCGCCCGAGGCGAGGGCCTTCGGGAACATCTCCGGCTGGAGACCAGGCGAGAAGATGAAGCTGCGGCGGGACCTGATGGCGGAGTCTTCTTGCATCGTTCGTCTCCGCTCGGCTCGCGTTGCCGACCCCCGCAAACTAGTGTCTCTCGTCATCGTTGAGCTGGCCACACTGGGCGGTGGCCCAGCGGGAATGAGCGCAGCGCTCGTCGCCGGCCGTGCCCGGCTCGACGCGGTCGTCGTCAACGCGGAGACGCCGCGCAACGCCGTTACGGGCGCGTCGCATGGCTTCTTGACGAGAGACGGCACTCACCCGCTCGAGCTCCTCGAGATCGCGAAGGGGCAGCTCGCCACGTATGACACCGTTCGCTATGTCGTCGGAACTGCCACCGCGGTGAAGGCAACCGAGGGCGGGTTTGGCGTGGAGCTCGACGATGGCTCCTCGCTCGCGACGGAGCGACTGATCATCGCGACCGGCTACCGCGACGAGCTCGACCGACTCAACCTGCCAGGCGTCGAGGACGTCTACGGCCGGAGCGTGTTCCCGTGCCCGTTCTGCGACGGCTACGAGCATCGTGACGAGCGGCTCGCGATTTTCGGCGGAGACGGCGTCGAGATGTTTGTCCCCGTGATCCGCGTCTGGTCAAAGGACATCGTCGTGTTCACGAACGGAGCGTCGCTCGACGCGGCCGTTTTGAGCGGCCTCGAGCGCAATTGCGTCGACGTGGTGAGTGCGCGCATTGCGAGTCTGATCTCGGAGGAGGGCGCCCTGCAGGCCGTCGAGCTGAGCGGTGGCGATCGGGTCGAGCGCGAAGCTGGCTTCGTCTGGGATGACCCGTCCGTTCCCAACACGGACTTCGCGCAAGCGCTTGGCGTCACGCTCACCACGAATGACTGGGGAATGGAAGTCCTCGATGTCGAGAGCGACGGGCGCTCGCGTGTGCCCGGCCTCTACGTGATTGGCGACAGCAAGAACGGGTTCACCGGGGTGGTTGCGGCCGCGAGCGAGGGCTCGGCCTGCGCCGAGGCGATCGTGCACGATCTGGCCCAGAAGCGCTGGGCGGGCTAGTTCTGCACCACGAGGGCGTGCTCGGCGAGGAAGTCGAGCTCGACATCCCAGCCGTCGTCGAGCGACATGGGCCGCAGCACGAACTTGGTGATCCCCGCGTCGATATGGCGGCGAAGGAGCTCACGCAGCTCGCCCGCGCCGAAAGGAAAAACCTCAGCGCGAGCCGCGTCCGTTCGCTCCATGACCTCGGCGATCGTGGCGTCGTCTACCGCGGTACGGCTGTACGGGATGCTGACGCCGAAGTGGTCTTCGTCGATCGCCCGTCCGCTCTCTGCGGCAGCCGCCTCGATCGTGAGCCGGTTCGCTCCGGCTTGAGCCGGCGAGACGCGCGCGCCAAGCCAACCGTCGGCATGCGTGCCCGTGAGCTCCAGGCTCTTCGGCCCGTTCCCGCCAAGCCAGATCTCCAGCGGATCCTGAACAGGCGGCGGGTCAATGGTGATTGCGTCGTACGTGAAGCCCGCGATCTGCGTGCTGACTGCGTCCCCGGACCACCACGATCGACAGAGCTCGATGGTTCGTGCGATGTGGCCCAGCCGATCGACCCCGGTGACTCCCAGCGCAGCGCGCTCCGCTGCCAACCCGAGGCCGGGCATGAATGCGAGCAGAAGCCGTCCGCTCGACAGGCGGTCGAGGTGGGCGAGCGATCTGGCGAGCAGGAGCGGGTTGTGACCCGGCACGACCACATTGGTGCCGAGCTTGAGCCTGGCGGTGCGCCCGGCGGCCAGCGCTAGCGCAGCTAGCGGCTCGAGCGCCGGCGTCAGCGGCGTGTCCGAGAGCCAGACGGTGTCGAAGCGGCGCTGTTCGAGACCGTCGACGAACTCGACGAACCCCTCGCGCTCGGCGGGCGCGTCCGCATACGCGACAGCAACGCGGATCTTCAGCATCGAGGTCACGCGTCGTAATCCTCATGTCCCCAGTGGCCGAGCCTGCTGAGCTTGCCCGCGATCTCGTTCCAGTCCTTGCCCCAGGCGATCTGGATCGCGAAGTCCTCGGTCTCGGGCACCCAGGTTTGACGGTCGAGAACGTCTGCGCTATCCATCCACTGAAGCTCCGCTCTCATCTGCCGCTTCGGCCAGCGCATAGCTGGAAGCTACTCGGACGAACCGCCGGGGTCGGCGAACTAGAACTTTTCGTCACTCGGGCGCGTACCGCGCTCGCGCTGTTCCGGCGATCTGGCCAGGGGCGGTATCAACCCGGCACGTCGCGTAAGCACAGGCGGGCTCGTACGCTCTCGCCATGACCGAGTCGGTGTCGGATGACCCGCGTATTGGATCCGAGCTTGCTGGGTATCGGATCGAGCGGTTGCTCGGTCGAGGCCGGATAGATGTCGTCTACCTCGCCGAGGACTCCAGCGGTCTCAGGCGGCCTCCAGCGGTTTCACCGCCACCGCGTCACCGACAACCCGAACACAGCGCTATCCCCCGCCAGGCGGGAGATAACGCCATATACCACGGAGGAGGAGAGATTCGAACTCTCGAGGGACGAAACCGCCCCTAACGGTTTTCGAGACCGCCGCATTCGACCGCTCTGCCACCCCTCCTGATTGCACGCCCGGGCCGCGCGGTTACGGCTCGGGAGTGAGCGGAGAAGGAGGGATTCGAACCCTCGAGGCAGGGAGTCCCCCACCTAACGCCTTAGCAGGGCGCCGCCTTCAGCCACTCGGCCACTTCTCCGTGCGCTGAATGGTAACAACCGGTCGAAGCGCGTTAAGACTGGGTTCTCGGGCCAAGAAACGGCCCCAGAACGTGACGGAGCCCGCCGAGCTGGAAACGATTCACAGCTGACGGGCCTCGTCGGTGCCGGTGGAGTGTGGGAGGAGAGAAGCCGGCAAACACAACATCGGTGATCTGGCGATTCTGGGCATCACCCCGGAGGGGGATCTTGGGCTCCCCTGTTCCGTCGCAGGAGTGTCGCGCGCGCTCGCACGGCCGTCCGGCGGCGCCTAGCGGCCGGCCGGTGAGACCGGTCAGTCCTGGATCCGCGCGATCAGCTCGCGACGCCTGATCACCCGCATTACGACCCCGGCCAGACGTACCTCGTAGCCAGCATTGGCGGGGAAAAGCACCTTGTCGCCGGGCTCGACGCCGTGGGCGTCGGGCGCCACTGCGGTGACGATTCCGGAGCGCGACGACGCCTCGGCGCTGGCGGGAATGATTAGCCCTGCTCGAGTCTCGGCCTCTTCGTCGACCGGCTCCACGACCACGTAGTCGTCGAGCGGGTCGAGCGTGAGCCTAGGCATGATTGTGGTGTCTTCCATTGAATAAGATTGTACGATCGCAACTTCGGGCGTGTGTCGCCCGTCTAATTTACTGACTGTGCGCAAGGTCGTTGTAACAGGCGTTGGCGCCGTGACGCCGCTCGGTCAATCGATGGCTGAGACGTGGCATGGGCTCCTCGAGGGCCGCAGCGGCGTGGACTTCATCAAGACCTTCGACGCCAGCGAGTATCCCGTTCAGATCGCCGGCGCCGTCGAGGACTTCGATATCGGCGATCTGATCCCGGCGAAGGAAGCCAAGCGCTTCGACCGCTTCATCCTCTTCGCCCGCAAGGCCGCCGCCGAGGCGCTCGGCGAGATCGGGCTCGAGGGCTACGCGCCCGAGCGAGCCGGTGTCGTGCTCGGATCGTGCGTCGGTGGCTTCCACGATCTGATGGAACAGACCGAGGTGCTCAACGAGCGCGGGCCCTCGCGGGTCTCGCCGTGGTTCTTGCCCAACATGCTCGTCGACTCGGCGAGCGGGCAGCTCGCGATCTCGCTCGGCATGACCGGGCCCAACTATGCGGTGGTCTCGGCGTGCGCGACGGGGTCGCACGCGATCAGCGAGGCGGTCAACATCATCAAGCGCGGCGACGCCGACGTGATGCTCGCCGGGGGAACCGAGTCGTGCATCCATCCGGTGATCCTTGCCGGCTTCTGCGCGATGCGCGGTCTCGCCGAGGAGGCGACCGATCCTACGAAGGCGAGCCGGCCATTCGACCTCACGCGCGCCGGCTTCGTCATGGCCGAAGGCGCGGGCATCGTCATGCTCGAAGAGCTCGACGCCGCCAGGGCGCGCGGCGCGACGATCTTCGCCGAGGTGCTCGGCGCGGGCAGCTCGAATGACGCGTACCACATGGCCGCTCCCGAGCCTGGGGGCGATGGAGTCGCACTGATGATGCGACTCGCGCTCGAGAGCTCGGGCGTCCAGCGTGAGCGCGTCGGTTACATCAACGCGCACGGCACATCGACTCCGCTCGGTGACGTCGCCGAAACGAAGGCAATCCGCGAGGTCTTCGGCGACCACGCCGACGACCTGGCCGTCTCATCGACCAAGTCGATGACCGGTCACATGTTCGGCGCCGCGGGCGCGGTCGAGGCGATCGTCTGCGCGCTCGCCATTCACCACGGCGTGCTCCCGCCGACGATCAATTACGCGATGCCCGACCCCGACTGCGACCTCGACTACGTGCCCAACACGGCACGCGAGGTCGAGCTCGACGTCGCGCTCTCGAACGCCATGGGTCTCGGCGGCCACAACGGCTGCGTTCTGTTCGGCCGAAGCGACTAGCCCAGCGACTCGACCAGCGCGGGCGTCAGCTCACCGATCGACGCTAGCACCACGGCGGCGCCGTCGAGTGCGTCTGCCGCCGGCGGAAACGCATGGTTGGGAATAGCGACAGCGCGCATGCTGGCACGGGCGGCGGCGCGCAAGCCGTTCGAGGAGTCCTCGATCGCCACGCACGCCGACGGTCCGATCCCGAGTGCCGCGGCGGCGGCCAGGTACACGTCGGGCTCGGGCTTCCCACGCGCGACCTCCTCGGATGACACGGTGGCGGCGAATCTCGGCGCGAGGCCGCTCAGCTCGAGCACGAGGTCGATCAACGGCCGGTTCGACGACGACGCGACTGCGAGCGGCCAGCGCTCGGCCACCCCTTCTACTGCCGCGACCGCACCGTCCACGATCGGCAGCTGGCGTCGATAGAGCTCCTCGAGCCGACGCACGACCTCGGTGCTGATCGCCTCCGGCGAATCGGCCACGCCGAGCTCGTCGTGCATGTACTGCGACCACTCCGTCGAGCTCATGCCCATCATCGCTCGCTGTGCGCCCCCGTGCCAGCGGCCGCCGCGCTCGGCAGTCAACCGCTCACGGGCCTCGTCCCAGAGCTGCTCCGAGTCGATCAGGACGCCGTCCATGTCGAAGATGACGGCCTCGATCTCATGTACTGGCCCGCCGGCTGGTTCAGACAACCACGTACTCCTGCTCGACGTAGGCGAGCCCGCCGCCCGACGTGCGGCCGAGCTCGACCGCCGTCACGCCGCCGACGAACAGCGAGTGATCGCCGAGCGCAATCTCGTCGACGAGCGCGCAGTCGATCCACGCGCGCGCCCCGTCCAGTAGCGGCGGCCCCTGCTCACGGTGCAGGTCGATTCCCTCCCACATCGCAATCGGAGGCACTCCGCGCGCGAAATGCTGCGCGAGCCCCTCCTGGTCGCCGGCCAGCAGGCTGAGTGCGAACGAGCCGGCGTCGGCGAGTAGCTCGTGCATCGCCGCCTGCCGTGAGACCGCCACGGACACGAGCGGAGGATCGAGCGAGAGTGACGAGACAGAGCCGACCGTGAGACCTAGCGGCTGGCGCTCGAGCGCGACCGTCAGTACCGCCACACCGGCCGGAAACCGGCGCATTGCGTCGCGCAGTTCAGGTTCTTCCGCCACCACCCGACTATAGGGTCAGCGACTTCGGGAACATGGATATCGCTGTGAAAGACTTGTAGGCCATGAAGATCCTCGTCATCGGTGCGGGACAGGTCGGCGCCACGATCGCCGAGGCCCTCTACGACGAGCACGACCTGACCGTCGTCGATATCGATGGCGCCAGCCTAAGCGAGCTCTCGTTCAGGCTCGATATCTCTACCGTCGAGGGCAACGGAGCGAGCCGGCGCGTCCTGCAAGCGGCCGGTATCGCCGACGCGGACCTCGTGATCGCGGGAACCTCGCGTGACGAGATCAACATCATCGCCTCGATGTTCGGCCGCCACCTGTCGCAGGCCCGCACCATCGTTCGGGTCGCCAACGTCGAGTATCTCGAGGCCTGGCAGGAGCGTCAGATCGACGTCGACTTCATGGTCTCGTCCGAGATCGAGACGGCGTACGCGGTCTCGCGCTTGATCGGTGTCCCGGCGGCGCGGCAGACCGATGTCTTCGCCGATGGTCTCGTCCAGATCGTCGAGTTCGACGTGCCGGAGGAAGTCTCGACACGAGGAATCGTCGGTGTGCCGTTTCGCGCAGCGCGAATACCGGAGGACAGCAAGGTCGCCGGAATCATCCGCGGCGACACGCTGACGGTGCCGCGGGGCGAGGACGCGATCGCGCCCGGCGACCGGATCGTCGTCATCGGCTCGCCCGATGCCGCAAAGCAATGGAGCCGGATCTTTGCGGCGGATGGCTCGAGCGACAACGTCGACGATGTCGTCGTCTACGGCGCCGGTCGCGTCGGGCTCGCCATCGCGCAGACCCTCCTCGAGCAGGAGGTGCGCGTGCGCGTCGTCGAAGGCAACTACGACCGCGCCAGCCATGTCGCTGAGCTGCTGCCCGACGTGCGGGTCTTCCACGCGACCGGGATCGACGCCGACTTCATGGAGCGAGAGCGCATCGGTCGGGCCCGCGCTGCCGTCTTCGCGATGAACGACGACGCGAAGAACCTCTACGCGGCGACGATGGCCCGGTTGCACGGGGTCACGTTCACGATTGCGGTCGCTGACAACACGGGCGCGACGCGCGTGCTCGAGTCGGCCGGCATCGACGTCGCCATCAACCCGCGCTCGGTCACCGCCGAGGAGATCGTTCGCTTCGCCCACGACCCGCGCATTCGCCAGCTCGCGATGCTCGAGGGCGACCGCTACGAGGTGCTCGACATCACCGTCCGCGACGACAGCGACTTCGTCGGCAAGGCCTTCCGCGATCTGCCGATGAGCGATTCGCTGATCGGCGCGATCGTCCGCGACGGGGCGGCGATCTTCCCGCACGGTGGTGACATGCTGCTGCCGGGCGACCGCGCGATCATCTTCACCGAGTCCGACCGCGTCGCCACCGTCGAGCAGGCGCTCTAGCGATGGCCGACGCACCGGCCGGCGCGGCCTTGATCATCTAGCCGATGCGCCCACGGACGCCCAGGGGCCTGGCGATCGCCCCGCCCCGGCTCGGGGTCGACGTCCTCGGCTCGCTCAACCTCGTCGGGACGCTCGTCAAGTACCTCTCGATCGCCTTCCTCATGCCGCTGTTTCTGGCGATCGGTGTCGGTGACCCGTACTGGCCCTTCCTCGTCAGCGGCTTCATCACCCTCGGGGCGGGTCTCGTTCTGCAGAGCGTCACGCGTGGCGGCGATCGGGTCGGCATCCGCGAGGCGTTTCTCGTGGTCGCGATGCTCTGGCTCTTGCTGCCGGCCTTCGGGGCGCTGCCGTATTTCCTCGATGGCGAGGGCTCGCTCTCGCGTCCGCTCGACGCCTACTTCGAGTCGGTCTCCGGTTTCACGGCAACCGGCGCGACGATCATCACTGACTTCGGTGAGCTGTCAAAGTCGTTTGCCCTCTGGCGCCAGTTCACGCAGTGGATCGGGGGAATGGGAATCCTGGTGCTCGCCATCGCGATCCTGCCGCGCCTTCGTGTGGGCGGCCGCTACCTGCTTCACAACGAGCTCGCTGGCCCGACCGAGCTCGAGCGCGTCACGATCTCGATTCGCGACGTCGCGCGGAGCCTCTGGGTGCTCTACGTCGCGCTGACGGTGCTCGCGATACTCGTGCTCTCGATCATCGGCTGGACGGGCCTCGACCCGGCCATGGACGTCTACAACGCCGCAGCGCACGCGTTCACGAGCATTGCGCTCGGCGGCTTCTCGACGTCATCGGCCTCGCTCTCTGCGTTCGGCGCAGCGACGCAGTGGGCGGTGATCGCCTTCGTCGCGCTGGCCGGCATCAACTTCCTGCGCCTCTACCAGGCCGTCGTGCAGCGCCGGCCCGGCATCGTCGGGCGTGACCAGGAGATCCGGCTCTACTTCGTGCTGTTGCTGATCGGGTCGGCACTGCTCTTCGCCGAGCTTGCTGGCAGCGGTCTCGAGAGCGGCGAGGAGGCGGTGCGCCACGCCGTCTTCCAGGCGACGTCGATCATGACGACCGCGGGGTTCGCGAGTGCTGACTACACGACCTGGGGCTCGCTGGCCGCGTTGACGCTGCTCACGTTGATGTTCATCGGCGCCTCGGCCGGCTCCACGGGCGGCTCGATCAAGGTCGTCCGCCACCTGCTGATGGGAAAGCTGCTGCGCCGCGAGCTCGAGCAGGTCGTGCACCGCGAGGCCGTGATCCCGATCAGGCTCTCTGGCAGCACCGTCGACGAGCGCATGCTGCGCTCGGTCGCCGGCTTCATCGTCATCTACGTGGTCATCCTCGCCCTCGGCTCGATCGGGCTCGTGATCGAGGGCCGGCGGGGGAGTATCGACGTTGAGGCCTTCGAGGCCATCGGCGCCGCGGCCGCCGCACTGGGGAACGTCGGCCCGGCGTTTGGCTTCGCCGGCCCGCTCGGCTCGTACGCGCCGTTCAGCGACGTGTCGAAGGGGATCTTGATCGCGCTCATGTGGCTAGGGCGGCTCGAGATCCTGCCAGTGGTCGTACTGCTCACCCGCACCTACTGGCGCGACTAGTGCCGCTCTCAGCGTTGCGACGCCAACGCAGGCTTCTCCCCACGGTGCCTCGATAGGCCAAACGGCCTATTGAGCTTCCTGGGGCAGGGAGTTAGTCTCCGTCGCCGAAGCTAGGCCTTCACCGCCGATGGAGTACACGACCAAGCAGCGATCGATCGCCGAGTTCATCGGCTCGTTTGCGCTCACGTTCATCGGCGGTGGTTCGGTCGTCACGGTCGGCGGCATCCTCGGCGGCGACCCCGTCGACTTGCTTGCGATCGCGATCGCCCACGGGCTCGTGCTCGGCATCTTCGTGACGGCACTCGGCCACGTCTCGGGTGCCCACTTCAACCCGGCCGTGACGCTCGGTGTGCTTGTCACGCGGCGGATCAGCGGCGGTACGGCGATTGCGTACTGGATCGCGCAGTTCTCTGCCGGCGCGGCAGCGGCGGCGTGCTTGCGCGTCGTCTTCGATGACCGCCTGGCGGACGGCCTCAACCTCGGCGCACCAGCGCTGGGTCCGAATACGAACGTCGGCGAGGGCTTCGTGCTCGAGATCATCATGACGTTCTTCCTCGTCTTCGTCGTCTTCGCCACGGCCGTCGATCCCAAGGGCGCGTTCAAGCTCGTTGGCGGCTTCGCGATCGGGCTCACGATCGCCGTCGACATCCTCGTCGGCGGGCCACTCACGGGCGCCGCGATGAACCCGCAGCGTGCGTTCGGGCCGCAGCTTCTGTCCTGGACGTGGAGCGACGGTTGGATCTACTACGTCGCACCCGCGATTGGCGGCGTGCTCGCAGCGCTCACGTACCACCACATCTTCCTGCGCGGCCGCACTGACGACAGCTAGCTCGCCCGTTCGCCGTCTAGTAGATCGTCGATCACACCGCGGTCGCGCACGACACGCCAGTCGCCTTGCTCGACGAGTACCTCGGGCACCGTCGGCCGCGCGTTGTACTGCGAGGCCATGACGCGGGCGTAGGCGCCCGCGAAGCCGACGGCGACGAGGTCGCCTTGCTCGGGGAGCGGCCCCTCGCGTCCTCTCGCGATGAAGTCGCCCGACTCGCAGATCGGCCCGACGAGGTCAACGACGCCGTCGGGTCGAGCCGAGTCATCGGTAAGCAGGGTGAAGGGGTGCTCGGCGTCGTAGAGGGCCGGGCGGAGCAACTCGGTCATCCCCGAGTCGCAGATCGCGATGCGGCGCCCGGGCACGTCCTTGGTGTAGAGAGCACGGGTGAGCAGCGTCCCGATCGGCGCCACGAGCCAGCGGCCAGGCTCGAGCACGAGCGTCGCTCCGAGATCGGCGGCCGTCGAGCTGAGCCGAGAGATGTACGCGTCGAGATCGGGCTCGTCGCCACCCATATACGGCACGCCGAGGCCGCCGCCCACGTCGAAGTCGGTCAGCTCGACGCCGGCCGAGCGCACGTCGCGCCATATCCCGGCGGCGAGATCTGCTGTTTCGAACACAGGGGCCGGGTCGAAGATCTGCGAGCCGATGTGAAACGAGATCGCGACGGGCTCGAGCTGCGGGTCGCGCTCGGCTCGCAGCAGGAGCTCGTAGGCCTCTGCCGCGGTCACGCCGAACTTGCCGCCTCCCGAGCCGGTCGAGATGTACTCGTGCGTGTCGGCCGAGATGTCCGGGTTCAGCCGCACGCCGATCCGCGCGACCTGATTCTGCGCACGGGCCTCCTCGGAGACGACATCGAGCTCCTGAGCCGACTCGACGTTGAGTGAGCGGACCCCAACCTCGATCGCCATCGCGATCTCGTCGCGGCGCTTTCCGACGCCTGAGAAGACGACGTCCGAGGGGAGGATGCCGCCGCGAAGCGCCTTCAGCAGCTCGCCCGCTGACACGACGTCGGCGCCAAGGCCGGCGTGCGCCGCGATCGAGATCAGCGCCAGGTTGTCGTTCGCCTTGAGTGAGTAGCAGACGCGGTGATCGGCGTCGCCGAGCGCTGCGTGCAGCTCTTCGATGCGGGCGTCGAACGCGTCGACATCGTAGACATACGTCGGCGTGCCGATGGTCTCGGCGATCGCATGCAGAAGGGGCGCCTGGGGGTACGTCATCGAACCTCGACGGTAGCGAGCGGCGGCCCGACGGGCTCGCGCCGCTAGCTGATCGTAACCGTCTGCGTCCGCGCGCTCACGAGTTTCTTCGGCTTCGCACGATCAATCGCGCGTACGGACCACTTGCCGCGGGCGTCGGCGAACGGAACGAGGAAGGAGCGCTCCTTTGGTGAGACGGTGGCATACGTTCGCTTGTTCCTCTCGATGCGGTAGCCCGTGACCTTCCCGCCGATGTCGGTTGCGCGACCCCAGCGAAGCAGAAGCCCCGCGCTGGAAATCTGTGATTTCTTCAACTTCGGCGATGACGGCGGAACGGTGTCCTTGAGGAGCTTGCCGTTGGGCCTGACGATGCCGACGCCAACCCTGAAGAGGATGGTGGTGAGCGGCCCGAGGTTGCCTGACTTGTCGATCGCCCGGACGCCCAGCTCGAGCACCTTCTTTGGCCTGGGGATGATCTTCCTGTCAGCAATGGTGATCTTGCGCTTCTTGGTCGTGAAGAACTTGTCGGGGGCAGTCTGGAAGAACTTGCCGTTGGTGTCGACGCGGTACCCGAGCAGCGCTCCGTCCTTTGCCTTTGGCCACTTGAACGTGACCGCGTCTCTGCGCTTTGCCGTGAGCGTGCGCTTCGTGCTGGTCGCGGCGAGCGCTAGTGGCGCGCTTGTTGCGCTGACCTTCCTCTTCGCGAACTTGCTCGGCGGCGTCGTGTCAGGCGAGTTGAGCTGTTGGAGGAAGAGCGACTTCTGGACGTCCCACCATTTCTGCCCGTGCGCGTAGTAGTCATTCCTTCCGAAATCGAGGACCTGTGTCGAGAACGTGTCGGCTGGGTTGCCGGTTGGATACAACACATCGGTCGTGCTGTCACAGGGGTGACCGAGGTCTGGCTCAGGCATGAGCTGCGTGTTGCAGACGGTCGGCGGGCCCGGCGTCGGGAAGGGAACGGGCAGCGCGTTCAGGGCGTGGAGCAGCTCGTGCGCGACCGTGAGCGCCACCCCGCCCACGCCTGTGCCGACCACGGCCGAGCATGACGCCAGGAAGATGACGGCGTATCCGTTGGCACCGCCGTCGATCTGGCCGGTGATGCCCTTGCCGCAGTTCGTCGGGTTGTCGTATGGACCGTCGTAGTAGACGAGCGTTTTCTTGTCGGCGTGGCCGTAACCGAGCTTGTTGAGGTCACCCTTGACCCGGTTGACGGTCGTGGCGTTGGCCTGGTACTCGGCGCCCGCTGCACGACCGTGATGTCGAGCGCGCCGTAGGTGGTTGTGCAGCCGGCGAATGTCGCGAGGTCGAACCGCGGGACCCGCGTTGGATCCTGCAGCTGCCACCAGGCTGCGATCGCGGAGATGTCGGTCGCAATGCCGGACACCAGCGCGGCGAAGCGGTTTGGCGTGTCGGCGGCATAGGCGTAGACGATGTGGGTCTGGAGGCCGTTGACCGTGTCTCGTCTGTCCTTTGCCCTTTCCTCGGCGCCACCGCACCATGTGATGGGTTGGCCCCCGCCACCCGCGTAGGCGGGCGACGCCCACACGAGCAAACCGAGGACAACCGCGAAAAGGAGAGTCAGCCGTGGCCGCACGCGGACGACAGTAGCCGCCGCCTAGGACGAATCCGTCACCCTTTTGGGGGATGCGCCGCGCGCTCTTCCCACGGCTCGAGGGCGGCAAGTCGGCTGCGTAGCGCGCGGGCCGCGGCGAGCGTTCCGCCGGGACCCGGGGCGCCTCTCGCAGCCACGCTGTCCGACGCACCGCCGGGAGCCGCGTAGCTTCCGTCTCGTACCGCGGCGGCAACCTCCTCGTGCGCGTCGCGGAACGCGGTGCCACCGGCGACGAGCCCCTCTGCCGTGTCCGTGGCCAGCATGAGTGGGTCCGACGCGGCGTCGAGCATCCGCTCTGCGTTGAACTCGAGCGCCTCCACGAGCACCGTGAGGGCTCCGAGAGCGCCGGCGACGTCGGCGCGCGCGGCGAAGACGGGTGGCTTGTCCTCCTGCAGGTCGAGGTTGTAGGCAAGCGGTAGCGCTTTCAGGGTGGCCAGCAGCCCGGTCAGCCGGCCGATCGAGGCTCCCGCCTTGGCGCGTGTCAGCTCTGCGACGTCGGGGTTCAGCTTCTGGGGCATCATCGAGGAGCCCGTGGCGGCGTGTTCGGGCAAGCGCGCGAAGCCGAACTCGGAGCTCGTCCAGAGGACGATCTCCTCGCCCATCCTCGAGAGGTGCACGAACAGGCATGCGGCGGCGAAGAGGTAGTCGAGTGCGAAATCGCGGTCGGCCACCGCGTCGAGTGAGTTGGGGATCTGGCGCTCTGACGCGGGCAGCGGCAGTGTCGAGCCTGCCAGCGCGCCGGCGCCGAGCGCGATCTGCGAGGCGTGCTCGGCGGCGAGGCCGAAGCGCCCGGAGTCGCGCAAGAGCATCTCGCACCAGGCGAGTAGGTGATGCCCGAGCGTCACGGGCTGCGCGCGCTGCAAGTGCGTGTAGCCGGGCATGACGGTCTCGGCTTCTGCTTCCGCGCGCGTGAGCAGCGCTTCTATGAGCGAGTGCACCGCCGTGGCGCCCTCTCGCGCGGCGTCCTCGACGTAGAGCCGAAGTGCCGTGACCACCTGATCGTTCCGGGAGCGCCCGGCGTGGATCTTCCGCCCGACGGGTCCGAGAAGCCGCTCGATCGCCGAGTGGATGTCCTCGTCGCCCGGCTCGAGCAGAGCGATGCCCTCACGCGCGATCTCATCCAGCCTGCCGTCGATTTCCACGAGCTCCGCGGCCGTCAAGAGGCCAGCCTCGGTGAGGCGCTCGGCATGCAGCAGGGTTCCCGCGCAGTCGTACGCGAGCAGCTCGGCATCGTCGGCGCGCAGAAACGCGGCGACCGCGGGGTCGACCGTCGTCTCGCCGGTGCGTGCTGACCAGAGCGTCATCGCGAGTCCCCTGTCATGCCGCGGCAACCATTGTCATGCCGCGCAGCTCGTCGCGTACCCGTGCGCCGGGCACGCCTTCGCGCGCGACGACAAGAACCGTGGTCTCGCCCGCGAGCGTCCCGAGCACGAGCGGATGCTCGACCGTGTCGATCGATTCGGCGAGGGGCGGTGCGTAACCGTTGGGCACGTCGATGACGATGAGGTTGGCGCTCGACTCGATCGACAACGCCCAGCGCCTGAGCGCCGAGCGTAGCTCCTGCATCGCCCGTTCCGAGCCGCCGTTGGCGTAGTCGGGTGGCGCGTAGATCAGCCTGCCACTCGCGCTTCGGATCTTGACGAGCCCAAGCTCGCTGACGTCGCGAGAGACGGTGGTCTGAACTACATCGTGGCCCGCATCGCGCAGGGCCGCGGCGAGCTCCTGCTGCGTCGAGAGCTCGCCGCTCTTCACGAGCCTCAGGATCGTGCCATGGCGGTCTGCCCTGCTCATTCTGCGCCGCCTTCTCTCAGCACGGCCGCGACCGTCTCGAGCGCCTGGTCGGCGTGCTCGGGCTCGACGATGAGCGGCGGAGAGAAGCGGAGCACCTTCTCGCCCGCCGGGCACAGCAGCAGGCCGCGTTCGATGCACGCGTTGATCACCGGAGCGACCGGCCGGTCGAGCTCACAGCCCAGCAGCAGTCCTCGCCCACGGACGTCTTCGACGCCGGGCAGCCCGGCGAGGCCGGTCCGCAGCTGCTCGCCGACCGCGTGAACGCTCTCGAGGAGCTCAGGCGTCAGAGCCTCGTCAACGGCGCAGGCGGCGGCGCAGCTCGTCAGGTTTCCACCGAAGGTCGTTCCATGATCGCCGGGCTCAAACCCCTCCGGAGCGGTTGTCGATACCAGAAGCGCCCCGATCGGGAGGCCCGTGGCGAGCCCCTTTGCCAGTGCGACGAGGCCGGGCTTGACCCCGAACTGCTCGAAGGCGAAGTAAGACCCCGTGCGGCCGACGCCGGTCTGGATCTCGTCCATGAAGAGGAGTGCTCCGCTCGCCTGCGCGAGCTCGGCGGCCGAGGTGAGGAACTCCTCGCTTAGCGGGTGCACACCGCCCTCGCCCTGGATGGGCTCGAGCAGGATGCAGGCGACGTTCCCGTCGGCGGCCGCCGCGGCGAGTGACTCGGCGTCGTTCAACTGGGCGAAGCGCACGTCGGGGACGAGTGGGCCGAAACCGACGTGCTTGCCAGGCTGGCCGGTCGTCGAGAGCGCGCCGTAGGTGCGTCCGTGGAACGAGCCGTCGAGGGCGATGACGCCGCTCTTGCCCGTTGCCTTGCGCGCGTATTTCAACCCTGCCTCGATCGACTCGGCGCCCGAGTTGCAGAAGAAGGCGCGCGTGCCGCCGAAGCGCGCGCTCAGCCGGCCGGCGAGCTCGGCCATCGGCTCCGTCCAGTAGAGGTTCGACGTGTGCCACAGCTTGTCGAGCTGCGCGTGGGCGGCGGCCGTCGCCGCCGGGTGGCAATGCCCCAGCGAGGCGACGGCGATGCCGGCGACGAAGTCGAGGTAGCGCGTGCCGCTCGCGTCGTAGAGCCAGACGCCCTCGCCGCGCGTCAGCGTCAGGTCGTAGCGCGCGTACGCGGGAATCACGTGCTCGGCGAGCTCAGCCATGGCCGGCCCCCTTCTTCGGCGGCGGAACGGCGCGCGAGCGTGCTGCAGCGGTGCACCCGGGCGGGATGATCTGCGTCTCGCCGATCTCGGCCTGGATCCCATGGGCGGCCGCGTGTGCCGCGGCCCGGAGCTTTGGCACGATGCCGCCCTCGAACTCGCCGGCTTCGAGCGCGGCGGCCACCAGGTCGACTTCGAGCTCATTGGCGATGTCGCCGTCGACGAGCACGCCCGGCACGTCGGTCAGGAAGAGGAGTCGCTTGGCGCCGAGCCCGATCGCCAGCGCCGCAGCCGCGTCGTCGGCGTTGACGTTGAGCGGGCCCTCTGCCAGGGGCGCGACGACCGGGATCTGCCCCGACTCGAGCGCCTCGACGATCGAGGCCGGTGCGGTCGCGCGCGGCTCGCCGACCTCGCCGAGCCCGTCGATGCGCGTGGCCTCGAGACCGGCTTCGTCGCCGCTCATCGCGACCGCGGCCTCGCCGAGCACAGCGATCAGGCGTGCGCTCACCTCGTCGAACGATTCGCGGACGACCTCGAGCGCCTCGGGCGAGGTGTAGCGTCGCCCGCCGACGAACCGGACCTCGAGCCCGCGCCGCTCCATCTCGGCCGAGATCTGCGGCCCGGCGCCGTGCACGACACAGACCGACTCGCCGGCGGCATGCAGCGGCAGGATGGTCCCGTCCGGGCGCAACTCGCTCGCGGCGCCGCCGCACTTGACAACGATCAGGGCCATCTTGCTTCCGGCTCCTAGGTGGTGTACTCGGCGTTGATCCGGACGTAGTCGTACGTCAGATCGCTGGTGAGGTAGCTGGCCGTGCCGGAGCCGAGGCCGAGCTCGAGATCGATCGAGCAGCTCGGGCCCGAGACGTCGGGCCGGATGTCCTCCGGCGAGCCGTTCTTCAGCACCGGCGTGCCGTTGTAGCTCAACGAAACCCGCTCGGGGTCGAGCTGGGCGTAGCGGCCCTCGTAGGGGGCCGACCCCGCTGCCACGAGCACGCGCCCCCAGTTGGGGTCGTGGCCGAAGAGGGCGGTCTTGACCAGCGGCGAGATCGCGATCCGTTGTGCGATCGCCTGGGCCTGATCGTCGTCGACGGCGCCCGTCACGCTGATGGTGGCGACGACGGTCGCTCCCTCGCCGTCCGCCACGATCTCGCGGGCAAGCGCGTCACAGACCTCGTGCAGCGCACTCGCCAGTTCGGCGTCACGGGCCGGAGTCCGCGCGACGCCACTCGCTCCGTTTGCGAGCAGCAGCACCGTGTCGTTTGTCGAGCAGTCACCGTCGACGCTGATCGCGTTGAA
>CBDCXJ010000010.1:0-14422 GCA_965223695.1 Gaiellaceae bacterium | reverse complement strand
GCCGCCGCCGCGTGCACGAGCCCTCGTGTCGACGCCGAGCGGCTGGTCGAGCATGCGCTCGCGCTCAGGCGCTCAGAGCTCTACTCCTCGCCCGAGAAGGTGCTGAGCGGCGCTGAGCGCACCGCGCTCGAGGACTCCGTTGCACGTCGCTGTCAACGAGAGCCGCTTGCCTACATCCTCGGCGAGTGGGGATTCCGGCGGTTGACCCTCCAGGTCACGTCCGACGTTCTTGTGCCCCGACCCGAGACCGAGCTCGTCGTAGAGCGATGCCTCATCCACCTGCGCGGGCTCGTGACACCACGAGTGCTCGAGATCGGAACGGGATCCGGTGCGATCGCGCTGGCGATCGCTGATGAGCAGGACGGCGCTCATGTAACCGCGACCGACATCTCCGAGGCCGCGCTCGAGGTCGCCGCGGGCAACGCACGGGCGGTCGGGCTCGCAGAGCGAGTCGACTTCGTCCACGGAGACCTCTACGCCGGGCAGGCAGGGCCGTTCGACCTGGTCGTCTCGAATCCGCCGTACGTCTCGACGGACGAGTACGCCGAGCTCGAGCCCGAAGTCGCACGCTTCGAGCCTCGCGTAGCGCTCGTCGGGAGCGCGTTCCACGAGCGCATCGCGCGGGGCGCCTCGGCGGTCCTCGCCCCGGAAGGCTGGCTCGTGCTCGAAACCGCGGAGAACCAGGCGGCCGGCGTCGCTCGGATACTCGGCTCAGGCGGCTGGGCCGGCGTCCGGGTCGAGCACGATCTGAGTGATCGGCCGCGGATCGTCGAAGCGCAACATGACCGGCCCGCGGCCGCCTCGAGAGCGGGCTCGCAGCGCGCCTCGCGACGAGGCGTGAGCTGAGCGCCGCCGCGTCGCCAGTCGACCGAGCTATCGCGGCGCTCGATAGAGGTGGCGTCGTGGTGCTTGCGACCGACACCGTCTACGGGCTCGTCGCGTCGCCCGATCACCCAGCGGCGATCGCTCGCATCTACGCCTTGAAGGAGCGTCCGAGGTCGATGCCGCTCGCTCTCTTGGCCGGCGACAACGATTCGCTTCTCGCAGCCCTGCCAGAACTCGACGCCCGGACACGACGGGCCGTGACGAGCGTGCTGCCCGGCCCGTACACGCTCGTGGTCTCTGCCGCGGGCTCGCGATACGACGCCCTCGGCGCCGACGGGACGGAGTCGATTGGCATTCGTGTCCCGCGCATGCCAGAGGCCGCGCGATGCGTGCTCGACCACACGGGCCCTCTCGCCTCGACCTCCGCGAACCTGCACGGCGCCACAGATCCAGCAACGGTGGGCCAGATCCCGCTCGTACTGCGGTCGGGCGTCGACGCCGTCGTCAACGAGGGGCGCCTGCTGGGAACCCCATCGACCGTCGTCGACCTGACGTCGGAGGAGCCGCGAGTACTGCGCGAGGGCGCCGTATCGTGCGCTGTCGCCGTTGCAGCACTGAGCGGCCTGTAGCCAAAGCCGCTCGCGCGCCGGCCCGACTACGATGCGCGTCGATGGCGGCGCCGCGCGAACTCGACTTCGAGACGCTCCGTGCCGCTCACCTCGACGAGGCCGATCCCGCCGTTGCCGCGTTGATCGACGAGGAGCTCGAGCGTCAGCGCAGCCAGATCGAGCTAATCGCGTCCGAGAACTTCACCTGGCCGTCGGTGCTCGAGGCGGTCGGAAGCGTTCCGACGAACAAGTACGCCGAGGGCTACCCCGGCAAGCGCTACTACGGCGGCTGCGAGACCGTGGACGAGATCGAGGAGCTGGCGCGCACGCGGGCGGCGGCGCTATTTGGCGCCGAGCACGCCAACGTGCAGCCGCATGCGGGCTCGCAGGCCAACATGGCCGCATACTTCGCGTTGCTCGAGCCCGGCGACACGATTCTCGCGATGCGGCTCGATCACGGCGGTCACCTGACACACGGCCATCCGGTCAACTTCTCGGGTCGGCTGTTCACGATCGTGAGCTACGGCGTCAATCGCGAGACGAGCCTGATCGACTTCGACGAGGTCAGCCGGCTCGCGCACGAGCACAAGCCGCGGATGATCGTCTGCGGAGCCTCCGCCTACCCGCGCACGATCGATGCCGAGAAGTTCCGGGCGATCGCCGACGAGGTTGGTGCGCTTCTCCTCTGCGACATGGCGCACTTCGCGGGCCTCGTCGCCGCGGACCTGCACCCGAACCCCGTCCCGCACTGTGACGTCGTCACGTCGACGACCCACAAGACACTCGCCGGGCCCCGCGCGGGTTTCGTTCTCTGCCGCGAAGAGCACGCCAAGGCGATCGACAAGGCCGTGTTCCCCGAGCTGCAGGGCGGGCCCTTCATGCACACCATCGCCGCCAAGGCCGCGTGTTTCGAGATCGCCCGCACGCAGGCGTTTCGCGAGTACCAGGGCCAGGTCAAGGCAAACGCCGCCGAGCTCGCGACGGGGCTCATGGGTGGTGGTCTCCACGTCCTCAGCGAGGGCACCGACACGCACCTCGTCCAGCTCGACCTGCGACAAAGCGAGTGGAGCGGGCGCGATGCCGAGGAGCGCCTGCACGAGGTATCCGTGACCGTCAACCGCAACACGGTGCCGTTCGACGAGCGGCCGCCGGCCGTGGCATCAGGGGTGAGGCTGGGGACTCCGGCCGTCACCATGCGCGGCTTCGACGAGAGCGACGTGCGCGAAGTCGCCTCGATCATCGTCGACGCGCTTGCGCCCGACTGCGACGTCGCCGCCGTCCGCGAGCGTGCTCTAGCGCTCTGTGCCGCCCGCCCGCTCTACGCCGGCCGACGCGGCGCCGCGCAGGTCGAGCTCGTCGAGGGCTGGGCACGACAACCCGACGAGGAGCGTCTCGTGGTCGTCGCTCATCCGCTCGTGCGCCACAAGCTCGGCCTGTTGCGTGACGTCACGACGACGACACAGATGTTTCGCCAGCTCGTGAACGAGCTAACGCTCCTCCTGACCTACGAGGCGACCAAGGACCTCGCGACCGAGATCGTCGATATCGACACACCGCTAGAGCGCCTCGACGTCGAACGGATCTCGGGGAAGAAAGTCGCCGTCTGTCCCATCCTGCGCGCGGGCGTTGGAATGCTCGATGCAGTCCTCTCGCTGATTCCGGGTGCGCGCGTCGGCTACATCGGGCTCTATCGCGACGAGGAGACGCTGCAGCCGGTCGAGTACTTCCTCAAGCTGCCGCATGACATCGAGGAGCGCGACGTGGTCCTGCTCGATCCAATGCTCGCGACCGGCAACTCGACGGCGGCCGCCATCGACAAGGTGAAGGCGGCGGGAGCGCCGTCGGTGCGCCTGATCGCCATCATCGCGGCGCCAGAGGGCGTGGCGCGCATCCATGGTGAGCACCCGGACGTCCAGATCGTCGTGGCAGCGCTCGACCGCGGACTCAACGACGTTGGGTTCATCGTCCCCGGCCTCGGCGACGCCGGCGATCGCCTGTACGGCACGAAGTAAGCGTCAAGCGGCCCACGAGCGTGTGGCCATAGCGCTTCTGCCGCGCGAACGTGGCGGTTCCGCCACGCGACGCCGCCGCAGGTGCGAATCTATCGGGGTCGAAGTTCCCGGACGAGTCTGTTCCGACGACGTAGAGCGCAACAGCCATGCTGACCCGCTTCCTCGAGCACAAGGACATCCTCTGGGGTTTCCTGATCGCGGGCGGATGCGTTCTGGCTCTCGCGCCGGCCGCGGCGGCCGCGGCGCGGGTGCTTGGTGTCGTCGATCGCCCCGACAGCCGTCGCCGCACACACGGGCGGCCCGTGCCGATGCTCGGTGGGCTCGCCCTCCTGCTGGCGATTCTCGTTCCCGCCCTCGCCTTTCTCGACCTGGGCGATCCCTACCGCGGGTTGCTGCTCGGCGCCGTTATCGCAGCGGCAGTCGGCCTGCTCGACGACCTCGTCGGGCTGCGCTGGTGGCTGAAGCTCGCTGGCATGTTCGGCGCAGCCGGGGTCGCCGTCTCTTTCGGGATCAAGCTCGACACGCTGACGTTCCCGCTCATCGGCATCCACGACAACATTCCCGATGGGCTTGCGATTCCGCTGACGCTCCTCTGGATCGTCGCCCTGATGAACATGGTCAACTTCCTCGACGGGCTCGACGGGCTCGCCGCCGGTGTCTGCGGCATCGCGGCGGCCACGTTCTCGGTTATTGCGCTGTCGCTGAGCAAGCCCGAGGCGGCGGTGCTCTCGGCGATCGTCGCCGGCGCGTGCTTCGGGTTTCTGCGAAGCAACTTCTACCCGGCGCGCATCTTCATGGGGGATTCGGGCGCGCTCATGCTCGGGTTTATTCTCGCGGCGATCTCGGTGCAAGGACTCCTCAAGACGGCCGCCACGGTTGCGCTGTTCTTCCCGCTGATCGTGCTCGCTATTCCGATCCTCGACACGTCGTTCGTGGTCGCCAAGCGGCTGAAGTACGGCAAGCCGATCTACGTGGCCGATCGCTGGCATCTGCATCACCGTTTCAGCAACATCGGCTTCTCCCAGCGCCGAACGGTCGCGTACCTCTGGGCCTGGTGCGCGCTGCTCGCCGGTGCCGCCCTTGCCACGAGGTTCGTGCCGTTCAGAGCACACGGCGAATGGAACCTCTGGCCGACGCTTGCCGTCGGGGCAATCGCGCTCGTCGTCATCGTCGCGTCGGTCTACATCGTCGTTCTGCTCGAGATCGTCAAGCTCCGCCGCGTGCGCGCGTGGGCCGCGTGGAGGCGCGAGTCGGACGAGCGTCGCCGGCTCAAGCGCAGCGCGTGAGCCAGCCGGCCGATCGGACGCTTCACGGCCCCGCGAACCCGGCCGATTCGGCTGATACAAAGTCACCATCTTCTACCGCGAATTCGCAGGAGAACTGGTGGTTTTGGGCTGTCACGAAGTCAGCACGGCTGGTAAGCTGCCGCCGGCCGGATGACGGGTACGCGTCAAGTGTCTCAGCGCTCTGAATTTGACCCGCTCGGTGCGGGCGCGCTGCTGGCTTCGGTCGTCGGCCTTTGCATCGGCGCGGGGGCGCTCATCGGGCTCGCGGCCGGCGGTGTCGGCTACGGGATCGCCGTCGGGGCCGTGATCGGGATACCCGCGAGTATCGCGGCCGTGATCTATCGCTACCGAGACGGCGCCTAGATGGCGTGGCTGAGCTGACATGGCGTTGATGACGCCTCGGCCGATGCACGACAAACGCATGCCGATCGCGCTTGGCGCGCTCGTCGTGGTCATCGCGATTCCGATCTTTCTGATCGCCGACTTGCGCATCGAGGGCTGGGCTCTCGGGGCCGTGCTCTGGGGTGGCGCGCAGGCGTTTGGTCTGATCCTCGGCAAGGCCGGAATCGGCGAGCCAAACCTGCGCGGCTCCGGGATCGTCGCGTTCGGCATGTTCGGCCGCGGGATCCTTCTCATGATCCTGCTGATCGTGATCGCGAGCTTCGACCCTGGTCTCGCCCTTGCGGGTGCGCTCGTCTACGCCGCCGCCTTCAGCGCTGAGCTGGCGCTCGGCCTGAGCATGTACTTCGCCGGCGAGCCGAAGGGCCAGCCCAAGCAATGAGCTTCCTACTCGCGACCGAGGACTTCGAACCGCAAGAGGAGTTCAAGCTTCCCGCCTGGGTCGACCTCGACTTCGGCGCGATCGACCTCTCGATCAACAAGGCCGTCGTCTACCTGCTCGTCGGCGCGGCGATCACGATCTTCCTCGGCATCTGGCTGATGCGCTTCGGGCTCTCGCTGCGCCCCAGCAAGCGACAGACGACGGGCGAATCGATCTACGAGCTCGTTTACACACAGATGGCCGAGTCGAGCCTTCCGCACAAGCGCGCGATCAAGGCCTGGTTCCCCTACGTCGCCGCGCTCTTCTTGTTCATCTGGGTCGTCAACATGGTCGGGTTCATCCCGTTACCCATCTCGGACGAGCACTTCCACATCGCCGGCGTCAGGCTCCCGACGTGGGGGATCTACGCGGCCACGGCGAACCTCAGCGTCACACTCGCGCTTGCCCTTATGACGTTCGTGGGAACGCACTTCGAGGGCATCCGCTACAACGGCTTGTTCAAGTACGTCAAGAGCTGGATTCCGGCCGGTGTTCCGTCGTTCCTGATCATCCCTATCTTCGGGCTCGAGATCATCTCGCAGTTCATGCGGCTGATCTCGCTGTCAGTGCGTCTGTTCGCCAACATGCTGGCCGGGCACATGCTGATCCTGGTCTTCATCGGGCTGATCTTCATCTTCGAGTCCGCCGCGCTGGCGATCATCTCGGTGCCGGTCGGCACGATCATCTACATCTTCGAGGTGGCGATCGTCGTCACCATTCAGGCGTTTGTCTTCGCGCTGCTCACGGCGATCTACGTGGGCGGCGCAATTGAGCCGGATCACTAATCAGGAGGAGGAGAGAACTTGTCAATCTTGACAACGCTGCTTGCCCAGACCACCGAGGTCACGATCAAGGGCGACGACCTTGTGAGTGTCGGTCGTGCGATCGCGTTCGGCCTAGGAGTCGGACTCGGGGCCGCCGGCGCAGGCATCGGCATCGGCAACATCTTCGGTTCGATGATCGAGGCGGTTGCCCGCCAGCCAGAGCTTCGTGGTGAGTTGACCGGAATCCAGTGGCTCGGCTTCGCGCTCACCGAGGCTGTCGTGTTCTACGGCCTGCTTGGCGGTCTGCTTGCTTTCGTGCTCGCCTAAGCGATGAAGGACGTCCTGCTCAGCACGATCGTCCTCGCCCAGGAGTCAACGACCGAGGAAGGCGGGGGTAACGACCTGATCGACGTCGTTCCGGGTCTGATGATCTGGACGGCCGTCGTCTTCCTCGTCACCTTCTTCATCCTCAAGAAGGTCGCGTTCGGGCGGATCCAGGGTCTGATCGAGCAGCGCCGAGACCGCATCGCCGAGGCGCTCGACGAGGCCGACAACGCTCGCTCCGAAGCCCGCTCGCTGCTCGAGGAGCACCGGGCGATGATCGCCGACGCCCGAACCCAGGCCGACCAGGTGCTCGCCGAGGCGCGTCAGCAGGGCGACGCGCAGCGCGAGCGCGTCAAGGCAGAGGCCGGCGCGGACCTCGAGCGCCGTCTCGAGGAGAACAGAAAGACGATCGAGGCCGAGAACCGCAAACTGCTCGAACAGGTGCGCCGCGAGGTGGTCGAGCTGACGCTGATCGCATCCGAGAAAGTCACCGGCAAGACGCTCGACGCCGACGATCAACGGCGCCTGATCGACGAAGCAGTGGACGAGCTCGACTTCGAGCGGATCGCACGATCGAACTAGGCACCCAACAACTGGCCTGAGGTAGAGCCGACCAGAGACCGAGAGATGGCAGTTGCTCACCGCATCTACGCGAAGGCGGCATTCCAGGCCGCGAAAGAGCGCGGCACGCTCGCGACCGTCGGTGAGCAGTTTGGCGGCTTCACCGAGGCCGTCGAGAGCTCGTCCGAGCTGCGCAACCTCTTGCAGAATCCCCAGGTCGATGCCCGGGCGAAGCAAGCGGCGCTGGCCGCGGCTCTCGCCGATGCCGATCCGACGTTGCGCAACTTCCTCCTCCTCGTTACCGAGAAAGGGCGCATCGCCGAGATCGAAGCGATCCACGAAGAATTCGAGCGGCTGGTCGCACAGGAGGAGCGCGTGCTGCAGGTCGAGCTGACGACCGCCCACGCGCTGTCAGACGCCGAGGCTTCCGAGATCCTCGGCCAGATCGAGCAGACGGCGGGTCACAGCATCGACGCGACGCGCACCGTGGACCCGAAGCTGATCGGCGGCCTGGTGCTCCGCGCCGGGTCGATCCTGGTCGACTCGAGCGTTCGCGGTCGACTTGACAAGCTGCGCGACGAGCTCGTGGCCGGTTGATGATTGAGCTAGATCCGAAGGAGAAGCCGTGAAGCTACGCCCAGAAGAGATCACCGCGATTCTCAAGCAGAGAATCGAGGAGTACGAGGTCGAGACCGACCTCGCCGAGGTCGGCACGGTGCTCCAGATCGGCGATGGAATCTCGCGGGTCTATGGGCTCGAGAGCTGCTCTGCGATGGAGATGCTCGAGTTCGAGCACGGCGTCACAGGCCTTGCGCTCAACCTCGAGGAAGACAACGTCGGCGCCGCGCTCTTCGGCGACTGGGAGCGGGTGAAGGAAGGCGAGGTCGTCAAGCGCACGGGCCGGATCGCCAGTGTGCCCGTCGGCGAGAACATGGTCGGGCGTGTCGTCGACCCGCTTGGGCAGCCGCTCGACGGAGGCGGATCGATCGCCGCCGACGAGATCCGTCCGCTCGAGTTCAAGGCACCCGGCGTGGTGCACCGCCAGCCCGTGGTCGAGCCGCTGCAGACCGGGCTGAAGGCGATCGACGCGATGATTCCGATCGGCCGCGGTCAGCGCGAGCTCGTGATCGGCGATCGCTCGACGGGTAAGACCGCGATCCTGCTCGACACGATCATCAACCAGAAGGGCGGCGACGTCATCTGCGTCTACGTCGCGATCGGGCAGAAGGCCTCGAGCGTCGCCCAGGTTGTCGAGAAGCTGCGCGAGGCCGGCGCGATGGACTACACGATCGTTGTGACCGCGGCGGCAGCGGAAGCCGCTCCGATCAAGTGGATGGCGCCCTTTGCCGGGTGCGCGATGGCTGAGTACTTCTGCTATGCGGGCCGCCACGCGCTCGTCATGTACGACGACCTCTCCAAGCATGCGGACGCCTACCGGCAGATGTCACTCCTGTTGCGCCGCCCGCCAGGGCGCGAGGCGTTCCCCGGCGATGTCTTCTACCTCCACTCACGCCTGCTCGAGCGCGCCTGCAAGCTGAGCGACGACATGGGTGGCGGCTCGCTCACTGCGCTGCCCGTCATCGAGACCCAGGCGGGCGACGTCTCGGCCTACATTCCGACCAACGTGATCTCGATCACCGACGGCCAGATCTTCCTCGAGTCCGACCTCTTCTACTCGGGCGTTCGGCCGGCGATCAACGTCGGTATCTCTGTCTCGCGCGTGGGGGGCAACGCCCAGACGAAGGCGATGAAGAAGGTTGCCGGGCGGCTCAGGCTCGACCTCGCCCAGTACCGCGAGCTCGAGGCTTTCGCTCAGTTCGGCTCGGAGCTCGATGCGCAAACGCAGGCGACGCTCGCCCGCGGCGAGCGGATGGTCTCGACGCTCAACCAGGGCCAGTACCAGCCATGGCCCACCGAGGAGCAGGTCAGCGGCATTTTCGCGGGCATCCAGGGCTACCTCGATCGCGTGCCGGTCGAAGACATCCCGCGCTTCCACGACGAGCTACGCGAGAGCCTTCGAACCGAGGGCTCGATCTACGAGCGGCTCCGTGAGCAGCGCGACATCGGTGACGACATCGAGAGCGACCTTCGCGCGCACATCGAGAAGGTCGCCGAGCGCTTCAACGTCGCAAGCGGCGACGGCGCGGCGGCAGAGGCCGGAGCGGCCGCCTAGGTGCAGGCAAACATCACAGCGAGACTCCTCTAGACCGTGGCCAGCGTTCAGGACATCAAGCGCCGGCTGCGCTCGGTTCGCAACACACGCAAGATCACTAAGGCGATGGAGCTCGTCGCCGGAGCCCGGCTGCGCCGCGCCGAGGCGCGCATCACGGCGATGCGCCCGTACGCCGAGCGCATGCGTGAGCTGATGATCGGCACCGCTCGCGCGGCCGGCTCGATGACGAAGCTGCCGCTGCTCGAAGTCCGTGATGACCCGAAGTCAGTAGCGATCCTGATCCTGACGGGCGATCGTGGCCTGGCCGGCCCGTTCAACGCACAGGTCCTCAGGCGCGCGTTCGCGCTCGAGAGCGAGTACAGAAGCTCCGGGCTTTCGGTCAACTGGCTCGTTGTCGGCAAGAAGGGACGCTCAACGCTCACGTTTCGCCGGTATGAGATCGACCGCGAGTGGACGGGCTTCACCGATCGGCCCGAGTACCAGCACGCCTCAGAGATCGGCCACCGGGTGGTCGAGCTGTTCACGAGTCGCGAGGTCGATCGCGTCGTGATGGTCTTCAACCACTACATCTCTCCGCTCACGCAGGAGGTCGAGTCGCTCGAGCTCCTGCCGGTGCCGCGCAGTACGCTCGAGGACGAGGAGGAGAAGACGCCGCAGCAGATTGCCCTCGAGGGCGACATCATCTACGAGCCCGAGCCCGAGCAGATCCTCGCGCGGCTGTTGCCGGCCTACATCGAGACGTCGATCTACCGGGCGCTGCTCGAATCGACGGCGTCCGAGCACGGGGCACGCATGACGGCCATGCGCAACGCCTCTCAGAACGCGGGCGAGCTGATCGAGTCGCTGACGCTCGACATGAACCGCGCCCGCCAGGCCGCGATCACCCAGGAGCTGCTCGAGGTGGTCGCCGGTGCTGACGCACTAACCATGTAGACGGCTTCTCGCCCGGCCGCGGGCGCTCGATTTCGCAGTCGCTACCCTCGATCGACGTCGTGAGTAGCGTCGCACCGCAGATACCCGACGCCGATCTCGGCGGCGCCGGGCCCACACATGTCGCCGGCCGCTCGCCCCGTCAGCTCTTCTGGGCGCGCTTTCGCGAGGACCGCGCAGCGTTCGTTGGGCTTGCAGTGCTCGTTCTGCTCGCGCTGGTCGCCATCTTCGCCGGCGTCATCGCGAAGTACCTCGTCGGCCACGGCCCAAACGAGTTGTTCCAGCTCGAGATGACCGACGAGTTCGGGCTGCCTCGAGGGCCCAGCGGCGACTTCCTCTTCGGCGCCGACAGCGTCGGACGCGACCTCTTCGTCCGCGTGCTCTACGGGGCACGTACCTCGTTGCTCGTGGCAGGCGTCGCCACCGGCGTCGCCGTCGTTATCGGGACGTCGCTGGGACTGCTAGCCGGCTACTACGGGCGCTTCGTCGACACGGTGATCTCTCGTATCACCGACGTCCTCCTTTCGATCCCGTACTTCCTGTTCGCGCTTGGCGTCGCGGCGGCCTGCAACACCACCAGGGAAGGGTGCCTCGGCGGCCTCGTCGGCCCGGGTGTTCCGTTTGTCGTGTTCGTGATCTCGATCTTCGCCTGGCCGACGATCGCGCGGATCGTCCGCAGTCAGACGCTTGCCCTGAGGGAGCGCGAATTCATCGACGCAAGCCGTGGCCTCGGCGCAAGCGATCTGAGGATCATGCTGAGTGACGTGCTGCCGAATCTGATCGCCCCGGTGATCATCTATGCGACGCTGCTGATCCCGCAGGTAATCCTGTTCGAGGCGGCGCTCTCGTTCCTGGGAGTCGGAATCCCACCCACTGACGCGCCGTCCTGGGGGCAGATGCTTCGAGAGGCCGCGTTGCTCTTCCAGGACGCCTGGTGGATTATGGTGTTCCCGGGAATCTTCCTGTTCGCGGCGACGCTGGCGTTCAACCTCGTCGGCGACGGGCTGCGTGATGCGCTCGACCCACGTACCCACCGCTGAAGCGACGCGTCCGGCTCTCCCCCAAACGGGGGATGGGAGCCGGACCGCCGGCTAACTTCTCACATCCCCTTTCGTCTCTGGGACCAGGTGACGCCGCTCATCGCCTGCGCTCGCTCCGCCGACAACCGACGTGATGCTCGATCCAAGGGGGGCACCGTGAGATACCGACCGCTTCTGCTAGCTCTGGTTGCGGCGCTCGCCGTGGTCCTTTTCGTCGCAGCGTGCGGCGGCGACGACTCTGCGGCGCCGCCGCCAGCGGAGCCGGCCCCGTCCGGGCAGCCCACGGAGCCGAGTGAGCCGCCACCGCCCGCGGAGCCGAGCGACCCGCCGCCCGCGCCAGAGGCACCGAGCGGAGGCACGGTGCGGATCGGCTGGGAGCAGTCCTTCGACTTCACGGGTGGCTTCGACCCGACCGGCGAGTACCTCGCCGAGGCGATGGGGATCATGTCGAACCTGCTCACGCGAACGCTCGTCGGCTACAAGCACGTCGCCGGCGAGGCCGGCAACGACATAGTCGACGACCTTGCGGCGCTGCCCGACGTGTCCGCCGACGGGCTCACGTACACCTTCACGCTCAAGGACGGCGTGATGTTCGGGCCGCCTCTCAGCCGTCCAATCACCTCAGACGATGTGCGCTTCGCTCTGGAGCGGATCGCGACCCCGTCGGTCGTCGCACAGTACGGCTTCTACTACAGCGTCATCGAGGGGCTCGACGCGTTCGCGGCCGGCGAAGCCCAAACGATCTCCGGCATCGAGACGCCCGACGACAGGACGATCACCTTCACGCTGACCGAGCAGGCGGGCGATTTCCTCTTCCGCATCGCCATGCCGGCAGCGGCGCCCGTACCGCGCGAGGTGGGGAGCTGCTTCAGCGAGGCCGGCGAATATGGCCAGTATCTCGTCGCTTCGGCCGGCTACATGATCGCCGGCTCCGATGCCCAGGACGCGACGAGCTGTGACACGCTGACGCCGCTCTCGGGGTTCGATCCCGACGTCCGACTCGAGCTCGTCCGCAACCCCGACTACGACCCGGCGACCGACCGCCTGGACGCGCGCTCGAACCTTCCCGACAGCTTCCTCTTCGAGGTCAACACGAACCTGGACGACATCTTCGCCAAGATCGCCAAGGGCGAGCTCGAGGGCGAGGTCTCGGGCCCGACTGGTGCAATCGTCAAGGACTACGTCGACAGCGCTAGCGACCGACTCACCATCGAGCCCGGCGACCGTACCTTCTACCTGACGATGAACCTGACCCAGCCGCCCTTCGACGACATCCACGTGCGCAAGGCAATGAACCTCGTGATGAACAAGGCCGGGCTGCTGCGCGTGTGGGGAGGCGAGACCAAGGGCGAGATCGCAACGCACATCGTTCCCAACTCGATGCTGAACGAGACGCTACGCGGCTACGACCCGTATCCGAGTGAGGGCTTCGAGGGCGATGTCAAGGCCGCCATGGCCGAGATGGCCCAGTCGAAGTACGACACCGACGGCGACGGCATCTGCGACGCGCCCGAGTGCGATGGAGTCTTCCACCTTGCCGGTGCGCGAGAGCTCTACAACGGCATGGTCGCTGTGATCGAGGACTCGGCGGCCAAGATCGGCGTCCTCTTCGAGACCCGCCAGGTCGATGATGCATTCACCCCGCTAACGACGGTGAGCGACAACATCCCGTTCTCGTCGCGGCCCGGCTGGGGCAAGGACTACGCCGACGTCTCGACCTACTCCGTGCTCTTCGACGGCCGTGTCATAAGCCCGCAGGGTAGCATCAACTTCTCGCTGGTCGGGCTGACGCCCGAGCTCGGCGCCGAGCTCGGGGCCGAGGGGTCGCTCGAGGGCATTCCGAACGTCGATGCCGACATCGACGCCTGCAACGCGCTACCGCTCGGCGACGAGAGAGTCGCATGCTGGGCCGATTTCGACAGAAAGCTGATGGAAGAGGTCGTGCCGTGGATTCCGTATCTCGACGGGACGAACGTCGACATCGTCTCGGACAGCGTCGTACGGTACGAGTACGACCAGTTCTCGGGCGCGCCGGGGTATGCGCATTGGGCAGTCGACACATCGCTTCAGTCCGGATAGCCAGCAGGTAACCCACAACAACGTCCCCTAGAACCATCTAGCCGGTATGGGGCACTACGTCGCACGACGCATCTTCTGGGTTGCGGTCGTACTGCTGGTGGTCACGCTGATCACCTACGCGATCTTCTTCCTTCTGCCGGCTGGAGACCCGGCGATACGACACGCGGGCAAGAGGCCGACCCAGACGAACATCGCCGAGATCCGCGCGCAGTTCGGCCTCGATAGGCCCGTCTACGTCCAGTACGGCAAGTTCGTGCGGAACTTCTTCGGCGGCGACGAGCACGGCTGGCCGGGTCTTGGCTTCTCGTACGAGACGCGCACATCGGTGCGCGACAAGATCCTCGACGCGGCCCCACGGACGCTGTGGTTGATTGCTGGGGCGGTCGTTATCTGGGTGATCGTCGGCGTCGCCGTCGGCGTGCTCTCTGCCCTCAAGCGACGATCGATCCTCGACCGCCTCGCAATGACGCTCGCCCTGTTCGGCGTCTCGGCGCCCGTCTTTTGGCTCGGCTTACTCCTGTTGTTCGTCTTCTGGGAGAAGCTCGGCCTCTTACCGGGCACGGGCTATGTCCCGATCGCGGACGGTGCGTTTGACTGGTTCAAGCACCTGATCCTGCCCTGGTGCGTGCTCGCGCTCGCCTTCGCCGCGATCTATGCGCGGATCACGCGCGGGAACCTACATCGAGACCATGGGGGAGGACTACATTCGCACGGCGCGGCCAAGGGGCTCTCGGAGCGTCGTGTGGTTCTCAAGCACGGCCTCCGCTCGAGCCTGACGCCGATCGTCACTCTGCTGGGCATCGACATGGCTGTCCTTCTGGGTGGCGCGGTCATCACCGAGAGCGTGTTCAACATCCAGGGTCTCGGCCACATCGCCGTCAAGGGTGTGTTCGACCAGGATCTGCCCGTGACGCAGGGCGTCATCCTCGTCGGAGCGGCCGCGGTCGCGATCATGAGCCTCGTTGCCGACATCGTCCACGCTCGCCTCGACCCGCGAGTC
>CBDCXJ010000009.1:0-45154 GCA_965223695.1 Gaiellaceae bacterium | reverse complement strand
CTGCCGGCTGGCAGCGCACGTCGACGATCCTGGGTTGCTAGAGGCGCTCGACCGTTGGGAGCTCGCGTTGTTTCATACAGGGCCGCTTCGCGCGGAAGGGCTCCGTGAAGCGCTCGTGCAGCTGCTCGGCGAGGAAGATGGTGCCTGGGCCGCGGCGATGCGCGCCGCGGCACTCGTCGGTGAGACGCCCGATGAGCGCGCTGGTCTGCTCGACGGCCTGATCGCACTCGTCGAGGGCAACGGCCCGGGCGCAAAGGGCGAGGACGTCTTGCGCAGGGCGCTCATCGCGTGCCTACGCGCCGACTCGCGTAGTGAGCTTCTGGCCTCGCTCGACGGTGCCCTGCTTGGTCTACGCGCACATTCGCAGCATCTCGAGCACCACGCCGCCGCGATGCGTCAGCTCGCCGCCAGCAGATAGGCCTCGCCCGCGGGATAGGGTTTGCCGATGGCGCTTACCCTCGGTGCCTTTCGATTCTGGACACTGCGGCGCTACCTTGTCGCGCTTGCGGTGTCCGTCCTCGCCGCAGTCGCGGTCGGGATTCCGAGCAATCTGATCGACACGCCTTTGTTCGGGCGCCCGGTAGCGATCACGGTCTGGGCCTACCCTGTCTGGATCGTCAGCTCGATCCTGATCGGGCTTCTCGTTGCGGTATCGCTGCAGGCGCGCGGCCCAGGCTGCCGGGGGAGGAGTCCTCTCGCTGCTGGCGGTCGGGTGCCCCGTCTGCAACAAGCCGATCGTGATGGCGCTCGGAGCGGCAGGAGCGCTAGAGCTCTGGGCGCCGCTGCAGCCACTCGTCGGAGGTCTCGCGATCGCCTTTCTCATGGCGGCGCTGTGGATCCGCCTTCGTGGAGAGGTCGCCTGCAAGTTCGTGCCCGGGCAGCAGCCTCCGGCGGCTGCGTAGCACCGCCCTCCAGCGCCTCGTACTTCGGTAGCCGGACACCCCGGAACCGCATTGAAGGCGGGGAGGATTGTGCTAGCTTGGAACGAAAGGAGGGCGGCAATGGCCATGCCAGTATCTCGCTTTCGCCTAGAGGGCGACGTGGCGACCTCCAGCGGCGGTGGTGGGGCGCGCATTATCGCGCTCGCCAACCAAAGGGCGGCGTTGCGAAGACCACGACGACAGTCAATCTTGCGGCTGCGCTGCAGGAGCTAGGCGAGCGTGTCCTCGTCGTCGATCTCGACCCGCAGGGAAACCTGACTATGAGCCAGGGGCTCGATCCCGACACGATCGAGCGCTCGATGTTCGACGTCCTGGTGCGCTCGCTCCCGATAGAGGAGATCATCGAGGTGGCCGAGCTGCACGTGGCCGTCTCGTCAATCGATCTCGCCGGTGCAGAGCTGGCGCTCGCGAGCATGATCGGACGTGAACGCACGCTCGAGAAGGCCCTGGCGCCGGTGCGCTCGCGCTATGACTTCATCCTCATTGACACGCCGCCATCGCTAGGGCTGCTCACGGTCAACGCGCTGACTGCATCACACGACGTGATCGTGCCCGTCCAGTGCGAGTACCTCTCGTTGCGCGGGCTCGTTCAGCTCCAGAACACGCTCACGATGATTCGCGAGAACCTCAATCCCACCGTCGACATACGCGGGATCCTCCCGACCATGTACGACGGGCGGACTCTTCATTGCCGCGAGGCGGTGGAGATGCTGATCGAGAATTTCGGCGAGCGCGTCTTCAACACCCGCATTCGTAAGACAGTGCGCTACGCCGAGGCTCCCGTCGCCGGGTCGTCGGTGCTCGCCTACGACCCCGATGGTGCAGCTTCCGATGCCTACCGCTCACTCGCAAAGGAGGTGCTCGATGGCGCGAAAGCGCGCGAGCATGCGTGAGGGGCCGCTCGCCGACCTCTTCAAGGCCACGGACGAGGCTGCCAGGCAGAGCAGCGACACGAAGCCCGAGAGCACCGAGGCGCCCGTCGCCGACGATCCGGCGCCCTTCGACAACGTTCAGCCCCTGCGGCAGCCGCCGCCCGTACCTGAGCCGGCCGATCCGGTCCAACCCGCGCTTCCGCTCGAGCCCAGCGAGCCCGTTGACCCGCCCGAGCTGCGAGAGGTCGACCGGCCCGCGGCTGTGTTTGCCGAGGCGCCGCTCGGCGGCGCGAGTCGGGGCATGGAACTCGACGAGGCGAGCGCCTACCGGGCCGCCATCCGCGTGATCGGGGTTGGCGGTGCCGGAATGAACGCGCTCGAGCGAATGATGGAGGCCGGCATCTCGCAGGTTGACTTCATCGCGCTCAACACCGACGTGCAGCAGCTTCAGGCGAGTCAGGCGCCCGTGCAGATCCACATCGGGCAGACCATCACGCAAGGACTCGGGTCGGGCTCCGATCCCGAGGTCGGCCGTGATGCCGCCGAGGAGGCGTACGATCAGATCCGCCAGGCACTACGCGGCTCGGACATGGTCTTCGTCACCGCCGGTGAAGGTGGCGGAACGGGGTCAGGAGCCGCGCCCGTGGTTGCGCGCATCGCACGCGAGCTGGGGGCGCTGACCGTCGGCATTGTCACGACGCCGTTCGGTTTCGAGGGCTCGCGCCGACGCCAGCAGGCCGACGCTGGCGTCGAAGAGCTGCGCGCCGTCTGCGACACGCTGATCGTCATTCCCAACGACCGCCTGCTCGAGGTGCTCGAGCGCGATGTGGCGATGGTCGAGGCATTTCGCATCGCCGACGACGTTCTGCGCCAGGGCGTCCAGGGCATCTGCGATCTGATCACGATGCCGGGCCTCATCAACCTCGATTTCGCCGACGTGCGAACGGTAATGAGCGACGCCGGATCCGCGCTGATGGGTATCGGCTTCGCGACGGGCGAGAATCGCGCGCAGGAGGCCGCCGAGCGCGCACTGGGCTCGCCCCTCATCGATACCGAGATCTCGGGCGCACGCGGCATCCTCCTCTCGGTCGCGGGTGGTGAGGACCTCACACTCTTCGAGGTGAACGAGGCCTCCGATGTCATCCGCCAGGCAGCCACCGCCGACACGAACATCATCTTCGGCGCGACTGTCGACCCGGCACTCGAGGGCCAGCTCTGGATCACGGTGATTGCCACCGGTCTCGCCGGTCCGGCAGGGCGCAGAGCGCGGCGCGCCGACACCGGTGGCGAGGCGCTCGAGCCGCCGAGCTTCATGCGCGACCTCTAGACGAGTTCTTCTCTTCGCCGCGTGCGAATCGCGCGATTACAGTGCAGCGCCATGTCTGACGAGCCGCGGCTTCCCGAGCCAGGAACGATCCTGCTCGAGGATCAGGAGACCGATGTCGACGAGGATCTGTGGACCGACGACACCGGTGCCGATCACAGCGGCTGGTACTGCGTCGCGACCAACCCGTTCCCGTGCCCGGCCGAGGGCTGTGACTTCGTTGCCGAGCACATGACCGCTGCGCATCTCATTCTCGTCTGGGAGGAGTCTGACGACCCGAACCTCCTGCGCCACGCGCAACGCGCGAAGGAGGCCGGTCGCAACCCGCGCGTCGTCAGCTACGAGCCCTCACTCGGGCCGAGCGCCTCCTACTACGCGTGGGAGGCTGCTGGGCGCCCTGTCCACGGGATTCGCAAGAAGCGCACGGCCTAGGCCAGGGCCGGGGGGGGGCGCCGCGACGTACCCTCAATCACGCGCCTCGACGCGCCCGTTCGACTCGGCGCGCCCGCGGATCTCACGCTGGCGGGTGATGTTGCGAGCCAGCTCGCTGAAGAGGCGCGTCAGGTACTCGGTTCGTGCGCGCTCAGAGTCGAGCTCGAGCAGCTCCTGACGCGGCGTGTTCTCGAGCTCGACGAGTGCCGCAAGCCTGAAGCCAAGGTCAGGCTCAGCCGTTGAGACGGTCGGCGCTTCTGCGTCTGCGGCCTCGGCGAGCTTGGCGAAAGCGGCCATCAGTGCGTCGGTCTCCTCGTTGCTCGGTTGGGCCTCTGCATCGCCGATCTCCTCGACGCGGGCGGTACCGAACGGGCGACCCTCGGTGTGCTCGACGACGCGGAACCGGCCGAGGCCTTCGATGACGATGTTCAGGCGGCCGTCGGGGAACCGACGCGTGACCTCGGCGATCTCGGCCAGCGTCCCGACGTCCGCGTAGTCGTCCTCGTCGGCAAGAAGAAGCCCGAATGGCTGCTCCTCGTCGAGACACTCCTGGACGAGCTCCTTATAGCGCTCCTCGAAGATATGCAGTGGAACCCGCTCGTGTGGCAGCAGCACCATTCCGAGCGGAAAGAGACCGATGTCGATCATCTACCACAGGGTATGGTCTCGCCGGCATGGCACGGATCCCTCCCGCTGAGGTCCATGTCCGCCAGGCGGTCGAGGAGCTTGTCCCGTACGAGCCAGGCAAGCCGGCGGAGGAGCTTCGTCGTGAGCTCGGGCTCGACTCGATCGTCAAGCTGGCCTCGAACGAAGGGCCGTACGGGCCCTTTCCCGCTGCGCGTGCCGCCCTGGCCGCTGGCATCGACGACCTGAACCGCTATCCGGACGGCGGCGTCTACGCCCTGCGCGAAGCCCTGGCATCGCGGCACGAGGTCGAGCGCGACAACGTCGTGGTCGCCGCCGGCGCCGACGCTGTCATCGGCTACCTCACGCTGGCGCTCCTCGATCCCGGCGATGAGATCGTCTGCGGGTGGCCGAGCTTCCCGAGCTACGTGATCGACGCGCGCCGTGTCGCGGCGCAGACAACGCTTGTCCCGCTCGTCGAGGACACGTATGAGCTCGACGCGCTTGCGGCGGCCGTTGGTCCGCGCACGCGCGTTGTGTTCATCTGCAACCCGAACAACCCGACGGGAACGATGGTCGGGCGCGACACGCTCGACGCCTACTTCGATCGCGTGCCTGAGCATGTGCTGACGGTGCTCGACGAGGCCTACTGGGAGTATGTCGAGCGACCGGACTATCCGGACGGGATCGAAGAGTACGTCCGCGGAGGACATCGCGTCCTCGCGTTGCGGACGTTCTCGAAGATCTATGGGCTCGCCGGGCTGCGCGTCGGCTACGGCGTCGGCGCTGCCGATGTCGTAGCCGCGATTCGCAAGGTTCAGAACGCCTTCGACGTGACGCAGGCGGCACAGGACGCGGCGCTCGCCAGCCTTGACGACGACATCGAGCTCGAGCGGCGGCGCCGTGAGAACACACGCGGCAGAGACCAGCTGGTTGCGGGCCTCGAAGCGCTCGATGTCGCGCCTGCAGGTCCAGCCGTCGCCAATTTCGTCTACGCCGACGTGGGCGAAGACGCAGGACTTCTCTACGAGCGCCTGCTCCGCCGCGGCGTGATCGTGCGCCCAATGGCGGCCTTTGGCGCGAACACGGCGATTCGGGTGTCCGTTGGCACAGAGGCCGAGAACGCGACATTTCTCGACGCGCTTGCCGCCGTCGTCTGCGAGCTTCGCGGCGAAGCGAGCGCGCGAGCCTGAGCATGGCTGAGCTGAGTGTCGAGGAGTTGGTCGAAGGCGTCCGTACAGGCCGGCGACGGCCGATCGCGCGCGCAATCTCGCTGGTCGAGAACCGTGACGCCAAGGGATATGAGCTGCTTCGCGCGCTCTATCCGGAGACCGGCAGCGCCTACGCGATCGGCATCACCGGCTCGCCGGGCGTCGGGAAGTCGACACTCGCGAGCGCGCTTGTCGCGCATACCCGCGCGCTCGACCTGAAGGTGGGTGTGATCTCGGTCGACCCGTCGAGCCCGTTCACGCAGGGCGCGCTGCTCGGCGACCGGATCCGGCTCGCCGATCACTTCCTCGATCCCGAGGTCTTTATCCGCTCGATGGGCGCCCGCGGTCATCTCGGCGGGCTCGCCCAGGCGACGCTCGAGGCAGCTCTGATTCTTGACGCGGCCGGCAAGGACATCCTGTTTCTCGAGACAGTCGGCACCGGCCAGAGCGAGGTGGAAATACGGAGCGTGGCCGACACCGTGGTCCTGGTGCTGATGCCGGGGTCCGGCGACGCTGTTCAGGCCCTGAAGGCGGGGATCATGGAGATTCCCGATGTGATCGCGATCAACAAGCGCAATCACCCCCTTGCCAAGACGATGCTGGCCGAGGTGCGCCAGATGCTTGCGCTCGGAGAGCTCGAGCGCATGCCCGCGATCGTCCTGACAGAGGCGCTCGAGAGCGAGGGAATCGAGGAGCTCTGGCAGGCCATCACGGGGCATCGGGACTGGCTCGGAGACGAGCGACTCGAGAGACACCGCAAGGAGCGCCTCGCGGCGGAGGTCTTCGCCATCGCCAGCGAGCGTGCAAAGGCGCACCTTGCGCGGACGGTCACCGACGACCCCGAGCTGCAACGACTACTCGGGGCCGTGCAGGAGCGCGAGCTCGATCCGCTCAGCGCCGTCCGCGAGATCGTCGAGCGCGTGTTCAACATCGACGGCGGAGCCGAACCAAGGGCCTAATCAGCGCCGTCTCTATAGTCGACTAGCTAGGGCAGCCCGAGTTGGCGCGCGATCACTAAGCGCTGGATCTCGTTCGTTCCCTCGCCGATCTCGAGCACCTTCTGGTCGCGGTACAGCCGTGAGATGGCGAACTCGTCCATGAAGCCGTAGCCGCCGTGGATCTGCAGCGCCGAGTTCACTGCCCGATTTGATAGCTCGCCCGTGTAGAGCTTGGCCTGCGCCGCGGCCAGTGCGAAGTCGCGGCCCTGATCCTTCAGCCAGGCGGCGCGGTAGGTGAGCGCGCGCGCAGCCTCGATCTCGGTTGCGAGGTCTGCAAGCGCGAACTGGATCGCCTGGAAGGCCGAGATCGGTCGTCCGAACGCCTGTCGCTCTCTGGCGTAGGCATAGGCCAGGTCGTAGGCGCCCTGGGCGGCTCCGAGGCCCATCGCCGCGATCGAGATGCGACCTCCGTCGAGGACCTCGAGGAACTGGGCGAGGCCCTCGCCCCGCGTGCCGAGAAGGTTTGCCGCGGGCACGCGGCATGCCGTGAACGTCAGCTCGCGCGTATCCGACGCTCGCCAGCCCATCTTCTTCATGGGCGCCGAGATCTCGTAGCCCGATGTCCCGTTGGGCACGATGATGTTCGAAATCTCGTCGCGGCCGTCCGCTTCGCCGGTGACGGCGGTGATCGTCACGCAGGCCGTGATCTCGGTGCCCGCGTTCGTGATGAACATCTTCGAGCCGTCTATGACCCAGTGGTCGCCGTCGAGTGTCGCTGTCGTATGCGTCGCACCGGCGTCGGATCCGGCGTCTGGCTCTGTCAGGCCGAACGCGGCGAGCTGCTCGCCACTCGCGAGTCTCGGCAGCCACTCGGCCTTCTGCTCGGAGCTTCCGAACAGCGCGATCGGCGTCGTGCCGAGCGAGGTGTGCGCGGCGACCGTGACGCCGACCGAGGCGTCGATGCGGGTGAGCTCCTCGATCGCGATCGCATAGGAGACCGTGTCGCCACCGGCGCCGCCGTCCTCCTCGGGGAAGGGAACGCCGAGCAACCCGAGCTCGGCGAGCTCCGAGACGATCTCGTACGGGAACCGCCCCTCGCGATCGATCTCCTCGGCGATCGGCCCGATGCGCGACTCGGCGAACTCGCGCACGGTCGCGCGGATGAGGTCGTGCTCTGGCCCGAGGTCGAGGTTCACGCCTGACGCGACAGCGCGCTCGCCAGCTCGACCAGCAGCCGGACGCCGTATCCGGTCGCGCCCGCCTTCGTGAAGTAGTCGCCGCGCGTTCGATCGAGGCTCGCTGTGCCTGCGATGTCGAGGTGAGCCCAGGGCCCGTCTCCGGTGAACTCCGAAAGGAAGCTGGCGGCGTAAATCGAGCCGGCCGCGCGGATGTCGGAGGAGTTCTTGAAGTCAGCGTACGTCGAGCCGATGTGGCGCCGGTAGGTCGCGTGCAGCGGCAGCTGCCAGGCGTGGTCGCCGCTCGCTGTCGCGGCCGCTACGACGGTATCGACCCAGGGTTGGTCGTTGCCCATCAGGCCCGCATAGAAGTCGCCGAGCGCGGTGACGATGGCGCCGGTCAGGGTTGCGAGGTCGAGCAGATGCGTCGCCCCCTGCTCGCGGCAGTACGTCAGCGCGTCGGCCATGACCAGCCGGCCCTCGGCATCGGTGTTCGTCACCTCGATGGTCTTCCCGTTCTTGGCCGTGAGGATGTCGCCCGGCCTGTATGCGCGACCGTCGGGCATATTCTCGCTCGCGGCGATCACGGCAACGACCGAGACGGGGATGTTGAGGCTCGCGATCGCTCCCATCCCGCCCAGGACGGCTGCCGCGCCAGCCATGTCGCCCTTCATGTCGGCCATGCGTGCGGACGGCTTGATCGAGATCCCGCCGGTGTCGAAGGTGATCCCCTTGCCGACGAGGCCGAGTAGTGGCTCCTCAGGCGCGTCGGGTCCGTTCCACCTGAGCACGATCATCCGCGGCTCGTTGACGCTTCCCTGGCCGACCGCCGCGAAGGCCCCCATCTGCGCGGCGCGGATCTCTTCGGGCCCCCAGACTTCGCATTCGAGCCCGTCGTGCTCGTCGGCGATACGCGTCGCGTCCTCGGCGAGGTCGGCAGGGGTTAGCTCGTTCGCCGGTGTGTCCACGAGGCGACGCGTGTGGTTTGCCCACTCGCAGATCTGCGCTGCCCGCTCGGCGCTGGCGAGCGCGTCATCGAGGTCATCTCCGACCAGGATCAGCTCCTCGATCGGCTCGGGCCGGGGATCGACGGTCTTCCAGGCACCGGGATCGTAGGAGGCAAGCGCGGTCCCTTCCGTCAGAGCGCGGGCCTGCTCGACTACCGGGATGTCGAGCTCCGCGTCGACGCTCCAGGCGATGCGCGTAGCCTCGCCGGCGCGCGCCGCTCCGACAACGCGCGCGGCCGCGGTCCGTAGCGCGTCCGCGTCGAGTTGAGCAGCTTTGCCGAGTCCGGCGACGCAGACCCGCGTGGCCGCCAGCCTGCCGTGCGTGTGCACGGACGCAAGCTTGCCGCGGCCGCCCTTGACCTCTTTCGAATCGAGTAGCGCGCTGAGGGCGCCCTCGAGCGTCTGGTCGATCTCCGTGCCGATGCCGTCGAGCGCCGGTGGGTCGAGCACGCCGACGGCGATTGCGTCGGCATCGACCGATGCCGCGTCTGTTGCGCCGCTGGTGGTGATGTTCAGCATCACGGGATCGTAGCGGCGCCGATGAGCAAAACGGCCCCGGACGTCATCGGATGCGTAACGAGCACCTGGCTATGCTCGTCGAGTGCCGAGGGGCGTTGACAAGCGTGCGATGGCGTTTCTCTCGGGAGGTCACGCGACCACCGACCTTCCGCACGGCGCCGTGGCCGCGCTACTCGTGTTCTGGCGCCCGGAGCTCGGCCTCTCATATGTCGAGCTGACCGCAATCGTTTTGGTTGGGACGCTCTCCGGATCGCTCGTGCAGCCGGTGTTCGGTATGTGGTCGGACCGGCGGAGGGTCCCGTGGCTCATGCCCGCGGGTGTCGCTATCTCGGGCATCGGAATCGCCCTCGCCTCGATCGCGCCGAGCTACCCGCTGCTGATGCTGTTCGTGTTCATCTCTGGGCTCGGTCTTGCCGCGTATCACCCAGAGGCGTCGAAGTACGCCCGTTACGTCAGCGGCGAGCGGCGCTCCGGCGGGATGTCGCTGTTCTCGATTGGCGGCAACCTCGGCTTCGCGGTCGGGCCGCTCGTGACATCGACGCTGGTGCTCGCGCTTGGTCTAGAGGGTGGGCTGTTGCTCGCACTTCCCGCCGTCGTTATTGCCGTCCTGCTGGCGTTTGCGATCCCCTATCTCGACACGTTCGTACCCGAACGCGTCGAGCATCATGCCGGCGCGCGCGCAGACGATCAGCCGCGCGCGCTGCGGCTCGTGCTTGCGATCGTGTCGCTGCGATCAGTTGGGCACATGGGCCTGTTCGCGTTCATTCCACTCTGGGAGGTCGCGCAGGGCAACGGGGAGGGCTACGGCAACCGACTTCTGTTCTTCTTTCTCTTCGCCGGCGCGATCGGCACGCTCATCGGTGGACCGCTCGCCGACCGGATCGGGACACGGATCGTGACGGGCGCTAGCCACGCGCTTGCGGTGCCGCTGATGCTGGTGTACGTCCTCGTCGGGGGTGCTGTAGGTGCTGTTGCCGTGACGTTCGCCGGCGGCCTGCTGATCGCGACCTTCGCGGTCACGATCGTGATGGCGCACGACTACATGCCCGGTCGCGTGGGGCTCGCCTCAGGACTGGTCATTGGCCTGTCGATCGGGCTCGGCGGCATCGCGGCCGTCGTCCTCGGAGGCGTTGCCGACACGATCGGCATCAAGACAGCCGTGCTGGCAACCGTGAGCGGGCCCGCGCTCGCGGCGGCATTGACGCCCCTGCTCCCACCGGCACCCGAGGAAGCGCCGGCCGCGTCGCCGGCCGGTGCCCACGCATGAGCTGAATCGGCAACCCACGAGGGAGAGACCGCATGAGCACGCAGATCACCGAGTTCTTCGAGCAGCTCGAAGAGCACGTCGACTCCTCGAAGCTCGAGGGCATCGACGCGACATACCGCTTCGACGCGGAAGGCGAAGGAAGCTGGCACGTCACGGTTGCCGATGGGCGTGCGCAGGTCGCGCAGAGCACCGACGATGCCGACTGCGTTGTCAGGGCGAGTGTCGAGACGTTCGAGAAGATCATGCGCGGCAAGCAGAACCCTGCCACCGCGCTCATGCTTGGGAAGCTCAAGATCGATGGCGACATGACGTTGGCCCTGAAGCTGAAGCAGCTGTTCTAGCGTGGCCGAGGACGCGCCGGAATCGAGCTCCGACGAGTCGCCGGACGCGCTCGTCGACTACCGGCAGATCAGTGTCGACGAGCTGCTCGAGCTCGTGGCCACGGCATCGCCTGCCCCGGCAGGAGGCTCGGTCGCGGCACTCGTCGCAACGCTCGCTGCCGCGCTTGCCGCGATGACGGCTCGGCTCTCGCTCGAGCACTGGGATGGAGCCGCGGCGACCGCAGCCCAGGCACAGGCGCTACGTGCACGGCTCGCGCCGCTCGCCGAGGAGGACGCCGCCGTCTACCTCAGCGCGCTCAAGCGCATGCGTCCATCTGCTGCGCCTGAGGCTCGAGACACAGATGACTCAGCGCGGCGCGATCACGAGATCGCCACCGCGCTCACCGAGGCCGCGGCGGTGCCGCTGCGCATCGCGGAGGCCGCAGCCGATGTCGCCGAGCTTGCGTCGGATATCGCCCGTCTGGGCAATCCGGCGGTCGCCGCTGACGCCGTCGCTGCGGTGACATTCGCACGTGCCGCCGCCGAAGCGGCGGCCCACATCGTCAGCGTCAACCTCCGGGTGACTGAAGAGGACGAGCTCTCTCACAAAGCGAGACGCGCGGTGGAGGCCGCCGAGGCGGCCTCCCATCGCGCGTATGCCGCAGGTCGGTAGATCACCCAGTCACGTGGTGGGGGGCCGCGCGCCACCCAGTCACGAGCTGTCCAGGGCGCGGGTACCGCAGAGGCCCGCGGAAGCACAACGAGGTTCCGCTCGCCGCGCCACCCCCCGGCGTGACGGCGAACGACGTCGGCAACTCTCCCAGGACAACTCGCTCGCTTTCGACCCTGTGATCCACACTACCTCCACTAACAGGACGGGCCGGGCGGCCGTTTTCTTCCCAACACGTTTGGGATCCGAAAATTGTTCTTTTGGCGCCGACTGTTTTCCGCTTAGATGTGGAATGTGAAGCTCCTTGAGCAGTCGGACGCCAGTCTGGTCGCTCGCTGCCGTGCCGGCGAGGCCGAAGCCTGGCGCGTCCTGGTCGAGCGCTACTCGCGCTACGTCTACGCCATCTGCTCCCAGGGGTTCCAGATCGTCGACGAGGAAGCCGAAGACATCTTCCAGGAGGTGTTCGCACGCGCCTACGAGCACCTCGACCGGCTTCGCGACGACGACGCGATCCGCCCCTGGCTCGCGCAGACGACGCGCCGGCTGTGCCTCGACTACGTTCGTGGCAAGCGACCCGAGCCCAGCGCCGAGCTCGAGGAGCGAGCCGAAGTCGACGCCGTGCTGGAGCACCTCGATGAGGCACTCCTCGTCCGAGAGGCGCTCGAGCGCCTCTCGCCCGAATGCAAGGAGATCCTCGATCGCTTCTTCACGCGCGACGAGAGCTACCGGACGATCTCGGACGAGCTCGGCCTGGCGAGCGGCACCGTCGCGAGTCGGATCTCGCGCTGTCTCAAGCGTTTACGGGACGAGCTCGAGGCGACACCGGACATCGAGGGAAGAAACATGAGCGGATCCTCGTCTAGTCGGTATGGACAGAATGAATCCTGACGCGTTCTCCGAGGAACGCATCGCATCGCTGCTGGCCGCGCTGCCCCCGGCGCCGACCGGCTGGACCGAGGCCGCGCAAGAGCTGCCGCTCTTCGCGAACACCCTCGACGAGCTCGTCTGGCGAGCCGTCCAGGACGACGTGTTCCGTCGCGAAGTCCTCGCCGATCTCGAAGCCGCGCTCGAGAGCGCCGGCGTCGAGCCGGGTCCGGCCACCGTCGCAGCGCTTCGAGCGCGCCTCGCGGCCCTCGACGTCAGCTAGTCAGCCCCCATCAGCTAGCGAGCTCCGCCAGGACCGCGTCGGCGGCAACCTGATCGCCGGATGAGACGGCGACGCTGGCGACGCGGCCCGCGAAGGGTGCCGTCACCGGCGTTTCCATCTTCATCGCCTCGAGGACGAGTAGCGGCTGGCGCGCCGACACCTCATCGCCGGCCTCGACTAGCACCTCGAGGACGGTGCCCGGCATCGGAGCGACGACGAGCGTCGCCGTCGCGTCCGTGGCGGTCGCGCCCCCGGCCGGACGCGCCCGGTCGACGCTGGGCGGCGGCGCCGGCGCTGGCGCTGGCAGAGTCGGATCGCGACCGAGACGGAAATATCCGCGCCATGGAGGCCCGGCGGACAACGCGCGCTCGAGTGGCGGGTGCAGATCGAAGAAGCTCGTGGTTGCCTCGCCGTTTCGGAAGCTGTCGTTCGCCACGAGCCAGCGCAGCAGGGGCAGGTTCGTCACGACGCCGTCGACCCGTGTCTGCTCGAGCGACCGCGCGAGCTGTTGGAGCGCAGAGCCCCGCTCGGGCGCGTGTGCGATGAGCTTGGCCAGGAGTGGGTCGTAGCGGGTCGAGACGGCATCGCCTGCCTCCACGCCCGCGTCGACGCGCACCCCGCGCGGAAGCTCGAGCGCCCGGATCGTGCCAATTTCCGGCAGAAACGTCACCGGGTGCTCGGCATAGACGCGCGCCTCGATCGCGTGTCCGCTGGGCTCCGGCTGCACGTCGAGGTGGCCGCCCGCGGCGATTCGGAGCTGCCATTCGACGAGGTCGAGGCCCCACACGAGCTCGGTGACCGGGTGTTCGACCTGGAGCCGTGCGTTCAGCTCGATGAACGCGATCTCGCCATCGTCCGAGACCAGGAACTCCACCGTGCCGGCGTTCTGGTAGCCGAGCTGGCGTGCGAGCATTGTCGAGAAGATCGCGAGCTGCTCGCGCTGCGCGCTCTCGAGCGCCGGACTCGGCGACTCCTCGAGAAGCTTCTGGTGTCGGCGCTGCAGCGAGCAGTCCCGCTCGCCGAGCGCCAGGATCTCTCCATGGGAGTCGGCCAGGAGCTGAACCTCGACGTGGCGAGCATCTCCGAGGAAGCGCTCGAAATACACGCGATCGTCGCCGAAGGCGCTCTCGGCCTCGCGTTTCGCGGCTTCGATGGCGGCGTCGAGCTCGCCGCCGTCGCGGACGACGCGCATGCCGCGGCCGCCACCTCCTGCCGCCGCCTTCACGATCATCGGGAAGCCGATCTCGGCCGGCTCGCCGCTCGCCAGCACGGGCACGCCTGAGCGCGCCGCCACCTCCCGCGACGCCAGCTTGTCGCCTGCGAGCCCGAGCGCGGCCGGAGGCGGCCCGATCCAGACCAGGCCAGCGGCCTCGACCTCTCGCGCGAACTCGGCCTGCTCGGACAGGAAGCCATAGCCAGGATGCACGGCTGTCGCGCCCGTCGAGCGTGCGGCGGCAACGATCTCGTCGCCGGCGAGGTAGGAGCCAACGCGCGCGACCGCGTCTGCCGAGCGCACGTGGAGGCTGTCGCGATCGTCGTCGGGCGCGATCGCCACCGTGACGATCCCGAGGCGCCGACAGGTCTGGAAAACACGGTGCGCGATCTCGCCGCGGTTGGCTACGAGGACACGCTCGAACACACCCGCCTACTCTCGCCAGCTGGGCGGGCGTTTCTCGATGAAGGCCTGCAGACCTTCCTGCGCCTCGGGCGTCGCCCGGATCTGTGCGATCAGCTCCGACGTGGCAGGCCCCTGCGGGCGCTCGCGGACGAGCCTCTTGGCCGCGCGCACCGCCTCGGGGCCGCAGGCGAGGAGCTCGGCGATCACGCGCTCGATGGCGCCGTCGAGGTCGTCCGTCTGCTCATCGGCGAGCCCGATCGCAACCGCCGTCGAGGCATCGAACCGCTCGCCGGTAAGGAAGTATCGGCGCGCGGCACCGGATCCGATCCGGGGGATCACGAACTGCGAGATCACCGACGGAATCAGCCCGAGCTTCGTCTCGGAGAACGAGAAGACGGTGGCGGGCTCCGTGAGGACGATGTCGCAGCAGGCGACGAGCCCGGCGCCGCCACCCATCGCGTGGCCCTGGACGCGCGCGATCGTCGGCGCGGGACAGCCGTCGAGCGCGCTCATCATCGCCCGCATCCGCTCTGCATCGGCACGGTTCTCTTCCGCAGTGAGCTCGGCGGAGGAGCGCATCCAGTCGGCATCGGCCCCCGCAGAGAAGCTCTTGCCCTCGCCGCGAAGCACCACCGCTCGTGCGTCGCCCACGCCGTCGAGCCCCGCATGCAGATCCGCGATCAGCTCGGCGTTGAACGCATTGCGCCGTTCGGGTCGCGCCATGATCAGGTGGCGTACAGCCCCGTGATCCTCGACGCGGACGGTCGTTTCCATGGCCCGAGACTCTATCGGCGCGCCGCCGACGACCAACTACACTCGCGCCTGTGATCAGGGGAACGCTGCCGGCCGCTGTCACGCCGTTGCGCGCCGGGGGCGGGCAGGTCGACGCCGAGGCGATTCCCGGCGTCGTCTCGTTCCTGGCTGACGGCGGTGTCGACGGCGTCCTCGCCCTCGGGACGACGGGCGAGGGCATCCTGCTCAGCGAGCCCGAGCGACGGGCCGTCACTGAGGCCTACGTCGCCGCCGCAGACGGACGCCTCGATGTCGCGGTCCACGTCGGCGGAATCACGACGGCCGAATCGGTGCGACTCGCCGAGCATGCGGCATCCTGCGGCGCTGACGCCGTGGCGGTAATCGGCCCGCCCTACTACGCCTATGACGAGGACGCCCTCGTCGAGCACTTCGGCGCGATCGCTCGAGCCTGCGCGCCCACCGCGTTCTACCTGTACGAGTTCGAGGCCCGAGCGGGCTACAGCCTACCGCTGGGCGCAATCGAGCGGTTACGCAGCGAGCTCGACAACCTGCGTGGCATCAAGGTCTCGACCACCCCGTGGGAGAAGTTCGAGCCCTATCTGGACGTTGGTCTCGACGTCTTCGCTGGGCCGGAGGCACTGATCAGCCAGGCGCTGGCGGGCGGGGCGGCGGGCGCCGTGTCAGGCCTCGCAGCGGCCTTTCCCGAGCTCGTCTCCGAGCATGTCCGTGAGCCGACAGACGAGCGGCAGGAGCGGCTATCCGCGCTCCGATCCGCGCTCTCGACGTTCCCGTTCCAGGCGGCCGTGAAGCATGCTCTGGCGCGGCGCGGCGTCGAGCTCGACGCCGCCGTTCGGCGGCCAATGCGGCCGTTGAGCGACGCCGAGCGCAAAGAGGTCGACGCGATCGTCGACGCGCACACCGCCTAGTTACATCCGGAACACGCCGAAGCGGCTGTTCTCTATCGGCGCGTTGAGACTGGCGGCGATACCGAGCGCTAACACGCGTCGGGTTTCGAGCGGGTCGATCACGCCGTCGTCCCAGAGTCGCGCACTCGAGTAGTACGGGTTGCCCTCGGCCTCGTAGGTACCACGAACCTCGTCGGGGTCGGCGTCACCAACCATCGAGAGCACTGTCGCAGCCTGCTCGCCGCCCATGACCGAGATGCGCGCGTTCGGCCACATCCACAGCTGGCGCGGCGCGTACGCGCGGCCGCACATCGCGTAGTTGCCGGCTCCGTAGGAGCCGCCGATGATCACCGTGAACTTGGGGACGGCCGCGCACGCGACGGCGGTGACGAGCTTCGCGCCGTCTTTTGCGATGCCGCCGGCCTCGTAGTCGCGGCCGACCATGAAACCGGTGATGTTCTGGAGGAAGACGAGCGGGACACGCCGCTGGCAGGCGAGCTGAACGAAATGCGCGCCCTTGAGCGCCGAGTCCGAGAACAGGACACCGTTGTTCGCGAGGATCGCGACCGGATACCCGCCGATGTGGGCGAATCCACAGACGAGCGTCTCGCCGTAGCGGCGCTTGAACTCGTGAAGCCGACTGCCGTCGACGATCCGCGCCAGGATCTCGCGCACGTCATATCCGTGCCGGTCGTCCTCGGGCACGATCCCGTAGATCTCGGCCGCGTCGTAGATCGGCTCGACCGCGTCCTCACGCGCCCAGGGCGGCTCCGGGCGCGACTCGGCCATGTTCTCGATCGCGGCCCGTGCGAGCGCGAGTGCGTGCTCGTCATCGGTTGCGAAGTGGTCGGCGACACCCGAGATCCGCGTGTGTATGTCGGCTCCGCCCAGCTCCTCCGCGCTCACCTCTTCTCCGGTCGCCGCCTTCACCAGCGGCGGTCCTCCGAGGAAGATCGTGCCCGTCCCGCGGACGATGATCGCTTCGTCAGACATCGCCGGGACGTAGGCGCCACCTGCAGTGCACGAGCCCATCACCACTGACAGCTGCGGGATGCCGTCACGGGACATCAGCGCCTGGTTGTAGAAGATCCGCCCGAAGTGGTCGCGGTCGGGGAACACATCGGCCTGCAGCGGTAAGTAGGCGCCACCAGAGTCGACGAGGTAGATGCAGGCGAGCTGGTTCTGGTGCGCAACCTCCTGGGCTCTCAGATGCTTCTTGACGGTCAGCGGGAAGTAGCTGCCGCCCTTCACGGTCGCGTCGTTGGCGATCACCATGCACTGGCGCCCGGCGACGACACCGATGCCGGTGACGATGCCGGCCGACGGCGCGGCGTCGTCGTACATCCCGGTCGCGGCGAGCGCACCCAGCTCGAGGAAGGCCGTCTCAGGGTCGAGGAGGCGCTCGATGCGCTCGCGCGCGAGCAGTTTTCCCCGCGAGCGGTGCTTCTCGATCTGGGACGGTGGCCCGCCTGCTTGCGCCCGCGCCATCTGCGCTCTGAGCTCGGCGACGAGGCGTTCCATCTGTTCCCGGCTGCGAACGAATGGGTCACTCGCCGGTTGCGTCCGCGACTCGAGCGTGGCCACGGCCAACAGGGTACGAGGAGACGCGGTCGCACCGTCACGAGCTGCTTACAGAGCGCATACCGAACGCTGTCGTCGTTCGACAGGTGTGCTAACGCGCCGCTGGCTCCCTTCGTTCTGTCTACGCCACCCCCAAAAGCGAGAGGACCATCACATGAGACGGACAATTCCGACGAAAGCGCTCCTGATTGGCGCCGCCGCGCTCGTGCTCGCGCCGGCCGCGGTTGCCGCCACCATCGTCGGTACGCCGAGAGCCGACTCGCCCGACACAGGCTTCGTCGGCACCGAGCTCGCCGACACGATGCTCGCACGTGGCGGCAATGACATCGCCCAGGGCGGAGCCGGCGGCGATCGGATTCACGGCCATTCGGGGCGCGACAGCCTGCTGGGCGAGGACGGCAACGACCGCCTCTTCGGCGGCCAGGGAAACGACTCGATCGAGGGCGGTCTCGGCAACGACACGCTGCACGGCTGGATCGGCCGTGACGCGCTCGCAGGCGGCGACGGGAACGATGTGCTCTACGGCGGCCCCGGGCGCGACGAGCTCAAGGGAGAGGCTGGCGACGACTTCCTCGGCGGCGGCCCCGGCGGCGACAGCCTCGACGGCGGAGCGGGCCGCGACACGCTGCGCGGCAGCTTTGGCAACGACACGTTGATCGGCGGGACCGAGGCCGACGTGTTGCTCGCCGGCTTCGGCTCGGATGTCCTCGAGGGAGGCGACGGTGACGACTCGATCCACACCGGGCGTGGGCGGGACACCGTCGACGCCGGGCCGGGCAACGACATCGTCTATTCGCTCGCGAACGACCGCCGTACCGACGCGATCACCTGTGGCGACGGCGTTGACCTGGTCTTCGCGCGCGTCGAGGACAGGGTTGCCGACGACTGTGAATCGGTTGTCAGGCTGGGGCCGAGCGTGCGCGGCGACGACGGAGACGACAGCTAAAGAGGGCGCGTTTCGAGAGTTGGGTAGGGGTGCGCGCGGCCCGCACTCCTACTCGACGCCATCCTGCGACCAGGGCCGCCGGTCGCTGCGGCGCGATCAGGCGGTGACGTCGAGCGAGACGTCCAACGCCGGCGCCGAGTGCGTGAGCGACCCGACCGAGAGAAAATCGACGCCGGCCGCCGCGATCTCGGCGGCCGTATCCAGATTGATGCCGCCGGAGGCTTCGAGTGGCACCCGGCCACCTGCGAGCGCGACGGCGTCGCGCAGCTCGGCCGGGCTCATGTTGTCGAGCAGGATGCGGTCGGCGCCGGCAGCGAGCGCCTGCTCGAGCTCCTCTGTGTTCTCGACCTCGACGGTGATCTCGAGATCGCTCACGGTACGCGCTCGCGCGACAGCGTCCGCGATGGAGCCCGAGAGCAGGAGGTGGTTGTCCTTGATCAGGATGGCGTCGTAGAGCCCCATTCTGTGATTCGTGCCGCCACCGCACAGAACCGCGTACTTCTCGAGCTGTCGAAGCCCGGGGGTCGTCTTGCGCGTATCGAGGATGGTCGCCTTCGTACCGCGCACCGCGTCGACGTAGGCGCGCGTGAGTGTCGCGATGCCGGACATGTGGCCGAGGAAGTTCAAGGCGACTCGCTCGCCTACGAGGATCGCTCTTGCGGCGCCGTTGATGGCGAGGAGCGCCGCGCCAGCCTCGACGGAGTCTCCGTCGACGACGCGGCGCGTGGTCTGCAGCTCGCCCTCGCAGGCGGCGTAGACGGCCTCGCCAACGGCGAGCCCGCTGATCACGCCGGGTTTGCGGCTGAGGATCGTGGCTGCACACGACGCGTTCTCGGGGAGGGTGGAGGCCGTCGTCGCGTCGCCGCTGCCGACGTCTTCGGCAAGCGCTTCAGCGACCAGGCGGGCGATCTCGCGCTCGAGCTCGGGCGAGACGGCCGGGCCCGAGCCGGCAGGGGCCGGGGTGGCGGTGCCTGTCATGCTCGACGGGTGTGTCCTGGGCTGAGGGCTAGTTTACGATCGATAGGCGAAAACCTTGGGGCGCAGTGTACCATAGTTCTCGACCGATGAGCGAAAACATCGAGAGCGGCGTGCAACGCGCGGGTGAGACGCGCCCGCTTACCGGCATGCCAGCGCGTGCAAGTCACGTGAGTCTGGCCGTTGTCTTTCAGGTTCGGGCCGGCGAGCTTCGAACGCTCCTCTGGCAGCGGGCTCGGCAGCCCTTCACCGGCGCCTGGGCACTACCGGGGGGATACCTGGGTAGGGCCGAGACCCTCGAGAGCTCGATCAGGCACCACCTGGCCGAGAAGGTCGACGTCCGCGACGTCGGGCACCTCGAGCAGCTCGTCACACTAAGCGAGCCGGCTCGCCATCCCGACGAGTGGCAGCTCGCGACGGCATACGTCGGTCTCGTCGCCTCCGACGTCGACCCCGCCGTGCCGAGCGACACGGCCTGGCACGCCGTCGATCGCCTGCCCACGCTCGCGTTCGACCACGGTGAGGTCGTCCTGGAGGGACGCGACCGCCTGCGCGCCAAGCTGTCGTATACGAACGTTGGCTTCGCGCTCGCACCTGCCGAGTTCACGATCGCCGAGCTCCGCGACCTCTACGCGTCCGCGCTCGGGCACGAGGTGACCGCCACCAACCTGCAACGCGTGCTCGTCCGGCGGGGCGTGCTCGAGCCCACGGGCACGCAACGGCCTTCGGGTCCGGCCGGGGGAAGGCCGCCGGCGCTCTTCCGGTTCAGGCGACGCGAGCTCGAGGTCACCGATCCGTTCGCGGTGCTCCGTCCGCCGGAGAGCTAGCTGGAGCGAACCGGCTAGAGGGCGTCAAGCGCGTCGCGCAGGCTCGCGACGTACTCCGTGAGCGCCTCGGGCCCGTCCTGCGCGACCAGCAATGCCCGCGAGCCGACGATCACGCCGTCAACGAGAGCGGCGGCAGCCTGCGCATGCTCGGGCGTCGAGATCCCGAAGCCCGCATAGAGGGGAACGTCGCTCTGTGCACGGGTCCGCTCGACGAGGCCGGCGAACGCCGGCCCGATAGCCGAGCGGACGCCTGTCGTTCCCGTCAACGTGACGAGGTAGAGCCAGCCGTCGGTCGTCTCCGCGCCGATCCTGATCCGCTCGTCCGTCGACGTGGGCGCTACGAGCTGGACGCGCCGAAGCTCGGGTCTGACGTCGACCGGGACGTCGGCGACGATCATGCTCGTGGCTCCGGCCGCCCTGACCTCTTCGGCCAGGCGCTCCCATCCGTAGGCTTCGAAGAGCGCGGCGTAGGTCATCGGGACGATCGGCACGTCGAGCGCTCCGCTAATCTCGCGCAGGCAGTCGAGGCACGAGGCGGTGGTCATGCCGGCGGCCAGCGCCGCCTCTGCCGCCTGGCGAATCACGGGGCCGTCGGCCAGCGGGTCCGAGAAGGGGAAGCCGAGCTCGATGATGTCCGCGCCACCGGCCGTGGCGGCGGCCGCGAGCTCGGGCGCTCGTGCGCCGGCCATGAGGTAGATGACGAGCGCCTTGCGCTGGTCCGGTGTGCCCGGGCCGGCGCTCATTTCTGCTCGAGCGCGCCGAGCGCCTCGGCCAGGTCCTTGTCGCCGCGCCCCGAGAGGCAGACGACGACGAGATCGCCTTCGGCCTGATCGAGCCGGGCGAGCGCGTGCGAGGGCTCGAGTGCGGGAATGATGCCCTCGGTTCGTGTGAGCTTCTGGAACATCTCGAGCGCTTCGGCGTCGGTGCAGGGCAGGTAGCGGGCACGCTTGGAGTCGCGTAGCCACGCGTGCTCCGGGCCGACTCCCGGGTAGTCGAGCCCGGCCGAGATCGAGTGCGCATCGAGGATCTGCCCCCACTCGTCGGCCAGTACCGCCGAGCGTGACCCGTGCAGCACGGCTGTGCGCCCGTCTTGAAGCGAGGCGGCGTCGGCCGCTTCGACGCCGATCAGCGCGACTTTCTCGTCGGCAATGAAGCCAGTGAACATGCCGATGGCGTTCGAGCCGCCGCCGACGCAGGCAATCACGGTGTCGGGAAGCCGCCCCTCGGCCTCGAGGATCTGCGCTCGAGCTTCGTCGCCGATGACGCGCTGGAAGCCCTGCACGAGCTGTGGGTACGGAGCCGGGCCGACGACGGACCCGATCAGGTAGTAGGTCGTATCGACGTTAGTGATCCAGTCGCGAATCGCCTCGCTGGTCGCTTCCTTCAGCGTCTTCTTCCCGATCTCGACGGCTTCGACCTCGGCGCCCAGCAGATGCATGCGCTGCACGTTCGGAGCCTGGCGGCGTATGTCCTCGGAGCCCATGAACACGACGCACTCGAGTCCGAAGCGCGCGCAGATCGTCGCGGTGGCGACACCGTGCTGGCCGGCGCCCGTCTCGGCGACTATGCGCTTCTTGCCGAGTCGTCGGGCGAGCAGGGCCTGGCCGATCGCGTTGTTCAGCTTGTGCGCTCCCGTGTGGAGCAGGTCTTCGCGTTTCAGGTATACGCGGCGATCTGGCGCAAAGCGCTCGACCCGGGTCAGAGGGGTCGGGCGGCCGGCGTAATTGCCGGTCAGCTCGCGGTACTCGGCCCAGAAGGTGTCGTCCTCACGGACGGCGTTCCAGCCCGCTTCGAGCTCGTCGAGAGCCGGAATCAGCGTTTCGGGAACGTACCGGCCGCCATAGGGCCCGTAGGAGCCTGTCTCGGGTGCTGCAGACGCTGACTCGGTGCTCACCGCTCCTCCTCGCTGTCGTGGACGGCCTGGACGAACTCGCGTACGAGCCGATGATCCTTGATTCCTGGTTCCGACTCGACGCCTCGGGCGACATCGACGGCCCATGGCGCGACGGTTGCGACGGCGTCGCCGACGTTGGCCGGGTCGAGGGCTCCCGCGAGCACGACTCGCTCGCGTGCGCTGGCCTCGGCCGCCGCGCGCCAATGGTCTGCGTCGGTGCCCTGCCAGGGAAGATCGCGGACGCGGGCCACCTCGCGCTCGTGCCAGAGAATACGCGCCTCGCGGCTTCGGTGACCGTTGTCAGACTCGTGGAGCTGCTGCAGATCGGCGTCGCTCTCGCTCGTCTCGCCGACGTAGACGGCAACCGAGAGCATTGTGTCCGGCACCTCGAGCACGCCCGGGGCCCGGCGCGGTGTGTCGGCCAGGATGAACCCGGCCATGTCAGCGCCCGACTCGGCTGCCGCAGCCACGTCCTCATCGCGTGTGAGACCGCAGATCTTGACTAGCGGACGCGAGAGGATCTCGGCCAGCTTGTGGGCCGGGTCGGCGGCCTTCATGAGCGACGAGCCGACGAGAATGGCGTCGGCGCCGGCGAGCTCGGCGGCGGCGCCTTGCGCTCGGCTCCAGATCCCGCTCTCGGCCACGATCACCCGTTCTGGCGCCTCGGCGCGCGCGGTGGCTACGAGCGCAAGCTGTGCTGCCCGCTCGATCTCGAAGGTAGCGAGGTCGCGGGCGTTGATCCCGATCGGGTCGGCATCGAGGGCGAGCGCCCGTGCGAGCTCTTCCGCGTCGTGTGCCTCGACGAACGCATCGAGTCCGGCGGCGGCGGCCTCGTCCGTCAGCCGGCGTGTGGTCGCGTCGTCGAGATCGCGCAGAAGCAAGAGCAGTGCGTCGGCGCCGGCCTCGCGCGCCGTGGTCACGTCCTCGCTCGCCGAGAAGAACCCCTTCGCGAGCAACGGTGCGTTGGTCGCAGAGCGTGCTGCGCGAAGATCGTCCCAGCTGCCGCCGAAGCGCTCCTCGTCGACGAGGATTGACACCGCGGCTGCGCCGGCCTGCGCGTAGCTCGCCGCGATCGCCGCCGGATCCGCGTCTGCGCGCAGCTCACCCATCGAGGGTGAGCGCCGCTTGACCTCGGCGATGCCGGCGAGTCCAGAGGCGGCCAGTGCTTCGCGGAAACGACCCATCACGCCTGCACCTCGCTTCCCTTTTGGTCGGCGGGCGTTGGCAGCGGGTCGTGAGCCGTCGAGAAGGAGGCCAGCTTCTCGACGTGGGCGAAAGCCGTTCCGTCACGCATGACGGAGCGCGCTGTGAGGCAGCCGTCGCCGAGCGTTCGGACACTCCCTGCGACCAGCAGCGCCGCGGCCGCGTTCAGCGCGACCGTGTCGCTCGCCGGGCCGGTCTCGCCGCCGAGGATGGCTCGCGTACGCTCCGCGTTGTCCTCGGCGCTTCCACCGGCAAGGTCTTCCAGGCTGCCCGGCTCGAAGCCCAGCTCGGCTGGGTCGATGTCGTAGTTGCGCGCCTTCGCTCCTTCGACGAGGCACGCCCGGTTGACGCCCAGCGTGGTCAGCTCGTCGACGCCCCCAGCGCCGTGCACGACGAGGGCTCGCTCGACGCCGAGCTCGGCGAGTACCGAGGCGATCAGCGGCACCAGCTCCGGCGCGTAGACGCCGATCAGCTGGCGGCGCGCGCCGGCCGGGTTTGTCAGCGGACCGAGCAGGTTGAACACGGTACGAACGCCCAGCTCGCGGCGTACCGGCGCGGCGTGGCGCATCGCTGGATGGTGGAGCGGGGCGAACATGAACCCGAATCCGAGCTCGTCAATAGACGCGGCAATACGCTCGGCAGGAAGCTCGACGTCGAAACCCAGCGCCTCGAGCAGGTCGGCCGAGCCCGACCCCGACGAGACGGCGCGGTTCCCATGCTTGGCGAGGGCCGCTCCAGCCGAGGCCGCGACCAGAGCAGCGGTGGTCGAGATATTGAACGTGTCCGCACCGTCGCCGCCGGTGCCTGCCGTATCGGTCAGGTCTGGGCGCGAGGCCCTCACCCCGACGACGTGCGCTCGCATTCCTTCGGCGAAGCCTGCGAGCTCTGCCGGGGTCTCGCCCTTCATCCGCAGAGCAATCAGGACAGCGGCAATCTGTGCCGGCGTCGCGGCGCCCGACATGATGGCGTCCATTGTCTCGCGCGCCGCGTCACGCTCGAGCGACTCGCCGCGGGTCAGCTGCTCGATAGCGGTCCCGATCACAGGCGGCCCTCGAGGAAGTTACGGCAGATGTCGGGACCCCGGGGCGTGAGCACGGACTCGGGGTGGAACTGGATCCCGACGACCGGGTGCTCGCGGTGACGGACGGCCATGACCTCGCCATCGGCCGTTCGGGCCGTCACCTCCAGAGCGTCGGGCACCTTCGTGGCCGCCAGCGAGTGGTAGCGGCCGGCTTCGAGCGGCGAAGAGAGGCCGTCGAAGAGGCCTTGCCCGTCGTGGTCGATCGGGCTCGTCTTCCCATGCATGAGCGTGCGGGCGGCGCCGATCGCGCCGCCGTAGCTCTGGACGATCGCCTGGTGTCCGAGGCAGACGCCGAGCGTCGGTGTGCGTGGCGAAAGGCGCTCGACGATCGCGAGCGTGTTGCCCGACTGAGGCGGGCGTCCAGGGCCGGGGGAGACGACCAGCTGCGATGGCGCCTGCGCTTCGGCCTCGTCAGCGTCGATCGCGTCGTTGCGGACGACCGTGACCGTGGCGCCGAGCTCCTCGAGCAGGTGGGCGAGGTTGTACGTGAACGAGTCGTAGTTGTCGATCAGGAGCACGCTCACGCCGACTCCACGATCTCGATTGCCCGCTCGAGCGCCGCGAGCTTGTTCAGACACTCCTCGTGCTCGGCACTCGGGTCCGAGTCGGCGACGAGGCCCGCTCCGGCCTGCAGATGGGCAACGCCGTCGTGCAGGAAGATCGTTCGCAACGCGATACAGGTGTCGAGATCGCCGTTGGGCAGCGCGTAGCCGATGGCGCCCGCGTAGGGGCCACGACGAAACTGCTCGAGCTCGGAGATGATCTGCATCGCTCTGACCTTCGGTGCCCCTGACACGGTGCCTGCCGGAAAGGTGGCTCGCAAGAGATCGAAGGCGCTCATCTCTGTGCGCAGCTGTCCGCTGACTTCCGAGACGAGATGGATGACGTGCGAGTAGTGCTCGACCTCGAGGTAGCGATCGACCTGCACGGAGCCGGCTTCGCAGACGCGCGAGAGGTCGTTTCGGCCGAGATCTACGAGCATGATGTGCTCGGCGCGATCCTTCTCGGACGCGAGCAGGCGCTCCTCGGCGCCGGGCTCCGGCTTGGCGGTTCCTGCGATCGGGTTGAGGGATGCCCTCCGTCCCTCAAGCTTGACCATCGTCTCGGGCGAGGAGCCGACGAGGGTCAGCTCACCGAGCTCGAGCAAGAAGAGGTAGGGCGACGGGTTGACGCGCCTGAGCGCCCGGTACAGCCCGATCCCGGTCGCCGGTGTCGCGCGCGCTGCGCGCTGCGAGAGAACGATCTGGAATGCGTCGCCGCCGCGGATGTACTCCTTTGCGCGCACGACACCCTGCTCGTAGGCGGCCTGGTCGGGCGTGCGCGTGGTGGTGCCGGCGGCTCCAGCCGCCCGGTCGATCGGGTCCGGCGTTGGCACGGCGAGCTGTCCGGCTATCGCTGCGGTATCGCCGTGCATCACCTCCGCCACGCCCTGGAGGTGATCGAAGCGGATCAGCGTCTCGGCGACGATGAAGGCGCTCTCGGTCAGTGGGCGCCCGCTCTCGGGTAGTACGACAGTCGGCTCGAGCGTGGTGATGTGGTCGTAGCCGAGGTAGCCGATCACCGGTGAGCCGGTGCTCACGACTGCCTCTGCCTCGTCGAACCCCACGATGCGCGTGCCGGCGCCGAGGAAGCTGTAGCGGCCGAGCCGGCCCTGGTCGACGGATTCGAGCAGGAAGCTCGGTCCGTTCCCCCGGAGACGCACGTAGGCGCCGAGTGGCGTGATGAGATCGGCTGGAATCTGGTTTGTCATCGGTGTGTCGTCGACTCGGAGGACCCTACGCGCAACGAGAAAGACTCCCGTAGCCGGGGGTCTCGAACGGTGCGAAGGGTCTGCCAGCGGGCTCGGTCAGGCGGGCTCCTCGCACCGTTCGGTGCGCCGGCTCCACCAGACCTGCGCGATCGTCGCCATCGCTTCTCAGGGTAGTCGCCGCACATGAGTGACGTCAACCGCTCGGCCCTTTGCGACCGTTGGCCAGCGGACTTGCCTGCGCCGAGGGCCCGCCAGGCGCCAGCCCGCTGTTAGCCTCACACACGCAGTGCTGGTCGGCCCAACTATCACCGCCGTGGCCGTGACGGGCATCGTCACAAGCACCGCCCCCGCAGGGGAGAGCCCCGCGCCAGCGGCTGGCGAGCGGCCCGAAGGCAGCGCCTGGATCATCGGCTTCGTCATCTTCGTGCTGGCGTTCGCGCTTATCGTCGGCGGTCGCTGGTGGATCCGGAATCGCGTGGGTAGAGTCCGCCGCTAGTGATGGCGAAGAAGCGTGACGAACCGGTTCGGCTCACGCGCATCTACACGGGGGGCGGCGACAAGGGCGAGACCAGCCTCGGAGATGGCGCGCGGGTCGCCAAGGACGACCTACGCATCGAGGCGTTCGGCGCCATCGACGAGCTGAACGCCGTCATCGGGCAGGCCCTCGCCGTCGACGGACCGCCGCAGATCCGCGCTCCGCTCGAGCGGATCCAGAACGAGCTCTTCGACCTCGGCGCCGATCTTGCCGTGCCGACCACGGACGACGATGGTGACGGGACCCGGCTGCGGGTCTCGGCCGAGCAGGCCGGCGCGCTCGAGGGCGAGTGCGACGCGCTCAACGATGCGCTCGAGCCGCTGAAGAGCTTCGTGCTGCCCGGCGGCACAGAGCTCGCGGCGAGGCTCCACCACGCGCGCACGGTCGCGCGCCGGGCCGAGCGTCGGATGGTCACGCTCGCCGAGCGCGAGGCGATCAACGCCGCCGCGCTCGTCTACGTCAACCGCCTCTCGGATCTGCTCTTCATCATGGCGCGCGCGGTGAATCAGCTCGAGGGTCTGCCCGAGCCGCTCTGGCGACCCGGCGCGAGCCGCTAGACCTAGCTGCCGCTAGACGTAGCCGCCGTTCTACGCGTGCCGCACGTGCACGACGAGTGGGATCGCGTGCTCGGCAGAGAGCTCGGTTCCCGCCGGCTCCCGGTCACTTTCGTCATCGGTGTCGGTGCCCAGAGCGCCGATGACGTCGGGCGGCGGTGGCGGCTCGACGGCGGGAGGATCGACAGAGAAGAGCTGTAGGAAGCGAGCGCTCGCCAGGGGGAACGAGCCGCCCATGAGGGCGGAATTCCCGATCGGGCCGGCGAACTCGAAGTAGGCGTAGTACTCGACGCTCTCCTTGTTCAGGCCGATCCACTCGTACATCTTCTCGATGAAGTACGGGTTGTCGCCGCCGCCGTGGTGCTGCGCACTGTCGGAGAGGCCGAACTCGGGGAAGCTGATGGGCTTGCCGTGAGCGGCCGCGAAATCGCGGTGCCAGGCGAGGCCGAACGGCTGCCAGACCAACTCGTTCCAGCGGTTGGTGGGATCCTCCCAGCCAGGCCACCAGCCCTGGTCGTACACGTCGAGTCCGATCACGTCGACCCAGTCGTCGCCCGGGTAGAGGACGTCGGCCGGGTAGCTTCCGCCGACGATCGGGTTCCAGTCGAAACGAAACGACGCGCCACTGACGACGCGCATGGCGTCGACCGCCCGGCGCCAGTACGTGACGAAGGATGCGGGATCGTTGCCGCCATACCACGCGAACCAGTTGCCGTTCATCTCCCAGCCGAGGCGAATCGTTGCGTCGCCGTAGCCGTAGGCCACGAGCTTCTGGGCCAGGTTCGTGAAGTGATAGTCGTAGGCGCCGCTCGCGCCCAGGCCAAGGGTCGAGCCGTCGCTGGGGATGAGCGGAACCGAGAAGACAACGTGGTACGGCGAGCCCTGCCATCCGTCGAGCCACCAGGTCGGATTCGAGATCTCGCTCCAGGTGTTGCTGGCGAGGAAATCGACTGCGTACGTGGGCTCTCGGTCAAGCCATTCTCCGTAGGCGTCCACACCGCTCGGGTTGGCCGCCCCGACGTAGACGCCCATAGAAGCGCCGGTTGCGGGTGTCGCTCCAAGACCGAGAACGACGAGTGCGAGAACGATGAGCTTGCAGAGAGTGGGTCGCACCACACGACTGGTGTCGGGCGGCGACTAGCACGCCCGCGACCACTCGAACGAGGGACTTGAGAGCGCGGTCTGGTGAGGCATCCCCCCGGTGAGGGGCATGCCTCACCCAGCCGAGGGAAGAAGCCGGAAACGGGTGCTTGCAAACGTTCTTTGGCCGATCACTATGGGATCGTGGTTTCGAGCGCACCCGCTAGCGGTCGTGTAGCTGCCTGCGCCTGGCTTTGCGCGCTAGCCGGCGTCATATTGGGCGCGAGCCCGGCGAGCGCCGCGACCTCTCCTGCTCCACTCGGCGCCTATACCGGCGGCGGAAACGCAGCCGGAGCCGCAGACTTCGGGACCTGGCTCGGCCAGCCGCCGGCTGTCGTTCTCGACTACCTCGAGTGGAACGAGTGGAGCGACATCTCGGATCCCATCTGGCTTCTCGATCAGTGGGAGGGAGAGCCCTACACCCTCGTGCTTTCGGTTCCAATGCTTCCCAACGACGGGTCGACGCTGGCGCAGGGCGCCGCCGGCAGCTACGACCACCATTTCACCCAGCTCGCCCAGCATCTCGTTGTCCGCGGGCTCGGGAGTTCCGTGATCAGGCTTGGCTGGGAGTTCAACCACAACTGGTTCCCCTGGTACGCCGGTGCTGACCCGACCAACTTCGTCAGCTACTGGCGTCGCATTGCCGACAGCATGCGTGCTGTGGCCGGCTCGTCGTTCACGTTCGACTGGTCGGCGAACCTGGGCGGCGCGCTCGCCCTCGAGTCGGTCTATCCGGGTGACGCGTACGTTGACTTCGTCGGGCTCGATGTCTACAACCACGACTGGGACCCAGGCTGGCAAGACCCGATCACCCGCTGGACGAACCTGCGCACGAAGAGCTACGGGCTCGCCTGGCACAAGGCCTTCGCGGCTACGTATGGCAAGCAGATGAGCTTCCCCGAGTGGGGCATGATCATCCGCGACGACGGACACGGCGGCGGCGACGACCCGTACTTCATCGAGCGCATGTACTCCTGGATCGTTCAGGCCGATGTCGCGTACCAGATCTACTTCGACGCCGACACTCCCTCGACACAGAGCTCGATGCTCGAGGGCTGGTTCCCCCTCGGGGCGGCCCGCTACCGGGACCTGTTCGGTCCGGCCTCTCAGGGCACGCCGGCGACACCGACGACAGCGCCGGCGAAGCCCTCGGCGCCGAATGGCCAGCGCAGACCGCGCGTGCAGGCAAAGGTACGTCGCCTGAAGCGGAACCTGCGGCTGTCGATCACGATTCGCAACAACGTTCCCGTGCGGCGTGTCGACGTCCTTGTCGACGGTCGCCGCGTGTGTCGCGATCGCAAGAAGCCCTTCCGCTGCTCGGTAAACAGGCTCGCGCTCGGTCGCCACAAGCTCCGGGTGCGTGTCCACGACGTCTGGCGCAACAAGACGGCCGTCGCGCGTCTTCTGCGGACGACACAACGAGTCCAGAAGCCCCTCGTCCTCCGTAGTGGTCTGTAGACGATGGCGGCGAAAGGTATTTCGAGATCATTACGATCCGTTGCGCGATCTCGATCCCGCGCCTACACTGCGATCGGGTCGGGAAGCCGAGGGTGGCTCACGCCGCTGCGGCCCTGCACGATGCCGGCCCGTCACCGATCGGCTTCGTCCTGTCGTCGATCGCATTCGCCCGATCTTCCATCTCTGTGACCACTCGCCCGCAGCCCAGGAGAAGGTGTTGAGCCAGGTGTCCTGTCGACCCAGCAGGCGCAGCGTCAGCCAGCGGCTGCGACGCCTAGTAGCCCTCGCTACCTGCTACGGGGGCGCCGGGATGTCGATGTGGTACCAGCGCGAGCGTTCGCTTATTCCGGCCCCGTTGATGGCCTTGATGCGGTAGGTGTACGTGGTGCCGGCTGCCACCGTGGCGTCGGTGTAGGTGGTGGCGGCGCTGCCCGTGTCCGTGACCAATACACCGAAGTCGCCCCCGGTATCGTTCACCCGCACGCGGCGCAGGATCACGTAGCCGGTGATGGAGTTGACCTGGACCCGGTTTGTGTTGTCGGTTTAGGTTGCTCGGGTGTGTAGGGGTTCTCGCTTCCAGGTGGTGGCGAGTTCGGTGGGTGTTTGGTAGCCGATCCCGGAGTGGGGTCGGTGCTGGTAGCTGTTGAGGTAGCTGGTGATGTCCTGTCTGGCGTGGTCGAGGGTTTCCCATTCGGCGCGCCAGGCGAGCCGTTTCTTGAACTGGCCAAACCAGGACTCGATGAAGGCCTGGGACTCGGGGTCGCGGTAGCCGCCGCGTCGGTGCGCGATCCCACGGTCGGTGAGATGGCGGCGGAAGCCTCTGCTGGTGAATTGCGGGCCGTTGTCGGTGCCGAGCGTGAGCTGGCCGGGCTCGATATGGCGCACGGCGAGCGCGTGCTCGAGACAGTCGATCGCCTCCTTGGTTCGAGCTCTGAGGTCGAGTGTCCAGGCGGTGATCTCGCGCGTTAGGCAGTCGATGATTGCGTGCATGTACGCCCAGCCGTGCTGGGCGACCCAGAGCTTCGTCATGTCCATGTGCCAGAGCTCGTCAGGCCGGGTGACCTGGAAGAAACCAGGACGCGCTCGCCTACCCGTGTGGCGGGTCGGCTGCAACAGCTTGTGCTCGCGCATGATCCGCTGCACCCGCTTGCGATTCACCGGCTCACCCAGCTCCCGCGTCGCGAGCGCTGCCACCATCCGCGTCCCGTCGGTCGGGTTGGCCTTGGCGACCTCGACGATTGCCGCATCCGTGTTTGAGACCCTGCCCGGGCCTGCTTGGCGTGGTCGGCGCCGGGGAACGCGGTAGATCGCCTGGCGTGAGATGCCTGCCACTCGCGCGACCACCGAAGGCCGGCGTCCCTGAGCGAGCTCGGCACGGGCTCTGGACACGCGGACGCTCACGTCCAGTCCCGCAACAGTTCCCCCGCTACCTCAAGCCCCTACGTCTTCTTCCCCAACGCACGCTCGAGCCGCGCCATCCGCTTCCTGGCGTCCTTCAGCTCCTGCTCACGCGGATCCCTGGCGCGCTCCCTCGCGGAGCGCAACGCCTCGGTGCCGCCCTCCAACAGACGGTCACGCCACCCCTAGTACAGCGTCTCGGCGATCTCGTGCTCGCGACAGACGTCGCGCACGCTCCGGTCGCCGCGCAGACCGGCGAGCACGATCTCCGCCTTCCGCTCAGGCAACCACTTCCGACGATCCCGTTTCTCGCTCACAAGACCAACCCCCAAGTCTCATGAACAACCATCCCCCAAGCCCACCAGCTCAGGCAACCGTCAACGCACCACCAGGGTCCAGGTCATAAACACCCCGACCGGACTCTGGGACATTAGTGCCCCACCGGACAACTCCCTCCGGATCGAGCCCAGCAGCGCGACCCGCGCCTCGCCAAGCGTGAGCGAGCCCTCGACGTGCTCGGCGTCGACGAGCACGTCGTACTCTGAATCCGTGAGCTGTCGGCGAACGTTGTCTGTGAGGCAGAAACCCCAGGTCTCGCCGTAGTAGGACGTGCGGTAGGGAACGAGATCGGGCTGCTCCGGAAGCGAGTGAAGATGTGCGTCGAGCGCATCGCGCGAGAGCCGCTCGTCGACACCGACGCTGTAGCCGACGACGTGCAGGTTCGAGTCGGCCAGGTCGATCACACGCCGACCGTTGACGTCCGCGACGTAGGCGTCGCGGAGCCGCCATTCGGGCGGCGCCGCCCAGTCGTACAGGGGCGTTCCCGTCGGGATCTCGCTCACCTCAATCGCCGCGCCCACCTCCGTCTGCAGCACGGCGAGCGTCTCGCGCACGCCGGCCCCGGTCAGGCTGCGGGCGATCGGGTAGAGGCGCTCGACGAGCTCGTACAGCTCCCGCGCCATCTCGGCTCCACCAGGGAGCACGCTCGGCGAGTCGGCCGCTGCCTCTGGCGTGATGGCCCGGGCCCCGTCCGGGCTCGTGCTCACGCGACCAACCGAGCTGGCTCCGAGCCGTGCTGCCACCGTAGCTCGGCGTCGAGCAGCTCCCGCCGGCGCAGTCCGTTCAGGGTCTGCAGGCGCATCAGCGAGCCCTCGCGGAAGTTCGGGTCGCGGAACTCCATCCTCACGAGCCCGTCGCGTACCCCACGCACGGCCTCCTCGACAGCAACCTGAGGCCGGAGGTGATCGGGAGCCAGGGCATCGAAGGCCGTGAAGTCGACCCGGTAGGAGCGTGTGTCGGGTGCGGCGCCGTCGGCGAAGGTGACTTCGACGCCGGCGAGCTCGTTGCAGACGGCCTCGGCGAGCTCGCGAATGCGGACGTTCCAGCCGTCTGAGCCGACGTTGACGCAGAGCTGGGCGCCCCCGTCTGCGGGATGACGCGCCGAGGCCCAGGCGATCGCCCGCGCCATGTCGGCGACGTGTATCAACGGGCGCCACGAGCTGCCGTCACTCAGGAGCTCGATCGCGCCTGTCGTGAGGCCGGAGGGCACGAAGTCGTTGAGCACCAGGTCGAGGCGCAGGCGATCGCTCATGCCGCAGGCGGTCGCGAAGCGCAGGCACGTGACCGAGAAGGCGTCGGAGGCGAGCTCGGTGAGCCCGGCTTCCGCCTCGACCTTCGAGCGCGCGTAGGCCGTAAGCGGTGCTACCTGCGAGCTCTCGGTACGCGCCTTGGGCGGCCGCCGCCCGAGCAAGAGCCACGCTCGCATGCTGGTTGATCTCGAGCGTGACGCGCTCGTAGAGGTTGCCGATCGGATCGTTCGAGATCGCCGCGAGGTGCACGACCGTGTCGAACCCGTCGAGCGCGCCGTCGGGCACGGTCCGAACGTCGGCCAGGATCTGTCCGTCGAGGTGCCGCTCGGGTGGCGCATCCACGCCGGTGAGGCAGTGGGCGAAGAAGCCGGTGTCGAGCCCGACGATGCGCGCGTCCGGGTACGAGGCGCGAAGCTGGGCCACGACGCTCGGGCCGACATATCCGAGATTGCCGGTGACCAGGATCGAACGTGGTGTGCTGTGGCGAGAGACCATCAGGCGCTCGGCCCCTTTATCGACGGGGTCGAGAGCGCGCATGAGCGCGCTCGGCGCCAGACTACGCGCCCCACGGTGATTGTCGAACGAGCCCGGTGTGCCGATCCCTTTCCCCAGCGATGAGCGCCGAGACGGCCATCCACGACCTGACCATCGTCCCGCTTCGTCGGATCCCCGACGAGCGGGGGACGATCATGCACATGCTCCGCGCCGACGACGCGCACTTCTCGAAGTTCGGCGAGATCTACTTCACGACCATCTACGAGGGCGTAGTCAAGGGCTGGCACCGCCACTCGGAGATGACGCTCAACTACGCCTGCGTCCACGGGCGGATCAAACTCGTGGTCTACGACGAGCGCGACAACTCTCCGAGCGCGGGTGCCATGGTCGAGCGCTTTCTCGGCCCTGACGACTACTCGCTCGCTGTCATCCCGCCCGGGTTGTGGACAGGCTTCAAGGGCATGAGCGCGCCATCGGCGATCGTCGCCAACTGCGCAACACACCCGCACGACCCCTCCGGTAGCGAGCGTCTCGACCCCTACGAGAACCGGATCCCGTACGACTGGGTCGCGAAGCACCACTAGCAGTCTTCGGGCGGTTTGGTTCCGCGCGCTACTCGAGGACGGTCTCGACCTGTGGAATTGGGACGACGCAGATTCCGCCCCATTCGCGGACGTAGTCGAGCTGGGCGACCAGCTCGTCGCGAAGGTTCCACGGGAGGATCAGAACGACGTCCGGGCGCCGCTCGGCGATCGCTTCGACCGGCTTGATCGGGATGTGCGTGCCGGGAAGAAAGCGGCCGTGCTTGTACGGGTTGCGGTCGACGGTGAACTCGAGGAAGTCAGTGCGGATGCCGCAGTAGTTGAGGAGCGTGTTGCCCTTCCCGGGCGCGCCGTAGCCGACGACGCTCTTGCCGCTCGTGCGGCACTCGATCAAGAAGCTGAGTAGCTCGCGTTTGGTGCGTTCGACCTGCTCGCCGAAAGCCGAGTACGCCTCGAGGGTGCGGAAGCCGGCCTCCTCCTCGCGAGCGAGCAGCTCGCAGGCCCGGTCGCTCACCGGATGCGCATCCTCTTCGGCGTGCGTGGCATAGATGCGGAGCGAACCACCGTGCGTCGGCAGCTCCTCGACGTCGAACAGCTCCATGCCGTGCGCCGCCAAGATCTCTCGTGCGCTGAGAAACGAGAAGTAGAAGAAATGCTCGTGGTAGATCGTGTCGAACTGGTTCTCGTCGAACAGCCGCTGCAGGTGTGGAAACTCGATTGTGACGACGCCGCCCGGTGCGAGCAACGTCTTGATTCCCCCGACGAAGTCGTTGACGCTCGGAACCTGCGCAAGCACGTTGTTGCCGGCGATGAGCTGTGCCTGCTGGCGCTCTGCGACAAGCCGCGCGGCGAGTTCCTGGCCGAAGAACTCGGCGAGCGTCTCGATTCCCGCCTCGTTGGCGACTCTGGCGATGTTCTGCGCAGGCTCAATCCCGAGCGGGCTGAACCCCTGTGAGACGAAGTGCTGGAGCAGGTAGCCGTCGTTCGAGGCGAGCTCGACGACCAGGTCATCCTTGGTCAACGAGAACCGCTCGATCATCAGCTCGACGTAGCGACGGGCGTGCTCGACCCAGGAGTCCGAGAAGCCCGAGAAGTAGGCGTACTCGGTGAAGATCGCCTCGGGCGAGACGTACTCCTCGAGCTGCACGAGGAAACAGCGCTCACACACCCGGACATTGAGTGGATAGAAGGGCTCCATCTCGTTCAGCTGGCCTTCCTCGAGGAAGGTCTCGCACAGCGGTGACATGCCGAGATCGACCACGGTGTGGCGCAGCGGGTTCGCGCAGAAGAGGCAGGAAGCGCTGGTCATGTCCAGGGTTGTATCGGCTGCCCCGGCGATCTCTTGCAGACCCGGGGTTCGATGCTCGGGGCGGCCGGCGGCCCAGCCCGATAGGTGCGCTACAGCGCGATCTGCATTCCGGCGTGTGCCACCTCGACGCCGTCCGGCGCGGCGAGCTCGGCCGGTCGATGCGTGAGGAGGACGCGTGCGTCTGCCGCAAGCTCGAGCGCCTCGGCGGCGGTCAGGTGGCCGCGCGGCTCACCGTCGTCGGCCACGGCGGCAAGCGTTGCCTCGCAGATGAAGATGTCGGCACCGGCTGCGAGCTCGCGCAGAGCGTCGCACGGAGCGGAGTCGCCCGAGTAGGCCATGATGGCATCGCCGGTCACGCGCAGACCGAAGCTGGGAACACCATAGTGGGCGACCGCCAGAGCCTCGACGGAGTATGAGGCGACGTCGAAGGCAGTTTCGGGTGCGTATTCGTGGACGACGAACGCGCCCTCGAACATCCCGGAGCTTCCGAACGCGTCAGCAAACGACGCGAGGGCGTCGAGCCCGCCGGCGGGGAGCCAGAGCTCGGGACGACCAGCCTCGGTCGGTCGATGACGTTGGAACCAGCACCACGGCACGAGATCGCCCCAGTGGTCGAGGTGCAGATGCGTGATCACGACAGCGTCGATGGGAAGCAGCTCGCGCTCTCGCAGCCGCGACAGGACACCCGGCCCGCAGTCGAGCAGAACCCGGTCACCCGACGGCGCGGTCAGGAGGTAGCCGGCATGCGCCTGGCCCGGGTTGGGCCAGGCTGGTGAAGCGCCAATGACCTCGAGAAGCATCGACTTATACTGCCCGGGTGAGCAAGCCACATCGCGTCGTGATCGCCAAGATCGGGCTCGACGGGCACGATCGCGGCGCCAAGGTGATCGCGCGAGCGTTGCGGGATGCGGGCATGGAAGTGATCTATACAGGCTTGCACCAAACGCCTGACCAGGTGGTTGCAACGGCGGTCGACGAGGACGCGGACGCGATCGGCATCTCGATTCTCTCGGGTGCGCACATGACCCTCGTCCCCAAGGTGATCGAAGGGCTGGCCGAGCACGAGGCCGGCGACGTGCTCGTGCTCGTCGGAGGCACGATCCCGCGCGAGGATGCCGCCGAGCTGCAGGAGCAGGGCGTGGCCGCGGTGTTCACACCCGGAGCGCCCATGGCCGAGATCGTCGGTTTCCTCAACGAGACGCTTGCCGCATGACAGTAGACCTCGAACGACGCGATGCGACCGCGCTCGTGACGGTCAATCGCCCCGATGCGCTGAACGCGCTCGACCTCGAGCACCTGCGGCAGCTCCACGACGCGATCGCATCGGCGCAAGACGACGCCGACGTGCGGGCGGTTGTGCTCACCGGCGCGGGCGAGAAGGCCTTCATCGCGGGTGCCGACATCAACTACATGCGCGGGCTCGACGTACTCGGGGCCCGGGAGTGGGGCCGCCTCGGTCACCGTGCCGAGGCGATGCTCGAGAACATGCCAAAGCCCACGGTCGCGGCAGTCAACGGCTTCGCTCTCGGTGGCGGGTGCGAGATGGCGCTCGCGTGTGATATCCGTCTCGCCTCCAGCAACGCCAAGTTCGGCCAGCCCGAGGTCAACCTCGGAATCATCCCGGGATGGGGTGGTAGCCAGCGGCTGGCGCGAACGACGTCGCTCGGGTTTGCCAAGGAGCTGATCTTCAGCGGACGGATGGTCGGCGCGGAGGAGGCTGCCGCGCGGGGCATGGTCAACTCCGTCCACGAGTCGGGCGAGCTGCTCGATGCCGCGCTCGATCTCGCGCAGCAGTTCGCGACGAAGGGCCCCCTGGCTCTGGCCTACGCTAAGGAGTCGCTGAATCTTGCCCTCCAGGGCGAGCACGTCGCCAACCTCGATACCGAGGCTCGCCTGTTCTCGATGCTGTTCTCGAGCGACGATCAGACCGAGGGCATGACGGCGTTCATCGAGAAGCGCGAGGCCGAGTTCAAGGGCCGCTGAAGCGGCGCTCGTCCGAAGCCGCGGCCAGGCCCGACGATCCCGCGGCCAGGCCCGAGAAGGCCCGGCACGGGTAGAATTCGCCGGAGCGGGAGTCTCTGGACCGGAGGCTGAGAGGGCGGCACGAGCCGCTGACCGCAGAACCTGATCTGGGTCATGCCAGCGAAGGGACAACGATGAGCGATCAGCTGACAATCGGCGAGCGGGCGTTCGAGTCCCGGTTGATTCTCGGCACCGGTCGCTACGCGACGCCCGCCGCGATGCGAGAGGCCGTCAACGCCTCAGGCGCCGAGCTCGTCACGGTCGCTGTGCGGCTCGTCGACTTCGACTCACCCGACGGACGCGGCGACATCACCGCGGCCCTGCCCGACGACATCCTGATCCTTCCCAACACGGCCGGCGCGCGCACCGCTGCCGAGGCGGTCCGCTTTGCCCGGCTCGCACGCGCTGGTGGTCTCCCGCCCTGGGTCAAGCTCGAGGTGATCCCGGACGAGCGCTACCTGCTGCCCGATCCGGTCGGGACGCTTGAAGCAGCCGAGGAGCTGCTCGGAGACGGCTTTATCGTCCTTCCGTACATCAACGCCGATCCGGTCCTGGCAACGCGACTCGCCGAGCTCGGCTGTCACGCGGTCATGCCGCTGGGCTCGCCGATTGGCTCGGGTCGTGGCCTCAGACTGCGCGACTCGATCAGGATCATCGTCGAACAGGCCACCGTGCCGGTCGTCGTCGACGCCGGTCTCGGGGCGCCGTCGCATGCTGCCGAGGCGCTCGAGCTCGGCGCCGACGCCGTGCTCGTCAACACTGCGATCGCTGTGGCCGACGATCCGGCCGAGATGGCACACGCGTTCCGTCTCGCCGTCGACGCTGGCCGACGTGCGGCCCGAGCCGGCCTGATGGAAGAGCGCGAGAGCGCGGTCGCATCGTCGCCGAGCGCAGGCGTCGTCGCGAGCTGATGCGCGGCCGCGCCGCTGCGATCATCCGCGTCAACGGACGCAGCCACGAGCTCGAGGCCGGCACGAGCGTGCGACGGCTGCTCGATCGGCTCGAGATCACCGCGCGCTACGCGCTCGTCGAGCGAAACGGTCAACCGGTCGAGCGCGAGGACTATGACGCCGTCGAGCTCGAGGACGGCGACGAGGTCGTCGTCGCGCGACCGGTGGCGGGCGGGTAGCCCGGCATGAGGCCACGAGCGGCGGCCGTGGCTCGGCGCGGCCTCGCCAGTAGGAGGCTCTACTTCATTGCGGACGCCGGCGCGCGCATGACAGAACTGCTCGAGCAGGCGATCGTCGGCGGCGCCGACATCGTGCAGGTGCGTGAGAAGCAGCTCGCCGACTCGGCGCTGTTGGCGCGGCTCGAGGCGGCGCGCGAGCTCACGCGCCGCCATGACGTCCCACTCGTCGTCAACGATCGCGCCGATCTCGCTGCGCTCGTCGAGGCCGACTACGTACACGTCGGCCAGGAGGATCTTCCCGTCGACGTAGCCCGCAAGCTCATAGCCGGCGTTGGCCAGTCGACACACACTTCTGCCGAGGTCGACCGATCGACGGCCGACTACGTTGGTGTTGGGCCAGTTCACGCCACGCCGACCAAGCAGGGCAGAGCGCCGGTCGGCCTCTCCCTAGTCGAGCACGCCGCCCGGTTCTGCAGCGTTCCATGGTTCGCGATCGGCGGCATCGATCTCGACACCATCGCGGCTGTTACCGAGGCGGGCGCGACGCGCGTCGCCGTCGTTCGTGCGATCGGCGAGGCGCCGGACGCCGAGGCGGCGACACGAGCTCTGCGCGCCCGTCTTCCCGACTAGCGCGACCAGGGGCGTCGGTACAGTGACGCGGCCGTGAAGATCGCCGTCTGCGTCAAGGAAGTCCCCGACACGAGCGCGCCCAAACGCATTGATCCAGGCAGCTTGCGCCTCGATCGATCGGGAGAGGGCGCGCTCAACCAGGGAGACACGAACGCGATCGAAGCTGCGCTGCGCATCAAGGAAGCCGGCGACGAGTGCGAGGTCGTGCTGGTCTCGATGGGGCCCGACGGCGCCGTCAACTCGCTTCGTAAGGGGCTTGCGATGGGTGCCGATCGCGCCGTACTGATCAGCGACGCCGACGCTGCCGGCGCCGACGTGGTCGCCACGACCAGTGTCCTGAGCGCGGCGCTCGCCAGGGAGAGCGCCAACCTGACCCTGTTCGGTCAACAAGCGGCCGACTCTGACGGCGCCGTCCTGTGGGCGGCTGTCGCCGACCGACTGAGACAACCGGTGATCTCGCAGGCCACGAGCCTCGATCTGACCGGGGAGAAAGCCACCGTCAAGCGTCAGACCGAGTACGGCTACGACGTGATCGAAGCACCGCTGCCGTGCGTGATCGCCGTCTCGGACGGGATCAACGAGCCGCGCTACCCGTCGCTCAAGGGAATCATGGGAGCGAAGAAGAAGCCGCAAGAAACCGTGTCGCTCGAGAGCCTCGGAATCGCCGCCGACGACGCAGGCAGCGCGGGCTCCCGCACGGTGGTCAGGGCGCTGCACGAACCTCCCGCCCGCGGCGAGTCGCAGATCATCGAAGCCGACGCCGAGTCGGCCGCGAAGCTGCTGGCGTTCATCAACGAGAAGAAGCTGATCTAGGGGCGGTCGAGAACGCGAATGACCACGCTCGTCTACGTCGAGCAGCACGACGGAGAGGCGCAGCGCGCGTCTCTCGGCGTGCTCGGGAAAGCGGCGAGCCTCGGCGGCGACGTCAGCGCCGTGGTTCTCGGCGGGGGCGCCAGCGCGGTCGCTGCGACGCTGGGCGAGTTCGGTGCGGCGCAGGCATTCGCCGCCGACCTCCCGACGCTGAGCGCGCCCCTGCCGCAGGCACGCGTTGACGCGCTCGCCGGGCTTATCGACGAACGCGGTTTCGAGAACGTCCTCTTTGCCTCGTCCGTCCTGACCGCCGATGTCGCGGCGGGCCTCTCGAGCCGGCTGGGTGCCGGGCTCAACTGGGGCCTTGTCGATCTGGCGCTCGAGGGAGGCGAGCTGGTCGGAACGCAGCCCGCGCTCGGCGACTCCGTCTACGTCGAGGTCGGCTGGTCGTCGACGCCGCGCCTCGGTCTCGTGCGAGCCGGCGCCTTCGATCCTCAGCCGAGCGGCGGGGCGGTCGAGGTCGTCGAGTTCGAGCCCACGATCGACGAGTGGTCGGGCGGGGCCGTCCTCGTCGACCGGGAGCAGCTCCAGAGCGAGGGCCCGGCGATCGAGGAGGCAGATGTGATCGTCGCCGGCGGGCGCGGTCTGGGCGCCCCCGAGCACTTCAGCGTCGTCGAGGCGCTCGCCGAGCAGCTTGGTGGCGCCGTTGGGGCGACCCGGGCTGTCGTCGACGCCGGCTGGTACCCGTACTCGACGCAGGTGGGCCAGACGGGCAAGACCGTCACGCCGAAGCTCTACATTGCCTGTGGCATCTCCGGGGCGATCCAGCACAAGGTCGGCATGCAGAACTCTGGCGTGATCGTGGCGATCAACAAGGACAAGAACGCGCCGATCTTCGACTACTGCGACTTCGGCGTCATCGGCGACGTGCACGAGGTTGTGCCCAAGCTCACCGACCTCGTCAAGGAGCAGAAGAGCTAGGTGGCACGTCCCGCCGACTACGCGCCGAGGAGCACTGCGAGCGACTTCATCGCTGAGCCCACCGACCCGCTCGACGAGCGCATCGAGGTCGGCATCTGCATCGTTGGTGGCGGGCCCGCAGGGCTGACGGCGGCCATCCGCATCGGCCAGCTCCTGAAGGAGCGGCCGGAGCTCGCCGAGCCGCTAGGCGAGATCCCTGTTGCTGTGATCGAGAAGGGCAAGACGACAGGCTCGCATTTGCTCTCGGGCGCCGTCGTGAACCCGCGCGTCTACCGGCAGCTGTTCCCGGGAATGACCGCCGAGGAGATGCCGTTCATCGCGCCCGTCGAGGACGAGGCCGTCTACTACATGACGCGCAAGCGGGCGATCCGGATCCTGACGCCACCGACGATGTGGAACCACGGGAACTACATCGCCTCGGTGTCCCAGATGGGCCGGTGGCTCGCCGAGAAGGCAGAAGAGCTCGGCGTCATGATCGTCCCCGAGACCGCGGCAACGCGTTTGCTCGTCACGAGCGGACGCGTCGTCGGAGTTCGCACCGGCGACAAGGGACGCGACCGCGACGGCAACGAGCTCGGCAACTTCGAGCCAGGCGGCGACATCACGGCGAAGGCGACGATTCTCGCCGAGGGCACGCTCGGGCACCTCAGCCTCGCCGCGATCGAGAAGTTCGGGCTTCGGAAGCAGCCGCAGGTCTGGGAGCTCGGCGTCAAGGAGGTCTGGAAAGTCGCCCAGCCGCTCGACCGGATCGTGCACACCATCGGGTGGCCAGTCCGAATGAGGCGGAAGTTTCGAGAGTTCGGCGGCAGCTTCATCTATCCGATGGGTGACGACCACCTCTCGCTCGGGCTGGTCATAGGGCTCGACCACCGCGACGCAACGCTCTCCGTGCATGACGTCCTGCAGGAGTTGAAGACTCACCCGCTCGTTCGCGGCATGCTCGAAGGCGGCGAGCGAGTCGCCTGGGGCGCGAAGACCATCCCGTCCGGCGGCTTGCAGGCGCTGCCCCAGAGGCTCCACTTCCCGGGCGGCATGATCGTCGGCGATGCGGCGGGGTTCGTCAGCATTCCCTCGCTCAAGGGAATCCACTACGCGATGCGCACGGGCATGCTCGCGGGCGAGACCGCGCTGTCGGCCGTTCAGGGTGGAAGCACGGCCTGGACACCCGGTGCGCTGGCCGGCTACGACGAGGCGGTAAAGGCCGACTTCGTCTGGCGTGACCTCAAGCTCGTCCGCAACATGCGCCCGGCGTTCCGAAACGGCTTCGTAGCTGGAAGCGCGGTTGCCGGGCTCGCGACAACGACCATGGGTGCGTTCCCGCCGACGTCCACGAAGCTCGAAGCCGACGATGCCTCGGAGCTGTTCGTAGGCAACCGGAGCAGCACCTATCCGGAGCCAGACGGCAAGCTCACCTTCGACAAGCTCTCGAGCGTCTACCTCAGCGGCAACGAGACCCGTGACGACGCTCCCAGCCATATCCAGGTGCGCAGCCAGGTTCCGCGCGTGCTCGCCGAGGCATGGGTGAACATGTGCCCGGCGCAGGTGTACGAGATCACGACTGGCGGTGCCTCGGCAGACAGCGTCGACGTCGAGGTCACGCCCTCGAACTGCGTCCAATGCGGCGCGATCAACGCCCGGGGCGGCCGGCTGACGCCGCCCGAGGGCGGCGACGGCCCGGACTACAAGCTCACCTAGATGCGTTCGCGAACGCGGGCCGACACGTCGGCGGCCGGCGCCGGCGTGGTGAGACTCGAGGACGTCGAGGCCGCCGCGCGCCCGCTGGCGGGCCGGATCGTTCGCACGCCGGTCCTGCCGGCCGCGTGGCTGTCGGACATCGCGGGCGTCGATGTGCGGCTCAAGGCGGAGTTGTTCCAGCACACCGGCTCCTTCAAGACACGCGGCGTCCTGAGCCGTCTCGCACGGGCGAGCGACGCCGAGCGTGCCGCGGGCATGATCGCCGTCTCGGCAGGCAACCACGCACAGGCGCTCGCCTACGCCTGTCGGGCGGAGAGAATCGGCTGCACGATCGCGACGTGGGGCAGCGCGAGCGAGGCGAAGAAGGCGGCGACGCGAGCACTTGGCGCGAGAGTTGATGATTCGGCCGCGGGCCCTGCGAAAGCCTTTGCACGCATGGAGGAGATCCGCGCCGAGACAGGCCAAGTGTTCGTCCACCCGTTTGCGGATCCGTGGGTGATCGCCGGTCAGGGCACTGTTGGCCTCGAGCTCGCGCGTGAGCTCGATGAGCACGACGTCGTCCTCGTTCCCGTCGGCGGCGGCGGGCTCGTGTGCGGAATCGCCGCGGCCCTGCGAAGCGACGGAAAGGGACCGAGGGTGATTGGTGTCGAGCCCGCGGGTGCGGCTGCGCTGGCCACTGGCGTCGCCGCCGGCGCTCCGGTGACGATCGAGCCTCGCTCGCTCGCCGACGGGCTTCTCGCGCCGTTCACCTCGCAGCTCTGCATTGACCTGGTCAAGGCCCACGGGGTCGAGCTCGTGCAGGTCGATGAAGGCGCAATCGCGCTCGCCATGAAGCGGCTATACGTCAATGCCAAGCTGGCCTGCGAGCCCGCCGCGGCTGCTGGAGCGGCCGCACTGCTGGCCAGCGCTGTCGAGCTCGAAGGCGCAAAAAACGCCGTTGTGATCGGCTCTGGGGGTAACGTGGACCCTCTTGTCGCCTCTGATATTCTCACTCGAGAATGAAGAGCGAAATCCATCCGGAATACGTGATGTCAACGGTGCGGTGCTCCTGTGGCAACGAATTCGTGACTCGCTCGACGAAGCCCGATATGCACGTCGAGGTTTGCTCCGAGTGTCACCCGTTCTATACCGGCAAGCAGAAGCTGCTGGATAGTGGCGGTCGCGTCGAGCGCTTCGAGCGCCGCCGCGCCAAGGCCGCGCAGGCGTCGAGCTAGGGTCGCTGGCTCGGCGGGTTGTCCTCACGCGGGAGCCTGCCGATAGGTTTGCCATGGGAGACCGTGTGACCACCCGCTGCCGTTCGCGGCTGGGCCGATGAGCACGCCGATCGGCGGCCAGGCCGTACTCGAGGGCGTCATGATGCGCGGCCCGAGCGCCTGGGCCGTGGCCGTACGCAAGCCTGACGGCGACATCGCCGACGTCAACCGCGAGGCCACCTCGGCGCTGGCCAAGCATCGCTGGCTGCGTCTCCCCGTGATCAGGGGCGTGGTGGCACTAGGCGAAGCGCTCGCGATTGGCTTTCGCGCGCTCTCGATCTCGGCCAACTATGCCGTTCAGGAGGAAGGGGAGGAGGGCGAGCCCTCGCAGGAGATCTCGCGTGGGCAGATGCTGTTCGCGTTCGCGATCGCCATCGGTTTCGTCCTCGTCCTGTTCAAGGTCGGGCCGGCGCTCGTCACCGATCGGCTTCCCGTTGGCGAGGGCGCTTGGTTCGTGATCGTCGAGGGCTTGATACGTGTCGCAGTCTTCGTCGCCTACCTCGGATTGATCTCGCTTCTGCCCGATCTACGTCGGGTGTTCCAGTACCACGCAGCCGAGCACAAGGCGATCAATGCCTACGAGTCGAACGATCGCCTCGTCCTCGTCCCCGAGATCGTCCAGCGCTACAGCCTGATCCACGTTCGCTGCGGGACGGCTTTCCTGCTCTACGTCATGGTCGTCGCGATCTTCGTGTTCGCTTTCTTCGGGCGCCCGGCGTGGTACTGGCTGGTCGTCACGCGGATCCTGCTGCTTCCGGTGATCGCCGGCATCGCCTACGAGATCATCCGCTTCGCCGGCAAGCATCCGCGCAACCCGGTGCTTCGCACCATGCTCTTTCCCGGGCTCCTGTTGCAGCGCCTGACCACGCGAGAGCCGACGCTCGACCAGGTCGAGGTCTCGATTCACGCCCTCAAGGAGGTACTGCGGATCGAGGGTCGTGACGAGCCCGAGGGCGTCGTCTTAGCCGGCGCCGGGGGCGAGCGCGAGCAAGTCGACATAATGGCTTGATCACGGAAGAGAAGCTCGCGCTTCTCCCCCGTGGGCCCCCTCATCTCTTCTGGCCGGAGCGCACTCGGCTACCGCAGAAGCGCGTCGGTGGGCGCTCCTGACGACACTGCTCAAAGGCCGACGCGGGCGAAGCCCGCATCGGCGCCGAACAACTGAGTCCACGCAGCAAGGCTGAGGCGGCGAACGACACTGGCGCGGACGGCTGTCCCGCAAGCAGCGCTTACGGATCCCGCGTCAGCGCCGCTACGCGTTGACCCCTCGCGTTTTTCCCATCACCATCCACCTCGATGACGGCCACCCTCGGAGACAACCACCGGCGGCATGGCCGGGACGCTGAGGCGAAGGACGGGCGCCGTATGGGTTGGTGGGGGTAGCCCGTGCCGCCGTGTTGGGCGGTGCGGGATGCCCCACCAACCACCTGCAGCCACGCCCTGTATTCGACGAACCGAGCGCCCGACAGAAAGTATCCTGGGCCCGTGTCCGACCCCGCCTCTCGACTCGAAGAGCTCATAGAGGAGCTCGAGCGCTCGTACGCCGCCGCTCAGGAGCGGATGTCCGACCCTGCGATCTTCAACGACCACCGTGAGGCGGCGGCTGCGGGGCGGCGGCTCAAGGAGCTCGAGGA
>CBDCXJ010000008.1:0-26523 GCA_965223695.1 Gaiellaceae bacterium | reverse complement strand
GACGACCGCAACACGCTTGCCTTCGAGCGAGACGCTGTGATCCCACCCGGCCGTGTGGAAGAGCGGGCCGTCAAAGCTGTCGAGCCCCTTGATGGCAGGGATCTTCGGACGGTTCAGCTGGCCGACAGCCGAGACGAGGACGTTGGCCGTTGTTGTCTCAATCGAGCCGTCGGCGAGCTCGAGCTCGACGCGCCACTCGTTGCGCTCGCTGTCCCAGCTCGCACGCGTGACCTCGGTGTCGAACCGAATCCGCTCGACGATGCCGAACTCCTCGGCACAGCTCTCCAGATAGGCCTCGATCTCCTCGGCGTCCGAGAAGTACTCCGACCAGTCTGGATTTGGCCGGAACGAGAACGAGTAGAAGTGGTTGGGCACGTCGACCGCCACCTCGGGGTAGCGGTTCTCGTACCAGGTGCCGCCGAGGCGGTCGTTCTTCTCGACGATGCGATAGTCGACTCCGGCCGCCTCGAGCTTGGCCGCGACACAGATGCCACAGACGCCGGCGCCGACGATGAGGACGCTCAGCCCGGCGAGCTCGCTCGGATCCGGCTGCTTGCTCCACTCGGGGTCACGGCTGCGCAGACCCATCTCCTCGAGCAGCATCAGCAGGTACTCCTCGGGCACCTCCTCGCCGACGCAGACGCTCATCATCTCGTTGTAGAGCGCCTCCGGCGGCTCAGCGGGAATGTCGAGCCGGCCTTCGTGGAATGCCAGCACGGCTTGGCTGGCCGCGTCCCTCACCTCCTGTTGGGCGTCGTCAGAGAGGCCGCCCGACTCGTCAGCGAAGAACGCGATGTCGCGTTTGGGCAAGAACGGCTCCTCGATCCACTTCCGCTCACCGGTCAGGTGGACGAGCACCATCAGCAGAACCGGCATGTCGGCATCGGCCAACGCCGCGTCGACGTCGTCTCGTGTGACCGGAATCTGTTCGACCGTCGCCATCAAACGATCCTACTGCGCTGGCCGACCACCGCCAGCTCGAAGACGCGCCGCGAACCTGCCGCGCTCCGACGCGCCGGCGTCCCGTATCCTCAGGCTCGATTGCGCCGGGCAAGCAGAGGAGGAAGCGATGGGCAGCTTTTCCAAGACAACGACGATCGATGCTCCCAAGGACAAGGTGTGGGCGGTGCTGGCCGATATCGGCTCGATCGAGAAGTGGAGCCCGGGCGTCACCCATTCGCACTCAACGTCGGCAGAGCCCGGCGGCGAGGGAGCGACCCGCCACTGCGACGTCGGCATGGGCGGCAAGAGCGCGTCCCTCGAGGAGCGCGCGTTCGAATGGCGCGAGGGCGAGGGCTACAAGATCGACGTCTACGAGTCGAGCATGCCAATGAAGAGCAATGTCGTCACGTTCGCGCTCAAGGACGCGGGCTCTGGGACGACTGTCACCGTCAGCCCCGACTACAAGATGAAGTTCGGTCCGATCGGCGCCATGATGGACACGCTGATGGTGCGCAAACAGTTCGAGAAGGGTGTCCGAGGGCATGCTCTCGGGCCTCAAGCAGTACGTCGAGACCGGCGAGGAGTCCTAACCCGCTCGAGCCTGCTCGAAGACGATCTTCCTCAGAGCGTCGTTGGCGCTGAAGCGCCCGATCGGGCCGGACGAGTACACAGAGTTGACGATCCGCCCGTCCGAATCGAGGATGAAGCCTGTGGCGTGCAGAAACACCCGATCGCCAGTCTGCAAGGCGGCGCCCGTGGCCGCTGCCACAGCCGCGCCGTCGAGCTCGGCAAGCATCGTGACGTAGCCCAGGCGCTGGTCCTCTGCGAGAGACGCCGTATCGGCGACGCTGTCCGTCGAGGCGGCAACCACCTTCACGCCGAGCTTCTCGAGCAACTTCGCGCTCGTGTCGAAGTCAACCAACTGCTGACGGCAGAACGGTCACCAGTGTCCGCGGTAGAACAGCACGATGCTCCAGGAGCCGGTGGTGATCGTGTTCCAGGGAGACCACGTTGCCTTCGAGGTCGCGCGCCTCGACCGCTGGAAACGCAGCGCCGTTGTCGAGCATCGCTACCAACGATCCCAGTGGACCTTTTCTTGCCACGGGATCCGCTTCCGCGGCGTGAACTCTCGCGTCGGGTGGCCAAGCGGAAGAAGGGCGACGAGCTGCACCGAGTCGGGGACGTCGAGCACCGCCTTCATCTTCCCCTCGAACAGGTTGGCGACCGTCGTCAGGCACGTGCCCAGACCGACACCGCGCGCCGCGAGCATGAGGTTCTGGACGGCTGGCATCACGCCGGTGTAGACCGTCTCCTGCGTGAACGTCTTGAAGGTGCCGTCCCACGCGTAGGGCATGCCTGCCGTGTCGTATCCGACCACGATCAACACAGGGACGTCCTGCATCGTCTCCGCGAGGTTCACCGACCATTTCAGCATCGTCTTGGGCTGAGTGCGTCGGTCACCGCCGGCCGCGTAGGCCGTTTCGCCTTCCTCCGAGAGCGTTGGGTCGTCGTCGCTCTCGGTCTGCGTGACGTCGCGCTCGTTGCCGGGCAGCGAGTCGGCGAGCAGCATGTAGGACTTGCGATAGAGCGCGGCGAGCTTCTTCTTCTGCTCGGCATCGCGTACGACGATGAACTCCCAGAGCTGGCGGTTCGTTGCGTTCGGCGCCCATGTGGCCGCCTCGAGGATCCGCTCGATCTGTTCGTCGGTGACCGGCTCGTCCGTGTAGCCGCGCGCGCTCAGCTGGGTATGCATTGCCTCGAATAGTCCGATGTCATCCATGGCGCGCCACTCTATGCGCGTAGCCGCTCTTCGAGCGCCGCGAGCTGGTCGGCGAGGACCGCCGGCGTGCGCTCACCGAACTGCGCGTAGTACTCCTTCATCTCGCCCGCCTCGGCGAGCCACCCGTCGCTGTCGACCTCGGTCAGCTCGGCGATTGAGCTCGGCGACACGTCGAGACCAGACAGGTCGAGCGCCTCGACGGTCGGTACGTGGCCAATCGCCGTGTCGACCGCTTCGCCGCCGCCACCGCAGCGCTCGAAGACCCACTTCAGCACGCGCGAGTTCTCGCCGAAGCCCGGCCAGATGAAGCTGCCGGCTGCGTCCTTGCGGAACCAGTTGACGTTGAACACCCTCGGCAGGTGTCGCGCCTTCACGGCTTGACCGATCGCGAGCCAGTGGCTCCAGTAGTCGGCCATGTTGTATCCGCAGAACGGGAGCATGGCCATGGGGTCGCGGCGGACGACGCCGACCTCGCCGGTCGCGGCCGCGGTCGACTCGCTGCTCATCATCGAGCCCATGAAGACTGCGTGCTCCCAGTCGCGGGCCTCGTGAACGAGCGGGACCAGCGTCGAGCGTCGGCCTCCAAAGAGGATCGCGCTGATCGGGACGCCGCTCGGGTCCTCCCACTCGGGGGCCATGACGGGGCACTGGCTCGCCGGTGTCGTGAAGCGTGCGTTGGGGTGCGCCGCGGGCTCTGCGCTGTCTGCGCTCCAGGGGTTTCCATGCCAGTCGACGAGCGAGGCGGGGGTCTGCTCGGTCATCTCTTCCCACCAGACGTCGCCGTCGGGTGTCCTCGCGCAGTTGGTGAAGATGGTGTTGCTGCCGACGGTGAGCATCGCGTTCGGGTTCGAGGCCATGCTCGTGCCGGGCGCGACACCGAAGAAGCCGCCTCCGGGTTGATCGCGTAGAGCCGGCCGTCCTCGCCGAACTTCATCCAGGCGATGTCGTCGCCGACTGTCTCGACCTTCCAGCCGGGCAACGTGGGGTTCATCATCGCCAGGTTGGTCTTGCCACATGCGCTCGGGAAGGCGCCTGCCACGTAGTGCACAGCGCCCTCGGGCGAGGTCAGCTTGAGGATCAGCATGTGCTCGGCGAGCCATCCCTCGTCGCGGGCCATGACCGATGCGATCCGGAGCGCGAAGCACTTCTTGCCGAGCAGCGCGTTGCCGCCATACCCCGAGCCGTACGACCAGATCTCGCGCGTCTCGGGGAAGTGCACGATGTACTTGTTCTCGTTGTTCGATGGCCAGGCAACGTCGCTTGCGCCGGGTTCGAGCGGCATACCGACCGAGTGCAGGCACGGCACGTAGTCGCCATCGGTGAGGCTCTCGAGCACCGACTGCCCGACGCGCGTCATGGTGTGCATGCTGGCCACGACGTAGGGCGAGTCGGTCAGCTGAACGCCGGTGTAGGCGATTGGGGAGCCGATCGGGCCCATGCTGAAGGGGATCACGTACATCGTGCGCCCTCGCATGGCCCCGTCGAACAAACCTGTGAGCGTCGCCCGCATCTCGGCCGGGTTGGCCCAGTTGTTCGTCGGGCCGGCGTCGATCTCGCGCTCGGGACAGAGGAAGGTGCGGTCTTCGACTCTGGCCACATCAGCCGGGTCCGAGCGACACAGCAGCGAATTGGGCCGGAGCTGAGAGTCGAGCCACTCGGCGGTGTCATTGACCACCATTGCCTCGGCCATCGCCGCATATTCGTCGGGCGAGCCGTCGCACCAGTAGACGTTGTCGGGCTTGCAGAGCGCACCGATTCCGTCGACCCAGGCTCTGAGGCGGGTGTTCGTCGTCTGGGCGGTAGGCATCGCGGCTCAGCTTCTCTTTCCCAGGCGCCAGTCGCCTGACCTCGGGCGAGTATAAAAGGCGGTCCGTAGCGGACCGCATTCCGAACCAGGCACATGGAGCGGGCTTGCGCGGCGCTCGCGCCGACCGTAGCTCCTACCGGAACAATGACTTCATGAGCGCACCGCGACCGGGCATGAAGCACCGGCGCCCCTGGCTTTTCCTCGCCGTGACCGCGTTTCTGTTGGCGATCGGGCTGCTGGCGATCATCGTGCTGACCGACCCCGAGACACGGGCCGGTCTGCCCGTGAGATTCGCGGCTGCTCGCGACTCGGTGGCGGCATTCCTGCGGGCACTCGAGGCGCTCGGTGACCGCATCGCCAGTGTTGCGTGGGAAGCGCTCGCGATCGGGGTACTGTTCTCGCTCGCGAATATCGCGCTGCGCGCGGTCGGCTGGCGCAACGTCCTCCGGGCTGCCTACCCGGGCACGACGATCGGCTGGCGAAGCGTCTTTGGCGCCTCGTACGCGGGCGTTGGCGTCAACGCCATTCTTCCGGCGCGCCTGGGTGACGCGGTCAAGCTCGTTCTCGTTCGCCGGAGGATCCGAGACTCGAGCTACCCGACCCTGGCGTCAACGTTTGCTGTCGAGAGTGTCGTCGACACGCTGATAGGTGGCGCGATCCTGCTCTGGGCCTGGCAGGCGGGCGCGCTGCCGGGCACGCCGCAGCTCACAAGCCTGCCGCTCTTCGAGATCGGCTGGTACGCGCGCAACCCCTGGATTCTCGGTGTGATCGCGCTGGTGGCGCTGATCGTCGTCTTCGTGCTGCAATCGCGGCTGCGTCGGTTCTGGGGCCGAGTGCGCCAGGGAGTTGTGATCCTAAAGACGCCCTGGCGGTACCTGCGCCAGGTGGCCACCTATCAGCTCGCCGGCTGGGGATGTCGCGTCGGTGGCGCCTTCTTCTTCCTCCAGGCGTTCCACGTTCAGGCGTCGCTCAGGAACGCGCTGCTCGTACAGGTTGCGAGCTCACTGAGCACGCTCGTCCCGGCGACACCGGGCGGGCTCGGACCGCGTCAGGCGCTCTTGATCGTGCTGCTAGCGGGCGCGGCGTCGCCGGGCACTGTGCTCGCGTTCGGCGTCGGTATGGAGCTCGCGTTGACGGTGTGGAACGTCGCGATCGGCTTCTCGGCGCTCGCGCTCATGATGCGGGGCACGGGAATCCGGAGCCTACTGCGCGGCGCCCGCGCGACCGTCCGCTCGGATGACGCGCCTGCCGCGGCCAGCGATGGGCCGTCGCAGCCCTAGGTGGAGCCGCGGGCGCGCCCGCTAGACGTGGCCGTACTTCGCCAGCGCGTCCGTCAGCGATAGCCCGGCCGCGATGTCCGCGCGTATCTCTCGCTCGCGCGACTGCAGCCCCTCGGCGCGCTCGAGCACGTCCTCGACGACGGCTACCGGGACGACGATGACTCCGTCCGCGTCTCCGAGGATGAAATCGCGGGGTTCGATCGTCACGGCCGGGATTGTCGCCCCGGGAAGCTCTACCGCGCCGCCGTGGCCGGTGACCCTCCAGCGGCCAATCGATTGGATCGGCGTGCGATAGCGGGCAAAGACCGGGAAGCCGTGCACGCCCAGCCAGTCGACGTCGCGGACACCGCCATCGACGAGCGCACCAGCACAGCCTCGCTCCTGCATGCCCAGGGCGATCAGCTCGCCGAAGAAGCAGACCCCCTCGCCCGCGCCGGCCCAGACCGCAACCGCGCCCGGCTCGAGCTGGCTGCAGGCCTCGAGCTTGACCGGGTCTCCGCCGGCCGACTCGTCGGTCGCCATTTCACCGTTGATCGTGAACGCCCAGCCGGCGAGCTTCGCCGCGCCGGCCGGAAACGGACGGAAGCTCGCGGCGAGCCCCTGGTCGGTCAGGCCGAGCGTGTCGAGGACATCGGCCACGTTCGACGTCTCGACCGCGCGGAAGCGCTCACGGAGCGCAGCTTGATGCTCGCTGCTCATTGTGGGCCGCCGGCCGTGGACGCGACCATCTTAGGAGCCCGTGCGCAGAACAGCCGTGCGCTTGCGCAGCAGGCTCACGACCGAGAGCGCGGTGATCCGGCCGGTACGCGGGTTCTCGCTCGGCACGTTGGCAATCGTCATCGAGAACTCGGAGACGTCGGAAGAGACGTCGATCGTGTGGGTGTTGCGGGCGACGGTCGGGTCGGCCCAGATCTCGACGGTCGTCCGGTCCGGGCCGATCCCGGCCAGCGACAGGGCGACGGCGACGTTGACGTTGGCCGGGAAGGCCGCGGCCGCCTCGCGCGCCGAGCCGCGAAACACCCGCGTCGGCACGCTGATGGCGTCGAGGTCGATGCCCTCGCTCTCGATGAACGGAGCGCCGGCCAGACCCCGCGGCGGCTTCCGCGTCGTCATCTGGACGGAGTGGATCTCGGACTCTGCTACGGCCCCGACCGCGTCGAGGCCAATCAACGCCCCGGATGGGATCGTGATGCGGCCCCCGTGCTCCTCGGCCAGCTCGATCAGCTCCGGTCGTGTCAGCAGCGCACCGGCGCTCAAGACGATCAGCTCCTTGCCGGCTCGGAGCGTTGGCTCAGCGATGGCGGGAAGCACCGAAGCGGGCGCGCACTCGATGACGACGTCCGAGCGCCGAGCGAGCTCCTCGAAGTCGACGACGTCGACGCCGACGCCGAGCGCGTCGAGTGCTGCCCGCGCCCTGCTCGTGTCGCGGGCGGCGACCGCCGAGATGCAGATGCCGTCGACGTCCCGGGTGAGCCGCTCGGCGAGCTCGCGCCCGATCGTTCCGAGCCCCGCGATGCCGACCGCGAGCCCGCTCACCCGCTGCGGTGTCCGGCCGCGTCGCCCGGGCTCTGGACCTCGTCGCGCCAGTAGCTGGCGATCGCCCCCGGCGTCGTCATCCAGAGCTGGTCAGCCCGCTCGAGCATGTGCTCCAGCGCCCTGCGGAAGCGCCGTAGCCGGTAGGGCTGGCCAACGATGAATGTGTGCAGCACGATCCCGTAGACCAGCGACTGTGCCTGCGACTGCTCGAGCAACTCGTCGAAGTTGTCCCTGACCGCGGCGGCGAAAGCCGAGGCCGTGCCGTGATGGAACGCGATCATCGGGACGTCGTTGACCTCCTGCGGATACGGGACACTGAGCAGCGGGCCGGCGCGCGTCGAGAGCCAGGTCGGTTGATCGTCGAGTGGCCAGTCGAGCGTGTACGTGAAGCCCTCCTCCGCAAGGATGTCCTCGGTTACGCGGCTCGGGTTCGCCCCGGGACTCATCCAGCCGGCCGGAGCCGGCGAGCCGGCCTCGGCGATGCGATCGCGTACCTCGACGATGAGCTCGCGTTCGGCGTTCTCGTCGAGCCCGTTTTGCAGCTCGGAGTTTGTTCGGCCGTGGCCGACAAGCTCGGTGCCCGCCTCGGCGTAGGCGGCCAGAAGCTCGGGGCAGTGGTCGTAGCATGCCGAGTTGACGAGCACCGTCGGCGCGATACCGCGTTCCCGCAGCAGTTCGAGCAGCCGCCAACCCCCGACGCGGTTTCCGTACTCGCGCCAGGCCCAGTTGTACGTGTTGGGGTGGGGGATTCCTGGCGAGTACGAGACTCCGAGCCCGCCCTCGTCGTAGCTGAAATGCTCGACGCAGATAGCGATGTAGACCGCGAGACGCTTGCCGCCCGGCCAGGTGAAGTCGGGGCGGTCGGTGATGGGCGAGTAGGCGAAGCGGTCGTGGCTCGCGAGCATCAGACGCCTCCGCTGCGCGCGTACTCCCGAGCGGCCATGGAGGTCTAGCCCACCGCAGCGAGCCAGAGCGCGCTGTCGCCGATCGGGACGCGTTCGACCGCGCCCCCGGCTGCCATCTCTAGGAGGACGAGCTCGGCTGCGTGCCGATCGGGCTCGTCGTTCCCGTGCGTCATCAGGAGCGCGACCTCCTGGGTCGTAAGTCCCTCGGGAAAGCGCTCGAACAGCGGCTCGGGCGTCTCGGGCGGCTCCGCGCGGGTGAGCGTGGTGTCGATGTTCGCCACGACGACGTCGTACGCGCCCACCGGCTGGAAGCCGCCTGCCTCGAGGCGCATCCCGTTACGCTCGACGATCAGCGACGGGGCCGTGTAGCGGACCGGCCCGTCAGACTGGGCGGCCTTCCCCTGGAGCTCGGTCGCCGAGCCTGCTGCGGTTCGTGCCTCGGCTCGGTCGGCCTGGTAAGCCTCTTCCACCTTGACATCCTCGATGTGAGCGACGATCGCGGCGCCGTCGAGGTCGCCGACGACGGCGAGCGCTTCGACGATTGCGTCGTCCTCGTCGAGCAGCAACGACGTCGTGAACCAGGCCAGCTGCAGGGCCCGAAAGACTTCCCACTCGCGACCCGGGTGCATGATGCGTGCGGCCGCGATCGCGCGGCACGCGCGCGCCGTTCCGCAGACCCGCTCGCGCAGCGTCGTCGAGAACGGCATGCCGAAGCGGCGGAAGCTCGTGTACGCCGTGGCCATGCTGAGCGGCGTGTAGCCACGATCGACGTATTGATCGCTGCTCTCGGTGAGCCCGATCAACACCAGGCGCCAGTCGAGCTGGTCGCCATAGCGCCACTCCATCACCCGCATCGCTGGTACTGCGGAGTAGGCCCAGGGGCAGCCGGGGTCATTGTGGACCGTGGCCGTGATGGGCGTCGGCATTGACGTGCAACCTCCGGTCGTGGCGCTACGCGTTCGAAGGCAGGCTAGATGGTTGGCCGTCGGCAGGATCGCTCGAGCGCAGCCGTGGCCGCAGAAAGGCGTACTCTCTTCTCGATGCGTGGCTCGCGGCGACGGGTAGACGCCGCGGAGCGGCGCTCGGTCGGGGCCGAGCTTGCGCTCGCCCTCAGCGGGAAGACGGCGGCAGCGTTCGGCTCGGTCGGTCTCGCGGCGATCACGCCGTTTGTGCGCGACGAGTTCGGGCTCTCGGCGTTCGGCGTCGGCGGTGTCATGGGGCTGATCTTCGTCGGCGCGCTGATCGCGACCATCCCGGCCGGGCGGTTGACCGACCGGGTTCCGGCAGGGCGGATGCTTGGCGCGACCCTGCTTCTGCAGACCGTCGCCTTGATCATCGTGGCCACGGCAGAGAGCAGCGCGGTCTTCTACCTCGGGGCCGCCCTCGCCGGGCTCGCCATGGGCGCCGGCGACCCGTCGACCAACGTGCTCGTCGCGATCAACGTCACCCGCCGACACCGCGGCCTGCTGATGGGCCTCAAGCAGACGGGCTTCACGATCGGCGGCATACTCGCCGGGCTCATCCTGCCGAGCGTTGCCATCGTGTCGGATTGGCGCGTTGCCGTCGTCGTGCCCCTTGTGCTCTGCGGCATCGTCGGTCTCGGCGGCCTCGCCTTCGGCGGCGTCTCGGCGCCCCGCAGTGAGGCCCGCTCGACCGAACCGGTGCGGAGTGCCTCGTTCGTCCCGATGGCGACGTACGGGTTCTTCATGGCCGGGATCCAGCTCTCGACGCTCGGTCTGCTGGCGGTCTACCTGGTCGACCGGGTCGATCTGAGCGCGCGGGGCGCTGGCTGGGCGATCGCCGTGATGCTCGCCGGAGGCACGATCGGTCGAATCCTCTGGGGGATCGTCTCCGATCGGCTGCTGCATTCGCGGCTGGCAGCCTTGCAGCTCGCTTCGACGGGTGCCGGTCTGGCGCTCGTCCTCGTTGCCTTGCTCGAGTCGAACATCGCGATCTGGCCCGTCGTCTTCGTGCTCGGCTTCTGCGTGATGGGCTGGAACACGGTGTACGTGACGGTCGCGGCCGAGAGCGTTCCACCGTCCGACGTCGGGCGCGCCACCGGCGCAGCGCTGTTCTTCAGCTACGCGGGCGCGCTGGTCGTGCCACCGGCCCTGGGTGTGATCGTCGACGGAAGCGACTCGTGGGCGATCGCGTGGTCGGTCGCAGCCGGGGCGGCGCTGGTCGGGTTGCTCGCGGCAACGCGTGCGCGCCAGCGTACGGCGCGGAGCCCGGCTGCGGTCGCTGCGTAGCGGGGCAGTGCGCGCCCGGGCAGCGCGCTCATTTCCTGGCCGTCTAAGGAACGAGCCGCGCTCCTCGCGGGCGAGCTGTATTTTGAGAATCGCTATCGTTTTCTACGATGGCTGGCACCGCCACCGAGTGGACGAGACACACGCTCGATGCTCTGCAGCGCGCCGGCTATCGAGCAGGTGGCGCGCGCTCGGCCGTGGTCGAGCAGCTCTCGGATCAGGAGTGCTGCCTCACGGCCCAGGAGATCTTTGACGAGCTGCGCGATCGGGGCCGCTCCGTCGGCATCGCGAGCGTCTATCGCGTGCTCGACGTTCTGCTCGAGTTGGGCCTCGTTCAGCGTATCGACGTCGGTGAGGGCGCCGCGAGATTCGAGCCCGCCTACCCGAGCGGCGATCATCACCATCACCTGCTGTGCTCGGATTGCGGCGAGGTCGTCGCCTTCGAGGACGTTAGCCTCGAGCGCGCAATCACGAAGCTCGGTCAGCGGCTCGATGCCGTGATCGAGGGCCATGACGTCGTCCTGCACGGGCTCTGCGCTTCATGCAAGCCCGTTCCCAGCACCTAGACGGAGGCGCCAAGCCGCCGCGGCCTCGCGAGCGGTCAGAACGAGGAAGAAGATGGCGACCGCCGCGGCGACCATGGTCGCACCCGCGGCGATGTCGAGGTGGAAGCTCATCAGGAGTCCACCGGCGACGGAGATGACGCCAAGGAGCGCCGAGACGGCCATGACGGCCGGAATCCGGTGGGCGAGAAGGGTCGCGGTGGCTGCCGGCGCGACGATCAGACCGAAGACGAGGAGAGCTCCGACGGTCTTGAACGATGTGACGACGGTCAAAGCGATCAGCCCGAGCAGGGCGAGACGCACGAGCGTCGGCCGCAGCCCGAGGACCTGCGCCTTGCGCTCGTCGAACGAGAGCGCGACCAGGCCACGGTAGAGCCCGACCGTCACGAGTAGCGCGATGGCGACTGCGCTTGCCTGGACGATGATGTCCGTCCAGCTCACGCCGAGGACGCTCCCGAAGAGGAACCCGGTGAGCTCTCCCGCAAACGATCCCGAGCGGGAGATAATGATGACGCCCAGTGCAAGCAGGCCGACGAAGAGGAGGCCGATCGACGTGTCCTCGGGGAGCCCGGAGCGCTGGCGGACGACGGTGACGCCGACGACAACAACTGCCGCAGCCACGGCCGCGCCGATCGTCGTGTCGACGCCGATGAGGAACGCGATCGCGACGCCCGGGATGACGCCGTGCGCGAGCGCATCGCCGAGGAAGTTGAGTCGGCGCAGCACGATCCAGACGCCGATCAGGGCGCATTGGGCCGCGACGAGCGCTCCGGCCAGCAGCGCACGCTGCATGAAGGCGGGTTCGAACGGATCGGTGAGCCAGTCCATCTGGTCGGGGCGAGCTTTTGAGGATGAGAATGATAGACGTTATTATTTTGGCCATGCCAACCTCAGCACCCGCCGGCGTGGCCGGATCGGCTGCGGGCAGCATCGGCTCGAGCGCAAGATCGCCAGCTGTGAGCGCTCGCGATCTCGAGATCTCCTACGGCGGCCATGTTGCCTTACGCCAGACGCAGTTCACGATCCCACGTGCCGCGTTGACCGTTCTGATCGGCTCGAACGGAAGCGGCAAGTCAACGCTCATGAACGCCGTGGCCGGTCTGATCGCGCCTGCACGAGGCTCGCTCAGCGTGCTTGGGCGCCCGGGGCCCGGCTCGCCTGACTCCGTGGCCTACGTCCTTCAGGCGACCGAGGCCGAGAGCCTCCTGCCTGTGACGGTGCGTGAGATCGTCACGATGGGGCGCTTCGCGACCCGCGGTCTGTTCGGCCGGCTGGGTAACGACGATCGCCGCGTCGTCGACGCCGCGATTGCGGCAACGGAGCTCGAGCCGATCGCGGACCGTCGCTTCAGCGCCCTCTCGGTCGGACAGCGACAGCGCGCCCTTGTCGCACAGGGCCTCGCCCAGCGGTCCGAGATCCTTCTTCTCGACGAGCCGATGACCGGGCTCGACATCGTGAGTCGGCAGCGCATTCTCGACGTGGTAGACGCCGAGCGAGCGGCGGGCCGGGCCGTCGTCATGGCGAGCCACGACCTCGCCGATGCGCGCACGGCAGATCACGTCATCCTGCTCGCCGGGCGGGTCGTTGCCGAAGGCACCCCGAGCGAGACGCTCACGGCCGAGTACTTGCGCGAGGCCTATGGGCATCGCTATCTCGAGCTTGACGATCCGGTCGGCATCGTCGACGATCACCATCACCACGGGTAGCTGGGAGACCGACGACCTCGGAGGGGCGATGTTGCAGAGCTTCGTCATCCGCAAGATCCTCGGCCCGATGAACGAGATGGTCTATCGGCACTCGGGTGGCCGGCTCATTGGGAAGATGAGCGGGATGCCCGTCCTGCTGCTCATGACGACGGGTCGGAAATCGGGCAAGGCGCGGAGCACGCCGTTGACGTATGTCGAGGATGGCGACGCGTACGTGGTGATCGCCTCGTTTGCAGGCCAGCCGAACCATCCGGCCTGGTACTTGAACCTCGAAGCTAACCCGAGCGCGACCGTGAGGATCGGGCGCAAAAACTACGCCGTTCGAGCCGAGACGCTGCGCGACGGCGAGCGCGAGCGACTCTGGAAGAAAGTGACCGACGTCTACCAGGGCTACAACGGCTACCAGCTGAAGACGACGCGCGAGATCCCCGTGGTTGCGCTGCGGCCAGCCGCCTCGACCTAGCCTCCACACCGTCTCCCGCAGGCGTTCACGACTTCTACACGCCGGCTTCCTACCGTGGATGGCGTAGATACACGCCAGACAGAAAGGGAGCGACATGAGGCATCACAAGCATTCAGAGGGACGCAGCATCGGGCCCGTTCGCCGATTCTTCCGGGGGATCTTCTTCCTCGCCGCGGCCCCGGTCTTCATCGCCGTCGGCCTGATCATGCTGCCGTTCGCGCTGATCGCCCGGGCGTTCGGGTTCCGAGGCCCGATGGGCAAGTTCGGCAAGCACGGCTGCCGCGGTCGCCGCGGTGCGAGCGATTCGCAGACCAAGACATTCACCGACGCGGGCGCGGCCGCCTGAAGCCGGCCCCAGGGCTGACGCGAGCGCGCGAGGCCACAGGGCGGGGCGGTGACGCTCCGCCCTTGGTCAGCCCAGGCGAGTCAGTGCGTGAGGTGCATACCCTCTGGGAAGTGTCCCAGCCGCCGCGATTCCGCCACGGTCGATGAAGACGATTCTGGTCGTTGACGACGAGCCCGAGATCGTTTCCTTGTGTCGTGACTATCTCGAAGCCGCCGGCTACGCTGTGATCGAGGCGGGCGACGGCGCGCGGGCACTGGAGCTGATCGCCACGCAGCGCCCGGACCTCGTCGTACTCGACCTCGGTCTGCCGGCGCTTAATGGGCTCGACGTAACGCGGGCCGTTCGGCGCGACTCGGCGGTGCCGATCGTGATGCTGACAGCTCGCGGGGAGGAGTCCGACAAGCTGATCGGGCTCGAGCTCGGCGCGGACGACTACGTCACGAAGCCCTTCAGCCCGAAGGGGCTCGTTGCGCGGATCCGCGCCGTGCTGCGTCGGACCGAAGGCAGTCACGACGACGTGGAGCTGCTGCGGAGCCAGGGAGTCGAGGTCGACCTCGCGCGAATGAGCGTCGCGGTCGAAGGCGAGAGGGTCGAGCTGACCCCAACCGAGTTCCGCCTCCTTACAACGCTGATCGAGCAGCCGGGCCGCGTGTTCACGCGGGCGCAACTCCTCAACGCCGTCCAGGGCGTGTCGTTCGAGTCCTACGAGCGTGCGATCGACGCGCACGTCAAGAACGTTCGCCGCAAGATCGAGCCCGATCCACGCTCGCCGCGTTACATCGAGACAGTCTTCGGCGTCGGCTACCGCTTCGCGGAGCCGACCGATGCGTAGCGACGAGCACCGGCGAGGGCGTCCGCCGGCGCGGTTCATCTGGCGGTTTGGAGTCTTCTTCGCCCTGTTTCTGCTCACAGTCGGAGGCTTCCTGGCGGCGGGTGTCTGGGCGCTCGCCACGGCCGTCGGGCTGATCGGCGCCTCGTGGCCGGTGCGCGGCCTCGCCATCGGGCTACTGGTGTTCGCGGTGGCCGGTCTTCCGCGTCTACGTCGTCTCTGGCGACGTGCCGCGATCCCGATCGCGGCCCTGGTCGAGGCTGCCGGGCAGATCGAAGGCGGCGACTACGGGGCACGCGTGCCGGAGCGGGGTCCGCGTGACGTCCGCAGCCTCGCCCGTGCGTTCAACGCGATGAGCGAGCGGCTCGAGGCGGTCGATTCGCAGCGCCGCTCCTTCCTTGCCGATGTAGCGCATGAGCTGCGAACGCCGCTCACGGTCATTCAGGGACGGCTCGAAGCGATGCTCGACGGGGTCGACGAGCGAGACGACGAACAGCTCGAGCGCATCCTCAATCAGGCCCAGACACTTGACCGCGTCGTCGAGGACCTGCGAACCGCGGCGCTTGCCGAGACGGGCAGCCTCGTGTTCGAGCGTGAGCCGACGGAGCTCGGTGCGCTGCTCGCCGAAACGGCGCGCGACTTCCGGCCCGAGGCAGAGCGCCACGGCGTCACGCTCAGCGAAGACTTCAGCGCCGCGGCGCTGACGTGCGACGTCGATCCGGTGCGGATGCGCCAGCTGCTCGGCAATCTGCTGACCAACGCGCTCAGACACACGCCGGACGGCGGAGAGATCTTCCTGTCCATGTCTCGAGACGGTGGCCAGGCCCGGATCGATGTGGCCGACACCGGCTCCGGCATCCCGGTCGAGCTCACAGACACGCTGTTCGAGCGTTTCACGAAGAGCTCCGAGTCGCCGGGCGTTGGGCTCGGGCTCGCGATCGCTCGCGACATCGCCGTGGCGCACGGGGGCACGATCAGCGCCGAGCACGGGCGGGCGGGCGCGCTCTTCCGGGTCACGCTCCCACTGGGTTCCCTATGATCGACCGGCACCCCGCGGCCGCCATCCGAGCGTGGGGCGCGCGATCGCAATGAGCAAGATCGATCTCTTCTCACTCGAGGGCAAGTGCGTCGTTGTCACCGGCGCGGGGAGTGGCATCGGCAAGGTGATCGCCAAGGGCACCGCCGACGTCGGCGCGAGCGTGGTGTGTGCGGGCCGCTCCGAGGCCACCGACGAGACCGCGAACGAGATCGTCGCCGACGGCGGCATCGCGCTCTCGCAACGCACAGATGTGACGAGTGAGTCGGACGTCGAGGCACTGATGACGCGCGCCGTCGACGAATACGGCGCGATCGACGTGGTCTTCTGCAACGCCGGGTCGTCGGATTACTTCAACCCTCTCCACGAGACGACGACCGAGGAGTGGGACACGGTGATCGCCACCAACCTCACCAGTGTGTTCTTCTGCGTCAAGCACGCCGTGCCGCACATGCTTCCGCGCAAGTCGGGCAAGCTCATCCTGACCGCCTCGGTGTGGGGCTCGATCGGGGCCGATTCGACGCCCATCCCCGGTTACGCCGCGGCCAAGGGAGGCGTCATCAACCTCACGCGCGAGCTCGCGCTCGAGTACGCCCCGGCCGGGCTGACCGTGAACACGCTCTCGCCGGGGTTCTTCGTGACCAAGATCGGCTGGGACAAGGACGCCGACCCGGAGCTGATCGACAACCTGATCGAGGCCGCGAAGAAACGCACCCCGATCGGCCGGATCATGGACGCCGACGAGATTACGGGCACGGCGATCTTCCTCGCATCAAGCGCCTCGGACGCCGTGAACGGGCACATCCTCACCGTCGACGGCGGCCTGCTGGCCGGCTAGCCACTCAACTCGTGTCACGCGACCGACCGACCCTGGAGGTTCCTCGACGATGTCGATGATCCCTGCTGACGAGAGACTGGAAAGCCGCTCCCCGGCCGCCGGCCAGGTGCTCGAGCGTGAGCGAGAGGCCTTCGAGCAGCGCACGCCCCGATCGGCGGAGCGCTTCGCGCGGGCGAGCGCCGTGTTTCCCGGCGGGGACACGCGTGCGGCCACCTTCTACGAGCCGTATCCGGCGACAATCGCCGAGACGGCCGGCAGCCGGCTCGTCGACGTCGACGGCAACGAATACGTCGATCTGCTCTTCAACTACACGTCGATGATCACCGGGCACGCGCATCCTGTAGTCGCCGAGGCCGTGGCGAGTACCTACGCGAAGATAACGCCGGTCGGCGCGCCCGTCGTCGGGCAGGTCGAGCTCGCCGAGGAGATCATCGGACGCGTCGACTCGATGGAGCAGCTGCGCTTCGTCAACTCGGGCACCGAGGCAACCATGGGCGCGACTCGCATCGCGCGTGCGGTGACCGGACGCGACACCGTCGTCAAGGCGATCGGCGGCTACCACGGGGCGTACCCCGACCTCGACTACTTCATGAGGCCGGAGATCTTTCCGGCCGGAATTCCGGCGAGCAGTCCCGTGCGGCTTTTCCACTACAACGATCCGGATGGCCTCGAACGGGTACTCGCTGACTGCGGGGGCGACTGTGCTGCGGTCATGCTCGAGCCCGTCCTCGGAGCAGGCGGCATCATTCCGCCGGAGGACGGGTTCCTCGAGGCCGCGCGCGAGCTGACGCGGGCTACCGGGGCGCTGCTAGTCGCCGATGAAGTGATCTCGTTCAGGCTCGCACGTGGCGGGGCTCAGGAGCGGCTCGGCTTCGAGCCGGACCTAACGACGCTCGGGAAGATCATCGGCGGCGGCCTGCCGATCGGCGCCCTGGGCGGGAGGGCAGAGCTGCTCGAGGTGATGGTGCCGGGGGCGGAACGGCACGTCTCGATCTCGGGAACGCTCAACGGCAATGCCACGACAATGGCGGCTGGCCTCGCCACGATGAACCTACTCGACGAGGCCGCGTACGCACGCCTCGAGGAGCTGGGCGAGCGATTCGCGCATGGGCTCCGGGCTGCGATCGAGCGAACCAGCGCCGATGCCTCTGTCACCCATATCGGGTCGCTCGTGAACATCCACTTCACTCCCGAGGCACCGATCGATGCAAGGGGGGCCTGGTCGAGTGACACGGTGGCTGCGGCCGCCTTCCACCTGGGCCTCATGAACCGGGGCTTCTCGATCGCGCCGCGCGGGTTCTGCGCGATGTCGACCGTCACGACCGAGGCGGAGATCGACGGGGCGCTCGGCGCCGCCGAGGAGCTTCTCGCCGAGCTGGCTTCGTAGATGAGCGTCATCGTCACCAACGAGAAGGTGCTCGGGCTGGTTGACGCCGACGTCGAGGTCGAGCAGATCGCCACCGGCTTCAAGTTCACCGAGGGGCCGGTCTGGCATCCCGACGGCTACCTGCTCTTCAGCGATATGCCCTCGGACGTGCGCCGCAGGTGGACAGAGGCCGACGGGATCGTCGAGGTGATGAGCCCGTCGAACAAGTGCAACGGCCTGACGCTCGATGCCGACCTGCGGCTGATCGTGTGCGAGCACTGGACGAGCCAGCTCGTACGCGCCGAGCTGAACGCCGACGGTACCGAGGCAAGCCGCGAGGTACTCGTGTCGCACTACGACGGGCAAGAGCTCAACTCACCCAACGACGTGGTCGTCAAGGGCGACGGCGCGATCTACTTCACCGACCCGATCTACGGTCGCATGGACGTCTTCGGCAACCCGCGCGAGCAGGAGATGTCGTGTCAGGGTGTGTACCGAGTCGAGGCGGCCAGCGGCGAGCTGCAACTTCTCGTCGACGACTTCGCGCAACCGAACGGGCTCTGCTTCTCGCCGGACGAGACGACGCTCTTTATCAACGATACAGAGCGCTGCCACATCCGCGCGTTCGAGGTCGCCGCCGACGGCTCGGTCACGGGCGGGAGCGTGCTGATCGATGGAATCGGTACGGGCAAGCTCGAGGACGGGATCCCCGACGGAATGAAGTGCGATGTGGAAGGCAACATCTGGGTCACGGGACCCAAGGGCGTCTGGGTGATCAGCGCCGTAGGCGAGCATCTCGGCGTCGTGGAGATACCCGAGCACGTTGGGAATCTCGGCTGGGGCGGCTCCGGGTGGGACACGCTGTACGTGCCGAGCTCTCGATCGGTCTATCGCTTCGAGACGAAGACGAGCGGCGCGCGCTGTAGCTACATGCGCTGAGGGGGTGGCCGCAGCGCGGCCACCTTGGCGGCAGCTATCGCTGCCGCGGCTCGCGCCCGGAGCTACGAGACCGGTGATCTAACAACAAGCTGGTCGAACTGGAGCCAGTGGCCGCCTGCCGCGCATGCGAGCTCGCGGCCGCAGCCTCCACGCGCCGCGCGCTGGTCTGCTGAGTCGGCAACCACGGTCGCGATTCGAAGACGTCGTAGCCTGCGGGCCTCGGCGAGGAGATCGGCGAGCGGGTCGCCGCCTGGACGCAGCGGAACCGTCGGCAGCCCGTCGGTCATTATCAACGCGAGTGGAACCGCATCACGGCGCTTGAGCTGCTCCTGACGCAGCACGCGACCCGCGAGCCGTACCGCGCTCGCGAGCGGCGTCCGCCCTGCTACGGGAATCTCGGCGAGTCGACGCTCGGCCGCCACCGCCGATCGAGTCAGCGGCAGGGCAACGGTCGCCTCGGGTCGGCGACCGGCGAACGCAACAAGCGCGACGCGGTCTCCGCGCCTGATCGCGTCGGTCAGAAGCGAGCTGACGAGCCCCTTGGCCTGCTCCACCATCGCCTCGGCGTGGACCGAGTAGCTGTTGTCGAGGACGAACGCGACGGAGAGTCGCGAACGATGGGCCCGCACTTTCTCGCGCAGATCCGAGACGCCAATTCGGACGCAGGGAACAGCCTCGTCACGCCCGCGCGGCGCCGCCGCGCGGAGCGTCGCGTCGAGAGCCACGTCGACCCTGCCCGCTCCAGCCGCCAGTCGTGGTCGCGTGTACTTGCCGCCTCGCGCACGCCCCGTCGAGCGGAACGGACGCCCGCCCGAGGACCCCGCCTCGATGGCGTGCGCAGCGCGCTCGAACGCGGCTTCAGCAAATGCCTCGAGGTCCACGGCCGCCGGCGCATCGCCGAGTTCGTCGGCGAAGCTATCGCCTACGGTCGCGTCGCGCCCGTTTTTTTTGTGCGAGCGGCTGCTCGATCAGCTCGTCGAGGATGCGCTTCAGCTCGGCTGCGTCAGGAGCCTCGGTTGGTTCGAACGGGTCGCTGACAAGACGGTGCGGAACCACGAGCTCGGCCGCCTCTGCGATGTCGCTGGCCGTCGTCGCATCGCGCCCGGCAAGGGCCGCGAGCGCCTTGGAGCACTCGAGCACTGCGATGTCGGCGCGATGGCTACCGATACCGATCTGCAGCACGAGCCGTGCGATCGCCGTGTACTGGGCCTCGGCAACGGCGACCTGTCCGACCCGTTCGCTCGCCCCGCGCAGGGAGTCGCGCAACGACGTCTGCGACTCGGCGTACTCGGCCGCGAGCGCGGCGGGGTCGAGTGCGTGGATCTCGCGGCGGCGCATGACCGCGGCTCGCCCGGCCGCGTCGGGGAGCGGCTCGACGCGTACCGTCAGCCCGAGCCGGTCGGCAATCTGTGGCCTGAGCTCTCCTTCCTCCTCGTTCATCGTTCCCACGAGGAGGAAGCGAGCAGGGTGCGAGACCGAGATTCCCTCGCGCTCGACAGTGTTGACGCCAAGGGCGGCCGCGTCGAGCAGCAGGTCGACCAGGTGGTCGCCGAGCAGGTTGATCTCGTCGATGTAGAGAATGCCGCGATTCGCCTCGGCAAGCAGGCTCGGCTCGAGCGCCTTGACGCCGTCGCGCAGGGCTCGAGCCAGGTCGAGCGCGCCTGCGATGCGATCCTCGGTCGCGTTGAGAGGTAGATCGACCACCCGGCGAGGGCGCGTGTGCGCGACGAGCTCCACTCCGGAAGCGGCTCGCTCGGTGCAGTGACGGCACGGCGCAGTCGGCGCGCAGCTGAACGGACATCCCTCGGTCACCGTGATTTCGGGCATGAGCTCGGCAAGCCCACGGACCGCCGTCGACTTCGCGGTGCCGCTCTCGCCCTGAATGAGCAGGCCGCCGACGGCCGGGTTGATCGCGTTCAGCAGCAGCGCCTTCTTCAGCTGCTCCTGCTTGACGATCGCGGTGAAGGGGAAGAACGTCATTCGGTCGTAAGTCGCCGGACTGTAGCGCGCCGTCTGCCCGCCGCTCCTCTACGCGATACTGCCGCATGGGCGCTCACGAGCGTACGCGCGAGCTGCTCGAGGGGGCCGTGGGACGCTCACGAGCCGAGGCTCCGACTCCGGTCGCGGTGGTCGACCTCGACCGAACCGAGGCGAACCTCGAGCGCCTGCGGGAGTACACGGGTCGGCACGGAATCGCCCTGTGGCCGCATACCAAGACGCACAAGTCGACGATGCTCGGTCAGCTGCAGCTCGACTTGGGCGCGGTCGGGCTGACGGTGGCCAAGCCAGGCGAAGCCAAGGTCTTCGCCGATGCTGGTCTCGGGCCGTTGCTCCTCCACTACCCGCCCGTGGGCGCCGACGTCGTCGAGCGCCTCGTGAGGGTCGCAACGCGGGCTCCGCTGACTGTCGCTCTCGACTCGCTGAGGGCGGCAGAGGACCTCTCAGCGGGACTTGCCGTAGCCGACGTCCAAGCAGAGGTGCTTATCGAGCTCGACACAGGGCTTGGCCGGACGGGACTCGCGCAGCCTGCAGACGCGGCCGCCCTCGGGCTGGCCGTCGATCGTCTGCCGGCGCTGAGCGTGACGGGGCTCTCGACGTATCCGGGCCATATTCGCGGCCCAACACAGCAGCTGGCCGCGGGCGTCGACGACGTGGACGACAAGCTCCGTGCCGCACGCGATGCGTTTCTCGATACCGGGCTGGGCTGCGAGCGAATCTCGGGCGGCTCTACCCCGACGCGCTACCTCACGCACGAGACGTGTGTGAACGAGTTGAGGGCCGGTACGGCCATCTTCCTCGATCGCCAGAGCGCGCATACCGAGCCGGACCTCGGCCTCGGCGCGTGTGCGCTCACGATCGAGGTGACGGTAGTCTCGAACGCCGTGCCAGGTCGCGTTGCCATCGACGCCGGCTCGAAAACGCTGACGAGCGATCCGCATCCGGACGGTGGTTTCGGAGCCATCGTGGGCCACAGCGAGCTGAGCATCGTCGCGCTCAACGAGGAGCACGGCTACGTCGACCTCGGCGGCAGGGCCGAGGGCTTCGATGTCGGCGATCGGCTCTCGGTGATCCCGAACCATGTCTGCGCATGCGTCAACCTGCACGACTATCTGCTGGCGGTACGCGGCGGCACCGTCGAGCGCGTTATCGAAGTCGAGGCACGCGGCCTCGTTCGCTGAGGCGCGAAAGGAGAACTCCATGAAGGCAACCGCGCTGAATCACGTGAGCATCCCGGCTGTCGACGTCGACGCGTCGGCCGAGTTCTTCGGCGAGGTCTTCGGGCTCGAGGAGATCCAGGCGCCGAACTTCGGCTTCCCGGTGCGCTGGCTGCGCCTCGGCTCGCAGCAGCTGCACCTCTTCGACGTCAGCGAGCAGCCCGAGCGGACGTATCAGCACCTCGCGATCGAGGTCGACGACCTCGAGGCCGTCTACGGCCGCCTGAAGCAGCTCGGAACGTTCGAGGAGGGCCGCTTCGGAAAGCTCTACGAGCTTCCCGGTGGCGCCGTCCAGATGTACTTCCGCGACCCGGCTGACAACCTCATCGAGATCGACTGGCCAGACATCTCGACGCTCGATCGCGCCGTGTTTGGCGACGATCTCATGCTCCTGGACGATGTCTTCCCGCAGTCGGCCGCCAACCAGGAGGCGAGGCTGTTCTTCCAGGTTCCCTCGCCACGCTGAGGTCGCGCGAACGCGGCGGCACGGAGCCGTCGGAGCCGTGGCGGGGCGCCATGAGGCCGGCTGCGGTTAGGGCGTCGCGCGCAGCGTGATCAGGCCGTCGGCCTCGTCTTCGACGACGCGGCCTTCCCCGACGAGGATGTCGACGTGGCCAAGCACCTCTGAGAGGGCGAGGTAGACCTGGTCGGTGGGGAGGGCTGGCCAGACGCGTTTGCCGATATCGCCGGCGGTTGCGGGCCCGCTCGCGAGCTCCTCGAAGATGCGCTCTTTGCGCTCGGCGTGGTGCTGCTCGCGGTCGTAGATGAGGTCCTTGTAGTACTCGATCGCCTCGCCGTGACCGGGGTAGACTCCTTCGAGGTCGAGCTTCGCAGTGTCGGCGAGCGACTCCAGATAACGAATGAGCGCCGGACGTCGCTCCCGCGGGTTGCGCTCTCGATCGAGCGGGCGGTGCAGCACGGGGTTCGACGAGATGTGCCCGAGTAGATGGTCGCCGACGTACGCCGACCAGGCGCTCGTATCGATGAAGATCGTGTCCGTCGGGCTATGCCCTGGCCGCAGCGCCACCGTCAGCTCGCGGCCACCCGCGGTGACCGAGTCTCCTTCGCGCAGCACGCGATCGACCGCGACCGAGCTGCCGTAGCGCCGATAGTTCTCCGAGATCTCCTTCAGTGAGCTCGACGTCTCGGGCTCGACGCCGTGCAGGACCATGATCTCGGCCTGATAGGCGTCCTCGACCTCCATCGAGCCCGAGTAATCGGCGATGAAGTCGGCGAGCAGCTCGTATGCGGCAACCGTCGCACCGCTTCGCTCGTGAATCGCCCCGGCGAGGCCAACGTGGTCGTAGTGGTGGTGCGTCAGGATGATCTGCTCGAGATCCTCGACGCGAAGCGCATGGTCGCTGAGGCCCTGCTCGAGTGCCTCCAGCGACGCCGGGTCGTTGGGGCCCACGTCGATCAACGTGAGAGGCTCGCCCTGAAGCAGGTAGCAGTTGACCGGCCCGACGCGAAAAGGTGTCGGCAGGGTGATCTTCGCGACGTCGCCTCGCACGCGGCAACTGTAGTCCGGCGGCGCGAGGGCGCCAACGGGCGCGCCGCGATCAGGCTCGGGCGCGGGGAGTGGAGTGAGGGTTGACTCGATCTCGGCTCGCATGTGCTCGAAGTCGGGCGGCAAAGTGAGGGTCTCGCCGAGATGGTCGATCGGCTCATCGGCAGTGAAGCCCGGACCCTCGGTCGCGAGCTCGAACAGGACGCCGCTCGGCTCGCGGAAGTAGATCGACTCGAACCAGAAGCGATCAATCACAGGCGAGGGCGACAGTCCGGCCTCGCTGACGCGCTCGTGCCAGGCACCTTGTTCGGCACGCGCCGTCGAGAAAGCGACGTGATGCACCGTGCCTGGGCCCGAGCGGCCCGGCGAGCTCGGTGCGGGTTCGTAGGCGTAGATCGAGCTCCGCGTCGCACCGTCTACCTGCCAGGTATCGGTATCGCCGATCGCCTCGAATCCGAGTACCTCGCCAAGTATCGAGGAGCTCGCTCGTGGGTCCTCGGCGTACGCGCACACTCGATCGAAGCCCTGCAGCGCGACCTTGGCCGCAATCTCGGGATGCTCCGCGACGAGCGGCTCGTCTGCCGCGTCGCTCACGACCAGCTCGTGTCGGAGCCCGTCGGGGTCGACGAACACGACGCTCTCTCCGCCGCGCGCGACCTCGACCCCGCGATCGGTCAGCCGGTCTGACCAGAAGTCGAGCGCCTCCCGCGATGCCACCCGCGACACGACGGTATGGACCATTCCGGCGCCTGCAACGCCGGGTGCCGCACCGGGGAACTCGAAGAACGTGATGTCCGCGCCCGGGCTCCCCGCCTCGTCGGCGTAGAACAGGTGGTACACGCTCGGATTGTCCTGGTTGACGGTTTTCTTGACGAGCCGCAGACCGAGGACGCCCGTGTAGAACTCGAGATTCCGCACGGCATCGGCCGTGATGCACGTGATGTGGTGAATCCCGTTCAGGCGCATGTTGCTGGGCTCAGCGGCGTCGGTTGTGCGCGCCGCCTCAACATCCCGCGCTCTCTACCGAGCCGTCGCTGCGCTAGCTGCGCCCGGCGACGGGTAGCCGAGACACGTCGGACACCTGCGACACGAGGTCGTCGACAAAGCTGTTGAGCTCGCGCTGGAAGAACCACTCGCTCTCGCCGAATGCTGGGCGCAGCTGGTCGTACCAGGCAGCGCGCGGATCGTAGGCGGCGAAGAAGAGCCGGTTGCTCCAGTCGGGGTTGCGACTCTGCAACAGCCGTAGCGCAAAGACCGTCTCGCCGCCCATCTCGAGGACGTCCTCAACCATGACCTTGCCCGGCGTCGCAGACATGACGGGACCGCGCAGCGTGCGGCCCAGGCCACCCAGATCGCGCCAGCACTCGTTGTAGATCTCGAGCGCCTGCTCGAGCGGGAGCTCGAAGTAGCGCTTGGCGCCCGTGTCGCGCTCGACGAACATGTAGTACGGCACGATCCCGAGCTTGATCTGGTCACGGATCATCTCTGCCCAGACCGCGCCGGAATCGTTGACATGACGCACAACCGGCGATTGTGAGCGCACGATGGCGCCCGTGTCGCGGATGCGGCGCACGGCGAGCCGGGCCGCGTCGGTCGCGAGCTCATTCGGATGCGTGTAGTGGGCCATGATCGCGAGGTGGCGTCCCGCGTCGACGACCTCCTCGAAGAGGCTGAGCAGATCGTCGGCGTCGTTATCGGTCGTGAACCGGTAGGGCCAATATGCGGGTGCCTTCGTCCCGATGCGGATCGTCAAATGCTCGAAGTCGGGGTGGAGGAGCGGCTCGAGGTAGCGGCGCACCAGCTTCGTCTTCATGATCAGTGGGTCTCCGCCCGTGAAGATGACGTCGGTCACCTCCGGATGGGCGCGGAGATATGCGGTGAGGCCTTCTGCGTCGGTCGACGCAAACTTCAGGTCGTCGAGCTGCATGAACTGCGGCCAGCGGAAGCAGTACGTGCAATACGCGTGACAGGTCTGACCCTGCGATGCGAAGAAAAGCACGGTTCTCTCGTACTTGTGTTGCATTCCTGGCACGGCCAAGCCCTCGAGCGTCGGCACATTGAGCTGCACCTGACCGCTCGGGTGCGGGTTCAGCTCGAGCTGGATCTCACGCGCCTTCTCCTGGATGTGAGCGTCGTCGGCGCCTGAGCGAACCAGGTCGGCGATCGCGTCGAAATCGCGCGGGTCGAGCATGTCGCGCTGGGGGAAGGTGAGCTGGAAGAGCGGGTCATTGGGAACGTTCGACCAGTCGATCAGCTCGCTGCAGACGTAGTTGTTCGTCCGGAAGGGAAGCACGCGAGCGACGACATCGATCGTCAAGCGCTCCTCATCAGTCAGATGTTCGAGGCCAGGAATGCCACTGGCCGACTGGCGCTGGAAGGGCTTGAAGGTCGGTGCAGTCGTCGCGGCTATCGTCATATCACTCCTTTGCCGTCTCGCCGAGGTCAACAACGTACCCGGGCTCGAGCTGCTTTTCAATCCGTTCCCTGGGCCATATGGCCCAGGGCGTAGGGTGACCTACACCACCGCTGGTGGGTAGGTCGCGCTCGGTGTATGTCAGCTAGAAGCCGGCTAGCCGGCTTCTGCTGAGCGGCGCCGCTTCAGACCCACGGCCGCCGCAATCGCTCCCAAGAGAGCGAGGGGAAGAAGCCATTTCTTCCGGCTCTTCTTTTCGGTTCGATCGAGCAATCCCATACTCACGGCCTCCTTTTTTGCGCGGACTACGTGCCGCTGTAGCTCCGTCAGAAGTGTAACCGGCAGCCCGGCGGCCAGGGCTGTCGATTCGCTCAAAATAGTGAGCAGATCTGGAGGCCGGTGGCCTCTACAAAATGCAGAAACACCTCCCAGTTGCAGGCAGTTAGCCATCGGACATGACAGAGCCGGGCCGGACCCAGGCGCTGCGCCGCCAGTCAGCCCGGCCGGCGCGTGCGCCTATGGAGCGCGCCCGACGCGAGGACGCCGATTGCCGCGCCGATCACGACCTCTCCGAACACGTCACCCGGGATGCCCTCCGCGAGCGTTGCATCTGGCTCGATTCCGAGTGCGACGATGATGCCCCAGGCAGCGAGCATGAGCCCCGCCCCGACTCCGCCGAGTGCACCCCCGGCGCCGACGCCGACGCGCTCGCCCGCGACGGCGCGCAGCGTCAGCGCTGGCGCAAGCGCTCCGAGAAGGGGCGCGAGGTGGTAGGTCTTGCCCGTCGCGGCAGTGAGTCCGATCCA
>CBDCXJ010000007.1:0-70641 GCA_965223695.1 Gaiellaceae bacterium | reverse complement strand
GATCCGATCACCTTCGAGGTGCTCCGCGCCGGCTTCGAGTACGCGTGTGAGCGGATGAGCCGCGTGCTTCAGCGCGTCTCGTTCTCGCCAATCATCTACGACATGGAGGACTTCTCGAACGCTGTCTTCGATGCGGAAGGCGAGCTCGTCGGCCAGGCGGCCAACTGTCCGGTTCACCTGGGAGCGATGCATTACAGCGTGCGTTCGAGCATCGAGCGCTTCGGCATCGATGGGCTCGGGCCGGGGGATGTCTCGATCCTCAACGACCCCTATTGCGGCGGCACGCACACGCCCGACGTCACGATGACCAAGCCCGTCTATCAGGGCCGCGAGCTGATCGGGTTCGCGGCGAGCCGCGCGCACTGGACCGACCTCGGCGGCGGCGGCGCAGGCGGGCAGGCGTTCTCGACACATGTCGCCGCCGAGGGGCTGCGCCTGCCGCCACTCAAACTCGTCGAGGCGGGCGAGCTCGATAGTGACCTGGTCGACGTCATCCGCAACCAGAGCCGGGTTCCCCAGTACATCGACGGCGACATCGATGCCCAGCTCGGCGCGCTGCGCGCCGGTGAGGCCGAGCTCTTGCGGTTGGCCGAGCGCTACGGGCGCGAAACGCTAGAGCGCGGCATGAAAGAGGTCATCGACTACACGGAGCGTAGAACGCGCGCGGCGATCGCCCGCATCCCCGACGGCGAGTACGAGGCCGAGGACTACGCCGACACCGATGGCTTCAGCGAGAAGCCGATCCGGCTCCGGGTCAAGCTCACGGTCGACGGCGACGAGCTCGCGGTGGACTTCGCCGGCACCGATCCGGTCGCCGACGGCGCTATCAACTCGCCCGAGGCCAACACGGTGTCGGCCGTCTACTACTCGCTGAAGTTCTTCCTCAGCCCCGATGCCCCGGCGAACGCCGGGATGTACCGGCCGATCACGATCACGATTCCCGAGAACTGCTGGCTCAACCCGAGCTGGCCGGCCCCGACAATCGCCTGTACCGTGCTCGCCGCGCCGAAGATCTGCGCGGCCGTCTGGCAGGCGCTCGCGCACGCGATTCCCGACAGGATCATCGCCCCGACCTACGCTGACGACAACTGGTTCGTCGCCGCGGTCTCCGACCCCAACGTCGAAGGGGGCCACGTCTTCTCCGACCTTCCGCCTGGCGGCTGGGGCGGTACGCCCTTCCACGACGGACTGAACGTGAGCGAGGAGCCGAACGGCAACTGCACTAACCTGCCCGCCGAGACAGCCGAGCTTCTCTTTCCGATCGAGTACGAGCGCTACGAGCTGCGTCCCGACTCGGGCGGGTCGGGCACCTTCCGGGGTGGTCTCGGCTCGGTGCTTCAGGTGCGCTTCGACGAGCGCACCGAGCTGAGCATGGAGACCTCACGCACCCGCGAGGGCACGCCGGGCGGTGAACGGTGGCGAGCCGGGCCCGCCGCAGCGCCAGCTGAAGGTCGATCGCGACGGAAAGGAAGAGACCATCGGCGGGCTGACCGATGACGGTCGCTGGCTGAACTGTCTGCTCTCGAATCACCCGTTTGCGGCCGGAGAGTCGTTTCGATTCGAATGCACGGGCGGGGGTGGCTGGGGGGACCCCCTCGAGCGCGACCCGGCGGCGGTGCTCGCCGATGTCATCGACGGGTACGTGTCGGCTAACGCCGCGCGGGAGCAGTACGGCGTCGTGCTCGACCCGGACGCCGGTGAGATCGACGACGGAGCAACGACGGTGCTCCGAGCAGCGATGCGAGCGGGCTGATCGTGTCAGGATGGGGCCGTGAACAGAGCGAGTCAGTCGATGAGCGAGTCGTAGGAGGACACGAATGAGCGCGCAGAGAACGGCCGACGGGCTCGAGCTGTCGATGGGCCTCGACTGGGAACGGCTGGCCGACTGGGATCGTGAGTACTACCTGCACAGCACCCGTACCGCGTCCGAGCTGCAGACGAACTGGAATGGCGTCGCCTATCAGGAGGGCCACTACCTCTACATGGTCGACGGGCGCAAGCTGCTCGACTTCCAGAGCCAGCTTGCCTCGACCAACCTCGGCCACCGCCACCCGCGCGTGTGCGCCGCGCTCACCGACGCGCTCGAGCGCTACGGACAGGTCTCCTACAGCTTCTCGACCGACTACCGGGCCCGCGCGGCGAAGCTGATCGTCGACGACGTCTTCGGCCCGGATGACTGGGCGGGGCGCGTCCGGCTGCTCGGATCCGGGACGGACGCGGTGCTCGTCGTCTTGACGATGGCCCGCATCTTCAGTGGCCGCAAGGTGATCCTCACGCAGAACAACTCCTTCCACGGGCTGACGCCCGACGTCGGCACCGTGCTCTCGAGCTTCCATGGCCAGGTCGCATCGGGCTCAGAGAACGGCGTCGTGCGCGAGATCGGCGGCTTCCCGCCGGACGGCTTCGTCGGCATCCCGGGCGCCGAGCCCGACGACTTCGACGCCGCGAGCGGCCTGCCGTCGCTCGCCGCGCTCGAGCAGACCATCAACGAGGTCGGCGCCGAGAACGTGGCCGCCGTCCTGACCGAGACGATGACCGCGGTCGCCGGGATCATGAGCCACGACGACTACCACCACGGCGTCCGCGAGCTCTGCGATCGCTACGGGATCCTCTGGATCCTCGACGACGTCGTCTGCGGCTTCGGACGGCTGGGCAAATGGGCCACGTACCAGCTCTACGAGGATCTGACCCCTGACCTGCTCACGATCGGCAAGGGTCTGAACGGTGGCCTGCTCCCCGTCGGCGGGATCGTGGCAAACCGCGAGATCGGCGAGTTCTTCGAGCGCGACCGCTGGATGAGCGGGAGCTCCTGGGACGGCCACCCGCTCGTCGCCGCCACGGTGGTCGCGAACGTCGAGACGATGATCGAGGAAGACATCATGACGCGCGCCTGGGAGAGCGGTCTCTACATGCGCGAGTGCCTCGACGAGCTCGGCGAGCGGCATGGCACGGTCGGCCGTATTGGCGGCCGTGGCATGTACCACACGGTCGACCTCGTCAACGCCGAGGGCACGCCGATCGAGCCGGCGGACCGGGCCTTCGACTACACCGGCGACCTGACGCTCATGCCCGCGCGCGTGATCGAGCGCGAGGCGGGCAAGCGCGGCGTCTACCTCGCCGGGTACCTGCCGAACACGATCAAAGTGGCGCCACCGCTGACGCTGTCGCGCGAGGAGATCGACCAGGGCATCGAGGCGTTCGACGCGGCGCTCGACGAGCTGGACCGGCTCTACCTGTAGCGGGCGCGGCGGCGGCCGTCAACCGCTCGAGAGGATCCGCGCGACTTCGTCGCGAGCCGGTAGCCCGATTGCGGTGGCGCCCTGGTCGACGACGCCGGCCCCGGGCGCGGCGTGGCCGATGATCGAGACCTGATACCCCTGCGCCGAAAGCTCAGCGACGGCCGCGTTGGCTCGGCTGGGCGCGAACGTGGCGAGGAGCGCCCCAGAGGCGAGTGTCGCCCACGGGTCGGCCGCGAGCGCCCGGCAGATCTCGAGCGCCGGCTCAAACCAGATGACCGCCCCTACATCGACGCGCAGCTCGACGCCGCCGGCCCGGGCCATCTCGTGCAGTCCGGCGGCGAGACCGCCCTCTGTCGGGTCGTGAAGCGCGTGCGCACCGAGGCCGGCTGCAGCGAGCGCAGGCTCGACGACCGACAGTCCTGGGTTCTGGCGACCAGCACGGGCCCGGGCGACGATGCCCGGATCGAGTCCCGGACTGTCCCGGACTTCGTCTGCAAGCACCGCGCCGCCCTCGACCGGCGCCGGCCCAACCTGGACGAGGACGTCACCGGCCTGCGTGGCGCTCGTCTCGATGTGCGGACCGTGCTCGATGACACCCAGCATCTGCCCGACCACCACCGGGGCCGTGACGGCCTCTGTGACCTCGGTGTGTCCTCCGACGAGAGTCGCGCCGAGGCGGTCGAGCTCGTCCGTCATGCCGGTGAAGATCTCCTCGACCGCAGAAGTGCCGGTCCCCGGCGGGAGCAGGACTGTCGCGAGAAACCACTGCGGTCGAGCACCGGTCACGGCCACGTCATTGGCATTGACGATCGCGGCCAGGCCGCCGACATCGGCCGAGGTCAGCGTGACCGGATCGGACGCGACGACCAGCGCACCTCGAGGGACATCGATCACCGCGGCGTCCTCGCCGATCTCGGGACCGACGCGCACCTCGCGAGGGAGCGGACCGAGGTGGCCGAGCAGCCGGGCGAGCTGCTCCTGGGGCAGCTTGCCGACCGGTAGCGAGATGTCTGGCGCCGGCATTGCGCCGGAAGTATGGGCTACAAGCTCTAGCATCGGCTCTGCCGTGGCACACGAGCATCAGATCCGCAAGGACTTCGTGCCGCTGCGCGAGGCCGAGATCCGCGAGACGCTGCTCGAGTTCTGCAGCGTCGGCAATCGCTTCGTCGGGAGCCCGGGCGAGCGGGCGGCACGCGAGTGGCTGCTCGAGGCGTTCACAGAGGCCGGCCTGACCAACGTTCGCGCCGAGACCTTCGAGGTGCTCGGCTACCAACCGGGCACGAGCACGTGCACGGTGGTCCCGAACGGACCGAGCTTTCCGACCGCAGGCTTCCAGCACACGGCGGCGGCGAGCGTCGAGGCCGAGGCGGTCTACATCGGCCGCCCGCAGAGCCCTGAGGACATCGTCGCGCTTGATGAGAGCGGAATCGAGCTGCGCCATCGGATCGCCGTCCTCAACTCCTTCTTCTCCTACCTCTTCATCGACGAGCTGATGGCGCGCGGGCCGGTTGGCGTCGTCGTGATCAGCGATGTGCGCGACGGGCTGATCGGCCAGTACTCGGCGCTGATGTATCCGCCGCCCGAGCCGCCCGACTTCGCCGGCAGGCCACTGCCGATTCCGGGCGTGACGGTCGAGCTCGAGGCCGGGCACGAGTTGCTCTCGCTTATGAGCGCCGGCCCGGTGCGGCTGCAGATCGAGCACGGAGCCTCTTACGCCCCGGTCGAGACGGCAAACGTGGTCGGCGAGCTGCCGGGCGCGTCCGAGGAGATCGTGGTCAACAGCGCGCACTACGATACGCAGCTTGAGAGCCACGGCTATTGCGACAATGGCAGTGGGATCAGCGCCCTCGTCAACATGGCCCGGGCATGGCGCTCGCTCGAGTTGCATCGCACGATCGTCGTCGTCGCCTTCGCCGACGAGGAACACGGCTCGCCGGGCGCGACCGACTGGTGCCGTCGCCACAGCGGCCTGCTCGAGCGCACCGTTGCCATGCTGACGCTCGACGCAATGGGCTGGGCCTACCCGGCGGCGAAGAAGAACGTCTTCGTCGATCCCAGCCTCGAGGCCTTTGCGCTCGAGAGCGCGGCTGCGCTTGGCTGGGAAGCGGATGTCGTCGTCGAGGGCAACTCGTTCCCCGGCTACGACTGCAACCCATTCCTCGACAGCGGCGTGCCCACGGCATGGTTCTGGCGCTTCCCGCCCCAGCACCCCTACTACCACAGCGCCGGCGACACGCCCGAGCTGCTCGACTACGAGATGATCACCGAGACGGCGAACGTGTCGGCCTACACGACGCTACGCCTCGCACAGGAGACCGATCTGAGGATCGGCCGCGCGCAGCCCTCGCGCACCTGGCTCGAGCTCTAGCCGCGACCCGCCGGGCCGCGGCGGCTCAGCCGCCGCCCGAGGCGTTGCCGTTGGCAGCGCGCCGTGCGGCCGTCGCCGCGACGTCAACGGTCATAGACGCCGTGTCGATCACCACGCCGTAGTCGCGCTCGGCAAGCTCGATCGTGGTGAAGTCGTCGAGCACGTCCGAAAGCACGAGCTCGGGGTCGCGCACGAACGGCTCACCGAAACCACCCGAGCTCGGCACGGTGATCTGGATCACGTTCCCCGCGTCGAACGGAAGCCCTGTGAACTTCGAGGGCCAGTGGACCTCATCGGCCTCTCCCGGGTTCACGATCGTTGATGCGTTGAGCCCGTCCTGGCCGCCGAAGCTGCCCCACGGCAGGTCCGAGTCGTGGCGCTCTCCCTCGCAGGTCACGATCGTGTCGACGAGGAAGCGGTTCTTGCGCACCACGCCGATGCCGCCTCTCCATTCGCCCGCGGCACACGGCTCGTCGCGTAGCTCGTAGCGCTCGGTGCGCATCGGGAAACGCCATTCGAGCTCCTCGATCGGGTTGTTGCGTGTATTCGCGATCAGCGAGTCGATCGAGTCGAGCCCGTCGCGATCGACCCTGCCACCGTAGGAGCCCTCGTTGGCCTCGAGGTAGACCCAGTACTCGCCTTCCTCGGAGTCGAAGCCCGAGTAGGCCATGAAGTGCAGGTGCGCCGAGTTGCCCGGCTGTCACTTTCTCTGGGAATCACCGGGCGCCAGCGCCTTCAGCACGAGGTCGATCGTGCGCTGAAGCTGCGATCCGCGCGTGAACGTCGCGCGCGGGAAGTTCGGATTGAAGATCGACCCCTTGGGCGCGATCACGTTGACAGGCTTGAACATGCCCTCGTTCTGGGGTACGTAGACCGGGTAGGTCGCCTCGTCGAGGAAGATCATCCGCGTGATCAGGTTCATGAACGCGACCGTGCTGCCCTCGTAGGGGCAGTTGAAGCCGGTCGGCACCTCGTCGCTCGACCCGGTCAGATCGACGGTGAGCTCATCGCCCTCGATGATCACCTTCACCTTGATCGGCAGTCGGACGCCACGGTTGCGGCCGTCGTCATCGAGCCAGCCGACCGGCGCCTCGTACTCGCCGTCAGGGACCTTCGCGATCTCCTGTCGGAGCATGCGCTCGGAGTACTGCGATCCAGCCATGCGCAGCGCTCGAGCACCGTGTCGTGCTCCGTAGCGGTGCAACAGCTCGAGGTAGCGAACCCTGGCCCGCTCCGCTGAGGCGATCATTGCTTCGATGTCACCGTGGTTGTGGGTCGGCGTCCGAGTGTTCTCGAGAATGTGCTTGTAGAGCTTCTCCTGGCGAACGCCCTGCGATCGACCAGCTTGACAGCGCGGTAGATGTTCCCCTCCGCCCACATGTCGACCACGTCTGTCGCGAGACCCGGGATAGGCACCGCCGATGTCGGTCAGGTGCGCCGAGGCAGCCGAGAAACCCACGTGCTCGTCGTCCAAGAAGATCGGCACGATCAGGCAGACGTCCGGGCGAGTGGCTGGCGCCGAGGTAGGGATCGTTGTGCAGGATCACGTCGCCGTCGTGCACGTCGTCGCCAAGCACGCTCAGCGCACCTCGGACGGCCTTGCCCATGGCTGCCATGAAGAGCGGTGTCGTGTCGGACTCGGCGAGCATGTTGCCCTCGACGTCGAAGATGCCCGCACCGAGGTCCTCGGACTTCGCGGATGATCGATGAGAACGACATCCGGTAGAGAACGCTCGCCATCTCCTTGCCGATCGAGGACAGCGCGCCGCCGATGACGCGCATCAGGATCGGCGTCGCGAGCTCGGCGCCGCGTAGCGCCGGCCGACGCGATCGCCGAGCGCGCAGTCGATCGACGATGTTTCCGTATCGATCGATCTCGGCGCTGAAGCCCGGGTGGCACGACGGTCGTCGTGTCGTATTGCTCGATCACAGCTGGGCCCTCGATGCTGGTTGCCGGCGCAGCAGCCGGTCGCGGTCGTAGAACGGCGTCGTGCAAGCCGCTCGGGTCGGCCCGTCGACGTCGAAGAGCACCTCGGCCTCGACGGTGACCGCGCCCGACGCGTCGGCACCGCCGCGCTCGAGCTCGGGATATGCGAGCTCCTCGACGCGGCCAATCCCGACGACCCGCACGTTGACGACCTCGACATCGAGCTCTGCTCGCTGCCCGTACTCGCGCTCGTGAGCCTCGTGGAAGGCTTCCTCGAGCTCGCCTACCCAACCCGGCGCGTCTGCGGCCTTCGGGACGTCGAAGCGCACTTCATACCCCTGCCCCTTGTAGCGACCGTCGGCGAGCCAGCGGAACTCCCAGCGCTCTTCGGGCACGCGATCGGCGGCGAGGCGCTCACGCGCCTGCGTCTCGAGCTCGGCAAAGCGGCTCGCGAGGCGCTGGGGCTCGAGCTTGCCGTGGCGCTCGGTCGCCACGAACTCGTGCTCGAGGTCGGTCGCGAGTAGGCCGGTGGCCGAGAGGATCCCGGGGTGTGGCGGCACGAGAACGCGCGGAATCTCGAGCTCGAGGGCGATATCGGCTGCGAAGAGAGGGCCCGCGCCGCCTGCGGCGACGAGCGTGAAGTCGCGCGGGTCGTAGCCGCGGCGCACCGAGTTCAGCTCGATCGCCTGGGTCATCCCGAACTTCTGGATCTGGAGCGCACCGAGGGCCGCCTCCTCGACAGGCATGTCGAGCTTGCTGGCGAGCGTGCTCATCCTCTCGCGCGCGCGCGCGACATCAAGCTGCATCGCGCCGCCGAGCAGCCCACGGTCGGGTCGAAGGCGCCCGAGCAAGAGCTGCGCATCGGTCGAGGTCGGCTCGGTGCCGCCTCGCCCGTAGCAGGCGGGGCCGGGGTCGGCGCCAGCCGACTGCGGCCCAACCCTGAAGACGCCACCATCGTCGACGTAGGCGATCGAGCCGCCACCTGCGCCGATCGCGTCGATGTCGACCATCGGGATCATCGCCTGGTAGTCGCCCACCGTCGTGTCGAGCAGGTGGCGCATCCGCAGGCGCCCCTCGGGCGCGACGCCGATGTCGGCGGAGGTTCCACCCATGTCGAGGGTGATGACGTCCTCGTGGCCAGCCTGCCGGCCCGCCCAGATGCCACCGATCAGCCCCGCAACCGGGCCGGACATCATCAGCGTCACCGGCCGCTCGGTGCCCGCGGCGACCGTGGCCATGCCGCCCGAGGACTGCATCAGCTGGACGTCGCGGGCAAAGCCCTGTGAGCGAAGCGCCCCGTCGAAGCGCTCGAGGTAGCGAGCGACCCTCGGGCCAACGTACGCGTTGAGACACACGGTCGAGAAGCGCTCGAACTCGCGATAGAGCGGAAGCACGTCGCTCGAGACGGAGAGGAACGCCTCGGGGAACTCGTCGGCGAGTATCTCCCTGACGCGCCGCTCGTGCGCCGGGTTGAGGTAGGAGTGGAGCAGACACACGGCGACGGCCTCCACACCGGCCTCGCGCAGCGCCCGTACGCGCTCGCGCACCTCATCGTCTTCGAGCTCGACGATCGCCTCCCCGTCAGGAATCGTCACGCGTTCGGCGACCGTGAGCCGATGCCGTCGCTTGACGAGCGGCCTCGATTGCCATGGAAGCTCCTGCTGCAGCGAGAAGCTGTAGGGCTTGCGGTGCCGGGCGATGTGGATGATGTCCCGGAAGCCCTCGGTCGTGATCATCCCGACCTCGGCGCCCGTGTGGGTGAGCACGATGTTCGTTGCAACCGTGGTGCCATGGAGAACGCCGTCGATCTCATCGAGGGCGACACCGCTCTTCGAGCAGAGCTCGTCGACGCCGGCGACGACGCCGTTTGCCGGGTCGTCCGGCGTCGAGGGCACCTTGTCGACCGTGATTCGCCCGCTCTCCTCGTCGACGAGGATCAAATCGGTGAACGTTCCACCCACATCGACGCCGAGTCGCTTCATGGGCGCCCACTGTAGGGGAAGCGCTCGGCCCGGACGCCGCGGGGCGATGTTTCGCTGGCACGGGTGACTGACCAGTAAGTCACCCACCACGTCGAACTATTGACGCGCGCCACCTACACTCCAAAATGACGGCGAAGGAGGCACTGATGGCCGTGGAGTTCCGCGCAGACGACGAGTGGCTGAGCTACGGCTTCGGCGAGAACCCGATCGAGCCGGGCCAACGACCGGCCATCCTCGTGGTCGACTTCCAGTACGCCTTCACACTGCCGCGCGAAGCCGAGCTGTCGGAGGAATGGGATCACGATCCCGCGCCGCTGATCGACCGCGGCGTCACCAACACGGCGCGACTGCTCGATGCTGCCCGCGCTGCCGGCGTGCCCGTGTTTCAGACCACGGTCGCGTTCCGTGAGGACGGGAACGACGTCGGCATGTGGACGATCAAGATCCCGCGCATGCGCGAGCTCGTCAAGGGCAGCAAGTCGGTGCGGGTCGACGATCGAGTGTGGGACGAGTCGGACATCCTGCTCACCAAGAACTGGCCGTCGATCTTCGCCGGTACGCCGTTGCCGTCATTGCTTGCGGCGCATCAGCGCGACACCGTGATCATCACGGGCTGCACCACGTCGGGCTGTATCCGTGCCACCACGATCGACGCGTTCACCTATGGCTACCGCGCGCTCGTTCCCGAGGACTGCGTCGGCGACTGGGGCGACGAGCGGCACGTGTCGAATCTGCGCGACGTGCACTGCCGCTACGCAGAGGTGACGACGGCCGACACGATGATCGAGTACGTGTCGCAGCTGCGGGAACCGCAGGCCGTCACGTAGCGCCGAGCGGACGTCGGCAGAGGGAACAGGAGATGGCGAAGAGCCACTGGCTCGCCGAAGCGCCGCCGCTCGTCGAAGCCCCGATGCTCGAGGGCAACGTTCGTGCTGACGTCTGCATCGTCGGCGGTGGCTTTACGGGGCTATGGACTGCGATCCGGCTCAAGGAGCTCGAGCCCTCACTCGAGGTCGTGCTGATCGAGGCACAGACGTGCGGAAGTGGCGCCAGCGGCCGCAACGGCGGTTTCGTGCTCTCGCTCTGGGTCAAGATCGCGATGCTGCGGAAGCTGTACGGCGGCGACGAGGGCGGCCGCATCGCTCGCGCCTCCGCGGACGCAGTCGAGCAGATGGGCGCGTTCTGCGCGCTGAACGACATCGACGCTCACTACCGGCCCGACGGCTGGCTCTGGACCGCGACAAGCGCCGCCCAGATCGGCGTCTGGGAGACGACGCTGGCCGAGGCTCGCGCCTGCGGTGCCGCGCCCTTCACCGAGCTCGAGCCCGACGAGGTGGCAAGCCGGTCTGGCTCGCAGGCGCAGCTGGCGGGCGTGTTCGAGGCAACCGCGGCGACGGTTCAGCCGGCGCTGCTCGCACACGGTCTGCGGCGCGTCGCGATCGACCGAGGTGTACGGGTATTCGAGCGCTCTCCGATGGTCGGGCTCGATCGCGGCGCCCGACCCGTCGTGAGAACACAGGACGGAAGCGTGTCCGCGGACGCCGTCGTGCTCGCGCTCAATGCGTGGGCAACGCGCATCCGCGAGCTGCGCCGCGCGATCGCAGTGGTCTCGAGCGACATGGTCGTGACCGAGCCGGCACCCGACGCGCTGGCCGGCGCCGGCCTTCGCACCGGCGTCGGTATCTCGGACTCACGCATGCTGGTCAACTACTGGCGGGCGACGCGCGACGGGCGGATCGCCTTCGGCAAGGGCGGCGGCACCCTCGCGTTCCACGGTCGCGTCGGCCAACGCTTCGAAGGTCGCTCGCCCCTTGCGAGCGACGTCGCGGCGAGCCTGCGTGCCTTCTACCCCATGCTGTCCGATGTCGGCGTTCCGCTGAGCTGGACCGGGCCGATCGACCGCTCGACGACCGGGCTTCCGTTCTTCGGCAGGCTGGGCGAGAACGGCACGGTCGCATACGGCGTCGGCTACTCAGGCAACGGCGTTGGGCCGAGCTTCCTCGGCGGCCGTATCCTCGCGTCGCTCGCCCTCCGGCGCGACGACGAGTGGTCTTCCCTCGGACTGGCAAGCGGCCCGACGGGAGGGTTCCCACCCGAGCCGGTTCGCTACGTCGGCGGTCGGCTGGTGCGGGGTGCCGTCGCCCGCAAGGAGGCCGCCGACGACAGGGGCCAGCGCGCCGGCTGGGCGACGCGACGGCTTGCTAGCCTCGCGCCGACCGGCCTCGTCCCGGTCGAGAACAAGGAGGAGTAGATCTAGATGGCCGACGTTCACAAGCTCGCGGTCCAGCCGCTGACCGAGGAGGCGTTTGCTCCCTTTGGCGAGCTCCTGGGGCGCCAGCAGCGCGATCCCGACCTCGCGCTCGCGGGGCTTCAGGGCTGGGCGGCGCCGTTTCACGCCGACGCCAATGCCCAGCTTCTCTTCTTCACGACCGACTACTCCGAGCCGCGCTTCTCGGCCATCGAGCGCCATCACAGCGTGGCGCAGACGGTCATTCCGATCGTTGGCGCTCAGCTCGTCGCCGTCGGGGCGCCGACCGACCCCGATGACCCCGACGCGGTGCCGAACGCCGAGGACATCAGCGCCTTCCTCGCCGACGTGGGAGCGGGCTACGTGATGAAGGCTGGCACCTGGCATGCCGTCGGCCGCTTCCCGGCGCGTCCGCCGCGCGCGGACTTCATCATGCTGACCGACGAGGCCACGAGCGCCGAGCTCAACGGACCGCAGTCCGAATGGCGCCGCACCCAGTGGGTCGACTACGAGGAGCGCTTCGGCACGGTCTTCGAGTTCGACACCGCCGGGCTCTAGATGATCGTTCCGTCTAGCTCCCCGTGGCTCTGAGGCTCGACTGCCCGAGGTGTGGCAGCCGGCCCTACACCGAGTACTGGTTCGATGGCGAGGCCCCGCCGCTCGCAGCGCCCGGTGACTCGCTCGAGCGCGACTTCGAGCGGGTCTGGTTGAAGCCGAACGTCGCCGGCGTCCAGACCGAGCGCTGGTTCCACTACGCAGGCTGCCGGCGCCACCTGACCGTCGAGCGCGATACCCGGACGAACGAGATCCGTGCCATCCGTTGATTTCGAGGGTCGGCCGGTCGCGATCGAGCCGGGCGACATGATCGCCTCGGCGCTCTTCCGGGCAGGGGTGCGGACCTTCTCGCGCTCGTTCAAGTTCCATCGGCGGCGCGGCCTCTACTGCCTGACCGGCGACTGTCCCAACTGCCACATGACGGTCGACGGCGACCCGGGCGTCCGGACGTGCGTGACGCCCGCCCGCGAGGGCCAGGTCGTCGCCCGAGGCTCGGGCTGGCCGTCGGCCGAGCGCGACATGCTCTCGGTCCTCTGGTGCGTGCGCAGGCTCCTGCCGGTCGGGTTCTACTACAAGACCCTCGTCCGGCCCCGCGTCGCCTGGCGGATTGCGGAGCGCTTCATTCACCGTCTCACCGGCCTGGGCCGGCTGCCGCTCGACGCGACCGCTACACCGCGCGAGGTCGAGCACCATCACCCGGAGCTGCTCGTCATCGGCGGGGGGCTCGCAGGGTCGTCCGCTGCCCTCGCAGCCGCCGAGCGAGGGACCGTCGTCGTCCTGGCCGACGAGGGCGCGATCGGCGAGAAGCTCCCGCCGGGTGCAGGCCGGCGGCGCCTCGAAGAGCTGCGGGAACAGATTCGCGAGCGCGGCGACATCACCGTCCTCGAGCACGCCACAGCAGTCGGCGTGTACGAGGGCCCGCTCGTCCCGCTCGCAGCCGAGGACCGCATGCACCACGTTCACCCCGAGCGCGTCGTCGTCGCCACGGGCGCGACTGAGCGCCACGGGGTGTTCGCGGGCAACGACCTTCCCGGCGTCTGGCTCGGCCGCGGTGCGAGCCGGATGCTGCACGCGCACGGGCTCGCGCCTGGCTCGACCGTCGTCCTCGCCGGAAACACGCCCGAGATCGCCGAGCATCTCGACGCACTCCAGCGCGCGAGGATTGATGTCGCGGCCTGCGCCGTGCCCGAGCGACTGAGCGGTGAGCTGGGCGGCGGCGCACGGGTGCTCGTTGACGGCGAGATCGTCGCCGCCCGCGGACGGCGCGGCGTGAAATCGGTCGACATCGCCGCAGGTGGGAAGCGGACCCGCGTTCGCTGTGACGCCCTTGTCCTGAGCCTCGGGCTCGTACCCCGTGACGGCCTGCTTCGACAGGCCGATGGCCTGCCCGTCGTGGGCGCAGGCGACGCCGTGATGCCAGGCTGCAGCGTCGAGGAGGCCTGCGCGAGCGGACGCGCCGCGATCGAGGCCGCGAGCAACGCGCCCGCGCGAGCACCGGAGCCGCCCGCCGTGGGCACGGCCGGCTTCGCCTGCCTCTGCGAGGACGTCCGCGTCACAGACCTCGAGGACGCCTGGGCCGAGGGATTCCGCTCGACCGAGCTGCTCAAGCGCTACACGACCGCCACCATGGGGCCCTGCCAGGGAGCGCTCTGCCACGAGCACCTGCGGGCCTTCGTCCACGAGCGCGTAGGTGAGGGCCCACCAAGCGCCGCCACGACAGCGCGCCCTCCCGCCCGACCGCTCAGCCTCGCGGACGCGGCCGCCGGTGTGCACCTGCCGCACGAGAAGCACACGGCGCTGCACGACCGACACCTCGAGCTGGGCGCCGACATGGGCTGGATCGGCTCCTGGCGCAGGACCGAGAGCTACGGCGACTGGCTCGCCGAGTACTGGGCGGTACGCCGAGCCGTGGGCGTGATCGACAACGGCACGCTCGGGAAGTTCCGCGTGGCGGGCCCAGACGCCACCGAGTTCCTCGAGCGCCTCTACCCGTGCCACATCTCTGACCTCGCGCCCGGCAGCACTCGCTACGCACTCCTGCTCAACGAGGCCGGCAGCCTGCTCGACGACGGCATGGTCTGCGCACTCCCCGGCGGCGGCTACTACCTGACCTTCTCGAGCTCGGCGGTCGACCACGCCGAGACCTGGATGCGCGACTGGGCCGAGACCTGGGGGCTCGAGGTTCACATCGTCAACCAGACAGCCGCCCTGGGTGCCATCAACGTCACCGGGCCGCGCACGCGAGAGCTACTCGCACCGCTGTGCGCCGATCCACTCGAGAGCAGCTCGTTCCCGTTCATGGGCTTGCGCGAGGTCGACATCGCGGACGTGCCGTGCCTCGCGATGCGACTCGGATTCGTCGGTGAACTCGGGTTCGAGCTACACCACCCGAGCTCGTCGAGCCGCCAACTATGGGACGCGTTGCTCGAGGCTGGCGCCGGTCTTGGCGTCCGACCCGTCGGCCTCGAGGCGACACGTGTGCTGCGGCTCGAGAAAGGCCACATCCTCGTCGGCCAGGACACCGACTTCGACTCGACCCCAGCAAAGCTCGGCTTCGACTGGGCGGTCAAGCCCGACAAGCGCCAGTTCGTCGGCAAGGCCGCGCTCGAACGCCTTGCCACGCTCGAGCCAAGACAACGGCTCGCGATGCTCGACTTCGGCGACGCGGCACCCCCTGAGGGATCCACGCTGAGCACCCAGGGAGCGCACGCCGGGCACCTGACCTCTGCGTGCCGCTCACCGGTGCTCGAGCGCGGCGTCGCCCTCGGTTGGCTGCTCCGGACAAACGGAGCCTTCCCCGATCGGGTCGAGGCAGCTGGCGCCGTGGGACGCGTCGTCACGGAGCCGTTCTACGACCCGACGCGGGAGCGGCTGCGTGCTTGAGCTGCGGACCTCCAACGCCGCCGTCGTCAGCTGCCTGGCGGCGCCGAGCGTGCTCGACGGCCTCCGGCCGCCATCGGCGGCGGGCTGCTACCGGGTAGCGCCTGGCGAGCTCCTCGTGATCGGGCCGGCCGCGACGCGGGCGCGCCTGACCGATGAAGCGACGGCTGCTGTCCGTAACGAGGATCCCGGCGCCCTCATCGTGGACGCGACCGATGGCTGGTCGGTCGTGACCATCACCGGCTCGGCAGTCCAGTCCGTACTCACAAGACTCACAACCGTCAAGCCTCCGCCGAGCCGCCCCGCATTCATCCAGGCGGCGTTCGCCGAGGTTCCCGCGAAGGCGATCGTTCTGAGTGACGCGCTCCACGTCCTCGTCGAGTCGACAGCTGCCCATCACGTACGCCAGCGCGTGCTCGCCGCCTGCGCTGACCTCGGCGTGCGCGAGATCGAGCCGGCCGAGCTCGGCCCCCTCGACGCATGAGCGGCCTCCTCCGACGCCGCACGTTCCTGCGCGAGCGCGAGCTCAAGGCGAGCTACGACGTTGTCATCATCGGCGGCGGCGGCCACGGCCTCGCGACGGCGTACTATCTCGCCGCACGCCACGGCATCACCAACGTCGCCGTCCTCGAGCGCAACTACATCGGCGCGGGAAACACCGGACGAAACACGACCGTCGTCCGCGCGAACTACAAGGCGCCCGAATCGCTGCCGTTCTTCCGGGAAGGCGTCGAGATGTACTCGACGCTCGCGCAGGAGCTCGACTTCAACGTGCTCTTCTCACGCCGCGGGATGCTCTGGCTCGTCCACTCCGAAGGAGCGCTGCACGGCGAGCGCGAGCGCGTGCAGCTGAACCGCGCCTTCGGTGTCGAGACCGAGCTGATCGGCGTCGACGAGATCGCCGAGCTATGCCCGGCTCTCGACATGACCTGCGGCGGGCGACTGCCCGTCGTCGGTGCCTCGTACCACCCACCCGGGGCGATCGTTCGCCACGACGCCGTCGTCTGGGGCTACGCGAGCGCGGCGCAGCGTCTCGGTGTCGAGGTGCACCAGGGTGTGGAGGTAACCGGCATCGAGGTCGGCGACGGCGTCTGCACGGGTGTGACGACCACGGCCGGCCCGATCGCGGCGGGACACGTCGTCTCGGCAACGGCCGGATACTCGACCGCGGTGGCCGCCATGGCCGGCGTGCCGCTGCCGATCTCGACCCACCCGCTGCAGGCGCTCGTGACCGAGCCCTACCGGCCGGTCTTCGATCCGATCATGTTCTCGTCGGCCCTGCTCGCTTACGTGTCACAGAGTCCACGGGGCGAGTTCGTTGCCGGTGGTGAGATCGACCGCTACACGAGCTACTCGGCCCGCTCGACGTTTCCTTTCCTCGCGGAGCTGTCGGCGGCGTTCCTGCTCCTCTTCCCCTGGATGGCGAACGTCCGCATCCTGCGCCAGTGGACGGGCACCTGCGACCTCACACCCGACTACTCGCCGATCATGGGCCCGACCGGCATCGACGGCTTCTCGATCACCGCCGGTTGGGGCACGGGCGGCTTCAAGACGATCCCGATCGGCGGGCTGAAGATGGCCGAGCACGTCGCCACTGGCCGTGTCCCCGAGCTGATCGCGCCCTACGCGCTGACGCGATTCCGCGAGGATCGAGCGGTCTCGGAGCGCTCCTCGGCGGGTACCCACTAGTCGCGGCCGGCGTGCGCTGCCCGGCAGATTAGTTGCAAAAGCGAAGTCTTCCTGGTATGTTGCCTTTTACAAGTAACAGTTCCGGCCGCCAGACTGCATGGAGACGAGATGAAGACCTACGTAGTCCGCTATCGCCCCCGAGACGACCAGGCTGACGAGAACCAGCGACTCGCAGAAGCCGTGTTCGCCGAGCTCCGGGAGAACGCGACCGCTGGCGTACGCTACGGCGCGTTCCGCCTCGACGATGGAACGTTCATCCACGTCGCCGAGGTCGACGAGCCAAACCCGCTGAGTGCGCTCCCCTCCTTCAGGACCTTCCTGGCCGACGTCGTCGAGCGCTGCGATCCCGGCGGCAAGCCCGATCTGCAGGACGCGACCGTACTCGGCAACTACCGGCTCCTGGCGACCTAGCCGACGCTGCTACGAGACGCGTTTCGTCTTGCAAGACGTCTGGCATGATGAACCCGATGGATGGAAAGCAGCGCTCGGACTGCGCGCTCAGCGCAGCACTCGACCTGTTCGGCGACCGTTGGACGCTGCTCGTGATCCGCGACATCGCGCTCCGCGGCAAGCACTCGTTCTCCGAGATCCGGGACTCGGCGGAAGGAGTCGCAACCAACATCCTGGCCGACCGCCTGGCTCGCCTCGAGGACAGCGGGATCATCACGAAAACGCGCGACCCGGGTGACGGCCGGCGCTACTCGTACCGACTGACCGAGAAGGGCAAGGGCCTGATCCCGATCCTCGTCGAGATCATCGCCTGGAGCGCGACCCACAACGAGGGGACGATCGCGGCGCCGGGCTTCATCGAAGCTGCCCGGAACGACAAGCCGGCGCTCATCGCCGAGCTACTTGCCGCGGTCGACTAGCGCCTCGCCACCCTCGGCGCAACAGCGGCACTTGTGCTCGGCGACGCGGTGCGCCAGAATCCGCCGCGCAATCTCTAGACAGGAGCTGACGCAATGGCCAGTGCCGCGGTGATCCCTGCCGAGTTCCCGTTCTCGTCGCAGTTCGTCGACGTGCACGGCTCGCGCATGCACTACATCGACGAGGGCTCGGGCGATCCCGTGCTCTTCCTGCACGGCAACCCGACGTCGTCATACCTGTGGCGCAACGTCATTCCCCACCTGAGCTCACAGGCCCGCTGCATCGCGCCCGACCTGATCGGCTTCGGTAAATCGGAAAAGCCCGACATCGACTACCGCTTCTACGACCACGCCCACTATCTCGAGGGTTTCATCGAGAAGCTCGGGCTGAAGAACATCACGCTCGTGATCCACGACTGGGGCTCGGGGCTTGGTTTCCACTACGCCATGCGACACGAGGACAACGTCCGGGGCATCGCGTTCATGGAGGCGATCATCAAGACCGAGCGCTGGAGCGACTTCCCGCCCGAGTTCCGACGCGGCTTCAAGATGTTCCGGACGCCCGGAGTCGGCTGGTTGTTCATCGTGGTCTTGAACGCGTTCGTGAAGCAGCTGTTGCCGCAGGCGGTGGCGCGCGGGCTCAGCGACGAGGCCAAGCGTCGCTATGCGGAGCCGTTCCCGAGCGGGCGCAGTCGCAAGCCGATACGCGTGTGGCCGAAGGAGATTCCGATCGAGGGGAAGCCGGCCGATATGACCGCCACGGTGAACGAGTACTCGAAGCGCCTGACCGAGTCACAGCTCCCGAAGCTGATGTTCACCGCGCAGCCGGGCGGGATCATCCGCGAGGAGCGGGCCGCATGGGCGGAGGCCAACATGCCGAACCTCGAGACGGTCGATATCGGTGACGGGATTCACTACCTGCAGGAGGACAATCCCGAGCTGATCGGCTCGGAGCTGGCCCGCTGGTACGCAACCATCTAGATGGTTGAGTCTCGGCAGGCGTCCGCGTGACCGACACGAGCCGCGCACACGCCGAGGCCCTCGACGCGGCCGACCCGCTCGCGGCGCTCCACGAGCGCTTCGTCGTCGCCGACGACACGGTCTACGTGGACGGCAACTCGCTCGGGCGCTTGCCGCGCGCCGCAGCCGATCGCATCGACTCGACGGTTGAGGAGTGGGGAACGAGGCTGGTCGCCGGCTGGGCCGACTGGCTCGACCTGCCGAGAACCGTGGGCGATCGGCTCGGGGCCGTGACCCTCGGCGCCACGCCGGGACAGGTGCTCGTCGCCGACTCGGTGACGGTCAACCTCTACAAGCTTGCGTCCGCGGCTCTCGATGCAAGACCCGAGCGCCGCTCGATCGTGATCGACGCCGACGACTTCCCGACAGACCGCTACGTCGTCCAGGGTCTCGTCGCGCAGCGCGGGCTCGAGTTCGGCGTCATGGGCGACGCGCCCCTCGAAGGGCATCACCCACAGGACGTGGCCTCGATGTGCGACGTCTTCTCGCCGGCGCTCGTCGTCCTCTCGCACGTGAACTACCGGACGGGAGCGCTCCTTGACATGGCCGCGATCACGCGCGTGGTGCAGGAACGCGGGGCGCTCATGCTCTGGGACCTCTCGCACTCGGTCGGGGCAGTGCCGATCGACCTCGACGGATCGGGCGCCGACCTGGCCGTTGGCTGCACCTACAAGTACCTCAACGCCGGGCCGGGCGCGCCGGCGTTCCTCTACGTGCGCCGCGAGCTTCAGGAGTCACTTCGCTCTCCGATCTGGGGCTGGTTCGGCCAGCGTGACCAGTTCGAGATGGGAGAGTGGTATGAGCCCACCGACGGGATCGCGCGCTTCCTCGCCGGGACGCCGCCGATCGTCGGAATCGCAGCGCTCGACCGCGGCTGTGCAGCCTGTCGCCGAGGCCGGAATCGAGGCCATCCGTGCGAAGTCACAGGCGCTGACGCGGCTCGTCGTCGAGCTGCACGACGCGTGGCTCGCGCCGCTCCGGTTCGAGCTCGGCACCCCGCGCGAGCCGGCGCTGCGGGGTAGCCACGTCTCGCTTCGCCACGTCGACGCGTGGCAGCTCTGTCGCGCGCTGATCGAGCGAGCCGATGTGGTTCCCGACTTCCGTGGCCCGGACTCGATCCGCTTCGGGCTCTCGCCGCTCTACACGAGGTTCGTCGACGCCTGGGACGCCGTCGATCGGCTGAGACGCCTCGTCGAGAGCGGCGAGTACCGCGAGGTCGAGGCAGCACCGGCCCGGATCACGTGAGACGCGCTTCCTATCGAAGCGTCGCGCCGAAGGGTGCGCGAGACACATAGCGCCCGGTCCCGGGCTCGGCGCACAGCTCGCCGTCCTCCACAACAACCTCGCCGTGCACGAGGACGGTGGCCGGCGCGCCGCGGACCGTCGTTCCCTCGAAGAGGTTGTAGTCGGAGCCCGTGTGGTGGGTCCGCGCCGAGATCGTGTGCGAGCGCTCTGGATCGAAGACGACGATGTCGGCGTCGCTCCCCGGGGCGATCGTGCCCTTGCGCGGGTAGAGGCCGAAGAGCTTCGCCGGATTCGTCGCCGTGAGCTCGACGAGGCGGCTCAGCGTGAATCGACCTTCGCTCACTCCGAAGTGATGCAGCATGTGCAAGCGATTCTCGACACTCGGAGCTCCGTTCGGGATCTGCGAGAAGTCGTCGCGGCCACGGGCTTTCTGCTCCTGCCAGTCGTAGGGCACATGATCCGTTGAGACGACCGAAAGCGCGTCTGAGGCGAGCGCGCGCCAGAGCGGTTCGTGATGGCGCTCCTCCCGCGGAGGCGGTGTGTAGACGAACTTGCCGGACTCGAAGTCGGGTCGCTCGAGCGCGCTCTCGTCAATGAAGAGGTAGTGCGTGCAGGTCTCGCCCCAGACCGCCCAGCCAGCATCGCGCCCCCGCCGGACCGAGGCGAGCGCCTCCTCGCACGAGACATGCACGACGTAGAGCGGGCAGCCGGCCAGCCGAGCTAACTGGATCGCCCGCTCGGTGGCCTCCGCCTCGAGCCCAGGTGGGCGCGTGCGCGCGTGCCAGATTGGCTCCGTTCGACCGGCTGTGCGAGCGCCGTCGATCAGCACCTCGATCGCTCCGCCGTTCTCTGCGTGGACCATCACGAGCGCGCCCGCAGCCCCGGCTGCACGCATCGTCTCGAACGCGGTCGCGTCGTCGACCATCATCCGTCCCTTGTACGCCAGGAACAACTTGAAGCTCGAGACGCCTCCGTCGATCAGGTCATCCCAGCCGCCGGCGCTCGCGTCGACAACCGCGACGTGAAAGCCGATGTCGATCAGCGGCGGCGCCGCCGCGAGCTTCGCGTGCCACGTTGCGAGCGTGTCGGCGAACGCCTGCCCGCGCTCCTGTAGGCAGAAGTTCACGACCGTCGTCGTGCCGCCGTACGCCGCCGAGACCGTGCCCGACGTGAAGTCGTCGCGCACTCTCGTTCCCCCGATGCCGCCGCCCTCGATGTGCGTGTGTGGATCGACTCCGCCGGGGAGCACGTACATGCTGCGCGCGTCGATCACGCGGTCGGCGGCAACGTCGAGGTCGCGACCGATGAGCGCGACCTTTCCGCCCTCGATACAGACGTCGGCCTCGTAGGCGTCACACGCGGTTACGACCAGGCCACCGGAAATGAGCGTCGACACGGGCGCAACCTAGCGCGACCTCGCCCGCGGCGCCCGCGGTGCTGACCGCGCGCTACCGTGCGACGTCACGATGCCATCGGCGCCATCCACCGGACGTCTCGAGGGCCGCGTCGCCATCGTCACCGGTGCTGCACACGGATTGGGCCGTGCCTACAGCGAGCGGCTGGCGGCCGACGGGGCGTGCGTGGTCGTGGCAGACGTCGACACGGACGCGGCCGATACGGTCGCGTCGGCCCTGGAAGAAGCCGGGGCAGCGGCGACGTCGCTCACCGTGGATGTCACCAATGAGGAGAGCGTCGCGTCGATGGTTGCCGGCGCCGTTGAGCGTTTCGGCGGGGTCGATGTCCTCGTCAACAACGCCGGCGTCTATCCCGTGCACGCGATCGAGGAGACCACGCTCGCCGAGTGGCGGCGCATCTTCTCGATCAACGTCGAGGGCACGTTCTTGCCGATCCGTGAGGTCGTGCCGATCATGCGTGATCGCGGCGGCGGCAGGATCATCAACATCTCGTCCTCGACGGTGTGGGTTGGCACACCCGGCCTTTCGGGTTACGTCTCCTCGAAGGCGGCAGTCATCGGGTTGACCCGCTCGCTCGCCAACGAGCTGGCGCCTGACGAAATCACGGTCAACGCGATCTCGCCGGGTCTGACGTTGACCGATACCGCGCGCGCCGACCTCGCGGAGGCAGTGCCGATCGCAGTCGACTTGCAGGCCATCAAGCGCTCGCTCCAGCCGGAGGATCTCGTCGGAACGGTTGCCTTCCTGGCCTCTGACGACGCCGCGATGATCACTGGCCAGACCGTCAACGTCGACGGTGGCCAGGCCATGCACTGAGTGGGGACTGGCCGCGCTATCCGGCTCAGGCGATCAGCTGGCCGCGATCGACGTTGATCGTCTGGCCGGTGATGTCGGCGGCCGCCGGCGAGGCCAGGAAGACGTAGGTCGCAGCCAGCGACTCGAGCGGGATCAGCCCCGGGTTCACGTGCATGCGAGCAAGCAGCCGCGCCTGGTTCTCCTTGTCGGCGTGGTGCCTGTTGTGGTCGGTCGCGATCGTCCCGGGACACACCGCGTTGACGGTGATGCCGCGCGGGCCGAGCTCCATCGCGAGGCTGCGCGCGAGCCCGATCACGCCATGCTTGGAGGCGGCGTAGGCGCTCCACTCCTTGGCGCCGGTCTTGCCGAAGGTCGAAGAGGTGAAGATGATCCGTCCGCCCGCGGACATCTTTGTGGCGGCGGCCTGGCTTACCCAGTAGAGGCCGGTCAGGTTGACGTCGATCGTGCGGCGGAAGTCCTCGTTTGTCGTGGGATCCGATACGGGCGTCGCGGCCATGACGCCTGCGTTGTTGATGAGCACGTCGATCTCGCCCGCGGCGTCGACCATTCGCGCAACCGCGCTCTGGTCGGTGATGTCGCACCGGAACCCACGAACGGTGCGCACCGTGTCCGAGCTGATCTGACGCGCGACGTCGTCGACGGCGGCGACCTCGGCCACGATCGTGACCAGTGCGTCGAGCTCTGCGAACTCCCGGGCGATGACCTCGCCGATGCCGCTGCTGGCGCCAACGATCAGCACCCGCAGGCCGGAGACGTCGAAGCTGATCACGCGGTTACACGAGCGGGTTCTCGTCGCTCATGTAGATGGTGACGCGTGCGAAATTTCCCGCCCTCCATCTCGAAGAGGTTGCAGTTGTACATCTCCCCTCGCTGCCGTCGTCGTCGTTGTTGCGCGCGACGCTCGCGATCGTACTGCGCGGCGCGTCGGTCGCGTGCGTTGGTATCTCGCCTCCCAAGCCGTGAGGCCACTGCTCTTAGAAGCCGAAGATGACTTCGAGGGCCCACGCTCCCGCCCAGGCAAACGCCAGGAGGGCGATGATCACCAGGCAGATTGAAAGGGCGGACGCGACGGCGGAACTTTTCGGCCCCGGACGGGTCAGCGCCACGACGGGCAGGCCGCGCCCGCGAGCGCGCGCAGCGATCAGACGCGTGTTATCTCAGTTAGCGGTCGCCCCGCGCTATGCCGAAGCGGCCAAAGTCACGTTCGTCGCCTGCGGGCCCTTCTGGCCCTCGCCGACCTCGAACTCGACGGCAGCTCCCTCGGCAAGGGTCTTGAAGCCCTCTCCCGAGATGCCGCTGTGGTGAACGAACAGATCCGAGCCTCCGTCAGAAGGCGTGATGAAGCCATAACCCTTGGCGTCGCTGAACCATTTGACTGTTCCCGTTGGCATACCGATCTCCCTTGCTTGGGCTGTCACGAACGCTAGGAAGGCGGCAACGCGCTACCGGCACTCGCTTTGGTTGAGAGAACATCCTAGCCGGCGCTATGGCAGGCCCGGAGTCGGCCTGTTGGTCGGCAGATCCGGCGCGCTGTGTGGACGCCAGCCGAAGCGGCGTTCGTAGGTGCGTGCAAGGGCCAGGATCGCAGCGTCGGACCACATCGGCCCGACGACCATCACCCCTACCGGCAGCCCGTCGGCCTCTGCGGCCGGCATGCTCAGCGCTGGGTGCCCGGTCGCGTCGAACGTTGCGGTGTTGCCGAGCATCGAATCGCCGCGCAAGACACGCTCGGATGGTGTCGCGTCCGGCTTGTGCACGTACGCGTAGTGCGTCGCGGTCGGCATGACGATGAAGTCGACGTCCTCGAAGACCCGGTCGAACGCGGCGCGTAGCCAGGGCGCCATGTTCTGAGCCTTGGCATAGAGCGAGCTGTAGTAGTGCTCCCGGAGGTGAGTCCCCATGAGCAAGACCATCTTCAGCGACGGCGGAATCTCCCGTCCCAGCGCCCGCATTCCCTTCCCCAGAGCGGCCGGCAGGTCCTCGGCGTAGCGCCCACGATGGTGGTAGCCGTTGCCGTGGCTCAACGTCAGGGCCGTCTGCCCTTCGCAGAGCGCTACGAACATCATGCCCGCGCCCAGTCGATGTTCCGGCACCGACACTTCCCGGGTCGTCGCACCGAGCTCCTCGAGCTCTGCGACCACTGCCCGAGTCGCCTGCTCCGTCTCGTGCGTGCCGTCCGGGCCGTCCCAGCCGAAGCCCTCGGCGAGGACGCCGATGGTCGTGCCGCTCAGGTCGTCGTCGGCGGCGTCGACCACCTTCACGTAGGACTCCGTCCGCACGTCTTGCTGCCGGGGATCCGAGTCGTGCTTGCCCGCTACCACCTCGAGCGCGAGCGCGAGGTCGTCGACCGTGCGCGCAAGCGGTCCCACGTGGTCGTACGTCGGGTCGATCGTAGAGATTCCCGTATAGGGGACGAGCCCGTGTGTCGGCTTCAGGCCAAGCACTCCGCACCAGGCCGCGGGCAGGCGGATCGAGCCGGCCTGGTCTGTGCCGAATGTGATGTCGATCCCGTCGTAGAAGAGGCTCGCGCCCGAGCCGCCCGAGGAGCCAGAGGCCGTGCGGGTCGTGTCGTATGGGTTCAGGATCGCCCCGAAGTCGCTCGTCTCGGCGCCGCCCGACCAGGCGAAGGCATCCATGTTGAGCTTCGCGACCATCTCCGCCCCGGCGGCCAGCAGACGATCGGCCAGGACGCAGTCCTCCTCGGGCACGTATCCGTCGAGTACGCGTGACGCGCAGCTCATCGGCACTCCCGCGAGAGCCATGTTGTCTTTCAGGCCGATGCGCTTTCCGGCGAGCGGCCCGTCGACATCCGCCGACACCGAGCACCACCTGATGACGGCGTTGAGTGGGTCCTCGCCGGCCGTCGGGCGGCGTCCCGGGTCGCGCCTGGCGGGCCGCCGCTCCGGCGGCGGCGGCGGCTGCGCGATGAACGGGTCGACCACACGCGAGATCGCCTCGGTGATGGTCTGGAACTCGTCGAGCTCATCGTCGTCGAGCTCGAACCCGGCTAGTCGGGCGTAGTCCTGGAGCTCGCTCCGCCGGATGCGGCGGAGCCTGGTCGTTACGCCGGTTCGCGCGCGAAAGATGCCGCGCGCGGCTTCCTCGGAGCCGGCCGAGGCCGACGCATCATCGGTTGTCATCGCCCGCTCACAGCATCACCTTGGCCACGCCGATCATCGCCTCTCGCGTAACGAGGTCAACCAGCTGCTCTTCGCTCAAACCGTCGCTCTCGGGCGGTCGCTCCGGCAGTACCATGTAGCTGCAGGACTCGAGCTCGAGACCTGCAGCTACGTGCACGTCGACGTCCTCGGCGAGGTCGAGGCCGAGCTCGCTCAGCACGACGCGGGGCTCGCGCACGAGGCGGGAGCGATACGCGTAGCTCTTGTACCACTGCGGCGGGAGTCCGAGCAGGGCCCACGGGTAGCACGAGCAGAGTGTGCACACGACGACGTTGTGCGCGGCTGGCGTGTTCTCGAGCACGACGAGGTGATCGCCCTCGATGCCGCTGATCCCGAGCTCCTTGATCGCCTGACCACCGTCCGCGAGGAGTCCCTGCTTGAACTGGTGGTCCAGCCAGGCTCTCGCGACGACGCGTGCGCCGATCAGCGGGCCTATGTCGTGCTCGTAGGCGCTCGCGATCGCGTCGACCGCGCCGTCGGCAAGCACGCCTTTTTCGAGCAGGAGCGACTCGAGCGCGCGCGTGCGGAGCGCCGCTTCCTCGTTGGTGAACGTCCGGGGCTCGTCTGTGCTCATGCAGGTGCGAGGTAGCTTTCCCAGCAGTCGGTCGTGAGGCTCGCCGCCGGCTCTGCAGACTCGCCCCAGAGCTCGCGACCCTCGAACCGAACCGCGTACACGTACTCGGCCCGCACGACGCCATGCGCGTTGAGGTCAGGCAGCGGAAACGCGTCGTAGACCCGCTCGATCACCCCTGGCCGGCCGGCCGTGTAGCGCGTGCGGCGCGTGTGGCCCTTCGGATGCTCGTTCTTCGTGACGACGTTGTCCCCGACGGCGAATGCGGGTGGGGGGTCGACGTCGATGCTCGCAGGACCGCCCTCGCGGATTACACCGCTGATCCAGTTCACGAACTCATCGTCCTCGAACGAGGGCAGCGAGGAGTCGGTATCGGCCTCGAGCGCCCGCCGGCGCGAGTCGAGCTCCTCGCGAGTGAGAACGCCCTTCTCGACCAGAAGCGCCTCGAGCATCAGGATCCACTTCTCGTAGTAGCACGCGGCCAGGAAGGCGCCAGGATCGACCTTCTCGAGCCCGTGCCGGACCTCATCGAGGTTGTTGATCCCCCGTCCTCGTGTTGAGATCTGGATACCGAAGATGCGGCGCTCCCAGTCGTGATGGAAGACCGGCTCGTCCTCCTCTATCACCACGCGCCCGAAGCCATGCATGCCGCCCATGTCCTGCGCCCCGTTCATCGCTCGGCCACTACGCGCCCGCGACCGGGTCGCCGGCGCTCATCAACGAGAAGAGCTTCTCGTCGTGGATCGTGGGCGAAGATGGGAACGCCACCCTTGAGTGCGTGAGGCCGAGCTCGACGATCGCCTCGGTGATCTTCAGAGCGACCGGGCCGGGGTTGATGACGACCGCGTCGAGGCGCTCGCTCAGGTACGCGCCAGCCTGATGCATGGTCGTCGAGCCGAGCAGGATGCAATCGGCACCGTCCTCGTCCAGCGCCTTCTGCGCCTCGGCCGCGATCTTCGTGAACATCTCCTCCTCCTTGCCTTCGAAGAGGGCCTCGGTGTCTGGCGTGACGCCGACGGCTCGGATCGATGCGCACTTCTCCCAGAGGCGGTAGGTGTCGAGGTTTTTCTCGTAGATGTAGCGCCACTTGTCCCACATCGTGATGATCGAGAACTTCTTGCCGAGCATTGTCGCCACGGTAAAAGCGACGATGCCCGGGCCAACAACTGGGATCGAGAGCCTGGAGCGCAGGGCGTAGAGGCCCGAGTCGGTAATCGTGTCCATGACGACGGCGTCGTAGCCCTCGTCCTCGGCGCGAAGCCCGGCCTCGGTGACGTAGGTATCGAAGATCATCGCCTCGTAGTACCCCACGCCCGACGTGCCACCGTTGCGTACCGGCACGCACTCGACCTCGGTGTCGGGGCCAAGGGCCGCGTGGGGAATCTGAGCCGCGCGCCTGGCGATGCCCTTCTGATCGAACGGGAAGGGGACGATGTATTTGATGCGCATACGGGCCTCCTCCGTCTCTACCGCTCGCCGCCCGGCCACGGTGGCCCGTACGGGCGCGACAACATGCGCTCGGAGTTGTACTTCTGGTGGTGCCAGTGCGGGTACGGCAACGGCCGCGCACTCACTTCGTCGAGGCGACGAACCTGCTCGGCGTCGAGCTGCCAGCCGACCGCGCCGAGGTTGTCGTCGAGCTGCTCCTGGTTGCGCGCGCCAATGATCACCGAGGTGACGCCTGGCCTGTGAACGACGTAGTTGAGCGCCACCTGCGCGACCGAGGCGTCGCGTTCCGATGCAATCTCGCGCAGAACATCGATGATGGCGAAGCCCTGACTCTCATCGTCGAGGCCAGGCGTCGGAAAGACCACCTGGCGCGTTCCCTCCGCGTCCAGGGAGTCGCGACCAATCTTCCCGGTCAGGAACCCGCCTGCGAGGGGGCTCCATACGAGCACGCCGAGGCCTTCTGACTGGCAGAGCGGCAAGAGCTCCCACTCGAGCTCGCGCGAGATCAGGCTGTAGTAGGCCTGCAGCGACGCGAAGCGGTTGAGGTTGCGCGCATCGGCAGTCGAGAGGGCCCGCATCAGCTGCCAGCTCGCGTAGTTCGAGCAGCCGATGTAGCGGACCTTGCCGGCCCGAACGAGGTCGTTGAGGGCCTCGAGGCTCTCCTCGATCGCGGTCAGCTCGTCGATCGAATGCAGCTGGTACAGATCGATGTAGTCGGTCCGGAGGCGTCGCAGGCTCGCCTCGCACGAGCGCTGAATGTGATGGCGACTCGAGCCGGCAGAGTTCGCTTCATCGCTCATCTTCGTGTTGCACTTCGTCGCGATCAGGAGCTCACTGCGCCGGCCGGCGATCGCCTGACCGAGCACCTCCTCGGACGCACCGAACGAGTAGGAGTCGGCCGTATCGATCAGGTTGACGCCGGCATCGGCGCAGCGGGCGATCTGCTCGCGCGCGTCGGCAACCTGCGTTGATCCGGCCGGCGCGTAGTGCCCCTTGCCCGCGAACGTGAGTGTTCCGAAAGCGAGCGCCGAGACCTTCAGCCCGGTTCGGCCGAGCACGCGTTTCTCCATCGCCGCCGAGACTAGTGGACATGAGGAGTGGGATCGGGGACGATGATCGGTCGGGATGGCAGAGCGTGCGGATATCGGTCGCGTCGGTGCCTCGCAGACCGACTTCGTGACGGAGCCGGCCGAGGTCGTCCGCAGCGCGAGCCGCGAGCTCGAGGAGTTGGGCTACGGGGCGCTCTGGTACCCGGAGACGTTGATCGCCCGGGAGTGCTTCGCTGCCGGCTCGCTCTTGCTGGCGGCGACGGAGCGGGTACCCGTCGCGACCGGCATCGCGAACATCTGGGCGCGCGACGCCATGACCATGGCGTGCGGCGCGCGCAGTCTCGAAGAGGCCTTCCCGGGACGGTTCCTCCTCGGTCTGGGCGTCAGCCACACCGAGCAGGTCGGCCCGCACGGATTCGATTACACGAAGCCCGTCGCGACGATGCGCGCCTACCTCGACCGCATGGAGAGCCTGACCTACGCCGGCCCAGAGCCGCTTCGGCCGGTGCACTTGATGCTGGCCGGGCTACGACCGAAGATGCTGGAGCTTGCGCGTGAGCGCACGACGGGCGCGCATCCGTTCTTCGTGCCCGTCGAGCACACGCGCCGGGCGCGCGAGATCCTCGGAGACGAAAAGCTGCTCGCGACGAAGCAAACGGTGATTCTCGATACCAACGCCGATGCCGCGCGTCGCCTCGCACGATCGTTCACACCGTTCTACCTCGAGAAGGAGAACTACAGCAAAGCGCTCGTGTGGCTCGGCTATAGCGACACCGACGTGGCAAACGGCGGCAGCGACCGACTCATCGATGACGTGATCGCGTGGGGCGACATCGACGCGATAACCACGCGCGTCCAGGCTCACCTCGAGGCCGGTGCCGACCACGTGTGCGTGCACGTCCTCACCGACTCGCCGGGCTTCCCGATCGACGAGTTTCGCGTGCTCGCCCCTTCACTGCTCTCCCTCTAGCAAGCGCCATGCGAGACACGAACGCCAGCCTGGGCATCGACATCGGTGGAACCTTCACCGACTTCTTGCTGCTTGACGCGTCGGGGCAATTCACGATCGAGAAGGTCCCGTCGACCAAGGACCAGCCGTTCCAGAGCGTTTCTGAAGGGCTGAAACGACTCCAGATCGAACCCGAGGGTCTCTCGCAGATCAGCTACGGGACGACGATCGCCACGAATACGTTGCTCGAGCGCTCAGGGGCGAGAACCGGGCTCATCACGACCCACGGATTCCGCGATGTGATCGAGATGCAGCGCTGGCATCGCCAGCATCTGTATGACCTGCATCAGAGTCGACCCAGGGTTCTGGTCGAGCGGCGTGACCGGCTGACCGTTCCAGAGCGCGTGGCCGCGGACGGGACGGTGCTCGAAGATGTTGACCACTCAGCGGTTGTCGCCGCCGTCGAGCAGCTCGTGTCGCAGGGCGTGGCCTCGGTGGCCGTCTGCCTGATCAACGCCTACGCCAATCCGACCAACGAGCTCGAGATCAACGAGCTCATCAACGGCCGCTTCCCGGCGCTTCCGGTGTCGCTGTCCTCGGAGATCTGCCCCATCATCAGGGAGTACGAGCGGACGGTCGTCACGGTCATCAACGCCTACACCCAGGTGAGCGTGCAGGCACACCTCGAATCGCTGTATGACGAGCTACAGCGGGCGGGTTTCGCCGGAGACTTCAGCGTCGTTCAATCAAACGGCGGAGTCATCTCGGTCGAGGTCGCCAAAGCACAGCCGGTGAGAACGGTCCTTTCCGGGCCAGCCGGCGGCGTGATGGGCGCATCGTTCGTCGGCGAGCAGATCGACGAGCGCAACCTGATCACGCTCGACATGGGGGGTACGAGCTGTGACGTCTCGCTCGTGCGCGACGGCCAGCCGGAGGTCAGCAAGGAGGAGGAGATCGAGTGGAACATCCCGATCAGCCTCCCGATGATCTCGGTCAAGACGATCGGAGCCGGCGGGGGCAGCGTTGCCTGGGTCGACGCGGGCGACGTCCTCAAGGTGGGACCCCAGAGTGCGGGATCGGCTCCGGGCCCAGCCTGTTACGAGCGCGGCGGGATCGATCCGACCGTCACCGATGCACAGCTCCTGCTGGGGCGGCTAACCGAGACGGGCTTGCTCGGGGGCCGGCTACCGCTGAACACGCAGCTGGCGTCGCAGGCTTTCGCAGACATGGCAGATCACATGGAGCTGGATCTCATCGACCTCGCCGCAGGCACCATCCGCATCGCAAATCAGCGCATGATCGAAGCAATCAAGCTCGTCACCGTAGACCGTGGGTCTGACCCGCGCGACTTCGTCCTCTTCCCCTTTGGTGGCGCCGGCCCACTGCACGCCTGCGAGATCGCGCGCGAGCTCGGTATGGGACGGGTCGTGATTCCCTCGTCTCCGGGCGTTCTGTCCGCACTGGGCCTGGCCGTGGCCGATATCAAGACCAGTGAGATCGCCTCGGTCAATGCCGGCTTCGAGACTCTCAGTGCCGAGCTCGTCGTCGAGCAGCTTGATGCGTTACAGAGCGCCGCCACAACCGTGCTCGAGAACCACGCCGTCCCACCCGAGCGTCGGCAGTTCCTCTACTCCGCCGACGTTCGCTACGAGACGCAGTCGTACGAGCTCTCGGTCGCCCTTGAGGGTGGCCTGGCCGGCGGCCTGGACGGCATCGCCGCGGCATTCCACGCCGCCCACGACCGGCTCTACCACTACGCAATGCCCGACGACGCTCCGTTCCTCGTGAATCTGGAAGTCACCGGCGTCGGGACACGACCCAAGCCTCGCCTCGAGACGGGCCGGCCGACCATGGCGGAGGCTGCGCCCGAAAGCACACGGCAGGTCTACTTTCTGGAGGCGGGAGGATTCCTCGACACAGCCGCGTTCCATCGCGGGGCCCTCTCTCCTGGCCACCACCTGCGTGGCCCGGCCATCATCGACCACTTCGATACGACCACCCTCGTGCCACCCGAAGCCTCGGTGACTGTCGACTCGATGCAGAACGTCACCGTTGAGCTAGGAGACCGCGATGGTTGACCCGATCACGTTCGAAGTGATCAACAGCACCGTGACCGCGATCTGCCGCCTGATGGGGAACGCCCTCTACAGGACGGCGTACTCCACGATCATCGTCGACTGCCGCGACTTCTCGTGCGCCATCCTTGACCGCCAGGGCGAGCTGATCGCCCAGCAGGAAGGGTGTCCCATCCACCTGGGCACGCTGCACTCGACTGCGCAGGAAGCCTTCGCCGAATACGGGATCGAGAACGTGGAAGCCGGCGACGTCCTCGCGGTCAACGACCCCTATCGAGGCGGCATCCACCTCCCCGACGTGACCCTGTTCGCGCCCATCTATTGCGATGGCGAGATCGTGGCCTGGGTCGGAAACCGGGCTCACTGGCCCGATGTCGGCGGCACGGTGCCGAGCAGCCTCGTGGCGGATGCGTCCGAGCTCATCCACGAGGGCCTCCGCATTCCCCCGATCAAGCTTCGCGAGCGAGGCCAGCGGCGAGAGGAGGTCATCCGCCTGATCCTCGAGAACGTGCGAGCCCCGAGCGAGCGAATTGGCGACCTCAACGCCCAGTTCGCGGCTATCGACACCGGCGTGCAGCGCGTCACCGAGCTGATCGATCGCTATTCGCTCGAGACCGTGTTGGCCACGTTCGAGGAAAGCATGCGGTATGCGCGACGTCGAGCGGTCAAGGCGATCGAGGCGATCCCGGAGGGCACGTACACCTACGACGACGTGATGGACGACGTCGGGGTCTCGCTCGAGCCGGTCCCGGTGTACGTGTCGCTGACCGTGAAGGACGGTCGCATGCTCGTTGACTTCTCGGGGACAGGGCCCCAGGTCCCGGCTCCGCTCAACTCGTCGATCTCGATGACGAAGGGCTCGGTCTACATCATTCTCAAGGCGCTTCTTGACCCCCACGGGCCGTCGAACTCCGGCTGGTATGACCTCGTCGAGGTCTCTGCCCCGACGGGGAGCATCCTGAACCCGGACTACGACGCGCCGGTCTTCGGCGGCGGCATCGAGACGGGCATGCGTGTCATGGACTGCATCCAGGGAGCGCTCGCGCCGGTGCTCGAGGGGTCCGTCACCGCGGCCCCATACGGGACGATCGACACGACCTTCCTCACAGGTACCGATCCGGACTCAGGGGAGCAGTGGTTGTTCAACGATCCGGTGCCGGGCGGCTACGGAGCGGGTCAGGATCACGATGGCCTGAGCGCCTGCATCGGCCTGGTGGCCAACGTGAAGGATGTCCCGGTCGAGATCGTGGAGCTTCGCTACCCGCTGCGCGTGCACCGGAGCGAGCTGCGAGAGGATTCCGGTGGTGCCGGCCGCTGTCGGGGCGGGCTGGGAGCCGTGCGCGAGTTCGAGATCCTGGCTGAGCGGGCGAACGCGACCATCCAGGCCGATCGCACCCGGACAGCGCCCTGGGGACTTCATGGAGGTGGGCCCGCAGCCACGACCCTCTACAGCATCACGCGGGCGGACGGCTCCGACGAGCTGCTCGGCGGCCTACGCGGGAGCGACTACGAGAGCGCGAAGAAGTCCGGGGTGCCGCTGGGCAAGGGAGACGTGGTCCGGATCGAGTCTGCCGGAGGTGGCGGCTTTGGCGAACCACGGTCGCGTGACGCCGCAGAGGTGCAGGCGGATCTGGAAAACAGCTACATCTCCGAGGCGACTGCGCACGAGATCTACGGGCTGAGAAGAAGATGACGATCGGTGCCCGGAGTAGGCGCCTCGAAGATCCTCCGCTCCTGCGTGGCGACGGGCGCTATGCGGACGACCTGATTCCGGCAGATGCGTGCCACGTGGCCTTTCTGCGTAGCCCGCATGCCCACGCCCTCATGCCTCGCGTCGATGTCTCCGCGGTGCTGGCGGAGCCGGAGGTGGTGGCCGCCGTCACGGCCGCCGACTTTGCGGACGACGCGTGCATAGCGCTCAAGTTTCCCCTCCCCAATCCGGAGGCTGCAGCCTGCAGGCAGCCGGTCTTGGCGCGCGAGCGAGTGCGGTACGTCGGCGAGCCCATCGCCGTGATCGCGGCATCGAGCCGCTACCTGGCCGAAGACGTGCTGCACCTTGTCGACGTCGAGTACGAGCCGCTCCCGCCAATCGTCGACGCGGAGGCCGGCGCGCACGGGGACTCGCCCTTGCTCTTCCCGGACATGGAGACGAACGTCGTTGCGGAGGTCGGCTCTGATCGAGCTCTCGACAGCGCGGCGTTCGATAGGGCGCCTGTCCTTATCGACGCCGACTTCGAGGTCGGTCGCCACTTCGCGGTGCCGATCGAGACGCGTGGGCTCGTAGCCGACTTCGACCCGCGGCGCGGATTGACGGTCTGGGGCCCCACGAAATCGCCGCACTTCACGCGCGACGTCGTCGCCGAGTTCGTCGGCCTTCCCGAGCACAGGGTGCACGTGATCGAGCCAGACGTTGGCGGCGGCTTCGGTGGTCGCGGCGAGGTCTACGCCGAAGATCTCGTGATCCCCTGGCTCGCGATGCGCCTTCGCCGCCCGGTGGCCTGGATCGAAGATCGACACGAGCATCTCGTCAGCTCGAACCATTCGCGCGAGCAGCGCCATAGCGTCCGGCTGGCCGTCGACGATGAGGGGCAGATCAGCGCGTTGCGGGATCGCATCGTCAACGACCAGGGTGCGTACCTGCGGAACAACACCGTCGCCGTCGCGGAGTTGACGTGCGGGCTGCTGCCCGGTCCCTACCGGATCGAGGCCTTCGAGGCGAGGGCCGTGTGTGTGATGACGAACAAGACCCCGCACGACGTGTACCGGGCGCCCGGTCGGTACGAGGGAACCTTCGTGCGCGAGCGCCTCGTCGACATGGCGGCTCATCGGCTGGGTCTCGACCCCGTCGAGTTGCGCATGCGCAACTTCGTCCAGCCCGAGCAGATGCCCTACTCCACCGGGGCGAGTGCGCTCGGCTCGCCGACGGTGTACGACTCCGGGAACTACCCGTCCCTTCTGGAGCAAGCTGTCAAGGCGATCGGGTACCACGATCTCCGCGCGAAGCAACAAGCTGAGCGGGACTCGAACGCCCAGGGTCATGCACACCGCTACCTCGGCATCGGCGTGAGCTCGTTCGTCGAGAAGTCAGGCTACGGGCCGTGGGAGTTCGCTCGGGTCGAGGTCTCGACATCGGGTGAGGCCGTGCTCTTCACCGGCATCTCATCGGTCGGCCAGGGCATGTCGACAGCGCTTGCCCAGATCGTGGCCGAGGAGCTAACCATCGAGCACACAGCGGTCGACGTCATCTACGGAGACACCGACCGGGTGCCGTTCGGTGTCGGTGCCTATGCGAGCCGTGGCACGGTTGTGGGCGGCTCGGCCGCGCTCGGCGCGGTACGGAAGGTCAAGGACATGGTGTTCGCGCTCGCGAGCGAGCATCTCGAGGCGTCGCGCGATGACCTCGAGCTTGCGGGCGGCGTCGTCAGCGTCAAGGGCGCTCCGGACCGACGGGTCTCGCTCGGCGACCTCGCCGCCGCGGCTCTTCCGGGACGGGAGCTGCCTGCCGAGATGGAACCCGGACTCGCCGCGAGCAATGTCTGGAACACCGACCACATGACCTACCCGGGCGGTGCCTGCGCATGCACCGTTGTGGTCGATGTCGAGTCCGGGGCAGTCGACGTGCTCGACTTCGTCGTCGCCTACGACATCGGACGCGCCATCAACCCGCTGATCGTCGAGGGGCAGGTTCACGGCGGCGTCGTGCAGGGCATCGGCGGAGCGCTACTCGAGGAGATGCGCTACAACGAAGACGGTCAGCCGCTCTGCACGAGCTTCATGGACTACCTCCTGCCGACCAGCATGGAGGCGCCGCGAAGTATCCACACGATTCTCGACGAGAGTACGCCCAGCCCGCTCAACCCGCTCGGTGCGAAGGGTGCCGGGGAGGCCGGGATCACCGGAGTCGGCGCCTGCATCGCAAACGCGGTCAGCGACGCCCTTCAACCCTTTGGTGTCGAGATCACGAAGCTGCCGATCACACATGGCGACCTGAGGCGGCTCATCTCTGAAGCGCAAGGACACCGTGCCGCCTGACGCCTCCGTTGACGACCGAGGCGCCCCGCTCCGAGAAGCTGTCGCCCTCGCCTGCCGGATTCTCCACCGGGAGGGCCACGAACACCTCGTGTTCGGGCACGTCAGCGCGCGAGCCGACGATGGGACGATCTTCGTGAAGGGCGCGGGTCGCGGACTCGAAGAGGTCGGTGCTGCGGCTGTCGCGCAAATGTCGGCAGACGGCGAGCCGCTCGGCAACGACGTGCCCCTCCACGACGAGATGCCGATCCACACGGAGATCTACGCCGTCCGCGCGGACATCGGCGCCGTTGTGCACACACATGCGTCGGCGTCGGTTGCGCTCAGCCAAGCGTTCACAAGCTGGCCTGTTACCTCCCAGGATGCCGTCCCCTTCTGGAACCGCGTCGCGTTCTTCGAGCACGCCGATCTCATCACGTCGCCTGACCAGGGCCGTGAGCTCGCCGCGTGCCTCAGCTCATCCCGCGCCGCGCTTCTGCGGGCTCACGGGCTCGTCACAGTCGGCGCCGACGTCGCCGAGGCGGTGGTCAACGCCGTCCTCTTCGAGCGAGCAGCGCGCACGACACTCTCGCTTGCGAGCGCTGAAACCGTCACGCAGATGAACGACCGGGACATCGCCGCCCTGGACGAGCGCTTTGAGCGGAATCGTCGGCGTCGCGTCGAGACCGTCTGGGACTATCTGACGCGGACGATGGTCCCCGGCCAGAGGCCGTAGGAACGTCGCGATGCGGTCGCGTGCCTATGCGTCGGGGCTGGTCCAGGGTCGAGCGGCAAGGCGATCGATCGCTCACAATCTGGAACGCTTCGCGACCGTACTCCCGCAGCTCGGCTGCTCGCCGCGGCGACTTCGCGACCGGGCGGTAGTAGAGGCCTCAACCCTTCCCGAGAGCACGCGGGCTCAGATTGCGGGCCTCGCGGAAGGCGCGGAGCAGTCGCTTTCTCTGGTGCTCGCCTACAACCTCTACCGCGAGGCCGTTTTCGCGGACGGCTGCACCGTCGTGGTCGCGCTGGGCAGCGGCAGCGCTACGGGTCGCACGCTTCTCATGAAGAACAGTGACCAGCTCGGCAACGACTCGATGGTCGGTGCCACCTTCCACGAGCACAAGGAGATCTACGTCGTCCAGGTGACGGAGGCCGACAACGGACGCAGAATCGTCGGCCTCTCCGCTGCTGGCGCGACCGGAATCAAGGTTGGGCTCTGCGACGCGGGCGTGGCGGCGGCCAGCAACCTCGCGCGGACGACCGAGCTCGCCGACCGGGGGACGGACGTGTCTCAGATCAGAGCCAGCGACCGGACACAGCTCCTCCGCGAAGGTCTCGAAGAGGGAACGTCTCTCGCTGCTGCCCAGCGAATCCTCGCGCGGACGATGTCCGAGCCGACGAGCACTCCCGGGAACATCGAGTTCGCCGATGCCCGCGAGTGCTGGGTGCTCGAGACGTCGTACGGTCGCTTCGCAACCGACGTCGTCAGGGACGGCGTTGTGGCTCGGGCGAACCGTTTTCAGGTACTCGAGGAGCACAACGATCCCGCAGATGCCTCAAGCGCTTCGCGCTACGAGCGGTGCTCGTCACTTGTTGCCGAGGCCGAGCGACACGGCGGTGTGACGTTTGAGCAGCTGATCGACTTCTCGGCCGACCATGACAACGGCCCGGGTCTCAGCTCGATCTGTCGTCACAGCGACGACTACCGAGACGAGACGTCGCTCGGCGCTGGCGTCATCGAAATCGACCCGGATCGGCCTGCCTCCTCGCGCATCGCCCTCGCGCTGGACAAGCCATGCGTAGCATGGCGCTCGCCGAAAAGTCACATCGAGCTAACGGCCGACGCGGGCGTCAACGACGTCCCCACCCCGTTTCTCGACGGCTCGGCGTGGCGGGCCTCGTTCCGCGAGGGTTGATATGCGACGTCCCGCTTAGGCGGGATGGCCCATCGGTGACGTGCTGGCCACCACCGCAACTCCCCAAGCCCGGGACACTGCGGGGCGTCAACAGGACCGGGTCAGCTCCAACTCCAGGCGGGCGTCATCTTGACACCAATGGTGGCAAACGTCAGCCGGAGGTTCGGGGAGGGGCCGAGCTGTCGCGAGCCGGCGGTCTGTGAGGCCGCTACCGCCCTGGAAACCCCTGCAAATCTGGACTTGTGCGACACGTGCGCGACAGCCTGAAATCGCCCGGACGGTGCATGGCCGCAGGTACATCCTCGAGGCCGCCTTACAATGACCTCTCCGCTGGCGATCTCGGCTCAGATCGCGGCTGGCGGGAACGGCAAGGACGGTGTGAATTGCGCGACTAGTTGCCAGTGACGGCGTTCACCCAACCTCGTTCCAGCGCCGTCGTGCGCTTTCGGGCAGGCAGCAAACGCGGCCGGCATAGGACGGTTCGCTTGGGACGGGCGAGCAACTGCGTTCGTTCTCTCCTCACGCGAATCCGCCACCGCCCGGCGTCCGGCGTCCGGCGTCCGGCGTCCGGCTAAGCGTGCCACCGTTTTAGTCGAACCCGTTTTCGAACACGCAGGCCGTCAAGTCCCGCGTCGCTACGCCGATTATCGGGCCGTGTTGCGTGTAGGCCGTTCATCCGTGCTTGCGGCGCGTGCTGGTGCGAACGTGCGGCGCTTCGGCGGTGTTGCTGCGATCGCCGCAGCGGGCATTGCCCTTTCGCTGACGATGTTCCTTGTGCTTCGTGCGAACGAGGCCGATCGAGTCGACACCAGAATCGACCGCGCGCTTACGGTCCACGTAGCGGCACTGGAGCGCGAGGTTGCGCGGAACCTCTCCGCGGTACGCTCAGTGGCCGCTCACTATGGCGCGGCCGACACTGTAAGTCGCGAACAGTTCCGAGCGTTCGTAGCGGATACGTTGACCCGCTCGCCGTCTATCCAGGCGCTTGAGTGGATTCCTCGAGTCGGTGAGAGCGAGCGCGAGCGGTTTGAACAATGGGCCAGGGCGGACGGCCTTGCCGGATTCGAGTTTACGGAGCGGGATGCGGCTGGCGAAGTCGTCAGCGCCAGCGGTAGGGACGAGTTCTTCCCTGTGTACTTCGTGGAGCCTCTCGCTGGGAATGAAGCCGCGTTGGGCTTTGATCTGTCTTCGAACCCGACGCGGCAGGCCGCGTTGGTCGCTGCTCGTGATAGCGGCGAGTTGGTCGCTTCGGGCCGTATCACGCTCGTCCAGGAGAAAGACCAGCGCCATGGCTTTCTCGCCTTCTTCCCAGCCTACGCCATTGGTGCTTCACCCTCGACCGTCGACAACCGCCAGCGTGACCTCGAGGGCTTCGCGCTAGGTGTGTTCCGTGTCCCCGATCTCGTCGAAGCAGCAACAGCTGGCCTTACCGGCCTCGACCTGCGACTGGTTGACAGCGCCGCCGAACCGGACGCTCAGCTCCTTTACGACTCAACCGCGGACACGGCAGCAACCACCGAAACCCAACCCGTCGAGTCGTCCTCCGCGAGCCCCCACCAGGCCGGCATCGACGTCGGCGGCCGCCAATGGCTGGTCGTTGCATCACCGACCGCTGAACTAGCAGGCGGGACGCCGTGGCAATCATGGGGCGCGCTCTGGCTTGGCCTGCTGCTGACAACCTCACTATGTGGTGCGGCTTTCCGGCGCAGGACGGAGGCGGCGCGCACACACCGCATTGTGGAAGAGCAAACGGGCGAGCTGGCTGCGGCTAGGGCTCGGATGCAGGCGCTCATCGCAGCGTCGCCGATCGCCATCATGGAACTGGATCTCGAGGGCAAGGTCGCGCTCTGGAACCCGGCCGCTGAGCGCATCTATGGCTATACCGAACACGAGGCCATCGGCCGCCCGTTCAAGGCCGCGCCTCCGGACAAGATGGACGAGGTCGAGGAGACACGAGCGCGGATCGCCCGGGGAGAGTCGTTTGCCGATCTCGAGACAGTCCGTCGGCGAAAAGACGGCTCCCTGGTTGACGTGGCCATCTCGGCAGCGCCCGTTCGTGACAACGGCGACGTCGTCAGCCATATCGGTCTCGTCACCGATATCACCGACCGAAAGCGCGCGGAACATCAACTCCTCGCCAAGACGGAGGAACTCGAGACCGCATACGACGACCTCGAGAACACGCGTCGCGAGCAACTCCGCGTCAAGGACGAGTTCCTCTCGCACGTCTCGCACGAACTCAGAACACCACTCGCCGCAGCCCACCAGTTCGTGAGCCTCGTTTGTGATCGTGCTGCAGGCGAGGTGAACGAGGACCAGGACGAGTGCCTCGTCGTTGCCGTTCGTAACCTCCGCCAGCTCCGCGTGATGATCGACGACCTCCTCGACGCCACCCGCGCAGACAGTGGACAGCTCTCAGCTCAACGCGAACAGACGTCGCTGCAGGCAGTCACCGGAGAAATCATCTCGTCCCACACTCAGATAGCCGCCAGCAAAGACACCGTCCTGACGTTCGACATCCCGGAAGACCTGCCGCCCGTGTACGGCGACCCGGCACGGCTGCGACAGATCGTCACCAACCTCGTCGACAACGCGATCAAGTTCACGCCTGAACGAGGGACGGTTGACGTACGAGCGGCGCTCTCCGACGACGACCCGAACATGCTCCAAGTCGACGTCATCGATACAGGTCAGGGGGTCCCGTCCGAGAGCCTCGAGCGCATCTTCGAGCGACATCACCAGGAGCAATCCGAGGAGGGCACCACTCGCCAAGGACTCGGACTGGGCCTCTACATATGCCGCAAGCTGATCGAGCTTCAGGGAGGCCGCATCTGGGCGTCCTCAACGCTCGACGAAGGCAGCGTCTTCAGCTTCACCATCCCGCTCTATTCACTGGCCTCTGTTCTACCGCTCGCAGTCGCCAACGAGACGCAACACGATGTGGCGCTCGTCACAATCGAGTTGATCTCCGCCGATGGGTCGCCGCTGGACCTTGGTCGGTGCACGCTGGCACGTGACCAGGTCGGCGAGCAAATCGCGAAATGTCTCAGGCCGGACGAGGATGGACTTCTGCCGCCGACGGCAGACGCAGACGGCGAAAGGTTTCTGTTCGTCGCCGCAGCGACCGATCTTGACGGCGCAGAGACCCTTGCCGAACGCATCCGAACGCAGATCGAGCGCCATACCGACCTCAAGAATCTCGGCGTCTCGTCGATCGTAGACGCCGAAGCCATCCGATTGGATGCCAGCAGCCCTCCGGAGGGACGACTCACAGAGCTGGGCAGCCAGATCGACCGCGCCGTTTCCAACCGAATCAGGAGCTAGACGCGATGTCCACCGCAGCAGAGAACGTGCAGACCAACGCAAAGATCCTGATCATCGAAGACGACGCCGATCTCCGTCGCGGCCTCGTACTCCGCCTGAAGCACGAAGGCTTCGCTACTGCCACAGCCCATGACGGTGCGCAAGCGATCAAAGTCGCGCGCGACGAGCGACCCGACCTCATCATCCTCGACCTCGGGCTCCCGGCAGGCGACGGATTCCTGGTCATGGAACGGCTCAAGACCTTCGGTCAGCTCGAGCATATCCCGGTCATCGTTCTGAGCGGCCGCGACCCGGCAGTCTCAAGCGCGAAGGCCAAAGAAGCGGGCGCCACCATCTTTCTCCAAAAACCGGCCGAGAACGAAGCCCTGCGGGCCGCGATCGACGCCGCGCTCGCCGCGTAGCGCCTGCGGGGTGCGACTCATCGTGCGCTGGCACCCACGCCCAGCGCGTCATGCGTCGGTATCGCGGGGACACGCCCGGTCAGGGGACAAGCCGTCCAGCCCTGAATCGACAAACGGCGCTCGCACCACGAGCGACGCTTAGGTGGGCATCCCGGTAATGCTGCAGAGAGGCACCCGTCGCGGCACGAGACGGTTCGTCCTTGTTGTGGGCCTGGTTGCTGTTTCCCTCGTAGCCGGTCAGGCAACGGCTGGGCCGTCGACCCCTCCGAAAGCTCCAACGGGACTGGCGGCTCTCGCAGGCGACTCGCAGGTCACGGTGAGTTGGGACCTGGGCACCGAAACTGATCTCGATCGGTATCGCCTCTATCGAGCGACGGTGAGTGGCGGCCCGTACACGAATGTCGCAAGCACGAACAGCGCGACCAACACGTTCGTAGATACGAGCGTGGTAAACGACACCGCGTACTACTACAAGCTGGCGGTCACTCACCTCAGTGGCGCGACGTCCGCGCTGACCGCGGAGGTCGCTGCCGTGCCGCATGTTCCGGATGCGGTTGCGCCCGAGGCGCCCACCAACGTAGTCGCCACCCCTGGTGACAACCAGGTCACCCTGAGCTGGGTGCGTAGCCCGGAGCCTGACGTCGTTAGCTACAGCGTTTACCGGGCGTCGAGCCCCGGTGGGCCCTACGCGCTCGACGCTTCCGTTGCGGCGAGCAGCTATGTCGATGGAAACGCTTCCAACGGGACGACATACTTCTACGTAGTCAGGGCGGTCGACATTTCTGCCAACGTGTCGCCCGACTCGAACCAGGCAAGCGCGACGCCCCGCCCGCCTGACTCCATTGCGCCGCGACCGCCAACCGGTCTCGATGCGAGCGCCGGCGATCGCGTGATCAGCCTGAGCTGGGACAAGAACGCCGAGACCGACCTCGTGGGCTACAAGGTGTACCGCTCATCCAGCCCCGGAGGACCCTACGCAGCGATCTCAGACCTTGTCGTTGGATCGACCACGTATGCAGACTCGACCGCTTCAGCCTTCCAGGTGGTGGCGAGTACCGATCCCGGAGTGGGGTCGGTGCTGGTACGCAGCTATTGTCTGGCGTGGTCGAGGGTTTCCCATTCGGCGCGCCAGGCGAGCCGTTGTTGAACTGCGCAAGACGCGTCCGGGACTCGGGGTCGCGGTAGCCGCCGCGTCGGTCGCGATCCGGTGAATCGGTGAATTGCGGGCCGAGCGTGTCCGGGCTCGAGGCGCACGGCGAGCGCGTACCGCCTCCTTGGTTCGATTGTCGACGCCGTTAGCCGATGCGACGCCCAGCCGTGCTGGGCGACGGGGCTCCATGTCGCTCGTCAGGCCGGCCGGCGACGCGCCATGTCGCGGCTCAACAGAATGCTGACCCCCACCGGCGACGAAGCGCTGATCTCCCGTCGGTCGGGTTGGCCTTGGCGACCTCGACGACCGCATCCGTGTTTGAGACCCTGCCCGGGCCTGCTTGGCGTGGTCGGCGCCGGGGAACGCGGTAGATCGCCTGGCGTGAGATGCCTGCCACTCGCGCGACCACCGAAGGCCGGCGTCCCTGAGCGAGCTCGGCACGGGCTCTGGACACGCGGACGCTCACGTCCAGTCCCGCAACAGTTCCCCCGCTACCTCAAGCCCCGTACGTCTTCTTCCCCAACGCACGCTCGAGCCGCGCCATCCGCTTCCTGGCGTCCTTCAGCTCCTGCTCACGCGGATCCCTGGCGCGCTCCCTCGCGGAGCGCAACGCCTCGGTGCCGCCCTCCAACAGACGGTCACGACACCCCTAGTACAGCGTCTCGGCGATCTCGTGCTCGCGACAGACGTCGCGCACGCTCCGGTCGCCGCGCAGACCGGCGAGCACGATCTCCGCCTTCCGCTCAGGCGACCACTTCCGACGATCCCGTTTCTCGCTCACAAGACCAACCCCTCAAGTCTCATGTACAACCATCCCCCAAGCAGCTCAGGCAACCGTCAACGCACCACCAGGGTCCAGGTCAGACTCGACCGCTTCAGCCAGTACGACGCACTATTACGTTGTGATCGCGCAAGACGCGTCCGGGAATCTCTCCGGTGAATCGAGCGAGGTCTCAGGTACCGCATTCGACGCCGAGCCGGCGACACCGACGGGGCTCGTCGTCACGGCCGGCGACGGCCATGTCGCGCTCGAATGGACCCCCGGCGACGAACCTGATCTCGACCGCACACACATCTATCGCGCCAGCGCGCCGGGTGGGCCGTACACGTTGATCGCGACCACGAACGCGGTTGCGACCCAGTTCGTGGACACGACTGTTTCGAACGGCACGACGTACTACTACGCGACGAGCGCGACAGACATTGCCGCCAATGAGTCGCCACGGAGTGTCGACGTCGCTGCGACGCCGGACGTGCCACCGCCGCCGGGCCCCACGTTCGAGGCAGGAGTCGCGAACGCCACAACGGAGACCTGGACGACGATAACCCTCGAGAGCGACTACGGCGCGGGCATGATCGTTGTCGCGACCCCGAACTACGACAGTTCGACCGTACCAATCGTTGCGCGAGTCCGAAACGCAGCCGGCACGAGCTTCGAGGTGCGACTCGCCGCCACCGGTCGCTCCACGGCGGTCCGCGCCCCTGTGCACTGGCTCGTTGTCAAAGAAGGCGTCTACACGGCCGCCGAGCACGGGATAGCAATGGAGGCCCACACCTTCACCTCGAAACTAACCGACCGGCGCCGCTCCTGGATCGGCGAGAGCCGCGCGTACGAGCAGAGATACGCGAACCCCGTCGTAATCGGCCAAGTAATGAGTGCGAACGACCCCGACTGGTCTGTCTTCTGGGCGCGCGGAGCGTCACGGAGGACACCGCCGAGCACATCCACGCTCTTTGTCGGCAAGCACGTCGGTGAGGATCGCGATACCGAACGCGCAGATGAAACAATCGGCTATGTCGTCATCGAGGCTGGCAGCGGGAGCATCGCCAGCGTTGACTACACGGCGGCGACCGGCGCCGACTCAATCGGCGGCGTCGGAAACGCGCCACCATACACCTACGCGCTGAACGGTCTGTCGAGCGCCTTCGCTGTAGTCGCGAGTTCCGCAGCGATGGACGGGGGCAACGGAGGCTGGCCGATCCTCTACGGCCCGAATCCGCTCACGGGCTCAGGGATGTCCCTCGCCGTTGACGAGGACCAGGCCAATGACCGCGAGCGACGGCACAGGCGCGAGCAGATCGCCTACATCGCACTCGGCTGATCCGCCGCTCGCTCTTCGAAGCACATCGATCCCCGTTCTCGCAACGCGTCGATCCGGCGCGCCAGCTGAACGCGCTCGCGCTGGTTCACCAGCGTCATCGGCCGCAGCATGGCGCGAGCCTCCGCCAGCTCGCCCAGCTCGGCCTCGACCAGCTCAAGTTCGTAGCGAAGCCGTCCCGCGTCTTCCGACCCCATGGTCGCTGGCGATTCTCTCGGCCTTCTAAGCCGCCGGACCAAAACGGGCGATTCCGGCCAGGCTCTTCGCGAGCTCGACGTAGTCGGTCTTGTCGGTGCCGGTGGCCACGCGGACCTTGCCCTGCGCGAGACCGCCGGCGTTGAACAGCTCGAACAGCGTCTGTCGCCCGCCGAAGGAGTCGCTCGTCAGCTCCCACGCGAGCCGGAAGAGGCGCACGCGTTCCTCCGCGCCGACGTCGCGCGCCTCGTAGTACGGCGCGATCGTCGGACCGATCTCCTCGTGCTCGAGGTCTGCCGAGAGAGGCGCCATGATGATCCCCTGTCCGGCGAGCTCGCGAATGATCTCGAGCGCGCGCGGGTAGTTCTTCACGCCGTAGACCTTCGCCACGTTCAGGACCTCGGGGTTCGGCGCGACCAGTCCGCTCTCGGCCCGCACGCATCGGGCCTCGCTGGCGAAGACGAAGGCCTTGAGGACCTGCGCGTACTCGATGACCTCGGCGACGTGCTCCTGCACCTGCGGGAACTTCCAGGCGTCGTTGTGCTCGGCGAGCAAGGTGCAAACCCCTGCGAGGAGCTCGGCCTTCACGGCGACGCGGATCAGGTTGTGGTACCAGGCCCAGTTGAGCGTCTTGCCGAACAGGGCGCCGAGTCGCGCGGGGTCGGTCTCGCCGGTCAGAAACACGCGCTCGCGCGGGATGAATGCCTCGTCGAAGAGGGCCCAGGCATCGGGCTCGTCGAAGCGGGCCGACAGCGGCGCGTCGCGCTCGCCAAGGCCCCTGTCGAGCGGCTCACGACAGAAGAACCTGACTCCGGGCGTGCCCGGCTTGACGGAGACGTACATCATCCCGTCCGGCTGCATCGACGGGCGAGGGAGCGTGAGGATCAGGAACTCGTCTGTGGTCGGGCCCATCGTCGCGACGCTCTTGCAGCCGCTGATGACGATTCCGTCGTCTCGCGATTCGACGATGCGCAGGAGCCCTGTTTCTTCGGCGGACCGTGAGCGATCGACCTGCGGGTCGACGAACGCGCTCACGATCAGGGCGTCGGCGTCGCGGCACGCCTCGAACCACGCTCGAACGTGCTCCTGGCTCTCCGAGTTGAAGTCGGCGCTGACGTTCAGCATCCCGACCGCGAACGCACCGCCGTACTCGGGGAGGCGCCCCATCATCCCGCCCGTCCTGCGACTGTAGCTCTCGATCATCTGCCGCCGCTCGACGAGGTCGGCCTGCGACTCGGGCGGCTTGTAGCTGAGCGGCATCAACCCGCCGCCGGGCGATGGCGCCGTCAGCTGGGCCTGGAGCTCGGGCTCGTGCTGGAGGTCGTATGCGGCTGCCACCGAGCGCACGACGCCGGCGAACCCCGGATGCTCGGGCACGGCGTCGACGCGCGCACCGGAGATCCACACCTCGCGCCCGTCGCGCAGGCCCTCGACGTAGTCCTGGCCCGAGCGGATGCCCTTTGTGGCTCTCGTCATCTCCATGCGCGGCTCCGCGCGCGGATCCGAGTGTTCACGCGGCCGTGCTACGCCCGGCCGATCGCGTAGATCTCTTCGGGATACTCCTCGGGCAATGTCCAGCCGTAGGGCTTGTCCGGCATGCCCATTCCGGTCGCCTCGACGCCGGCCTTGACGATGGTCGCCACCGAGGCCAGCTTGCGCCCGTAGAGCCACGCGAGCTCCTTCGAGAGCAGCGTCTCGCTGTGGCGGCTCGGCGTTCCCAGCTCGTCCGGCCACGGCGTCAGGCGGATTTCGTCCCTGTGGACGTCCTCCGTGTCGAACCCGGTGTTGCCGGTCGCACCCCACTGGGCCACAGGAGAGGTGATGCCGACGGGAAGCATGTCGTTGATGTGGAACCACGCGTTGACGCCGATCGCAGCCGTCTCCTGCCCGCCGTTTCGGCTGCCGGCCGTGGTGATCACGCCGCCCACCTTGAGGGCCAGGCTCTTCTCGGCCACTCCGAGCCCCTCGATGCGCTCGAGGAACGCCTTGCAGAGGCCGCAGGCCGAGCCGAAGTAGGCCGGTGTACCGATCAGGATCGCGTCGGCCGCCATCAGCTTCGGATACATGGGCTGCATGTCGTCATCGACGACGCAGCGGCCGGACGAGAGGCATGGCTCGCAGCCGTTGCACGGATTCACCGTCTTCCCCGCGAGGGAGACGTATTCCGTCGTCGTGTCCTCGACCTCGCGCACCCCGACCAGTGCGGCCTGGACGAGCACGGACGTCGCGCCGTTCGCGCGCGGACTCGTCGAGACACCGAGCACGTGGGTTGACATTGAGGCCTCCTCTGCCGTCGGGGAGCGGTAATCCTAGGTGCGCCCGAGGTAGTCGAGCGTCTCGGCGAGCGACACCACGTCGGCGTACTTCTGGTGCATGTCGAACAGGTTCGCCTCGAGGACGTGCGGTGTGCGGTCGGCCACGCACTCGCGCACGACCATGCAGCGGATGTCGCGCATGAACCCGTCGACCACGGTCGCGCGCACGCACCCGCTCACGCTCGTTCCGCAGACGAGCAACGTGTCGATGCCGCTGGTCCCGAGAAAGACCTCGAGGTCGGTCCGGAAGAACGCGCTCGGACGCCACTTGCTGATCACGCGGTCGCCGGGCTGCGGCGCGAGCTCGGGGATGATCTCAGCGCCGCGGCTGTGCTCGATCTGGACCTTTCTCTCTCCGTGGTAGCGGGTCTTCAGCCGCCAGAGGCCGGCCGAGGAACCGTCGGCGGCCACGAGGCCGACCGTGTAGAGGACAGGTACAGCGCGCCCGCGGGCCGCGGCGGAGAGCTCGGCGATCGGCTCGATGGTCTCGCCGATCGACGGCCACAGCGTCGTCGGCGCGTCCTCGTCGCAGAAGTCGTGCTGCATGTCGATGACGATGACCGCGGGCCGCTCGCCGAATCCCATCGTCTGGCCCATGCCCTGCTGGCTGTACAGGGTTTCGCTCTGGCTGTCCCCCGTAGACTCCGGTGCGGCGTCGCTCGCATGGGCCATTTCGACCCCCGATGCTACAGCGGGAACCGATGTTTTCCCGAGCAGAAGACCACGCACCCCAAAATTAGTACTATTCCTACTAATATGACACCTGAGACGAGAGTGGGTGTGAGGTGAGCGGTTTGGACGGAGAGCGCGCTGCAGATGTCGTCGTCGTCGGTGCCGGAAACGCGGCGTTCTGTGCCGCCATAGCCGCCCGAGAGCGCGGCGCGAGCGTGCTCATGCTCGAGCGAGCGCCACGCGCCGAGGCAGGGGGGAACACCACCTTCACCGCGGGCGCCATCCGCTTTGCCTACCGCGGGCTGGACGATCTCAAAGAGCTGATGCCCGACCTCACCGAGCAGGAGATCGCCACCACCGACTTCGGCACCTACACCGAAGAGGACTTCTTCGACGACATGGCGCGCCTCACTGACTACCGGACCGATCCGGACATGTGCGAGCTGCTCGTGCGTGGCAGTCGCGAGACGATCCTGTGGATGCAGTCGAAGGGCATCCGCTTCCTGCCGATCTACGGCCGCCAGGCCTACAAGGTCGACGGCAAGTTCACGTTCTGGGGAGGCCTGACGGTCGAGACCGCAGGCGGCGGCCCCGGCCTCATCGAAGCCTGGACGGCGGCGGCCGAGCGCGAGGGAATCGAGATTCTCTACGGCTGTCGCGCGAAGGGGCTGATCGCCGATGACGACGGCGTCGCTGGCGTCGAGGCACGCCACGAGGGCACGACCATCCGGATAGGCGCGAACGCTGTCGTACTCGCCACCGGTGGCTTCCAGGCCAACGCCGAGTGGCGTACGCGCTACCTCGGGCCCAACTGGGACCTCGCCAAGGTCCGCGGAACCCGCTACTCGACCGGCGACGGCATCGACATGGCGATTCAGATCGGTGCGAGTGTCTGCGGCAACTGGTCGGGATGCCACGCCGTCGGCTGGGAGCAGAACGCGCCCGAGTTCGGCGACCTCGCGGTCGGCGACTCGTTCCAGAAGCACTCCTACCCCCTCGGGATCATGATCAACGCCGGGGGCAAGCGGTTCGTCGACGAGGGCGCCGACTTCCGCAACTACACCTACGCGAAGTACGGACACGAGATCCTCGCCCAGCCCGGTCAGTTCGCGTGGCAGCTCTTCGACAGCAAGGTGCTGCACCTTCTTCGCGACGAGTACCGCATACGCGAGGTGACCAAGGTGACCGCCTCGACGCTCGAGGAGCTGGTGGGGCGTCTAGAGGGCGTCGACGCGGCGGGAGCGCTCGCGACGATCGAGGAGTTCAACCAGTCGGTTCAGACCGACGTGCCGTTCAGCCCCAACGTCCTTGACGGCCGCGGCACGACGGGTCTCGACGTGCCCAAGTCGCACTGGGCCAACGTGCTCGACGAGCCGCCGTTCGAGGCCTACGCCGTCACCTGCGGGATCACGTTCACGTTCGGGGGCCTTCGCATCGACAAGGGCGCCCAGGTCATCGACGTCGACTACGTCCCGATCCCCGGCCTCTACGCAGCCGGCGAGATGGTCGGGGGGCTCTTCTACCGGAACTACCCCGGCGGTACCGGGCTGATGGCGGGCTCCGTGTTCGGCAAGATCGCCGGCGAGTCGGCCGGCCGTGCCGTCACGGCCTCGACCTGAAAGTGACGGCTCCGGACAGTGGCGATTCGGTTCGACGACATCGGGAACCGGTTGCGAGCCTTCCGGCTCGGCTCCGGGATGAGCGCCGAGGAGGTAGCACACGAGCTCGGCATCTCGCGGACCGCGCTGTACCGGTTCGAGAAGGGCGACATCACGAAGATCGAGACCCTCGACCGGGTTTCCGAGCTCCTCGACGTATCCGTGCCGACCCTGCTCGGGGTCGGCGTGGAGTACATCTCCTCGGCCGTCAGCTACTTCGAGCGAATCCGGCAGCTCGAGGAGCTCGCCGAGCAAATCGTTGTGCTCGCGGGGCCGATCTCCTACCTACTCGCCACGCGCGGGTTCGATGAGATGCTCGATCAGGTCCTGCGGGAGAGCATCCCACCGGAAGTCGACGGCCGCGGCGCAACGATGTCTGCGATCGACGAGGTGATGGCCATCCTGCGGGCGCGAAGGGAGTCGTACGAGTCACGACGGCCGAGCATCGTCAACCTGATCTCGGCGCGCGAGATGCAGGAGTTCCTCGGCGAGGGCCTGATCGGGCGCGCGGGCCTTGCTGAAGACGAGCTCGCCGCCCGGCGCGCGAAGGCGCAGGGCGAGGTCGAGCACCTGATCGAGCTGATGGAGTCACAGCCGATGGGCGTACAGGTCGGCGTCGTCGTCGACACGCTTCCCCACGGCGGCTTTCAGATCTTCGGGCAGCCTGATCGCGACGTCCTGACGATCAGCCCGTTTCGCCTCGGGTCGCAACCGAACCTTCGCGTCGGTGTCGCGATGGTGACCTCGGCTCCGGAGCCGCTCGAGCTGCACCAGAAGATGGTCGAGGGCCTCTGGCGCAGCGCGCACAAGGGCCCGGATGGCGCAAGGCTGCTTCGCGGGATGATGCGTGACCCGTCAGAGGTGGCGTGTTGATCGACGCAGTCTTCTCGAGCGCCGCACTGGCGGACGACATCGCGAAGTACCGCGCCGAGCTAGAGCGCTCACCCGACGACCCTCGGGCGCACAACAACCTCGGCGTCGTCTACGCGCGGCAGGGAGATCCGAGCGAGGCGATCGCACATTTCGACAACGCTCTGCGCCTCGATCCCGACCACCTGCATGCCTACATGAACCGGGGCTCGGGGCTCGTCGCTCTGGGCCGTCACGACGAGGCTGTCGAGGCGTTCGCGCGCGTCCTGGCGGCGACGCCCGACAACTACCGCGCCCATGCGCAGCGCGGCTTCGCGTGCGCGCATGTCGGACGCCACGACGAAGCGCTCGAGCACTTCAGCGCCACGCTGGAGCTCGACCGGCACGGCGGTGACGCCGGCTCGCAGAGCCCTACGTTCCTGTACACGACGCAGGCCAAGCTCCAGCACGATGCGGAGCAGTTCAGGCACCTCGCCGAGCAGGGTGAGCGCTCGAAGTTCTTCGGCGGGCTGGGCGAGCACTACGACGAGCTGCGCGAGGGCATCGACTGGCCGCAAGACCAGTCGGAGCTCGTCGCCATGCCGGCGCAGCTTCCTGACGAGATCGCGACCACGTACAACCGCCCCCTTCACGTCGGTGCGTGTCCGGCCCTCGCCGACGGGGCCGTGAGCTCAACGCTCGACGCTGCCCACGCCACAAGCCAGTTTCTGGCCGCGGACAGCGGCGTTGCCTATGTCGACGACCTCCTGACGCCCGCAGCGCTCGACGGGCTGAACAGGTTCTTCCGGGAGAGCACGATCTGGTTCGACTTCGCCCACATGCCCGGCCACGTCGCCGCCTACCTCGAGACCGGCCTGGCGTCGCCGCTTCTCCTCCAGATCGCCGCTGAGGCGCGGGTCGCGTTCCCCGAGATCCTCGGCCCCCATCCGCTCAAGCAGGTCTGGGCGTTCAAGAACGTCAGCCGGGGCCAGCGGATCGGGCTGCACGTCGACGATGCGGCCGTCAGCCTCAACCTCTGGCTGACGGCAGACGAGGCCTGCGACGCGGCGGAGAGCGGCGGCCTCACCGTCTACCGCCAGCGCCTCGACGCCGCGCGCGAGCTGCGCTCCTACGAGGCTGACCGGGACGACCTTCACAGGGCGCTCGCCGAGGACGGAGCGACCCCCGTCAGCATCGCCTACCGCCAGAACCGCGCCGTGCTTTTCGACTCCACGCTCTACCACGAGTCGACCGGCACCAACTTCGCCCCCGGCTTCGACAACCACCGCGTCAACGTCACGCTGCTCTACGGAGAGCGAGCTCGCACATGAGCCCGGCCAAACCAGGGAGGAACTACGCCTCGGAGCCACAGCACCCCGACGCCCGGCTCCCGGCCCGCGACGAACAGGAGCGACCCGTCGGCGAGCACATCTCCGCCATCGTTGCGAACGACTGGGTCAACGACGAGTACAAGCACCTCGTCCTCGATGTGCCGGCCGCTGCCGTTACGGCCGGGGCGGGGCAGTTCTTCAACCTCTTGTGTCCCTCGCCCGACGATCTCGAGCTCTGGGTCCGGCGACCGATGAGCATCTATGCGAGGCGCGAGCAGGCCGGGCGGCTCGAGTTCCTCTACAAGTGCGAGGGGCGCGGCACGCTCGGCCTGGCCCAGATGGGTGCGGGCGAGGATCTCAACATGGTCGGCCCGCTCGGCCATGGCTTCGAGCTCGACCCGGCCTGGAAGAGCATCGTGGTGCTCGGGCGAGGTGTTGGCCTGGCAACCCTCGCACCACTGTCGCAGCTCGCCGCCGAGAACGGGGTGGGCGTGACCGCCCTGCTCAGCGCGCGGAACGAGAGCCTGGCCATGTCGGGCGAGCTGTTCGAAGCCATGGGAGCCGAGGTCGTCTCACTCCTCGACACCGACGGCACGAGCTCTCTCGAGAATGTGGAGGCAACGCTCGTCGATCTCATCGAGGCCGGCCGTGCCGATGCGTTCTTCACGTGCGGATCCGACCGTCTGCTGTTCCTGATGAAGCGGCTCGGCAGTGAGCACAACGTGCCGGGACAGGTCGCGATCGAGCAGGCCATGGCATGCGGCCTGGGACCCTGCTACATCTGCGTCAAGACATTCGAGGTCGACGGAGAGCTCGTCCTGCGCCGCGTGTGCCGGGAAGGGCCGGTGTTCGACATGCAGGAGGCAGTCGGTTGGTAGACCTCTCGGTACGCATCGGAGATGTCGAGCTGGCAAACCCGGTCATGCCGGCATCGGGGACGTTCTCGTACGAGTTCGCCGACGTGATCGATCTGAATCGACTCGGCGCGCTGGTCGCCAAGACTCTGTCGCGTGAGTTCCGGGCCGGCAACCCCACGCCCCGCATGGCCGAGACTGAGGCCGGGATCATCCAGTCGATCGGACTGCCGGGGCGAGGCGTCGACTACTTCCTGGACGAGATGCTGCCCGAGTACAAGCGCTACACGCCGCCTCTGGTCGTGAGCATCTCGGCGCAGACCGCCGAGGACTTCGCCGCGATGGCCCGCGACGTGACTGTGCCCGGCGTCGACGTGATCGAGGTCAACATCTCCTGCCCGACCCGCGACCCGAGCGGGGGCAACTACGCGCTTCACACCGACAATACGAGCCGGGCCATCTCGGGCATCCGTGCCGCGACCGACAAGCCGGTCTGGGCGAAGCTCTCGCCCAACGCCGGTGACCTCGTCTCGATCGCCCTCGCCGCGCAGGAGGCGGGCGCCGACGCGGTCGTCGTCGCGAACACGTTCCTCTCGCTCAAGATCAACACCGACACGTTCCGCCCCGCCCTCGGGAACCGCTTCGGCGGGCTCGTGTCGCCGGCGCTCAAGCCGATCGTGCTGCGGATGGTCTACCAGATCGCCCAGGAGACGACGATCCCGATCATCGGCCTGGGTGGCGTCACCAAGGCCGAGGACGTGGTCGAGTACATGCTCGCGGGCGCGAGCGCGGTGGGAGTCGGCTATGCGGCCTTCCGCAACCCGACGGCGCTGCCGGCGATCATCGATGACCTCGAGCGCTGGTGCGACGAGCGCAACATCGAGCGCGTGCGCAACCTGATCGGTGCGGTCCGGGACGACATCGAGAAGGACACCATGGTCGCCGCCTCCGCTCGGGTGCACGCTGGCGGCGCGCTCGGTGCCTCCCAGCCGAAGGACGGGGAAGGGCAGTGAGCCGTGAGGCCGGGGCCTTCGATCGCTCGGCGGCTGCCTCGCGCACGGCCGAGGCGCTTCTCTCGCTCGGAGCCGTGCACTTCTACGCCGACAGCCCGTTCATCTTCACGTCGGGCTGGGCCAGCCCCGTCTACATCGACTGCCGTCACCTGATCTCGTTCCCCACCGCGCGGCGTCAGCTCGTCGCGGATGCAACCGCCATGATTCGGGCAGAGGTGGGCGTCGAGCGGTTCGACTCGGTCGCGGGCGCCGAGACCGCCGGCATTCCCTTCGCGGCCTGGATAGCCGAGGAGCTCGACGTGCCGATGCAGTACGTGCGCAAACAGCCCAAGGGGTTCGCCAGGAACGCACAGGTCGAGGGGCACTTCGAGCCCGGGCAGCCAACGCTGCTCGTCGACGACATCGCGACCGACGGCCGCAGCAAGTTCAAGTTCGCCAGCGCGATGCGCGCGGCGGGAATGGACGTAGAGGACGTCGTAACGCTCTTCTGGTACGGCATCTTCCCCGACTCGACCGAGCACTTCCGCGACCAGGGGCTCAAGCTGCACAGCCTCGCCTCATGGGCCGACGTGCTCGACGCTGCCAGGGCCGGCTCGGTCGTCGACGGCGAGACGCTTGCCGAGCTCGAGCGCTTCCTCGACGACCCGATCAGCTGGTCGCGATCGCACGGAGGCGTCGGCGAGCAGAAGCCAATCGCGCAGCCGTACGCGGGAAACCCTCAGCGTTAGGTCTGTGTCATGGAGCTGAAGAGCCACGGTCGCTACGACTACTCGCCGATCACCGAGCGGCCCGACTACAGCTGGCCCGACGGAAAACGGCTGGCCGTGTACCTCGCGCTCAACATCGAGCGCTTCAGCTTCGGGGAAGGGCTCGGGCACACGCCGACGCAGCTCGGGCCCGAGCCGGACGTGCGCAACTACGCCTGGCGCGACTACGGCCTACGGGTGGGGATCTGGCGCATCTTCGACCTCTTCGACGAGCTCGACCTGCCCGCGTGCCACCTGATGAACTCGAGCATCTACGACTTCGCCCCGCAGATCCCGGCCCGGATACGCGAGCGCGACGACGAGATCGTCGGACACGGCCGATCGAACAGCGAGCGCCAGAGCGAGCTCCCTGAGGAGGGCGAGAGCGCCCTGATCGACGAAGCAACCGGGGCGTACCGACGGAATGAAGGCGCGCCACCGGGCGGGTGGATGGGACCATGGATCGCCGAGAGCCATGACACCCTCGACCTGCTCGCCGAGGCCGGCTACCGCTACGTCATGGACTGGCCCTGCGACGACCAGCCGATCTGGATGGGGACGCGCGCGGGAAACCTGCTCTCGATTCCGTACCACACAGAGATCAACGACTCGCCCGCGATGCTCACCCGCCGTCACTCGGCCGAGGAGTTCACGACGATGACGCTCGGCCACTTCGAAGAGCTGCTCCGCCAGAGCGAGCACCAGCCGCTCGTCTTCAGCCTTCCCCTGCACACCTTCGTCGTCGGGCAGCCGTATAGGCTCGCCGGTCTGCGCACGATCCTCGAGCACATCGTGCACCACCCCGAGTCGGCGCAGATCTGGTTGACCCGCCCACGCGACATCTACGAGCACGTGTCGAGTCTGCCCGAGGGCACCGTGCCCGGGAGCGCGCCCGCATGAGACGACCCATGCCGTTCGAGATGCACCAACCAGGTGCCCTTGCAGCGGCCAGCGAGCTGAAGCAGGCACTCTCCGACGGGAGCCACTTCCTGGCCGGTGGAACCGATCTCGTGATCAAGGTCAAGGAGCAGGGCCTCGACCCGGACAACGTCATCGATCTGAAGCGGATCCCCGACCTGGCGGGAATCGCCGAGAAGGCCGACGGCTCGCTGACGCTCGGTGCGCTGACCACGCTCGCCGAGATCGAGAGCTCGGCGCCGATCAACGAGCGCTACCCGTTCCTCGCACAGTCGGCCGGCGAGGTGGGCGGCATCCAGATCCGCCACCGGGCCACGATCGGCGGCAACCTCGCGAACGCCTCTCCCTCGGCGGACACGATCCCCAGCCTGATGGCGCTCGACGCCACCCTCAGCATCAGCGACGGAACGAGCGAGCGCTCGAGCACGATCGACGACTTCCTCCTCGGCCCGGGTCAGACCACGCTGCGCGACGGCGAGATCCTGGCCGCCGTGCACATCCCGCCGACGGATGCGCGCTTAAGGGGCGAGTACATCAAGCTCTCGCCACGCCAGGCGATGGATCTCGCGATCGTCGGGGTCGGCGTGACCGTCGTCGCCGACGAGGCGAAGACCGTCGAAGCGGTCGCTATCGCGTTGGGTGCCGTTGCGCCGACGCCGATCCGCGCCAGCGCGGCCGAGGCGCACCTGCTCGGCAAGGTTCTCGACGACGGTCTCGCAAGCGAGGCTGGCGCTATGGCCGCCGAGGCGTGCTCGCCGATCGACGACGTCCGCTCATCGGCCGAGTACCGGCGCGAGATGGTGCGCGTCTTGACCCGGCGAGCGCTGCTCAACGCTGCTGCGAGGGCGCCAGGCCCCATACCTTGGCGAGACAGAGGGAGGAAGCGACATTGAGCGACGCACAAGGCTCCGCCGAGACGACGGTCACCTTCACGCTCAACGGTGACGAGCGGTCAATGAGCGTGCCCGCGCACCGGCTGCTGCTCGACCTGCTTCGCGACGGGCTCGGGCTGACGGGCACCAAGGAGGGTTGCGGCACGGGCGACTGCGGCGCGTGCACGGTCATGCTCGACGGCCGGCCCGTCAACTCCTGTCTCGTCTTCTCCGGGGAGCTCGACGGCGCCGTCGTCGAGACGATCGAGAGCGTGCGCGGCACGGGCGGGCAGCACCCACTGCAGGAGGCTTTCGTTCGCCACCACGGAGCGCAGTGCGGCTACTGCACCCCCGGGATCATCATGATGGCGCGCTCGCTGCTCGCCGAGAACCCGGCCCCCTCGGCTGACGACATCCGCTTCGCCCTGGCGGGAAACCTGTGCCGCTGCACGGGGTACGGAGCCATCGTCGACGCCGTGCAAAGCGCGGCAGACGAGTTGCGCAACGCCGAGCCGGTCGGAGGCAAACGTGACTGAGCTCAAGTACGTCGGGCAATCGCCCACCCGGGTCGAGGCCGACGACAAGGTCTCGGGTCGGGCGATCTACGGCTACGACCTCGTGCTGCCCGGGATGCTCTACGGCAAGGCGGTCTTCAGCGACCGCGCGCACGCGCTGATCGTCGACGTCGATACCAGTCGCGCCGAGTCCTACCCGGGCGTCGAGGCCGTCGTCACCGGGCGCGACGTTCCCTTCATCTTCGGCGAGACGATCAAGGACCAGCCGTTCCTCGCCACCGAGAAGGTCCGCTATATCGGCGAGCCCGTCGCTGCCGTTGCCGCCGTCGACGAGGACACGGCCCAGGCGGCGGCCGCGCTGATCGAGATCACCTACGACGACCTGCCGGCATACCTTTCGCCGACCGACGCGTGTCGAGAAGACTCGATCGCGATTCACGAGGGGTTCGACGACTACCGTAAGGCCGATTTTGTCTCGCCGGGCAAGTTGCCCAACGTCCTCGAGCACTTCAAGCTTCGCACGGGCGACGTCGAGGCCGGCTTCGCTGAGTCGGACGTCGTGCTCGAGGAGACCTACTCGCTCCCGTCGATCTCCCACGCGGCCATGGAACCGCACTCGGCACACGCCCAGGTCGATCCCGGGAGCGGTCGCATCACGATCTGGAGCCCGAACGACGCGCCGTTTCGCACGCGCGAGGAGCTGGCCGCGGCGCTCGATCGTCCGCTCGAAGACCTTCGCTTCATCAACCCGCTGCAGGGTGGCGGCTTCGGCTCGAAGGGCGGCCTCAAGGTCGAGCAGATCGCGCTCGCGCTGGCCATGTACACCGACGGAACGCCGGTGCGGGTCAAGTACTCGCGCGAGGAGACGTTCCGCTCGACGCTGACGCGACACGGGGCGGTCGTCACGGTCAAGAGCGGCGTCATGAGCGACGGCATGCTCAATGCTCGCAAGGTGGAGATCTACTGGGACGGCGGCGCCTACAACGAGAAGAGCGCCACCGTGTGCATCCGCGGGAGCCAGTTCGCGCCCGGGCCCTACCGGATCCCGAACGTCTGGGTCGATGCCTACTCGGTCTACACCAACAAGCCCGTCAGCGGCGCGTTTCGCGGCTACGGCATTCCCCAAGGCACGTGGGCGTGCGAGCAGCACACCGACGAGCTCGCCAAGCAGCTCGCGATTGATCCGCTCGAGTTCCGCCTGAAGAACGTCTTCAGCGAGGGTGACGTCTCCTACTGGGGCGAGAAGCTCGAGTCGGTCGGCCTCGCGGAGTGCCTGGAGCAGGCCTCCGCCGCACTCGATGCGGCTGCAGCCTCTGCAGACGGCGTGGGTCGAGGCCTGGCATGCCTGATCAAGCCGACTAAAGCCAGCACGGCATCAGAGGCCACGGTCACGCTCGACGGCCAGGGGAACGTCACGGTGCTTGCCGGGACCGTCGAGATCGGCCAGGGCTGCAACACCATTCAGTCGCAGATCGCGGCCGAGGAGCTTGACGTTCCGCTCGAGCGCGTGACCTACGCTCCGCTCGACACCCACGTCACGCCCTACGACGCCTCGACGACCTCGAGCCGGAGCACGTATCACGTCGGCAACGCCGTGCGCCAGGCGGCGGCCAACCTGCGCGAGAAGCTGCTCGAGTTCGCGCCGCTCGTCATCGGCAACTGCGAGCCAACCGACCTCCGACTGCAGGGCGGCGTCGTCTCGCTCGAGAGCGAGCCCGAGCGTCGCTGCGACGCGTCGGAAATTGTCACGGCCGCCGCCGGCTCGGACGGTGTCCTACGTGGCGAGGGTGAGTGTGCCCCCGGCGGAATCGAGCTCGATCCCGAAACCGGCCACTCGCCACAGGCCGCCGCGTACTACATGTACGGCGCTCAGGCGGTCGAGGTCGAGGTCGACACCGAGACGGGGGGCGTCACGCTGCTGCGCATATCCGCGGCGCACGACGTCGGCAAGGCGATCAACCCGGAGATGTGCGAGGGTCAGATCGAGGGCGGTGCCGTCATGGGAGCGGGCGCGGCGCTCTACGAGACGCTGGTCTATGACGAGGAGGGGAACATCGAGAACCCCTCGTTTCTCGACTACCACCTCGTGACCAGCGCCGATGCTCCCGAGCTCACAGCCATCCTGGTCGAGGAGCCGCTCGAGCATGGCCCGTTCGGGGCCAAGGGCGTGGGCGAGCCTCCCGTATCGCTCACCCCCGCCGCGATCGGCAACGCGGTCGCGGATGCCACGGGAACGAGGATCCGTGACCTTCCGCTCAGGCCCGAACGGGTCTACTGGGCGCTCAACGGGCCTCGGTCGAACGGGAGCTGAAGCGCCTCTTTCGCGCCGTCGCCTAGAAACTTGGCGTTTCCAGAACTTCTATTGATGGGGTTCGGAGCTCTACTCTTCCGATCCGCGAGTAAGGCGCCAGTACCCGCGAGGATCCTTGAGTGATGTCCCGACGTGCGTCATGAGGTCACGCTCAACCAGGCGACGCAAGTACTTGAGCGCGGTGGGCCGCGAAACTCCCATGAGCTCGAAGCCTTGCTCATTCGACGCCTGACCCGATCATCGCGCGATAACCCTTCCTGGACCCATCGTCGCAGCTTCGCACCATCCGGTGCCGGCCAGGTATCGCGGCCCTCGAGATCCGCCAACTCCTTGGCTAGCTGGCGTTGCTGCCCCGGAGTGAGCTGATCCGTGGCGCCATCGTCACACCGTCACCTCGACGTGTCCGTCACGCACGCGCGTCTCGTAGACCTTGACGCGCCAGCGCGGGTCGCCGGGCACGCGCCCGCTCGAGACGTCGTACTCGAGCCCGTGCCAGGGGCAGCGGATCACGATGCCGTCCCACGGCTCTGGCTCCCAGCCGCTCGCCTCGCTCCCGACGACCGTTCGCGTCAACGGCCCTTCCCCGAGCGGCCCGCCCTGGTGGGCACATCGGTTGCGTAGCGCGATGAACTCGCCCTCGACGTTGATCACGGCGAGCTCCCGCCCGTCGATGCGCACGACGCGGCGCGAGCCCGGCGGCAGCTCGTCGACGGCGCAGACGCGGTGGGATCGCCCGTCGCCGGTCGGCGTTTCTTCAGGCGGGCACACGGGTCATCCCGGTCGCTCGAACCCGAACACGCCCGCCGCCGTCCCCCCGAAGACCCGGGCCATCGCGTCGTCCTCGAGCGGCAGCTTCAACACGTGGCTCGGGTGGTCGAAGTCGTGGTGCGGCCAGTCCGAAGCGAACATGACCTGGTCGGTCAAGGGCAGCAGCTCCATCACCGACACGAGCGCCGCCGGCGAGGAGGGCTCCTCGATCGGCTGAGTCGCGTAGAAGAACTGCTTGACATAGTGGCTCGGCGGCTCGTCGTAGAGGGGGAACTCGCGCCGTCGTTCGGTGTACTCCTTGTCGAGTTTCCAGGCGACGAACGGCACCCAGGTGATCCCGGCCTCCGTGAAGACGATCTTCAGCTCGGGGAAGCGCACGGGCACGCCGGTGCCGATCATGCTCATCAGGTTGGTGATCATCCCGAGTGGATGAATGAGCGCGTGGCGCACGCCGAGCGGCTCGATGTCGTGGACGTTGTGGGGGAAGTTCGGATGGAGGATCTGGACGCTGTGGAAAACCACAGGTAGCCCGGTCTCCTGGGCGGCGTCGAAGATCGGGTCGTACTGCCTGTGGCCCCAGTGCGGACTGACGGCGGCCGTCGGCAGGTAGGCGGCGGCGACGCGCGGGTGCCCCGCATGCCGTCGGATCTCGGCAGCCGCCTCGGCAGGATCATGCGGCGGCGCGACGATCGCGCCGTAGAGACCCTCCTCGGCATCCAGCCACTCGGCAACGAGCCAGCGGTTGTACGCCCGCGCGAGCGCGCAGGCCCAGGTCGGGCTCGGCAGGGCCGCGATCGTCAGCAGATGGTCGGGGATGATCAGCGCGACATCGATCGAGAGCGTGTCGAGCTCCTCGCGCATCTGGCGCGCGCTCTTGACTACACGCGTCTCCCAGTCGGCGTGGCCGTATTCGGGGTCGCCGTCAGCATGGCGGCCGGGGATCGGCTGGTCGATGTACTCCCAGCCGACCGAGAGGCCGGGCAGGTCGAGGTAGCGCGCCGTGTGGTGCTGCATCTCGAGGAACGAGCCGCGGTAGCGCTCCTCGGTGTGCTCAGCCATCGCGAGCGGGTCCTCGTTCAGGTGGACGTCGACGTCGGCGATCCACAGATCCTCGAGTCGGCTAGCCACGGCGCGAATATAGTGCACGCCCACCGTGGGTCTGGATGGCGCGCCCACATATCGCATGGCGATCGACGTGGGCGGAACGTTCACGGACGTCGTCGTCGGTGACGCGGCCGGCAATCTCACCGTGGGCAAGGGCCTGACCGACCCCGAGCAGCCCTACCGCGGCTTCGAGGTCGGGCTGGCCGACGCGGCGCGCTCGCTCGGCGCCGAGTCGGCCGAGTTGCTCACGCGCACCGGCGTCATCACCTATGGAACCACGCGCGCGACTAACGCGATCGCCGAGGCGAAGGTCGCCAAGACGGCGGCGGTCGTGACCGAGGGCTTCCGTGACATCCTCGTCCTGCGCCAGGGCGGCAAGCGCAATCCGTTTGAGATTTGGCGGCCGTTTCCCGAGCCCTACATTCCCCGCCACTTGACCTACGAGGTTCCCGAGCGGATCAACTCGGAGGGTGGAATCGAGACGCCGCTCGACAGGGCAGCCGCACGCGAGATCATCGGCAAACTCGGGAAACGAAACGTCGAGGCGGTCGCCGTCAGCTTCCTCTGGTCGATCGTTAACGGCGAGCACGAACGACTGGTCGGCGAGCTGATCAGCGAGCTCCTGCCCGACGTGCCGTTCACGCTCTCGCACGAGCTGAACCCGGTCGTGCGCGAGTACCCGCGCACCTCCTCGACGGCGATAGACGCTTCGCTCAAGCCGCTGATGCAGGAGCATCTGCGCTCGTTCCGCAACGATCTCGAGGCGGCCGGTTTCGGCGGCGAGCTGCTGATCAGTACTTCGGGCGGCGGCGTTATGCACCTGGACGAGGTCGTCGAGCGCCCGATCAACATGTGCAAGTCGGGCCCCGCGATGGCACCCCTGGCCGGGATCGCATACGCGGAGGACGACGAGCTCGGCGCCAACGTGATCGTCGTCGACGCTGGCGGAACGACGTTCGATGTCAGCCTGATCCGCGACGGACACATCAAGTACACGCGTGAAACCTGGCTGATCGAGGAGTTCGTCGGCCACAACCTGGGTATCCCCACCGTCGACGTGCGCTCGATCGGCGCCGGGGGCGGCTCGATCGCGTGGACCGACGAGGGCGGCCTGCTGCGTGTCGGCCCGCGGAGCGCGGGCGCCGACCCTGGTCCGGCTTGCTACGGGCGCGGCGGCGACAGGCCGACCGTGACCGATGCGGCCGTCGTCCTCGGCTATATCGACCCGAAGGCGTTCCTCGGCGGGCGCATGGAGCTCGACATCGAGGCGGCCCGCGGCGTGGTCGGCCAGACCGCCGCGGCGCTGGAGACGTCGGTCGAGGAGGCGGCCTCGGCGATTCTCACCCTTTCCAGCGAGGAGATGATCAAGGCGATCGAGGCGATCACCGTCAAGGACGGCGTCAACCCCGCCGAGAGCGTGCTGGTCGCGGGTGGCGGCGCAGCCGGCCTGAACATCGTCCCGATCGCCCGCGCGCTCGGCTGCGACCGGGTGCTGATCCCGCGCACGGCGGGCGCGCTCAGTGCCTGCGGCGCCCAGTACTCCGACATCGTCGCCGAGTTCGGCGGCAGCTGCTACGCGCACTCCGACGACTTCGACTTCGACGGCGTCAACCGCGTACTGGGCGACATCGACCGCCAGATGGATGCATTCGCCGACCGGCTTGTCGAGCGCGGCGCCGACTCGTTCTCACGCGAGTACTTCACCGAGTCCCGTTACCTGAACCAGCAGTGGGAGATGGAGATCCCGGTCTCAACGTCGCGCGTCTCGACGGCCGCCGACGTCGCCGAGCTCAAGCGCACCTTCGACGCGCAGCACGAGCGCTTGTACGAGGTCAAGGAGCCGGACGGGCCGATCGAGTGCATCAACTGGAACGGGCGCGTCACTGCAGGGCTCGCGCGGCCGCGGCAGCGGCGGGCCGAGATCAATGGCGCGGGGCCGCCTCGACCCGACCGCACCACGCGCGCGTACTTCGGCGAGGCAGGCGCGGTCGAGACGCCAATCTTCCTCGGAGACTCCCTCTCGTCAGGCCAGGTGATCGAGGGGCCCGCGATCATCGAGGAGCCAATAACGACGATCGTCGTCGACGAGCGCTCACGCTGCACGGTCACGGCGACCGGCAACTACCTCCTCGACGTCGAGCCGGACGAGAGCACGGGGACGCGCAGCGACGCCGGCCAGATCGACCCGGTCCAGCTCGCGATCATGGCCAACCGCCTCGACGCGATCCTGCGCGAGGTGACCGAGACCATCCTGCTCACCGCGCGCTCGACCGTGATCGGCCTCGCGCGCGACTTCTCCTGCGGCATCTCGACCTCCGAGGACGAGGTTCTCGCGCTCGAAGCCGGGCTTCCGATGCACATATACGGGACGCACCTCCAGGCGGCCTCGATCAAGCGCGAGCACCCCGACTTCGCCGAGGGCGACGCGTTTCTGCACAACGACCCCTACGACGGCAACTCGCACCCGGCCGACCACGTCACGCTCGTCCCCGTCTTCCACCAGGGCGAGCACTTTTTCACCGTGACCGTGAAGTGCCATCAGGCCGACACGGGCAACTCGATCCCGACGACGTACCACGCTGGCGCGCGCGACGTCTACGAGGAGGGAACGCTGATTTTCCCCTGCGTCCGGGTGCAGCGCGACTACGAGGACGTCGAGGACATCGTGCGGATGTGCCGCCGTCGGATCCGCGTTCCCGACCAGTGGTACGGCGATTTCAGCTCGGCGATCGGCGCCGCCCGGGTGGGCGAGCGAGGTCTGAAGGCCTTCATCGCCAAGTACGGCCGCGAGACCGTCCGTGCGTTCGTCGACCAGTGGCTCGAATACACCTCGCGCCGGGTCGAGGCCGAGATCAAGAAGCTCCCGGCCGGGCGTTTGCATGCGAAGGGGAAGCACGACCCACTCGTGCCGATGCTTCCCGACGGCATCGCCCTCGAAACCACAATCGAGGTCGACCCGGACGCGGGGATGATCACGGTCGACCTCACAAACAACCCCGACAACGTTCCGAGCGGCCTCAACCTCACGGCCGCGACCTCGACGATGGGGTCGATGCAGGCGATCTTCTGCTGCATCGATCCTCTGATTCAGCACAACTCGGGAAGCTTTCGTCACATCGATGTCAAGCTGCGCGAGGGAGGCGTCGTCGGAATCCCGCGCTTCCCCCACAGTTGCTCCGTGGCGACCACCAACGTCTCGGACGTCATCATCAACCTCACGCAAGAGGCCTTCTCCCAGCTTGGCGACGACCACGGCGGCGCGCACACGGGCCTCTGTTTCTCGGGCGGGGCGGGGGTCGCCTCGGGCACCGACCACCGCAAGGGCGACGCGCCCTATGTGACGCAGCTGTTTCTCATGAACACGGGTGGACCAGCGAACGCGCGCTACGACGGCATGACGTACGCGCTCGCCCCGGCGGCGATCGGCCTGATCTACCGTGACAGCGTCGAGATCGATGAGCAGCGGATGCCGTTTCTCGTGCACTCCGTACGCCTCTTGCCCGACTCCGCGGGCGCGGGACGCCGCCGCGGCGGGCCGGCGGCCGAGGTCATGGTCGTCGCGAGGAAGAGCCCGGTCACCATCGTCAGCGTCCAGAACGGGGCCGTGAACCCGCCACGAGGCGTCGTCGGCGGACACGCGGCGAACAGGGCGAGCAACACCGTGATCCGCGCGGACGGTGCCGAGGAGGAGCAGCCGGCGTTCTTCGTCGCCGAGCTCGCCGACGGCGACGCGCTCCGCTCGATCGACAGCGGCGGCGGCGGCTACGGCGACCCGCACGAGCGGGAACCCGAGCGCGTCCTACACGACGTGCGGGAGGGGTACGTATCGCCGGAGGCGGCGCGCGAGGTGTACGGCGTGGTCGTCACCGGGTCGGTCGACGACGAGGCGCTGGCTGTCAACCAGACGGGCACGGCGGCACTGCGGAACTAAAGAGCGCGCGAGCCCGGATGACTGAGCGCAACAGGGCCTCGTGATGGGCCGTGCAGGGCTCGACAGGTCGACGCTAGGCGGCCGACGAGACAGGCTCGTCCCCAGCGTCGGCCGAGGCTTCAGCGCGCCGGAGGTGTTCTACGAGGTCGTCGGGTGAGAGAGGTCTTGCCAGATGGAAGCCCTGCCCATATCTGCACCCGAGCTGCCGGAGTCGCCGAGCCTGCTCTTCGCTCTCGATCCCCTCGGCAACCGTGTCGAGCCCCAACGTCGAGCCGAGGCGCACGATCGCGTCGGCCAGTGATGTGCGCCGCGACGTGATGTCGTCGATGAATGGTTTCGCGATCTTGAGAATGTCGACCGGGAAGCTCTGAAGCGTGCTCAGCGAGGAATAGCCAGTGCCGAAGTCGTCGACGGCAATGCGAACGCCGATCGTTCGAAGCTGCTTGAGCGTGAGAACGGCTGCCGCCGGGTCGCGCACGAGTGCTCGCTCGGTGACTTCCAGGATGACCGACGCGGAGTCGAGGCCTGAATCGTCGACCCAACGGGCGAAGTCCTCGGCAAAGTCAGGCTCGTCCAGTTCCCGAGTCGAGACGTTGACGCTCAGCGCAAAGGAGCCGTCAACCAGGCCTCCAGCTAGAAGCTCGCGATGGAAGCTGGCGGCCGCAGCGAACATCGACCGTCCGAGGGGCACGATCAGGCCGGTCTCTTCGGCGAGGTCGATGAACTCTTCAGCGCCGAGCAAGCCGCGGTGTGGATGGTCCCACCTGGCCAGGGCCTCGACTGCGGCGACGCGTCCGGTCTCCAGCTCCACCAGTGGCTGGAATCGGAGCACGAACTCGCCGTGCGCGAGGGCACGCTCGAGATCGCCTTTGAGCTCGAGACGGGTAAGCGCTGCCCGATGCATCGAGGGCTCATAGAGTCGAACCCCCTGAAGGCCCTCGCGCTTGGCCGCGTACATGGCCGCATCGGCGCGTTGCATGAACGTGTCGACCGTCGTCGTATGGCGATCGGCAACCGCGACGCCGATGCTCACCGAAACGCTCAGCTCGCGACCGTCCAGAGACACCGGCGCGCACAACCTGGCGCGCGCACGTCGTGCCGCCTCGACGGCGTCGTCTGTCCCGGCGACCCCCTCCAGGAGCACCCCGAACTCGTCGCCGCCGAGGCGAGCGCACGTGTCGTCGGGCCGAACCAGGCCAGACAGACGCTCACCAATGGCAACGAGCAGTCGATCTCCGGCCTCGTGGCCGAGACTGTCGTTGACCGTCTTGAAGTCGTCGAGATCGATGAATAGAACGGCCACCGGGCCCGCACGGCTTCCGTCTGTGGACAGCGCGTATTCGAGTCGGTCGGCGAAGAGCGTTCGGTTCGCCAGCTCGGTGAGAGGGTCGTGGAATGCCTGGAACGTCAGCTGACGCTCGAGCGCCAGCCGCTCGGTGACGTCACGGATCGTCAGGACGATCCCGCCGACCGCCGGGTCATCGAGCAACTTGCCCACCACGATCTCGACATCCCGCCAGCTACCGTCGCCCGCCCGGAGGCGAGCTTTCGTCGAGCGCGCCGCATCGTCAGCCTCGACTGCGGTGAGGAACGAGACGACTCGGGACCGATCGCCCCTCTCGAGCAGCGACGGGAGGTCGCGGCCGATCAGCTCCTCGGCTCGATGCCCGAGGACTCTGCTCACGGACGGTGAGATGTAGTCGACCACCAGGTCGGTGGAAACCATGGCGATGACGTCCGAGGAATGCTGGACCATCGATCGAAACCGAGCTTCGAGTCGATTCCGTTCCTTTTCGCTGCGCCTGCGCTCGGTGATGTCGATACCGGTGGCGGCGATGTGCTCGATCGAGCCATCCTTTGCGAGGATCGCGGTATTCGACCAGGACGTCAGCAGGCGACGCCCGTCCTTGGTGATCCAGCAGTTCTCACCGTCCTGTGGGAAGTCGCCAGCTTTAACGTTCGCTATGCGTGCCTTGATCTCGTCCCGCTCCTCCGGAAGAAAGAGCAAGTCCCAGATGGGGCGACCCTTGAGCTCATCGAACGTGTACCCGGACGCTCTCTCGCACGCACGATTGAACCGGACGACACGACCTTCCCGATCGATCGCAAGCATCAGCACGTTGCTCACGTCGAAGACCGAGGTGATAAACGCCGCCCAGCTCGGCGGCCGGCAGACTTCTGTGCCCTTGTGCATCGTCGATTACCCAAGGTGAGGTATCGACATGTCTCTCGGGCCAGCTGATACGCGAGCCGTCCGACCCGATCGCCCGACGGACTCGACCCTGCCCACGTAGCGGCGCCACAACGCGGAAGCGACGCGTCACAGTAGCGCAATATTTCCCCCGAACCAGGGGTACGTGAACCACACCGTTGTGGAGCTCAGCTACTCCTTTCGGGTTGCCTGGCGTCAACACAGAGTTGGGTCACGGCCGACCGTTTCCGTTGGGCTCGGTCGGGTCGGCTTTCTCGGCCCGACGTGCTCACCGCCGCATGTGGGCATCTCTACGTAAGTCAGGACGAGCTGCGACGTCAGTCGCTATCGAGTGGGAGACGGACCTCGAAACACGTCCTGCCCGGCTTCGATTCAACATGGATCTGGCCGCCGTGGGTAGTGACGATCCGGCGCGCGACATCGAGTCCGAGGCCGGTGCCCTCTCCGACGGCTTTGGTGGTGTAGAAGGGCTCGAAGAGATGGTCGCGGACTTCGTCGGGTATGCCGGGGCCGTCGTCGACGATCTGGACCGCGAGCTGACCGTTGACCCGAAGCGTGCGGAGTGTAATTGTGCCGTCCTCGGCGACCGCGTCGATCGCGTTGTCGATCAGGTTCGTCCACACCTGGTTGAGCTCGGAGCCGCGCGCGGAGATGGATGGCAGCTCACGGTCGTACTCGCGAGCGATCGCGACCTTTCCGCGTCGGATCTTGTGGTTGAGCACGGTGAGTGTGCTCTCGAGACCATGATGGATATCGACCTCCTGCTCGAGACCTCGGTCGACGTAGGAGTACTCCTTGACGGCGGCGACCAGTCCCGAGATGCGTTCGACGCTTTCGTGGAGGTCGGCGACCAGCGTGCGCGCTGAGAGCGACGCCGCGATCCAATCGACGGCGGGGCCAAATGCGGGCCCGGAGGTAGCCTGGAGTCGCGCAAGCCACGCTTGATCAAGACCGGCTTCAACGAGTACCGGCGCGACCTGGTAGCCGTCGATTCCGGTTGGCGTCAGGAGGTCCGCAAGCTCGTCCGCTCGGTCCGAAGCCTCGAGCGCATCGAGCGGTGCCGGTTCCGAAGGCGGTTTCAGCGCATCACGGTGGATTTCGACGAGGTCCTGTGCAGCCTCACGACCCATGCCGCTATCGACGAACCGGCCAACGGTCTGTTCGAGTGCTTCGAGCGCGTGCGCGAGGTCTGAGGCGCTCCTTCGAGCTGCCGCGGCAGGGTTGTTCAGCTCATGTGCAAGCCCCGCGGACAGCCTTCCCAGGGCCGCAAGTTTCTCCCGCTGCTGAACGGTTGCCTCCTGGAACTGGGAGGCCCGCCCGACCAGCCGCAGGACGTGCTGGTTGACGACGGGCTCGTCGCGCAGGAGCTCGCGGAACGCATCAGCGGGAATGGCGTGGGCGACCAGATCGGTCACTGCTCGGCCGGTACCGGGCGCTCCCTCGTCAGTGAGGAGGCTGACAGCGCCCAGGTAGGTCACGCCGTCGCTTGCCCCGAGCCGCACCGGCGTTCCATCGATCGACCTTGACCACTCGATCCGACCCTCGACCAGCACGTATAGCGCATCCATCTTTTCGCCCTCACGCAACACCACGTCGCCGGCCTCCGCGCGTCGCTCGACTGCGGCAGATGCAAGCGGTGCTAGCCGCTCGGACGAAAGCCCGTCGAAGAGGTCGAGCGACCCGAGCAGCTCGAGGACGTCGACGGTGCTCACTCGAGCGCGGCCATGTACTGGTGAACGAACTGGACGGCCATCGATCCCTCCCCCACCGCCGATGCGACCCGCTTGATCGAGTCGTGGCGCACGTCGCCGGCTGCAAACACCCCGGGGGCTGTGGTCTCCAGGAGGTACGGGGGCCGATCGAGCGGCCAGCGCAGTGATCCATTCTCGACGCTTGCCGCATCGTGTCCGGTCAGGACGAATCCCCGCTCGTCGCGAGCCAGCGCGTCCGCGAGCCAGTCGGTTCGCGGAGCCGCGCCGATGAAGACGAAGAGCGAGTGAGCTGGCAGCGTCGCCTCACCGCCCGGCCCGTTGATCGTGATCGTCTCGAGGCGGTCGCTCCCCTGGGCGGCTGTGACTTCGGTACCAGTACGGACATCGATCGCCGGCGTGGCATCGATCTGGTCGATCAGGTACCGAGACATCGATCTCGCCAAGCTGTCTCCCCTGTAGAGAATCGTCACCGTGCTCGCGTACTGCGCGAAGTAGAGAGCTGCCTGCCCCGCCGAGTTTGCTCCGCCAACGACGAACACCTCCTCGTTCGTGCACGATGACGCCTCGCTTCGGGCGGCCCCGTAGTACACGCCGCGTCCGGACAGCTCCGACACGCCCGGTACGTCGAGAGTGCGGTAGGTAACACCGGTGGCGACGAGCACAGCGTGCGCCGCAAGCTGTGCACCATCGGCCAGCTCAACGGTACGTGAGGGCCCGCGTGCGTCGATCGCGGTGACGTCCTGCGTGGTGAGCAGCTCTGCGCCGAATCGTTGGCCCTGGGCAGTCGCGCGCCGCGACAGGTCAGCGCCGCTCAGCCCCGACGGGAAGCCCAGGTAGTTCTCGATGCGAGAGCTCTGCCCAGCCTGGCCGCCAGGCGCCTCGTGTTCGACAAGTACGGTCCGCAGACCCTCGGAAGCGCCGTAGACGGCTGCCGCCAGACCGGCGGGCCCGCCGCCAACGATCGCCAGGTCGTAGAACGGATGCTCGGCCTGAGTAGCGAGACCGACGTGCTCGGCAAGATCGCGGCGTCCCGGCGCGGTGAGGGTAGTGCCGTCGGTGAGAAAGACCAGCGGTAGACTCGCCTCGCTGCCGCCGCTCGCCTGCATGAGTCGTTGCGCCTCCGGGTTACGATCGAGGTCGAGCCAGCGGTACGGCACCTGATTGCGTGACAGGAAGTCCCGCACATCGTGCGAGTCGACCGAGAAGCGGTGTCCGATCACCCGGATCGCTCGCTCGGGCTCGGTCATACCGGCCTGCCAATCGCCGAGCAGGTCATCGAGCACCGGATAGAGCTGCTCGGCTGGCGGGTCCCAAGGCTTCAGGAGATAGTGATCGAGTGACACGGTGTTGATGGCGTCGATCGCCGCCTGCGTGTCTGCGTATGCGGTCAACAGGACGCGTCGAGCCTCGGGAGCAATGTCGATCGCTTGCTCGAGAAACGAGACTCCGTCGAGCTCGGGCATCCTCTGATCGCTCACGATCAGTGCCACCGAGTCGCCACGAAGCTTGACCTGGCCGATGAGCTCGAGGCCCTGGGCCCCCGACTCGGCTCGTAGCACGCGATAGTGCTCTGCGTAGTGACGCCGGAGGTCTCGATCGATCGAGCGCGAGACCGTTGGATCGTCGTCGACGCTCAGTATCACCGGTCGCGACTCGGGGGTCGCCGCCGTCTTTGAGTCAGACATTCGGGATGCTGGCAACTATGGCCGTGCACTCCAGGCAGCCGTCGCTCAACCGCCGGATTCGATCACGTTGTTGCGGTGCGCCCTGCATCGACGAACTCGCCCTCAAGCGGAAGGCCAGCAGTCTCCCAATCGGCGATTCCACCCGCGTAGCGGCGGACATGTCCGAAGCCCGCGCGCTCGAGCTCGACATACGCGGCCTGGCTGGCTCCGCAGCTCTTGTCGGAGCAGTAGATGACGATCTCGTCTGAAGGGTCGAGTTTCTCGGCGATGTGAAAGGGGGTCGCGACGTTTATCGACCGCGGAATGTACTTCGCGTTGAACGCCCATTCGTTGAGCACCATCACGAGCTTGAACTCGTCCCCACGATCGATCATGGATTTCAACTCGTCCCGTTCAATCAGATTCACTTGGCTCTCTCTTTCCCGGTCGCGGCACCCTAGGTGGCGCCCGTTCTGGCGAGTCGCTTCAACGTCATGCGGCAGAGGAGTCCACCCACAAGCGGGAGGTGGCAGCGCGCGAATGCCTGATCCCCTGCCCGAATCGCCTCTTCGCATCCT
>CBDCXJ010000006.1:0-13451 GCA_965223695.1 Gaiellaceae bacterium | reverse complement strand
AGGTCATCGCCGTCGAGAGCTTCGACGAGGCACTCGAGGCGATCACGGGCGAGCCGGTCAGCGCGCTCGCCCTTGGTGAACTCACCGACGAGCCGGCCGCCGCGCCGGCCGGGTAGGCGGGGACGACGGCTAAGGCCATGGCTGTAAAGCGTTCGCCGTAGTCGCCCGAGTCAGCGCCCAAACAATTTCGCCGCTACGAGCGAGTTTCTCTCCTCAGACAACGGCCCTACGACAGCGCGCCTGTCACTAGGATCAGCGCGCGTCTGGCTACGGCAGACGACTGGCGACAAGCGGCAACGAGCGAGAGGCGGACCCCCGGTGACGATCGCGGCTTCGGCACACGTGGAGCATCAGGCGTGCGCCAGCTGCGACGACTGCTATTTCAGGCGAGAGCTCCTCTGCGCACTCACCGATGGGCCGTGCCCGACGTTCAGGCCCTGCGGCGCGGAGATCGTCGAGCTAGCCGCCAGCCGCGTCGGCCACCAGCGCGCCCAGCCGGTCGATGCCGTCGTGAATCTGCTCGACGCTCGGGTAGCTGAACGCCAGCCGTAGCGACTCCTCACCGCTTCCGTCGATCAGGAAGTCAGTGCCCGCGACGAAGGTTATGCCTGCCTCCTGCGCGCGCACTTGTAGCGGCGCAACCTTGACGCCCGAGGGAAGATCGACCCAGAGGAAGTACCCGCCCTCGGGACGGCTCCAGCGCGTTCCCTCGGGCATCGAGCGCTCGAGCGCTTCGAGCATGGCGTCGCGGCGCGCCTTGAGCTCGGCCCGCGTGCGCTCGAGCGTCGGCTCGAAGTCTCCTCGGCGGATCATCTCGTGTAGAGCCGCCGCGGGAAGCATCGGCGGCGAGATGTACATCGTCGCGAGCGCCTCCTGGAGCGGCCCGACGACCTCGTCGGGCACGATCAGGTAGCCGACGCGCAGTCCCGGCGCCGCCGACTTCGAGAACGAGCAGGCGAAGATCACGCCCTTGCCCCCGGCTAGCTCGAACAGGCTCGGTACTTCCTCGCCCGAGTAACGCACCAGGCGGTAGGGATCGTCCTCGAAGATGGTCACGCCGCGCGCTTGGGCAAGCTCGACAATGGCCCGGCGCTCGTCCTCTGAATGCGTGCGACCAGACGGGTTCTGGAACGTCGGGATGACGTAGAGGAGTCGAGGTGCCGGCTCGCGGCCCAGGAGCCGTTCGAGCCCGTCGAGATCGAGCCCGTCCTCTGTGACGGCGACGGCACTCAGCTCGGCGCCGGCGCCACGAAGAGCGAGGATCGTCCGGTCGTAGGTGGGCGCTTCGACGATCGCTTCGTTCGACGGGCCCGCTGCTGCGAACATCTGACGCGCCAGGACGTTGAGGCCGCCGAGCGCGCCGACGGTCAGCGCGACACGGTCGGGGGTGACGCCGTGTTCCTCGGCAAGCCACTCCCTGAGGGGTGGGTAGCCGAAGGCGTGCCCGTAGTTGAGCACGGTCTCCCCGTCGGTCTCCAGGACGTGTTTGGCGCAGTCCGCAAGCTCGGCCGCCGGCAGGATGTCCGGCGAGGGAATCCCCCGCGCGAAGGCGATCGTCGACATGCGCCTGAGTCTACGCCGCGCCCATCACCTCGGCCACGATCTGCGCAGCTTCGGTGGGGTTCGTTCCCACGCGCACGCCCTTCGTCTCGAGCGCCTCTTGCTTTCCCTGGGCGGTGCCCGCGCTGCCCGAGATGATCGCGCCCGCGTGCCCCATCGTCTTACCCGGTGGCGCCGAGAAGCCGGCGATGTACGAGACGACTGGCGTTGACATCTGCGCGGCGATGAAGGCGGCCGCCTTCTCTTCCTCGTCGCCGCCGATCTCGCCGACCATGATCGCGAGCTCGGTCTCGGGGTCGGCGTCGAAGAGGGCGAGGATGTCTATGAACGACGATCCGACGACGGGGTCCCCCCCAATGCCGACGATGGTCGACTGGCCGATACCGAGCTGTGTCAGCTCGTTCCCGATCTGATAGGTGAGCGTGCCCGAGCGGCTGACGAGGCCGACGGGGCCGGCGCTGAAGATCTCGGCGGGGATGATCCCGACGTTGGCCTTGCCCGGGGAGAGGATCCCGGGGCAGTTGGGGCCGATCAGGCGCACGCCACGCGGGCGGATGTGGTTGTAGACGCGAAGCATGTCGTGCGCCGGGATGCCCTCGGTGATGCAGAGGACGGTCTCGATTCCCGCGTCGACGGCCTCGAAGATCGCGTCGGCGGCGAAGCGGGCCGGTACGAACACCATCGCCGTGTTGGGCTCTGTCTGATCGACGGCGTCGCGTACGGAGTTGAAGACCGGGATGCCGTCGACCGACTCGCCGCCCTTCCCGGGCGTGACGCCGGCGACGACGTTCGTGCCGTAGTCGCGGTTGCGCAGGGCGTGGAAGGTGCCCTCGCGCCCGGTGATGCCCTGGACGACGAGCCGCGTGCTCTTGTCGACGATGACGGCCATGGGGTTAGCCGGCCTTCACCGGGTGAGCTCCACGACGCGGGCAGCGGCGTCGAGCATCGTGGCTTCGACGTGGACATTCTCGGGCGCCTGGCTCGCAAGCAGCTCACGCCCCTCGTCGGCGAGCGTGCCGTCGAGGCGTACGACGATCGGCAGGTCGATGGTCATCCGCTCGAGCGCGTCGAGCAGTCCTCGAGCGACCTCGTTGCCACGGGTGATGCCACCGAAGATGTTGAAGAGGATGCCGCGCACGTTTTCGTCGGACGTCACGACCTCGAGCGCGGCCACGACCGAGTCGGCCTGCGCGCCGCCGCCGAGATCGCAGAAGTTCGCCGGGCTACCGCCGGCCTGGCCGACCACGTCGAGCGTCGACATCACGAGCCCGGCGCCGTTCCCCAGAATTCCGACCTCACCGTCGAGGTTGACGTAGGTCACGCCGCGCTCACGCGCCATACGCTCCTGCGGGTCCTCGGACTCGACGTCGCGCATCTCGGCGATCTCGGGGTGGCGGTAGAGCGCGTTGTCGTCGATCGTGACCTTTGCGTCTAGAGCCTTCACCTCGCCGTCGGGCGTCACGATCAGCGGGTTGATCTCGAGCAGCATCGCGTCGAGCTGATGGAAGCCGTCGCGGAGCTTCCCAACGATGTCCATGACCTGCTTCTGCTCGGACGGGTCGGTGATGCCGGCCCCGAAGGTCAGCCAACGCGCCTCGAAGGGCTGGAAGCCGGTGAGCGGCTCGACATGCATCCGGGCCAACTTGCCGGGGCTATTGGCGGCGACCTCCTCGATGTCGATTCCACCCTCGGTCGTGAGCATGAAGAGCGGCTTCTTCTCGCCCCGGTCGAAGGTGAGCGAGAGGTAGTACTCCTTCGCGATGTCCGAGGCCTTCTCGATCCAGAGGCGGCGCGTGATGTGCCCGTTGATGTCGAGGCCGAGGATGTCGTTGGCGAGCGCTTCTGCTTCGTCCGGGTCGCTGGCGAGCTTGACGCCGCCGGCCTTGCCGCGTCCGCCGGCCAGCACCTGGGCCTTGACGACGACCTCGCCGGCGAGCACCTCGGCAGCCGCGCGTGCCTCGGTCGGCGTGCGCGCCACGCGCCCGTCGGAGACGGGTATCCCAAGGCTCGCGAAGAGCTCCTTGCCCTGGTGCTCGTACAGGTCCATGGCCGGCCACTCTAGCCGGGGCATCTGGTAGCAGCCCGGGCTATTGGTGCCCGCTATCGGCTCGCGACGCGGCGCTGCAGCCCTCTACCATGGCCAGGTGAGCAGCGAGGAGCGCTACACCGACTCGGGCATCGAGATCAAACCGGTCTACGAGCCCGACGACGCGACGCATCGCGAGCTGCCCGGCGAGCATCCGTACACCCGCGGCCCCTATCGGGACATGTACCGGGGACGCCCGTGGACGATGCGCCAGTACGCGGGGTTCGGGTCGGCCGAGGAGACGAACGAGCGCTTCCGCTACCTGCTCGAGCGCGGCCAGACAGGACTCTCGGTGGCGTTCGACCTGCCGACGCAGCTCGGCTACGACTCCGATCACGCGCGCGCAGAGGGCGAGGTCGGTCGCTCGGGCGTCGCGATCGACTCGCTCGAGGACATGCTGCTCGTGTTCGAAGGCATTCCCCTCGACAGCGTCTCGACATCGATGACGATCAACGCCCCTGCCGCGCTCCTGTTGCTTCTGTACGAGCTCGTGGGCGAGCGGCAGGGCGTGGCCCCGGAAGAGCTACGCGGCACGGTGCAGAACGACGTCCTGAAGGAGTACATCGCGCGGGGCAACTACATCTTCCCGCCGAGGCCGTCGATGCGGATCACCACCGATCTGTTCGCGTACTGCCACGAGCGGATCCCGAAGTGGAACACGATCTCGATCTCGGGCTACCACATCCGCGAGGCGGGCTCCACGGCCGCGCAGGAGCTGGCGTTCACGCTCGCCAACGGCATCGCCTATTGCGAGGCCGCGATCGAGGCCGGTCTCTCGCCCGACGAGTTCGGCGCGCGCCTGTCCTTCTTCTTCAACGCGCACAACCATTTCTTCCAGGAGGTGGCCAAGTTCCGCGCGGCGCGCAAGCTCTGGGCCGAGATCATGACGGAGCGTTTCGAGGCCGGGAACCCGAAGGCGAGGGCGCTTCGCTTTCACGCGCAGACGGGCGGCTCGACGCTGACCGCACAGCAGCCCGAGAACAACATCGTTCGTGTCGCCGTACAGGCGCTCTCGGCCGTCTGCGGCGGGGCCCAGTCGCTGCACACCAACGGCTTCGACGAGGCCCTTGCCCTGCCGACCGAGGATGCTGCGCGAATCGCGCTCCGGACGCAACAGATCCTCGCGAGCGAGGCCGGCGGAACGGATACAGCCGACCCGCTTGGCGGCGCCTACTTCATCGAGAGCCTCACCGACGAGCTCGAGCAGCACGCCCGCGCGCTGATGGACGAGGTCGACGCGCGTGGCGGCGCGGTCGCCGCGATCGAGCAGGGCTACATCCAGCGCGAGATCGAGGATGCGGCCTACGAGTACGCGAGCAGCGTCGAGTCGGGAGAGCGCGAGATCGTCGGCGTCAACGTCTACACCGAGGAGGAAGCCGACGAGGTTCCGTTGCACCGGCTTGCTCCCGAGCTCGAGCGCGAGCAGATCGAGCGCACCCGCGCACTGCGGGCGGGCCGAGACGACGAGGCCGCGGAGTCGGCGATGCGCGATGTCCGCGAGTGCGCGCGGGGCACCGGCAACCTGGTCGTCCCCATGCGTGCCGCGCTGGCGGCGAGCTGCACGGTGGGCGAGATCTGCGAGCTGCTGCGCGAGGAGTTCGGCACCTACGACGCGCACCTCGCGGCCTGAGGCTTCTTCTCAGCACAGCCCTGAAGGGAGGCCGCTCAGGGCGCCCGCATCGCGCCGTGGGCCGTCTCGCATACGTCCAGGGACGGCCCACCGTCGAGGCGGTTGCGGCCTTCGCCGCCCAGGAGGGTGTCGACGCCGGCGCCTCCCAGTAGTACGTCTCGATCGGGGCCCCCCAGGAGCAGGTCGGCTCCCTGCTCGCCGCTGAGTGAATCGTTGCCACGATCGCCTCTGAGGACGTCGTCGCCTGGTCCTCCGATCAGCGTGTCTGCGCCGGCAAGTCCGCGCAGCTCGTCATCGCCCTGCCAGCCGTCGAGCTCGTTGTCGGCCGCGTTTCCGCGCAGCACGTCGCCGAAGCGCGAGCCGACGACCCGCTCGAACCCCCGGAGCCGGTCGGTTCCCAGCCCCTTCGCGGTTCTGGCGCGCAGGTCGACAGTGACCGGTCCTCGCGCGCGCGTGTACAATGACGGCGTCGTCACCTGGACCGCCACGCAGGATGTCGTCGCCTTCGCCCGCGAAGATGACGTCGTCGCCGCGCCGGCCGTTGAGCTCGAACCCGGTGGTGGCCCGCGCTGGCGCGAGCAGCACGTCGTTTCCGCGGCCGCCGACGACGACCTCGACGTCAGAGCCGACGCGGTCCTCTTCGATCTGCCCGAGCTCGCCGTCGTCGGCCTTGACGCCGATCGACACGTAGACGGCGCGGCGACGCTCCGAGTAGGCGACCGTGTCCCGGCCACCCTGCCCGAAGAGCACATCGTTCCCGTCAGGTGCAGGGCCCTGCTCGAATCGATCGTTCCCGCCGCCGCCGGCCTCGCGGTCGCGGTCGGGGCTGCCGATCAGGACGTCGTTCCCTCGCCCGCCGGAGAGATCGTCGCGACCGGCGCCGCCGAGCAGGCGGTCAGGCCCGCGGCCGCCGGTCAGCGAATCGTCGCCGGCCTCTCCTTTGAGCGTCAGCGCCCCGTCCGCAGGGCCCCCGGTGCCGCGACCGCCGGCACCACTGAACGTGTCCGGGCCCTCACCGCCGCCGAAGACGAGCTCCTCGACGCCAGCCGCAAGCACGTCGGCGTCGGCGTCGCCGTTGAGCGCAACGCCGCCTGCCCCTGCTACGAGCACGCCTCCGGCCGCCGGCGCTCGCACGATCAGGCGATCACGCTTGCCGGAGCTCAGGTCGACGATCAGCTCGACCTCGGGAAGGCCCAGGGGCTCGACGCTACCCCCGTCGAGCGGCCCGCCCCTGAGGTCGACGGTCACGATATCCCGGCTCTCGGTGCCGGCGGACGCTCTCGAGCTCACCGAGCTCGACGACGGCACAGGGCTCGGCGAAGATGGCGCGCACGACGAGCGCAGTCCCCTCGCGGACAAGCGTAATCCGCTCGCCCTCGTGCATCTGCACATCGAGCTCGCTGCCGGCCAGGAAGCAGGTCACCCCGAAAGCCGAACCGGGCAGCGCCAGCGCCGCGAACAGCGCGACGACGGCGATGCTCAGGCCGGCGTGACGCCGGACAGGACGCCGGCGGCTCGTGGCCGTCCCGACATCAGCGCAGGCGCGGCCGTAGCGGTCGTGACACCCCATAGCTCCGTTATCGGCCCGGGGAGCCCGGGGTCTAAGCTGACCTGCGTGGCGACACAGGAGAACGCAACCGAGCGCAAGCTCAAGCAGCTCGAGACGCAGCGAGAGCAGGCCAACCACGGTGGCGACGCTCGTGCGATCGAGCGACAGCACGAGCGGGGCAAACTCCTCGCGCGCGAGCGGGTCGAGAAGCTCCTCGACCCGGGGTCATTCGTCGAGCTCGACCGTTACGTTCGGCACCGCGAGACGAACTTCGGCATGGCCGACAGGCGGCCCTTCGGCGACGCCGTCGTCACGGGCTACGGGAACGTGCTCGGGCGCAAGGTCTTCGTCTTCTCGCAGGACTTCACGATCTTCGGCGGGACGCTGTCGGAGGTCTTCGCCGAGAAGATCTGCAAGGTCATGGACCTCGCGCTCAAGTACGGCTGCCCGGTTATCGGGATCAATGACTCGGGCGGCGCACGCATTCAGGAGGGCGTCGTCTCTCTCGGCGGCTATGCCGAGATCTTTTGGCGCAACGTGCAGGCCTCGGGCGTCGTCCCGCAGATCTCGCTCGTGATGGGCCCGTGCGCTGGTGGCGCCGTCTACTCACCCGCGATGACCGACGCGATTCTGATGGTCAAGGAGACCTCGCACATGTTCATCACCGGCCCCGAGGTCGTGAAGACGGTGACGGGCGAGGAGGTCACGTTCGAGGAGCTCGGCGGCGCGGCCACGCACGCTTCGAAGTCTGGGGTCGCGCACGTCATCACGGACACCGAGGAGCAGTGCCTCGACGACGCGCGCTACCTCCTCTCGTTCCTGCCGCAGAACAACGCGGAGCCGCCACCGTTCTTCGAGTCGAGCGACCCGGCCGACCGGGAGGCGCCCGAGCTCGATCGAATCATCCCGGACAATCCGAACAAGCCCTACCACATGCGCGAGATCATCGACCTTGTGGTCGACGAGGGGCACTTCTTCGCGATCCACGAGCTCTGGGCCGAGAACATCATCTGCGGCTTCGCGCGCCTCGGCGGGCATCCGGTCGGGATCGTCGCGAACAACCCGAGCTCCGTCGCGGGGACGCTCGACATCGATTCCTCGGTCAAGGGCGCGCGCTTTGTGCGCCTCTGCGATGCGTTCAACGTGCCGCTCATCACCTTCGTCGACGTGCCGGGCTTCCTGCCGGGCACATCGCAGGAGTGGGGCGGGATCATCCGCCACGGCGCGAAGCTCCTCTACGCCTACTGCGAGGCGACGGTTCCCAAGCTCGCCGTCATCACGCGCAAGGCCTACGGTGGTGCGTACGACGTGATGAGCTCGAAGCACATCCGCGCCGACTTCAACTTCGCTTGGCCGACGGCCGAAATCGCGGTCATGGGACCCGAGGGCGCTGTCAACATCATCTTCCGGCGAGAGCTCGAGGAGGCCGACGACCCCGATGCGCGCCACGCCGAGCTGATCGCCGAGTACACGGAGCAGTTCGCGAACCCCTATGTCGCGTCAGAGCGGGGCTACGTCGACGACGTGATCGAGCCCCGTCGGACGCGGCCGGTGCTGATCGACGCGCTCCAAGCCGCGCTGACGAAGCGCGAGCCGAGACCGGCGCGCAAGCACGGGAACATCCCTCTTTAGAGGCAGCCGGCGCCGCGTCGATGCCTCTGGCCGGCCCGCCGGGGCCGCTGGCTAGGAAAGGGCGCTGCGCAGCTGTCGCACGAACACGGTCAGCTCGGCCAGCGTGGGCTCGACGCCCTCCGCCGTTCGCTCGATCAGGCGCTCGAGCCGCTCGAGCGCCAGGGAGCGCTGCCCCATATACGCCGCGAGGCCATCCTCCACCGAGTCGCCCTCCGCCAGTGTCCCGGAGGCGATGTCGCGCCGAAGCGCTCGCAGGTCGTCGCGAAGTGCCCGCACCGCGAGCCGCTCGTAGCGATCGTCGGCCTCGAGGGTCGCGAGCCGGCGCTCGAGCCAGTCGATGCGTAGCTCCTCGCCGGCCCGGAAGAAGGCCTCGGCCGTCTCGAGCAGCGAGCGCCCGCTCGCCTGCGAGGTCTCAAGCACGGCGGGCCCGTGGACGAGCGCGTGCTGGTAGACGTGTCGGCGCGCCAGATCCTCGCCGACGTCGAGATTGACCAGCTCGCTCGCGAGTTGCTCGCGCCGCTCGCGCCAGGATTCTGAGCCTGCCTGCTCGATCACGGCGGCGAGCTCTTCGAAGCGCGGTCCGACCTCGGCGCAAACCTCGTCCGCCGAGCGCTCGAGATCGTGTGCCAGGTACCAGCGAGTGACCTCCTCGACGAGCGAGTCGACACCCACCATCAACACGTTCTGGACAGTCGGGTCGAGTGTGCCGTCGAGCCGCTCGACCGCACCCCAGCGCTCCGGGGCTCCGCTGACGGTGCGCGCGATCCAGTAGGCGCGCACGACGTCGGCGAGCGAGGCGCCCGTCTCGACCGCAAGACGCGACGCGAAGGTGATTCCCTGCGAGTTCACGACCGTGTTGGAGACGATCGTCGAGAGCAGGTCGCGCCGCAGCGGATGACGCTCGATCAGGCGGCCGAACTCTTCCTGCACCCGCTTCGGGAAGTACGCGCGTAGAGCCGGCTCGAACAGCGGATCGTCGAGCAGCTCGGCGTCGCGCAGCTCGTCCTCGAGCTTGAACTTCGCGTAGGAGAGGAGCACGCACAGCTCGGGTCTGATCATCGGCGTGTCCTTGCGCATCCGCTCGGCCATCTGCTCGCTCGAGGGCAGGCTCTCGAGGCCGCGGCCGATCATGCCGCTCGCCTCGAGCGAGAGCATCAGGTCCTCGTAGGCCTCGAGACGCCCGGCCGAATCGGCAGCCTCTTGCGAGATGATCTGCGCCTGCAGGTAGTTGTCGTAGAGGACGAGATCGGCCACCTCGCTCTCGACATCGCGTAGCAGCGCGTCGCGCTGGGCCTTGGTCAGCTCGCCGTCGGCGACCGCGATGCCGAGCATGATCTTCAGGTTGACCTCGTGGTCAGAGCAGTCGACACCGCCCGAGTTGTCGATCGCGTCGATATTGAGGTGGCCGCCGACCTGCGCGTACTCGATCCGGCCCTTCTGCGTGAAGCCGAGGTTGCCGCCCTCGCCGATCACGCGTGCTCGTAGGTCTGCGCCGTCGACGCGCACCGCGTCGTTCGCACGATCGCCGACGTCGGCGTTCGACTCGTAGCTGGCCTTGACGAACGTACCGATGCCGCCGTTCCAGATCAGGTCGACGGGCGCGCGCAGGATCGCCGACACCACCTCGTTCGGCGTCATGCCGCCGGCGTCCTCGATCCCGAGTGCCTCGCGCGCCTCGGGTGAGAGGTCGATGCGCTTCTCAGATCGCGACCAGACGCCGCCGCCGGCCGAGATCTTCGCCGGGTCGTATTCGGCCCAGGTCGTCCGCGGCAGCTCGAACAGCCGCTTGCGCTCGGCAAACGACGCGGCGGGGTCGGGATCGGGGTCGATGAAGACATCGCGATGGTCGAACGCGGCTACGAGCCGCGTCCGGTCGCTGTAGAGGAGGCCGTTGCCGAACACGTCGCCTGACATATCGCCGATACCGACCATCGTGTGCGTGTCGCGCTCGAGGTCGATGCCGACCTCGCGGAAGTGGCGCTTGACCGACTCCCAGGCGCCTTTGGCGGTGATGCCGAGCTCCTTGTGGTCGTAGCCGATCGAGCCGCCGGAGGCGAAGGCGTCGTCGAGCCAGAAGCCGTACTCGGCGGCGATCTCGTTGGCGATGTCTGAGAACGTCGCCGTTCCTCGGTCGGCAGCGACGACCAGGTAGGGGTCGGGCCCGTCGCGCACGACGACGCGGTCGGGGTGGACGACTTCGTCGCCAACCCGGTTGTCGGTCAGGTCGAGCATCGAGCGAATCAAGACCCGGTACTGCTTCTCGACCTCTGCGCGCAGCGCATCGCGGTCGTCGGGGCGGTTGCGAAGCACGAAGCCACCCTTCGATCCGACTGGCACGATCACGACGTTCTTGACCATCTGGGCCTTCATCAGACCGAGGATCTCGGTGCGGTAGTCCTCGATGCGATCAGACCAGCGGATGCCGCCGCGCGCGATCTTGCCGCCACGCAGATGGATTCCCTCCATCTCGGGCGACTGCACGAAGATCTCGTACAGCGGCTTCGGCTCGGGCATGTCCGGGACGAGCCCGGACTCGAGCTTGAACGAAAGGTAGCCGCGGCCGCCGATGAAGGCGTTCGTCCTGAGGGTCGCATGGATCAGGCCGAGGTACGCGCGCAGGATCCTGTCCTCGTCGAGCGACTTGACCGCGTCGAGGTCGACGCGGATCTCGGCGGCGAGCGCCTCCTCGCCGTCCGGGTCGCGTTCACGATCGGGATCGAGGCGCAGCTCGAACAGATCGACGAGCTTGTGGGCGATCGACGGGTTGCGCGCGAAGGCGTCGTTCTCGTAGGTGCCGGTGAAGCCGACGCCGAGCCGCCTGCGATATGTGCGATAGGCGCGGAGCACGTTCACCTGGCGCCACGTGAGCCCGCCGGTGACGACCAGCCGGTTCAGCGAGTCGGAAAGGGTCTTGCCCGACCAGACAGCGCTGATCGCCTCAGCCACGCGTTCGCCGCACTCGGCCAGATCGAGCGGCCGGTCGTCGGCGCCGAGGACGCCGATGTCGTGCAGGTACATGCCCTCGCCGGCGTCGCGAAGTCGTGTCGGTACCTCCTCGACGACCGAGAGCCCGAGGTGCTCGAGAATAGGGAGGAAGTCAGAGAGCCTTACCTGGCCACCGGTCTTGTAGAGACCGACGCGCGTGAGATCCCGCTCGTGCGAGCGCTGGTTCTTGAGCCCGACCGTGAACTCCTGCTCGGGCGAGAGACGCTCGAAGTGCTCGAGGTCGACGACGGCGAAGTGCACGTCGGTCGTCGACTTGTAGGCCTCGGGCAAGAGCGTCATGTAGCGCTCGCCGAGCGCTGCGGCCCGCCCTTCCCCATGCAGAGCGAGAAGCCGCTCCTGCAGGCGATCGTCCCAGGTGCGCGTCAGCTCGACGATGCGGCCCTCGAGCTCTGTGAGCGAGACGTGCGGCATCTCGCCCGGCACGTAGATCGTGAAGTGCATCCGCGCCTGCGAGGCCTCGGACATCGCGAGGTGGTAGTCGATCGACGTCCCGCCGAGTCGCTCCGAGAGGAACTTCTCGACCTGCTTGCGCAGTGCGCCGCTGAAGCGATCGCGCGGGACGACCACAATCGCAGCGACACGACCCTCGCTCACGTCGGGGCGCAGGAAGACCTCGACATGCCTGCGCTCCTGCACCTCGAGCAGCTCGACCAGAACTTCGCGGAGCTCGTCGACCGTCGCCGCGAACAGCTCGTCCATTGGGAACGACTCGAATGCCTCGACGAGGCGCTTGTGGTCGTGCGAGCCTTCGAGGAAGTCCTCGAGGGTGGCGATCTGGTGCAGCTTGTGGCGAAGGATGGGCACCTTGCCCGCGGGCGACATGTACGCCTTCGAGGTGAAGAGGCCGAGCAGGCGGTGCGCGCCGATCGTGTTGCCGTAGGGGCCCGTCGCCACGACAGTGATGTCGTCCATCCGGCCGTGGCGGTGCACGGTCGAGAAGCTGTTCGTCTTCGAGACGACGAGTAGGCGGCCGCCGAGCAAACGCCCTCGAAGCGCCGGCGAGAGCGCCGAGAGCTCGACCGGCTCGGCGTAACTCGAGACATCGTCGACGCTGAGGATCCCGAGGCCGGCGCCCTTCACCGTGCTCAGGTGGTCGTTCTCGAGTGCGTACTCGCGGAAGCCGAGGAAGACGAAGTTGGCGTCGCGTAGCCAGTCGAGCAGCGCCACGACCTCGTCGATCTCACCGGCGTCGTGCGACGGGCCGCTGGCGCGGACTGCTCCCATCATCATGTCGACGCGTGCCAGCATCGCCTCGTAGTCACGGACCGCAGCCTGCACGTCGGTGAGCGCCGCCCTTACGTGCTCGGCAAGGGTCTCGAGCTCATCGGGCGCGAGCCGTCGAGCCAGCTCGAAGTGCATGATCGACTCGCGCGCCGCGCTCTCGCGCGCGTGACGAACGGCCACGATCCCGCCCGCCCTCGTCGCGCTCGACGCCAACGATCGGGTGGATCACGTCGTGAAGCTCGTGGCCGGCTTGCTCGATGGCGAGCGTGACCGAGTCGACGAGGAAGGGCGAGTCGACGCTGTTCGTCTCGACGACCGAGCCTGGCGTCTCGTAGCCGTCTGTAGCGAGGGACGGCGTGAACGCGCGCACGATCAGCGGTTCCGCCCCCCGCCGGTCGGCGAGCTCGAACGCGCCGATCACCTCGAAGCAGAACTCCTCGGGGTCGACGGCGTCGTCGGCGTCGAGTCGGCGAGCATAGGCGCGCGCGAACGGGCGCAGCGCGTCGATGCGATCGTCGGCGACGCGGCTCTCGATGCATTCGAGCAGCCGCTCGAGCAGGTTGTTCGCACCCTCGCCCGCTCGATCAGTCGGGGTCGTGACGCTCACCATTCGAGCCTATCTACTCATGCGAACGTCTCGGCCGCTGCCGCGCGAGCGGGCGACTCAGAGACCGGCTTCAGCCAGGACGCGCCGGCCCCAGGCGAAGCGCTCCAGGTACCAGTCAGACATGACGGTGATCGTGGTTCCCCGTCTCGAGGAGTGG
>CBDCXJ010000005.1:0-122882 GCA_965223695.1 Gaiellaceae bacterium | reverse complement strand
TTGACGCTCGCTCCGAGCGCGACTCCGCCGCTGCCGAGTACGCCGGAGACCGTGATCGAGACGCTGGCACCCGACGCGATGTCACCGAGCTTGCACTCGAGGAGATCGCCCAAAGCGCAGGCGCCCTGAGACGACGTGACCTCGCCACTTTGGAGTGCCGCGGGAAGCGTTCCCTCGAGGGTTGTGCCCGTCGCGGTCTGCGGACCCTGATTGGTGACGGTGAGCTCGAGCTCGAGCTTCTCGTCGACAACAGCGGGAGTAGGGCGCTGCTCGTGCGTGACCATCACGTCGGCGGCAGGCAGGACGACGTCGATCGGTGCCGTCGGCTGCGGCGGCAGGAGGAAATAGCCGTCGAGCTCTACGGCGGTCGTGTCGTTCGTGTACGTCCCGGGCTTGTCCGCCACGGTCACTTTGAAGTGCAGCTCGAGTGCATGGTCGAGCGGCGCCGGTGCGGCGGCGAACGGTGCGGCCCAGGTCAGGGTGCCGTCTGCGGCGACGGTGGCGTCCACGGTCGTTGCTCCCACGGTCGACCCTGCCACGTACGCGAACCCGGAAGGCAGGAGGGTGCTGAGGGCGGCCAAGGCTCCGACATCGAGTGGAGCGGTGAGCGCAGAGCCGGCGGACCCGACGGGCTCGGGAAGCTGGCCGCCAACTGCCTGGGCGAGGATGCGGTACCCGTTCTGGCCGCCCGGAAGGCTCGTGGGCGCGTCGGCGAACACCTGCGTGACCAGTGTTGGGCCATGCTCGCAACCCGCGGCGCCCTGGTCGTCACCGAAGGTGAGCTGGTCGATGAAGACGGCCGAGTCGCTCCCTGAGTCGGCGCTGTCGAAAACGGTCAAGTACAGGGCGTGCTGCTCTCCGCCGGTGACGGGCGTCGCCGCGTGCCAGATCGGTGTTGCTCGGTCGTACACCGTGCCGATCGCGGCCGTCGTCAGCAAGTAGAACTCCGAGTCGGCGACGGTTACCGGCCTGTCGCCGGGTGTGATCGCAAAGGTATTCGGAGCTGTGAGCTCGCCGTCGACGTCGAGCCAGTCGGATGTGTCGAGCTCGGCGATGAACGCGTCGCTGAACGGTCCGCCGGGCTGTCCTCCAGGCGCGGATTCCTCGGTAAGAAAGCGGAAATCGAACTGCAGGCACGTTGCACCCGTCGGGACGAGCAGATCGATGCGGAGGATCGTGACATCGTGTTCCGCGCCCCCTCGCACCGGCCCGCCGCCGAGGTTGTCGCTGGCGCGCGCGAACTGGGTGGGCTCTTCTGTCTGCGGGACGACGTTGCCGACGTCTCCGGTCGAGAGGATCGCGAAGTCTGGCGTCTCGGGCGAGGTCCAGAACCCGCCGAGCGCATCGGTCGAGACTGCGGCCGTATTCCCGCTCGGCGGGGCGCTCTCGAACTCGGCACCGACGACGAACGACGGGTGGTCGGCGATCGCTCGTGCGACGGTCAGCGCGTCAGTGCTCGGCGTGAACGCACCCTGCGCCGCGGGGGCGAGAGATGCGAAGACCAGGAGCCGGCCACCGCAGCGAGCCAGGCTATTCGGAACCGCGTAATACCGTCTCCCATGACTGGCGCGCCGTGCGCCGGTGTTTCGCTCCGCAAAACTCCCCCCGCAGACTGGAGCTGCTCTCCTAACGACCCTAGAACGCCAGCCTAACGGAGGTGGCGGTCGGTGTCAATCGAATTCCCCGGATTTCCGAGGTATCTTCGGTCTGTGAGAGCGTTCTCTCTAGCCGCACGTCCGACCGCGCGCGCGCTGATGGACCGGGCTGCCAGACCCGATGGAGGCGGCTCGTCCATCACGCGCCTCTTCGGGCGCCTGACCCTGCTAGCGGCCCTTGTTGCGGTGGCGCTCATGCTCGGCGCACAGTTTGGCGGCGTGTTCGAGGACGCCGAGCTTGCAACGGTTGATACACGGTTTGACCTGCGGGGTAGCACAGAGCCGCCAGCAGAGCTCGTGGTGGTAGCCGTCGACGCCGCCACCTTCGACCTTGGCCTGCAGTGGCCGTTTCCGCGCGGAGTGCACGCGGAGCTGATCAACGAGATCTCGCAGGATCGTCCGGCCGTGATCGTCTACGACGTCCAGTTCACCGAGCGAACCGTCGACGAGGAGGACAACAGGCTGATCGAGGCCGTCGCCAACGTCGGCTCGGTCGTGCTCGCAACGACAGAGGTTGCCGACGACGGCTCGACGGGCATCTTCGGCGGCCTCGACCTGGCTGAGCTCGGTGCACGTGCGGGAAGCGCCCTCTTCGCGCCTGATCCGGGTGGCGTTGTGCGCAAGCTGACGCTCGAGGTGGAGGGCCTTTCCGCCCTCGCCGTTGCCGCTGCAGAGACCGCGACCGGGCGGCACGTTCCACGGACCGGCGCCGCAGAGGAGTGGATCGACTTCCATGGGAGCCCGGGCTCGATCCCGACGATCTCGTTCTCGGCAGCCCTGAAGGAAGAACCTCCGGACGGCTTCTACGCTGACAAGATCGTCATCGTCGGCGCCTCGGCGCCCTCGCTCAAGGATCTCCACACAACGTCGACCACGTCCGGCGAGTTCATGTCGGGGCCCGAGCTCGAGGCCCACGCGATCTCGACTGTGTTGCGCGGCTTTCCGCTGCGCTCGTCGCCCTCGGCTGTCGACATCGCGCTGTTGGTGGCGCTCGGCTTCGTGCCCGCCCTGATTGCCCGACGGCTCCGGATTCGTTGGTTGATCCCGTCCGTCGCTCTGCTGTGCGCCGCCTACCTGATTGCGGTGCAGCTCGCCTTCAACGAGGGCGTCAGTCTCCCCGTGCTCTACCCGCTGGTCGCGTTTGCACTCTCGACAGTCGCGGTAGTGGGTCTGACCGCGACGGCATCGCGTCTCGAGCGCGAGCGAGCCCGCGCACTCTTTGCGCGCTTCGTGCCCGGCGATGTGGTCGACGACGTCTTGCTTAAAGCGGGCGACGATCTCCGGCTCGGCGGTGTCGAGCTCGATGGGACGGCCCTCTTCGTCGATCTGCGCGGCTTCACGGGCTTCGTCGACGACCATGGGCCCGAGGACGTTCTGCGGGTGCTGAACGAGTATCTCGAGACGGTCTCCGGCGCGCTACACGAGCACGGTGGCACCGTCGTGTCCTTTCAGGGGGACGGCGTGATGGGTGTCTTTGGTGCGCCTCTCGAGCAGCCCGACCACGCTTCGCGTGCCCTCGCGTGTGCTCGCTCGCTCGTGCTCGAGGGGCTTCCGCGCTTCAACGGCTGGCTCGAGCAAGCGAGCTTCGACGTACGCTTCGACATCGGCGTCGGCGTTGCCAGCGGCACGCTCCGATCAGGCAACGTCGGCTCCACAGATCGCGTGGAGTACGCGGCTATCGGAGACGCGACGAACACTGCGGCGCGGCTCCAGGCGATGACCCGCGAGGCCGAAGTCGCGGCATTGATCGCGGAGTCGGTCATAGAGCGTCTCGCAGCGGTGCCGACTGATCTCGTCGATATCGGGCAGCGCACGATCCGCGGCAAGAGCAGGCCCGTGCGCCTCTTTGCCCTCAGAGCGGAGGGTGAGGGAGGGCGCTCGGTGCCCTCTACACTGGCTGGGTGAGTAGCGCACCCCACGTGCGACCGACGTCGCGGCGCGCGTGAAACGCGTCGCACTGCTCGGGGCGACCGGGTCGATCGGCACCCAAACCGTCGAGATCGTCGAGCGCAACCCAGGGCTCGAGCTCTGCGCGCTCGCGGCCAGCTCGAGTGCCGAAGAGCTGCAACAGATCGCATCGGAGCACCACGTCGAGCACGTCTCGCTCGCCGGCGATCCGCCGCTCGAGGAGCTCGTCGCCGCCTCGGGGCCCGACGTCGTCGTCAACGCGGTCGTGGGCTTTGCCGGCGTCAATGCAACCCTGGCGACGCTCGAGCTCGGCGTCGATCTTGCGCTTGCCAACAAGGAGAGTCTCGTCGCGGCTGGGCCGCTGGCGCTCGACGCACTCGAGCGTGGTGGGGGAAGGCTGTTGCCCGTCGACTCCGAGCACAGTGCGGCCATGCAGTGTCTGGGCGAGCGGCCGGTCGAGACAGTCGAGGCCCTCGTGTTGACCGCGTCCGGCGGCCCGTTCCGGGGCCGCTCGCGCGAGGAGCTCGTAGAGGTGAGTGTCGAGGACGCCCTCGCACACCCGACCTGGAGCATGGGGCCCAAGATCACGACCGACTCGGCGACCCTGATGAACAAGGGACTCGAGCTGATCGAGGCGCACTTCCTCTTCGGGCTGCCCTACGAGCGCCTCCACGTCGTCGTTCACCCCACCTCGGTCGTGCACGCGATGGTGCACTACCGTGACGGCGCCTCGATCGCCCATCTCGGCTACCCCGACATGCGCGTTCCGATCTCCTACGCGCTGACCTACCCAGAGTGCGCACCGACGCCGTGCGAGCCGCTCGACTTCTCGCAGGGCCTCACGCTCGAGTTCTCGCCGCCCGATGAGGCGGCGTTTCCCTGCCTCGCTCTTGCACGGGCCGCCGGCGAGGCCGGCGGCGGCGCGCCGTGCGTCCTCAACGCCGCCAACGAGGTGGCCGTCGCGGCCTTTCTCGAAGGAGCCTTGCCGTTTCTCGGTATTCCGGAGACGGTTGAGCAAACCCTGGCGCGTGTCGATGCACCTGCGGTGGACGATCTGGCCGGGTTGATGGACCTCGATGCCGAGGCGCGCGCGACTGCCACGGCACTGACGCGGGAGCTCGTGGCGTGAACGTGTTCGTCTCGATCGCTGGCCTTGCCTTCCTGATCCTGATCCACGAAGCGGGGCATTTCTTCGTGGCGCGCGCGGTTCGAATGCGTCCGCGCAAGTTCTACGTCTTCTTCCCGCCGGTGCTGGTCCGGAAGGTGCACAACGGCATCGAGTACGGGCTCGGGGCGATACCGCTCGGCGGCTACGTGAAGATCCCCGGCATGCACCGCCCGGCGGGGCGCGATCTCAACGGGCATTACGCCGCCGCGCTCGACGACGCGCCCTCGTTGCGACCCTATATCGATACGACGGCCGCTGTGCTCGACCAGGAAGAGCTCGACGAGCCGCGGGCTCAGCGCGCCATCGACGAGCTTCGTGGGGCGAGTGACAGCGCCCATCTGTCGGAGCAGGCGCGCACGCGGGTCGAGAAGGGGCTGACGGACGTCGAGGACGGGCTCTCGCCCGACGCGTACTGGCGCGCACCGGCCTGGAAGCGCATCGCCGTCATCGCGGCCGGTCCGCTGACCAACTTCCTGTTCGCGGTCGCAATGCTTGCGATCGTCTTCGGGCTCGGCGTCCCGCGCGAGGCGAGTCGCGTCGTCAACGAGGTCGTGAGCGGAACCCCGGCCGCGGCGATGGGGCTGGCCACGGGAGACGAGGTGATCGCGGTCGACGGCACCACCACGACCACCTTCGACGACGTGTCCACGCTGATTCGCTCGAGCGATGGCCAGCCGATCACGCTGACCGTGCTGCGAGACGGGTCGAGCGTAGTGCTTGGTCCGCGTGCCGCCGAGTTGAGCGACGGGAGGTTCCGGCTCGGTTTCATCCCCGCCGCCGAGTACGAGAGCTTTGGACCGGTCGGAGCCGTCGGGGAGGCATTCAAGGAGACCGGCCGGGTCACGGTCGCGATCGGCGAGTCGCTGTCGCGCATCGTGACGCCAGAGGGGCGTGAGGACATCGCCACGCCGATCGGCATCGTCCAGGGCTCGTCGCAGATTCTCGAGCAGGGCTTCCGCGACTACCTCGCGATCCTCGCGTTGATCAGCCTGTCGCTCGCGCTGCTGAACATGTTGCCGCTGCTGCCGCTCGACGGCGGCCACATCCTCTTCTCCGTTCTCGAGCGCGTGCGCCGACGTGCGATACCCCGCGAGGCCTATGAGCGTGCGTCAACGATCGGGATCGCGCTGGTCCTGATCCTCTTCGTGATCGGCTTGACGAACGACATCGGCCGCCTAAGCGGGTAACGGCCTCCGGCCGTTACCTTGCGAGAACGGCAACCCGCCTGGGGCGGCTTACCGTCCTCGGGGTAGCGGTGTTGCCTGGGCGCTACCCGGGGCGGCTACCGGGCTGGCAACGCTGCGGGATACAATCGCCTCGCGGTGGGAAGCGCGAGGCGCATATCCGTGGGTGGGGTCGAGATCGGCGGTGAAGCTCCCGTCATCGTGCAATCGATGACGTTCACGAACACGCACGATGTGGACGCGACGATTGCGCAGATCGGAAAGCTCGTCGAGGCCGGCTGCGAGCTCGTGCGCGTTGCCGTCCCGAAGAACGAGGACGCAGCAGTGCTTCCCAAATTGATCTACCTGAGCCCGATCCCCGTAATCGCCGACATCCACTTCAATGCGAGCCTGGCGCTCAAGGCGATTGATGCCGGCGTCGCGGCGGTCCGGATCAACCCGGGCAACATCGGCGGGCCCGACAAGGTCGCCGAGGTCGTCAAAGCGGCGAAAGCCAAGGGAATCCCGATGCGGATCGGCGCGAACTCGGGATCGCTGCCCGAGCATCTACGCGACATGGAGGACGGCGCCGAGGCCCTCGTGCAGGCCGCGATGGAGGAGGTCGAGCTGCTCGAGAAGCTCGATTACCACGACTTCAAGATCTCGGTGAAGTCGACCTCTGTGCCCGAGATGATCCGCGCGTATCGAACGATCGCCGACAAGGTCGACTACCCGCTCCACCTCGGCGTGACCGAGTCGGGGACGCCATTCGTCGGCGCGATCAAGAGCTCGGTTGGCCTCGGAACACTCCTTGCTGACGGCATCGGCGACACGATCCGTGTCTCGCTCACGGCGGAGCCCGAGAAGGAGGTCGACGTGGCGTTCGAGATTCTCAAAGCGCTTGGCCTTCGCGAGCGCGGGCCGGTGATGATCTCGTGCCCGTCATGCGGACGCGACAACGTCGGCGTCCAGACGCTGGCCGAGACGGTCGAGGGCAGGCTGCGCGGATACGGCGAGGCGTTCGAGGTTGCGGTCATGGGCTGCGCGGTCAACGGGCCGGGCGAGGCTGGGAACGCCGACTTCGGCATTGCCGGCGGCCGCGATACGGGCTTCATCTACGCGCACGGGCGCGTGTTGCGGAAAGTCGACTCGCCTGTCTTGGTCGACGAGCTCTTCAACGAGATCGACGGCTGGATCGACGCCGGAATGAAGCGTCCGAAACGGCTGAAGATGGCCAAGTCAGCCACTGAGCTCATGGCCGAAGCTGCCCAGCGGCCGTCGTAGTCGAGACATGGGCGAGCTTCTGCGAGCATCGCAGCTCTTCGTGCCAACGCTGCGCGAAGACCCGGCCGAGGCAGAGGCGCCGAGTCACCGCCTTTCATTGCGCGCTGGCCTTGTCCGCTCGGTTGGCTCGGGCCTGTACACGCTGATGCCGGCGGGCCTACGCAGCTACCGCAAGATCGAGCAGATCATCCGTGAGGAGATGAACGCGATCGGTGGTCAGGAGATGCTGATGCCGCTTTTGACCCCGGCCGAGCTGTGGCAGAAGACGGGCCGCTACGGGATCGGCGAGCTGTTCCGCCTCAACGATCGCAATGAGCGCCCCTTCGTGCTGGCGATGACACACGAAGAGACGGTCACGCATCACGCGCGCGAGATCAGCTCGTATCGCCAGCTTCCCCAGATCTGGTACCACTTCGCGCTCAAGGAGCGCGACGAGCCGCGCCCACGCGCCGGTCTCCTGCGCGTGCGGGAGTTCGTCATGAAGGACTCCTACAGCCTCGATCGCGACGAGGAGGGCCTCGACACCGCGTACTGGGCGCATGCCGGCGCCTACCGACGCATCTTCGATCGCTGCGGATTGCAGTACTACGAGGTCGAGAGCCACGTCGGGATGATGGGAGGTAGCGGCGCGCACGAGTACATGGCGCCGTGCCGCTCGGGCGAGAACGACATCGTGCTCTGTGACAACGGCGACTTCTCGGCGAGTATCGAGGTGGCCGGCGCACGCGCGCAAGATCCCGTGTTCCCGCCGAGTCGCGACGCCCCGGAAGCGGTCGAGACGCCCGGCGCCGACACGATCGAGAGCCTGGCGGCCATGCTCGAGATCGACCCGCGTGCCACCTCGAAAGCGATGCCGGTGGTTGGCCCGGGCGAGACGCTCGTGCTCGCGCTGGTACGTGGTGACCACCGCCTGCACGAGCTCAAGCTGCAGAAGGCGCTCGGTGGCGAGTTCCGGCCTGCGCACGCCGACGAGATCCGCCAGGCCTTCGGCGCCGACGGCGGCTCGCTGGGCCCTGTCGGCGTCGACCTGCGCATCATCGCCGACGGCGCGCTGGCGAGCGGGCAATACGTTGCAGGCGCTAACCGCGACGGCTTCCACCTCTGGGGCGTCGAGGCGGGGCGCGACTACGAGCCCACGCTCCTCGCCGATATTCGGGAGGTCGAACCCGGCGACAAGTGCACCCTCTGTGGCGGTAGCCTGCGCGTCGAACCTGCAATCGAAGTGGGGAACATCTTCAAGCTGGGAACGCGCTACTCCGAGGCGCTCGACGCCACCTACCTCGACGAGTCAGGCACCGAGCGCCCGATCGTGATGGGGAGCTACGGCATCGGCCCGGCTCGGACAATGGCCGCCGTAATCGAGCAGCACCATGACGACGATGGAATCACCTGGCCGCGAAACGTCGCGCCCGTCGATGTGCAGCTCGTTGTGCTGAGCGCGGGAGGTGACGAGGTCGTCGAGATGGGGGAGAAGCTCGCTCGAGAGCTGGCCGACGCCGGCCACGCCGTCCTCCTCGATGACCGCGATCAGCGACCGGGCGAGAAGTTTGCCGACGCCGACATGCTCGGAGCGCCGGTCCGCGTTACCGTCGGCAAGAAGTCGCTCGACGACGGTGCCGTCGATCTGCGCGCCCGTCGAGCCGGCAAGGATGAGCGTGTGCAGGCCGAGCGTGCGGCTGCGCAGGTGAGCGCGCTCTGGGCGGAGCTTCCGTGAGCAAGAAGAGACAGCGACGAACCTTCAGCCAGAAGCCGTTCGGTGAGAGCGTCGAGAAGCTCATGGCCGACTCTGGTGCGACATACCGCTCACTGGCCGAGAAGACGCACCTCTCGGCGGGATATCTCAACCACATCGTGCACGGGAATCGACCGGTGCCTAGCAATTCGGTGATCGCCTCGATCGGCAAGGCCCTCGGGGTCGAGGCCGAGTTCTTCCGCGAGTACAGGATCCGCTGCGTCACCGAGCGCCTCGAGAAGGACTCGGCGCTCGCCGATCGGCTCTACCGCCGCTTGTAAAACGCCAGGCCGGCTCGGGTCTGGCGTCGGCCGACCTAGTTCACGGACGGATCGGTCGGCATCATTGCGAGCATGGCACCGAGCGCTCCGCGCCGTCTGAGCACGCTCGACCAGAGTGCCTCGGCGTCGTCGGTGAAGACATCGGTCGGCTGCGCGGGCTCAACGAGCCAGGCCTCCTCGCCGAGTTCTTCCTCGAGCTGGCCGGGGCTCCAGCCGGCATAGCCGGCGAAGACGCGCGCGCGTCGGACAGCGCTCTGGAGCGTCTCGACGTCGGGGTCGGAGGACACGAAGCCGATCTCATTGAACGCGACTGAGGCCGCGTCGATCGGATCAGCGAACTCCGCCAGGGCGAGCACGGCCTGTGGCTCGACGGGCCCGCCCTGGTAGACGGCGGCATCGGCCTCGACGAGCGGCCTGAGCGGCTCGACGGCGTCGGCAACGAGTACCTCGAGGGGGCGGTTGAGAACCAGACCCATGGCGCCCTCTTCCGAGTGTTCGGCGATCAGGACGACCGAGCGGAAGAAGTTCGGATCGGCCAGCGTCGGCGTGGCGATCAGAAGCTGCCCCCTCAGCGAGCCTGAGGGCGCTTCCTCGCGATCGAATTCGGGCACCGGCTCCATCGTGTCATTAGATCATGGCTCGTCAGGGTGGCCGAGCGCCGGCGCGCGCCTACGTCACGAGCTATCCTGGACCGGACGGGACGTGGCGCAGCTTGGTTAGCGCGCGTGTCTGGGGGACACGAGGTCGTCGGTTCAAATCCGACCGTCCCGACTCGCGAACCGATCTCGCCGCAGGCGAGGCGAGGTCGTCGGTTCAAATCCGACCGTCCCGACTCGCGAACCGATCTCGCCGCAGGCGAGGCGAGGTCGCCCGCCACGTCAGTCGACGGTTGTCGGCGGCGGGTGCGCTCGGTAGGCTCCCTCCCTGTTCCCGTCATGACGTCCGACGCTGCCGTTCCCAGCACCGAGCTCGCGCGCCGCGAACCGCGGATCACCTGCCTGCTCGCCGATCCCGACAGAGACCGTGCTGCCCTGGAGCGCCGCTACCTCGAGGGCCGCGGCATCGCCGTGATCGGCACTCCGACGAGCGCCGGCGAGCTGGTTGCGCTGGCCGAGCTGCATCGGCCGAACGTGCTTGTCGTCGACGATCAGATCGCGCCCGACCGGGCCACGTCCTCACGAGCGTTCTGAGCGCCCGAGCTCAGCGCTCGGCCATCATCGTCGCAACCGAGAGCGGCGACCGCGGCTTCCTCATCCAGTCACTCGAGGCAGGAGCGCGTGGAGTGCTGTCGCGAGCCGCTCCGCTACGCGATCTGGTGCGCGCGATCGAGATGGTGTGCGACGGACGGTTCTCGATCAACGTCCGCCTTCTGGGCCTGCTCGAGGGCGGCGGGACGTCGCAGCGTCTCGCGCAGCTCGATTCTCGTGAGCGGGCGGTGCTGAGGCTCGTGGTGAATGGGCTTCCAGGGACAGATCTGCTCACCGGCCTTCCCGGGCCGACGGACATCAAGCGCGAGCTGACACGAGCGCTGACGAAGCTGCAACAGCCGCGCATAGAGGTCGGACGGGTCGAGGTCGGGCTTCCCGAGCCAGCGCCGTAGCCGGCGCCGGCACGAGAGGCGTTGTCGCCGACGCCGAGCGCGCGAACCGGCGCGTCGCCTGCCCTTCGCTACGCTCTGCGGGGACGTGAGCGAGCGAATCTCTATCCTCGGAGCCGGCAAGATCGGCGAGGCACTGGTGGCCGGTCTGCTGTCCTCCGGGTCGCATGAGGCGAGCGACATCACGGCAAGCGATCGTCGCGCCGAGCGGCTCGAGGAGCTGGCCGAGCGCTACGGCATCGCGACGACGCTCGACAACGCCGCAAGCCTGAGGGATGCAGCGGTCATCGTCATCGCAGTAAAGCCGCAGGACATCTCCGACCTGCTCGCCGAGGTCGGCTCGGAAATCGCTGCGGAGCAAACCATCATCTCAGTCGCCGCCGGCATCACCACCCGCTCGATCGAAGAACGCGTCGCAGCACCGGCAGCCGTGGTGCGCGTCATGCCGAACGCGCCCATGACCGTCCACGAGGGCATCGCCGGGCTCGCACCCGGTGCGCACGCGAGCGAAGAGGATCTCGTGATCGCCGAGCGCCTGCTCAGATGTGTCGGCTCGAGCGTCCGCGTGCCCGAGCACGCGCTCGACGCTGTCACCGCGGTGTCTGGGTCAGGGCCCGCCTACTTCGCGCTTCTAGCCGAGTCGATGATCGAGGCTGGCATCCTGCTCGGCCTCTCGCGTGACATCTCCACCGATCTCGTAGTGCAGACGATGTTCGGCACAGCAAAGCTCCTTCGCGATGAGGGGATGCACCCCGTCGAGTTGCGAGAGGCCGTTACCTCGCCAGGAGGAACGACGATCGCGGCGATCCGTGAGCTCGAGCGGGCCGGCGTGCGCGCAGCGTTTCTCAACGCCATCACGGCCGCCCTGGAGCGGAGCAAAGAGCTCGCAGCGGCTGACACCGATCAGGTCTAGTTGGGTGCCGCGGCGAGCGTGCCGCGAGCCCGGGAGTATCCTTTCGAGGTGGCTTCCCCCGCGGTTGGCTACCCACTCTCGCAACTGCCAAACGCCCTCACTGTTGCCCGCCTCGCTGGCATTCCCGTATTCATTGTGGTGATTCTGCGCGCGGACGAAGGACACAGCCTGGCCGCTGGCGTTCTCTTCGGGGTCTCGGCCTTTACCGACCAGATCGATGGCTGGCTCGCGCGCCGCTGGCGCGTCGAGTCGGAGTTCGGCAAGTACGCCGACCCCTTGGCCGACCGAATGATGATCAACGCCGGCGTGGTGCTCCTCGGTGTCGCAGGGCGACTTCCCTGGTGGGCGATCGCAATCGTGCTCGGGCGCGATCTGCTGTTGATCGCCGGCTCGCGCTTCGCGGTGCGTGGTGGCCACGACTTCTCGGTCAGCCTGCTCGGCAAGGCGGCCACCTGGGTGCTCTATTCGAGCGTCGTGGCCGTTCTCGTGACCTACGAGGGCACGGTGTTCCCGCTCGTGCTCTTCTTCGTCGGCGTCGGCATGTCGCTAGCCGCCGGGCTCGGATACGTCATCGCAGTCGCGAGGTCGCTCCGATGAAGGCCGTGGTGATGGCAGGCGGTCAGGGAACGCGCCTGCGTCCGCTGACGTCGAATCAGCCCAAGCCGATGGTTCCCATCGTCGGCAAGCCGTGCATGGAGCACATCCTCGAGCTGCTGCGCGCACACGGCGTCGAGGAGGTCATCGTGACGCTCGCGTTCATGCCTCAGGCGGTGCGCACCTACTTCGGCAGTGGTGAGAGCCTTGGGCTGCGAATCAACTACTCGGTCGAGGAGTCGCCGGCAGGAACGGCGGGCTCCGTCAAGCTCGCCTCCGACGAGCTCGACGAGACGTTCATCGTCATCTCTGGCGATGCGGTCTGCGACGTCGATCTGACCCAGCTCGTCGACTTCCATCGCGCGCGCAAGGCGTCGGTGACGATCGGCCTGAAGCACGTCGACAACCCGCTCGAGTTCGGGATCGTCGTCGTCGACGAGGATGGCCGTGTCGAGCGCTTCCTCGAGAAGCCGGGCTGGGGCGAGGTTTTCTCGGACACGATCAACACCGGCATCTACGTGATCGAGCCGGAGGTGCTTCGCCACGTGCCCGACGACATACCCTTCGACTTCTCGAAGGAGCTCTTCCCGCATCTGCTCGAGCTCGGCCGGCCGCTATACGGGCTCCCACTCGAGGGCTACTGGCAGGACGTCGGCAACCTCGATCAGTACCGCCAGGCCAACGTGGACGCGCTCGAGGAGCGTGTGAGCGTCTCGATCCCCGGTCTGCGCATTCGCGGGAACGTGTGGATTGGCGATGGCGTCGACCTCGACGATCTCGAGATGGCCTCGATCGCCGGGCCCGCCTTCATCGGCAACTACTGCAAGATCGGCCGCGACGCACAGGTCGGGCCGCACACCGTGCTCTCCTCGAGCGTGACAGTGCGCGATGGCGCTGTTGTCGCCCGCTCCAGCGTCGATATGTCGTCGCACATCGCCTCGGGGGCACGCGTCGAGGGCGCCGTGGTGGGCCGCTCGTGCTTCCTTCAGGCTCGTGCGCGCGTCCACGAGGGTGCCGCACTCGGCGACGAGGTGACGCTCGGTCGCGACAGCGAGATCCTGCCCGACGTCCGCATCTATCCCTTCAAAGAGGTCGAAGCGGGCACGCAGGTCGATCGCAACCTCGTCTGGGAATCGCGCGCAGCATCGGCTCGGCTCTTCGTCAGCGACGGCCTGATCGGGCGGATGAACGTGGATCTCACACCGGACGTCGCGCTGCGGCTCGGGACTGCTCTGGGCACGGCGCTCCGCCGCTCGGATCAGGTCGTCATCGGCCGGGCAGCCAGTCGTTCTGCGCTGCTGATCGCCGAGGCCATGACGGCGGGTCTGAGCTCTACCGGCGTGGATATCGTCGACCTCGGGCTCAGCCCCGCATCGCTCGCGCGCCACGGTCTTCGGACGCGAGGCTATCGAGCCGGCGCGCACGTGCGCCCGCACCCGAACGACCCGGAGCTGATCGAGATCAACCTCTTCGAGGCGCCAGGCGTCCAACTCGGCCCCGAACTCCAGTCGGCGCTCGTTCGCCACTTCTCGCGGCAGGAGTTCCGCCGCGCAGGGTTCAACGAGATCGGCCGCGTGAGCAAGCCAACGCGCGCTGTCGAGGCGTACGTCCACGATCTCGCAGACGCAGTCGACGCCGAGCGTATCCAAGCTCGAGGCTTTCGCATCGCAGTCGAGTATTCGCACTCGGTGCCGGCGCTCGTCGCACCCCACGTGTTCGGTGCGCTTGGCGTCGAGGTGGTTGCCTCGCGCGCGGAGGTGACCGATCAGATCGTCGGAGAGCCGTCCCTGGACGCTGAGGCGGTCAACGAGCGAGCCCGGCTGCTGGTCGGCGCGGTAGGTGCAGACCTGGGCGTTGTCTTCGACCCGGCCGGTGAGCGGATCACCCTCATCGACGAGCGCGGTCGCATTCTCGAGCACTGGCAGGCGCTGCTCTTGCTCGCAACCTTGACTGCTGTCAGGGCGACGGCAGGCGCGATCGTTGCTCCCTCGACGGCGACAGCTCACCTCGAATCGGTAGCGGGCAACCGCCCGGTCGAGCGCGTTGCCGCGTCTCTCGCCGCGCTGACGCGCGCGTCGACCGGCGAGGGAGTGTCGGGCGTGGGCGACCCCGGTCAACGTGTGGCCTTCGCTGCGAGCAACGACGGGGCATACGTTTTTCCACGTTTCCTGCCGGCGCCGGCCGCGAGCGCGAGCGTCGCCATGTTGCTCGACCTGCTCGTCGCCACGGGCGAGAGCGTCGGCCAGCTCGTGGACGAGCTTCCGCACACGACGCTCTGGCATCGCCAGCTGCAATGTCCGTGGAATGCCAAGGGAGCACTGATGCGACTGCTCGCCGAGGAGCTCCGAGGCGAAGCACCCAGCCTCGGTGACGGGATCCGCGTGGCCGGCGAGGGCTCCTGGGCGCAGGTGATACCGGATCCGGACGAGCCTGTCGTTCATCTCCACGTCGAGGCGGCCACGGAGCAGGAGGCGGCTGCGCTCGACGAGCGTTTCGTCGCGATGGTCGAGAAGACGCTGGCCTCTATTGCGGCCGAGCAGGCCCGTGAGGCAGTGGCGGGGCAGCCCGCTCTAGCGTCGTAACGAGCAGCTACCTTGGTATGAACCTCAGGTGAAGCTTGATGCCTGGAAATCCGCCTGCTTCAATGGAAGGAACCGATGGCCCCGGAACGAATCGAGACTAGCGTGGAAGCTCTACCCGACCTCACAACGCTCAAGGACGATGACCTGCGTGACCTGATTCGTAGGCTCGTCGAGGAGGAGAACGAGGTCTCCTATCGGCGGCGCCTGCTTCACGGCAAGATCGACATTCTTCGCGCTGAGTTGGTTGCCCGCCTGCAGAAGCAGGTGGGGGAAGGCAAGTCGGCGCTCTCGGACGTTGATCTCGACCGGCTGACGGACATCCTTGCTTCGAAGGCCCCATCGGCGACCGATGACGAGACGCTGGGTGGTGCCAACGCTTGACGCATGTCCACTGTCCGGAGTGCGGCTTTCAGAACCCGGAGTCCTCGGGATACTGCATGAAGTGCGGCGCCTCGTTGTTTCGCGACGAGCCCGGCCAGAACACGATGTCCTTCACGCCGAGCGGCGACGAGATCGCCGCGGGCACTGCGCTCCACCTCGCTGTCGAGGGCAAAGCGATCGTCGTTCGCGGGGGCGGAGGTCGCCCCGACGAGACGGTCGCGCTGAAGAGCGAGCGTATGACCATCGGGCGCTCGCCCGATTGCGACATCTTCCTCGACGACATCACAGTCTCACGGCTTCACGCTGTGGTCGTCGAGCGGCCTGACGGCCTCTGGGTCGAGGATCAGCAGAGCCTGAACGGAACCTTCGTGAACCGCGAGCGGGTCGAGGAGTCGAAGCTCGCTGACACGGACGAGGTGCGCGTTGGCCGCTACCGATTGACGTTTCTCGACCGGTGAGCGCCATTCCCGAAGAGCGAACGCATCGCCCGCTGACGATCGGTGCCGTCTGCCGACGCCTGCGCGACGAGTTCCCTGATATCTCGGTCTCGAAGATTCGCTACCTCGAGGATCAGGGTTTGCTCAGTCCGTCGCGGACGGCTGGCGGGTACCGCCTGTTCGGCGAGGACGATGTGCAACGGCTGTTGACGATTCTGCGGCTGCAGCGCGACGAGTTCTTGCCGTTGCGCGTCATTCGTGACGAGCTCGACAACCGCAGCTCGCGCACCCGCGACCAGCCCGCCCGCGAAACGGTGCGCGATCGTCTTCGCTCGGTTCCCGACACCGTGCTCTCGCTCGACGACCTGAGCGAGCAAGCCGATATCGACCCGACGTTCGCACGAGAGCTCGCGACGTACGGGCTGATCGAGGAGCGTGCGCAGGGCGACGTCAGTGGCTACGGCGAGGACGATGTCGAGATCGCGACGCTGTGCGGTCGGCTCGCCCGCTACAACCTCGCTCCCCGCAACCTGCGTGCGATCAAGACGGCTGCAGAACGCCAGGCGACGCTGCTCGAGCAGGTCGTCGCACCCGGGCTGCGGGGCAAGCGTGCCGAGCGGCGTCAGCGGGCACTCGACGATCTAGACAAGCTCGCGACGCTCTCGACTGACCTCTCACAGCATCTGTTCTGGCGCGCTCTGCGCGCGATCGCGAGGCACTAGATGAGCATCGATCTGGCGGACTACATCCGCGATGTGCCCGACTTCCCGACGTCGGGAATCATCTTCAAGGACATCACGCCTCTGCTCGCGGCACCCGAAGCGCTAGGAGCTGCAGTCGAGGAGCTGGTCGAGTTCGCGCGACCGCTCGAGCCCGAGTTCATCGTCGGCGCGGAGTCGCGTGGGTTCATCCTCGGAGGTGCACTAGCGCTGCAGCTCGGATGCGGGCTCGCCATCGCCCGCAAGCCGGGCAAGCTTCCGCGCGAGACCGTGCGCGCCGAGTACCAGCTCGAGTACGGCTCCGATGCGCTCGAGTTACACGCCGACGCCCTCGGGCCGGGCGCGCGCGTCCTCGTTCACGATGACCTGCTGGCAACCGGCGGGACGGCCGAAGCCAAGGTCGATCTCGTCGCGCAGCTCGGGGCGGAGGTCGTCGGGCTCGCGTTCATCGTCGAGTTGTCGTTTCTCGAGGGTCGAAAGCGCTTCGAGGAACTCCCGGTGAAGTCGCTCATCACCGTCACCGGCGAGTAGCGCGGCCGCGATCGGCCCGCGTGACGAGTCGCCTGACCTCGTTCGCGTGGACTAGCGTCGCGCCCGGCGGCGGCGCGCCGCAGGCATCTCGTCCTGTCCGAGCATAAGGACGAGGAGGAAAATAATGACGCCGCCGACGATCCCGAAGACAAGCGATGAGAGCCTCGAGACCATCTCGACCGAGATGAGACCGATCCAGATGAACGCGCCGAGGCCGACACCCCAGAGCGCCGAAACAACCCCATGATTCAACGAAGGCGGGCGCGGCGGATGCACGCAATGACTCTAGATGATCGACCGGAGCAGTCGAGCCCGACGAGCCGGAGTCGTTAGAGTCCGCCTCCGATGCCGGCTTAGCTGTCGTCGGCCGCAGCGCATCCGTGAGCAAGCGCCGACATCGACCGCTCGCGGTAGCCGAGCGCGCTGCGGCGGGCAACGATGTGGGGGCCCGTGGGGGAGAAGCGTGAGCTTTCCCCCACGACAAAAAGATGCGCCGAGAGGCGATCCGCTTTCGTCCACCTCGCCCGCTGACCATCCGCTTGCGCGTCCTGCCACCTGGCGGGGCTTCGTCCTACTTGCGAGCCGTCCCTCGGCGCACCGCGAAGATAGCCGGGGTGGGGTGGAACCGTCAAGCGATTTCGCAGCGGCTTTCCCGGTATTTGCGGCAATCCCGGTTTCTATCCACAAACGTGCCTCGTGTTGTCCACAGAGCTATCCACGAGCAGCTGTGGATAGGTGTGACGAGCGGCCTGTTAGCGGATCGCCAGAGCACCTGGCGTGTACTCGCTCGCGCCGTTCCAGAGCAGGAAGCCGCCTGTCTGCCAGCGCGCGGCTGCCGCGATCTGAGCGCGAAGCTCGTCGAGGCCGTAGCCGCCGTAGTCCTGGAGCCACGGGATCACGCCGACGTCCCGGCCGGCGAGCGCCTGGCGGTAATCCTGGAGTGAGCAGCTCACGATGCGCCCGGGTGAGCGAGGCGGGTCGTCGATGTTGCACTCACCGGAGCCGTATGCCGACGGGTAGACCATCGGGTGGACGATGTCGAGATGGCGCGACATTTTGCGCGGCGCCTGGCCAATGCCGATGTTCCGTGTCGCCGCGAGGCCGAAGAGCGCCGCGCCGACCTTGACACCGAGCGGATCGAGCCGCTGTTTCGCGTAAGAGAGGAAGCGGGCGATCGTCTCGGCCCGCGTCTCGGGGCGTTTCCCTGGATAGACGGCCTTTTCCTCGGGACCATCGGTGGGGAAGCGGATGTAGTCGAACATGATCTCATCGAAGCCGGCTCGCGCGGCGGTCGCGGCGATCTCGACGTTGTACTCCCACACGCGCTCGTTGTAGGGGTTCGTCCAGCCGAGGCCGGCGTGGGTCTGCCAGTTGCCGCCGTTCTTGTGCTTGATCGAGAGCTTGGGGCGCTCGGCGGCGAGAACCGGATCCTGGAAGACGACGATTCGAGCGACGAGGAACAGGCCCGATGCGTGTGCCTTGTCGGCGAGCGCGATCGGGTCGTAGAAGTTGCCGACGGCGCCGATCCTTACAGCGAGCTCCGAGCCTTCGGGCGCGAAGGCAAGGAGCCCCTTCTCGTCCTTGACGTCAACCTGGAGCGTGTTCAGGCCGTCGGCCTTCAGTGAGATGAATGCGTCGAGCCGGCCCGGCAGCTCGACGAGCGGCATCGTTACGTGGACGCCGCGCATGGGATCAGGGATCACGATCTCGGGCTCTTGGAGCGGCTCTGGTTGTAGCGGCGGACTCGGGATCGTGTCAATCGCCGTGGGAGGCCCGGGCTCGGCCGTGGGCTTGTCGTCACCGGTAACAGCGCGGAACCCAAACGTCAGCGTGACGGCGATTCCGACGACGACGAGAATCGCTCCGACCCGTCGTTGCTGCACGCGCCGACGCTGCCGCTGGCGACGGGCTCGAAAACCCTCGTTCGGGTCGATGCGGCTCGGGAACTCGCGTGTTTTCTTGTGGAACATGTTGTACACGCCGCCACGGACCGTACGCCCTCGGTCGCCGAAACTCAAGTGTCCGGCCGCGCCGCTGCAGCCTAGTGCCTGGCGGGGGGCTTGCGACGGCTCGACCCGACGCCGCAGCGGTGATCGGCGTTCGGGAAGGAGCAGAAGGCCGACGATCGCTACTTGACATAACGCACGTTATCGTGCGTTGTCTGCAATACAGGCCACCGTTGCGCGGCATCGACAGCTGCACGACCGCAGAGGTCGTCGCCAACTGCGAGTAGATTTCAGCGCGGGACCGCCGCGGCGACGTACAGCGCCATGGCTCGGCCGCCGTCTCAGACAGCGCTAACCACGCGAGATCGAGGCGATGCTCGAGGACGAGCCCTCATGGGCGGGCAGCCTCGCGGTGCCGCGCGTGGATTTCGCGCGGCGTGAGCAGGAGTTGCTGGTTCCGAGCCGGTTGTAGGTTCGCCAGGGGTTAGGTCTGGGCGTCGAACCTCTTCGCGAGCGCGTTCGTCGAGGGGCTTGCCAGTCGGACGGCGTTCTGACAGGCTGGCCACAGATGACCGGCCCCGTTCGAGTCGACCTTCAGCTCATGGGCGACCAGGTCGGTGTTGACGACATGGTCCGGTTCGCCGTTCTCGCCGAAGACTCCGGGCTTGGCGGCGTATGGACCGGCGAGGCATGGCGCGACTCGCTGGTGCCGCTCGCCGCGATCGCTGCGGCGACGTCAACGATCCCCGTCGGGACGAATCTCGTCCAGTGGACGCGAACTCCGCCGACGCTTGGAGTTGCAGCCGGCGACCTGGCTGAGCTCTCTGACGGCCGCTTCACGCTCGGGATCGGGACCGCCCCGCGAGAGTGGAACGCGGCCTGGTACGGCATCTCCTACGACAAGCCGTTGCGGCGGATGCGTGAGTACGTCGAGGCGCTACGGCTGCTCTGGCAGGCCGGGCCGATGAGCCCGCTGAGCTTCGAGGGCGAGGTTTTCTCGATCACCGATTACATTCGGTTGCGCGGCCCGCTCGAACAACCCGTGCCGATTCACCTCGGAGCGACCCTTCCAGGTATGGCCGCGCTGGCTGGGGAGATCGCTGAGGGCGTCAACTTCAACAACCTGCTGACCGCTGCATACCTTCGCGACGTGCTGCTGCCGGCCGTCGAGACCGGAGCCCGGCGCGCAGGCCGGAGGCTCGATGAGGTCGAGCGCGGTGTGGTCGTCTCGACCGCCGTCTCGGATGATCGCGCGCAGGCCGTCCAATGGGCAAAACACCAGCTCGCGCTCTACGCCGGCATCGGGAGCTATTTCGAGCCGCTGATGGAAAAGCACGGGTTCGGCGAGGAGTACGCGCGCGTCCGCGACTCGTTCCAGGCCGGCGACCCGATGGCGGCAATCGCGAGCGTCACCGACGAGATGGTCGACGAGCTCGCATTCGCCGGAACCCCCGACGAGGTTCGCGACAAGCTCTCGCGCTTCGAAGGCGTCGTCGACTTCGTGATGCTGTACGCACCGACGTTCCTGCTCGAACCAGATGTCGTGCGCGCCGAGCACGAGGCGATGATCGCCGCGTCGCGTCGGGCTAGATGATTGATCGTCCCATACAAGGCCACTCAAGGCCGTGCTGAAGCCGTAGCTTTAAACCCCGGGCTTCCGGGGGGTGTCTAACCCCAGCCTTCCTCACCTCGCGTGCACGGGACGCGGAGAGCTGAACCCGGTCCAAGTAAACCGCGAGCTGCTGAGGGGTGAAGCGCACCCTCCCTGTTCTCACGTACCCGCACGAGCTGAGACGAACCGGGGGCCTTTAAACGGCGGCTTCTGAGGGGTGGCTATAGGCCCCGGCGAGTCGACGTGACCTCCTGACGCTTTTCGGGGGCGGAGAGAACTAACCGCCACCCCCTGAACCACGCAAGCCGCCTGTGACTCCGCTACCAGGGGAAGTGAGACTGGGCCCGTTCGTTTTGGGTGCGGGAAGAGGGAGGCCCGCCGGGACGGCGAGCCCCTTGTAGTGGTTGGGCGGTTGGTTGGTGCGCGTGCGGCGTCGGCAGCATTGTGGCCTAGATGAGGCAGTCCTTGTAGCCGGCTCCGGCCGGGGCGCGGCACTAACCCTTGTCGCCGTGACTGTTCCTCTTGGCCCTGGTCATGTGCTTGTAGCAGCGGTAGGCCTTCGTGCGGATGATCTTGTACGCGTAGTTCACCGACATCGAGTAGATCTGACCGCGAACGACGCCGGCCGGATAGCTGGTCGAGTGACGTTCACGTAGGCGTAGCCGTCCTTCATCGCCTGGATGACGTCGTGCAGCGTGAAGATCGTCACGCTTGCCTCACACGGTCGGCGTCGCCTTGCCGTCGGCATCAGCCGGGACGAACACGTTCGCATCCAAGTCAGCGTGCCCTTGACCTTGACGTTCCCATAGAGACTGCCAGGAAGCATGCCTGCGATGGAACACCAGCACCGGCCCGTTCTGATCCCTGAGGCCGTAATGGCTGTGAGCGCAAGAGCGGCCCCGAAGATGCTCTCGCCACCGTAGACCTTGAGCACGAACTTCATCTTGCTGTAGTCCTGGTTGACGAGGAACGCGGTCTTGCCGGTCGTGTCGATGTTGACCGGCGGGACTTCGTTCGCGCCGTTCAGATGTGTCATGAACGCCAGCTTGTAGTCGGCCCGCGAATGCTTCGGCTTGTAGTTCTCATATTTGCCCTGCTTGCCCTTGTCGTAAGTAGTGCCAGTCGCGCCCGCAGCGCCAACAAGCGCGAGCGACTTGGCGAGCGCAAACATCAACCCGAGAATCTACTTCACCACAGTCTCCCTCCATGCCATTGATGTGCTCTCGGTTTTGTGGAGCTATGTTTCTAGACTCGGGCGACCTCGATGATCAGTTTGGAGGTCGTTTATGTCGCGGAAGGGGTATCCGGCGGAGTTTCGTCGGCGGGCGCTTGATCTGGTCGCGGCTGGGAAGCCGGTGGCGGAGGTGGCGCGGCTGTTGGAGGTCAGTGAGCAGTCGATCTGCTCGTGGCGCCGTCAGGAGAGGATCGATCGGGGCGAGCTGCCCGGGTTGAGCTCTGAGAAGCGCGAGGAGCTGCGCGCGGCCATGGCGAGAATCAAGGAGCTCGAGACGGAGGTCGCGGTTCATCGCCGCGCCACGGAGTTGTTGACGGAGTCGGTGCGCCCAAAAGGCGGTTCGAGGCGATCGCCGTGATCAACGGCGCGGGGTTACCCGTCGAGGTTGCCTGTCGCGTGCTTGGTGTATCGGGCGCGGGCTATTACGCGTGGCGAAGCAGGCCGCCATCGGCGCGCACGGTTCGCCATGCGTGGCTGTCCGATCTGATCCGCGAGGTGCACGCGGCCGCCTACGGCAGCTACGGCGCCAGACCGTGCACGCAGCACGCTCGGTCCTCGGGCGCGGAATCCGGGTTCGTCGGACGATCTGGTCGGACGGCAGATTCGGTCGGGAAGGCCGCGAATCAGCTGTGGCTGACCGACATTACCGACGCGGTCGACCGGCGAGGTCGAGGTGTACATGCGCGGTCGTTCTCGACGCCTACAGCAGACGCGTGATCGGCTGGTCGATCAGTCACAACCCGACCGTCGCGCTCACCACCAACGCGCTCGGGATGGCCATAGAACAACGCGAAGCCCAGCGCCGGCAGCACCGTGATCCATTCCGATCACTGCACCCAGTTCACCTCCTGGACGTTCACCGAAAGGGCTCGCCAGTCCGGGCTCGTCCCCTCGATGGGCTCGATCGGCGACTGCTACGACAACGCGATGATCGAAGCATCCGGGTCACGTATGCAGATCGAACTCTTGAACACGTCGCCGCTGGAAAACCAGGGTCGAGCTCGCCAACGCCATCTTCGGAGTACAACGAGATCTTCGACAACCGCCGCAGACGCCACTCCAGCCTCGACATGCTCACACCAATCGAATATGAAAAACTCAACACACCCACAGCCGCCTGAACCCAGAAACCCGTCCCCACCAAACCCGGGACACTGCGGAGCCCACGTTTTACCCGGGGCGATTCAGGGTGTCCATAAGCACGCCCTCACCTCGCCCCTCGTGTGCATGAGTCGGTGACCTGAACCCGGGGCTTTTAGACCGGGGGCGACTGAGGCTGTTCACTGTGGCGGAAGAGAAGCCCGGCGAGGAGCAGCGAGGCGGCGATGAGCTGGATCTTGACCGGAACCCGGGCCGATCTGCTCTTCAGTTGCCAGCGATGGCTAGGGAAGAGCCGCTTGCCTCCCGGCCGAGGCGTTGGGAGAACATGCTCCAAGTCAGGTGCGGACGCGGCTGCGGCTCCGATGGTGACCGGATCAAGTGAGCCGTAGCGTGAGGCAAGAGCGGCGACTGCGAGAACCCCACTTGCAATCTCGAACGGGCGGGCGTCGATGTCCTCGTGCGGACAGACGTCCGCGACGAGATGCGTAAGCGCGCCAAGTAGTACCGCTTCGCCCCGAGACTTGGCGAGCGCGCCGGCTACCCCGCCGAGGGCGACATGAACCGCGACGATCACAGCGGACGGCGTCCTCGGCGCGCTTGAGCCTTGGGCTTGCCAGAGGAGTCATCTGCGGGTAACCGACCGCTCAGCGAGAATGCGATGGATGAGATGCGCGCGATGGTCATCGCTTTGACGTCGGCTGCTTGAGCACAGACAACCTTAGCCCTGAACTCGTGCGGCGCCGCGTGAGAGCGTACGGGCGCGTCCAGGGCGTCTTCTTCCGCACAGAGACGGCGGACCGGACCAGCACGCTCGGCCTGGCGGGCTGGGTTCGCAACCTGGCGGACGGCTCGGTCGAAGCCGCGATCGAGGGCGAGCCCGACGCGGTCGACCGGCTGGTCGAGTTCATGCGCACGGGTCCACCGGATGCGCGCGTCCACCGAGTCGACGTCAGGGACGAACAGCTGCGTGGCTTCGACATAGCCTCGGACTCGACGTCCCTCTTCAGTGATCCGCCCGACACGGCACCCGGGTCGTAGGGTTCGTCGGCGCCGCGCCCCGTTCCGGAGTCAACGACTCGAACCCCGGGGTATCCAAATCGCGGGGTTCCGGACAGCGTCCATACGGGCTGGCGTTTTCGGCGAGCTCGTACATTCACCTCGCCGGCGACGCATGAGTGGTCTCCCTCGGCGGCGCAGGGTGCTTGTGCGACGCTACGAACGCGAATCGCAACGCTGTCTAGGTTGCCCGGAGGGCGGCTACGAGCTGATGGCTATCGGGAACACATGGCCCAGCAAGAAGGCCTTTCAATCAGAGTTCCAGCGAGCCCTGAGGAAGTCGCGGAACGCCGAGCTTGTGACATCCCGGTGCGGCTTTTGCGGCGAGCAATATCAAGGAGCGTTCGTCTGTGCGAGGCGTTGGCATCGTCGCCATCTCGCGCAAACGCATCCGGAGGTCAAGCCAAAGTCGGCCGTGCGCTCGCGTACACGCCGAACCCGAGGTATGTAAACCCCGGGCTTCGGAGGGGTGTCTAAGCCTGACCCTCTCTCCCCTCACGTACCCGCACGAGCTGACACGAAGCCGGGGCATTTAAACCGCGAGCTGCTCAGGGTGTCTATAAGCACGCCCTCCCTCGCCCCTCGTGCGCCCAGGAGGTCGATCTGAACCCGGGGCTTTTAAACGGGCGGCTTCCGAGGGGTGTCTAAGCTTGCGGGGACATTCATGACGCCCTACCAGCGGTCGGCGGCGCGACCAACGCGCTTCAGGATCTCTGGCTCGAGCAGGTGGTCAAGCGTGGATCGACGAGCTGGACATTCCCGAGGTGATACGACCCGAGCCGACCCTCGCTGGCTCGGGATCGAACGCTGGTGGTGTGGCCAAGCGCGCAGCCTCCCCCTCCTCACGCACGGGAGGGCCGGAGCTGAAGCCGGGGCATTTAAACGGGCGGCTGCTCAGGGGTGTCTATAGGCCTCCGACAGTCGGCGTGATCTCTTCTCGGGAGCAAACGGGAGCGAGCCACCCACGAATTGCTCAGCAATGGCGGCTGAGGCGTCGTAGGGTTCGTCGCCTAGTCGAGCGAGGAGACGACCTAGTGAGGACGATCTCGAAGGTCGGAGCGATATTGGCGCTCCTCGCGGTCGCGCTCGTAGTTGTCGCGGGCTGCGGCGAAGATGATGATGCTGCCGCGCCGGCCGAGCCGCCTGCCGAGGCAGCGCCAGAACCGGCGCCTGAGCCGGCACCTGAGCCAGCGCCAGAGCCCGAGGCCGAGCCTGTCGAACCGCCGGCCGAAGCAGCTGAACCTGCCGAGGCTGGCTCGATCACGACCGTGGTAGGCACCGGCGAGCCTGGCCACTCGGGCGACGGTGGCCCGGCGACCGAGGCGGAGCTTGATCTCCCGCTCTCTATTGCCTTTGACGCTGCCGGGAACCTCTATATCGGAGAGCAGATTAGTGTGGTACGAAAGGTCGATCCGGACGGCGTGATCACGACGGTGGCTGGCACGGGCACGAGCGGCTATTCAGGCGACGGCGACCCGGCAACCGACGCGGAGATCACCGAGCCCCACGTGGGAGTCGATTCCGAGGGGACTCTCTACCTGACTCAGTTCAGGAGGCCCGCTCTTCGCAAGATCGACTCGCACGGCATCATCACCACCGTCGCAGGCACGGGGACGGCAGGTCGACCCGAAGACGGAAGCCGTGCGAGCGATTCTGACCTCTGTAATCAGCCCTGGGGCCCGGCCTTCGACGCCGAAAACAACATCTACATCTCCTGCCAGCGCGACCGCGTCGTGATCAAGATCGACTCAGATGGGATCGTCTCGACGGTCGCGGGCACGGGCGAGGTGGGCTCCTCGGGCGATGGCGGCCCGGCGACGCAAGCCAAGCTGAGTAGTCCGAACGGACTTGCCGTCGGCCCGGACGGCAGCGTCTACTTCTCAGACGGCACCAACTACCGCATCCGCAAGATCGATCCAGACGGGATCATCACGACGGTCGCCGGCACCGGAGAGTCTGGCTTCTCGGGCGACGGTGGCCCCGCGACCGAGGCCCAGTACATCGACGCGGGCTTCCTGGCTTTCGACGCGGACGGGAACCTCTACTTCAACGACGACAGGTTCGCTTCAGCTGAGGGCAACCGCATCCGCCGAGTCGACACCGCCGGTGTGATCACCACCGTTGCCGGCACGGGCGACGCCGGATTCTCGGGCGACGGCGGGCCGGCGACCGAAGCCGAGCTCAACGAACCTCAAGACATCGCCATCGACGCAGACGGCAACCTCTACATCGCCGACTACCGCAACCACCGGATCCGCAAGGTGACTCGATAGCGGGCAGCGCCGGGGGAACCTTTTGCAGGTTCGATTCCCGCCGGCTACGTGAACTACACCCACCCTCTCCTTCGATGCGATCGATCCATTCCGCGTCTCGCTTGACGCGATCATGCAGGTCCTGCTTGCCGGGTACCGACTGCCTGCGCTGTGCGTCGAGGAACCAGCCGGCTTCGAGGGTCGATGGGAGCGCAGTCAGCACGAGAACTGCGAGAGAGCCCGCCAGCTACCGCGACGGCTGGGCGCTCGAGCTTCACCCGAGCGCATCGGCCAGCTCCGTGAGCGACTTCCTCCCAACTGCGAGCTCCGTGCCATCAGCGCGCAATATGGCGGAAACCGACCCGTCGCGGGCACCGACTACCTCAGGACAGGCATGACCGCAGCCGGTTTGACGGAGCACGGTTGCCTCGCCAGGCAACGTACTAGGTCGCTCGATTGTCGCACGCTGCCGAGGGTGCGCGAACGCGCGTGACGTGGCTTGGTGACAGTGATAGGGTGACCGCGAGGAGAGCGAGCGAGGGCTTTCGGCGGTGTTGCGGCCGCCCCCGAGACTTCCGCGGCTTCACGTTTGTGTCGTGTGACGTACGAAGGGGATAATCCGCATCCATGGCTGGAGAGAGCGCACCGCCGCAGTACGCGCAGAGCCCGCAATACGCTCAGAGCGAGGAGCTTCAGCAGCTTCTAGAAACGGCCGAGACGGCAGGGTTCATCGAGAGGCGCCCGCTGGTCGACCTCGCAGAAGCCGCCGAGTTCGAAGCCCACGAGATCGAGGCGATGATCCGCGAGCTCGAGGAGCGGAACATCGAGATCATCGAGCCCAAGACCCCGGAGCCAGTGCAGCCGGCTCCAGCGTCGAAGTGGGCCGATGTCGAGTCGACAACCGAGGTCACGACCGACCCGCTGCAGCTCTTCCTGCGCGAGATCGGCCGCCACCCGCTGCTGACGGCGGCCGACGAGGTCGAGCTCGCAAAGCGGATCGAGCGCGGCGACATGTCGGCGAAACGGGGCATGATCGAGTCGAACCTCCGACTCGTCGTCTCGATCGCCAAGAACTACCGCAACCAGGGTCTCCCCTTCCTCGATCTGATCCAGGAAGGCATGTTCGGCCTGATCCGCGCCGTCGAGAAGTTCGAGTGGCAGCGCGGCCTCAAGTTCTCGACGTATGCGACCTGGTGGATCCGCCAGGCCTGCCAGCGCGCGGTTGCCGACAAGGCGCGCACGATCCGCATGCCCGTCCACGTCGTCGAGCGGATGCAGAAGATGCACCAGGCCGAGCGAAGACTCTGGATGAGCCTCGCGCGCGAGCCGAGGCTCGAGGAGATCGCCGAGGAGGCCGGATTGCCGCTCCAGCAGGCGATCGAGGTTCGCGGCGCCGCACGCGCCTCGACCAGCCTCGATCAGCCGATCGGCGAGGAAGAGGACGCTGTCTTCGGTGACCTCGTAGCGGGCTCAGAGCCCCTTCCCGAGGACCAGGCAGAGGAGCGGCTCAGGAACGAGGCGCTCGATCGCGCGCTCGAGGCCCTCCCCACCCGCGATCGCAAAGTGCTCGAGCTTCGCTATGGCCTGCGCGGCGAAGAGCCGCACACGCTCGAGCAGATCGGCAAGCGCCTCGGCATGACGCGTGAGCGCGTCCGTCAGATCGAGGTCGACTCGCTGAAGCGGCTCTCGTCGCTTCGCGAGATCGACGCTGTCGCGACCAGCTGAGCTCCACCGGGCGGCCGTGAAGTCGGCGAAGCCCGTGCCAGCGCGCCGGCGCTAGCCCCCTGCGCAGACTCCGGCCGGGTTGAGGCGTGCGAGCGCGCTGCCGTCGACCAGGGCGACCCCGGCGGGACCGACGTCGCGCTCGAGCGCCAGCGCGACCTCGTCGAGAAACGGCGGTCGTGAGGCGCGGTGGCCATCCGAGGCGACCAGATCGACGAGGCCCTCACGCACGAGCTGCCAGCCGAGCTCGCGCTCGGTGCGTCCGTGCTGCCCGAGCAAGCTCGAGCCAGTGACCTGAATCATCCAGGCGCGCTCACTCACGGCGCGAAGCAGGCCAGGCTCGGCGAGCACGGCATCCGCGCGCTCGGGGTGCGCGAGGATCGGCACCAGGCCCGCGCTCTCGACGAGCTCCCCGTAGCGAAGCGGAATATCGAACGCGCCGCGAAAGGGCACCTCGACCAGCACCGCGTCGAGCTCACCGAGCCGGTAGCGCCCCGGGTCCTCATCATGGCGAGCCGGCGCGGGCGTCACTTCGAAGCCGAGCTGCAGGTCGACGCCGACAGCTTCCGCTCTCGGGCGCATTCGCTCGTGGGCGTCCCGCACGTCCGCTTCTCGCGAAGGATCGAGCCCGTCGATCGGCCAGACGTGTGGCGTCGCGTAGATGACTGCCGTCTCGCGCACCGCGGCCAGTGCGATCAGCTCGAGCCCTTCCTCCTCGGAGGCGACGCCGTCGTCGCCCGAAGGCACGACGTGGCTGTGAATGTCAACGAGTGGCGTCACCCGTAGAGCGTAGAAGCCGCGTTACTCGCTGCGGAGATAAAACTTCAGATCGGGTGCAACGGTCTGCAGCTCGCGGAGCGCGCGTGACTCCAGCTGGCGAACGCGCTCGCGCGTGACACCGAGCGCCTGACCTACCTCTTCGAGCGAGCGGGGTTTACCGCTGCTGAGGCCGTATCGCAGATCGAGAACGCGCTGCATCCGCTCGCTCAGATGGCCGATCGCCGGGGCGAGCTCGTGCGCGCGGAGGCGTTGCGCGGTCACCTCTTCGGGTAGGTCGGCGTTCTCGTCCTCGATCAGATCGCCGTACATCGAATCGCCCTCGCCAACCGGCGTCTCGAGGCTGACGGGATCCTCGATCAGATCGAGGAGCTCCTCGACTCTCTTCTCCTCGAGACCAGCCTCGGCGGCGATCTCGTGGTTGAGCGGCTCGCGGTTGAGCCGCTGCGCGAGGACGCGGCGTGCTCGCATGGCCTTGCGCACCTGGTCGACGACGTGGACCGGCAAGCGAATCGTTCGCCCTTGATCGGCGATCGCTCGGTTCACCGACTGACGAATCCACCATGTCGCGTAGGTCGAGAGCTTGTACCCGAGGCGGTAATCGAATTTATCGACGGCACGCATCAGGCCGAGGTTGCCTTCCTGAATCAGATCCAGGAGCGGGACTCCTGCGTTCGAGTAGTTGCGCGTGATCGACATGACCAGACGCAGATTCGACTCGACGAGCTGGCGCTTCGCGGCCTCGTCTCCTTCGTCCTTACGCCGGGCGAGCTCACGCTCCTCCGCGGTTGTCAGGAGGGGGCCGTCGCCGATTTGACGGACGTACAGCTTCAGCGGATCACGCAGCGCTGGCGGGGTCTTTTCCTCTTTCTCGACCTCGTCGACCTGGTCGACTTCTGCCGCGGCTTTCGCCTCGACCAGCCGTACGGGCGGCTCCTCGGACGTCTCGTCGGGCTGCTTCTTCTGAAGTGGTCGCCGTGCCACGTTGAGGACATCGGCGGCCGGTTCGCCAGACGCTACCCCCAGCGGGTCAGACCGTTCTCCCCTAGGGGGTCAGACCCTTCTCCCCGGGCGGGTCAGGCTGATGTCCCCTACTTGGGTGATGCGGCCCTGATGCCGGGTGATGCCTGTGCCGGCTAGCGGTATCCGAGGCGCTCGAGCAGCGGGCCAGCCTCGTCCTCGACGTCGGCGAGATCTCCGTCTGAGAGCTCGACGCGATGGCGACCAACCGAGTCAGGATGTGCTCCCGAGAGCGCGCCCGTGAGGGCGTCGCGCGGATGATCAAGCAGGGACGCCAGCCGCTCGGCCACGTCCTCTGGGCCGGTCGTAAGCGCTTCGTAGCGGATCTCGGCGACTCCATCGCCGAGAGCCAGCCCCGCCTCCACGTAGCGTCTCCAGGCCCAGGCCGCCCGGCGCACGTCAGAGACCTCGCTGAATTCGCTGGCGCGCTCGGACTCGACCCAGAAGCGCGTCGACGGGCCATATGTGTGCCCGGCGTCGTCGCGACCGGCTCGAGCTGCCGAGAGCCAGCCGCGCTCGCGGAGCGAGCAGACGACATCCCGTCCATCGCGGACGAGATGAACCCGTACAGCGTCCGGAAAGGCTTGCAACAGCGCAGGCGCGATGAACACGCTCTCCGGCGTCTGCTCGACGGGACGAAGGCCTCCGACGAGCGAGTAGCGCTGGACTCGTCGCAACGTCTGACGAACGCGCTGAGCAGCTTCGGCCGGTTGTACGCTGGCGAGTGCCGGTATGGCCGCCTTCAGGGGCGCGACCTCGCCCAGGTCGACGTACCCCGGCAGCCGGCCAAGCGCGCCGGCCAGGAACGTTGTCCCCGAGCGCGGGCAGCCGAAGATGAACACCGGCCGCGAATTTAGGCTTGCAATCACAGAGCGCAGGCTCGGCGCGCCGCCGCGGCTGGCCCGCTTGACGGCCCGCGCGTACAGCAGCGCTGGGCGAGTGGAACGAGGCACGGGCGCTATCGTTTCATGCCATGCAGCTCGTGGTTGCCCATATGTATCCGGAGCTGCTCAACATCTATGCCGACCGAGGCAACGTGGCCGTCTTGCAACGCAGGGGCGAATGGCGTGATCTCGACATCGCTGTCCGCGCGGTCGGGCGTGGCCAGCGGATACCCGAGGACGCGAACCTCGTGTATGTGGGCGGAGGCCAGGATCGCGATCAGCTGCTGATTGCCGACGATGTTGCCGCCCGGCACGGTGAGCTCGTCTCTTTCGTCGAAGGTGGTGGCGCGCTTCTCGCGGTCTGCGGTGGCTATCAGCTTCTCGGACGCTCGTACCGCGACGTGAGCGGGCAGGTCCTGCCTGGAGCCGGCGTCTTCCCCCTCACCACCACGGCTGGATCGACGCGTCTGATCGGCGACGTGCTGCTCGAGTGCGCGTTCGCGGATGGTGAGCCATTGACGGTCGCCGGCTTCGAAAACCACGCTGGCCGCACCAAACTCGACGAGGCGGCCGAGCCACTCGGCCGGGTCGTCCATGGCTTCGGCAACGATGGCGAGTCGGGCCACGAGGGCTGTCGCCGCGCCAACGCGATTGGAACGTACCTGCACGGGCCCCTCCTTCCGCGCAATCCCTGGCTCGCCGACTGGCTTCTCGAGCGAGCGCTCGAGCACAAGACCGGCGACGCGCACGAACTCGTCGAGCTCGACGACCGGCTCGAGCTTGCGGCGCATGACGTCTCACGCGGGCGCGCACGCGCGCGCGGCGGCCGCGACTAGGGCGGGCAGCCATGCGCGGCCACCGCCGGCCGCAGCCGGGCTCGGCCGATCCGCTCAGGGCGCCCACAGCGAGCCCAGGTACACGGACGGGTCGCCTGGCTGCCACTGTGTGATGAACTTCTGGATCGGTGGATGCACCGCAATCTCGAGCAGCTCGTCAGCGTCGAAGAGCCTGTGGCCACGGACGGCGGCGTCGGTCGACTCGACCGCCTCGAGCGAGCCGTCTCCGAGATGGGCGCCGAAGATGACGTGGACGATGTGACGGGCTACCGCGGCGGTGCTCGGCGCGATCGATTCGGCGATAGCGATCGGCCCTTCGAGGAGCGGTTTCTCGGTGATCCCGAGCTCCTCGCGCAGCTCGCGATGCAAGGCCTGCACCAGCGTCTCCCCTGCCTCGACCCCACCGCCCGGTAGCAGCCAGTATTCGGCGCGTCCGGGCTTCTCGTGGCGGCACATGAGCACGCGTTCGTGGCGCCGGGCGAGAGCGGATACGCGCAGACGCGGCTGCATCATGTCGCCGAGGAGCCAAACCCGCGCGCGCCGCGCATTGTCGTCTCGAGGTCGTCGACGGCGACAGGCTGCACGGCCGGATAGGCAAGGACCACGAGCTGCGCGAGCCTGTCGCCGGCCTCGGCCGTAAACCGTCGCTCTCGATCGCCGTTGATCAGTACCAGCCGTATCTCGCCGCGATAGCCCGAGTCGATCAGCCCCGGCGTGTTCACGAGGGTGACGCCGTGCTTGGCCGCCAGACCCGAGCGGGGAAGCACGAATCCGGCGTGCCCATCGGGTATCGCGACCGCCAGACCGGTCGAGACGATGCGTCGCTCGCCCGGCTCGAGCGAGACGGGCTCGCAGATCGAGAGATCGAGGCCGGCGTCGCCGGCGTACGCGGCTGCTGGAACGACCGCGTCTGGATGGAGCTGTCGAAATGGAAGCTCGATCATGGCGGATGCCGGCCACGGAGGGACGGCCGACGCCACGGCAGCATGTCAGCCTGCGGCTAGTCGTGCCCGTCGGGAATCCGGTACGACCTGGATCAGCCGCTTGCCGGTGGCGCCTCGCGCTCGTCCAGAAGGGGTTCCTCCGCTCCCTTCCCGACCAGGTAGGCGGCGAACCGTGGGATCTCACGGCTCGGCAGCTGCGCGAGGAGCGCGACGCCGTCGGCACGGTCTTGCCGCTCATCGATCGGAGCGCCCAGTGCATAGAGCTCGGCGAGGCGCGCACCGTCGCTATGGGGAATCAACAGTCGCACTGGCTCGAACAACTCCGCGAACCGCGAGGCGATCCGCTCGCGCAGCTCACTGATCCCCTCCCCCGTGACGGCCGCCACCGCGACCGCACCTGGAAAGCGATGGCGGGCGCGCTGCAGCGATATCGGGTCGGCGAGGTCGGCCTTGTTCAGCACGATCTCGATCGGGAGATCGTCGGCGCCGATCTCATCCAGCACGGCGTCGACCGCGTCGGCCATCTCGGCGAGCCGCTCGTCCTTCTCGGATGCATCGACGACGTGGAGGATCAGATCGGCGGCCAGCATCTCCTCGAGGGTCGCCTTGAAGCCCTCGACCAGGCCGTGCGGTAGCCGCCGGATGAACCCGACGGTGTCGGAAACGAGGTAGTTGCGTCCCTCGTGCTCGAATCCGCGGGTGGTCGGGTCGAGCGTCTCGAACAGACGGTCGCGCACCGAGACGTCGGCGTCGGTCAGCGCGTTCAGGAGGGTCGACTTGCCGACGTTTGTGTAGCCGGCTAGTGCCACGATCGGCGTTGTCGAGTCGACTCGCTGCTCGCGTTGGGTGGCGCGCTGGCGGCTCAGGGTCGCCAGGCGACCCTTGAGGACCGAGATGCGCCGACGTGCGAGCCGCCGGTCCGTCTCGAGCTGAGACTCGCCAGGCCCGCGCGTTCCGATGCCGCCTCCGAGCCGCTCGAGGTGCTGCCACATGCCGCGCATGCGGGGAAGGTTGTACTCGAGCTGCGCAAGCTCCACCTGCAACTTGCCCTCGGCCGTCCGGGCGTGGTGGGCGAAGATATCGAGGATCAGCTGGGTACGGTCGATCACGCGCAGCTTGAGGGCGTCCTCGAGCCGCCGCTGCTGACCGGGGCTGAGCTCGTCGTCGACAATCAGTGACTCGGCGTGCGACGCCTTCGCCAGATCGGCTAGGTGAGCCAGCTTGCCGGCACCGAGATACGTTCGGGGATCGGGTCGTGCACGCCGCTGGATCACCTCCTGAACCGGCACCACACGCGCCGTAGCGAGCAGCTCCCGGAACTCGGCAAGCGACTCGTCGGTGTCGCGACGGGGGTCGATGACTGACGCGACGAGGCCGCGCTCGAGCTCGTTGAGCGCTCCGTTGTCGGCGGTGTTCCCCACAGACCAATTGTAGGGCGGCCTCTCCGGCCACCCGCGTACACTGGCGCAGCGTGAGCGCGGCCACCGAGAGCCAGCAGCTGGCTGAAGTAACGCTCTCGCTCGTCAATATTCCGTCCGAGAGCCGGGACGAGCGCCGCCTCGCAGAGCACATCGCTCACATAATGGAGCCTCTCGGGCTGATCGAGCGTCAGCGTACGAGCGACTTCCTCCTGTACACGACCGAGCGCGACGCGGCGCTTCCCCTCGTGGTGCTCGCGGGCCACCTCGACACGATCCCTGCGCAGAACAACCGGCCGGGCGCGATCGAGGGCGACGAGGTCGTCGGTCTCGGCGCCGCCGACATGAAGGGCGGGCTCGGCGTGATGATCCAGCTCGCCTACTGGATCGCCCGCGAGCGCCCCTCACGCACCGTCGATCTCGCGTTTCTCTTCTTCGCGCGCGAAGAGCTGCCGGTCTCAGAGTCTCCGCTGCCCGAGCTGTTCGCGCGCGAGCCAGAGCTCACCTCGGCCGCTCTCGCCGTCATGCTCGAGCCCACGGCGAACGCCATTCAATGCGGTTGCCTGGGGAATCTGAACGCGACGCTTCGCTTCCACGGCGAGGCTGCCCACTCAGCGCGCCCGTGGACGGGTAACAACGCGATCGCGGCCGCAACGGCCTGGCTTCCGCGCCTACTCGACCGCGAGCGTGAGGAGGTCATGATCGATGGTTTGCCGTTCTACGAGGTCATCAGCGTGACGCAGATATCAGGTGGCGTCGCCGACAACGTTATTCCCGACCTCGTCGAATGTCGTCTCAACTACCGCTTTGCCCCGAATCGCTCGGCGGACGAGGCGCGCGCGCGGCTTGGCGAGCTAGTCGGCGAGGACGCAGACGTCGAGATCAGCTCGATTTCCCTGGGCGCGCCCGTCGCGGCCGAGAATGCGCTGGTAAAGCGACTTCAGGCGATCGACGGTCTGGCTCTCGAGCCGAAGCAGGCCTGGACGCCCGTCGCGCAGTTCAGCGAGGTCGGCATACCGGCCATCAACTTCGGTCCCGGAGATCCGATCTATGCGCACCGGCGAGACGAGCGCGTATCGATCCGAGCGCTCGAGGCCTGCTTCGAGCTGCTGAGGGCGTTCATGACGGCCGCGCCGGCCGGGAAGTAGCTGCTCGCCGTGCGGTTCTCCCCCGTCCTTTCCGAGCTCGGTACCTATCCTTTCGCCGCGCTCGACCAGGCCAAAGCCCGCGCTCGCGAGCGCGGCGTCGAGCTGATCGACTTCTCGATCGGCGACCCGCGCGAGGGGGCCGATACGTTCATCCGCGACGCGATGGTCGAGGCGCTCGACTCGGTCGCCGGCTACCCACGGGCTGCCGGCTTGCCCGAGCTACGCGCGGCCATCCGTGATTGGGCCGCGCGACGCTTCGGTGTCCAGGTCGACGCGGATCGGGAGATCGTGCCCACACTCGGCGCCAAGGAGGCGATTTTCAGCTTCGCGCAGATCGTCATCGACCCGGCCGGCGGAAAGGATCTCATCGTCGCGACCGAGCCAGGCTACCCGGTCGCCCCGCGCGGGGCACGCTTCGCCGGTGCGCAGGTCGTCGAACTGCCTCTCCGGCGCGAGACGGGCTTCTTGCCCGATCTCGACGCCGTGAGTGCTGCGACATGGGCTCGCACGGCGATCCTCTGGCTCAACTACCCGAACAACCCGACCGGCGCATGCGCACCGCTTAGCCTCTACGAGCAAGCAGCTGAGCTCGCCGAAGACCACGATTTCATCGTCGCCTCTGATGAGGCCTATACAGAGCTCTACTTCGCCGAGGCGCCGCGCTCGGCGCTCGAGATCGAGCGTCGCGGGCGCGTCGTGGCCTTCAACAGCCTCAGCAAGCGCTCATCAATGACCGGCTACAGGGCCGGCTTCATGATCTGTGGCCCCGAGGTCGCCGACGCCGTCAAGCTCTACCGGCCCATGATCGGAGCCGCGCCCCAGGAGTTCGTGCAGCGGGCGGCGGGCGCGGCACTCGCCGACGAGTCGCACGTCGAAGCCGCTCGGGCGCGATACGCACGTAAGCGATTGCTGATGCTCGACGCACTGGCTGCCGGCGGCTTCGAGGACGTCGGCGGGCCCGCGACCATGTTCCTCTGGCTCGCGACACCGAAGGGGCGAGCAGACGAGCAGGTCGCGCTCGAGCTCCTGGACCACGGTATCGTCGTCGCTCCCGGCAGCACACTGGGCACGAGCGGCGCCGGCTACGTTCGCTTCGCGCTCGTCCCGACCGAGGAGGAATGTGCGCGCGCCGTCGAGATTTTGGAGGGGATCCTGTGAGCGAGCTCGAGCAGCTTGAGACGACGATCGAGACGACTTGGGAGGCCGGCGACGACGCCAGTCTCGCGGCCGCGAGCGCCGATGTCGAGCGCACCGTCGCGCTGCTCGACCAGGGCGCTGTTCGCTGCGCGGAGCGAGTCGACGGGGAGTGGGTTGCCCGCGAATGGGCGAAGAAGGCGATTCTCCTCTACTTCAGGCTGCGCCAGCTTGCCCCAATGGAAGCCGGGCCATTTCGCTACCACGACAAGGTTCCTCTCAAGGAGAACTACGAGGAACTCGGGGTACGCGTTGTCCCGCCGGCCGTTGCGCGCCACGGCGCGTTTCTCTCGCCGGGCGTCGTTCTGATGCCGAGCTACGTGAACATCGGCGCCTGGGTCGGATCGGGAACCATGGTTGACACCTGGGCAACGGTGGGCTCGTGCGCCCAGATCGGAGCCGACGTGCACCTGTCCGGCGGAGTCGGCATCGGGGGCGTGCTCGAGCCGCCGCAGGCGACGCCGGTCATCGTCGAGGATGGGGCGTTTATCGGCTCACGCTGCATCGTCGTCGAAGGGGCCCTCATCGGCGAGCAGGCCGTCCTAGGAGCGAACGTCGTCATCACCGCGTCGACGCCGATCATCGAGGTCACCGGCTCCACGCCGGTCGAGCACCGCGGGGTCGTGCCTCCCCGCTCGGTCGTCGTCCCGGGCACGCGCGCCAAAAAGTTCCCGGCCGGCACGTTCCAGCTGCCGGCGGCGCTGATCATCGGTCAGCGGACGGAGTCGACCGATCTAAAGACGAGCCTGAACGACGCGCTCCGCGGCTTCGGCGTCGATGTCTAGCCGACTCGGCTGAGAAGTCGGCCTCACGGTGCGCGGCCGAGATCGGCCAGCAGGTTGCGAGCGAGCGTGCCCTCGCAGATCTCCTGAGCCGGGCCCGTGAGCTGCGCGCAGCCGTCCCTGAGCGCTACCTCGAGCACGCCGCCAGGCAACGAAACCGCCACAGGGCGGTCGACCCAGCCATGTGCGCAGGCTGCGGCGGCGGCAGCACACGCGCTGGTACCCGATGACGCCGTTAGACCCGCCCCGCGCTCCCACACGCCCACCGTGAGCTCGTTCCGAGCGTCGACACGCACGAGCTGCACGTTCGTTCGCTCGGGAAACCTCTCGTGGCGTTCGATCAGCGGCCCGAGCCGCATGACTTCGGCCTCAGTTGGATCGTGCTGAACGACCGCATGAGGATTGCCCACGAGGACCGGGGTGAACTCGATCGCCTCAGCGTCGAGATCGAGCGTCTCCCGCTCGCCCACATGAACGCTACCCAGCTCCTGCTCGACGCGGTCGTGGTCAAGCATTCGCGCTCTGACGATGCGGTCGCCGACCGCGATCTCGACCTCATTCGCATCGAGCTCACGAGCGAGCCAGCGCGCGGCGATGCGGGTGCCGTTGCCCGAAAGCTCTGCCTGGGATCCATCGGGGTTCCAGATCACGATCTCTGCACGGTTCGCCTCGACTCCGACGACCTCGAGCACGCCGTCGGCGCCAACACCGGTTGTGCGCTCACATGCCCGCTCAACGAGCGAGGCATCGACGGGCGCGGCGAGCCCTCGGCCGTCGATCACGAGGTAGTCGTTACCGAGACCGTGCCACTTCGAGAACTTCATCGGCGATCGCCCCTGCCGAGGCATCGCCATCGACGAGCGTGATGTTGGGAATCCGACGCATCCATTTGCGCTGATAGGCAGCGTATCGTCGCGTCTTCTGCGCAATCACGTCCGCGGCCTGTTCGTCGGCGAGCTCAGCAGCCTCGTCGAGCCCGATCACCCTCCGGGCGGTCGTCGATATGGGCCCGGCGAGTGCCGCCTGAGCCTCTTCGCGCGCCCCGCCGGCCATCATCTCACGTGAGCGGAGCGCGATGCGCTCGGCGAGAACCTCGGGCGCGAGATCGAGACCCACTATGAGCGTCGGATGGCGGGTCGCCTCGGTCCAGAGTCGGGGCGCAGCGGGGCGCAGGGCTCGCCCGACCTCCGTCAGCTCGAGTGCTCTGACGACCCGGCGCCGGTCGTTGACGTGGACGGCGCGTGCCGTCTCCGGATCGCGCTCGGTGAGGAGCGCGTGCGCCGAGTGGCCTTCGTCGCGGGCGTACAGGGCCTCGAATCGCTGCCGTGTACCAGCCGGCGCGGGCGGAGGAATGTCGAGCTCCGCGAGTGCGGCTCGCAGGTACAGGCCTGTGCCGCCGACCACAATGGGCGGCCGGTTCGCGACGAGCATGCGGTCGATGAGCTCGTGCGCCCTCGGCGCGTAGTCGCCGACACTGCCGTCGTGATCGAGTGGCCAGATCGCGACTAGCTCGGTCGACTCCGCGGGCTGGTTGGTCAGGATCGGAAGCCCGCGGTAGACCTGCATCGCGTCTGCAGCGATGAGGACACCACCGGCTCTCTTGGCGATCGCTGCGGCGACGGCCGACTTGCCAGAGGCGGTTGGCCCAAAGACGGCGATCACGCCGGCAGGGGCGTGCGTGCGTCTTCCGGCGTGCTCAGGCCGTTGCGGCCGCCGCGCGCTCATGGGCCGATGCGTGCCCAACCTCGGCGCCGAGAAGGGTCGTCGAGGTCGCGCTCGTCACGGCGACGTTGACGATCTGGCCAGGTTCGGTCGTCCCCGCGAAATTCACGGTCGTGTTTCGGCGACTGCGTCCGCGGAGAAGCTCGGAGTCGGTGCGGCTCGTTCCCTCGACGAGCACCTCCTCCACCCCACCGACACGCATCTCGTTGCGGGCCAGGGCCGTAGCCTGCACGGCGTCGACCAGCCGCTCGATGCGCTCGGCCTTCTGCTCCTCGCTGACCTGACCCGGAAGCTCGGCGGCTTCCGTGCTTGGACGAGGGCTGAACACGAACGTGAAGGCGCTGTCGAAGCCGACCTGGTCGACCAGCGACAGGGTCTGCGCAAAGTCGGTGTCGCGCTCGCCCGGGAACCCCACCATCAGGTCGGTCGAGAGAGCAAGGTCGGGTATCTGGGCCCGCATCCGAGTCGCGAGCTCCACGTAGCGCTCACGCGAGTAGGTGCGCCGCATGCGCTTAAGCACGTCAGTCGAGCCGGACTGGGCCGGAAGATGCGTGTGCTCGCATACAGCGGCGCACTCGGCCATGGCGTCGATGACGGGCTGGCGGAAGTCCTTTGGGTGCGGGCTGGTGAAGCGGATGCGCTCAATCCCGTCGATCTCGTCGACAGCCCGAAGCAGCGCGCCGAACTCGACGCGGCCGTGCTGCGTCAGGTCGCGGCCCCAGGAGTTCACGTTCTGACCCAGGAGTGTGACCTCGCACACACCGTCATCCGCAAGCGACGCGACTTCACCGAGGACGTCATCGAGCTCGCGGCTTCGCTCGCGCCCGCGTACGGCCGGCACGATGCAATACGAGCACTTCGAGTTACAGCCCATCGATATCTGAACCCAGGCCTGGAACGGGCGCTCGCGCCGCGCGGGTAGATGGCCCGCAAAGTGCTTCCACTCAGCAAAGCGGCCGCGCGCGACATGCCCGGTGGCTGCTTCCGGCTGGCCGGGCTCGGTCGCCGCCTCCGGCCGACGCGCTTGCTCGGCGCCGCTCGCTGCGCCGTAGCCACCCGCTCCGAGCCAGTCGGCCAGATGCGGAATCGAGCCCGGCCCAAACGCGACATCGACGAACGGGTAGCGCTCGAACAGATGCTCTCGCTGCGCCTCGGCGTAACAGCCCCCAACGGCGATCACGCGCCCCGGGTCGGCCTCCTTGAGCGCGCGGGCCTGAGCGAGGTGCGCTGCAAGCCTCTGATCTGGCTTCTCGCGGATCGTGCAGGTGTTGAAGACGATGACGTCGGCCTCGGCAGGCGTCGGTGACTCGCCTAGCCCGAGCTCCTCGAGCAGTCCCTTGATCCGCTCGGAGTCGTGCGCGTTCATCTGGCACCCGAAGGTCGTCAGGTTGTAGCGACGCATGCCACTGATCGTAGCCAGTAGCCGTCGAGGGCCCGCTGCGGTCGCCCCGACGGCCCGCCGGGACCCCTACTTCGCGGTCTCGACTGCCCGGCTTTCGCGGATTACCGTGACCTTGATCTGGCCCGGGTACTCGAGCTGATCCTCGATGTCGCGCGCGATCTCGCGCGAGAGCAAGACGGCTGCGTCGTCGTCGATCTGCTCGGGCGTCACGAGGACCCGCACCTCGCGACCTGCCTGGATCGCGTAGACGCGCTCGACCCCGTCCTTCTCGGCAGCGATTCGCTCGAGATTCTCGAGTCGCTCGATGTACTTCTCGAGGCTCTCGCCCCGCGCGCCGGGCCGTGAGGCCGAGATCGCGTCGGCAGCGATCAGGAGCGCTGCCTCGGCCGTGCTCGGCTCGACCTCGTAGTGGTGCGCCTCGATCGCGTGAATGACCTCGTCCGACTCACCGTGCTTCTTTGCGAGCTCGGCAGAGACGGCGGCATGCGAGCCCTCGACCTCGTGCGTGAGGGCCTTGCCGAGATCGTGCAGAACGGCCGCGCGCTTGGCGGTCTTCACGCTGACGCCGACCTCGGCGGCCATCAGGCCGGCAAGATGAACCACCTCTAGCGTGTGCTTGAGCACGTTCTGGCCATAACTCGAGCGGTAGTGCAAACGTCCGAGAACCTTGACGACCTCGTTGTGGAACTTGCCGCAGTTGGCCTCGAACACGGCCTGCTCGCCCGCCTGCAGGATCACCTCTTCGATCTCTGACTTCGACTGGTAGTACATCTCTTCGATCCGCGACGGGTGGATGCGCCCGTCCTCGATCAGTTTGGTGAGCGTGACCTTGGCGATCTCGCGTCGCACGCCGTCGAACGCTGAGAGCACGACCGCCTGGGGCGTGTCGTCAACGATGAACTCGACGCCGGTGAGGTGCTCGAGCGCGCGAATGTTGCGCCCTTCGCGCCCGATGATCCGCCCCTTCAGGTCGTCGGAGGGAAGCGCAACGACCGACACCGTCATCTCTGAGGCGTGGCTCGCCGCAACCCGTTGAAGCGCGTCGCCGACGATCTCGCGTGCTCGCTTGCGAGCGTCCGCCTGCGCTTCCTCCTCGACCTGACGCACAAGCTTCGCGGCAGCGCGCCGTGCAAGCTCCTCGGTGCGCGTGAGGAACTGGTCTTTGGCCTCCTGTGTCGTGAGCCCAGAGACGCGTTCCAGCTCGGCGAGCTGGTCGGCGCGCGCCTTCTCGGCGGCTTCGAGCGCGGCAGCCGTGTTGGTCTCGCGATCGCTAACGGACTGCTCGCGTCGCTCGACGTCCTTCAGCCGCTCGCTCACCTCTCGCTCCACGGTCTTTGCGCGTGCCTCGACGTCGGCGGCTTCACGGCGCTTGCCGGCAAGCTGCTCATCGAGCTCGCTGCGGAGCTTGACGCCCTCCTCGCGCGCTTCGACTTCGGCCTCGCGGCGGATGGTCTGTGCCTCGGCGCGCGCGGCCTCGACGAGCTCGGCCTGCTCGGCAGCGTGCGAGCCGAGCCGGCTCTGCATCCATCGATAGCCAACGAGCGCTGTAGCCAGGATCCCGGCCGCGACGCCGAAGATGATTCCTATGACGATTTCCATGCTCGCTCCTGATGCGGGGTGTCCCCGGGAGCGGCGTCGCGAGAGAAGGTGCGTCTAGGAAACGTCGACGCCCGGTGGCGCAAGCTCTCCCGCAGGGGGGAACAGCTCGTGCCAGCGGTTCGTCAATCTCCTGGTCGCGGTCATTTCTGGGGGTTTCGTCACGGTCCTGGCGCGGTGTGCTCTAGGACCGGTGTGGTGTTCTCTCTGTCGCCGCCCCACAGTGGGGTGACTGTTCTTTTCGCTACGTCTCATCCTAGCCCTCCGAGAACTCCTCGGTGCCAAGGAGGCCTTCGCACACGTCGTCGTCGAACCCTCGCTGTGCGAGGAAGCGTGCCGCTGCGGCCGGAGCGCGGCGCTTTCGAGCCAGCAGGAGGCGAGCTCGATCGACCTCGCCGTTGAGAGAAGCCAGGGCGGCGGCCCGGGCCTCGAGTGAGTAGCTAGCCGCCTCGAGCCGATGGTCGATAACGGCGTTGCCCCAGCCGCGCTCCGCCAGGTGCGCGGCGCGAGTGCTCGCGGCCCGTGTGTCGGAGACCAGGCCAGAGCGCTCGAGGTCGGCGACGAGCTCCTCGGCGTCGACCTCGGCGACCCCACGCTCCTTCAACGCGCCCACGAGGCTCGCTGCCGAGCGGTCGGCAGCCGCAAGGAGGCGATCAGCGTGCTCGATCGCTTGGCGCCGCGAGTCCACGTGGCGAGTGGCTAGGCCACCGCCTCGACGACCGGTGCCTCTTGCTCGTCAGGCGGGCCCGCATCGGCTGGCGCGCCAACGGGCTCGAGTCGAGCCGAGACAACCGTGTCGCCCGCCTGTTTCTGGATCTCGGCAACGATCGCGTTCGCGACGTCGGGGTGCTCGCGCAGGAAGGCGACCGAGTTCTGGCGACCCTGGCCGAGCCTTACCTCGTCGAAGCTGTAGTAGGAGCCAGACTTCTGAACGAGCTTCTGGTCGAGCCCGACGTCGAGGACGGAGCCTTCCCAGGAGATGCCCTCGCCGTAGATGATGTCGAACTCGGCGAGCTTGAAGGGTGGGGCGACCTTGTTCTTGACGACCTTGACGCGCGTGCGGTTGCCGATCGCCTCGACGCCCTCCTTGAGGGTCTCGATTCGGCGGACATCGAGCCGCACCGAGGAGTAGAACTTCAGTGCACGGCCGCCGGGCGTTGTCTCAGGGCTTCCGAACATGACGCCAATTTTCTCGCGCAGCTGGTTGGTGAAGACGCAGACGGTGCCCGTCTTGTTGAGCGTGCCGGCGAGCTTGCGCAGAGCCTGGCTCATCAGTCGCGCCTGGAGGCCGACGAACGAGTCGCCCATCTCGCCTTCGATCTCGGCCTTCGGCGTCAACGCCGCGACCGAGTCGATGGCGACGATGTCGAGGGCCCCGCTGCGGATGAGTAGCTCGGCGATCTCGAGCGCCTGCTCGCCGTTGTCGGGTTGCGACACGAGCAGCTCGTCGACGTTTACACCGATGCGCTGCGCGTAGCTGGGATCCATTGCGTGCTCGGCGTCGATGAATGCGCAGACGCCACCCGTGCGCTGCGCCTCGGCGATCACGTGGTAGACGAGCGTGGTCTTGCCCGACGCCTCGGGGCCGAAGATCTCGACGACGCGGCCGCGCGGGAGCCCGCCTACGCCCAACGAGACGTCGAGCGAGAGACACCCGGTAGAGATGGTGGGGATAGCAGTCTGCGCCTCGTCGCTCATGCGCATGACCGAGCCCTTTCCGAACTGTCTTTCGATCTGGCTCAGAGCAGCATCGAGTGCGCCTTCGCGGTCACCCACTGGGACCTCCTATCGGGAGCGTTTGCACGATTTCGTAGGGTGCTCCCCTGACGTGTAACCCGGAATGATAGAGAGCCACCTCGGACGGACTCCAGGCCGGCAATTCAGGCGGTGCGAGGTCGATTTCGAGCCGGCGCCGTAGGCGATGGCGTGCGACCGTCACGTGCGCCTTCCACGGGCGCCCTTCGGGTCGCACGAGCTGCTCTGCCTCGAGCTCGGAGCTCAGCCGGCGCTGCAGCCTCTGCGCGCGCGCGTGGCGGTCTTCTAGTTCGATCATCGCAACGCTGCGTGTGCCCGCCATGCCTGCCGGGGTGAGCGTCGGCCGGGGCGCCGACGTCAGAGCCTTGTGCATGGAAGTTTCGATGGCCGCCATGCGCACCCGGGGTACCGCGCCGAGGAACACCAGGGTCACGTGGAGGCTTGATCCGCGCACGAGCCGCAGTCGCTCATCGGCGCCGAGACTCTCGTGTTGCCAGCGACCGATCTTCTCGGTCCAGTCCGGAGGGAGCGGGAATGCGATGAAGAGTCGCCATGTCTTGGCATCGACAGTACAGGGGCCTTCCGCGCCCAAAGCGGTCAGCTCTGTGTCAGAACACGCCGTACGAGATGCAGCCCAGCCGCCGTCGCTCGCGCCCGGATCGCGTCGCGATCACCGGGGATCTGAAGCTCGCGGCCACGCTCGGTGTCGCCTGTGCTCACGTGCAGGAAAACGAGCCCAACGGGCTTCTCGTCGGTGCCGCCGCCCGGCCCTGCAACACCCGTTACGGCGATACCAACGTCGGCGCCGAGCGCGTCACGAACGCCCTGCGCCATCGCCTGCGCGACTTCCGCGGACACGGCGCCGTGCGTCTCGAGCAGTGCGTCGCTCACGCCAAGCGAGTGACGCTTCACAGTGTTGTCGTACGCCACAACGCCACCCAGAAACGCGCGGCTCGCACCGGGTACGCGCGTGAGGCGCTCGCCGATCATGCCGCCAGTGCACGATTCCGCGCTCGCGATGCTGAGACCCCCGTCGAGGCAGAGGCGGTGCACGATGCTCTCTATGGGCTCGGCGTCACGCGCGAACAGGGCTCGGGCCAGTGTCTCGGTGAGCTCCGCTTCGAGCCTGTCGGCCTGCGCTCGTGCATCGTCGCCGGCGGCAATGTCGACGTGTATCTCGAACTCGCGCGCGCAAATGCCGATCTCGAGCCCGCTGTCCTCGCCACCGGCGGCTTCGAGGGCGCGAGCGACGGCCGACTCGCTGACCCCGAAAAAGCGGAGCAGCCGATGTGTGAGCGCGGGGTTCCGGCCGGCCACCTCCGTAACCCAGGGATGCTCGGCCGCCCGCGGCCACAGGCGTCTGAGCTCGCCAGGAGGGCCGGGCAGCACGACGACTGTGGTCGAGGCGGCGCGCAGAATCAGCCCGGGCGCCGTGCCGGCGAGGCCGAGTGCCTCGGCACCCTTGGGAAGCGTTGCCTGTTTCTTCACACCCGGCTCGAAGTCGTGATACGGCATGCCGAGGCGCTCGGCGATATCGCGCGACGTCTGGCCGATTCGTGCCAGCAGGTCATCGTCGACTTCCAGCTCGACCCCGGCCGCCCGGGCCAGGAGCTCGACGGTCCGGTCGTCGTGCGTCGGGCCGAGCCCGCCCGAGGCGACCAGGAGGTCAGCCTGCAAGCCGTCCTCGAGGGCGCGCGTGAGCTCGGCAGGGTCGTCGCCCACGACTACGAGTCGCTCGGGAGGCAGGCCAAGCTGCGTCAGCTCACGGGCCAGAAAGCCGCCGTTGGCATCCTGGATGTCCCCGCGCACGAGCTCGGATCCCGTGAGGAGCACGTGCGAGCGAGCCCGGATGCTCATGTCGAGCTCACGGCGATCGCCTCCAGCGTGTGCCGAGGCTCACCCGCGACGCCAGCCGTCGGCAGTCGCAACGAGTCGCCGAGGAACGATTGGGAGTACCTCTGTGTTGACCCTCACCGCAAAGCTGGACGGATCACGGAAGGCCGCGTGGAGTCGCAGCCCCGTGAAGACGTGTGTCTCGCCGTCTGCAAGCGTGTCGGCGAACAGCACTCGGCCGTTGCGCCCGTTCCGCCGGATCGTCACCCGTGCACCAGCCACCAGCGCGCGCACCTCGAGCTCGGCCTCCTCCGCGACCGGTGCCGGTGCGTCCGCGGCGGATGGCGCCGGCGGAGCACTGACAGGATCAGGAGCCGGCGGAGCGGTCGGTTCCGGCGCGGCGGCAGGCTCGGGCGCGGCGGGCGACGACGGGTCGCCGTCGTCGGAGCCTCCACTGAACTGCCAGGCCGCGATTACGAGGACGGTGACCGCGAGGATCCCGAGCAGGCCGAACGCGAGCGCGCTCGCCTCGAAGCGCAGCCTGCGCTCACCGCGAATACGCCGGATTCCTTGCCCATCTCCGTCACCGCGCGCGAACCGCAAGTCGAACTCGTCTGCGTAGAGCTGGCTGTCGAGCCGCAGGCGCGTCGCGTAGACCTCGAGGAAGCCCCGCGCGTAGCTCTCGGCCGGGAGGACGTCGAAGCGCTCCTCCTCGAGCGCTCTCAGGTACTTCGCTCTCACTTTCGTGTCGGCTTCGAGGCTCGCGAAATCAAGCCCCTGCCGCTCACGAGCCTCCCGCAGGCTGTTGCCAATCTCGAACAAGCGAGGAGCGATTGTATCGCGCACCGCCTCCGGAATCGACCCCCACGTGAGCCGCCAGCGCGGTGCGCGGAGCTATGCGACGAGCTTCAGGACGCCGAAGACCGCGATCGCCAGCGCTCCAGTCAACGAAAGGAGTATCGCGAGGATGCCGAGTGCGCGAGCGAGCCCGGCGATTCGCCGTCCGCCGGTGCGGCCGAGTGTCCGCTGAAACTCGAACCGTCCGCGGCGCGCGAAGGAGACGGCGATCCATCCGGCAACGAATCCGACCGGAATCGAGGCGACGACGATCCGGTCGACCGTGGTCTCGGAGTTCGTCCGCAGGCCTCCGGCGATGAGTATCGCCAGTGCGAGCAGCCCGAAGAGAACCCCGAGAACCGCCTTTGCGTTCCGCACTCGCGTCACTCTAGCGACGCCCGGACCGGCGAGATCACCCGCCCCGGTCGCTGCCCTGCCGACGCTCAGCGGGCCAGGCAGAGCCTCACCTCGCGGCGCCGACGGTGTCGCGCTCGCCATCGCGCGAGTGCTCGTCGACCGGCTCAACGTCGAGCAGCTCCCGTTCGGCAAGCTGGGCGGCGGTCACCAGAACCCGCCGCGGCTTCGACCCTTCGTAGCCGGAGATGAACCCGCGTCGTTCGAGCATGTCGACCAGACGGCCCGCCCGCGTGTAGCCCACGCGCAGACGGCGCTGGATCATCGAGACCGACGCGCTCTGCGTCTGCACGATGATGTCGATCGCCTTGTCGAGCAGCGGGTCGTCGTCGGGGTCGAGCGCGTCGCCGACCGTGTCCGGCTCGGCCGGCTCGGGCGCGTCGAGAAGGGTGTCGTTGAGCTCCTGATCGCGCTGGCCGCGGCAGTGCTTGACGACGAGCGCGATCTCCTCCTCGGTCACATAGGCGCCCTGAATGCGCTTCAGACGCGAGGTTCCGAGCGGCTTGAAGAGCATGTCGCCCTGCCCAAGCAAGCTCTCGGCCCCGGCGCCATCGAGGATCACGCGACTGTCGGTCTGGCTCGACACCGCAAACGCGATCCGCGACGGAACGTTCGCCTTGATCATTCCCGTGATCACGTCGACGGAAGGACGCTGCGTCGCGAGGACGAGATGGATACCGACAGCCCGCGACTTCTGCGCGAGCCGGATGATCGCGTCTTCAACACTCTGCGGCGAGATCATCATCAGGTCGGCGAGCTCGTCGATCACGACAAGCAGGTACGGAAGCGGCTCCTCGCCACGCTTCTCGAGCACCCGGTTGAACTCGACCAGGTTGCGCACCTTGGCGACGCTCATGCGCTCGTATCGGTGCTCCATCTCCTCGACGACGTTCACGAGCGCTGCCGCGGCCCGTTTCGGGTTCGAGACGACCGAGGTCAGGAGATGTGGAATCGACTCGTAGGGCCCAAGCTCGACGCGCTTCGGGTCGATCAGGATCATGCGCAGTTGGTCGGGTGTCGCCCGCAGGAGCAGCGAGCAGATCATCGCGTTGATACAGCCCGACTTCCCCGACCCCGTGGTGCCCGCGATCAACAGGTGCGGCATACGCGCAAGGTCGTCCCAGACCGGTTTGCCCGAGATGTCCTTGCCCAGCCAGACCGAGAGCGGGCTCGCATTGCCGGGGAGATCGACGGCGACATCGCCGAGTCGCACGATGTTGCTCGAGTGGTTGGGCACCTCGACCCCAACAGCCTGCTTGCCCGGTATCGGAGCGAGAATCCGAATGTCGGTGGTCGCGAGCGCGTACGCCAGATTGTCACGGAGGCCGGTAAAGCGAGAGATCTTCGTTCCCGGGGCGAGCTGGAGCTCGTAGCGCGTGACCCTGGGGCCCGAGACCTCTCCGATCACGGTTGCTTCGACGCCGAAGCTCGCGAGTGTCTCGACGAGCGTGCTCGCGAGCCCGTCCTGTTCCGACGAGGTCTTGGTGCCGCCGTTCTCGGAGCGGTCGAGCAGATCCTTGCTCGGCAGCGTGTAAGCGTCGTTGGGCTCTGGGAACGAGAAGCCCTCGGTCGGGCGTTCTCCAAGCGAATCCAACTCGGAGCTCTGCTCGGCGACCATCGCAGGCAGTCCACGCTCCGAGGGGTCATCCCCGCTGATCGGGACAGCGCGCTCCGCGGAACTCGCCGGGAGCGACGGCTCATCGGCCCCTGGCGGCGCGGTGTCCGGAGGATCGGCGTCGCTGTGTGCAAGCGACGGCTCGACTCCGTGGCCGGTGTCGAGGTCGGCGGCGAAGTCGACCGCGTCTCGTCCCGGGTCCGATCCTGCGGTGGCGTGTCCTGGCGCTCGATGGACACTCTGCGGCCGCACGAGCGTTCCGGCACCGCGGCGCGCGGCACGTGCGCCGTGACGCGCGGCCTTCGCGCTCATGCGCGCTGATCGCCGCATGTACGCCCCGATCGAAGCTCCCGTGACGAGCAGACCGCCAGTCATCACGCCCAGGACGCAGAGGATTGCCGTGCCGGTGTCACCGATCAGCGTGCGCGACGCGTACGCGATCGCCCCGCCGACGAGGCCGCCGTACTGATCGACAACAGACGGGTCGAGCGTCTTGGGCGCCGGGCTGCTCGGCCCCAGGCCGAAGACCCCGGCCGCGAAGATCGTGGTGAGCGAGACCGCGAGGATGCCGATGCCGAGGCGGAAGGGGCGTAGGTCGACGACGTCACTGCGCGCCATCAGCAGGATCCCGATGGTAGAGAGGAGCGCCGGAATCAGGAGGGCGGTGCGCCCGACGAGGATCTCGAAGACGTCGGCAAGCTTTCCTCCGACGATGCCACCGTCCCAACCGAACCAGACGACGACGGCGAAGAAGATGCCGAGGGCAAGGAGCGCGAGTCCGAGTAGCTCGGCGCCTTGCTCGTTCCGCTCGGGTGCGGCTCGCTTTGCCGTCGACCCATTGGGCGGGCGCGACGACGTGCGACGCTTCGGTTGCGCCATACCGGCAGGTTCGGCAGCCGGCGCGGCCCTCCTGCTCGGCGCCTGGCTGTCGCGTCTAGCTCAGGCGGCGAGCGAGTGCAAGTCCTCGACCGCGGTCCAGAGGTTCTCGCGCAGGTCGAACAACCCGGCCCAGAGGTCGGCGCGGGTTGGCTTGGAGCTGAGCTCGACAGACGTCGCAAGGCCCTGCAGCGCACGGACGAGCACCGCGAGCTCGAGGTAGGCCTGCATGACGCGGTGCGGGTCGGCATCGAGGCCGGCCCGGTCGAGAACGGGCTCCCAGTCGACGACCTCGGCCGGGCCCGGCTGCCCGTACCACGATCGGCCCTCGGCAGCACCGGTTTGCAGCTCGAGCAGATAGCGGCCAAGCGGCTCGTCGAGGGCAACGAGCGCGCCCTCGGCGGCGGCCGCGCGCTCGCGCAGCGCATCCCGGCGCGCCGCGGCTGTGCTCGGTGACGCCTCACCGCGTCGCCAGGCGTCGAGAAGGCGGCAGAACTCGAGTGCAGTGTCCTCGCAGGAGGCGAGCGAGTCCCCGAGGCGCTGGGCCGTTCCGCCTGCCACGGCGCTCGTGAGCACCTCCATCCATGGGCTGCTCTCGGCTACGGGGTCCTCCATCTAGACCTCGAGCACGACGGGCAGGATCATCGGTCGCCGGCCAATTCTGTCCGAGATGAACTTGCCGACCTCGTCATGGAGGTGCTCCTGCAGCAGCTTGAGCTCGGTGACGCCGTCGTCGAGGCACCTGGTCAGCGTCTCGTGTGCTTGCTCGCGCGCCTCGTCGACGAGCGGCTCGAGCTCCGAGAGACCACGGGTGATCACCTCGGGCGCGCCGAGTTCCCGTGCCTCGTCGAGAATGACCGTTGCGACGACGATCAGAACGCCGTGCTCTGAGAGGTGGCGCCGATCGCGAAGCGCGACGTCGCGCACGTCGCCGACGCCGAGCCCGTCGACGAAGGTCACACCGGCTTCGGCGCGGCCCACGACCGAGAGCCCGTCGGCACTGAGCTCGACGACGGTGCCGTTCTCGGCGACGACGATGTTGTCGGGCTCGACACCCGTTTCGCTCGCAAGGCGAGCGTGGGCCGCCAGCATCCGGTGCTCGCCGTGCATCGGCATGACGCAGCGGGGCGCGAGGAGGCTCAGCATCATCCGAAGCTCTTCGGCGTTTCCGTGCCCGGAGACGTGCACGGCCGTCGTCTCCTGGTGGAGCACCGTTGCGCCGGCTCGTGTCAGGCCGTTGATCGTGTCGTGCACGCGCAGCTCGTTGCCCGGCACGGGCTTGGCGGAGATGATCACGGTGTCGCCGCGCTCGACCGTGATGTGCGGGTGGTTGTCGTAGGCGATCCTGGTGAGTGCCGAGAGCGGTTCGCCCTGGCTGCCCGTGCAGAGGATCATCGTGTCGCGCGCATCGAGCTCGCTGAGGTGATGTGGCTTGACCAGTCGATCCTCGGGGATGGAGACGTAGCCGAGGTTCCGTGCGATGTTCACGTTCTTGCGCATCGATCGGCCAACGATGCAGACATCACGACCGGTGTCGATCGCGACGTCGATGGCTTGCTTGACCCGATGGACGTTCGAGGCGAACGATGCAAGGAGCACGCGCCCTGGCTGGCTCGGGATGATCTGGCGGAAGGCCTCAGAGACAACTCGCTCTGACGGCGTGAAGCCGGGCCGCTCGGCGTTCGTCGAGTCGCCGAGCAGCAGGTCGACCCCCTCCTCCCCTAGCTCAGCAAGTCGCTCGACGTCGGTGCGAAAGCCGTCGACGGGCGTGTGGTCGATCTTGTAGTCGCCGGTGTGCACGATCGTGCCGCCGGGGGTGTCGAGCCGCACGGCCACGGCATCTGGGATCGAGTGGGCGACGCGCACGAACTCGACCATGAATGGGCCGATTTGAAGCGGTGCGTCGCCCGGCGCGAGCTCGCGCAACTCGGTCTCGTGCAGCAGGCCGTGCTCATCGAGCTTCGAGTGAACAAGACCGAGCGTGAACTTCGTGCCGACAATCTGAGGAACCCGTATATCGCGCATCACGTATGGCAAGCCGCCGACGTGGTCTTCGTGGCCGTGCGTGAGAATGACCGCTCTCACCTCGCCGCGGCGGTCGCGGAGGTAGGAGAAGTCAGGCAGTACGAGATCGACGCCGAGGTGCTCGTCCCGTGGGAAGGCGAGCCCGGAGTCGATCACCACGAGGCCGCCGTCGGCCTCGATTACGGTCATGTTCTTCCCGACCTCGCCGAGACCGCCCAGCGGCACGATTCGCGTGCTTGCGCTCGGCACGGAGAAAGAGTCTACTTCCGGCTTCCGAGGCCACGGTCACCGTAGCCGTCAGGGACGAGCCGTACGTCGGGGCGGCTGCGGTCGGTCGGGCCTAGGTGGCGGGTGCGAGCGAGACGCTCGCTAGCGCCTCGCGAATGCGCGCGCGCTCTGCATCGCTCGCCGGAACGAGCGGGAGGCGAAGGGGGCCGACCTCGTGGCCCAGCAGCTCGAGCGCGGTCTTGACGGGGATCGGATTCGTGGTCACCGCGAGCGCGTCGACGAGCGGGCGGAGCGAGTCGTCGATCTCCTGCGCTCGCGCGCTGTCGCCCACGCCGAACGCCGTGATCATCTCCTTCACACGCTCGCCAACGAGGTGTGTGAAGACGCAGACACCGCCCACGCCGCCGACCTCGAGGAACGGAAGGACGAGGTTATCGTCGCCCGCATACAGGTCGAGCCCGAGATCGACGATGTGTCGTGCCTCGTCGAGCTCTGGCTTCGCTTGCTTCACAGCCCGGACGTTCGGGATCGCAGCGAGCTCGGTCATCGTCGGGGATTCGATGTTGATGACGACGCGTGCGGGGATGTTGTAGACGATGATCGGCCGCTCGGTGGCCTCGGCGATCGCCGCGAAGTGTGCGACGATGCCGGCCGGAGGCGGCTTGTTGTAGTAGGGCGTGACAACCAGGAAGCCGTCGACGCCAAGCGCATCCGCCTCTTGGGTCAGGTGAACGGAGTGCGCTGTCGAGTAGGTGCCGGTGCCGGCGACCACCGTCGCCGAGTGTCCGACCGCCGCGACCGCCGTCTCGAGCAGTCGTAGGCGCTCGTCGTCCGTCAGGTTCGGAGACTCCCCGGTCGTGCCGCCGACGACGACTCCATCGGAGCCGTGGGCAACGAGGTAGGAGCACAGCTCGCCGAAAGCCTCGTAGTTGACCGCGCCGTCCGCACCGAAGGGCGTGACGGCCGCGGTCAGCACCTCACCAAGCATGTTCAGATTCTAGGCGGCAGCGGGCGGGGTCGTCTAGGACGTCGCGTCCAGGATCGCGTCGAGGCCGACGCTGACCCCTGGTTTCAGCTCGCTGAGGTTCTCGAGCGCGAGTAAGACACCGGGCGCAAAGGCCTCACGCGAGCTCGTGTCGTGGCGGATGGTCAGGGTCTGCCCGCTCGTCCCCAGGATGACCTCCTGATGGGCGATCAGACCGGGCAGGCGCACGCTGTGCACGGCGACGTCGCCGCCCAGCCGCTCGGCCGTTGCCTTCGCCGTGCCCGAGGGGGCATCGACCTTCGTCTCGTGATGTAGCTCGATCACCTCGACCCCGTCGAAATAGGGTGCGGCAGCCTCGGCGAAGCGCATCATCAGCACGGCGCCGATGGCGAAGTTCGGCACGATCAGGCAGGGCACGCCGTTGCCGCGTGCCGCCTCGTCGAGCTCGGCAATCGCGTCGTCGGTGAGTCCGCTCGTGCCGACCAGGCACGGCACAGCAGCGCCGAGAGCCTTGAGCATGTTGGCGTGGACGGCGCTCGGGCTGGTGAAGTCGATGGCGGCGTCGTGGCCGGCGACGTCGACCTCCTCCCCGATCTCGACGCCGAGCACGCTGTGGCCAGCCTGCTCGAGCGTTGGGATGAGGCTCGTACCAACCTTGCCGTCGCGACCGAAGACGACGATGTTCATCTGATCAGCCTAGATGGTTGAATCAATCATCTAGGCGGCCTCGAGCTCGATCTCGCGGCTCAGGCGCTTCAGGCCTGCCCGTACGGGCCGAGATCGAGGCCCGATCGTTGCGACTGCGAGCTCGTCGGTTCGGAGCAGCTTCCCCGCGAGCTCGCCAATCATCGCTGCGTCAACAGCCTCGATCTCCTCGATCAGGCTGTCGATGCTCTTGATCTCGGTGTCCGAGATGATCGAGCGGCCGAGCCGGTTCATCCGGCTTCCGGTCGACTCGAGCGCTAGCACGATTCTCCCCTTGAGGTTGTCCTTGGCCCGCCGTAGCTCGTCGTCACGGACTCCACCCGCCGCGAGGTCGTGGAACTGCTCGGCGATCACCTCGCAGCATTGACCCACGTTCTCCTCGCGCGTACCAACGTAGACGCCGAACTCGCCCGCGTCCTCGTAGTGGGTGCCGAACGAATAGACCGCATACGCGAGACCGCGCCTCTCGCGTATCTCCTGGAAGAGGCGCGACGACGTTGAGCCGCCGAGCAACGTGTCGAGAACCGAGGCCGCGTACCGGCGGGGATCACTCGAGCTGAGACCGACTGCGGCGGCGCAGAGATGAACCTGCTCGGTCGGCTTCCGTTTGAACAGGGCACGCGGCTGGCTGCGTCGCACGTACTGACGTCTCGTCGCACGCCTGGGCCTGGCGTCGGGCGCCCGCTCGGCGGTGAGACGGCGAACACGGCGAACGAGCCGGTCATGGTCGATCCGGCCCGCAGCGGCCACAACGATGTTGTCGGGCGTGTAGCGAGAGCGGTGGAAATCGCGCAGGCTCCGGCGGCTCGCGCGCGCGATGACGCCCGCGTCGCCGAGGATGGGTCGCCCGATCGGATGTGTGTCGAACAGGGCCTCCGAGACGAGGTCGTGGACGAGCTCGTGCGGCGCATCCTCGGCGGCCGCGATCTCCTCCATGACCACCGAGCGCTCGGCCTCGAGCTCGGCCAGGCTCGGCTCGTGCACGAGGTCGGTCATAACGTCGAGCGCGAGATCGAGATGCTCGTCGAGGACGCGCGCGTACAGCACCGTGTACTCGCGCGTCGTTGCGGCGTTGAGCTCGCCCCCTACTCCGTCGAATAGCTCGGCCACGTCCTGCGCCGAGTAGCGACGTGAGCCGCGGAACACGAGGTGCTCGAGAAAGTGCGTCAGTCCGGCCTGCGAGGGTCGCTCGTCACGCGAGCCGGCGCCGATCCAGACGCCCAGCGCGACCGAGCGGATCGACTCGTCGAGCGTCTCCGAAACGACCCGGACGCCGCTCTTGAGCGTCGTCATACGGTGACGTGTCACAGGGCTGACGCAGCTCTGTCTCGACGCATTGGCGCGAGTGCGGCCAAGCTGCGAAGCGCCTTGAGCGCGATCCGGCCGGGTCCACGCGAGGCGCCGGGATGCTCGATCTCGCCGTGGATCAGCTGCTCGACAATGGGCCAGACGAAACGCGGCCGCGTAAGCATGAACGCCGTTCTCGGAAAACGGTCGAACGCATGCTTGGCGGCCCACGAGGCGGCGCTCAGGCGGCCGAGCCGTGCCTCGAGCGCGTCGGCATACGGCACGAGGCTGTGTGCCTTTCCAGCAAGCAGATCGAGAACGGCGGCGCAGCACAGGCGAGCGCTCACGAAGCACTCGAACATGCCATCGCCCGACACAGGGTCGACCAGTCCGGCTGCGTCGCCCACGAGCGCAGCGTGGCCGCGGGCGAGCGGCGCGCCCTTCCGTCGCAGCGGCAGGCGATGCCCACGTACGCTCTCGAGCGCGTCGAGCGTGGTGCCATGCTCGTGACAGAGTCGCTCGAGGTGGGTGCGCAGGTGCGGCCCCGTCGAGGCCCAGCCGCCGACGCCAAGGTTGACGTGATCGGACTTCGGGAAGACCCATCCGTAACCGCCCGGCAACGTCGCTAGCTCGAGCACGGCGCGATCGCGGTAGCGCGTCTCGTCGACGCTCGCGAACCCGACGTTGCCCTCGAGCGCGACGCCGAGCGTGCGCTCGCCCGCCAGCCCAAGTTGCTCTGGCGATTTGCCGTTCGCACCGTCAGCGCCAATGACGACCCGCGCGCGGATGCGCTCGTCGCTCGCGTCGAGGACGAAGCTTCCGTCGGGCTTCTGTTCGATCGCCTCCACCTTGATGCCGTCACGGAACTCGGCTCCCGCCTCGACGGCGGCCTCGACGAGATGAGCGTCGAGCAGCGATCGCTGCGTCATCGCAACGAGCGGCTCCCGCGATGTACGGCGGTACGTCGGCCCGTAGTTCAGCCGGAACTCGAACTCATCGACGCGTGCCTCGACAACCGCGTCGACGTTGATCGGCAGCTCACGCAGTGCGCGACCGGTCAGACCGCCGCCGCAGGGCTTGTCCCGCGGGAACCGTGCCCGATCGAGCATGAGAACGCTGGCGCCCGCCTCTGCCAGGCGGTACGCGCAGACCGAGCCGGCCGGGCCGGCTCCGACGATGGCGACGTCGACTAGATGGTTGCTAGTCGCGGGGGGCACCGCTCCGGCGCCTGCGCCGGCGCTGACCGCCGCCACCGCCGCCCTCGCGCCGCCCGCCGTCATCTGACCCGCGGCCGTTCTCGCGCGGGCTGGCGTCCTTCGCGCGCTCGACGAGCGCCTCTGGCGAGACCAGTGCTCCGTCCTCGTGCTTGTTGAGCAGCTTGAGGGCGATCCGACCGCGGTCCTTGTCGACCTCGAGCACGGTCACGTCGACCATGTCGCCGCGTTCCATCACGTCTTCGATGTGACCAATGCGCCCGGGCCCGACATTCGAGATATGCAAGAGCCCGTCGAGGCCCTTCTTCAGCTCGACGAACGCGCCGAAGTCAGTGGTGCGCACGACCTTGCCGGTGAACTCGTCGCCGGCTTCGGGCTCTCTTGTGAGACTGCGGATGAAGTCGGCTGCGGCGTCGGCGTTCGTGCCCTCGACGGCGTAGATGAGAACGGTGCCGTCCTCCTCGATGTCGACCTGGACATCGTGGTCGCCCTCGATCGCGCGAATCGTCTCGCCGCCCTTGCCGATGATCAACCCGATCTGCTCCGGATCAATCTGAACTGACGTGATGCGCGGAGCGTGGTCGGGCAGCTCGGCCCGGGCCTCGGCGAGGGTCTGGGCCATTGTGTCGAGGATCGAGTTGCGCGCCCGCTTGGCCTGCTCGAGCGCATTGCTCATGATCTCGCGCGTGACGCCCGTGATCTTGATGTCCATCTGCAGGGCCGTGATGCCCTCGCGCGTGCCGGCCACCTTGAAGTCCATGTCGCCGAGGTGGTCTTCGGCGCCCTGGATGTCGGTGAGGATGACGTAGTCGTCGCCTTCCTTGATTAGTCCCATCGCGATGCCGGCCACCGGTCGCCGAATCTTCACGCCTGCGTCGAGCAGTGCAAGGGTCGACCCGCAGACGGATCCCATCGACGAGGAGCCGTTCGACTCGAGGGTCTCCGAGACGAGGCGGATCGTGTACGGGAAGTCCTCTGCGTCGGGAATCACCGGCTCGAGTGCCTTCTGAGCGAGCGCACCGTGGCCGATATCACGACGCTTGGGACCGCGCATGAAGCCCGTCTCTCCGACCGAGAACGGCGGGAAGTTGTAGTGGTGGATGTAGCGCCGCTCTTCCTCGAGCGAGAGGTCGTCGATGCGCTGCCCTTCCTTGGCCGTCCCCAGCGTGAGGAGCGTCAAGATCTGCGTCTGTCCGCGCGTGAAGAGCGCCGAGCCGTGCGTGCGTGGCGTCACTGCCACATCGCAGTCGACCCCTCGGATCTCCTCGGCGCCGCGACCGTCTGGCCGGCGCTTGTCCACCGCGATCTTCTGCCTCACGAGCCCCTTGTAGACGCCATCGATCGCGCGCTTGATCATCTGCTGAGTTGTGCCGTCTGGGCCACCGTTGTCGCGCGACACCCACGGCAGATCGACCCTGTCACTGACCTGAGCGCGCAGCACGTTGCGTTTTGCGCTCTTCAGCTCCTTCGAGTCCTGCTCCGCGTCGGTCAGCGCGCGGATGTCTGATTCGAACTGCGCCCGCACACGCTCCTCGACGGCCTCGAGTCGCTGCTCGTCGGCCACGGTCGCGAGCGCTGCTCGCACCTGCTGGCGACGGACGACGTCGTCCTCGGTCGAAGTCATGGTGATCGGCGGGCACAGATCGGCCTCGGCGGACTCGAGTAGGTCGTCGAGCTCCTCGGGCCCGCGCGACTCGATGCGCTCCCTGATGTTGCTAGCGGTGCGGCCACGAACCTCGTCGACCGTGTCGAGGTCGATGTGCTTGGGCTTGCCCACCTCACGCTGCAGCTCTTCTTGCGCGTCGCACAGTCCTCGGATCTCGGTGTGCGCGAGCTCGAGCGCTGTCAGCAGGATGTCCTCGGGCACCTCATCGGCGCCGGCTTCGACCATCGCGATCGCATCACGCGTGCCAACGACGAGCAGGTCGAGCCGTGACTCGAGCAGCTGGGGCAGCGTCGGCTCGACGATGAAGTTGTCGCTCTCGTCGAGGCCGATACGGACTGCGCCGATCGGCCCGAGAAACGGAAGCGACGAGATCATCAGCGCCGCCGACGCACCGTTGATGGCGAGCGTGTCGTGTGCGTGGATCCGGTCGGTCGAGATGACCGTGATGATCACGTGGACCTCGCTCTTGTAGCCGCTGGGCCACAGCGGCCTGATCGGACGATCGATCATGCGGGCGTTAAGAATCGCCCGCTCGTTCGCGCGTCCCTCGCGCTTGAAGAAGCCGCCGGGGATCTTTCCGGCCGCGTACATCTTCTCTTCAACGTCGACCGTCAGTGGGAAGAAATCGACATCTCGACCCTCGAGGCGGCCCTGCGCCGTCGCCAGCACGACGGTGTCGCCCCGCTGAACGAGCACGGCCCCGTCGGCCTGCTTGGCCAGCTGACCTGTTTCGAACACGACATCACGTCCGCCGATCGACGCCGTCGCCGATCGCTTCGTTCCAAGAACACTCGTCATCTCTCTCCTCTCGCAAAGGCTCAAGGCAGAGGCGGAGGTTTGAGGCAGGCCGCTGTGGCGAGCTCCCTCAAACTTCCACCGCGCCCCGGCCGCGGTTTACGGCGCTATCGCCGTAGGCCTAGCTCTTGAATAAGCGCCCTGTACTTCTCAACGTCCTTCCGCTCCAGGTACTGGAGCAACCTGCGTCGGCGCCCAACGAGCTTGAGCAGCCCGCGTCGGGTGTGGTGGTCCTTCCGATGCTGGTTGAGATGTGTCGTGAGGTTGTTGATTCGCTCTGTCAGGACGGCGACCTGAACCTCGGTCGAGCCGGTGTCGGTCGCGTGTCGAGCGTGTGCGCTGCGAACCTCTTGCTTGCGCTCTGTCGTGATGCTCATACAGCCCAAAAGGCTAGCAGCCGCATGGCTGACGGCTCCCGGGGATCGTCGTGACCCCGACCCACGTTGTCGTGGAATCGGCCATCTAGGCCGGCCGCTCGACCGCACGAACGTCGGCCACGTCGCGCGCGATCTGCTCGATCAGTGCCTGCTCGTTGTCGAACGCCCGTTCGCCTCGCAGCCGCCTCCAGAGCTCGAGGCGAAGACTCGTGCCGTACAGATCGCCTCTGAAGTCGATCAGGTGCGCCTCGATCCGACGCTCGGTGCCGCCGTAGTGAGGGTTGACACCCACCGAGATCGCCGCTCGCCGCTCGAGCGCGGAGCCCGCATAGATGCCGTAAGCGGGAACCAGCAGCGTCGGCCCGACGGCCAGGTTCGCCGTTGGGAAACCGAGCGTGCCGCCGCGGCGATCGCCGACCACCACCTCGCCAGCAAGCTCGAAGGGCCGCCCGAGCATGCCTGCGGCCCGCGCTACGTCACCTTCGAGGACCGATGCGCGGATCTCGCTCGAGCTCACCCCCGGGACAACGGGCACCGCCGCGACGGGGTAGCCTAGGCCGCGCAGAACCTCGACGTCGCCCCGTCGTCCGTGGCCGAAGCGGAAGTCGGCGCCCACGTGGATGCTCTCGGCGCCTACCGGCTCGAGCACTGCCTGCGCGAACTGCTCGGGCGTGAGACGTGAGAGCTCGGGAGTGAACTCGACGACGAGCACCTCGTCCACGTCGCAGTCGCCGATCAGCTCGATCCGTCGCTCGAGTGGGCAGACGAGCTGTACGTCGTAGCCCAGGACAATTCGTGGGTGGGGCTCGAACGTGATGACCGTCGCTCGTCGCTCGCTTTCGACGCACGCACGGATCACGGCCTGGTGGCCCTTGTGAACGCCGTCGAAGACGCCAATCGCGACGGCGCGGGCCTCGCTCTCGAGCTCGGAGACGTCGCGGACGACGATCACGGCGCGATCACGGTCTGGGGTCGAGCGAGACCCGCCGTGCAGTTGATCACTGCGACGAGCTCGCCGGCGTGCCTCGCACAGGCGACACCGCTGCCCTCGCACGCAATCTGGCGCCCGTGTCGGAGTGCCTCGGCCCCGTCACTCGTCAGCTCGACTCGCGGGAGGAACGCAAGCGCCTCGAGCGGTGCGAGCACCGACTCCGCGTCGCTGTCGTCGACGCGAAAGCCGCCTACCGATAGGCGGCGGATCGACCGGCAGTGCCCGCCGATGTGCTCGGCGATGGCTCGGATATAGGTGCCGCTCGACACGTCGAGGTCAAGGGTGACGCAATCGCTCGAGGCTGCGACGACCTCAACCGAGTCGATACGCGACGTACGTGTTGGCATCTCGATCTGCTCGCCCCGGCGGTGGCGCGCATAGGCCCGCTCTCCGTCGATCTTCACGGCCGAGGCGGCGGGCACGGGTAGCTCGAGCTCGCCGATGAGCGCGGCCGGAAGCGTGTCGGGCGGCGGTATCGGTGTGCGCTCGAGTGGCTCTCCCTCGGCGTCGCCTGTCGTCGTGGTTTGCCCGAGCTGGATCTCGGTGCGGTAGCGCTTGTCGAGTCCGACCAGGTAGCGGGCGAGTCGTGTCGAGGGGCCGACCAGGACGAGGAGAAGCCCGCTGGCGGCGGGGTCGAGCGTCCCCGCATGTCCAGCCTTCAGGCGTGTCGCGCTACCTTCCCGGGCCGTTCGGCCGCGCATGAGTCCCTGCGCCGTCGCGCGAACGACGGTGTGTGACGACGGGCCCGACGGCTTGTCGACGAGAACGAGGCCACTCGCCCGCTGGAGACGCTCTCGGGTCTCGTCGAGCTGCATGGCCACCGATCTAGGCCGCGCGCTCCAGTTGCCCGCGGTAGAGCTCTTCGATGGCTGTGACGAGGTCTTCGACGTCGCGATCGGTCGAGAACCCGGCTGCCTGCCTGTGTCCACCGCCGCCGAACTCCCGCGCGATCGCCGAGACGTTGATGCCAGCATTGGTCGAGCGCAGGCTGACCTTGCGCGGGGGCAGCGAGCCGTCGAGCGGCGGCTCACGGATCAGCGAGACCATCTCGGTGCCAGCAATGGCGCGCAGATAGTCGATGATGCCCTCCGCGGCCGGCTCCTCGGCACCGGCCTGTGCAAAGTCGTCGCGACCGAGCGAGGAGATGATCAATCGCCCCTCGTCATAGATGCGAATGTTGTCGAGCGTGCGGGCCAGCAGCCGCAGCTTGGCGAGCTCGACGCTCTCGTAGACGTCCTGGAAGATCCGCTGTGCATCGGCGCCCAGCTCGAGAAGCTTCGCGGCGAGCCGGAGCGTCTTGGGCGTCGTGTTCGTGTACTGAAAGCGCCCTGTGTCGGTGACGATTCCGATGTACAGGGCCTCGGCGAGAGCCTTTGTGAATTCGACATCGAGCCCGCGGAACACGTCGGCGAGGATCTCGGCCGTCGACGAGGCGTCGTCGACGACCAGGTTCACATCGCCGAAGCGAGTGTTGTCGTGATGGTGGTCGATGTTGAGCACGGCAGAGGCGCGCTCGAGCACAGACTCGTCGGGGCCGACGCGACGCGCGTTGGCGCAGTCGAGTGCTACTAGTACGAGCTCCTCACAATCGTCGGGTGGGGCGCGGACCACGTCGTCGAGCGCCATGAACCCGTACTCGCGAGGCAACCCGGTCTCCGGCGTGAGGTAGGCGCGCACGTCCTTGCCCAGCGACTCGCAAGCCAGCTTCGTCGCCAGCAACGAGCCGAGGGCATCGCCGTCAGGGCTTTCATGCGTGACCACAAGCACGCGCGGGGCCTCGCGCAGCGCGTGCACGATCGCATCGAGGTCAGTCGTCGGGCTCATCGTGGTCTTCCGGCTCTAGCTCATCGAGCAACTTGCTCAGCCGCGCGCCGGACTCTACCGACTGATCGTACTCGAACCGCAACACGGGAGTCCTCTTCATGCGCAGCTCGCGATTGATCTTTTGCTGGATCGGGACACGTGCGCGCTCGAGCGCCGCAAGCACGTTGTCACGCTCCCCTTCGGCGCCGAGAATGCTCACGTAGACCGTCGCCGCGCGCAGGTCTGGGCTCGTGCGCACAGCGGTGACGGTTACGAAGCCGATCTGCTTCTCGCCCAGGGCGCCGACGCTCTCCGAGACCACCTCTCGCAGCAGCTCGTCGATGCGTCGCATTCGCCCGCTCATGGCGCTGAGCTAGGGGTCAGGCTGACCAGTCGTCGGCCCTCCCCACCTCGCGCTGAACGATCGCCGTCTCGTAGGGCCCCGCGTAGAGGAATCGCTCGACGCTCTCGAGAACGCTCGCCGCGTCGGCGTGTGTACGGCCAACGCAGCTGACCGTGAGACGTGAGCGCTGCCAGGTGTCGTGGTGGTCGACTTCGGCGACGGCGACATGGAACCTCTGGACGAGTTGCGCCTTCGCCGACTTGACGTCCTTGCGTTTCGTCTTGAGAGAGCCGCTCTCGGGGAAGTGCAGCTCCGCAGAGAGAATGCCGACGTAGCCGGCGCTCATGCCTTAGCTACTCAGCGTCGGCGGCGGTAGCGCTCGCTGTTGCGGACGAGAGATCTCGTTCGATCTCCTTCGTCTCGTAGAACTGCAACACGTCCTCTTGCTTGACGTCGTTGAAGCCCTCGAGCTGGATCCCGCATTCGAAGCCCTCTTGCACTTCGCGGACGTCGTCCTTGAACCGCTTGAGACTGGCGAGAGTTGTCTCGTACACGACGGCACCGTCGCGCACAACGCGCACGTCGGCGCTACGGCGAATGACGCCATCGGTGACGTAGCAACCCGCGATCACGCCGAGTCTCGATATGCGGAAGAGCTCACGCACCTCGGCCTCGCCGATGACTTCCTCGACCTGTTGCGGCGCGAGCATGCCCGAGAGCGCTCGCTCGATCTCGTCAGTCAGCTCGTAGATCACGCGGTACGTCCGCAGATCGACTCCTTCACGTTTCGCGAGTGCTCGCGCCTCGGCGTTGGGCTGCACGTTGAAGCCGACGACGAGTGCGTTCGAGGCTGCCGCGAGGTGGACGTCGCTCTCGGAGATGCCGCCGATGCCGGTGTGAAGAACATCGACTCCGACCTCGGGGTGCTCGATCTTGGCGAGCTCGGACGCGACTGCCTCGACGGAGCCCTGCACGTCGCCCTTGACAATCACGTTGAGCGCCTGAACCTCGCCCTCGCCAATCTGCGAGAAGAGATCCTCGAGCGCGACGCCCTTCTTCGCCTGCCGCGCGAGCCCCTCGGCACGAAGCCGCTGCTCGCGGGAAGCCGCAAGCTGACGCGCCTGGCGCTCGTGCTCGACGCCGCGAACGTGCTCGCCCGCGATCGGCGGTCGGTCGAGTCCGATGATCTCGACCGGCGTGCCCGGCCCAGCCTCTTTGATCCGCTCGCCATGGAAGTCGTGCAGGGCGCGCACGCGCCCCCACGCATCACCCGCGACGAGCGCATCGCCAACGCGCAACGTTCCGCGCTGTATGAGCATCGTCGCCACGGGCCCACGCCCGACCTCGAGGCGGCTCTCGATGATCGTCCCGGACGCGTATGCATCCGGGTTGGCCTTGCATTCGAGCTCGGCGTCGGCGACGAGCAGGATCTTGTCGAGCAGCTCGTCGAGGTTCTCACCGGTCTTCGCCGAGACGTCGGCGTACTGGGTGTCGCCGCCCCAGTCTTCAGGCTGCAGCTCGTGTGCTACGAGCTCCTGGCGCACCCGCTGGGGATTGGCGTCCGGGCGATCCATCTTGTTCACGGCGATCAGAATCGGCACCTCGGCCGCCCGCGCATGGCTAATCGACTCCTCGGTCTGCGGCTTGACGCCGTCATCGGCAGCGACGACAAGCACGGCGATGTCCGTGACCTTCGCGCCGCGTGCACGCAGCGCGGTGAACGCTTCGTGGCCGGGCGTATCGAGGAAGGTCATCGTGCGCCCGTCGTGCTCGACCTGGTACGCGCCGATGTGCTGCGTGATGCCGCCCGCCTCCGACTCGGCGATCGTGCTCTCGCGAATTGCGTCGAGCAGCGTCGTCTTGCCGTGGTCGACGTGTCCCATGATCGTGATCACAGGCGGGCGCGCAACAAGGTCCTCGGGAGCGTCGTCGTAGACCTCCTCGTCGGGTTCCTCCTCGGCGGCCTGGGTGATCGAGACCTCGCGCCCTAGCTCGGTCGCGAGCAGCTCGATCGAATCGTCGCCCAGGCTCTGCGTGATCGTTACCATCTCGCCGACGTCCATCATGATCTTGATGATCTCGGGCACCGGCGTGCCGAACGCAGCCGATAGCTCCTTGACGGTGGCGCCCGAAGCTACCCCTACCGGCCCGGTCGGCTCGGAGACAGGCTGCGCTGGCTTCTCGGGCTTGGGGACGGTCGGTATGTCACGCCGCTGATCTGGTCGGCCACGCTGCGTGGGCTGGTCGATAACGACGCGACGCTTGCCCTGACTCGGACGCCCGTGCCGGGGTCTGACGGGCCGCCCGGGCTTCTTCTCGTCGGACTCTGGCTGCTCGTTGGAGTCCGTCATGCGCTCTCGTCTGCTTCTGTGGTCGCGTCAGGCTGGAGATCGGCCGTTGCGCCTTCTGGCTCGGCCGGCTCTGCGGCTGCAGCGAGGTCGGCCGTCGGCTCGGCGTCTTCGGGCAGTGCGACTTCTGCGTCGCCCCCCGAAGGCTCGGGGTCGTCGTCGGCGACCTCGGCAACGGGCTCGATCGTCTCGCCGGCGGCCTCGCGCGCGGCGAGCTCCTGGTGCGCTGAGATGCCGCAATAGCGCGAGCCGGGCAGGACAGTGTTCGGGCAGCGTTTGCCCGTCGAGAGCACGGCCGCGCAGCGACCCGTGACGTCCTCGTCGTCGGCGCCCGAGAATGCGGCCTCGGCCTCGGCCTCGGCGAACTCCGACTCCGACTGGATGTCGACGCGCCAGCCGGTGAGGCGAGCCGCAAGCCGTGCGTTCAGGCCTTCTTTGCCGATTGCGAGCGAGAGTTGATCATCGGGCACGATCACCGTCGCCTCGCGAGACTCGTCATCGACGAAGACCTCGCGGACGCGAGCGGGCGAAAGAGCCTTGGCGATGAACCGCGCCGGCTCGTCGTTCCAGGGGATGATGTCGATCTTCTCGCCGCGCAACTCCGAGACGACCATGCGCACGCGAGAGCCTCGCGGACCGACGCACGCGCCGACCGGGTCGACTCCCTGTGCATGTGACTGGACAGCGATCTTCGAGCGGTACCCGGGTTCGCGCGCGACTCCGCGGATCTCGACCAGCCCGTCGGCAACCTCTGGAACCTCGAGCTCGAAGAGCGTCCGGATCAGCTCCGGATCTCGCCGTGACAGGATCACCTGCGGGCCTTTCGTCCCAGAGCGAACCTCGGTGATGACAGCCTTGATGCGGCCGCCCTGCTCGTAGCGCTCGCCATCTACCTGCTCCGAGCGCGGCAGCAGAGCTTCGACGCGACCCAGGTCGACCAGAACGTTGTGCCGGTCGCCGGCTTGCTGGACGATGCCCGCCACGACCTCGCCGACCCTGTCGACGTACTCGTCGTACATCATCGCCCGCTCGGCCTCGCGGATGCGCTGCAGGATGACTTGCTTCGCGGTCTGCGCGGCGATGCGCCCGAAGTCGTTGGGCGTGACGTCACGCCTGTCGAGCTCCTGCAAGGGCACTTGCGCCCAGTCGATGTCGAGGTCGTCATCGGTGATCAGCGTGTTGGTGCGCTCACCGTTCTCTTCCTCGGCGGCCTCGAGCTCTTGCAGCGCTTGCTCGCGAGCCTCGTCGAGCAGCTTGACCTCGAGGTCTGCCGGCAGATCGATCGCCCAGACCAGGAAGTCGCCGCTGCCACGGTCGAGCGCGACCTGTGCGTGGCGCTCGGCTTCGGGCGTCTTCTTGTAGGCGGCGAGCAGGGCGTCTTCGAGAGCGGTGATCAGCGTGTCGCCCTCGATCCCCTTCTCGGCCTCGATGCTTCTGATCGCTTCGATTATCTCGCGGCTCACGTTGACCTTCCCTCGTCGATCAGATTGGCACGCGAGATCTCGGCATATGCGATCTCGGCCTCCCCGTCGGACAGCTCGAGCACGACGTGCGAACTGCCTGCGCAGGCGATCCGGCCCTTGAATTTTCGCCGGCCGTTGCTGGGATGTCCCAGCTTGATGGCAACCCGCTGGCCGACCGCGGCGCCGAACTGCTCTGAGGTGCGCAGCGGTCGCTGGATTCCCGGTGAGGACACGTCGACCGTGAAGTCGACCAGGTACGCAGTGAGGGCCTTCGTCACATCACCACAGAGTGCGTGATCAACGCCCTCTGGATGGTCGACGAACACGCAGAAGCGGTCGGGGCCCTGAAGCTCGACTGCGAGAACGTCAACGGCGGGCATCGACGTGGCCAGCGCGTCGCGGATCTCGCGCAAGAGCTCGTGCTCTCGCTCGTGCGTTGTCGTAACTGGACTCATCCTCTCCTGAAATCTCTCCTTACTTATGCAAAGCGGGCGCAGCGCGCCCACTCAGAAACACCGACGTGTGGGGTAGCTCGTTGCCGCAGGATAGCAAGGCCCGGGTTACATTTCGGCGCCGACGACGATGGTCACCGGCCCGTCATTCGTGATCTCGACGGCCATGGTTGCGCCAAAGCGGCCGGTCTCGACGTGCACACCGAGCTCCTCCAGGTCGGCGGCGAACGCCTCATAGAGTACGCGCGCCTGCTCTGGCTTCGCGGCGTGCGAGAAGCTCGGCCGATTTCCCCCGGCGAGGTCGGCGATCAGCGTGAACTGACTCACGACGAGGGCGCTCCCGCCAACGTCGACGACGCTCCTGTCGAAGCGCCCTTCGTCGTTGGCGAAGATTCGCAGGCGACCGATCTTGCCAGCGAGGTCGCGGGCGTCCTCGGCCGTGTCGCCATCGGCCACGCCGAGGAGGATGCACAGCCCAGGCCCAACCGAGCCGACGACGTCCTCACCGACGAGCACGCGCGCCTGGGTGACACGCTGGACGACCGCTCTCATGGGCTACCTTCCATTGGCGTTTCAATGTAGGCAGCGATGGGGGCGCGTGCAGCCGGGCGCACGCACCGAGGTGTTCTAGGTAATCGGGATGAGGTTCTCGCAGGTCGCGAGGTCGACGTTGTCCTCGGGGCGGTAGTAGACGGTGTCGTTTCCATCGCCGCAGATGATCGTGTCGATCTCGTTGTCCTCGTGCATCGAGAAGATCACGTCGTCTTCTGAGCCCGAATCCATGTAGTCGGCGCCGGGACCACCCACGAGACGGTCGGCCCCGCCGTCTGACTCGAGCCGGTCGGCGCCCGGGCCGCCCAGGAGCCTGTCGGCGCCGGGTCCGGACGTAAGCAGGTCGTCGCCCTTGCCTCCACGTAGGAGGTTGTCACCGTCCGCGCTTGTGAGTAGATCGTCGCCCGTGCCCCCGAGAAGCTTGTCGTTGCCGACGCCGCCGTCGATCGAATCGGCTCCCTTGCCACCGAGGACCTTGTCGTCGCCGCCGGCCGAGAAGATCGACTCCTCGTTGCCGACGTCGCCGCCCTCGCCACCGCCGATGACGTCGTTCCCGTCACCTGTGACGATCGAGTCGATCCCCGGGCCTCCGTAGACCTTGTTGTTGCCCGCCGAGTCGAAGATGTTGTCCTCTCCCGGGCCGCCCTTGTGCTTGTCGTTGCCGTCGCCGTCGAGCAGGTTGTCGTCGCCCGCGCCGCCGATCAGCTTGTCGTTCCCGGGACCGCCATCGAGATTGTCGGCGCCCTCGTGCCCACGCAGGATGTCGTCGCCGGTCAGCCCGTTCAGGGTGTCGTCGTCCTCGAACCCGCAGATGAGCTCGGCCAGGATCGGGTTGATGTCACCGTCGAGGAAGTCGGCGCCCGAGGTGCCCAGGATCGTGCAGTCCCTGTGCTGGGGTGGCAGGCACGTGACCGTCGCCTGGCCGACCTTGTGCAGAGGCTTGGTGTGCCCGTTCGTGTCCCACTCAGCCCATGCTTCGATGGGGTGATCGCCGCCCGAGAGGACCGGCAGCGTGACGATCCCGACGCCGTTCTCGCCCGCGAAGACATGTTCGCCGGTCAGGATCTGCTCCGCGGCGGTGCCGGGATCGATCTTGACCGTGTAGGTGGTCGTGTTGTCGGGCGAGTTCGAGAAGGAGAGGTAGCTGTAGGTGACCTCGTCGCACGTGAACGTGGCGTTCGCGTGGTGTGCGAGCGCCTGACTCGGCAGCGCGAGCGCGGCGAGCACGCCGAGAGCAAACAGGACGCCAATGAGGCGGCCGGGTGATCGACGTGCGTGCGGCGTGCCGGTGTCCATTGAACCCCCTGGTTCTCATGCCATGCGGCGGCCCGGCTGCGGTGCCCGTGTCGGCGGTGGCGCGGTTCTTCAGATCGAGTTGTGCGGCGTTTCCGAAGTCACCTTCGGCAACGGCAGGCGCTGCTCAACGCGTTAGAGAAGACCCTTCCCCTGGGTACCCCAATGGTGCGCTCGGGAGCGAGGGTGACTCAGGCCTCGGCCGGCGAGGTCGAGTAGCGCACCTCGAAGAAGACGGCGTTCTCGTCGAACTCGAACGGGCCGTGCGCCATCCCGGGTGGCCGGGACGCGTACATGCCCGTGGTGTAGACCTCGCCCGTGCTCTTGTCGCGGATCGAGCCCTCGAGGATCCAGATCTCTTCGAAGAAGTCGTGCTCGAGAGCGACGTCGTAGGACGAGCCTGCCGCGCCGCGCGCGAGACGGTGTGTGGTCGGCGCTCTCCTTGCCCCCTGAGAGGATCTTCTGCTCCATGCCGGGCATGCCCTCGACGGCCTCCCAGGCGATCGAGTCGGGGTCGAAGAACTCGAGCGGCTTCTTCACGACGCCGGCTCCTCTACGGGGCGCGAGAGCACCTCGATCGGGTCGCCCACGGCAACCGAGCCGGCCTCGACCGTCGTCCAGTAGATCCCGCGCAGATTCTGGTCGCGTAGCGCCTTGCCCGACACGAGGCGAAGCGCGTCCTTGCCGAAGCGCTGCTTGTATTTTGCGCAGCCGTCGTGCGGCATCGGCGAGACCTCGACGGTGGCCTCCCCCACCCGGAGCCGCGAGCCAACGGGCAGCGCGTCGGCCGCGAGCTCGAGGTCGACGACAAAGTTGTCGCCGAACGTCGTGAGTGGCTGGCCGTTGCTAATCATCTCGCCGACATCGCGGCGCATAACGGTCAGCTGCATCTCCGGCTTGTCCGGGAGCAGGCGTTCCCAGCGATCGCCGGGCACGCCACCCTCGGGTGTGAGCTCGATCTGCTCGTGCGTGTGGCGTGTCCCATCGGCGTGGCGGGCGACGATCAGCTCGACGCGCCCCCTGTCGAGCGGCGCGTCGGGAAGTGCGGCGAGCCCGGCCTCGAGCTGGGCGAGCGACAGATGCCGGCCCGCGTCACCCTCCGGGCCCCAGCCCTCGTCGCTTCGCGCCATCGGGCGACTCTAGCGCCTGCCAAGCGAGGCATGCACGCGCTGAGCCGCGCTCGCTCAGGGGGCGAGTCGAGTGCGCCAGCGAGCGAACCCGTCGACGAGGCCAGTCTCGCCAAACGCCTCGAGCGTCGGCTCGTAGACCGACAGGAAGCGGAGGTACAGCGGCACGAGGCCGCGCTCGAGAAGCTGACGGATTGCGCGCGCAGGCGGAAGCGCCTCGGATCGCCATGCGAACGCCCTCTCGACGAGCTCGCCGTCGGGCCCGTCGAACTCATCGCAGTAGTACTGGGCGGAGGCGTCGTTTCCGGCGACCTCTCCGGTGCGCTCGAGGTATATGAACCGCGCTGGGAAGAGAACCGTCTTGGTCAGGTAGACGATTCCCTGATCGATGATGCGCCCCACGTCGGCGAACTCCGAGAGGCGGCTCTCGGTCGCCAGGGTCTCGAGCGCGAACTCTGCTCCCGACACGACGAGCTCGCGCTGACAAGGCCGCGTGAGCAGGGATCGCACATCTCGACCGTGGAGCAGCAGGCCATGGTCGATCAGATCCAGGCGATCGAACGGCGGAAAGCGCCCGCCGTGCTCCAGCCCGTTCAGCGAGTCGAGCGAGCCCCAGAAGATCGAGAGCCTGTTCGGTAGCGCCTGATCGGCCGCGCGTGCCCGGCTCGCGACCCGGGACATACGGGACTCGTCGCCGGGCTCGAGTGGACCGGCGAGCACGACGCCGATGTCGATGTCGCTCGCGGCCTCGCTGAATCCGCCCCGGGCGAGACTCCCCATCGCGTAGACGGAAGTACAACGATCACCGACGTGCGATAGCGACTCGTCGAGGGCGCGCTGAACGACGGTCGTGACCCGGGCATTCGTCGTCTGCAGTCCCGAAATGCCGATGGCGAGGACGCTAGCTGCGACGTCGGGCTCGACAGTGGCGGCGGCCCATCGAACCTGCGAAGGGTTCCCCCGCTACGCGGCAGCGGAGAACCGGCTCGTTGTTTACGATCGTCGCCTCTCGACGAGGAGGACTCACCCGGGAAGCCCTCTACCTCCACCGCGACGGCACCCACCAGCTCCCATCGCTGCTGCGTGTCTACGAAGGCTGCGCCCGCGCCCTCACCGGCACCGTCCCGGCCGCGAACATCCTCAAACTCAACCGCCACAAACCGCAGGTCTCCTATCTGGCCTACCCCGACTTCGACACCGACCCCCACCCCGCCCTCACCGCCGCCGTCATCAGCCACATCCCGCAACTCCGCGTCAGCTACCGCAACTACCTCGACTCAACCAACCCGCCGATCCTCCACCGCAAAGAAACACTCGTCCCCGCCGGCTACCCCGGCCGCCAAAAGTTCGCCCGCCTCACCCGACAAGAAGAACACCACGGACTCCTCGAACCGGGTGCCCCGATCGGCACCCGAAACGACTGGAACACCCTCCTCGCCGAGACCGGGCTGAAAACCCGGGGGCACCAACTCGTCCGCGCCTAAGTCCCGACCCTGTCCGCACCAGTTGGAAATGCTTTTTCCAGCTCGCCCTGAGCGCCCTTTGCTCGCCTTCAACCGCGCCAGACGCCGCCGAAGTCGCCCTCACCAGACAGGTTAAAGGCACGGCGTGGTCTGGCGGGCTTCTGCGGAGTTCGGGGTGGGCTGTTTGCTGCGGCGAGTGCGAGTCTTGTGAGGAGGCACAGGTCGGTGTGTAGTTGGACGCGCTCTAGCCGTCTGCCCCGCTCCCCGTTGGTGTGTTGAGGGGTAGCTGGGTTGGGGTGTCGGCAGTCCCGTAGGCGCGTAGCGCCGGAGGGGGTGTCCGACACTCGGCTCAGCATGGGCCGCTCGACCGGAGGGAGATTCAGGTTGGGCGAGCAGAGGAAGAATCGGAGGTGGACGGCGCAGCAGAAGCTGGAGATTGTGCTGGCCGGGTTGCGCGGCGATTGCAGCGTCCGGGATGTCTGCCGGGAGCACCAGGTCTCGGAGACGCTGTATTACGGGTGGCGTGACAAGCTGCTCGAGGGCGGTCGTGTGGCGCTCGCGGGCAAGCAGGAGCGCCAGGGCGAGCAAGAGCTACGTAGGCGGGTCTCCGAGCTGGAGCGGACGCTCGGGCGCAAGACGTAGGAGCTGGAGATCGCGGGAAAACTCTTGCGGGAGTGGGAGTGAGACAGCGCGTCGCCCGCTCTCGTGAGGTTGTTGCTGAGGGCTATTCGCCTTCTGCGGTGGCGCGCGTTGCTGGGATCAGTCGGCAAGCCTTGTACCGAACACCCACGCCGCGACGCCCGCCCACTCGGCGGGCGGTGTGCGATCCGGTTGAGCAGGCGATCGTCGAGGAGGCGCAAGCGAACCAGACCGATGGGTACCGGATGGTCTGCGCGTTTGTCCGCCGCCGGCTCGGGATCCCGGTCAACCGTAAACGCGTGCTCAGGGTGATGCGCGAGCAGAAGTTGATCCAGCGCCGGCGCCCACCCGAGCGCCGCGGACGGCCGGGTTTCTTCCGGGTCGAGCGGCCCCGCCAGCTCTGGCAACTCGACATGACAAGCGTCTGGGTCGCTGAGCACGGCTGGACCTATTTGATGGCGATCATCGACTGCTGCACCAGAGAGATCACCGGCGCGGCAGCTCACGCTACGCTGCCGCGCCCAGGAAGCGATAGCGCTCCTCGAGCGGACCGCCGTCGCGCATGGGATCCGGCCGGACGAGCTCGCGCTCGGCACCGACAACGGCACGCAATTCACCGCCCGGCGCTTCCGTGAGCACCTCGCCGAGCGCGAGATCAAACACCGCCGCGGCGGCTACCGCGACCCCGAATCCCAGGCCTTCATCGAATCCTGGTTCGGCAAGCTCAAAGAACGAGAGGTATGGCTCAACGAATACGAAACCCTCGACCAGGCCCGCCGAGGAATCGGCGGCTACGTCGAGCGCTACCACCACCGGCCCCACTCGGGCCTCGACTATCGGACACCAACCGAGGTGCGCCGGACATGGGAAGATCAACAACAACTACAAAAAACAGCGGCCTAACCCGTCAACACAGACAGGGAGCACGTCACCGTCTCACGCGTAGTGGCGCTAGGCCTAGGTGGTGTTTCAGCCGGCCGATCTCGCGTTCGACGGCCGATCGTATGTGGTATAGGCGCTTGAATCTTTCTGAGGCACGGTCGATCGGGCCGTCGCCTGTGCCGCTGTTTCTGCGCGCGGCCACCACGGGTAGCGCGCCGTGAGCCTGGCAGGTTTGGTAGACGGCTTGGTAGTCGTAGCCTCTGTCCATCGCAACCGACACGGGCCTGACCCCGCGCTCGGCGAGCTGCTTGAGCAGAGGCTCCACGACTCGCATGTCTGCTTCCTTGCCGGTGCGCACCTTGAATCGCCCCGGGTTTTATGCAGGCTGTTTGGCTTGAGTGTCAGCTTCCGGGACTGAGGGGTGTTGAGCGTAGTAGGTGGCTTCGTATTCGGCGGGTGGGATGAGGCCGAGGTGGCCGTAGAGGCGTCGGTGGTTGTACCAGTCGACCCATTCCAGCGTGGCGAGCTCGAGCTGGTCGAGACCTTTCCAGGGGCCACGGTTTCTGATCAGCTCGGTCTTGTACAGGCCGATGATCGATTCGGCGAGCGCGTTGTCGTAGCTGTCGCCCCTGGAGCCGACAGAGCCGGCGACGTCGTTTTCGGCGAGCCGGTCGGTGTAGCGAATCGACAGATATTGGCCGCCGCGGTCGGAGTGATGGACGAGCCCGTCGAGGTTGAGAGTCTCACGGTGTCGCGCCCAGATGGCTTGTTCGAGCGCCTCAAGCGCTAGGTCGGTCTTCAATGATCGGGACGCGTTCCAGCCCACTATCCGGCGGCTGTATGCGTCGATGACGAAGGCCGCGTAGACGAGCCCAGACCACGTCCTGACGTACGTGAGATCGGCGACCCAAAGCCGATTCGGAGCCGGCACGGCAAACTGCCTGTCAACGAGATCCAGGGGTCGATCGATCGTGCCCTCGCCCCGGGTCGTACGGACGGGCTTACCGCGCACAGCGCCGCGTAGCCCGAGCTCGCGCATCAGCCGCTCGACAGTGCAGCGAGCGACCCGGACGCCTTCGCGGTTGAGCTGAGCCCACACCTTCTCGGCGCCATACACGCTGTAGTTGCCGGCGTGCACACGCGCGATCATTGGCTTGAGCTGCTCGTCCCGAACCGAGCGGGCCGACGGGCCCCTTGCCTTCCACGCGTAGTAGGTGCGCGGAGCGAACTGCAACGCTCTGCAGATCGGCTCGACCCCGAACCGCTCCCGGTGCGCATCGATGTAGACGATCACCTCTTGATTCGACCGTCGAGCTCGGTCGCGAAGAAAACCGACGCAGACTTCAAAATCTCATTCGCGCGACGAAGCTCGCGATTCTCACGCTCGAGCTCCTTCATCCGCTCGCGCTCATCGCTCGTCAAACCAGGCCGCCGGCCACCATCGACCTCCGACCGGCGAACCCACACCCTGAGCGACTCATGATGCACCCCAAGCTGCGCACCGATACTCGTGATCGCCTTCCACTGCGACGGGTACTCATCCTGGTGCTCGAACACCATCCTGACCGTCCGCTCCCGCAGCTCCGGCGGGTAAGGCCTCCCTTTTCTTGACATGACTCCATCCTCTCAGAGGTAGAAGCCTGCAACATTCCCGGGGCGATTCAACGTCAACAGCTACCAGCACCGACCCCACTCCGGGATCGGCTACCAAACACCCACCGAACTCGCCACCACCTGGAAGCGAGAACCCCTACACACCCGAGCAACCTAAACCGACAACACAAACCGGGTCCAGGTCACACGCAGCCCGCTTCGCCAAACCCTCCTAGTGTCGCCCTCTCTTGACAAGCCCGAAAATCCTTGACAGGGCGTGAACCCTCTCAGCGCGCCGACCCAACCACACAAACCCCGATCCGGCATGGTTAAAACAGCCCGGTCTTTGGAGTAAACACCCGGCAGCCGCCCCGCAAGCCCCCTAACCACGCGGCCACAGCGTTACGCCAACCCCTCCTAGCTAGGGGCGATATGCGCTCGCCGCCTGGTTCGGTGGTGTAGCGCCTGGTTCTATGGGGCCTTGTATGGGGTTGCGGCGACGTGGGCGATCAGGGCGTCGGCGTCTGGCATGGGTGGATCCGTGTCGCGGATCCGGGCCGCTTGTTCGTCGCGGTCCTTCCGGCTGGCGTAGGGGATCGGGGTCAGTCCGTCTGCGAGCTCGCGTTGTAGGTCGGCGAGGTGGTGCGGCCAGCGCGGCTCGCGCACCGAGTCAGAGCCCGCGAACCGGCCCTCGGACCCGTCCTCGTCTAAGATCTTGATCAGGAGTCCGAACCCGTTGCCGGCGAGGTAGGGGGTCGTGCCGATATGCGCCCGAAGCGCTCGCAGCGTCCGGGCCGGCAGTGGTCGATCCAACTCTCCGTCGGCGGCAGCGGCGGCGCGGTCTCGGTTGCGGACGCTCACCCAGGGCACGCGGGCCCGGGGCGCCCTGCGTTGGCGCATCTCGGCGAGGATGGGCGCCGGGTCGCCGTGACGGTTGGTCAGGTAGACCCGCCAGCGGGGCGCGCCGGGATCGAGGTGGTTGGCGGTGGCTGTCCCATCGTCACCCAGGAAGCCGATGACCGTCAAGCTGCGTCCTCCGTGCCAGGCTCAGGCTCGAGCGGCTCGAAGTCAGGGTCGCCAGGATGGATCAGCCGCCGCGTGTCCACGTCCGGCGGGCCGGGGTCCTTGTCGAGCTCGACGCGCGGCGAGGGCCGCCCGTAGGCGCGATCGAGCAGAGCCGTTGCCGCCGCGATCCGCGCCGACGCCGGCGCCTCGGCGTCGAGCATCACCTGCCGCAGGGCCATGATCGCATCAGCTGTTGACTCGCGGGCCAGCTCGGCCAACGTCACCGCACCGGCCTCGCGAGCCAGCGTCGAGCGGTTCCGGCTCCCGGCGGGCCGGCCCGCCCCCGGCCTGCGTCCTCCGTGCCCGTTCGCCACCGCCCGTTTCCTCCCTTGATTTCGACTCGATTCCCTATCAACCTAGCGCGTCAGGAAGATGGCGCTAGCAGCGGCCAGCTCGGTCGGCCTACTCACCGTGGACGGCACCACCACCGTAAGGGGGAGACGACGAGCCAAACGACACAACGAACGCAACCCGAGCCGCGGCCCCGCCTGCCCCAGGGCCTCCGGCGAGCCCTACTCCTGTCCCGCCGCCCCCGCCTGCCTCGGGCCTCCGGCGTCGACGGTCCCGCCCGGGAAGCGGCTCAACCGTGTGAACGCGACGCTAACCCATGCCCGCAGACAGTTTCGCCGATCGTTTCGCCGAGCCCTCCTAGGCACTGTTGGGCGCGCCTCGCCCCGCTACGGTCAGTGGCCGCAAGGGCCGTCCGGTGGCCGTCCGGCCCGCGTACGAGCGTAGGATCGAGTAAGATCCTAGGGATCGAGTCACAAAAAGAGGCCCCCGCGAGGTTGCATCCTCCGAGGGCCGTGACCAAGAGAGGGATAAGCTCACTTGGTAGGTCAGACGGTACCAATCCGCCGCGGCGGGCTCGCAGGGTCTGTCGCGGACATCCTCGATTCAGCTGAGATCGCCCAGCTGATCGCGGAGCTTGAGGGGCTTCGCTGGACAGGCCGGAGGGGCTACCCGACCAGGTCGCTTGTCGGGGCGTGTCTTGCGAAGAGCCTGTACGCGATCCCCACATGGAGCAAGACGGCTGCGCTTGTCTCTGAGCACGCCGCGTTGCAGGAGGCTCTCGGTGGTTGCCCGAGCGTCTATGCCTGCTACCGCTTCGCGACAAAGCTCAGAAAGCACAAGCCGCTCCTGGATGCTTGCCTCGAGCGCGTGACGGCCGCACTCCGGGAGGAGCTTCCGGAGTACGGGGAGGACATCGCCATCGACGCTTCCGATCTCTCTGCCTTCGCGAACGGGCAGCGCTACCTCTCCAAGCACGGGCCCGAGCGGGAGCGCTTCTCCGACCCGGACGCCTCCTGGGGCCACCGCTCCGCCGTCAGTACCCGCAAGGGCGGGGGCTTCTACGGGTACAAGCTCCACGCAGCCGTCTGCGCTCGCACCGATCTTCCGGTCGCGTGGACAGTGAAGACAGCGAGGACACATGAGTCCTCCGCCGTCTCCGATCTGCTCACAGCGATCAGGGCTCGTGGCTTCGCCCCGGAGACGGCCGCGCTCGACAAGGGCTACGACGTGAAGCCGGTCTACGAGGCCTGCCACGAGGCCGGGTCGCTTCCGATCATCCCGCTCCGCCAGACTCCCGCCGTCAAGCGCGGCGACCATCTCCCACCGACGTGCGAGCACGGCACCTGGACATTCGCCGGGGCGGACTTCCAGCGCAAGCGAACGAAGTGGCGCTGCCCGACCGGCGGATGCTCGCCCAAGAGCCTCTGGCGGAAGGCCAGTCGTCTGCACCCGCTCGTCCCGCGCGAGACACCCAGGTGGCGCTCCCTCTACCGTGCCCGTGCCGCAGTCGAACGAGAGTTCGGGCGTTTGAAACACGACTACGGCCTCGCACCGCTACGCGTCCGCGGTATTGAGCGAGTAGCGCTCCATGCTGACCTCGTGATACTCGCCCGGCTCTCCCAAGCTCTCGCACGAGCACGAACCGTCCCGCTCGCAGCCTAAACAAGCCGCTATCGCCAGACCCGGTAGGCGCTAGCCTGCACCAACACGTCGCGGGGAGCCCAAATGCCCCAAAAGGCTGGCGAGAACACCTGGCCAGAGACAGCACCGCCCTCTACTGCCCCAAAGCTCGCGCCCAAAGGACGTGCCACACGTGACCGGACAGCGTTTCGCTAGCCCTTCCGCCAAACCCTCCTAGTGGGCCACGATCCGTGACCGGGAATTCGAACTGTCCCGTTGCCCGCTACCGTGGGGGCGGTTCGCTGCGTCTATGGAGAGACTTGGTGTTGACTCTGATTTCCCGAGTGCGTATCAGGCCCCGTAGAATCGTTGTGTGGGTTGGGCTGCTGTGTCTGTTGGTCGCTGCTTCGCTAGCCGCATGCGGCGGCATCCCCGCAAGCGCCGCTGCCAGTTGAAACCCAGACTCTCGACCGGGACGACGACGGAGACGACCGATAGCGAGTCGGAGTCTCGAAGGCCGGGAGTTGCCGGGGCTCCCGTCTCGGTCTTCGTTGAGCGTGGTGCAGCCGGCGGGGCAGGGAGGTGCTGGCCGGGTACCGGGTGATCAACCTGGCCGTCGTCAAGGTCCGCGACCTCGGCTGGGTTGGGGAGGCGATCGGCGCGGCCGCAGAGGCCGGAGGCGATGCGGTCAGGATCAACAGCATCCGTTTCACGGTCGAGGACACCGGGCCCTACATGGCCCAGCTGAGAGAGCTGGCGGTCACGGACGCTCTCGTCAAGGCGGAGCATTTCGCCGCCCTCGCGGGCGTGCCGCTCGGGAGGCTTGTCGGTCTCTACGAGGCCGGCGGTCTCGCCTTGGTCCCCAAGACCTCGCCAACAGACGTTTCGCGGACGAGGTGGCGGCGGCCTTTGACTCCTCGCTGTCACCCGTTGACAGGCGGCGAGCTCGAGCTGCGCACGTCCATCCAGGCAGTCTTCGAGATCAACTAGCCCACATCCCCGCCTTCGATCGGCCCGGACGGGCCCTCGCCTGGCCCGACCCTGTGTTGCCTAGTTAGGCATCAATTTTGTACCAACCTGAGCTGGTCTCAGCTGACCTGAGAGCACCCTATATCGCTTAACCATGCAGGTTTCTACCTGGCAGCACCTGGGTTGGGCGGGCTCATAACCCGGAGGTCGCGGGTTCAAATCCCGCCGCCGCGCGGGCACGAGAGCCCTGTATGCCATCACCCACAGTGCCCAGCAGCCACTGGGTCGGTGTCCCCGAGGGCCATGTCCTGTTCCTGCTGCTCCTAGTAGGGGCCGGGGTTGCGGCCGGTGTGGGTGGCTGCCGGTCGGGGTGCTTGAACGGGGGGCGTGGAGGGGGAGGTCGGGCGCAGCTCTTCAGCGGCGCCACTCGGCGATGTTCCAGAGTTCGCTGTCCCAGCCGTTCATGCGGACGCCTTGCAGGGTGTTCAGGTGCGCGGAGACGAAGCCGCGGTTGACGAGCGGGGTCTCGTAGTAGTTCTGCACGTGCAGGTCGTTCAGCCGCTTGATGAGCTCCGCGCGCTCGGCCCCGATCGGCATACCGGCGAGCCGCTCATAGGCCTCGTCGTAGCCGGGGTTGCAGGAGCGGGCGTTGTTGCCGTCAGCCCAGTTGTTCTCACGCGTCTGGATGTGGCTGCAGAGCTGGCTGAACAGGTATTGCTGGGGATCGATGCCGGAGTCCCCGGCGTACATCTGCACGTCCGCGAAGAACCTGCGGTACGACTCCTCGGCGTCCTCGACGGGGTCGCCGCCGAAGAAGACGGCGGCGTCGTGGTCCACCAGCTCCGTCTCGATGCCTATCTGGCGCCACCAATCGCGGATGAGAGCTTGGGTGTCCTGTCTGATCGCGTTCGTGGAGGTCTGGTAGACGACGCGCAGAGGAACACCGTTGTGCTCGCGGATGCCGTCGCCGTCGGTATCGAGCACGTTGTTCTCGTCCAGCAGGCGGTTCGCCCCTTCGATGTCCTGGGAGAGGCAGCTGCCGTTGGCTGTAGAGGCGTAGGCCGGAGGGCCCGCGACGATGTTGCAGGCGGCCTCCCCAGCGAACCCGTAGAGCTGCTCGGCGATGTGGTTGCGGTCTATGGCCATGGACATGGCCTGCGCGACCGGCTTGAAGGTCAGGAAGGGGTGCGGGTTCTTCCCGTCGAGGTACTCGGAGCGGTCATCCCCGAGCGCCGGGTCCGGGTTCGTCTGGTTGACGACGATGCGCTCGACGAGGCTGGCGAACGCAGCGACCACCTTGCCCCTGTCGGACGCCTCCATGCGGGCAAGGACGTCCGGCGCGATCTGCAGGTTCCAGGCGTAGTCGGCTTCGCCTGCTTCCAGGACGGCGCGGGCCGCCGAGAGCGCGTCGCCGCCGCCCTTGAGAACCACCCGATCAAAGTAGGGCTCCGGGCCTCGGTAGAACGGGTTGCGCTCGTAGGTGGCTTGCTCGTTGGGCGTGAAGCCGGTGATGCGGTAAGGGCCGGTGCCCAGAGGCGCGTTGTTCTGCGCGTCGCAGGTCGTGGCGGCAGCGCCGACGCAGCCGGCGAACTGTGTCCGGCTGATGATCGGCGTCCCCGTGCCAACGAACGCGTTGTAGGGATACGATTTCGGCTCATCGAACGTGACCCTGACGGTGACCGCATCGAGGGCTTCCACGGAGGCAATTCCTTCGAACGCGTCAGCGATCGTGCACCCGGTATCGGGGTCCGTGCAGTAGCGCCAGGTGAAGACCACGTCATGAGCCGTCACGGGGCTGTCATCCGACCATCGCAGTCCCCCTCGCAGCGTCCACGTGATCGACATCATGTCCTGCGCAACGCCGCCGTTCTCCAGCGTCGGTATCGCGGTTGCCAGCACCGGCACCATGTTGCCGCCCGGGTCGTACACAGCGAGCGGTTCCAGGGTGAACGCTCCGGCGTCCCGGTCCTTGGAGCCACCGGAGAGATACGGGCCCGGTATCGACGGGGCCTGCCAGTAGAGCAGCGTCAGGACCTGCTCAGCGAGAGCCGGCTCAGGCGGAGGCACGGGCGAAGGCGACTGCGCGGAGGACGGTTCGGGTGAAGGCGGCACACCTGGGCTGGAGCCGCCGCAGGCGGCCAGCACCAGCAGCAGCACAAGACCTGAGGCGGCTTTCAGCAGGCTAAGCAGGTAGCAGCACCCGGAATCTTCTCCTGAACGGTCAGCTCCGCCGGTACGGCGGCATGGGGTTCGCCGGAATCCTACCGATCTCCGCAATCCCGTCCGAGCTCTCGGGGTCGGGGTTCGGGTAGAGCTTCCCCGCGGGGTCGAGGTTGTCGTAGTGCAGCCCCAAGTCAAGTCGCGTGTGGTGGTGTAATTCCTCGTCGGGGTGTCATCCGGCTTTGAGTTCGGCTACCTCTTCTCGTTCGTTGTTGTGTTCGTTCTCGAGGATCTGGGCGATCGATTCGGCTGAGAGGTAGCGGCGGTTGACGAGCCACTCATCGTTTTGTTCGATCAGGAGGGCGCCGGCGAGTCGGATGGCAGAGGCGTTGTTTGGGAAGATGCCGACGACGTCGGTTCTGCGTCCGATCTCGCGGTTGACTCGCTCGAGCGGGTTGGTCGAGCGGAGTTTGGGCCAGTGCGCCGCTGGGAACTGGTAGAAGGCGAGCAGGTCTTCCTCAGCGCTCTCAAGGAGCTCGGCGATCTTTGGCAGCGGGTCGCGGAAGCGTTCGAGTACCTCGCCGAACCTGGCTTTCGCTGCTTGTAGGTCTGTAGCGTCGAACAGCTCGCGCAGAGCTGCCGAGACGAGGCCGCGCTCTGATCGTCGGCAATGGCCTTGCATGGTGCGGACGAAGTGGACGGTGCAGCGCTGCCATGGGCAGCCGAGGGTCCGCTCGACCGCGGTCTTCAGGCCCCCGTGGTGGTCTGAGACCGCTAGGCGGATGCCTTGCAGGCCTCGTGAGCGAAGCCCGCGCAGGAACTCGAGCCAGAACGCCTCGGTCTCGGTCTCGCCGATGTCGATCCCGATCACCTCGCGGTCGCCGCTCTCGTGGACGGCGTAGGCCACGACCAACGCCTTGCTCCTGACGTGGCCGGCTGAGCGCACCTTGAGATGCTTGGCGTCGAGCCAGAGATAGGGAAACTCGCCCTCTAGCTAGTCGACCAAAGCCGTACAGGATGTGTCGTGCCGGAGCTACAGCGAGCTCGGCAGATGCACCGCATTACGCGCTAATGACTCGCAGTCTCGACCTGCATCACACTAGCTCTGTCTACTGTGATCGACCGACAGCACCAGCCTTCGCGGCGGAACGCGCCGCGACAACTAGGCGCCCATAGTCCCGTCAGCCCCAAGCTCCCAGCCGAACTTGTCCTCGTAGGCCGCGGCGACCCGGAACAGCTCGCCGTCAGACAGCTGCGGGCCGACGAGCATGGTGCCGACCGGCAGGCCGTCGACCTTGCTCGTTGGCAGCGTTACGGCCGGGTGCCCGGTCATGTTGAACGTCGTCGTGTTCGTGATCATCGCCCAGCCGCGTAGCACCCACTCGTCGACCGGCAGCGTCGGGTCGATCTCGTACGGGAGCGTAGGCAGTGTCGGCATGACGAGCGCGTTGACATCGTCGAACGCCCGGTCGAAGGCGGCGCGGATCTCGTCGCGGCGGCGCATCGCGTACGCGTAGGTCGCGCCGAAGTAGTTGTCGCGCAGCATCGTGCCGCACATGACGATCGCCTTGAACTGCGGCGAGAGGTCGGGCGCACCCGTGAGCATGCCCTGGCCGAGTGCCTGAGCGACCTCGGGCCAGTACTGGCCGAACGTGCCCGTGCCGGTGCCCGTGCCGTAGAGGCTCGCAACCATGCCCTCGGCGAAGATCGCAAAAGACGGGCTGGGCGCTGTGAGGTGCTCGGGCACCGAGACGTCAACGAGCTCCGCGCCGAGCTCGGCGAGCTGGTCGACGGCCTTGCGCACGGCGGCCTCAATTCCGGGCTCGACGCCCGCGGCTTCGCCGAAGCCCTCCCTCAGCACGCCGAGCTTCAGCCCCTTTAGGGTCATGTCGGCCTCGCCCTTGAGGAGCGCGTCGAGATCGGCGTGCGTCTTACGTGCGTTCAGCGCCAGCTGGCGCGGGTCGCTGGGATCGGGCCCCGAGATGACGCGCAGAATCTTCGCGGCGTCCTCAACGTTGCGCGTCATTGGACCGAGGTGATCGATCGTCTTGTCGATCCCGAGCGCGCCTGTGTACGGGACGAGGCTGTGCGTCGGCTTGTGGCCGACCACACCGCACCAGGCCGCCGGGATACGGATCGAGCCGCCCTGATCGCCACCGATCGTCGCGTCGATCCATGGGTAGGCGAGCGAGGCGCCCGAGCCGCCGGAGGAGCCGCCCGAGACGCGTGTCGGATCGCACGGGTTCCCGATCGGCCCGTAGTGGCTCGACTCGCCGCCACCCGAGAAGGCCATGTTCTCCATGTTCGTGATCGCGACGATCTCGGCCCCGGCCTCGATCAGTCGCTGGGTGACGACCGAGTCGATCGTCGGCACGAAGCCCTGCATGATCCGCGACGCACACGTCAGCGGTATGCCAGCGACGGCGATATTGTCCTTCATGCCCATGCGCATGCCGGCGAGCGCGCCGTTCTTCGCCCGGCGCTCGTTCGACTTGACCGAGACCCAGCGCACGATTGCGTTGAGCGGGTCGCGGGCGGCGCGCTCCTCTTCGTTCACGTCCTCGATCGTGCGGGTGACGTTGCCCGAGGCCTGGGAGAGGCTCGACGTGCGGCCCTGGTTCTGATCGACGGGCTTGACGGCGTCGATCATCACGTTGAGCAGGCGCGCGTACTCTTCGAGCTGGTCCTCGTCGATCCCCATGTTGAGCGCGAACGACTGCTCGCGGACGTCGTCGGCGGTGTAGTGCTTGATGGGCCTGATCATCGGAAGGGGCCTCCCTCGGGCGTTGTGGAGCGACGGTTACCAGGTCTGCCAATCTCCGAGCTTCTCGACGGCGTCGGCGGCCTGGATCACGGTCAGATCGTCGAAGTGCTTGCCGACGAACATGGCCCCGACGGGCAGGTCGTCGACCATGCCGCAGGGCACCGAGATCGCGGGATGGTGCGAGAGGTTGAACTGCGGTGTGTTCTGGATCATGGACAGCCCGCCGAACACGGCATCGATCAGCGGCGCGTCGTAGGGCGGGATCTCGTGCGCGACGGTGGGAATCGTCGGCAGCGCTAGCAGGTCGTACTCGGCGAGCGCGTCGTCGTATGCCTCGCGGACGAGGTGGCGCATGTTCTGCGCCTTGGCGTAGTAGCTGCCGTGGTACTGGCGGTTCATGTACTCGCCGAGCAGCCAGACGAGCTTGACCGTCGGCGAGATGTCGTTGATCCGCGTTCGCGCGCCGCGGGCGACGGCGTGGAGCAGGTGCGTGTTGTACCAGCCGTCGAAGTTCGTGCCGGTGTTGTTGCCCTTGAGCATGAACTCGGTTGCGCCTTCGACCGCGATGGCGTTCCAGACGTGCGTGCCGTCGTAGTGCATCGGGACCGAGACCTCTTCAACCGTTGCGCCCGCGCCCTCGAGCTCCTTGATCACGGCGCGCACCTTCTCGTCGACACGCGGATCCGAGCCGGGCAGCCCGCCCACGTCCTCCGAGTCGATCTCGAAGCCCTCCTTGAGGACACCGATCTTCAGGCCCTTTGCGCCCTTGTCGATCGCGGGCAGGTAGTCCTGCACGTAGTCGGCGGGAATCACGCCGCGCTGGCGCGAGTCGAGCGGGTCGGGCCCGGCGATTGCGGTCAGCATTCGGGCGGTGTTCTCGGCGGTGTCGGTGATCGGCCCGAGCGTGTCGAGCGTCATCTCGATCATCGCGGCACCCGTGTAGGGGACGAGACCGAACGTCGGCTTGTGCCCGACGCAGCCGCACCAGCAGGCCGGGATCCGGATCGAGCCGCCCTGGTCACCGCCCAGGGTCGCCGGCACGTCGCCGGCCGCGACGACGACGCCGCTGCCCTTCGAAGAGCCGCCGGGCGCGTGCGTCGGCTTGTGGGGGTTGCGCACGGGCCCGTATGCCGAGGTGTGGCCGCCGCCCGAGAAGGAGTGGTCGGCGGCCGCGGTCTTGCCGACGATCCTGCCGCCGGCATCGAGGATTCGGGTCACGACGGCGGCGTCGATGTCGGGCACGTAGCCCTCGAGCGCCTGCGTGCCGTTCATCATGGGAATGCCGGCGACGCAGATCGCGTCCTTGATTCCGACGTCGATGCCCTTGAGGACGCCGCTCCCGGAGCCCTCGATCTCGCAGCGCACGTACCAGCCGTTGTAGGGGTTGTCCTCGGGCGCCGGGCGGACACCGCCGCTGCGCGGGTACTTGACCGGAAGCTTGCGCTCGGCGAACTCGTCGACCTTCTTGTAGGACTCGATCGTTCCCGACATCAGCGTCCGAAAGTCCTCAGCGAGCTCGTCGGTCAGCTCGAGCCCGAGGTCGTCGGCGATCTCGTGGATCTGCGCGGCGGTGGGGATCTTCGGTCCTAGCTAGGGGCATGTGCTCCTCCCGGGGCGGCGTGGTACGGGTCTAGTGAGTGCGCAGTCTCGGCGACCGCGCCTGCGAGGTCAACCCGGCCGGCGCCTGGACTTTGCGTAGCGAAGTCGAAGCTCCCCGAAGGGGAGCCGCAAGCATCCGCGAAGCGGAACCGTCAACTCGCGGCGAGGAGTTCGGCGGCGCGGTCGCGCAGCTTGACCTTCTGGATCTTTCCCGATGCCGTCATCGGCATGTCGTCGATCACGAACACGCGCCGCGGGATCTTGAAGCTCGCGATCTTCCCCTTGCAGAGGTCGAGCACCTGCTGCTCCAAGGCGCCGCCGTCGACGTCGTCAGGGTCGCGCGGGACGACGAACGCGATCGGGACTTCACCCAGGCGCTCGTCTGGCTGGCCCACCACAGCGACCAGCTCGAGCGGCAGCGCGTCGAGCAGGAAGCCCTCGACCTCCATCGGCGACACGTTCTCGCCGCCGACCTTCAGCATGTCCTTGTAGCGCCCGAGGAAGCGGACGTAGCCGTCGTCGCGCATGAACCCCATGTCGCCAGTGTGGAGCCAGCCGTCGGAGTCGATCGTCTCGGCCGTCTTCTCGGGCTCCTTGTAGTAGCCGAGCATGACCAGGTAGCCGCGGACGAGGATCTCGCCGTGCTCGCCGTTCGGCACGCTCTCGCCGCTCTCGCCGTCGACCACCTTGACCTCGTAGCCGGGCATGGGGAAGCCCGACGTCTCGCAACGCTGCTCGTCTGTCTCAAGGGGGAAGCCGGTCGCGGCCATCGCCCAGCTCTCGGTGAGGCCGTAGGCCGAGACCGTCGCGCAGAACTCGCGCTGCACGCGATGGGCGATCGGCACGGTGCTGTCCATGCCGCTTGGCAGATGCCCGATCCGGATGCTCGAGACGTCGACACCCAGGCGGTCCTTCGCCTCGATCATCGCCGCGTAGTGGACGTCGAATCCGAGCGTGAACGTCACCCGTTCGCGCTCGATCAACTGCACGCTTTCGTCGGGGTCGAACGTCTCGGTCAGGACGAGCTTGCTGCCGGTCGCGACCGCCATCATCGCGGCCTCGCTCAACCCGAAGAGGTGGAAGAGCGGGATGTTGCAGAGGAACGAGTCGAGGTGCGTGGTTCCGAGCCGCGACGCACGATCGATCAGCGCGCGGATCGCGCGGTGGCTGTGCATGACGCCCTTCGGGAACCCGGTCGTGCCGGATGTGTAGAGGATCATGGTCGGCTCATCCGGGTCGACGGCGGCCTCCAGTTCGCGCAGTCGCTCGAGCGTGACCTCCTCGGCGCGCTCGACGCACTCGGGCCACCAGAGCGCACCCGGCTGCGTTTCCTGACCGACCGTGATGACGTGCTCGAGGTCGGGAAAGCCGGCCGAGCTCGGGTGGCCAGGCGCCTGCTCGCCCAGCTCGGGCATCAACGTCCGGGTCATGGCGAGGAAGTCGATCGGCCCGGAGACGTCGTTCTGGACGAGTGCCTTCGCGTTCGAGTGGGTCACGCAGTACTCGACGTCCTTCTCTCGCAGGCGCGTGTTCAGCGGGACGATCGACGCGCCGATGCGGATCGCGCCAAAGAAGGTGAACAGCCACTCGGGGCTGTTCATCAGCCAGAGCGCGACCTTGTCGCCCGGCTCGATGCCGAGTGCGAGCAGCATGCAAGCGGCGCGATCGACCTCGGTGTCGTAGTCGGCCCACGTCCAGCGCCGGCCGTCGAACACGAGCGCGTCGCCGTCGCCGTGGCGCTCGGCCGCTCTGTGGACGAGCTCGCCGATCGTGCACTTCTCGGTGAACCAGTCGCTCATGTCTCCGCGGTGTCGCTCACGCAGTTCAGTCTGTCACGAAGGCGGGTCGAGGAAGTACGCGGCTAGCTGGGGCTCGAGTGCGTCACGGTCGACCTCGAACAGCTCGAGCAGGACCTGGTCGGGCGCCTCGCACATGATGTAGCGCCACGAGCCGAACTCGCGGATGTCCGAGCGGAAACGAACGCCCTGTTCGACAAGGCGCTCGTGTAGGGCGCGCAGGTCATCCGAGCGAATGCCGACGTGGTGAACGGCGCCCTTCCCCCCGTCACGGGGCCGCTGGTCGTAGAAGTGGATGCGCCCGTCGCCGACGCGCATGAAGACGTTGCGTGAGCCTCCGAACTCGGCGTCGAAGGCGACCTCGCCCCCGAGCTTCTCGCACCACCACGCGATCGTCGTGTCGATGTGCTCCGTGAAGAGGTGGACGTGGTGAACGTGCTCGCTCATGCGACCGATCCGCTGGGCGAGCGAGTATAGGGTGGCCCGCTCGGGTCGCCCGAGCCGCGTGTTACGGAATCTGCGTCTCGCAGCTCGCGAAGGTGTCCGCGCCCGGGCCCCCGTAGCAGGTGTCGCTCTGGAGCCCGCCGATCAGCCGATCGTTGCCGCCCTGGCCGAGCAGAACGTCGTTGTCGCGGTTGCCGCGAAGGCGGTCGTTGCCGGCACCCCCGAGGATGCAGTCGTTGCCGCGGCGACCACGCAGGTTCTCGCCGGCGGGGCCGCCGAGCACGAGGTCGTTGGCGTTCGTCCCGTTCGTGACGATCGTTGACAGCGAGATGCCGGCGCACTCGGGCGGCTTGACGTCGTTGGGCCCGATCAGGCGTAGATCCTCGCCGAGTTTGCTCGCCGGGACACTGTTCGCCGCTGTCACTGCGCTGGTCGCCACAACGATGGCGATGAACGCGAGCACTGCGCCGAAAGCTGGCCGAAGGGTGCGTTTCACGCAGCGTCCCTCGGTCGCACCGGCCGTCGAACGAGTATCTGCCTCGAGCGCTCTGGAACCGGCCCGTTGTGGGACGCGGTGTCGGTGCTTGAGCCGTCCCTTCCGCCGAGCAGGTCGGCGAGCTGCACGAGGCCCGTGAGCTCGTCTTTCGTGAGGGTGGGGCGCGGGCTGGGCGGCGCCTCGGCGGCCTGAGGATGGTCGGTCGCCGCGTCCGAGTCCTCGTCCCGGCGCGCTCGTCGCGCGAGAAGAAGCGCCGCGACGAATACCGCAGCCGCGAGCAATGCACCGAGCAGGGCCACGCCGCGAACGTCGCTCACCGAAGGCTCGAGACCAAAAACGCCGAAGGTGGCCGCGACCGACTCCGAGCCGGAGCCGAGCTGCGTGCGCACGAGCGCGTTCGCCTCATCGTCGATCGCGCTGGTCTGCGCGAGCGAGAGTCGCGTCGCATCGAGGCGGAAGACCAGCTCGGGCGCGAAGCTGTCGACGATCGGGGCGGAGCCAACACGACCCGAGACCTCGACGAGAGGCCGGAGCGTGATGAAGTAGGAGTCGCTGCTCGCGCCCGTGGTCGCTTCGATGCCCCTGATCAGCGACTCGAGGCCGCGTAGCCTGAGCGTTCCGTCGAGGCTGACCGAGTCGCCCGCGAACTCGCGCGGCTCGGCCACGGGCAGATGCCGCTCCAGGCCCTTCCCATCGGTGAGCGTCGCAACGAGCGACGCCCGCCCGGCGAGCGCGTGAGGGGCCTCGCTCGTGAGGCGGTAGTCGAAGCCGACGTCGATGGCGTTGGCAAGCGCCGTAAAGATGGCCTGCCCGTCAGCGGCAACCGTCGAGTCGTAGGCCGGGCTATCGGCTACCTCGGCCGCGTAGCTGAACGTCCCGACCTGCTCGTAGAGATCTGGCGCGACGACTGTCTCGACGGTCGGGCGTGAGAACGCGATGGCTGCGACGACGGCGAGCACGATCGCCGCGCCACCGGCGATCCCGATCGCGCTCTGCAGCTGCTCGGCGCGCGCCGAGCGGTCGTCGGGCGACGCCGCTGCGGCCGGCTGCGAGCCGCCCGGCCCGACCGCTCGGCCCGCACCGTTCTCGCTGGCGGCCCTCTGGCGCCGGCGCCGGACGTGGCGTACGGCGAACACGCCGGCGAGCGCGAGCATGAGGCCAAGGCCTGCGGACGAGCGGAGCCGCTCGATGACCGCACCCACCTTCGGCACGCTCAGCGCGAGCTCGCCGGCGATCTGTTCGCTCGTCGGCTGAGCCGAGTCGACGAAATCGTTGTTGTCCCCCTGCAGGACGAATCGATCGCCGTCCTGCTCGATGATTCTGTGGAGCACGAGCCGGTCGAGCTCGGCGCTGCGGTAGGCGACGACGTCCCCGACCTCGTAGCTGCTCTTCTCGCGAACGACCGCGGCGTCCTCGGCGTGGAGCATCGGCTCCATGCTGTTGCCGTCGATCACCGCGTAGGTGAGCGGTCCGCCCAGCTGCTTGGGCCCGACAAGGAGCCAGGCACCGAGGATGAGGCCAACGGCGACAAGTCCTCGGAGCGTTCGCAGCAGTGTTGGGCGGGGCACGATTCAGGCCTCCTCGTTCCCGGCTGGACGGGCGAACATGAGTTGTCCGCCCGTCCAGCTTGGGGAAGTTGGTTGCTAGTCGGTCGCTACGACCGTGAGCTGGTCGGCAGCAAGAACCGTTGCTTGCGGCGCGGTGGTTGCGCACGAGACCGCGCCGGCGGTGTTGGTACAGCCGTACCAGGCGCCTCCCGCCTCGACCTGCACTTGAACGGTCGACGCGGTGATCGGGGCGATCGTGAAGTCGACGCCGTCGAGGTTCTTCGGGTTGGTGGCGTTCAGGGTGTAGCTCACGCCCGTGATCGTGTAGCCGCTGATCGCAGCCGACCCGTCGCCGGCGTTCGTCGCGGGCACGGTGTTGGCCGCAGTGAACGCAGTGGCGACGAGGGCGACCGTGGCCACGAGCACGAACAGCAAGCCGATCTTGAGTGGCTTCTTCGCTGACCGTTGCATGCTGGTGTGTCTCCTTGTCCTCGTTTCCGGATGCATGCCTACAGTTTTGGGGGACCGAGAAGGCGCTCCAAGCCCCGAAAAGATGGATCGATATCCCCCCTGTGGGGTAGATCCCCAGCACCATCCCGCACGCCGCGCGGTCTCGCCGTTCTCTGAGGCCTCGGAGCTCCGTAACGGGCATCGTTCCCCCCGCCGGGGTACCCCAACGGTGTCGAGCGCGCGCGCTCTCGTGCCGATCAGATGGATGTGAGTTCGAAGCGCTCTGAGCCAGGCGGCGGTTCGCCACGCACCCGCGCCGCGCTGCACGCGCAGGAGGCGGCCCTACGCCGGGTCACCGCAACGGTCGCGGCGAACTCCTCGCTCGAGGAGGTTGTGGCTGCCAGCACCCACGAGGCTGCCGAGGTCCTCGATCTCGCGGCCGTCACCGTGGTTCGCTTCGGGCGCGACGGGGCGACGACGCTCGGTGGCTGGGCGGTCAATCCCTTGCTCAAACCGCTTGTAGTCTCGGGCCGCTGCGACACGCTCACCAGCGACCTGCCCGAAGAGATGGCCCGCGCCGAGCGGAGCACCCGGCGCGCCCTCTACTCGAGCGCCTCGGTGGGGCTCGCGAAGGAGCGCTATTCACTCGGGCTGCGGACGTCGGTCGCCCTTCCTGTCATGGAGGGCGCCAACGCATGGGGCGCTCTGATCGCTCACGCGGAGGCTGGATCCGACCCGGTCACCCATGAGGATGTGCTGCTCGAATTCGCGGCCGTGCTCGAGCTGGCGCTCGCCAACGCCCAGCGGCTCTCGTCGCTCGAGGCGATGGCTGCGACCGACTCGCTGACCGGGCTCACGAACCACCGCATGTTCTTCGCGCGCCTGAGTACCGAGATAAGTCGTGCCAAGCGCTACAGGCGCGGGCTGACGCTCGCGCTGATCGACCTCGACGACTTCAAGGAGATCAACGACGCCCTCGGACATCAGGTCGGCGACGAAGTGCTGGTCTCGGTGGGAACCTTCTTGCAGAGCTTCAGCCGCGGCAGCGACGTGATCGCCCGTGTCGGAGGCGAGGAGTTCGCGTGGCTGATGCCAGAGACCACCGGCCGTGACGCGGTGCGCGCCGCAGAGCGCGCACGCGCTATCTGCGCTGAGGAGACGCTCGGACCAGTCGACGGGCTGACCTTCTCGGTCGGTATCTGCGACCTCACCGAGGCATCTGGTGGAACCGACGAGATCTACCGACTCGCCGACACCGCTCTCTACGAGGCCAAGCGGCGTGGCCGCAACCGGATCGTCCTCTACACGCCTTCAGAGGTCGTCGGCGAGGCGCCCGAGAGCGCCGTGCCGAGCCAGTTCGAGCGTGACCTTCGCCTGCAGGCGATCCAGACCCTCGCACGCTCGCTCGACGGGCACGCACCAGGCTCCTGGACGCATTCCGAGCGTGTTTCCGACCTTGCTGCGAAGCTGGCCGACAGCCTGGGCTGGGACCCCGATCGCGCGGCGGCGCTGCGCGAGGCGGCGCTCGTTCACGATGTCGGCAAGGTCGGTGTGCCGGCATGGCTGCTCGAGAAGCGCGGCGAGCTCAGCCAGTCCGACGAGGCGGTACTTCGGACACATGCGGTCCTCGGCGCGACGATCGTCGAGGACGTGCTTACCGAGGAGCAGACCGCGTGGGTTCGCCACCACCACGAGCGCTGGGACGGCACCGGCTACCCGGACGGCATCGCCGGCGGTGTCGTGCCCGACGGTGCGCTCGTCATTGCCGTGGCCAACGCCTGGGACACGATGACCGCCGGAGCCTCACCGGGCCGCCAGAAACCGGTGGAAGCCCTCGGCGAGCTCGTAGGTGAGGCGGGCACACGTTTCGCCACCGAGGTCGTCGATGCACTCGTCGCGCTCTGGAACAACGACGAGCTCGACCGCGGCGACGGGCCCGGGCTCGCCGAGGAGTCCTGGCAAGCCGCCTAGTAGGCCGTGTGAAGTAGCTTGACGACCTCGTCCGGCGAGCTGACCGGGCGCGGGTTCGTCGCGACGATGAGGTCCTCGAGGGCGTCCTTCGCGAGCGCCTCGAAATCGCCGGGCTCGACACCAACGTCGCGTAGCCGGTAGGGCTGATCGAGGTCCTTGACGAGGTCGAGGATGGCGTCGCGGGCCGCCTCGCCGGCGTCCTCGACGCTCATGTCGGCGACGTTGACGCCCATGGCCTCGGCGATCCAGACCTGGCGGTCGCCGACGTGCATACGGTTGAAGTGCATGGTCGGGTTGAGCATCACGCAGGAGGTGTGCCCGTGCGGGACGTCGTTGCGTGCGCCGAGCTGGTGGCCGATTCCGTGGCTCAGGCCGAGCGTCACGTTTGCGAGGCCACAGACCGACATCCAGGCGGCGATGTGCACCTGCGTTCGAGCCACGAGGTCTGATGGGTTGGCCTTGCATTCCCGCAGGTAGCGGTTGAGCATCGCCAGCGCTCTGATCGCGAGCCCATCGGTGAACGGATGCGCGGTCGTCGAGCACAGTGCCTCGACGCAGTGGTCGACCGAGCGCATTCCCGTCGAGAGCCAGAGCCAGATCGGCGTGTCGAGCGTGAGCTCGGGGTCGAGGAAGACAACCTTCCCCGCCAGTTTCTTGTCGATGTAGAGGTCCTTGACCTTGCGCACCTCGTCGGTGATCCCGATGAAGTGGGTGAACTCACCGCCAGAGAGCGTTGTCGAGACAGCGACGAGCGGAACGGTGTCTCCCTTGACGGGCGGAATCTCGACCGTTGCCGGGTACTCGAACTTGATCCGGCTCGCGTCGAAGCCGTCGGTGTCCTCGATTCCCTCGGCGAGCGCGAGCAGCACCGCCTTGCCCGTGTCGTTCGGCGTGCCTCCGCCGAACGTGACGATGCCGTCGGCGCCGATCGAGCGGGCGTGCTCGGTGGCCCGCAGCACCGAGCCGCGGTGGACGTGCTGGATCGTCTCGTGGAAGACGTCGGCGATCCGCCCGTCGGCCGCCTCCTGCACCCGGTCGACAAGCGGCGTCTCGGTCGCGAGCGTGTTGCTCGCGATCAGAAGCGCGCGCTGGACTCCGTGCTGCTCGAGGGCGGCGCCGAGCCCCGCGGCACAGCCGGGGCCGTAGTGCACGTCTTCGATCGGGAGGAAGGTGAAGAGGCCCTGCAGATCTGCTTTCGGCGGCTCATACATGGCAGCGGAGTCTAGAAGCAGCACGCCGGTCACGACGCGACCCATGGACCGGAGGTCGCTCGGCGGTTGCCGCCCGCTTCCTATACTCGCCTGGTGACCCAGACCGCGCCGGCCGTCGGAGCCAGACCGCCCGTGAAGGGCGAGTTCGTTCGCATCGACAGCGTCTTTCGCAACTGGGTGTCGGCCGATCCTGATTCCGAGTTCCCGGCAACGCCCGGCCGCTACCACGTCTACATCTCGCACGCGTGCCCGTGGGCGCATCGCACGGCAATCCTCCGCGAGCTCAAGAACCTCACCGATGTGCTCTCGCTCTCGGTCGTCGACGACGTTCGCGACGAGCGCGGGTGGGCGTTTGGGCCCGACGGGAGCGAGTTCGCCGACCCGGTCAACGGCTTCGCGTTCCTCTCCGAGGGCTACGCCGCCAGCAACCCCGACCACGGCGGACGCATCAGCGTGCCCGTGTTGTGGGACCGCGAGTCGGAGCAGATTGTCAACAACGAGTCATCCGAGATCATCCAGATGCTCAATAGCGCGTTCGACGAGTGGGGTGATGCGACGCTCGACCTCTACCCGAGCGAGCTCCGGGCCGAGATCGACGACGTCAACGAGGTCGTCTACGCGAACATCAACAACGGCGTCTACCGCTGTGGCTTCGCGCAGTCGCAGGAGGCCTACGACGTGGCGTTTGGAGAGCTGTTCGTGACGCTCGACTGGCTCGACGGCCGGCTTGCGGCAAGCCGCTTTCTCGTCGGGTCAGAGCCGACGCTCGCCGACTGGCGTCTCTTCCCGACGCTGGTGCGCTTCGACGCCGTCTACGTCGGACACTTCAAGTGCAACAAACGGCGGATCGCCGACTACCCGAACCTCTCGGGCTACCTGCGTGACCTCTACTCGGTCCCTGGCGTCGCCGACACCGTGCACATCGAGAACATCAAGCGCCATTACTACGCGACACAGCTGGGCCTGAACCCTCTCGGGATCATCCCGGGTGGCCCGGAGCTCGACCTCGACGCGCCGCACGAGCGCGCGCGCCTCAGCGCCGGCGCGTAGCGAGCCCGAGCGCCGGCGCGTGGGCCAGCGCCCACGCAGCTCGCGGTCGCTTAGGCGATTCGCTTGACGACGATGCGGCCGAGGAAGCGGCCCCAGCCCTGCGTCGCGTCGTCGACGTCACCGGTGCCCTGAATCCCGGGATGGCGTCGCACGACGCGGTTCTCGTCAGGGCCGACACCGTGCGCGCCGAGGCAGGGAACGTGCGCGCTCGACTCGGTGTTCTGCTCCGAGCCCGCGTCGTTCGCGCGGATGCGCATGACCTTCCGCGCGCCGACCCTGCGCGCCGGCAAGCGTGCGCTGCTCTGCCCGAGGAAGGCGTCGTTCGTGCACTTTTGCATCGTCGCCCAGCTGAGGCGTAGGTGCTTGCGGGTGGTCTCGATCACGAAGCTCACGCTCTTTCGCGGCGAGATGCCCGGGCCGACATTGGCGCTGCGGACGCCGCGCTTGCCGCGCGCCTCCGAGACGAGCTCGCCGGTCGAGCCGTCCTCGGCGAGCGCGGCGAGGCCGGGGCTCGCCTTCTTGCCGAGGCGATATAGCCGCGGGCTCCTGTTGTGGACGGCGTAGACGATCGAGGTGAGGCCGGCGCGGCCGAGGTTCTTGATCGTCACCCTGAAGCGAAGTGTCTTCGCGGCGGCTTCGCTGTTGCTCGCCGTCGCCGCCGAGGAGCTCGGCGCCGCGCTGGCCACCGCGGCGAGGGCCAGGGCACCGACGATACCGACGGATAGAAGCATCAGGTATCGAGTGCGGCGCCCATGCGGAATGCGGCGCCCATGCGGCGATCGGTGGGCGCGGGACGCGAGCTCGCTGAGATTTTCATGGCGAGGCATGAGCGGAGGGTAACGCCCAGATCTTGCCGGTTTCTTACTCGACGACGATGTTGCGGAAGCCGTCGAGCGTCGCCATCTGCCCGCGGCCGATGACGAGCGTTGTGATCGGCGTCCAGACGATCGCCGGCCCGGCGATCGCGTTGCCGGGCTGGAGCAGACCGAAGTCGTACCCCGGCACCTCGGAGGACGCGCTGTCCTCGTCGACCCACGCATCGACGGTCGCAACATGCGCGGCGCTCGCGTCTGCGTCGCTGAGCGGCTCCGGCTCAGGCGTCGGCCGCTCGAGCTTCCCGCTCGCGCGTAAGCGGAAGCTGACCAGCTCGATCCCCGCCTCGCGGAAGGCCGACTCCTTGCCGTAGCGCTCCTCGTAGAGTCGCTCGAAGCTGGCCACGGTTCGCTCGAGGCGCTCGGCCGTCACGCCGTCGCCGTCGGCGAGCGGCGTCGTCAACACGTGCACCTGGCGCCGGTAGCGCATGTCGATCGAGTGATCGAACGTGATGGTCGCCTCGTCAAAGCCCTCGCTCTCGAGTTGTACGCGCGCTCGCCGCTCGAGCTCATCGAAAATGACCTCGACCTCGGCTGGTGCTACCGGAGCGCGAAGTGGGCGGGTGATCTGATCCTCGTGCGCCACGTCCGAGGTCACGAGCCCGTACGCCCCGTGAACCGCAGCCGAGTGTGGGACGACCACACGCTCGACTCCGAGCTCTTTCCCGTAGGCGGTGACGTGCATCCCCGCCGTGCCGCCGAAGGAAAAGAGCGAAAAGCGGCGCGGGTCGAGTCCCCGCTGCACGGTTGTCCGATGGAGCAGGTCGTGGATCAGGCTGTTGGCAAGCCGGTACATCGCGCCGGCCGCCTCTGTGAGCTCGAGCCCGAGTGCGTGCGCGACCTTCGCGCCGAACACCTCGCGGGCGCGGTCGATATCGAGGGTCGCGCGTCCGTCGAGGAAGAAGTCCGGATGCAGGTAGCCCAGGATCGCGTCGACGTCGGTGATCGTCGGCTCCTCGCCTCCATGGCCGTAGCAGACCGGCCCGGGAAAGGAGCCGGCGCTGTTGGGGCCGATCCGTGGCGTGCCGGTGCGCTCGTCGACCGAGACGACGCTGCCCCCGGCGAGGCCGAGTGAGACGACGTCGAGCTTCGGGAGCGCGTAGTGGTAGCGCAGCACCATCGACTCGCGCTGGTAGTCGAGCCGGCCCTCGCGGACGACGCCGACCTTGAACGTCGTCCCGCCCATGTCGGCCGCGATGATGTTGTCGGCGCCGATCCGTCGGCCCAGGTCGCGGCAGCCGACGACGCCGCTGACCGGGCCCGACTCGATCATCCCGACCGGGCGCTCGCGCGCCTCATCGAACGGCAGGAGCCCGCCGTGGGCCTGCATCACGAGCAGAGTCCCCTCGAACCCGGCGTCGCGGAGTGCCTCGCGCAGGTTGTCGAGGTAGACGCGGACGACCGGGCCGAGCCGCGCGTTGAGGGCGACCGTCGAGGTTCGCTCGTACTCGCCGACGACCGGGGCGATCTCGTGCGAGACCGTGAGGAAGCTCTCGGGCGCAAGCTCGCGGACGATCTCGGCCACGGCTTTCTCGGCGGCCGGGTTGGCGAAGGCCCAGAGCAGGCAGACGCCGATCGCGTCGACGTCTGTCGCGAGCAGCGCGGCGACCTGCTCCTCGATGTCGGCGCGCTCGTGGGCGACGAGCTGCTCGCCGGACGAGTCGGTGCGCTCACGGATTCCCACGATGCTCGGCCGCGGCACGAGCGGCAGGAGCTTGTCGGTCTCGACCGGGTTGCGCTTCTCGTCCTCGGTCAATCCCGACCAGCGGCCGTAGCCGCCGCGGGTTGCGAAGAGGGTGTCCTCGAAGCCGCGGTTCGTGACGATCCCTGCCGGCGCGAGGGTTCCGTCGATGACCGCGTTCTCGGCAACGGTCGTCGAGTGGAGAAAGAGGCGTGTCTGCGCGAGCAGCGCCCCAAGCTCGAGCCCCACTGCCTCGCTCGCGATGCCGAGGGCGTCCATGATTCCGCGCGAGAAGTCGGGCGGCGTCGAGAACGCCTTCGCGAGTGTGATCGACCCGTCGGGGTCGACCACGACGCAGTCGGTGCAGGTCCCGCCGATGTCGATGCCGACGATTCGCTCGCCAACGGTCCGATCGCCGCCAATCCGCTCGCTCATTGCTTCGCCGCCAGCGCCGCACGGTCGACTTTCCCCGACGCCGTCTTCGGGAGCTCGCTCGCGAACTCGACGAGCCGCGGCGCCTTGTGGGGCGAGAGGTGCGCGCGCACGTGGGCGATCAGGTCGTCGCCGCTGGGCTCGGCCGCCGAGCGCTCGAGCACGACCGTGGCTGCCGGCATGACGAGTCCGTCTCGCGTGCGGCCCACGACGGCGCACTCGGCGACGGCAGGGTGCGAGCGCAGGCACTCCTCGACCTCGAGCGGTGCGACCCAGATGCCGCCAACCTTGAGCAGGCTGTCGGCGCGCCCGCGGTAGAAGAGGTAGCCGTCGTCGTCTTCGGCGAAGAGGTCACCGGTGTTGACGGTGTTGCCCGCAAACGTTCGCTCGGAGCGCTCGGCGTCATCCCAGTAGCAAAGCGCCGCCGAGTCACCGCGTACCACGAGCTGACCTGGCTCTCCGTGTGGCACGTCGTTGCCCTCCTCGTCGATGAGGCGCAGGTCGTAGCCGGGCACCGCAAGACCGGCGCTGCCGATGCGCCCTCGGCCAGGCCTGTTCGAGACGTAGATGTGGTAGAGCTCGGACGAGCCGACGCCCTCGACCACCTCGACGCCGAAGAGCTCGAGCCAGCGGCGATGCAGCGGCCCGGGCAGAGTCTCGCCAGACGAGATGGCCAGACGGAGCGACGACAGGTCGGCCTCGGCGGCCCGTTCGTGCGTGACCATTGCGCCCATCATGGTTGGAACCTGAACCAGGATCGTGGGCCGATGGCGCTCGATCAGCTCGAACATGCGCTCGGGTGTCGAGCGGTCGGGAAACACCACGCCGCGGGCGCCGACGCCGAAGGGGAAGAGCGCGGTCAGATCGCGGGCGTAGCCGAAGAAGAGCTTGGGTACCGGCAATATCACGTCGTCGCGCGAGAGCTCGAGCACGCCGCGCGCGTAGAGCTCGTGCGAGACCAACGGGTGGCCGTGCGCGTGCACGGCCGCCTTTGGAGCCCCGGTCGAGCCGGTCGTGAACTTCCACAGGCCGACGGTCTTGTTCGTCGTCGGCGCTGGCGCGAGCTGCTCGGATGCGTCGGCCAGCGCGTCGACGAGGGAGAGCTCGCCCGGTGGGAGCCCGCCCGCCTCGAGCCCGTCTGCCGACGGCTCGCCTGCGTCGGCCACGATGACCGTGTGCAGGTCGGAGCACTCACCGCGGATCTCGCGAATCGCCGGCGCGGTCGAGGCGTCGGCGATGACGACACCCGCCTCCATGTAGCGCAGGTAGTAGCCGTAGTCTTTCGGCTGCAGAAAGGTGTACACCTCGGCCACCACGGCGCCGAGCTTGAGAACCGCGAACCACGAGGCGACGAACAGCGGCCCGTCGGCGAGCGCCAGCAGCACGCGTTGCTCCGGACGCACTCCGGCGTCGCCAAGGACGTTGCCGATCCGGTTCGAGAGCGTTACGAGCTCGAGGTACGTCGTGCTCGCCGCGCCCTCGCCAGGCACGTCCGTGATGAGCGCGACCTCGTCGGCGCGGCCCGCGTCGAGGTTCGCGTCGAGGAAGTGAGTCGCGAGGTTGAACTCCTCGGCGCTGCTCGCGTTGGTGCCCACTACGCGCTCGCTGGTTGCACGCGGTCGTGCAGTGGCGGGTCATCGCCCATCGCGACGTCGGTATCGAGCAGCGTCCCGCAGCTCGAGCAGCAGGCCTCTATCAGGACGTACTCGCCGCTGGGCTCGCGGTGTGCTCCGGCACGCTCGAGCGGGATCCGGCGGAGCGTCGCATGCTCCTTCCAGTCGGCGCCCGGCGGGGCGACCGTGGTGCCGCACCACGTGCACTGTGTCTCGCCGCCGGCGCCGAGTTGGAGGTACTCGGAGAGTGGGTGGGCACTCGCCGCGACGCTCGCCCGCTCGCCGGCGCTCGCGTCGACGGGCGCTCCGACCCGCTCAGCTCGCATCTCGAGGCGGCGAGCGCGGGTTCTCGGCTCGTCGACTACCGAGCGCCCGCCGTCGGCGTGCCCTTCTGCCCTCGAGCAGACGCCGTAGATCGCCTCGGCGGCCGCAACCGTGACGAGCCCGAGCAGCGTGTCGTCGAGCACGGCCTGGGGTCACGGTCGATCGGGTCGCCGTAGCCGCCACCTCCCATGAAGCGCACGTACTGAACGTCGCCGGGCTCGAGCTCGACCGAGCCCCAGAAGCGGTCTTCGCGCTCATCGCCGCTCGTCTCGGCGAACGCTCCTGGCAGCTCGTCGATGTTGGCCTTCGAGAACGTCGAGTAACCGACGTTGCAGCCCGGGTAGCCGCCGAAGATTCCCAGGCTCATCGGCGCGCGGGTGCCCTTTCCAAACAGCGTCAAGCCCATGGAGTGGCCGCCGGTCTGATTGGGTGCGAAGGCATATTCGTGGCAGACGCCGCCGCGGAACTTCCCCGGCCCGCCCGAGTCGGGCACGGCCCGCCGATAGATCGCGCTCCCATGAAGCGCGAGGTCAGACCATGAAGTGGCGACGCGTCGGCTCGAAGGGCCAGATCGAGGACAGGCGAGGTCAGCGCTCGCGCGGTGGTGGGTTCCGCATGCCCCGCGGCCGCGCCAGTGGCGGAGGTGGATTGCAGATGCCGCGCGGCAAGGGCGGTGGCGCTCTCGGCGGCGGTGCGCTGATCGCGATCATCATCGGCATCCTGGCTGCGACCGGGGTGTTCGGTGGCGGTAGTGGCGGCGGCTCGGGCTTCAACGTCCCGGGCCTCGAGACGCTTCCCCCGGCTCCGCAGGCGACGGGCGACCAGATCACGCCTGACTCACCGCAAACCGGCGACGACGCCGGCGAGTTCGTTCGCTTCGTCGTCCAGGACGTTCAGGAGGAGTGGACGCGTCTCTTCCAGGAGGCTGGGGCGACGTATCAGGTGACGAAGCTTGTTCTTTTCAGCGAGGCGACGGAGTCGGGCTGCGGGGCGGCGTCGTCAGCGACCGGGCCGTTCTACTGCCCGCTCGATCAGGGCGTCTACATGGATCTGACCTTCTTCAACGAGCTCAACCAGCGCTTCGGCGCTCCGGGCACGGGTGGCCCCGGTGAGTTCGCGGTCGCGTATGTGATCGCGCATGAGTTCGGTCACCACGTGCAGAACGTGCGCGGGATCAACGAGGCGGTCCGTCGCGAGCAGCAGGCTGACCCCGGTCAAGCCAACGAGCTGTCGGTACGTCTCGAGCTGCAGGCCGACTGCCTTGCCGGCGTGTGGGGCCACACGGCCTTCAAGGACAACCTGCTCGAGCCGGGTGACATCGAGCAGGGCCTCGCTGCCGCCGCCGCCGTCGGCGACGACCGGATCCAGCAGGCCACTCAGGGCCGCATCAATCCCGAGTCCGTGACGCACGGCTCCTCAGAGCAGCGCCAGCGCTGGTTCAGCCGAGGGTACGAGAGCGGCGACCCTGCCGTCTGCGACGAGACGTTCACGTCGAACAACCTCTAGAGCTGCGCTTCGGGTTCTGGCGCCGATCAGAGTTTCGGCTGTGGCTCGCCAGTCGACATTCCGGCAACGCGAGCGTCGCCGAAACCTCGTCTGACGCATACGGCCACATGCGATCCGCGGCCAAAGGCGCAGTGGCTACGCGCTCGACAGTTCGTGGCGCGCTCTCACGAAGTGGCAGCTGCCGCATTGGGGATTGGGGATAGCCCGTGCCGCCGTGTCTTGGCGGTGCGGGATGTCCCCAATCCCCATCTAGACCGTGATCTTTGTTCTCGAGAGCGAGCTAGCGCGATCATCTAGAGTCGTTGCCCTTTTACAGACAAGTCCGAGGAGGAAGACATGAGTGTCGCCAAGGTTGAGGAGATCAGCTCTTCGTCGCCGAAGAGCTTCGATGACGCCGTCGACATCGGCATCGCGCGGGCGGCGCAGACGCTGCGCAACATCACTGCGGCCTGGGTCAAGGAGCAGCACGTGCGCGTCGAGGACGGCAAGGTCACGACGTACCAGGTCAACATGCTGATCACGTTCGTCCTGGAGGGCTAGGCATGGCATTCCCCGATCTTCACCTCGAGTCTTGCAGGCTCAGCAAGGACGGACAGGTTGCGACCGTCACGATCATCCCTCCGCGCAATCTCACCGCCGGAACCGCCGACCTGCACTGGGAGCTCGGAGAGGTCTTCAGCGCCCTGCGCGGCGACACATCGACCAGGGTCGTCGTCTTCACCGGCGAGGACGGCGAGTTCTACGAGCCCATGTCCGGTGAGTTCTACGACGATCCCAAACTGCGCGAGTACGTAACCGACCCGCCGCACTCCTACAAGACCTTCATGGGCGTCATCCGGGTGCACCAGGCGATGGCGGAGCTCGAGAAGCCGATCGTCGGCAAGGTCAACGGCAACGCTATGGGCTTTGGCTCGAGCCTCGTCTACGCCTGCGACCTGATCGTCGCCAACGAGAACGCACAGATCATCGACATCCACCTGGGCATGGGCGAGCACAGCGGCCCGAACTACGGCATCGTCACCGGCGACGGCGGCAGCGCCCTCGTCCCGCTCCACTTTTCACCCGCGATCGCCAAGGAGGTGCTCTTTCTCGCCAAGCCCTTTACCGGTCGCGACCTCGCCGAAATGAACGTGATCAACTACGCGGTGCCGCAGTCCGAGCTCGACGCAAAGGTCGACGAGATGGTCGAGGCGCTTCTGCGCCGCTCGTCATACGCGCTCGCGTGGACGAAGCGCACCGCCAACCGGCTGCTCGCGCACCATCTGAACATGACGCTCGACGCGTCCGCGGCCTACGAGATGATCAACTTCCTCCAGCTCGATCGGCTCGGTGGCAAGGACCCGATGACCCTCGAGCCAGAGGAGTAAGGGCTACCTGAACTAGCTGCTACGTTGGCCACATCGCCTCGGGGGTGTGGGAACTGAGATCTGCGTCGCGCGCCCTGGCGGTGGCGCTTGTCCTCGGCCTGGCTATTGCGGCATGCTCAGGTGACCCGGCCGAAGAGGCTGCGCCCGAGCCGCCGAGCACGGCTGAGATGCCGCCCAGCGACGGCGAGCCAGACGCCTCTCCGGCGCCCGGGGAGCCCGACGCGCCCCTGGCTCCTCCCGATGACCCGGCCCCGGCCCTCGGTGAGCCGGGCCAGCCGGCAACGCCCGACCCGGCCGAGCCGGGCGCCGAGGCGCCGCCAGATCCCGAGCTGTCGAGCGACGGTCTCGTCGCCGACTGCGGACGCCCCTACGCGAGCGCGAGCCCCTGGAACACGCCAATCGCGGCTGAAGCCGTCTACGACGCCAACAGCGAGCACTGGGTGTCGGGGCTGGGCGATCGACTGACGTCCGACCCAACGCAGTTCACCTACCCGGTCTACGAGATCTCGGAACAGACCCCGCTGGCCAACGTCGCTGTCACGGGCTGGTTCTCGAACGTGATGGGCGACGGGCGAACAATGGACAATGCGAACGGCGTCACGGTGCAGATGCCGATACCGCCCGAGGCGGAGGCCGCTGCCGGCAGCGACGGCCAGGTGATTCTTGTCAACCCGGAGACCGGTGAGGAATGGGGCGCATGGCGCTTCGAGCGCTCCTCGGCCGACAGCTACGAGGCCGTCAACGTGTACCACTACAACACGCGCTGGGACGGCGTGCCGCCTCCGAGCAGTGGGGGCGGCGTCTTCGTCAACCGCGGTGCGGGCGTCCCGTACCTGGCAGGTCTCGTTCGGCCCTGCGAGATCGAGGCTGGGAAGATCGAGCACGCGCTTGCGTTCGCGTACGACTCACCGTCCGGCGACTACGTCTATCCGGCGACGAAGTCGGACGGTGACGGCAGCGTGGCAGACTCGCCACCCGAGGGAGCGCGGCTTCAACTCGATCCGAGCCTCACCGCCGCGGACATCGAGGCGCTCGGCTGCCGCGGTCCCTGCCGGACCGTTGCCCTGGCGTTGCAGGAGTACGGGATGGTCGTGATCGACAACTCTGGCCGCTCGAAGGTGATGCTCGAGTACGTCGGCACGGCCGGCTGGAGTGGAACCGTCGATGAGAACACCGTCTCGCCGCTGCCCCTCGATCGCTTCCGTGTGCTCGACACGCGCACGATCTCGCGCGACGCAGGCTGCACGATCATCGGAACGGAGCTCGACGACGTCCTGGTAGGCACACGCAGCGCCGACGTCATCTGCGGCCTCGACGGGAACGACGAGCTACGCGGGCTCGCAGGCAACGACGTGATCCGCGGAGGAGAGGGCAACGACACGATCCTCGGCGGCGACGGCCAGGACCTACTCGACGGCGGCGCGGGCGCCGACGTCGTTCACGGAGGTGACGGTCGCGACGTCATCGACGCGGGCCCCGGAGTCGACCAGGTCATCGCCGGCCGCGGCAACGACCGCCTGCTGGCAGCCGACGGCGAGGCCGACATGATCGACGGAGGGCTCGGAAGCGACGAAGCCGAGCTCGACGACTTCGACCGGGTTACAGCAGTCGAATAGCTATTCGTCCAGAGTCGGCTGCTCGAAGTCGAGGACCAGGAGCCGATCCGCCGGAATCGGCGAGACGGTGTCCTCGTCGACGCTGCCGTTCCAGTTGGCGGTGCCCTCGAACTCGAAGTAGATCTTCGAGCGACCGCCGTTGTCGACGACGAACATCGAGGATGTCCCGGTGGCCGTGGATTTTCGTGGCGGCGGTCCCGGGTTTGGTGGTTAGGCGGTGAGGAGGATAGCGGGCTCCTCGTTCTGGGTCGGGACGGTGGGCTGATCGAGTTCGTGCTCGATCGCGATGACGAGTTTGGCGAGGTCGTGGTAGCCGATGATCCGACGGAATTGGTGTTCGGCTTCGAGCATCCCGGCCGCTGTCCAGCGCAGGCACATCTCGCCGGATTGCCAGCGCTTGGTGTTGCGGCTGGTGCGCCGGCAGATCTCGATCATCGACTCGCACGGGTTCGTGCTCTCGAGGGTGCGCTTCAGGTTGCCGCGGATCCCGAGCCGGGTGAGGGTGAGTGTCTCGTCGAGGCCTTCGCGCAGCGAGGCTGCGGCGCCGGGACGCGAGCGCTCGAGTTCCGTGGCGAGCGCGTGTAACTCGCTGCGCGCTCGCTCGTGGTCGTGCTCGGCCCAGGCCTGGCGGAGCCGACGTTTGATCGGAGGCCGGTCGCGCTCCGGGAGATGCTCGAGCACGTTTCGTTCCTTGTGGCGGACACAGCGCTGGACGGGCGCGTCCTGGCCGAAGACATCGCGGATCGCTTTGCGCAGCGCCTTGGAGCCGTCGATCACAAACAGGATGCCCTGCTCGGTGTCGAGCCCACGCTCGACCAGATCGGAGAGCAGCGCCCTCGCCACGGTCGCGTTCTCGCTCGAGCCCTCCCACAGCCCCAGCGGGATCTTGACGCCCTCGGTGGTGATCCCGAGCGCGACGATGTTCGTGCGCCCTTTCAGCTCGATCCCGTCGAGCATCATCACCGCCAGCCTGACGTCGTCGAGGCGGCGGCTCGCCAGCTCCTCAAGCGCCACGCGGGTGCGCTCAACGAACGCCCGCGACACCGACGACTTCGACGTCGAGCGCGCCTTGGTCTCGACGCCAGTGCCGACCGGCTCCTGCGTTCGCGCGTAGCGGCGCGTCGAGACGCCGGCAAGCATCCGCTCCAACACGACCCGCGAGAGCAGATCACGATCGGCGAAATGCTCGTACGTCGCCAGCCTGACCTCGCGTGATCCGTCCGCTGTGCGAACACGCGGCCGCTCAACCTGGACGCGCCGCCCGCCTAGCGTCACCTCCCCAGACTCGCGACCGTGACGGACCGCACTCCGGTCAAAGTCGTGCTTACCCCTCGGGCCGACAACGTGTTCGACCTCCTCCTCCAACAGTTCACTCATCACGCCAAGCCCGACCCCGACCGACAGCGCGAGCAGTCCCTCCCTCGCTGCCCCGACCAACTGCCCCAGCGCCTCCTGAACGCGCTCCGGCAAAACGGCCTCATCCAGGGTCGCCTCAGCGACCGCTACGTTGCTCCCCACGGCGGTTCCTCCTTCGATCTTCGAGCGGATCGCTCGCCACGCTCCCAACCGGAACGGACGGGCACGGAGGGACCGCCGCCTCCTACAAAGATCTACGAACTACGGGACAACCCCCGAACATCCCGTACTCCTGCAGGGCCCGGGCGACGGCGAAGCACGCGCCGGTGCAGTCCCAGGAGCGGATCTCGAGCTCGGTGAGGAAGGGATCGAGCTGGACGCGCGCGCCCTCGGGCAGATCGATCCGGCTCTCCGAGGCTCCGTCCGACTTGGTGGCCGGCGCGACGAAGGCGTTGCGCGGGGAGTCGTACGAGAAGGCCAGTGCGTGATCGATGAATCCCTGCTCGACCTCGCACGGCCGGATCAGGCCGGCGAGATACGGAATTCCGGCGCCGCGAGCGAAGATCGGCTTGCCCTCCTCGTCATAGGGCGTGAGCGCGTTCCAGGCCGTGTTGTAGCGGTACGTGTTCCATGCCTCGAAACTGCCGTCGGCGTTCTCGGAGACGAAGGAGGCGCCCCATTCATCGCTCGTCTCGGGATCGAAGAGGACGATCTGCGCGTCGAAGCCATCCGCAGGCTTTGCGCCGACGGGAATCGGAAGCTCCATCGATCCGCCGCGCTGGTTCTCGAGGCGGTTCCCGTCCTGGACGACATTCGAGAACCAGCCCTCGACGTTGACCTTGCGTCTCGGCGTCGCGCTCGAGACCTCGTAGACCGGGTAGGTGAACTGGGTCGGGTCCGAGGTCAGCGGAGCTTCGATTCCGGCGACAAACGTCGCGGATTCCGGGTGGTAGGCCGGGAAGCGCTCAATCGGCGTGTTCCAGGCGCTGTCACTGCTGTAGGGGCGGGGACACGCGCTCAGCGGGCGTGTCGTCGTGCTGGGCTCGCTCGAAGCTGGTGCGCTGGCCGAGCCCCCGGAGTCGTTGCTGTTACCACACGCGGCCAGGCCGAGCGCGCCGAGCGCGAGCGCGGCGAATGCTGCGGCGATCGTCCAGCGTCGCCGACCCCGAGCGTGCCGCCGACGCCCAGCGTGGCGTCCCGTAACTCCCCCGATCCGAGGTGGTCGACTCTCTCGAACATAGCACGGTCCCGCCAGCACCTCGCCGGGTGCCGGGAGGGGCCCCGGCGCCCTCGGCGCACGCGCGCGCGCCGAGCGCGCGCTGCCCCAGTGCAGGCGCGTGCACTGGGCCCCCGGCGACCCGGGCTGACGTCTCAGTAGAGCGCGGCGGGAAGCTCGAGCCCAGCGAAGCCAGACATGTCGAGCGGCTCCGCCCGGCGGCCGCTCGAGCAAAGGAAGTCGACGAGTTGGCGATGGTGGAATGCCGCATGCCAGCGCTGCTGGTCGAGCAAGTTCGAGTAGCTGATCTGGCCCCGTGGAGAGTCGACCAGTGGGTCGGGACCAGCCAGCTCGGCGCCAGCGTCGACGAGGAATCCGGCCCAGGCGGCGGCGATGCCGGTCGCGCAGGCGTGGAGGCCGCCGCCGCTCGTGATCTCCTGCTCACGCTGCTCGTCGCCGTCCGGGTCCCACGTGAAGACGTGCTCGCGCCAGGCTCGCGGGAGGAGCTCGAAGGGATGGAAGACGTTGACGGTGAGGTTGCGCACGCTTCGCCCTCGGGAGCGGGTTGGCGAGACCAGGAGGTCCCAGTCGAGCGGCTCGATCAGGCCGCACCATGAGCCGAGCAGCGTCACCGTGTCGCCAGCGGTACGCATCGAGTCACCTGCCGTGGCGCTTGGCAGGCCGAGAAGCGAGGCCAGCTGTGACTCGTGCAGGATCGGCACCACCGCGCCGTCGAGCTCGAGCGAGGGGATGATCGGCGCGCCGGCCGCCTGCCAGCGTCGCTCGCCGCTCGCGCTGGTCGTGTCGATCGACTCGTAGTCGAGCCCGTGCTCGCCAAGGAACTCCCTGGCCTGCGCACACGAAGCTCAGCCAGGCCGCCAGAAGAGCGCCAGCGTCTGGGCCATCAGCTGGCCCGCGAAATCGTGGAACCAACCATCCAGCTAGTTTGTCACGTCGCCATGGCCGGAGCACTCGAGTGAGCGTCGCCGCATACGAGGTGGGCCGTCAGCCGGGCCCGCCCGAGCGCGCGCGCATCGACGTCGACCCGATCACGCTCCGCGTGCTCGGCGGTGCATTCCATGCCGTCGCCAAGGAAATGGCCGGCGTCCTCTTCCGCATGAGCTACTCCTCGATCATCCGCGAGTCCGAGGATCTCGGCGCCGGCATCTTCGACGCGCAAGGCCGCGAGATCTGCGAGTCGGATACGACGCCACTGCACATCGGCTCCCTTCCCTGGTACATCCGCGGCTTCCTGCACCGGCTCGAGGGTGAGATCGTCGACGGCGACGTGATCGTGCACAACCACCCGTACCTCGGTGCGTCGCACACGCCCGACATCGCGGTCGCCGTTCCCATCTTCTGGGAAGGCGAGCTGCTCGGCTTCTCGGCGGTGACCGCGCACGTGCTCGATGTCGGCGGTTCCTACCCGGGCATCAACGCCAACGCGTTCGATGTCTACGCCGAATCGAAGATCTACAACGGGCTGCGCTGGTACGAGGCCGGCGAGCTCAACGAAGACCTCGACCGGATGATCTTCGACAACGTCCGCACCGAGACGATGAACCGGGGCGACATGGAGGCGATGCTCGCCGCCTGCCAGCTCGGCCGCGACCGCTTTGCGCGTCTGCTCGAGAGCTACGGCGCCGACATGGTCATGAGCGCAGCCTACGAGTGGATGGACTACTCCGAGCGCATGCTTCGGGCCGAGATCGCCAAGATCCCCGACGGCGTCTACACCGCGCCGACCGGCTGGCTCGACGACGACTCGGTCGATCGCGATACCCGGCTTCGCGTCGAGACCGCGGTGCGCGTCGAGGGCGATGAGATCACGATCGACCTGACGGGCTCGCATCCCGAGGTGCCGACGGGCTACAACGTCCCCTTCGAGGGCTCGCTGCTCGTCGCCGCCTACTTCGTGATCAGGACGATTCTGCTCGACGAGGTCACCTATCCGGAGCACGTCCCACAGAACGACGGCATCTTCCGGCCCGTGAGTGTCGTCGCACCAAAGGGGACGATCTACAACCCGAGCTTCCCGCGGGCGTGCTTCTGCCGCTTCTGTCAGATCCAGCGGGTGATCGACAACACGATCCTCGCGCTCAGCGACGTGCTGCCCGAGAAGGCGGTGGCGGGCAACTCGGCCGGCATTCATTTCTGCTCGTACTCGGGCTTCCAGGAGGAGACTGGGCAGTACTGGATCTACCTCGAGGTCAACGAGGGCGCCTACGGTGGCCGGCATGGCAAAGACGCGATGGACTCGGTCGACAACCTGATGGTCAACACGCGCAACAACCCGATCGAGGAGCTCGACATGCGCTTCCCCATGCGCTGCGAGCGCTACGAGCTGCGCGACGCGCCGGCGGCACCGGGCCGTTGGCGCGGCGGCATCGGCATCGTGCGTGAGAACCGATTTCTCGTCGACGGGGTGTATTCGAGCGAAGGCGACCGCCACCACGATCCGCCGCGCGGGCTCTTCGGCGGCGCCGACGGAGTGACCGCGGCCGTCACGCGCAACCCCGGCCCCGCCCAGGAGGAGCTGCCGGCGAAGGTGACCGGAATCCCCTGCGCGGCGGGGGACGTGATCCGGATCGAGGTGCCGAACGGGGCGGGCTACGGTGATCCGCTCGAGCGTCCCGCGACGGCGGTTCGAGACGACGTTCTCGACGGCTTCACCACCGCCGAGCGCGCGCGCGAGCAGTACGGCGTGGTGCTGGGCGGCAGCCCCGTTTTCGCAGTTGACGAGGCCGCAACCGCGGCCTTGAGATCAGGGCGCTAGCGGCTCGAACGGCGTCGATTCCGGCAACGCTGACCACGTATTTCCCCTGCACAGAGGTGGAAGCTCACCCTTCTGGGCACTAAGTTTCCGGTGACGAGTACAAGTCGGGCAGGTCCGCTCGATTCCGACTCCCGCATGGTGTACCCTGGCCCACCTTCGATGCGCCGCGTTCCCGTCGCTCTCGCATTCGTAGCTTTCCTGATGCTTGCCTTTCCCGCACTCGCGGGGGCGAGTCAGCTCGTCGCGCGCGATGTCAGCGGCGTCAAGCTGCGCGTGAATCGTGCGGGCGACGCGCTGATCATCTACACCAAGCCGAGCGGCAAGGTCGTTCGGCTGCTCGCCTCGGGCGCCATCGACGCGCGTGCGCCCAACCCGCAGGGTCGCCAGGCGAAGTTCACCCTCGACTACACGGGCGGCTGGAAAACATGCGGGAACCCCATCTGGAAGCGCCTCGTCGACCGCTGCGGTCCATACGAGGGCCCCCCCGTTCCACTGCTTCACACGGCGTGTACCGCGCCAGACGGCACGCACTGGGTTCTTCAGGAGTGGCGGCGGATGCTGCCGAACCTCGGCTACACGCCATGGAAGCCGCTCCAGAGCGCGGAGGAGCTCCACCTCTCGCACTTCAGCGGGGGGCTGGCCCAGATCGAGGCTCACACCGACTGGGTCTTCTGGAGCGGGCGCGCGTTCCACCACCTTTTCGGGCAGCTGACGTATCGCGGTCGCAGCGTCCACGGCTTCTCGGCGACGCCGTCGGGCAAGCCGCGCGACCCGCACGGGCGAAACGTCTACCTCGACGTCCTCAACGGCGCCCACGGCAGCGGCTGGATGCGCGAGAACTCGTTCCTCGCGCAGCGTCCGAGCGGGACCTTCTGCTACGGGTTCTACTCGCACGCCCCCTACCCCGGATACCCGCCCGGGCCTACCCGGCCCCCGGGCCACGGCGAGCGCTACCGGCTGACCGCACGAGGACCCGGAGTGACCCCGATCGTTCGCTGGGAGGGCGCGGGCTTGCCTGACTACGACGCCTCGGATCCTCTCCTCGTCGGGCACGAGAAGGGCAAGCGAAAGCGCGAGAACGAGCTCTTCGCCGGCGCCAAGCACTGCCAGCAGCGCTAGTAGAGCGCTAGACCTAGTCGCCCCAGACGTCGCTCAGCAGGCGCAGCCAGTTCAACCCGAGCACGCGCTCGATCCGCTGCTCGCTCCAGCCGCGCTCCTCCATGGTCGCGGTCAGAGCCGGGAAGGTATCGATCCGCTCGAGCCCGGCCGGCGCGAGCGCGATCTCCTCGTCCGGGTCGGGGAGCGGCGCGAGCAGGCGGCCGACGCCCTTGTCACGTCGCAGCCAGGTCAAGAGCTCGGGCCCGTGGCCCTGGATGAAGTCGGAGCCGATCCCGACATGCTCCTCGCCCGCCACGCCGATCATGTGCTCGATCGCGCCGAGGTAGTGCTCGCGCGTTGCCTGGCCGTCGGCGCGCAGGAACCAGGGCAGTAGCGTCACCCCGACGAAGCCGCCGCGCTCGACGACCGCGCGGATCTGCTCGTCGGTCTTGTTGCGCGGATGCGGGTTGAGGCTGTACGGGCACACGTGCGAGTAGACGACCGGCGCATCCGAGGCCTCGACGATGTCGGCGGAGGTCTGCGAGCCAACGTGCGAGAGGTCGGCGACGATTCCCAGCCGATTCATCTCGCTCAGCACGTCGCGCCCGTAGTCGGACAGGCCGCCGTCGTGCGACTCCCAGCAGCCGGCGCCGACGAGGTTCTGGGTGTTGTAGGTCATCTGGATGATCCGGACGCCGAGCCCGTGGAACAGCTCGAGCCGGTCGATCCGATCCTCGATCGGCCAGGTGTTCTGGAATCCGAGGATGACGCCGACGCGTCCCTCTTCCTTGGCCGCGACGATGTCGGCCGCGTCGGCGACTGGTCTGAGAACGTCGGCGTTCTCGGCGATCCAGGCGCGGAATTCGCCAACGTTCTCCATGGTGGCAGCGAAGCCCTCCCAGATGCTGCAGGTGCAGTTGACGGCCGTCAGGCCCGCCTGCTGCTGCTGTTCGAAGATCTCGCGGCTCCACTTGCAGACCTGGAGGCCGTCGATGACGACCGAGCGCTCGTGAAGCGTGAGGGTCACGCCCGCGATCGTAGTTAGAGTTCGCCGCCGTGGCGGGCGAGGTGACGAGGGTCGAGCGCGACGCTCTCGGCGAGCTCGACGTACCCGGCGACGCCCTGTGGGGAATCCACACGGCGCGCGCGCTCGAGAACTTCGCCGTCTCGGGTGTTACGCTCTCGAGCCAACCCACGCTGATCGCGGCGCTCGGCCACGTCAAGGTCGCGGCCGCGCGCGCTAACGCCGAGCTCGGGTCGCTCGATCCAGAGCACGCCGAGGCGATCATCAGCGCCGGCCGCGAGGTGGCAGCCGGTGCCCACGACGTCGCCTTCCCGCTCGAGATCGTCCAGGGCGGCGGCGGGACGTCGACGAACATGAACGCCAACGAGGTGATCGCCAACCGTGCGAACCAGCTGCTCGGGGGAGCTGCCGGCGACTACGCGCCCGTTCATCCCAACGACCACGTCAACCGATCGCAGTCGACCAACGACGTCTATCCGACCGCGATGCAGCTGTCGGTGATCGTCGCCGCAGAGCCGACGCTCGCCGGGTTCCGGCGGCTCGAGGAGACGCTCGACGGCAAGGCAGCCGAGCTGGGCGATCTCGAGCGGATCGGGCGGACATGTCTGCAGGACGCCCTGCCGTTGCCCGTCGCGGCCGCCCATACCGCCCAGGCGACGGGTCTTAGGCGCATCCGCGCTGACGTTCAGCGCTCGCTCGATGCCATCCACGCCGTGCCGCTTGGCGTCACGGTGATCGGGACCGGGTTCGGTTCGCCCCAGGGATACCGCGAGCGTGCGATCGCCCTGCTCGCCGAGGAGAGCGGGCTCACCGTCGTGGCGAGCGCCGATCCGTTCGACGCGCTCGCCCATCTCGACGAGTACGTGGCCCTCGCCGGGCATCTCAATCGCGCGATGCTGCACCTGGGAAAGGTGGCCGCCGATCTGCGCTACCTCTCGTCGGGCCCGGTCGGCGAGGCCCGGCTGCCGCCGCTGCAAGCCGGCTCCTCGGCGATGCCGGGGAAGGTCAACCCGGTGCTGCCTGAGCTCGTCCTGCAGGTGTCCTACCAGTTGCGAGGCGCCGCGCACACGATCGAGTCGGCCGTTGCCGCCGGCGAGCTGGAGCTCAACGTGATGGAACCGGTGATCGCGCGAAGCCTGCTCGAGAGCCTGCGCGACATCGGCGCCGTTGCGCAACTCTTTGCCGAGCGCTGCATCGCCGGCCTCGAGTACGACAGGGAACGCCTCGAGAAGCACCTCGAGGGCTCCTACGCAGCGCTCGTCGAGCTCGCAACCGAAAGCGGCTACGCAGCTGCCGCCGAGCAGGCCTCAGCGGCCAAGAACCCGCCGCCAGATGCCGAAACGCCTCGAAAAACGAGCTGACCCGTACCCCTTCCGGGGGAAATCGTCCCCTCGTCTGGGTGAGCAGCCCTTCCTCCCTCCGGGTGACGCCGTCAGGATCCGGAGGTCAAGCGATCCGCATGGACGCGGAAGGAGAGATGACTGTGGCGAACGAACACCTCGGAACATCTGTAGCGCGCTGTATCGCGGAGTTCGCTCCGCTCGAGCACGACGAGCTCGTGACCGTGCTTCACGCCTGCTCCTACGAGCTCGCCCGGCGCGCCGATCAGAGCCCGCGCTCGGTGGCCGAGGCGCTCTTCGTTGCGATGCCCGACGATCCGCTCTGGCGCGAGCAAGTGCTGCCCGTCGTCTCGGCGTACGTCGAGGGCGAGCTCGACCTCGGCTAGAAGGTCACGCTCGGCGCCGGCCGCTTGCCCGACCAGCCGTTAGGCTGAATGGGCAGCGGTTCTGACATGGCCTCGGTCGGCTCACTCCCCACCAGCATCGAAGAGCTCAACGCGCTCTCGCGCGACGAGCTCGTCGAAGGGTTTCTCGGACTCGATGCTCCGTCGCTGGACGCCCTGGTCGGGGAGCTCGACGGGTTCGCGCCCGACTACATGCTCCCCGAGTTCGCCAAGACCGGGGCGCTTGCCGACTTCGGCGCCTGGCAGGGGAAGGGGTTCGTGCTGGCGGCGTATGGCGGCTGGGCTGGTCATGGCTACAACGTCTGGCAGACCGAGAACGGCACGACACGGCATGTGCGATTTGGCTGGGGCGAGACAACCTCGATTCTCGACGGGCGACCGAGCGCGTTCATCGAGTACGCAGCCTTCGACAATGCCTTCGCCGACCTCGATCTGAAGGACGAAGTCAGGACGCTGGCCGACGGCCTCTACCTTGGCATCGCGACGACCGATGGCCCCTCGGGCGTGTGCCCGTGGCCTGGCGGCCCGGACGGGCGCTCGTTGCCCACGACGTTCCTGTTGCGCGGGCCGACCGCCCAGGCGCTTGGGCCCGACGACGCGGCCGGCGAGCTGCGCGGCTAGATCAACCACCTGGCCCGACGTGCCGGCGGGGGCGCCCGCCTGGGCTACTAGGCTCAGCCCACGATGCCGGCGCCCGCGCAGACCTACGACGTGGCGGTCGTCGGCTGCGGGATGGGTGGCTGGGTCGGTGTGCTCGCCGCGCGTAAGCGCGGCGCGCGGGTCGCGCTGATCGAGAGCGGCCCGATCGGCGGCACCTGAATCACCCGGGGATGTATCCCCACGAAGGCTCTGGTCAGAGCCGCCGAGATCGCCCACGATGCGCGCCATGCCGCCGAGTTCGGCATCGAGATCGGTGACATGTCGGTCGATTTCGCAGCTGTCATGGCGCGCGTGCGGCGTGTGATCGACGACGGCACAGCCTTCTACGAGAGGGAGATCGCCGAGGACGACGGGATCGACCTCTACCGCGAGCGGGCCGTGTTCACCTCGCCGACCACACTCACGGCGGGCGACGCGCAGATCGAGTTCCGCCACGCCCTGCTCGCGCCGGGTGCCGAGCCAGCCGTCCCAGACGTACCTGGGACTGATCTGCAGGGCGTTTTCACCAGCGACGACCTGCTCAAGGCAACGACGCTCCCCGAGCATCTCGTCTGCGTGGGAGCGGTGCGGTCGGTCTCGAGTTCGCGCAGGCCTACCGGCGCCTGGGCGCCCGCGTCACGGTGATCCAGCGGCGCGAGCAGATCGCCAGGGGCGAGGATCCCGAGCTGGCAGAGCTGCTGGCCGAGTACCTCCGCGAGGAGGGCGTCGACATTCGCCTGGGCGCTGGCGTCGAGCGACTCGAGGAGCGCCCCGCCGGCGTTGCCGTTCACACGACCGACGGAAGCGTCGTAGAGGGCGACCGCGTGCTCGTCGCGGCCGGGCGCTCACCGGCGCTGGCCGACCTCGAGCTCGAGTCGATCGGCATCGAGACCACTCGCGGCGCCGTCGAGGTCGACGAGGAGCTGCGCACCAGGGTTCCCCACATCTACGCGATCGGCGACGCGATTGGCGGGCTCATGTTCACTCACGTGGCGACGTACGAAGCTCCCCTCGCGGTCGCAAACATGCTCGAGAGCAGCGCGAGACGACCCGACTACCGGGTGATTCCCCGAGCCATCTTCACCGACCCCGAGCTCGCCGGTGTCGGCCTCAGCGAACCCGAGGCGCTCGAGTCGGGGCACGACGTCGAGATTCGCCGCCACGACGTGGGCCGGATCGGCAAGGCGCGCGCGATCGGAGATCGCCGCGGGCGCGTGAAGTTCGTGCTCGATGCGACGAGCGGCGAGCTGCTCGGAGCGCACATTCTCGCTCGGCACGGCGCCGACCTGCTCCCGGGGTCGATGGTCGCGATGAACGCACCCAATCGCGACCTCGGCCCGCTGCTCGCCACGATCCACACGCACCCGACCCTGTCGGAGGCGGTCAAGATCGCGGCACGTTCTAGGCCGAGGTAGCGGGGAAGAGCTCGAGGATCATCTCCTCGAGCTGGCTCTGGCTCAGCACTCCGTTGTGCTCCTCGACGATGACGCCGTCGGCCGAGATGAAGGCTGTGTAGGGCATCGAGAAGCCGCCGAAGGCTCGGTAGAGCTCGCCGTCGGGGTCCTCGGCGAGGTCGAACCGCACCCCGGTCTCGGCAACGAGCTCGAGCGCCTCGGCGCGTTCGTCCTGCAGGTTCACGCCGAGCCAGGCGACGTCGTCGCCGAAGCGCTCCTGTACGGGCACGAACGCCTCCGAGAGCTCTGCGATGCACGACGGGCACCACGAGGCCCAGAAGTTCACGACCAGCGGACGACCCACGTAGTCGGTGAAGTCCGAGCTCGAGCCGTCGAAGAGGGCGAATGCGTTCGTCGGGGCGGCCGGGCCCATGGCGGCGCCGGCGACCGGCGAGGACGCGTTGGTCGTGACATCGGACGAGCCGCCGGTCACAGCCGACGCGGCGAACGCTCCGATGCCGGCGAGAACGGCGAGCCCGCCGGCCACGCTCAGAGCGGCCAGGGCGCGACGTCGCGGTGCACGCGGGCCTCTGGACTCGCCCGAGTCCCTCGAGGGACGAAACGCATACGCGGCGACCGCAACGATCAGGCCACCGAAGACGAGCGCCCAGAGGAGCGCGTTCTCGCCGAAGATCTCGGTCGCGCGCTGTGAGAGGGTTTCCGTGAAACGGAATGCGCCGGAGTCGTTGAGCGCATCGGCGCCCTGGCCAAGGTTCGTGGCCCAGAACCAGACGATGTAGGCGCCGGCGGCAACGAGCACGACGCCCGAGGCCCGGTTGACGTAGCGGGCGGAGCTGCGCAGCTTGCCGACGATCGTCTCGCGGCCGAGGGCGAGCACGACGGTGATCGCGACGAGCATCATCGACATCCCGAGCGCGTAGACGATGAAGGTCGCCGTCCCGCCGACGAAGCTCGACGTTGTTAACTGCGCCGCGACGACCGAGAGGACCACGGGCAGCGTGCAGGAGAGCGATGCCACGCCGTAGGAGACGCCGAAGGCGAACACGGAGCGGAGGCCGTTGTCCTTGCCTCCGCCCCGTGCCCTTGGGAGGGCGACCGTGAGCTCGTAGCCGAACAGCATCGCAGCACCGAGCAGTGCGACGAGCCCGCCGATTGCGAGCGCGACGTAGGGGATCCAGTCGATGATCGCGCGGAAGCCCGCGGTAATCGCAACGCCGGTCACGCCGAACACGAGGAGGAAGCTCAGCGACATCACGCCGCCCACGACGAGGGATCGCCGGAGGGCCGCGGGGCGCCTCCCCTGGGCGCCTGGGCTGGCGCCGCCGCCCGCCCCGATGAAGTACGAGAGATAGGCGGGCAGCATCGCGAAGCCGCAGGGGTTCATGATCGCGATCAGCCCTGCGGCGAAGGCGACTGCAAGCGGCGCCTCGATCATGACGCCGTCAGCGAATGCGCCGGTTGCTCAGCCTGAGTTCTCGCGGTCACGCTCGGTCTGAGCCGTGGTCGCATTGCGACGATTCGTTGCTCTGCGTGGCTCGTGTTAAGGCCGGTTAGCGGCGTGTTGAGCACCGCGTGCGGCCCGCGGCGGCGTCCGGGCAGTTTCCCGTGCCGCTGCCGGTAGCCTGCGGCGGGCCATGGCGGAGCGCAGTCTCGGTATCGCTTTCAGCCCGCTCGAGCGCCGGCGCGAGTTGATCGTCGAGCTCTCGGTACTCGCCGAGGAGTGCGGCTACGACGCCGTCGCTCTCGGAGAAGGCTGGACGTGGGACGTCCACCTTGTACTCGGCGAGATCGCCGCGCGAACCACGCGCATACGCCTCGTCTCGACAGTGGTGTCGACCTACAGCCGGACGCCTGCGTCGCTTGCCATGTCAGCTGCCACGCTCTCCTCCCAGTCAGGCGGTCGCTACATCCTCGGCCTGGGCGCCAGCTCGCAGACGCTGACCGAGGGATTCCACGACGTCGACTACGCCGCGCCGGTCGCGACGCTACGACGCACCGTCGAGCAGGCCCGCGCACTTCTGCGCGGTGAGCGACACGAGACCACGCACGAGGTGCGCGCGCTGAAGCTGGGCGCAGACGACGTACCCCATGTTCCGATTCATATCGGGGCGCTCGCCCCGCGGGCGCTGCGGCTGACCGGCGAGCTCGCCGAGGGTTGGCTGCCCTTCCTCGTGCCGCCGGCGCAGCTCGCCACCTTTGTCGAGCGGATCGACGAGGGACGGGCCGCCCGCTCGCCCGATCTGCCCGCGGCGATCGGCGTTGCGCCGACGATTCCAACAGCGGTCTCGGCAGACGAGGAGGAAGCACGCGCAGTCATGAACCGGCTGCTGTCGATGTACATCCTCGCGATGGGCGAGTTCTACGGCCCGTTTCTCGAGGGGATCGGGTTCGCTGAGGAGGTCGCGGCCATTCGCGACGCCAACGAGCGCCCGAACGACGGCGTCATCCCCGCAGAGGCCGCGCGGCTACTCGAGGAGCAGACGATCGCCGGCTCCCCTAAAGAGGCCCGGGCCCGCCTCGAGGAGTGGTACGCCGGCGGCGCAGAGCTGCCCTTCGTCACGCTCGTGCCGGGCGCGCCCGAGGCATTGCTGCACGAGACGGTCGTCTCTATGGCGCCCGGACAGGCCGCGGGCTAGCCACGTGGCCGGCCGCTAGAGCCACTGGCCAGCCTCCTACGAGGTGTGCGTGTCGGTGGTGCTGGGGGGGAGCCCCTCGGCCAGCGTTCCGGGAAGCGGGCGCGGCTCCGGCTTGAACCCGGGTGAGGGCTCCTTCGCCGGCTGCGCATCCTCCGCGGCCTCGGGCTCGTCCTCGGGAGGCGGCTCCGGCGGGAACACGCTCTCGGGCGCCTCCCCAGCGAGGAGGCGCTCGAACTCCTCGCGGTCGATCGTCTCGTGCTCGATCAGGAGCTCCGAGATCTGGTGGAGCTCCTCCATGTGCTCGGTCAGGACCAAGCGCGCGCGCTCGCGAGCTCCCTCGACGATCCGATGGATCTCCTCGTCGATCGTGCTCGCAACTTCCTCGGAGTAGTCGGGCGTCGAGCCGACCTCGCGCCCGACGAACGGCATCGCGCCGGCGCGCCCGAGCACGCGGGGGCCGAGGCGCTCGCTCATACCGAACTTCATGATCATCTGCTTCGCCGTCTCGGTCACCCGCTCGAGGTCGTTGGCGGCGCCGGTCGTGATCTCCTCGAAGACGAGCTCCTCGGCGGCACGCCCCCCGAGAGTCATCGCCATCTGATCCTGCAGGTACGAGCGCGTCTGCAGGAAGCGGTCTTCCTTCGGCAGCGAGACCGTGATACCCAGCGCCTGGCCGCGAGAGATGATCGAGATCTTGTGCACCGGATCGGTGTGATCGAGGTAGTGGCCTACGAGGGCGTGGCCCATCTCGTGGTAGGCGGTGATCGAGCGCTCCTTCTCAGAGAGGAGGCGCGTGCGCTTCTCCGGGCCGGCGATGATGCGCATCACGGCGTCCTCGAGCTGCTCCATCTCGATGAAGCGCTTGCCACGGCGCGCCGAGAGGAGCGCGGCCTCGTTGATCAGGTTGGCGAGGTCGGCGCCCGTGAAGCCGGGAGTGCCGGCAGCGAGCGCGTCGAGCTCGATGTCGCGCGCGAGCGGCTTGCCCTTCGTGTGCACCTCGAGGATGGCGCGTCGGCCCGAGCGATCCGGCCGATCGACCACGATCTGGCGGTCGAAGCGCCCGGGGCGCAGCAACGCCGGGTCGAGCACGTCGGGGCGGTTCGTGGCGGCGACGACGATGACGGTGTCCTTGGGCTCGAAGCCGTCCATCTCGACGAGCAGCTGGTTGAGCGTCTGCTCACGCTCGTCGTGGCCGCCGCCGAGTCCCGTTCCCCTGTGGCGGCCGACGGCGTCGATCTCGTCGATGAAGATGATCGCCGGCGCCGTCTGCTTTGCCTGCTCGAAGAGATCGCGCACGCGCGAGGCGCCGACGCCCACGAACATCTCGACGAAGTCGGATCCCGAGATCGAGAAGAACGGCACGCCAGCCTCTCCCGCGACCGCGCGCGCGAGCAGCGTCTTACCGGTACCGGGTGGCCCGTAGAGCAGTACGCCCTTGGGGATACGCGCGCCCAGCGCACGGAAGCGCGCCGGCGTCGCGAGGAACTCCTTGATCTCGTGCAGCTCTTCGACGGCCTCGTCGGCGCCGGCCACGTCTGAGAAGCCGACCTTCGGCATGTCGGGGCTGTGTCGCTTGGCCTTGCTCTTGCCGATTCCCATCACGCTCGAGGCGCCGCCCCGCATGCGCCGCATGAGGAAGATCCAGAAGCCGATGATCAGGAGGAACGGCAGCAGGAAGATCAGGATCGAGCCGAGCGCCGAGCCGCCCGTGCCCTCTGAGTCGAAGGTGATGCTCTGCTCCTCGAGCAACCGTTGGAGCTGAATCTGGGCGTCGGGGCTCGGGTAGTTGACGTCTGCCGTCGACTCGTCGATCAGCGTGACGTTGATGCCCTGGTTGTTGGGCTTGAAGACGACGCTCTCGATCTCGCCCGGCGAGCGCTCGACCATCGTGATCAGCTCGCTGTAGGTGAGCTCAGTCTGGGGGTCGTCGTTGAACGAGCGCGTGCCGGCCGCGATCAGCGCAATCGTCGCCACGACGATGACGATGATGACGACGCGGGGGAGCCACGGATTGCGCATGCCGTTCAGGTCACGTCCCTAGAACCGTCTACTGGATCAACCATCTCGATCATCTAATTGCACTTTCGACAAAGTGTCCCTTCACATTTACCTGCTTGGCACCGGTCTATGCGCCGGTTGATGCGAGCTCACAGGTGCCCGGTTCCGAATTCAGTGCCCTGAGCGGGAATTCATCATCTCAGGTTGTTCTTAGACTCCTGTGACATTGTCGAATGCGGAGGCTATGAAACGACCCCGCGTACTTGTTGTAGACGATGAAGACGCGGTTCGCCGCGCCCTCGAGCGTGCTCTCGAGCTCGAAGGGTACGTCGTCGAGCAGGCTGCAGATGGCCAGGAGGCCCTTGTCCGCATCGGGGAGTCGCCGCCTGACGCGGTGATCCTCGACGTTCTGATGCCCAATCTCGATGGGCTCGAGACCTGCCGCCGGCTGCGTGAGCGCGAGCTGGAGCTTCCGGTTCTCATGCTCACGGCGCGCGACGCGGTTTCCGATCGCGTCGAAGGGCTCGACGCAGGCGCCGACGACTACCTCGTGAAGCCGTTCGCGCTCGCGGAGCTACTCGCGCGCGTGCGCGCGCTTCTTCGCCGCTTCGACAACGGCGGCGAGGGCGAGATGCTCGCCATCGGCGACCTCACCGTCGACCTGGGCACACGCGAGGTCGAGCGAGGCGGTCGAGCCATCGAGCTGACGCGCACAGAGTTCAATCTGCTCGAGCTATTCATGCGCAACCCGCGCCAGGTACTGACCCGCTCGCAGATATTCGAGCGCGTCTGGGGCTACGACTTCGGCGCGACATCGAACTCGCTCGATGTCTACATCGGCTACCTGCGGCGCAAGACTGAGGCCAATGGAGAAGCTCGCGTGATCCAGACGGTGCGGGGTGTTGGCTACGCGCTGCGAGAAGCATGAGCTTTCGCTCGAGGCTGGCCGTCGCGGCGGCGCTCGCTGTCGCGGTTGCCGTGGTCGCCGCATCGGCGACCACGTACTTCCTCGTACGGGCTGAACTTCGCTCGGAAGTCGACCGCTCGCTCGAGGAGCGAGCCGACGTTGTCGCAGCGAGCCCGGTCCGCGCATTCGTGCGGAGCCTCGACAGACAGCGCCGCCGAGGCGGGCCGCGAGGCGGACGCCGTGAGCGCGACCTGTTTCGCGGAGTCCCGCCGCCGCGCTTCGGGGGACCCGGCGGCGTCGTGCAGATCATCGGCGAGGGCGGGTTGGTGATTGGTACGCAGAGCTCGTTCTCGGCAGATTCCGACACCGAAGACTCGAGCGGCACGATCCTTGCGAGCGAGCCGCTCCCGATCTCTGAGCGGACGCTCAGCGTCGCACGCGGCGGCGAGCGGTTCTTCGAGGACGTCGAGCTCGAGGGCACGCCCGTGAGGCTGTTGACCGTGCCTCTCGGCGACGGGCTCGCGCTTCAGGTCGGACGTCCGCTCGACGAGGTCAGCGACGTCACGGGCCGGCTTCAATGGATCCTTCTGATCCTCTCACTCGCCGGCGTCGGGCTCGCGGGCGCTCTCGGCCTGCTTGTTGCCCGTGCTGCGCTCGTGCCGGTCAGACGCCTCACGCGGGCGGCCGAGACGATCACCGAGACGCGCGACCTGACGCACCCGATCGATGTCAAGGGCGGCGACGAGGTAAGCCGGCTCGCCCAGTCGTTCAACACGATGCTCGGCGCACTCAGCGAATCGCTCTCGGCACAGCGCCAACTCGTCGCCGACGCGTCGCACGAGCTCCGCACACCGCTCACGAGCATGCGCACCAACATCGAGCTTCTCGCGCGCGATGACCTTCCCGAGGCGAAGCGCCAGGCCATGCTCGAAGACGTGGCGGTCCAGCTCGAGGAGCTCTCTGCGCTTGTAACCGACGTCGTCGATCTCGCCCGGGGTGACGAGGCGCATCCGGAGCGAATCGACGTGCGGCTCGACCAGCTGGTCGAAAGCGCGATCGCACGCGCTCGCAGGCACAGGCCCGCCGTCAGATTCGACGTGCAGGTCGAGGAGGCCCTCGTGGTGGGTGACGCGCCCCGGATCGAGCGCGCCGTCTCGAATCTGCTCGACAACGCCGCAAAATGGACCCCCGAAGGCGGGGTCGTCGAGGTACGTCTCCTCGACGGCGAGCTGTCTGTTCGCGATCATGGTCCCGGTATCGATCAGGACGACCTTCCGTTCGTCTTCGACCGCTTCTACCGCTCGAAGAGCGCGCGTAAGCACCCGGGCTCTGGGCTCGGGCTCGCGATCGTCCGCAAGGTCGCAGAGGACCACGATGGCTGGGTCAGCGCCGAGAACGCCTCGGATGGCGGAGCATTGATGCGCTTCTGTCTCGGCTCGCCTGCCGAGCCGGAGCTCGCCTCGTAGAACGCATCCGCTCGATCGGGGGTCACTCGATCGGACGCTGGGGCTTGGGTTCGTCGAAGGGGACGGACGATGGCTCTGGCGAGGTGTGTGCCGTGTGCCGGTCTCGCAACAGTTTCCATACATCACCTGAACAGCGCCCAAAGAGGCGTTTCGCTAGGGTTTCGGCAAGGTCGAAGGGAGAGACCTTGCAACGTTCCCGAACTCTCGCTTTGCTTGCTGCGCTCGTGGCGACGCTTGCCGTCTTCATGGCGCCTACTGCCGCACATTCCGCGGTCAACTGCTCGTTCAACGCGGCGTGGGGCACGAACGAGACGAGTCTGGCTCAGCAGGTCGTCACGCTCACGAATCAGCACAGGGCAACGCTCGGCCTCGGTCCGCTCGCCTACTCGCCAACGCTCACTGCCTCGGCGCTATGGAAGTCCGGGCATATGGCGGGGCACGACTACTTCAGCCACGACGATGCCGGTCTGGCGCCCCTCTCGCAGCCCCGCCTGTGGTCGCAGCGGATCCTCGACTGCGACTACCCCTCGAACGCCGGCTACGGCGAGAACATCGCGGCCGGCTACTCGAGCGCGCAGTCGGTCATGACCGGCTGGCTGAACTCGCCGGGGCATCGCGCCAACATCGAACGTGCGAGCTACAACGCGCTCGGTCTGGGCGTCGTGCGCGACGGCTTCGGGCGCCTGTGGTGGACACAGAACTTCGGCTCGCGCGTCGACGGGAATGGCGTGCCGCCCCCGCCAGCACCCGCGCCAACGCCGCCCCCGGGCCCGGCGCCGCCTCCCGCGCCGGCTCCGGCGCCAAACCCGGCTCCGGCGCCAAGCCCAGCTCCGACGCCGGGCGCGCCGCCCACAGGCGGCGACGCACCCGCCGAGTCGCCCTCGTCAAACGACGGCGTCGGGCCATCAGCCGGCCAAAGCCCGGCTGCCAGCTCGCGGCTCGTCGTCAAGGGATATCGGCTCCGCGGGCAGAAGATTCGCGCTGGCAAGCGCTTCAGGGCCCGCATGCTCGTCCGGCGCAAGGCCGGCGCGCCACGCGTGCGGAACCTCGCCGTGCGCTGTCCCGGAGTCGTCGCCGGCGATCGGAACGTGAGAGTCGTTCGCTCTGCCCTCAAGCGCGTGGGCCGCGGGCACGTCCGCGCAACGTGCGTGTGGCGCGTCCCGCGGGGTACTGCCGGCACGATGCTCGAGGCCGCCGTCATCGTCGGCGGCAAGGGCAAGTCGGCCAGCATCGCCTTCGCCGGGCGCGTACGCCCCGCGAGATAGATCAGGCCGGCTCGGCTGTCGGCCAGTCGAGCTCTGAGAGCGAGCCGAGCGCCAGCAGCAGCGCCTGAATCCCTCGGCGCCCGCCGCCCTGAGCTTCGAGCGCGACGTAGAGCTGGTGGGCCAGCGCAAGCCCCGGCAGCGACAGTCGCATTCGTCTGGCCTCGGCGAGGGCGATCCCCATGTCCTTGATGAAGTGCTCGACGAAGAAGCCCGGCTCGTAGTCGCCCGCGAGCATGCGGGGCCCGTAGTTGGCCAGCGACCAGCTGCCGGCGGCGCCGCCGCCGACCGACTCGAGCACCGTCTCGAGGTCGAGCCCGGCGCGGTAGCCGTACAGGAGCGCCTCGCAGACTCCGATCATGCCCGTCGCGATCAGGATCTGATTGACCATCTTCGTGTGCTGGCCGGCACCGGCGCCGCCCTGGTGGACGACGGTCTTGCCGAAGCATTCGAAGATGGGTGTCGCCCGATCTAGCGCCGCATCGTCGCCGCCGACCATGATCGAGAGCGCGCCATTGCGTGCGCCGATGTCGCCGCCCGAGACTGGTGCGTCGATGGCGTCGAGGTCGCGGGCGCCGGCTGCCTCGTAGATCTCGACGGCCAGAGACGGCTCGGTCGTCGTGAAGTCGACGATCAGGGCGCCGGCGCGGGCGTTGGCGATTGCGCCGTCGGGCCCGAGCAGGACCTGGCGGACGTCCTCGGGGAAGCCGACGATCGTGCAGACGATGTCGCTTGCGGCCGCGACGTCGGCCGGGCTGTCGGCCCACACGGCTCCTCGTTCCACGAGCGCGTCAGCGCGTGCCCGCGTGCGCGTGTGAACGGTGACGGGGTAGCCGGCGTCGAGCACGTGGCCGCACATCGACGCGCCCATGACGCCAGTGCCGATCCATCCGACCTGAACCTTGGACGCGCCCGCCATCGCGGGCGACTCTAGCTAGGGCTCGGTGTGCACGACGACTTCGCTGATGCCGTCGAGGGTGCTTCGCACCTCGGCTTCGACGAGAGTCGCACGCTCGTGGGCCGTCGTCAGGCTGGTGTCCGCGCCCAGCGCGAGCGTGACGAATACCACGAGCCCTGCGTCCGTCGTCACCAGGCGCGCCTCGGCTGGCGCGGCACCGACGACACGCGTGACGGCGCGCTCCACCGCCTCCAGAGCGCTCTTCCCGCTTGCAGGCGTTGCGCTCGATCCGGCCGCCTGCGGCTGCTGGGGCTCGAGATGGGTGCGCACGCGGCTCGCCTGGGGCACCTCCGCGCGCACGGCAGCCTCGACCACTGAGGCGGCCGAATGGGCGGCTTCGAGCGCCATCTCGCCGGGGAGCCGGATGTGAAGAGAGATCTCGATCGCCCCT
>CBDCXJ010000004.1:0-6989 GCA_965223695.1 Gaiellaceae bacterium | reverse complement strand
GGACCGCCTAGGCGCCCGCGCCAGCGCTCGCGGATTCCCTGTAGGGAAGGATCTCCTTAGGCTCGGGCTCCTTGAACGCGGCAACTCGGCTCGTCGTGAGCCCGTAGTCGACCAGACCCTCGAGCAGCTTCACGGCGCAGGCGACACCGTCGAGGACCGGCACGTCGACCTGAGGACCGACCGCCTTGTCCAGCGGGCCCATGCCGGCGCAGCCGAGCAGAATCGCCTCCGCGCCGTCCTCTGCGACGGCGGCCCTCGACTCCTTGACGATCTCGCGCTCGGCAGAACTCGGGTCACGCTCGATATCGAGGACCGAGAGCGGCGTGGCGCGGATCGATGCGCAGCGGGCTCTCGAGTCCCTGGTGACGGACCAGGTCTTCGAGCAGGGGAAGCACCCGTGGCAGCACCGTCACGATCGAGAACTTGTGGGCAACCGTGCATGCCATCAGCATGGAAGCCTCCGCGATGCCGACGACGGGCACGGGAGAGATCTCCCTCGCCGCGTACAGGCCGGGGTCGCCGTAGCAGGCGATGATCACGCCGTCATAGCTCGGTGCGCGCTCCTTGATCAGCTCGATCGTCGCCGCGGCCGCGAGGTAGTCCTCGTAGTGACCTTCGATCGAGCGTGGTCCCCACAGTGGCGATGTCTCGTCGATCTCGACGTCGGCGCGCGCGTACCGGCGCGCCTGCTCGCCGATGTCGGCGGTCATCTCGTCGGTGGTGTTCGGGTTGACGACCAGAAAGCGCATCGAGGGCTCCTTTCGCTTCTAGCTGTTCGGCGAGTAGTGATCGTAGTCGCGGTCGGCGGATTTCTCAGTGACATACCCATCGGCGATGTCCTCGCGGATGGCAGCGACATCACGCTCGTGCGGGTCCCCATAGCCGCCCGCGGACGGAGCGATCGTGCGAAATCGTGTCACCGGCCTCGACCTTGCGGAAGGGGATCTTCGAAGGCAGCGACTCCTCAGTACTCGTGCCCGGGTTGAGCAGGATCGAGCCGGCAGTGCCGTCGCTGCCACCGAAGGCACCCAGCGGCGGCCACTTGTTTCCATCGGCCTCGATCGAGAAACCTCCAGGCTCCGTGAACTCGACGTCGCGAACAGAGCCGATGCCTCCCCGCCACCGGCCTGCGCCAGCCTCGTCGGGCCACAGCTCGTATCTGGTGACCCGTAGCGGCAGATGCGACTCGATGTCCTCAATCGGGTTGTTTCGCGTGTTCCCGTAGAGCGTGTCGACTGCGTCCAGGCCGTCCTTGCCGTACCGGCCCCCGTAGCTGCCCTCGACGATGTCCATGTGGACCCAGTGACCGCCGTCCCGAATACCCGACGAGGCGATGACCTTGAGGTTGCCCACCGACGCCGCAACGGCCTCGGGCTTGTGCGGCGCAATCGCCCGCATCACGGTCTCCGCGATGATGTTGCCGGCGACGAACCGCGCGATCGTCGGGGCCGGATAGCGCGGGTTGGCGAGGCATCCCTCGGGCGCGGTGATCTTGATCGGCCTGAAGAGCCCCGAGTTCGTGGGCACCGGATCATGGGTTTCCGAGTCGAGCAGGATCGAGCGCAGGACTAGGTAGATCGCGATGTCGACCGTGCCCTCGAACGGCATGTTGATGGGCAGGTCGACCTGGGGTGCCGTGCCGGCGAGGTCGACGTGCAGATCGGAGCCGTCGACCGTGACCGACGCGACGATCGGCAGGTCACGATAGGCCGGGTTCTCGTGATCGAGATAACCGTCGATCCTCCCTTCGGCGCTGTAGGTGCCGTCCGGAAGCTTCTCGATCTCCTGGCGCAGCACACGCTCGGAGTAGTCCATCAGGTCGTCGCTTGCGCCCTGAACTGTCTCGAGCCCGTAGCGGTCGAACAGCTCGAGGAAGCGCTCAGCCCCGATGCGCGCCGCGGCAATCTGAGCCTGCATGTCGGCCACGACGACGCTCGACATCCGGATGTTGTCGCGAAGGATGTGCCACACCCATTCGTTGACCTTGCCCTCCTCGACCACCTTGATCGCCGTGAACTGGAGCCCCTCCGCATAGGCATCGCTGGCGTCCACGATCCCGCACGAGCCTGGCGTGAGCGCACCAATGTCGAGGTGATGCGCGGTCGTGGCCGAGAAGCCCACCAACTGTCCCCCGTAGAAGACCGGGACGACGAAGCCCACGTCAGGGCCATGCGACGCGCCGTAGTACGGATGGTTGTGCATGACGACATCGCCGGGCTTCCATTCCTCGCCGATCTCGGCAAACCGACGGTTGATCCCACGGACGTAGCCCGGGATCGGGCCGGACTGCAGCGGCGTGGACTGGGGTGATTCGCAGAGCTGCCTCCCATGCGCGTCGCAGACGACGGTGCCGAAGTCCTCCGACTCGCGGATGATCGACGAGTAGGACATCCGAGCGAGCTTGTGCCCCATCTCGATCGCGATCGAGTCGAGCGCGCCCGCGATGACCGACGCGGTGATGGGGTCGACTCGGGTCTCTGCGACGCTCATGGGGTTCTCCTCTTGAGTAGCAGATTGCCTGACGGATCTGCCATCGCGCTCCACTCCGGCGGTACGAGCACGGTCGCGTCGCGCTGGAAGACGACAGCCGGGCCGGGAACGGCCTGCTCGAGCGGCAGCCGGGCTCGCTCGAGGTACTGCGTCGGCTGGCTTCCGAGCGACCCGTTCTGGCGGAAGACGCTCTCGCCCTCACCGAGCAGCGCGTCCTCCAGCTCCCCGGGCGTCACCTGCGGCCTGCCGAGCTTGGGGCGTTTCCCGGTCGCAGTCACCCGCAGGTTGACGATCTCGATCGGATCGCTCATCGGGTGACCGTATTCCTGCTCGTGCATGCGGTGGAACGCTGCGAGCGCGTCGTCCGCGAACCCGAGCTTCGGCAGAGGAACGCGCAACTCGTAGCCCTGCCCGACGTAGCGGCAATCGAGTGCGGCGGAAACGGTGATCTCGTCGTCTGGGATGCCGTCTTCGAGCAGCCGGGCCTTGACGAGCTCGGTCAGCTCCGACAGCTCTCGATCGAGCCGCGGCGCGTCGATCCGGCCTTCGATCATGAAGACCGTCTGCATCTGGTCGTACTTCACGTCGCTCGTCAGCAGGCCGGTTGCGGAGGTGATGCCCGGATACGGCGGTACGAGCACCTCGGGCACGTCGAGAGACGCTGCGACCTCAGCCGCGTGCAGTGGGCCGGCACCGCCGAACGCGACCAGCGTGAAGTCGCGGGGATCGTGACCTTTTTCGATCGTGCGCGACCGGATCGCGCGGGCCATGCTGGCGTTTGCGATCGTGATGATGCCCTCGGCCGTCTCGTGCAGGCCCAACCCGACCGCGCCGGCAAGCGCCTGGACGGCCTCGACCGCACGCTCGCGATCGAGCAGGATCTCGCCACCGAGGAAACGGTCTGGATCAATGCGACCGAGCACGACGTTCGCGTCGGTGATCGTTGGCTCCTCCCCCCCGTGGCCGTAGCACGCCGGACCGGGTCGGGCGCCTGCACTCCGCGGCCCAACGCGGAAGCCTCCGGCCTCGTCGACGTGCGCGATCGAGCCGCCGCCTGCGCCGATCGTGTGAACGTCCAGCATCGGTACGAGCAGCGGGTAGCCGGCGACCCACGTGTCGCGGGCCGACGCCTCCGCAACGCCGCGCTCGGTGACGATGCCGATGTCGGCGGAGGTACCGCCCATGTCGAACGTGATCAGCCGCGTCCGATCCGACAGCTCGCCGGCCCACGCGCCCCCGAGAATGCCGGCCGCCGGGCCTGAGAGCAGCAGGGTGACCGGCTTCTCCGCGGCAGCCGAGGCGGTCGCAACGCCACCGTTCGACATCATCACGTGAAGCTCGCCAGGTACGCCCTCGCGGCTCAGCGACGTTCCTAGCCGCTCGAGGTAGCGGCCGGTACCCGGGCCGACGAATGCGTTCATGCACGCCGTGGTGAAACGTTCGAACTCACGGAACTGCGGAAAGATGCCGGCGCTCGCCGTGACGAACGCGCCCGGCATCTCTTCACGGACGATCGCCGCAGCGCGACGCTCGTGCTCGGGGTTGAGGTACGAGAAGAGGAAGCAGATGGCAACGGCCTCGACACCAGCCTCTGCCAGTGAGCGCGCCGCCTCCCGCACCTCGTCCTCGTTGAGCTCCTCGAGCACCTCGCCGGCCGGTGGGAGGATGCGCTCGGTAACGACCTTGCGGTGGCGTCGCTTGACGAACGGCCGGGCCTGCCAGGGAATGTCCTGCATGATCGAGTAGTTCTGAGGCCGTTGGTGGCGGCCAATGTGAACGACATCCCGAAAACCCTTTGTGGTGATCAGGCCTGCGGTCGCGCCCCGGTGCTGGAGGACGGCGTTGGTCGCCACCGTCGTCCCGTGGAAGACCGCGTCGACCTGCTTGGGCACCACACCCGCCTGAGCGGAGATCTCGCTGAGGCCGGTAACCATGGCCTGGCCAGGATCATCGGGTGTCGAGGGCACCTTGTGCACGTGCGTCGCGCCGGTTTCCGTGTCGTAGAGGGCGAGATCAGTGAATGTCCCGCCGATATCCACGCCGATGACGCGCACGGCCTAAACCTAGCTACCCTCGGCAGCGCGCCGCAGGAGGCTCGCGAGGCGCGTCAGGCCCTCCTGCACCGACTCCGCTGACGATGAGAGCGAGATGCGCGCAAAACCCGCCCCGGTCGGCCCAAACGCACTACCGGGCACGATCGCGACCTTCTCCTCCTCGAGCAGCTGGCGACAGATCGCGTTGTCGTCGTCACCGGCACTCGAGACGTCGACCATGAGGTAGAAGGCGCCACGCGGGTACACGAAGCCGACCTTCTCGGCTTTGAGGAGCTCCACGGCGGCTTCCCGACGCGCCCGAAACGCCTCGCGCATCTCGGAGACCGCATCCTGCGGGCCGGTCAGCGCTGCTTCGGCGCCTCGTTGCGACACGCTTGACGTGTTGGCGACAACTGCCTCCTGCATCCTCCCGATGACCGCCGCGACCTCGAGCGGAGAGACCGCATAGCCGACCCGCCAACCTGTCATCGCATAGCTCTTGGAGAACGAGAAGATCGAGACGACGCGCTCGGGCTGCCCCAGCGTTGCGACGCTGATGTGCTCGCCGTCGAAGACGAGGTCGTCGTAACACTCGTCGGAGACCACCCACAGGTCGTGCTCGCGCGCCACCTCGAGGATGTCCTCGAGAATCTCCCGCCCCCAGACGCACCCGGTCGGATTCCCCGGCGTGTTGACGACGATCGCGCGCGCTCGTGGGCCGATGCGCGACCGCAGCGCGTCGATGTCTGGATCGAACGACCGCCCGGGGAGCAACGGGTAATGCATCCCGACGCCGCGCGCCGCCGCGACGACCGATAGGTTGTTCGCCCAGCCGGGGTCGGGTACGAGCACCTCGTCACCTGGCTCCAGCAGCGCCAGGAACGTGGTGAAGAGCGCGCCGACACCACCCGCAGTGACGACGACCTGCTCGCTGGTGCACCCAATGCCGTTGCGCGCCTCGAGCTTCTCGGCGATGCGCTCGCGAAGGCTCGGGAAGCCGGCGGACGGCGTGTACTTGGTGTACCCGTCATGCGCGTCGCGCGCCGCTGCGTCGATGATGTGCGCCGGCGTATTGAAGTCCGGGTCGCCGACATGAAGTGTAATCGCGTCAGGCACGCCGGCGGCCAGCATTCCGATCGCCCGGATGCCTGAGTGGGGGGCGCTGACGCTCGCATCGGGCAGGGTTGGCACGGCTACCTCACCCCCGCCGCTTTCGCGACCGGAGCTGCGTCGGCCACCGGCAGAGCGCCGGCGACGATCTCCCCGCCCTGGACAACGGTCTGGAGCGCGTCCGGGTCGGTCAGTACACGGACGTCCTCGAGCGGGTTGCGATCGAGGATTAGCAGGTCTGCGAGCTTTCCGGCCTCGAGGGTGCCAGCATCGGCGAAGCCGACGACGGCCGCCGCGTTCCGTGTCGCACACAGGAGGGCCTCCGCCGGGCTCATTCCCACCCGCTCGACGTAGGCGCAGACCTCCTCGAGACCGCCACCCTGCGGGAAGTTCGCAAGGCCTGAGTCGCTTCCGGCGATGATGGTGATGCCCGCATCGTGGGCGCGACCGATCGCCGCGGCGTGTAGCTGATGCGTGCGCTGGTGTGACTCGACGATCTCGCGTGGAATGCCGAACTCGAGTCCCTTCTCCGCAAACGCCGTGTACAGGCCCAGCGTCGGGCACAGGGCGACGTCGTGGTCGAGGAGTGCCTGGATGCCCTCGTCGTCCAGGAAAATGGCGTGCTCGACCGTTCTGACGCCGGCCTTGGCGGACTTGATGATGCTGTTTCGCGACTCGGCATGGCAAACGACGGGTCGGCCCTTCTCCGCCGCCTCGTCGCAGAGCGCTCGGAGCTCCTCGAACGACATCGTGTCGCGGTCTGATGGGCAAAGCGGGTTGAACCCCGTCCCGCTTGCCTCGCACTTGACCCAGTCGACTCCGTCCTTGACCTGCTGTCGCACGACGTCCCGTATCTCCCACGGGCCCGAGGCGATCTCGGTCAGCGCGGCCGCATACTGCTCGCGCCGGAAGATGTGCGTGGGGTGTATGTCACCGAGACCGCCCCACACCGAGATGATCTGCTTGCTTGCCTTGATACGCGGCCCGGGAAGCCTCCCGTCGTCGACGGCATCTCGGATGGTGACGGCGATGTTCCCCCGCGTCCCTACATCACGCACCGAGGTAAAGCCGAGCGACAGCAGCTTCTCCGCATTCAGCGCCGCATCGATAGCGGCCCGCTCGAGCGGGCGCGACAGCTCGATGGTGTACGGGTCGCTCACCCCGTCGTAGACGAGGTGAGCGTGCGCATCGACGAGACCGGGCACGATCGTCTTGCCGCGGCAGTCGATCACGGTTGCCCCCTCGGAGGGCGCCTCCGCCGCGAGACCAACCCATGCGACCAGCTCGCCGTCGAGGACGACCGTCGCCTCGGTGAGCGCCTCCTCACTCGTCGCGGTGAACACCGTCGCGTTCGTC
>CBDCXJ010000003.1:0-96868 GCA_965223695.1 Gaiellaceae bacterium | reverse complement strand
CGCCTGTCACACGACGAGGCGTTCCGAGAGCGGATCCGCATCGAGAGTCGCTTGGCGGCCTCGATCGATCACCCGAACGTCATCCCGATCTATGAAGCCGGGCAGGCCAGCGAGGCGACCCTTTTCATCGCGATGCGCTACGTCAAGGGCTCGGATCTGAAGCAGATACTGCGCAGTGAAGGCGCACTCGAACAGGAGCGCGCCATCGAACTGCTCGCTCAGGTCGCAAAGGGCCTCGACGCCGCGCACGCTCGCGGATTGATACATCGCGATGTCAAGCCATCGAACGTACTCGTCGCCGTGGGAGATGACGGGTCCGAGCACGTGTACCTGGCCGATTTTGGGCTCACCCAGACCTTCGACTCCCCCGAGGCCGCGCGCGAGAGCATCACTCTTTCAGGATCGAGCGACTACGTGAGTCCCGAGCAGATCCGCGGAACGCGCGCTGATCGGGCCAGCGACCTCTACGCGCTTGGGTGCGTTGCGTACGAGTGTCTGACGGGCGAGGTGCCATTTCCGAGGCACAGCGAAATGGAAGTCCTTGTCGCGCACATGAACGAGGTACCGCCGCGACCGTCCACGGTAAATCAGGCCCTTCCAGGCCGACTAGACGATGTCATAGCCAGGGTGATGGCAAAGGAGCCGGATCGTCGCTACGGCAGCGCCACCGAGCTCATCGACTCGATACAAGAAGCGTGCGTGCCGCAACGCCGACGCGGCGGCCGATTCGCGGCGGTACCGGCCGCCGTGGCGGCGATCGTCGTGATAGCGGCCGTCGTGCCGGCCGTGCTCCTTACCCGCGGTGGCGACACGCAACCGGTCGCGATCGCCTCGAGGCCCGATATGTCAACAATCGAAACGATCGTCGGCACCGGCGAGGCCGGTTACTCCGGCGACGGAGGGCTCGCGACTGCGGCGCAGCTCGATGATCCTGGCGGTATAGCCGTGGACGCCAGCGGCAACCTGTATGTCGCCGATTGGGGCAACGAGCGCGTCCGGCGAGTTGATCCGACCGGCCTGATAACCACGATCGCCGGTACCGGGAGCGCGGGGTACTCGGGGGACGGTGGCCCTGCCACGGACGCGCAATTCTCGGGGCCAAACGAGGTTGCCGTCGACGGAGCAGGGAACGTCTATGTTGCCGACTTTCGCAACGGCGCGGTCCGCAAGATCGACGGTGCGGGCGTGATCACCACCGTAGCCGGCGTGGGGATGGGAACCAGCGTCAGTGCGGGGAGCCATAGCGGTCGTGCGACCGATGCTCGGCTTGCACAGCCCTGGATCGCCGTCACCGACGATGGTGTCTTGTACATCAGCGATGACTTTCCACCACCGCATTCTTAGAGTCGACACTGACGGGACGTTCAGCACCATCGCGGGAACAGGCGCAGCGGGCTTCTCCGGCGATGGCGGACCCGCCACCGAGGCCACGCTGAACAGCCCGAACGGGCTGCTCGTCGCTCCCGACGGTAGCGTCTACGCCGCGGACGACGCGAACTTCCGAATCCGCAGAATCGCACCAGACGGTGTCATCACAACGGTCGCCGGCAACGGCGTGCGGGGCGTGGCGGGAGACGGTGGTCTTGCCACGGCTGCGCAGATCATCGAGATCGCGACTTTGGCGATCGATTCGGAAGGGAACATCTACTTCAACGACTCCGACTTCAGCTCGCAATTCGGCAACCGCGTGCGCCGGATCGACACCGACGGTGTGATTACCACGGTGGCGGGTACCGGCGAACCCGGTTTCTTCGGCGACGGCGGTCCGGCCACGGAGGCCTACCTCGACAGACCATTCGGTGTCGCCGTCGGTCCCAACGGAAACCTGTACGTCACCGACAATCGGAATAACCGCATCCGCAAGGTGACGTTCAACAAGTAGCTAGTCGGAGTCTTATCCGCGTGCTCTGACGGCGATTCTGGCCCCCCGCAGCGCCCGATCCCGTAGCGGGAGCAACAGCGCCCGCTGCCGGGCCGTCCTCTGCTGTTCCCGCGCAGCCACCAGTGTCCGATCAGGACGCGGCCGTTCCGACCCAGTCGGCGCAGGCACGTACGCGATCGACGACTCAGGCCTCCTCGAGGAGGATCCCGACGAGAGGGGCAGATTCGAGCCCATGGGTGGAATGCTCACACTCGTCGTCGACGTCCCGTGGACGATGCGTTGGTCCGGGCTGAGTGACCCGTGAGCGCCATGTCCGATCCTCGCCGTGTTGGCAGGAAGCGAGTAGAGGAGAAGCAGATGAACAGGTTGGTCAAGAGACGGCTCGTAGGAACGGTGGCGGCGGTGGGCCTCACCGCGACGGCACTTCTGATGCTGGCGACGACGGCGAGCGCGGGAGCGAACGGCAAGAGAACGACCGTGTCAGGGGACAGCACGTTCTCGGTGGACGGCTGCAACAACGGTAAGGGTGCCGGTGCGATCGAGCTCACGGGTGACCTCGTCGGCTGTTTGACGTTCTTCCCGAAGCGCTTCACGTGCCAGGAGTTGAACGGGTTCGCGCTCTACAAAGAGTGGGGCAGGGAGAAGTTCAATGGCACATGGAAGGGCAAGAGCAGGGCAAGTTCAGGACGAAGTACAAGAGGGGGTCCTCCGCGTTGAAGGCCGCGCAGGAGCCCTGCTTGTATGTGGCAGCGATCCGTTCGCGGGTCAGATCACCGGGGGCTGCAAGCACAAGGTCTTTCGCGGTAGGGGCGCGTTCAAGGGCTATCGCGGCCTGATCACATTCCACGACGTGATCGTTCCCGGCTCGGGCGCGTCCAACTTCCTGTACTCAGGTCATCTGAGGCCGACGGGCAAGTAACACACGGCAACGCTCAGCGCTCTGGACCGAGGCGAGCCTTTGGGTGACGCTGGTGGCCGGCAGCAATCGGGCCAGCACGGGACCCCCGCCCCGGCGGGGGTCCCGGTCTCTGGACGTCGGTTGGATGCCTGGTCTAATGGCGCCATGTCCGAAGCCAATAGGGCACTCGTTCGACGCTTCGTCAGCGAGTGGCTGAATGACCACGACGCCGACGCTTTCCGCCGGCTGACCACCGACGACTACGTCGCACACTGGGGCCTGTTCGGTGACGGGCACGGTCACGAGGAAATCGAGCGGATGGAGCAGTACGTCCTCGACGCGTTTCCCGACCTGCGAGCCGAGACCGAGTGGATGATCGCCGAGGGCGATCTGGTCGTGCAGCAGACCCGGATGACTGCCACGCACCGCGGCAGGTGGTTCGGCGTCGAGCCCACCGAAACGCCTGTCGAATGGATCGCGGTCGAGACCTACCGCGTCGAGGGTGAGCGGATCGCCGAGCAATGGCTGAGCGAGGACTGGACGTACGTACTCCGACAGATCGGTGGGCTCCCGGATCCGTAGAGTGCTCGGCGAGCAGATCATGTCCGAAGCCAACAAAGCCCTGGTCGAGCGCTTCGTCATTCAGTGGCTGAACAAGCGTGACGGCGAGGCCTTCCGCCAGATCTGCACAGACGACTATGTGGCGCACTGGCGCGCGCTCGGCGACGGGCACGGCCACGACGAGGTCGAGCGCATGGAGAAGCTCGCGCTCGCCGCGTTCCCGGACCTCCAGGTGAACACCGAGTGGATGATCAGCGACGCCGATCTCGTCGTCCAGCGCTCGCGGGTCACCGGCACTCATGAGGGAACGTGGTTCGGCGTCGCCCCGACCGGGACAGCGTGCGAATGGACCGCGATCGAGGTCTACCGGGTCGAGGGCGACAGGATCGCCGAGCAGTGGCTGAGCGAGGACTGGACGCACGTTCTGCGACAGATTGGCGGGTTGCCCCCGCCATAGCCTTCCGCGGCACGTGCGTGTTCTAATCCCGCGATGACGAAGCGCGGCCTCTTCTGTTTGCTCGTCGTAGGCATCGCTGTGACAGCCGGTGCCTGCGGCGGCTCCTCGATCGACGACGCCGACCTCGAGCGCCAGGTGATCGAGCTAATCGAGACGCAGATCGGCGTCTCGCCCGAGTCGGCGGACTGCCCGACCGACGTCGAGCCGGCGGTAGGCCTCACGTTCGAGTGCACGGTCACGGCCGCGGACGGGACATCGGGTCCAGTAACCGTCGAGCAGACCGACAGCGAGGGCATGGTCACGGTCACCGCGCCGTTCCTCCACGTGGGCGACGTCGAGAGCCTCGCCGTCGAGCGGCTCTCGGCCGATGCCGACTGTCCCGACCTGATCGTGCCGGCCGCCGGGAAGACCTTCACGTGCTCCGGTACTGACGCCGAAGGCGAGCCGCTCAAGCTGGGCGTGACGCTCGAGAACGACCGGGGGCGCTTCTCCTTCGATGTGTCACCGAGCGACGCCGCTGCAGCCGGCGACCCGGCACCAGTCGAAGAGTCAGCGCCGCCAGCGCCTGAACCCGCGCCCGTCGTCGAGGACCCGCCTCCGCCGCCCGAGGAGCCGCGGCCTGCTGAGGAAGAGCCGGAGCCGCCACCGGGGCCACCTCCCGTGGACGAAGATCCGCCACCGGCCGGGGAGCCCGATTCCGGTGATGGCGATGGCGCCAATGCCGTCGAGTTCAGCGACCTTCGACTATGCAACGAAGACGCATACGACCGCGAGGCTCTTGAGTGCAGCGAGGATCAGGGTGAGGGCGCGTTCAGCTCTCCCTCGCTCAACTGCTCGGTCACGGTCCAGACAAGCGACGACGTCGTCGTTCTCGCAAGCATCCTCTGGGAGGGTGAGTCGGTGTTTGACGGCCCCGTCGACGTCCCTGCCGGCACGTTCGCCAGCCTCGGTCTCAGCCTCACGTCGGGCGAGCCGTATGAGGGTGAGCTTCCGGGTGGGAACTGGCTGTGCACGTTCGCGGTCGACGGCGACGCCGCCATTGCGGGAGCGGCCGAGCACGACGGCCCAACCGATGCCATGATCAACCTCGCGGCATGCGTTGACGAGGACATAGCCGTCTGGTGCGCCCAGGATGAGTCGAGCAGCCCGATCGGGCCGACCGAGTCGATCCGCTGCAGCGGCATCTTTGTCGGCGCCACCGACAGCTTCGTGCGCGTCGAGCTCTTCCAGAACGGGGAGCCCACAGACATCTTCCACGAGATCGTCGCCGAGCAGCCGGTACGGATCGTCGGCTGACCCGGCGCGCCGCGAGCGCTAGGCCAGGAACCCGCCGTCGACGGCGAGCGTCGTGCCGGTCGTAAACGACGACGCGTCAGACGCCAGCCACACCGCCGCTTCGGCTACCTCCTCGGCCTCGCCCATGCGGCCGAGCGGATCCATCGCTGCGGCCGGCTCACGCATGCCCGGGTCGTGCGCGAAGACATCGTCGCTGATGCCGGCGTCGATGACTCCGGGCGCGATGCAGTTGGCTCTGATCCCGTCGCTTGCGTGCTCGATCGCGATCGTCTGGTCAGGAGCTCGAGACCCGCCTTGGCTGACCATCGCGCCGACCTCGTCGAGACGCTCCTGCGAACGTCCCATCAGGAAGAGGGAAGCGCCCTCATCAGCGAACGCGCCCGCGATCGCGCGGCCGATACCGCGTGACGCACCGACCACGAGTGCCCTTCGCCCAATCAGTCGTTCGCCCACCGTTAGCGCATCTCCCGGTCGCGGATCGAAGCGATCGTCTGATCGCCGCGATCCTCTGAATCGGATCGCGGCGATCCTAGTTAGATCCCCGCTTCGGCCGTCGCCTCGATCGGTCGCTGCAGCGCGTCGTAGAGCGCGCGCGGCCCGGGCGCGAGGTGGCCGAACGGGGCCGAGATGAGCTCGAAGCGCGCGTAGAGGTCGCTCGCGTCGAGAGTCGCGGCGGTGACGGCGCCCATCGCGATCCAGGGCTGCACGTAGCGGCGTGGCAGCAACCCCGCGCCGTAGCCGGCGGCCACGGCGGCCAGCACGCCGAGGGTGCTGCCAAGCTCGACGGTCTCGCGCGGCCAGAGGCCAGCGTCCTCGAGCGCGCGGATGGCCGTGGCGCGAACGCCCGAACCAGGGGCCTGCCACAAGACCGTGAGCTCAGTGAGGGCGCGGAGCGGCACCACCTGTTCCTGCGCGCCGGCCTGAACGAGCACGATGTCATCGACGAGGAGCGGGCGTCGCTCGAGCTCGTCGGTCGGCGGCTCTGGCGACCCCACTGCGACCGCGAGATCGACTTGGCCCGCGACGACGGCGCCGACGGCTGTGGATGCATCGCACGGCACCACGCGCAGGTCGATCTTCTCGTTGCCAAGCGCCGCTTTCGCGAGCCGCGGGACGACGAAAGGAACGGCGGCCTCGGAGAAGGCGATCGAGGCTGCCATTTCACTTTCGCCGGGTGCGTTCAGCGCGTCCTCGGCCTGGAACATCGATCGGGTCAGGCTGCGGGCATGGGGGAGGAGGGCCTCGCCGGCGGCCGTCAGCTCGATAGTCGATCCCACGCGCTGGTAGAGCGGCTGCCCGGCGAGCGTTTGCAGGTTTCGCAGCCGACCCGATATCGCCGGCTGAGAGACGTTCAGCTCCCGCGCGGCGCCGGTGACGCTGCCGTGCTCGACGAGCGTGGCGAAGGCGATCAGCTGGTCTGCCGAGATCTTCATAAGGAGAGCTTATTGACGACTGAAGACAAAATGATGCCTTATGTCTCCCTGCACTTCTACGGTGGACGTAGACCAAGATCGAGGCCCGGCAGACACGCGGCGCGGATCGGAGGCCAGATGGCAGTCGAGGAGATCACAGCACAGCAGCTCGAATCGGAGATCGTCCGTCGCGAAGCCATCGCAATCGTCGATGTGCGTCCAGAGTTCGAGGTGAGTCGCTGGAAGATCGACGCCAACGGCCTTCCGTTTACGAACGTGCCGGAGGACGCGATCGCGGACGACGTGGAGCAGGCCAAGACGGTCATCTCGGGGATCGCGCGGGAGCGCACGAATGTCCGCGTCATCTGCAACCGTGGCCGGGCGTCGCTTCGCGCGGCCGAGGCGCTCAGTGAGCATGGGCTGCCTGTCGCGAGCGTTGGCGGCGGCATGATCGCGTGGTCGCGTCTGCTCTCGCCGCGACCGGTCGATATCGGGACGCCCACGATGGTCGTGCAGTTCATGCGCGAGGCGCGCGGCTGCCTCTCGTATCTCGTCGCGGCCGACGGAGAGGCGCTCGTCGTCGACCCCGCGCCGACGGTCGAGCCCTACATCGCGGCTGCGCGCTCGCTCGGGGCGGCGATCACGCGTACGCTTGACACGCACGTCCACGCCGACCACCTTTCCGGGGCTCGCACTCTTGCCGAGCGAGAGGGCGCTGCGTTGCATCTGTCAGCGGACGCGCTCGCACGCGGCTTGCAGTTCGCCGATCGCGTTCAGCCGCTCGCGGATGATGAACGGATCGCGATCGGCACGGCCGATCTCAAGGTCCTCGCCCTGCCCGGCCACACCAGCGACAACATCGGTGTGCTCGTCGACGGTCGTGCGCTGATTGGCGGCGATTCACTGTTTGGCGACTCGGTCGCGAGGCCTGATCTCGAGGCCGGCGACGAGGGAGCTCTGGAGGCCGCAGGCCGGCTCTTCGACACGTTGCACGAACGAATCCTGGTGCTCGACGACGATCTGACGCTGCTGCCGTGCCACTACCCGGGCGGCCGCCGGTCCGATGCCCTCGCGCCGCGGCTCGGCGAGGTCAAGCAGAACGTCGATTTCCTCTCGCTCGATCGCGAGGGCTTCGCGGCCGCGTCGATCGCGGACATGCCTCCGCGCCCCGCGAACTACCTCAACATCATCGCCGTCAACCTCGGAGCAGAGAGCGGGCCGGACGTGGGCGGCCTGGAGGTCGGCGCAAACAGCTGCGCTGCTCGCTAGATGACCCAACAGCCCGCCCGCTGGGCAAAGGTCGTCGACCAGACCAAATGCATCGGCTGCCACGCCTGCACGACCGCCTGCAAATCTGAGAACGACGTTCCGCTCTCGGTCACGCGCACATACGTGAAGAGCGCCGACGTCGGGAGCTTCCCGACCGTTAGCCGTGCGTTCCAGGTCACACGCTGCAACCAGTGCGACGACGCACCGTGTGTGACCGCGTGCCCGACGTCGGCGATGTTCCGGCGCGACGACGGGATCGTCGACTTCGACAAGTCGGCCTGCATCGGCTGCAAGGCGTGTATGGCCGCCTGCCCGTACGACGCGATCTTCATCAACCCGGACGACCATTCCGCCGAGAAGTGCAACTTCTGCGCGCATCGGATCGACATCGGCCTCGAGCCGGCGTGCGTCGTCGTCTGCCCGACCGAAGCGCTGCTCGTCGGCGACATGAACGACCCCGCTTCGAAAGTGGCCGAGATCATCAACCGCGAGCCGACGGTCGTACGCCGCCCCGACAAGGAGACCAGGCCAAAGCTCTTCTACAAGGGTGCACACCAGGCGACGCTCGACCCGCTCGCGGCCGAGCGCCCGCGCGGGGACCTGTTCATGTGGAGCGAGCAATCCATCGGTGCCGACGAGGTGCCCTCAGGCCACCCAGGCCCAAGCCGCAACAACACTTCGGCAGCCGCACTGCTCTCCTACGACGTCCCGCACAAGATCCCGTGGGACTGGCGTGTGAGCCTCTACACCTGGACGAAGGCGATCGCTGCGGGCGCCTACCTCGCTCCTCTGATCGCGGCACTCGGGGGCTTCCTCGCGTGGGAAAGTGACCTATGGCGGTGGGCGGCGCCCGCGATTGCTCTCGCCTTTCTCGCGTTGACCGGTGCCGTCCTGATCGCCGACCTCGAGCACCCGAAGCGCTTCTACTACCTGTTCACACGCCCCCAGTGGCGGAGCTGGCTCGTTCGCGGCGCCGTGGTGATCGCCGGCTATGGCGGAATTCTGGTGCTCCACCTGATCCTCTCGGCGGCCGGAGCGAGCGAGCCGCAGAAGTGGCTCGCCATCGCGGGTCTGCCACTCGCGGTGGCGGCCGCCGCCTACACCGCCTACCTGTTCGCCCAGGCGAAGGCGCGCGATCTCTGGCAGAGCCCGCTCCTCGGGCCGCACATGGTCGTGCAAGCCGTGATGGTCGGCGCCGCCGTTGGCGTTCTCGCCTCGCACTGGCTCGCGCCGGGCGCGACCGACGGTCTGCTCTGGCTCCTGGCGGGAACAAGCCTCGCCCACCTCGCGGGCGCCGCCGCCGAGACAACGCTTCCTCACGCGACCGCGCACGCCCATCTTGCGGCTTCGGAGCTGACCCGGGGACGCTACGCCGGCTTCTTCTGGCTGGCCGCCGCGCTCGTCGCGGTCAGCGTGTTCGCGCCGCTCGTCGGGTTCGCTGCTGCGCCGCTTGCGCTCATCGGGTTGCTCCTCTACGAGCACGCGTATGTCCAGGCGGGCCAGGCGGTGCCACTCGCGTGAGCGCGACGCGGCGAGACGACGACCTCGACGTCGCTCGCGGCGGCGTGCACGCGTACCCGGGCCCGAGCGGCAGCGGGCTCGCATCGTTCCCGCCAAAAGACCGCTGGGACAACTGGGTCGAGCTCGACTCGCGTGCCTGGCCCGAGCGCGTCGAACGCCGCTCGATGCTCGTGCCGACGACCTGCTTCAACTGCGAGTCGGCGTGCGGGCTGCTTGCCTACGTCGACCCCGAGACACTCGAGATCCGCAAGTTCGAGGGCAACCCGGAGCACCCGGGCTCACGCGGCAAGAACTGCGCGAAGGGGCCGGCCACGATCAACCAGATCAACGACCCGGATCGGATTCTCCATCCGCTCAAGCGCAACGGCGCGCGCGGGGGCGGCGAGTGGGAGCGCGTCGGCTGGGACGACGCGCTCGACGACATCGCCGGCCGCGTCGCTCGCGCGCTTGACGAGGAGCGCGGCAACGAGGTCATGTACCACGTCGGACGCTCGGGAGAGGACGGCTTCACCGAGCGGGTGCTCGCAGCCTGGGGTATCGACGGCCACAACTCGCACACCAATATCTGCTCGAGCGCAGCACGGGCGGGCTACCACTACTGGATGGGGCTCGACCGGCCGAGCCCCGACTACGGCAACGCCGACGTCATTCTGCTGATCAGCGCCCACCTCGAGTCGGGCCACTACTTCAACCCGCATGCGCAGCGGATCATCGAGGGGAAGGAGCGGGGTGCGAAGGTCATCGTCCTCGACACGCGTCTCTCGAACACCGCGACGCACGCCGACTACTGGCTCTCGCCACAGCCGGGCTCCGAGGCCGCGATCTTGCTCGCGATCGCCAGCTTCCTGATTCGCGAGCGCCGCTACGACCGCGAGTTCGTCCGCCGCTGGTTCAACTGGCAGGAGTTCCTCGAGGCCGAGCGGCCCGACGGCGCGCAGACGTTCGTGGCGTTCGAAGCGGCGCTCGAGGAGCTCTACGTGAGCTACACCTTCGACTTCGCCGCCGCCGAGAGCGGCGTCGCGCCGCAGACGATCGCCGAGGTCGCCGAGACGGTCGCCTCAGCTGGCACGCGCCTCGCCACGCACAACTGGCGCTCGGCGGCTGCCGGCAACCTCGGTGGCTGGCAGGTGGCGCGCTGCCTCTTCTTCCTGAACGCGCTGATGGGCGCGGTCGCAACCGAGGGCGGCACGTTCCCCAACGCCTGGAACAAGTTCGTCCCGCGGCCGATCCATCTTCCCCCGCACCCGGACAGCTGGAACGAGCTGACCTGGCCCGGCGAGTACCCGCTCGCGTTCCACGAGCTCTCGTTCCTGCTACCGCACTTCCTGAAAGAAGGGCGTGGGAAGGTCGACGTCTACTTCACGCGTGTCTACAACCCCGTCTGGACGAACCCGGACGGCTTCTCCTGGATCGAGGTTCTAAGCGATGAGCAGAAGGTGGGCCTCCACGTCGCGCTAACGCCGACCTGGAACGAGACGGCCTTTCTCGCTGACTACGTGCTGCCGATGGGGCACGGGCCCGAGCGCCACGACATCCACTCCTACGAACAGTACGACGGGCGCTGGGTCGGGTTCAGGCAGCCGGTGAGGCGCACCGCGCGCGAGCGTCTTGGCCATGAGTTCGCCGACACGCGCGACGTCAACCCCGGCGAGGTCTGGGAGGAGAACGAGTTCTGGATCGACCTCTCCTGGCGTATCGACCCGAGCGGGGAGCGCGGCATTCGCAAGCACTTCGAGTCGGCCGCGCGTCCGGGCGAGCGCCTGAGTGTCGACGAGTACTACGCCTACATCTTCGAGAACTCGGTCCCGGGGCTGCCCGAGGCCGCCGCAGCCGAGGGCCTCGACCCGCTCGAGTACATGCGCCGCTACGGCGCGTTCGAGATCGAGCAGGGCGTCGGCGCCGTGCACGAGAGCGTGCCTGACGCCAGCGAGCTCGCGGACGTCGCCGTCGGCCCGACCGGCCGCGCCTACACACGCGCGCCCAAGCCAGCGACGACGAATGTCGTGCCATTGCCCTCACCCGCCGGTGACGCCGACGGCCGCCGGGCACTGGGAGTCGAGATCGACGGCACGGTCCGTACGGGTTTTCCGACGCCGAGCGGCAAGCTCGAGTTCTACTCCCCCACGCTTGCGGCCTGGGGCTGGGAAGACGTGGCGCTGCCGACCTACCTCGAGAGCCACGTCCATCCGAACCGGCTGGCCGAGGACGAGCTCGTCTTGATCCCGACGTTCCGCCTGCCGATTCAGATCCATACGCGCTCGGCAAACGCGAAGTGGCTCGATGAGATCGCTCACACGAACCCGCTCTGGTTGCACGTCGCGGACGCCGAGCGCATCGGCGCCGAGACCGGCGATCTCGTCCGCGTCGAGACCCGCATCGGGCACTTCGTGCTCAGGGCCTGGGTCAGCGAGGGAATCCGGCCCGGCGTCGTCGCGTGCAGCCATCACATGGGACGGTGGAAGCCCGAGGGGCAGGGTGACGGACAGCGGCAGGCAATGGCAACGGTCGCGCTCGAGCGCAACGGCGCTGGCTGGCGCATGCGGCGTCGAAGCGGCGCCGGCCCGTACGAGTCGAGCGATCCGGACACGCAGCGCATCTGGTGGAAGGATGTCGGCGTCCACCAGAACCTCACGTTCCCTGTGCAGCCCGACCCCGTGTCCGGGATGCACTGCTGGCATCAGGCGGTGCGTGTTCTCCCGGCCGGCGACGACGACCGGCTGGGCGACATCGCTGTCGACGCGACACGCGCGCACGAGCAGTATCGGGAGTGGTTGGAGCTCACGAAGCCGGCGAGCGCACATTCGCCCGACGGAAACCGGCGCCCGCACTGGATGCTGCGGCCACTCAAGCCGACGCGCGAGGCCTACAGGCTTCCCTCGCTTCCCTGAGGCGGTGGCGTCGTAGCCTCCGGCGCAAACAGGACGTACGGGGGGCTGGCCATTGCCGCCCGGCTGGCCGCCGAGCAGGCAAGCCGAACTGGCCGGGCGCTCCCGTTCGGCGTCGGCGATCTGATCGCCGGGATCTCGGTCGCCCTGGTTCTGATCCCGCAGTCGCTCGCCTATGCGCCGATCGCGGGAATGCCGCCGGTCCGCGGCCTCTACGCGGCGGCGCTGCCGCCGCTGCTGGCGGCGTTCTTCGCCTCTTCGCCCTACCTGCAGACGGGGCCGGTGGCGCTCACGGCGTTGCTCAGCTTCGGGGTCCTCTCGGGCGTCGCGACGCCGGGCAGCGACGAGTACATCGCGCTCGGCCTACTGCTCGCGATGGTCGTCGGCGTGATCCGCGTTGGGCTCGGCCTGGTGCGCGCAGGGGCGCTCGCCTACCTGATGTCGCAGCCGATGCTGCTCGGGTTCATTCCGGCCGCGACGATCCTGATCATCGCCACACAGCTTCCGGGCGCGCTCGGCGTCATCGAGGCGGTGCCCGGCGACGGGATCCTCGCTGATGGGGCCTGGGCACTCGCGCACCCCGGCAGCTGGGAGATCACCTCGCTCGTCCTAGCTCTGCTGATCGTCGCGGCCGTCGTCGCCGGCCCCCGACTGCGCAGGATGTTCCCCGCCGTCCTCCTCGCTGTCATCGCTGGCGTCGCCTACAGCTCCGTCGCCGACTACGGAGGTTCACGCGTGGGCGAGATACCCGAAGGCCTGCCGCCGTTCGGCTTCGACGTGCCCTGGGGCGAGCTGCACGCGCTGCTTCTCGGCGGCGCGGTGATCGCGTTCGTCGGGTTCGCCGAGCCCTCGTCGATCGCGCGCACCTTCGCAGCGCAGGAACGACGCCGCTGGGATGCCAACCGCGAGTTCGTCAGCCAGGGTGTCGCCAACGCGGCTTCGGCGATCTCGGGCGGCTTTCCCGTGGGCGGCTCCTTCTCGCGCAGCGCTCTCAACAGGATGGCGGGCGCGACGACACGCTGGAGCGGCGCCGTCACAGGCGCGGCCGTGCTCATCTTCCTTCCCTTCGCGGGCGTTCTCGAGCCGCTCCCCCGAGCCGTGCTCGCGGCCATCGTCATCGGCGCTGTCCTGCCGCTCGTGCGTCTCGGCCCCCTGCTTCGGCTCTGGCGGCACTCGAAGCCGCAGTTCGTCGTCGCCTGGGCGACGCTCGGCCTCACTCTCGGACTGGCGCCCGACATCCAGTGGGCGGTGCTCGCCGGTATCGGCCTGGCGGTCGGGATCCATCTCGGGCGGGACCTCACGCTCGACGTGCACGCGCGGGCCGACGATGTGACCCTTCATCTTCGGCCCGCCGGTGTTCTCTGGTTCGGCAGCGCGCACGTGCTCGAGGACCGCTTCGTCGAGCTGCTCGCCATCCACGACGACGTGACCCGGCTGAAGCTCAACCTGGCTGGCATCGGCAGAGTCGACCTGAGCGGAGCGCTCGCGCTCCGCCGGATCGTGCACGACGCGCGCGAAGCTGGGCTCGAGGTCGAGCTCGTCGACGTTCCGCCCCGCGCCCGCCGCTGGGTGCGCTCGCTGATCGAGCCGGCTTCCGATCCGCTCGAGCAGGGCGACTAGCTCGCCGGGGCCCCACCCAAGGATTGGCGCGCGACGCGTGGACCGGCGCGCCACGCATGTATCGGCGCGCGCGGCGTGCCCCCTCCGGGGGTTTCGGGCTGATCAGGAAGCAGCTATTTCCTAGTCAGTGCGGGTCTGGCGTCTCTTCTACTGGGTTCGGCTCCTCGTCGTCCTCTTCGTGATCTTCATCGGCTCGACCGCTGCGCTCGACGTGAGCCTCGCGCCTGATTCAAAGGCTGTGAACGTCACGAAGGAAAAGGGCGGCAAGGTCGCGCCTGACGTGCCCGAGTTCGAAGAGGTGGTTCACGAGGGCGCCACTGACGAGGTCGGCGGCTGGCTCTCGCGGAAGATCGATGACGGTCTCGGGCAGATCGAGGGTCTGCGGCTCGAGGTGCGCGATATCGGTAGCCAGATCGGCGACGCCGTCGGCTTCTGAGGGCTCGCGAGGCAGCGCACTACCCCTGGATGGGGGTGCTCGTACGCGCGGCTACGGACGATCCAGTGGTGTATGGGGACTCGCCTGCGGTGGAGCCTGCCTGCGGTCTGCGCGCTCGCGCTTGCCCTCTCGGCTAGCGCGGTAGCCGTAGCGCAGCCCGTCGATCCGCGACAAGAGGCTCGCCTACTCGCCCTTGCGCAGGAAGACCGCACCTCACCGCGCCCGCTGTCAGGTTCGCGACTTCTCGCCTCTGCCGGCGTCTCGCGGGTCGTTGTCAGTGTCCGCTCGCCCGCTGATCGCAGGCGCATCGCGAAGCGACTCCGTCTCGCGGGTGGGGAAGTCGAGCCGCTGCGGGCGCTGTCGGCACTGTCCGTCCGCGGCCTCTCCTCTGCCCTCGTCGTTGGACTCACGCGCGGCGACGCTGGCGTCACCTACCTCGAGGAGGACCGCACCCTCGAGACACTTGCCGACCCGTATGACGCAATCGATCCTGCGACGGGGATCAACTACAACTGGGCCCACGACGCGGTGGCCGCCGACGCCGGGATCGCCGCCGTCGGCGGTGGCTCGCAGTTCGCCGTCGCCGTCGTCGACACCGGCGCCGAGGTCGGGCACCCGGATCTTGCCGGACGAATTGTCGGCACCTACTCGGCGGTCGATGGCGGAGCTGACGTAACCGACGACCTGGGACATGGCACATTCGTTGCGGGGCTGATCAGCGCCATCGACGGCAACGGCGTGGGCTTCCGAGGAGCCGCTGGCGCTACGAACCTGCTCGTCGTACGCGCCTCGTCGCCCGGCGGAGAGTTCTACGAGAGCCAGCTCGCCGACGCTGTCGTCTGGGCGACCCAGGCGGGCGCGAGGGTGATCAACCTGAGCCTCGGCGGGCCCTGCCCATCGGGAGCGCTGATCGCGAGCGCCCTTAGCCACGCCTTCGCACAGGGCGGCCTCGTCGTTGCGGCCGCGGGCAACAACGCCGAGCAGGGGAACGTGCCCAACTGCCCGGCCGCAGAGCTTGGCGGGCTCCAGGGGGGTTGGGGGAAAGGGTTGAGCGTTGGCGCGACGCGGCCCGACGGTCAGCGCGCCGCGTTCTCGACCTTCAACGACAACGTCAGCCTGGCCGCGCCGGGCGCAAGCGGCAGCGACTGTCGCTTCGGCGTCTTCTCGACGCTGCCGAGCACGGTCAACCTCTGGGACAACTCATGCTCGTCGATCTTCGCGCCCGCCGAGGCGGCACCCGCCCGCTGGGCCTACGGCGAGGGCACGAGCTTCGCAGCCCCTCTGGCCAGCGCGGTCGCTGCGATCACGCTACAGGCGAACCCGAATCTTCTCCCCGAGCAGCTCGCGCAAGTGCTCAAGGCCTCGGCCGTTCAGACGGTAGGTACGGGCTGGAACGCGCAGACAGGCACCGGGATCGTCAACGCAGCCGCCGCGGTCGACCTCGCGCGCGGCTTCGACACGCTCGAGCCCCAGGTCAGTCCGGTCATTACTCCAGGGCCCAAGAACATCGCCGTGTGGCTCGATCCGACCGACGCCGCTCGCGAAGGCGAGGCGGTCGCGAGCGGGCTCACGATCAGCGTCGAGCGCTCCCGCGACGGCGTGACGTTTGAGCCGTGGGCACCCGAACAGGCTCCGCCCTTCGCTCGCACCCTGAAGGCGAGCCGCAACGGCCCCGCGCACTGGTTCAGGGCCACGACGTGCGATGCGAATCGCAACTGCTCGGTCCTGACGTCTGGTCCGAAGCGGCCGGTTCGCATCAAGCCGAGGGTCACACTGAAAAGCCGGAAGTCCGTCGCCGGCCGCGGCCGGGCCGTGATCTCGCTCAAGCGCGTCAAGGGCTTCAAGGGCCGCGCGAAGATCGTGCTCGAGCGGCGCGTCAAGCGACGCTTCAAGCCGGTCGCCAGCTTCCGCCTGGCGTTCGGCAAGTCCGTGACGCGGAAGCTCAAGCTCAAGACCGGCAAGCCGCTCAAGCTTCGCGCACGCGTTCGCTCGACCCCCGACTGGCGGGGCGTCAAGAGCCGAGCGATATCGATCGCGCCGAAGCGCGCCCGCGGCTAGACGATCTAGCGGCGCCTACGCGTCTGGGACGGGCCCGCCGAGCTCGGTAACGGCAGGCGCCTCGTAGGCCTTGCCCGGCGTCCCGCCGATCGCGAGCAGGCTGCACCCTTCGTTGCCAGTCGAGATCTTTCGCGTCTGGTTGGCGCCGACACCGGCGAACGTCCCGGGCGTGAGGTCCCACGTCTGCCCGTCGGCCTCGAGCGTCGCCGAGCCCGTTAGCACGGTGTAGACCTCTTCCTGCCCATCCTGCTCGTGTGCGTGCTCGGGCCCTTCGTGATTCGCCGGCATGTTCTCGACCTGCAAGCCGAACGCGCTCACACCAAGCTCGGCCCGCGCCCGGACGAAGAGTCCGTCGAACAGTGCTTCCATGTTCTCAACCGACTGTACGGTTACGTCTGCCATTGGCTGCTCCTCTCGTTTCGACCTGTCTAACACCGTCGTTCCGGGCTACCGATTCTCCACAGCCGGGGCAACGTTCCCACACCCCGGCTTGATAATCGCGCGAGGGTCGGGTCCTTGTAGCTGGCCGTGAACCAGACCAACGTCCTCGAGCTGCGCGGGATCACCAAGCGATTTCCGGGCGTCCTGGCAAACGACCGGGTCGACCTCGAGGTCTTGCCGGGCGAGGTCCATGCCCTCCTTGGAGAGAACGGCGCCGGAAAGTCGACGCTGATGAACGTCCTCTACGGGCTCTACGGGCCTGATGAGGGCGAGATCTACGTCCGCGGCGAGCACGCCGCGATCAGGTCCCCGAACGACGCCATCGAGCTCGGCATCGGCATGGTGCACCAGCACTTCATGCTCATCCCGGTCATGACGGTCGCCGAGAACCTCGTGCTCTCGGTCGAGCCGCGCAACGGCCCGTTTCTCGATCTCAAGACGGCCGAGAAGAACGTCAGGGAGATCTCGGAGCGCTACAGCTTGGCCGTCGATCCGACCGCACGCATCGACTCGATCAGCGTCGCGCAGCAGCAACGGGCCGAGATCCTCAAGGCGCTTTACCGCGGGGCCAAGATCCTGATTCTCGATGAGCCGACCGCCGTGCTGACGCCGCAGGAGGCCGAGGAGCTGGGGGAGATCATTCGCGCGCTCAAGGCCGAGGGCGAGTCGATCATCTTCATCACGCACAAGCTGCACGAGGTACTCGATGTCGCCGACCGCATCACGGTGCTTCGTCAGGGCAAGCGCATCGACACCATCGAACGTGCGGGCGCTACCGAGCAGAGCCTCGCCCGCATGATGGTGGGCCGTGACGTCGTCCTCCACATCGACAAGGAAGCGGCGACGCCGGGCGAGCCGCTGCTCGAGGTCGAGGAGCTACGAGTCGTCGACGATCGCGAGCTCGAGGCCGTCCGCGGAGTCTCACTCAGCGTGCGAGCTGGCGAGATCGTGGGCATTGCCGGCGTTGACGGAAACGGCCAGACAGAGCTGATCGACGCCTTGACGGGCCTGCGCAAAGTCGAGTCCGGAACCGTAAGCGTCAAGGGGGAAGACCTGACGCATGAGAACGCGATCACGATGTTGCACTCGGGTATCGGCCACATTCCCGAAGATCGTCAAGCACGCGGGCTCGTGCTCGACTTCACGATCGCCGAGAACTTTGCGCTGCACGACTTCCGAGACGCGCCGCTGTCTCGTTACGGATGGCTGTTCCCGAACAGGCTCCTCGATGGCGCCGACGAGCTGATCGAGGAGTTCGACGTTCGTGGAGGCGGGGCCCTGACCCCGGCGGGCTCGCTCTCGGGCGGCAACCAGCAGAAGGTCGTCGTTGCGCGCGAAGTCACGCGCGACCCTGACGTGCTGATCGCGGCGCAGCCGACACGAGGGCTCGACGTCGGCGCAATCGAGTTCGTGCACCGGCGGCTCGTGCAGGAGCGCGACGAGGGTCGTGCCGTGCTCCTGCTCTCGTTCGAGCTCGAGGAGATCCTTTCGCTCTCTGATCGGATCCTCGTCATCTTCGAGGGCGAGATCGTCGCCGAGTACATGCCGGGTGTCACAGAAGCGGAGCTCGGCGTTGCGATGACGGGTGGCACGCGTGAAGAGGCTCCTGGACCCGAGGCAGACGTGGCCGGCGAGCCGGGCCCCGGCGTAGATGGAGCTGAGGCGTGAGCGAGAACGACGCGAAGCGTCCGTCACTCCAGGACGTCGTAGGCGAGTGGTTCTCGACGCGGCTCGGTGGCATTGCGGTGCCGCTGGCGGCGACGATTCTCGCCTTCCTGATAGGCGGCATCGCCGTCGCCGCGACAGGAAACAACCCGGCCAGCGCCTACCGCGCGATCTTCGAGGGCACGGGCTTCAACTGGTTCTTCCCGTGGATCGACGGCGACACGCGAGCGGAAGCAGCGCGCGACCTTCAACAGACGCTGCTCTTGACGACGCCGCTGATCCTTACAGCGGTCGCTGTCGCGTTCGCGTTCAGGGCGGGCCTGTTCAACATCGGCGGCCAGGGCCAGCTCTGGGCCGGCGTGATCATCTCGATCTACGTCGGAACGCATCTCGAGGGAACGCCCCGCGTGCTTCACATCTTCCTGGCCCTTGCCGCCGCAACGCTCGCCGGCGTTGTCTGGGGCGGGATCGCCGGCATCCTCAAGGCGACGACGGGGGCGCATGAGGTCATCTCGACGATCATGCTCAACTGGATCGCGATCTTCGGCGGCAAGTACTTATTCGAGATAGGCGGGCCCTGGCAGGGGGCGCAAGAGTCGATACCGAGCTCGGCCAAGATCTTCGACTCGGCCAAGCTCTGGCCGATCTGGGGCAACCTCCAGGCGCTTCACAGCGGGCTGTTCATTGCCCTGTTCTGTCTGATTGTCTACTTCGTGTTGCTGAATCGGACAACGCTCGGATTTCAGATTCGCGCCGTCGGCTTCAACCCTGAAGCTGCGCGCTACAGCGGTATCTCTGTCAATCGGAATTATTTTTACGCGATGGGCGTCGCCGGCGCGTTCGCCGGGCTGGCAGGCGGCCTCGAGATCACTGGCTGGCGATTCGGTACGGACGTCAGCAACTTCGACACGAACTTCGTCGGTTTCACGGGCATCGCCGTGGCACTACTCGGTCGCAACAAGGCAGTTGGGATCCTCTTTGCGGCGTTGCTCTTCGGCGCGCTCGAGGTGGGGACGTCGTCGCGCCAGCTCGATCCGGACGTGTTTGAGCCCGAGCTGGCGTCGAACCTCTCGACGATCATCCAGTCGCTCGTCATCTTCTTCGTCGGCGCCGAGCTGCTGATCGTCTACATCTGGCGAGCCCGTCGCTTCGTCATCCCGGGTCGCGGCTCGGAGGCGCCGCAATGAGCACCCCAGAGCTGCGCCAGACAGGCGCGCGGGCGCGCGTAGAGGAGCTGATCACGCGTGCCAGCGAGCCGCGCTCGGTCGCCACTCTCGGCATCCTGCTCGGCCTGCTCGCGTTCTGGCTGGCGCTGCCGCCGTGGACGATCCGCGAGCTCGCCTGGCCGATCATCGTCGGTTTGATCGGCGCCGCATTCGGCCTCGCGGCGCTCGCACGTGACGAGCGCAAGCTCGGGGGGCTCGCGCTCTTCCTGGGCATCGCCGGCGCGCTCGGCGCGATCTGGCTTCAGACCAAGGAGATCGACACGCTCAACAGCATTCTCACGGCCGGTTTGCTGGCCTCGATGCTGCGGTTCGCCACGCCGCTCGCCTTCGCGGCGATGGGCGGCATCTTCTCGGAGCGCTCCGGTGTCGTGAACATCGGCCTCGAGGGGATGATGTTGATGGGAGCCTTCTTCGGCGTCTGGGGCGCCATCATCACGGGGAGCTGGGTCGGCGGCCTCTTTCTCGCGATGGGCTCCGGCGCGCTCCTGGCCCTGATCCACGCGATCTTCTCGATCACGCTTCGCGCCGATCAGATCGTCAGCGGGTTCGCCGTCAACTTCCTCGCGCTCGGGCTGACCGGGTTCCTCTTCAACTCTCTCTTCCCTGACGGCATTCGTGAGCAGATCTCGCGCGTGCCGAACATCGGCCTGTCGTTTCTCGGCGACATCGGCGTCATCGGCAGCTTCCTCGTGGACGTCTTCGGCGGGCTCAACCTGCTGGTCTGGCTCATGTTTGGCGCGGTCATCGTCTCGTACGTCGCTCTCTTCAAGACGCCGATCGGGTTGCGCATCCGCTCGGTCGGCGAGCACCCGAGAGCCGCCGACACCGTCGGGCTCAGCGTCTACCGCATTCGCTACGGCGCCGTGGTTCTTTCGGGCGTGCTGGCTGCGATGGGGGGCGCATTCCTCTCGATCGGGTTTGTCGGCGACTTCAACGAGAATATGACGAGCGGCCGTGGGTTCATCGCGTTGGCAGCGGTGATCTTCGGCAAGTGGCGGCCTGGATGGGCGTTCGCCGCGACGCTCCTGTTCGGCTTCGGCTTCGCGTTGGCGATTCCGCTCCAGCGCGAGGCCGGCGTCTCGGAGAATCTCATCTCGACCGTCCCCTACGTCCTAACCCTCATCGCGCTCGTCGGCCTGATCGGTCGCTCGACACCGCCGCACGCGATCGGCCGGCCCTACATCAAGCAGTAGCCGCCGAACCCAGGGCGCGGGTCGCTTCTATCGCTGGCCGGCGGCCAGCGACGCCACTCGCTCGACGAGGAAGCGGGAGAAGGCGGGCCCGTCGATCTCGAGCCCCACGTGCGCGTTGGGTGGCTCGTCACCGCGCGCCCAGCGATCGGCGTTCGTCCGGCCCCGGCTCGGGCCCCAGCTGCAGTCGACGTCGACGTAGAGGTGCTCGGTGCTCACCAGGTCGTCGCGGACGATGTGCGTCACGGCCACGGCATCATGGATCGGCGCGCCGCGCAGGGCGTAGGTGTCGGCGTTTCGGCTCGCAAAGAAATCGAGCAGCTCGGCAACGAACTTGCCCGGTGCGCCCGCGCCGCGCAGCTCGTCGGCCTCGCTCGAGCCGAGCAACGCGTGGTGGGTCACGTCGAGCCCGATCATCGTCACGTCCAGCTCGCTCTGAAACACGCGTCGTGCCGCCTCGGGGTCCTGCCAGATGTTGAACTCTCCGGCCGGCGTGACGTTGCCCAACCCGACGGCGCCGCCCATCACGATGACGGGCCCGAGGCGAGACTCGAGCTCCGGATAGCGCGCGAGCAAGAGCGCAATGTTGGTCAGCGGGCCGACGGGAACCAGCGTGACCGGCTCCGATTGGGACTCGACGAGATCGGCGATCAGGTCGATGGCGTGCCGTGGGTCTGCTGCGGCGCGGGGCTCGGTCAGGGTCGGCCCGTCCATCCCCGTCTCGCCGTGGATCCACTCGGCGACCTTCAGGTCTCGCACGAGCGGCCGGCCGGCGCCTGCCGCCACCGGGGTGTCGCCGCGGCCGACGAGCTCGAGCACGCGTAGGGCGTTCTTCGTTGTCTTCTCGAGCGTCTGGTTGCCGGCGACCGTGGTGACGCCAAGGAGCTCGAGCTCTGGGCTCGCGAGCGCGAGCAGCAGCGCGATCGCGTCATCGTGGCCGGGGTCGCAGTCGATGATGATGGGCGTGCTCATCCGCGTAGCTTGTCGATCTCGGCGCTCGTAGGCAAGCCAGCCTGCGCGCCGTGGCGAGTCGTGGCCAGTGCGCCGGCGACGCAGGCCCGCTCGAGTGCTTCCTGCTCGGGCCGAGCCTCGAGCAGTCCAACGACGAGCGCAGCGCTGAACGCGTCGCCCGCACCGGTGGTGTCGACGACGTCGACATGGGGCGGTGTGGCGCGCGCGCGGGTGCGGCCGCCCTGTTCGAGCGTCGCACCCTGGGCGCCTAGCGTCGTCGCCAGCAGGCCCTCGAGCCCTGCGAGCTCGCCGGCAAGCTGATCGCGCTCGATCTCGTTGACGATGACGAGGCCGGCCCTCGCCCAGATCTCGGCCGGCAGGGAGCGCGCCGGCGCCGCGTTGATACAGAAGAGAGCGCAGTCGAGCTCGCTCGCAGCGCGGATCGCTTCATTGGGAATCCCGAGCTGGCAGAGGACGGCCACGCTGGCCGCCTGAGCGCGGCCCGCCCGTCGCGCGCACGTCGTTCGCGCCGATGGTGGCGTTGGCGCCCGAGGCAACTACGATCTGGTTCTCGCCACTCTCGGCGACGGTGACCACGGCGAGACCTGTCGGCGCGTCGGAATCGGTCACGACCGTGCCGAGCTCGACCCCGGCCGCTCGTAGCTCGGCGAGCGCGAGCTCGGCTTGCGCATCACGCCCGACGCGACCGATGAATGCTGTCTCTGCGCCGAGACGAGCCGCGGCAAGCGCCTGGTTCGCTCCCTTGCCGCCCGGGACCTCGGCGAGCGTGGCGCCGGTGAGCGTCTCGCCTGCCAGGGGCAGCCGCGCGGTGCGCAGCACGAGATCGACGTTGATGTCGCCGACGACGGTGAGCGCCGGCGCGCGCGTCGCCACGCGGGGCCGTCTACTCGGCCGGAGTCAGCAGGCTCGTCGGGCAGCTCACGCCGGTGCCGCCGATGCCGCAGTAGCCGCCCAGGTTCTTCGCCAGGTACTGCTGGTGGTAGTCCTCGGCGTAGTAGAACGGCGGCTCCGAGCGAACCTCGGTCGTGATCTCCCCGTAGCCCGCGTCACGCAGCATGCGCTGGTACGCAGCCTCGGACTGCTCGGCCGCGGCGCGCTGTGCCTCGCTCGCCCAGTAGATCGCAGACCGATATTGCGTTCCGACGTCGTTGCCCTGGCGCATGCCCTGGGTCGGGTCGTGGCTCTCCCAGAAGATCCGCAGCATCTCCTCGTAGGTGGTCTCGCTCTCGTCGTAGACGACGAGGACGACCTCGGTGTGGCCCGTGCCGCCAGAGCAGACCTCCTGGTAGGTCGGGTTCCTCGTGGAGCCACCCGCGTAGCCGACTGCGGTCGTAAAGACGCCTTCGGCCTCCCAGAACTTCCGCTCGGCGCCCCAGAAACACCCCATCGCAAAAACGGCACGCTGCGTTCCCGCGGGAAACGGCGGCTGCAGCGGGTTGCCGTTGACGTAGTGCTCACTCGGAACCGGTATCGGCTCCTCGCGCCCGGGCAAGGCCATGTCGGGCTCGGGCAGCTCCGGGCTCTTGCGCTTCATGAACACCACGTTGCCCCTCCGATCGGTCGAATCTTCCTGGACGAAGGGTACGTGTTGAGGGCAGGCGTGTCGCCGTAGTCGTGGCCAATCGCTAGGTTCCGTCTGTGGCAACAATCGTGCAGAAGTTCGGCGGAACGAGCGTCGCAAGCGCCGAGCGAATCCGGCGGGTCGCCGAGCGCGTTACGGCGACTGCACGCGACGGGCATCGAGTCTGCGTTGCGGTCTCGGCGATGGGTGGGACGACCGACGAGCTGATCGAGCTTGCGAACCAGGTCTCGTCGAGACCGCACCCGCGCGAGCTCGACATGCTGCTCACGGCGGGTGAGCGCATCTCGATGGCGCTGCTCTCGATGGCCATCGTCGAGCTCGGCTTCGAGGCCGTGTCGTTAACCGGGTCGCAGGCGGGAATCCTGACCGACGCGGCCCACGGTCGGGCGCGAATAGTCGAGGTGCGTGGCCGGCGTGTCGCCGACACCCTGGCGGCGGGCAAGATCGCGATCGTCGCCGGCTTCCAGGGCGTCTCGGCCACGTCCGACGTCACGACGCTTGGCCGTGGAGGCACCGACACGACAGCGGTCGCCCTGGCCGCCTATCTCAAGGCCGACGTCTGCGAGATCTACACGGACGTAGACGGCGTCTACACCGCCGACCCGCGCATCGAGCCGAGGGCGCGCAAGCTGAACGAGCTCGCCTTCGAGGAGATGCTCGAGCTCGCGTCCTGCGGTGCGCGTGTCCTGATGAACCGCTCGGTCGAGTACGCACGCAACCATGACGTTCCGATTCATGTTCGCTCGTCGTTCAACGACGCCGAGGGCACCTGGGTGAGGAAGGAGTCTGACCTGATGGAGAAGGCGATCATCTCGGGAATCGCGCACGACAGCTCCGAGGCCAAGGTGACGATCACGAGCGTGCCTGACCGGCCGGGAATCGCGGCGCGCCTGTTCAGAGCGCTCGCCGACGCCGGCGTCAACATCGACATGATCGTCCAGAACGTCGCCGCCGACGGCGAGACCGACATTTCCTTCACGATGCCGCGCGCCGATCTAGACGGCACAAAGGACCTTCTCGACACTATCGCGACCGAGATCGGCTCTGCGGGCGTCGTCACCGACTCGAACATCGCGAAGGTCTCGCTGATCGGTGCCGGCATGCGCTCGCATCCGGGTGTCGCCGCGCGCACGTTCGAGGCCCTGGCCGAGGCGAACATCAACATCGGGATCATCTCGACATCGTCGATCCGAATCTCATGTGTCGTGGCTGCCGACGACGTCGAGCGCGCCGTGCAAGCGGTCCACGAGGCGTTCCGTCTTTCTGACGAGGTGGTCTACGAGGAAGAGAGTCCCTCGGCCGCCGCCGCCGAGTGACGCGCTGATGTTCTACCGACCTGGCGAGCCGCACGGTCTCGCGCGCAACCCGTTCAACCAGCTCGTCGTGCCGAGGCCGATCGGGTGGATCTCGACACTCAACGCAGAGGGTGCGGGCAACCTCGCCCCGTACTCCTTCTTCAATGCCGTGACCTACGTGCCGCCGATCGTGATGTACGCGACGAGCGGCCCGAAGCGGGGCGTCGAAGAGAAGGACTCGGTCGCGAACATCCGCGCGACCGGCGAGTTCGTCCACAGCATCGCCACCTGGCCTCTTCGCGAGGCGGTCAACGCCTCGAGCGAGCATGCGCCGCATGGGGTCGACGAGTTCGAGCTCGCCGGGGTCGCGCGGGCGCCGTCGACGCTCGTGAAGCCGCCGCGCGTCGCCGAGAGTCCGGTGCACTTCGAGTGCACGCTGGTCGAGATCCTCGAGCTGCCGACTCCCGACCCGGCCGATCCGAACACGGTCGTCTTCGGCGAGGTCATCGGCATCCACATCGACGACGCCGTGATCGTGGACGGCCTCGTCGACGTGCTCCGCGTCGACCCGATTGCGCGACTCGGCTACGACCAGTACACGCGCGTTGTCGACGTCTTCTCGATGGACCGGCCAGACTAGGCTGGGCCATGGTTGATTCGGACAGCGCACGCGCCGGCTCGAGTGACGCCGCGGAGCGCGCCGGGCCGCTCGCAGGCATCCGCGTCCTCGATCTGTCGAACCTGATGGCAGCCCCGATGGCCACGATGTACCTGGGTGACTTCGGCGCGGACGTGATCAAGACCGAGCACCCCGACCGCGGCGACGAGCTGCGCAACTGGGGACGCAAGAAGGATGGCGTTGGCCTCTTCTTCAAGGTCGCGAATCGCAACAAGCGCACGATCACGCTCAACCTCTCGACGCCCGGGGGGCAGGACATCGCTCGCCGGCTCGCCGCGAAGGTCGACGTCGTGATCGAGAACTACCGTCCGGGCACGATGGAGCGCTGGGGGCTCGGCTGGGACGAGCTGTCGGCCGCGAACCCCGGTCTCGTCATGGCGCGCGTCACCGGGTACGGGCAGACCGGCCCATACAGCCAGCGGCCGGGCTTCGGGACGCTCGCCGAAGCCTTCTCTGGCTACGCGGCGATCACCGGCTATGCCGACCAACCACCGCTGCTTCCCGCGTTCGGTCTCGGCGACGCGTCGACCGCGATTCATACGGCCTACGCGATCGCGATCGCCCTGCTCAACCGCGAGCGAAACGGTGGCGAGGGCCAGGTCATCGACGTCGGGCTGTACGAGGGCCTGTTCACGCTGCTCGGCCCGCACGTGATCGACTACGACCAGCTCGGCGCCGTTCAGGAGCGCGCGGGTAGCCGCATCCCGCACGTGGCGCCGCGCAACACATACCAGACATCCGATGGGAAGTGGGTGGCGATTGCCGGCGCGACCGTCCGCACGTTCGAGCGCATCTGCGAGGTGCTCGGGATCGAGGACGTGCTCGAGGACCCGCGCTTTCAGACCAACCAGGATCGAGTCGCGAACGTCGAGGCACTCGACGAGCGGATCCAGGAGGCGATCGGGAAGCTGGCCCTCGATGACGTGCTCGCTCGCTTCGACGAAGCCGCGGCCCCCGTGGGCCCGGCTCACGACGTGGCCGGGATCTTCGAGGACGCCCACTACCGCGAGCGCGCCAACATCACGACGGTCGATGACGAAGAGCTCGGGCCGCTGCGCATGCAGAGCGTCGTGCCGCGACTCTCGGAGACGCCGGGCAGCATCGAGCACGCCGGGCCGCCGAAGGGCGCGTACAACGCGGACGTCTACGGCGAGCTGCTCGGTCTGGACGCGGCCGAGCTCGCGCGCCTTGCTGACGCGGGCGTGATCTAGCCGGGCCGCCGGGCGTGCTCGGCGGTCGCCTCAGCCGGCGGCGTCGAGCTCTGCAGGAAAGCGCGCCAGCGCCCATGCGGGCCCGACTCGCGCACGCCGGTAGGGCTTCCCGTTGATCAGGACGTAGTCGCGGCGTCGCACGTCCATCGGTAGCCGCGACTCGGCAGGGAAGTAGGCGTTGTGGCGATCGATCAGGTCGTTCAGCTCGTCGTAGCCGTAGCGCTCGACGCGCAGGGGCCGCGCGCGCGAAGGCGGCACCGTCACTCGCGCTCTGGTCTGCGAGCTCCTCCCAGTCCTGGTCGAGTCGGGCCTCGAGCTCGCTCGTGAGTCGCTCGATCTCGTTGAGCCGCTGCATGTATGGCAGCGGCCCACCGAGCGAGACAACGTATCCATCGACGCTCGGTTGGAAGTTGCGCTGACGAAACCTGATCCGCTCGCCCTTGACCGGGCTCCCTGCGAGGTCTCGATCGAGCTGACGGCCCTCACGCGCCTCGCGCGCGTTGGGGTCACGAACGCCCCACTCGCCGAGAATGCGCTTGCGCTCGCGCTGCTCCATCTCAGAGGCGGCGAAAGGCCGGCGCCGCCAGGGTCTCGGCGAGCTCGGCCGGATCCGAGGTCGGCGCGTGACATGCGAAGTTCTGGCAGACGTAGGCCGCAGGAGCTCCCTCGAGCAATGCCTTGCCAGCAAGCAGCGCGATACCGTTCTCAGCACCATCGCCGAAGGCGAAGACGGTGTTGGGCGCATAGTGCTTGAGGACGGTCTGGCGAAGCGCGATCGTGCGCTCGTCCTCAGGCGCGCCGACGATCGCGATCTCGCGCGACGGCGAGAGGTGGAACTCGAGAGCTCCGAGCAGGCAGCCCACGGCGCTCGGCGCCTGCTCGAGCAGCCGACGGGCGATCCCCAGCGCGCCAACGCCACGACGCTCGAACTCCTCGTCACCGAAGATTCGCGCGAGCCGCAGCAGCACCGACGCCATCATCGAGTTTCCGGCCGGCGTCGGATGATCGTCGAGCTCCTTCTGTCGCACGATCAGCGTCTCGCTGTCATGGGCCGTGAAGAAGAACCCGCCGTTCTCGTCGTCCCCGAACAGCTCGACGGCGAGCGCTGCGAGCCGCCGCGCTTGGTGGAGGTGGCGCAGCTCGCCGGTCGCCGCGTGCAACTCGAACAACCCGTACGCGACGTTGGCGTAGTCCTCGAGGTAGCCCGGGACCTTGGCCTCTTCGTTGCGCCAGGTGCGAAGGAGCCGGCCATCCGGCGTCGCCGCCTCGCTCGAGAGGAAGGCCGCAAGTCGCTCGGCCGCCGCGACGTAGTCGGCTCGCTGGAGTCTCGCGCCCGCCTCGGCGAGCACCGCCAGCGCGAGCCCGTTCCATGCGACGACGACCTTGTCGTCCTTGAACGGCTGCGTGCGCGTGTCACGTACCGCGAGTAGCTTCGCACGCGCCTCGTCGAGGAGGACGCGGTCGACGTCGGTGGCGCCGACGTCGTGCAGAATCGAGCGGCCCTCGAAGTTCCCGTCCGGCTCGACACCGTAGAAGCGCTCGATCGCCTCGACCTCGGCCTCGTCGAGCGCCGAGCGCAGCTCGTCGGGCGTCCAGACGTAGGTGAGCCCCTCGTGTCCGTCGGTGTCGGCGTCCTCGGCCGAGGCGATTCCGCCGCCGGGCAGCAGCATGCGCCGGAGCAGGTAGTCGAGCGTCTCTTCGACCACCTCGCGGTAGCGCCCTGTGCCTGTCACCTGCCACGCGTGCAGGTAGGCGCTCGCGAGCGAGGCATTGTCGTAGAGCATCTTCTCGAAGTGCGGAACGAGCCAGATCCTGTCGACGGCGTAGCGGTGGAAGCCGCCGCCGAGGTGGTCGTACATGCCCCCAGCCGCCATCTGATCGAGTGTCAGGATCGCCATCTCGAGCGCGAGGGGATTCCCCCGCAGATGCATCCGCAGCAAGAACTCGATGCTCGCCGCGGGCGGAAACTTGGGTGCTTGCCCGAAGCCGCCGTAGGTCTGGTCGAACTGGTCGGCCATGACGCTGACGGCACTCGAGAGGATCTCCTCGCCAAGGCCGTCCGTGTCTGCCTCGACCCTGCTCGAGCTCGCAAGGGCCTCGACGAGCTTGGCGGCCTGCTCGGTGACCTCGCCGCGGCGGTTCTTGTATGCATCCGAGACCGCCTTCAGCAGCTCTGTGAAGGCGGGCATGCCCATGCGCGGCTCGGGCGGGAAATAGGTTCCGCCGTAGAAGGGCTCGCGTTCCGGGGTCAGGAAAACCGTCATCGGCCAGCCGCCATGACCGGTCAGCGCGACCACCGCGTCCATGTAAATGCCGTCGAGATCGGGTCGTTCTTCGCGGTCGACCTTGATGTTGACGAACAGCTCGTTCATGACCGCGGCCGTCGCCTCCTCGGCGAATGACTCGTGCTCCATTACGTGGCACCAGTGACAGGCGGAGTAGCCAATCGAAAGGAGGATCGGCACGTCGCGCTTGCGCGCCTCGGCCAGCGCCTCTTCACCCCAGGGGTGCCAGTGAACCGGGTTCTCGGCGTGCTGGAGCAGGTACGGACTGGTCTCGCCTGCGAGCCGGTTCATGCGTCGAGTATGTCAAGAGCTGCAAAGCGGCCGGCACAGCCATGCGGCCCGGCCCGGTACCCGGTGCGAGACGGCCGCTGCGGCCGGCGTCCCAGACCGGTCGCCGACTACTTCTCGATAGCCAGCCGGAGCTTGGCGCTATAGCTAAGTGTCTTGCCGGTCGTGCTTACAAGCTCGACGCGGCATGTGTCAGCCGGCCCGAGACCTCGTCGATCGATACGAGCGACGGCGCGGCCGCGCCTAACGGGCTTCGTGATGCGCGTGCTGCCGCAGGTCAGCTCGAGCCGAGCACGCGTGCCGGCCCGCTTGGCACCGCCGACCCGCACCGTGAACGTCACGCGCCGGCCGGGGCCGAGAAGGCCGAACGGGATGGCGCGGCGCTCGCGGGCCCCGATTCGGCCCGAGCGCTTTATCACGAGCGGCCCGGTGTCAGGTCGAACCGGGTTGGCCGGCAGCCTGCCGAGATCGCGCTCGATGGCCGCGCGCACCCTGGTGTCGGGCGGGCTGAGCCAGGGGATCCCGTAGCGCGTCTCGAGCTGCGTCTGTGCGTAGTCCTCGGCGAAGATCTCGCCGACCGAGCGGTTCCAGCCGCGCTGGTAGCCGAAGGCGACCTTGCCCCGCTTGAGGCGGGTGCCCATCTCGCGCGCGCGCCACCAGGCGGGCGTTCCGTTCGGCTCCGCGAGGCCGCGATGGCGGTAGGTGTGATCGATGTGGTGCCCGTACTCATGGATGAGCGTGTGGGCGACATCGAGTGTCTGACCGGCCGGGACGACGATGCGTGCGCCACCGCGACCGCGGCCGTAACAGCCTTTCGCGCCGGGCCCGCAATGCCGCGCTATGCGCGAGCGCGGAACGATCCGGATCGTGACGTTCGAGATCTCGGCACCATGCGTGGCCCCGCTCAGCAGTCCCGCGTGCCACTTGGTGTCGACGTTCTCGGCACGAACGTCGAAGTTGATCGCGCGTCCCTCGTCGTCCTCGCGCGTCACCGTCGCGGCGCTAGCCGCTCCGGCCATCGCGAGCGCGGCGACCGTGCCGGCAAGCGCGACAGCGCCCCTTGACGCGGTCCGCCGCTGACCGCGCCGGGGAGGAAGGGCGCTGAAGCGCACGCAGATGACTGTACGGACAGGGGTTTTGCGAAGTGCAAGCTTCCTGTTAAGCGCCGGTTGCCAGCCGAACCCCTGGCTGTACTTGTGAGTCGATGAGGGCTTTCGGCATCGGCTTCCTCGTGCTCGGCGCAGTCGCGCTCGCGAGCGCATGCGGAGGCGACGCGGGCGGGAACGACTCGACGGCCGGCGCTTCGCGGAGCCAACCCACACAAAGCGAGGCCGGCGGCGTCGTGCGCCATTCGTACGGCTCCGAGCCCGAGCACTTCGGCGACCTCTACCTACCAGGGCGCGAGGGTGTCGAGACCGGGCTACGACCGGTGGTCGTGCTGATCCACGGCGGCTTCTGGCGCGCCGAGTTCTCGCTCGAGCTGATGGAGCCGCTCGCAGAGGATCTCGTTGCGCGCGGCTACGGCGTCTGGAACATCGAGTATCGCCGGGTTGGGCAGCCTGGCGGTGGCTACGCGGGCACGCTGGAGGATGTCCCCGCCGCGATAGACCACATCGAAGCGCTCGCCCGTACTACCGGCCTCGATGCCGACCGCGTCGCCGTCGTCGGGCATTCGGCGGGCGGACACCTCGCGCTATGGGCCGGCCAGCGCGAGCGGATTCCGTCAGGCTCGCCTGGCGCCGATCCAGCGATACGCGTGTCGCTCGCGGTGGGCCAGGCGCCCGTCCCCGACCTGGCGGCAGCGCACGAGCAGGGCGTCGGTGGAACGGCCGTCACCGACCTGATGGGCGGAGCGCCGGCCGAGCTCCCGGCGGCCTACGCCATCGCCTCGCCGTCCGAGCTCTTGCCGATCGCGGCCGAGCAGCTGATCGTGCATGGCGACGCAGACAGGATCGTTCCGATCACCCTCAGCACCGATTACGCGGCGCTCGCCGGTGCCGAGGAGGTCACCGTGCTCGGCTTCGCAAGCGCCGACCACTTCCACCTGATCGACCCGATGCACGAGTCGTGGGGCGCCGTCGTCGCCGCGCTCGCCGAGCGCTTCTAGCGCTTCGGCGCGCCTTACTCGGGTGGCTTGGCCGACTTCGCGACCGCCTGCACATCGGGGCCGAGATGGAGCCCGCGGTTGGGTCCGGCGATCTGCGCTCGGTAGCGAGTGCCAACGTCCCCGAACAGCTTGAGGTTGTACTTCCCGTCCTTCGTCTTCAGCGCTTTGACGGCTCTGCGACCCCACCCTTTCCCGCCCTTCGCAGAAGGACAGTCGAAGCAGTCGATCAGCACGAAGAGCTGCAGCTTCTGCCCGCCGGGGGTCGGAGACTTGCCGAATACCGGCTTCTTTCGAAACATCACGCCCCCACTGACGCTCTCCTTGGCGCCGGTGATCGCGGCCTCGATCGTGAGCTGCGGCGGCGCCCCCTTCCAGCGCGAGAGCCGGAGCTCGGGCGGTGCGCCGGGCTTCGGTCGCCAGGTCTGGAGCGCGTAGAAGAAGCCCCTGGGCCCCTTACGCAAGATCGGTTTGAAGGGCAGCTTCCATTTCTTGCTCTTCCTGGCGACGTTCTTGCTGTCGATCGTCGCGCCAGGCAGGACCTTCCCACGCAACGGCAGGACCAGTGTCTTGCGCTTGCCCTTCTCGGTCCAGCCGATCTCGGCATCGCCGCTCTGTGCCACCTTGATGGTTGCCTTGCGGGCGTTCTTCGCGATCAGCACGGAGCCCGACGCCAGCGACGGGACGAGCAGCGCCGCGGCGAGCGCCGACACGGTCGCTACGAGCACCAGCCCGCGGGCGCCCAGCAACGTCAGCCTCCCCAGATGCCGGTCGCAAGCCCGCCATCGACGCGGAGGGCAACGCCGCTCAGCCAGCTCGACTCGTCAGAGCTCAGGTAGACGAACGACTCTGCGACGTCGTCGGCGGTTCCGAGCCGGCCGACCGGATGCAGCTTGACCGCGGCCTCGCGCACGGCCGCGGGCTCGTCCTGCTGTTCCATGAACTTCTGGAGCAACGGCGTGTCGACGAAGCCCGGGCAGACGCAGTTGGCACGGATGCCATCGCGGGCGGCGTCGAGCGCCAGGCACTTGGTCAGCATCACGACGCCCGCTTTGGTCACGCAGTACGCCGCCTGCCCTTCGGAGGCCCAGATTCCGACCACCGAGGCGGTCGACGTGATCGTGCCGCCCTTTTCTGCCAGATGTGGCCAGGCGGCGCGAGCGCAGCGCCAGATGCCTTTCAGGTTGATCTCGAAACCGTCGTCCCATTCCTCCTCTGACAGCTCGCGGAGGTCGCCGACCACGGTGCGGCCGGCGTTGCAGACGAGCGTGTCGAGCCCACCGAAGCGCTCGACTGTCTCGGCCACGGCGGCGTCGACCTGTTCGGTCGAGCGGACGTCGCAGACCACGTCGCCGCCCTTGAGATCGGCCGAGACGACCTCGGCTCCTTCCTCGCGAAAGCGTCGGACGACCGAGGCCCCGATACCGGAGCCGCCACCGGTGACGAGGGCTTTCTTTCCGACCATGCGGGCTCCCCTTCCAGCCACCCGGTGAGCGTACCGAGTGGGTCGTACGGCCTTGCGCGCGCACTCGAGCCGCGAGATGATCCTGCCCATGACAACAACACAAAGGCTCGACGGCAAGGTTGCGCTCGTGACGGGCGCAGGCTCGGGGATAGGAAAGGAAACCGCACTGCGCTTCGCGTCAGAGGGCGCGGCTGTCGCCTGCGCTGATCTGATCGGCGACAGGGCACAGGCGACCGCGGCCGAGATCGGCGACGGTGCGCTTGGACTCGAGCTCGACGTGACGTCGACGGCGAGCATCACCGCCGGTCTCGACGAGCTCCTCGAGCGCTTCGGCGGAATCGACTGCGTCATCAACAACGCGGGCGTCACGATCGTGGGCACCGCACACGAGATGCCAGAGGACGAGTGGGACAAGGAGCTCGACACCAACCTCAAGAGCGTCTATCTCGTATCGAAGGCGGCCTGGCCCCACCTGATCGCGCGCGGCGGCGGATCGATCACCTCGACCGCCTCGATCGCCGGCATCTGGGCGATCCCGGCGGATGCGGCCTACTGCGCGTCGAAGGCCGGGGTGATCATGCTCACGAAGTGCATGGCGCTCGACGGCGCAAAGGCCGGCATTCGCGTCAACTGCATCTGCCCGGGCTTCATCGAGACGCCGATGATCGAGGGCTACTTCGCCGATCAGCCTGACCCTGCCGCTTCGCGCGAGTACGCCACGTCGATCCACCCGCTCGGGAGACTGGGCAAGCCGCGCGACATCGCGGATGGCTTCGTCTTCCTGAGCTCGGACGACGCGTCCTGGGTGACCGGCACACAGCTGGTCATCGACGGCGGCCTCGTGTCAGGTATTTGGGGCGGCTAGATCCAGGACCAGAAACGAGGAGCGCCGCCGGCCGAGTGGCCGGCGGCGCCCCGTGAGATCGAATCGCTGAGTCGAGCTACGAGGTTACCGAGACCACGTATGCCGCCACGTCGTTGATGCCATCCTCGCCGAGAGCGTCGAGGAACGAGGGCATGGGGCCGGAGCCGTTCGTCATGCGATCGACGGCCAGCTCGAACGACGGTTGCGAGTTGTCGAGGTTCGGACCGACGGCTCCGTCCGTTCCGGCGTCGGCGAGCGTGTGGCAGTTGCCGCAGCCAGCCTCGAGATAGAGACTCGCGCCTGCGGCTGCGTCACCGCCGCCTCCGCTGTCGGCTGGCTCGGCGGGTGCCGCTCCAACCTCTTCGACAACGGCTGTCGGGTCGATCTCGCCCGAGATCAACTGCTCGATCGCGACCGCAACTGCGTCCTGCGCTTCCTGAGAGACGTCGGCGCTGACCGGCGTCAGCAGCTGCGCCTCGGGGAAGTCGGCAACCGAGAAGTTGAGCAGCTGTCCGCCCTGGTAGGTGCCCTCGACGACCGACTGGATCGTGTCGAAGACCGAGACCTGCAAGGGCTTCAGTGCGCTCGTCAGGACGTAGTCACCCTTGAAGCCCTGATCGACGTCGACACCGATCGCGAAGACGCCTTGCTCGCCCGCGGCGTCGAGGGCGCCAAGCCCGCACTGTCCGGCGACCTGGAACACGACGTCAGAGCCCTGGGCGATCTGATCGAGGCCGATCTCCTTGCACTTCGCCTGGTCGACGAAGTCCTGCGAGTAGGCGTTCAACAGGGTGATGTCGGGGTTCACCGACAGCGCGCCCTGTTGGAAGCCGGCAATCCAGTTGTCGACGGGCGGGATCTTGATGCCGCCGACGGTCGAGACGGTGCCGGTCTGGGTTGTCAGCGCAGCAACGATGCCGGCGACGTAGCCCGACTCCTCGGACGGGAACAGCAGACCGAGGGTGTTCGGCAGGATGCACGTTCCCTCGTCCTCGCAGCCCGAGAACCCGTCTCCTTCGGTGCCGTAGAAGTGATCGACTCCGGCGAACTTGGTGTCGGGGAACTCGGCGGCGACTTCGATCGTCGTAGGCCGGAGGAGGAAGCCAACGGCGAGCACCAGATCGTTTCCATCATTCGCGGCCGCGAGAAGGTTGGGGAGGTAGTCCTCTTCCGAGTCCGAGACGTACACGCGCGATTCGATCCCGAACACGTCCGATGCCTCGTCCAGACCGGCGATCGAGAACTCGTTGAACCCGCGGTCGTTGACGCCGCCCGTGTCTGTGACGAGCCCGACCTTGAGGGCGGGGCCCGCATCAGCCGGCGGGTCAGCGGGTGGGTCAGCAGCAGGCGGCTCCGCCGGAGTGTCCGCCGGAGGTGGCGGCTCGCTGGAGCTGTCGTCGCCGCCACAACCCGCGGCCACGACTGCGAGCACTCCAATCAAGAGCGCTACCAGCACCAGCATTCGTCGTTTGTCTTTCACAACGGCCCCCTCCCTCTCGGTGGGTGGTTCGGTTCGTCGCTCTCGGCGCCTGCCGGATGCTCGCGGGCCGGGAGCCCAAACTCTAGGACGCCATCAGCGCCGGCCGGTTAGTGCCGCGCTACGAGAGCGGCTGCGTCTTGCCGAACGTGAACGCGTAGCCAGACACGCCCGGGCTGAAGCGAAGCTCGAGCAGCTTGAACTCGTCGCGCTCGCCCTCGGCGAGCGTGTAGAGGCGGTTGCTGTCGATCTCGACGGTATGCACGGGCTCGCCGTCGAGCAGGACGTCGACCGTGCCGCCACCCTGCTCGTCAGGCCCGATCACGAGGTGGACCGCCTCGCCGACGAAGCTGATGCGGACCGCGGCCCGAACGCCGTCGACCGGGTCGCCGGCCAACGCACGCTCCTCGTCGACCCTCCAGTTGCCGTCGAGCGTGACGCCGTTGTCGGGGAGTGTCTCGCCGCTCTCGTACTCGTTCTCAATGTCGGGCCTGATCTCGTCGCCGATGTAGTTCGCGATGCGCAGGTATCCGAGGTAGGTCTCTGGAGTCTGGGCGCTCGTCGGCGTACGATCGTCGATCGTGGGCGAGGCGAGATCGTCGAGCGGCCCGAGGTTGCCAGCCTCGCGAAGCAGGCCTCTGATCACCTCTTCGCTCTCCTCGTAGGCGCCCTCGCCGAAGTGGCCGTGGCGGACATGTCCGTTGGCGTCAACGAAGTACTTGGCTGGCCAGAAGCGGTTGCCCCAGGCCTGCCAGGTGCCGAAGTCGGGGTCGAGCGCGACCGCGTATTCGATGCCGAAGTCCTCGACAGCGTTCTCGACGTTGGCTGGCACACGCTCGAATGCGAACTCCGGCGTGTGTACGCCGACGATCACGAGACCATCGTCCGCGTACTGCTCGTGCCATCGCTTGAGGTGGGGAAACGTGCGAATGCAGTTGATGCAGGAGTAGGTCCAGAAATCGATCAGGACGACCTTGCCGCGTAGATCGGCCAGGGAGTAGCCCTCGGCGTTGATCCAGCCCTCGATCCCGGCGAAGTCGGGTGCAGGCCCGAAGTCGGGCAGGCTGGTGGCGAGCTCGGCTTCGCGTTGTACGTCCTCGGGGGCGGCCGCGAGCGCCGCGTCTGTCGCGCCCGTGGACTCTTCTGCGGCCCCGCTCGTCCCGCCGCCATCGCCGGCGCTGTCTCCGGCGGCTCCGCCGTCTCCATCAGGCGGCGCCTCGGCGCTCTCGGCCTGGGCCGCCTCCTCGTCGAGCACGTTCGGCCCCGAGTCGACGAGGCTGTCGATCCGCGTCGTCGCGCTCGCGCTCTCCTCGAGTCCCTGCAGCGCCTGTGTGTAGCCAGGCACATTGCTGGCCAGCCGCGAGTCGAGTCCGAGGATCATCACGATCGCAACGCCGACCATTAGCACACCGAGCGCCTGTCGGATTTGCGGCGCCCGCGAGCGGAGCGAGGGCATCGAGAGCCCGCGCTGAGCGGCGATCGCGATCGCCAGTAGGACGAGCCCGGCGCCGAGCGCATACGCGAGCGTGACGAGCACGGCTTCGACCGAGAACTCGCGTGTCGCGGCGACGACCGAGACAGCGGCGATGATCGGACCGGCGCAGGGCGTGAACAACAGCCCGAGGCTCATGCCAAGGACGAAACCGCCGCCTTCGCGTGGGGCGCGTCGCCCCAGCGCCAGGAACGGCCGCGCAAGGATGTCCGCGAGCCAGGGGAAGACGAGTGACAGCGCGACGACGATGACGATCGCGATGGCGATGTTGCGAAGAAGGTCTTGCGGAAGCCCGAGGGCGTCGAGGATCAGCGTGGCGACCAGCGTGAAAAGGGTGAAGCTCACGATCAGGCCCGCGACCACGGCGTACGGCCGGCGCGATGAGCCGGTCGCGCTGCCGGCGAAGATCACCGGAAGCACCGGCAAGACGCAAGGCGAGATGGCCGTGACAAGGCCTGCAACGAACGCGATTCCGATCAGTGTGCCCATAGCGCGGGAAGCTCTCTACCGATGGTAGAGGCGAGCTCTGAACAGTTCCTTACAGGCCTGTTTTTCCATGGCGCGACTACACTTTGAGCTGTGACCGATGTCGCCTCCGAGCCCGGATCGGTAGACGAGCCTGCGATTACCAAGACCCAGCTCGAGGCCCTCCGCTCGGTCGAGAAACGCGTCCTCTGGCTTGCGACGCGCATCGTCGACTACGCGAACCGCGAGCGTGCGAAAACCGATGAGCTGAAGGTCGGTGGGCATCAGGCCTCGTCGGCTTCGATGGTCTCGCTGATGACAGCGTTGTACTTCCGCGATCTGCGCGCCGAGGATCTCGTGTCGCTGAAACCGCACGCCTCGCCAGTGCTCCACGCGATAGAGTACCTCATTGGCAGGCTCGACGGCTCCTACCTGACGCGCCTGCGCGAGTTCGGCGGCCTGCAGTCATACCCGAGCCGGACGAAGGATCATTTCCCGGTCGACTACTCGACCGGCTCGGTCGGTATCGGCTCCGCTGCGCCGCTCTTCGGCGCCCTCGCTGATCGCTACGTCGACGACCACTTCGGCGAGGGAACCGGTGGCCGTTTCATCTCGCTACTCGGCGACGCCGAGCTCGACGAGGGCAACCTCTGGGAGGCGGTGATCGAGCCGCAGACCCGCGATCTCGGCAACGTTCTCTGGGTCGTCGACCTGAACCGCCAGAGCCTCGACCGCGTTGTGCCGATCATCAAATCGGCCGAGTTGCAGCAGCAGTTTGCGACCTGTGGCTGGCAGGTAATCGAGCTGAAGTACGGCCGCCGGCTGCGCGAGGCGTACGCCAAGGAGGGCGGCGATGTTCTGCGCCGGCGCATCGACGAGATGCCCAACCAGCTCTATCAGTCTCTGTTCGGCGCATCCGAAGAGGTCGTGCACGAAGCGCTCATGCGCGATCTGAGTGCGGGCGAGCGCGCGCGTCTCGGACGCCTTCTCGAGGAGTATCACGGCGAGGAGGGGGCCCTGATACAGGATCTCGGCGGCCATGACCTCGAAGACCTGCTCGAGGCGTACGCCGATGCCCGCCGCGACACCAGCCGCCCGACCGTCCTCTTCGCATACACCATCAAGGGTTGGGGGCTTCCGATCGCGGGGCACCCGATGAACCACTCGGCGCTTCTGAGCGGCGACCAGATCGACGCCCTCCGAGACTCCTTCGGTCTCGCGGAGGCGAGCGAGTGGGACGCCTTCTCCGAGGGCACCGCCGAAGCCGGGCTTTGTCTGCGGGCGCGCGAGCGGCTGACCCGGGTCGACAGCCCTGCATCACGGCCGATCGACGTTCCGGCGACCATCTCAGCGCGGGACCCAGCCGCGACCTCGACGCAGGCCGCGGTCGGGCGCACCCTGCTCGACCTGTCACGCATCGACGAGCTTGCGAAGCGCATCGTCACGGTCTCTCCCGACGTCTCGGTCTCGACCAACCTGGGCGGTTGGATCAACAAGGTGGGGGTCTACGGGCACGAGGAGGAGCCGGTCTACGACGAGCTCGAGGAGTCGATGCTGAGCTGGCGAGTCAGCCCCGGCGGTCAGCACATCGAGCTGGGGATCTCGGAGATGAACCTGTTCCTCGCCCTGGGCCAGCTGGGAATGACGCGCGCCTACCAGGGCGAGCTCTTGTTCCCGATCGGAACGCTGTACGACCCGTTCGTCATCCGCGGCCTCGAGGGCATGCTCTACGGCACGTATTCGGGCTCGCGCTTCATCGTGCTCGGAACGCCGTCGGGCGTCTCGCTCTCACGCGAGGGTGGCGCCCACCAGTCGACGATCACTCCGAGCGTCGGCATGGAGCTGCCGGGCGTTCTCTACGCCGAGCCCACCTACGCGCGCGAGCTCGAGTGGATCCTGCTCGACCATCTGCGTGCGATGCAGGAGCCCGACGGCGAGTCGCTCTACCTTCGGCTGACGACGAAGCCGGTCGTCCAGGCGCCGTTCACCGAGCTGGTCGAGCGGCGTGGCGAGGAAGCCGTCCGCCAGGACGTCCTGTTCGGCGGGTACTGGATACGCGAGGTGAGCCCGAGCGTCGACACGGTGGTGATCGTCACCTGCGGCGCGATCGTGCCCGAGGTTCTCCTGGCCGCCGAGGCGCTCGAGCGCGACGAGGACGTCAAGGCGGGCGTCCTCTGCCTGAGCTCACCTGACCGCGCGTACCGGGATTGGCGCTCGCGGCGACTGACGCATCTCGACGACATCGGCGCCCGCCGCACGCCCTCGCATCTCGAGCGGCTCGTGCCGCCCGCGCTGCGCGGCTCGCCGATCGTCACTGTGATCGATGGCGCCTCGCACGCGCTTGCCTGGGTCGGGAGCGCGCTGGGAATGCGCGCCGTGCCGCTCGGCGTCGATGTGTACGGGCAGGTTGGTGACCTCGCGTCGGTCTATGACGCCTACGATCTCTCGCCCGAGGCGATCGTCACGGCCTCGCTGATCGCGCTCGAGCACTAGGACCATCTCGAGGTGCGCGCGGCCGCGGCGCCGGCGCGCAGTCGCGTCGCTGCTACGTCGCGAGCAGCCGCTGGCGGTGCCGCACGGCGCTCGATGCCTGCGGGAAGACCAAGGTGACCATTGCCGCCATGGCCACGACGTAGACGATGAACGGCACGGTGTAGCCGTCGGTCCACTCAACGAGCCGTCCACCAACAAGGGTCGATATGAGCGCGCCGCTCATTGCCACGGCGGTGGCGATTCCGGTCGCCTTCGCCGCCGACGCCGGCGCCACGACGCGTGAGGGCAGCACGAATAGCGGGACGAGTCCGCCGGCCGTACCGAAGGTCGCGATGATCGCCACAAACGTCGCGACGGCGAACGAGATCTCGTCGCTCGCGGCGAGGACGACCAGAGTGGCAACCATTGCGAAGCTGATGCCCGAGACGAGAAGCGGGCGGCCCGAGCGATCCGAGATCCAGCCCGCCAGCAGGGTTGCAGGGATTCCGGCTGCAACCGAGACGGCGAGCGCGAGCGAGATCTGGCTCGCAGAGAACCCCGCGGTCTCATCGAAGTAGGGCGCGATCCAGGTGTAGACGCCGTAGGTTACGAACATCGCCATGAACAGCGCCGCGCAGACGCGCCAGAAGGAGCGGTCGGCAAGCAGCTCCTTCGTCGGAATGCCCGGTTCGGTGGTGACGTCGGCGGCACGCGAGGCTCGCCACGACACCGGCAACGTCGCCAGGATGAAGAGGAGGGTGCCGACGCCCGCGGCAATCCCGAACGTGATCACCGCAATGCGCCAGTCCGCCGCCTCCTCGATCAGCGGCGTCGTAAGGAACACGATCAGGATTCCGACGGATAGGCCGGCGGTGTAGAAGCCGACGCCCTTGTTGATGTGCTGACGAGGCAGGAGCCGTGCGACGAAGGCGATCCCGGGCGCGAAGACGAGCCCGGTCGCGATCCCGATGCCGACACGGGCGACGAGGAAGACAGCGAGGTTCTCGGTGAGAGCGAAGAGGAACGTCGACGCGACGCCGAGCGCGAGCCCGCTGGCCATCACCGTGAGCGCACCAAACCGATCGCCGAGCTGCCCCGCCACGAGGCTGATCAGCACATAGCCGACGAGGTACGCGGTCATCAGGTCACCGGCCTGCGAGTGGGTGAGGCCGAGGTCGTCGACGAACACGCTGATCAGCGGCGGGACGACGAACACGACGACGAACACGAGTCCGAGCGCCAGGAACGCACCGAGGAACGCAACGGCCGTCGCGCGGTCGATCCGGGCCGAGGGAGTCACCGCCATCGGGCCATTATGATCGCCCGGTGACTTTGCGAATCGCGCTGCTGCCTGGCGACGGCGTCGGCACCGAGGTCATCGCCGAAGCGCGCAAGGTTCTCGACGCGCTAAGCCTCGGCATCGAGTGGACCGAGCTCGACTGGGGAGCCGACCGCTGGCACGCGACCGGCTCGATGATGTCTGAGGACTGGGAAGAGACGCTGCGTGCGCACGACGCGTGCATGCTCGGCGCCTGCGGGCACCCGAGCGTTGCCGACCACATCTCACTCTGGACGATGATCCTGCCCATTCGCCAGCGACTCGATCTCTGGGCCAACCTGCGCCCGGTGCGTCTGTTGCCAGGAGTGCCAACGCCGCTGGCTGGGCGCGCCGAGGCCGACATCGACATGCTCTTCGTGCGCGAGAACTCCGAAGGCGAGTACTCGGGCGTCGGCGGGCGCGCACACCAGGGCCACGACCAGGAGGTCGGCGTCGAGGTCAGCGTGTTCACACGCGCCGGTGTCGAGCGCATCGTTCGCTGTGCGTTCGAGCGGGCCAGCGAGCGCCGCGGACTCCTTACAAGCGCCACCAAGTCGAACGCCTCCCGCTACGGCTACGTGCTCTGGGACGAGGTGGTCGAGTCGGTGGCGGCCGACTTTCCGGCCGTCACGGTCGAGCGCGCGCTCGTCGACGCGCTCGCGGCGCGCATGGTGCGAAGCCCCCAGTCGCTCGACGTGGTCGTCGCCTCGAACCTCTTCGGCGACATCCTCACGGACATTGCCGCCGCGATCCAGGGCGGTATGGGCACGGCGGCCAGCGCCAACATCGCTCCCGGCAGCGACACTCCCGGCCTGTTCGAGCCGGTGCATGGGTCGGCTCCGGACATCATGGGCAAGGGCATCGCCAACCCCGTCGGCGCCGTCTGGAGCGCCGTCTTGATGCTCGAGCACCTCGGCCAGAGCGACGCTGCGTCGCGGCTCGCGGCGGCGCTCGACGCCGTCTGCGCCGATGGGCCGCGTACCGGCGACATTGGCGGCACCGCGTCGACCACCGAGGTCGGCGACGCAATCGCGGCGCGCGTCGCCGCCTGATCGGAGGTCGCATGGACGTCGCCGACTCCGTCCTCGAGCTCATCGGTGAGACGCCGCTCGTGCGGCTGCGCCAGATCGGGAGCGTTCTGCCCTGCCCTGTGCTCGCGAAGCTCGAGACCTCGAACCCCGGGGGCAGCGTCAAGGATCGACCGGCGCTCGCCATGATCGAGGCAGCCGAGCAGCGCGGCGACCTGAAGCCGGGCGGGACCATCATCGAGCCGACCTCGGGAAACACGGGTGTCGGCCTCGCGATCGTCGCAGCGCAGCGTGGCTACAAGTGCATCTTCGTGATGACGGACAAGGTCGGCTACGAGAAGGTGCAGCTGCTGCGCGCCTATGGCGCCGAGGTCGTGGTCTGCCCGGTCGCTGTCCCGCCGGAGGACCCCGAGTCCTACTACTCGACCGCCGAGAGGCTCTTGCGGGAAACCCCGGGCGGCTACTCGCCGAACCAGTACGCCAACGCCGACAACCCGGCCGCCCACGAGGCGACGACGGGGCCCGAGATCTGGCGGCAGACCGACGGGAAGGTGACGCACTTCGTTTGTGGCGCCGGTACCGGCGGGACGATCAGCGGCGTCGGCCGCTACCTCAAGGCGCAGAACCCGGACGTGCAAGTCGTCGCCGCCGACCCAGAGGGCTCGGTCTACTCGGGAGGTTCGGGCCGCCCGTACCTCGTCGAGGGCGTCGGCGAGGACTTCTGGCCCGAGACATACGACAAGTCGGTCGTCGACCGGGTCATACCGGTGAGTGACCGCGCGTCGTTCATGATGGCGCGGCGGGTCACCCAGGTCGAAGGGTTGCTGATCGGAGGGTCGTGCGGCACCGCCGTCGTAGCTGCGCTCGAGGTGGCGAGCGAATGTCGCCCCGACGACCTCGTCGTCGTGCTGATCCCGGACTCCGGGCGGCTCTACCTGACGAGCGTTTTCAACGACGCCTGGCTTGACGAGTATGGCTTCACAAAGCACTCGGGAATCACGGTCGGCGACGTCCTCGACGAAAAGCCGGGTGTCATTCCCCCGCTCATCTACGCACGGCCGACGGACACCGTCCGCGACGCGATTCGTTTGCTGCAGGAGCACGGTCTCAGCCAGATGCCGGTCGCCAAGAACGAGATGCCGCTCGCGGCCGCCGAGGTCATGGGCTCGATCGACGAGCTGCGCCTGATGGAGCGCGTGTTCGCTGACGCCGCGGTACTCGACGAGCCGGTCGAGGACGTGATGAGTCCGGAGCTGACAACGATTGGCAGCGGCCAGCCCGTGGAGCTCGCCGTCGAGCTGCTCGACACCGCGCCGGCGCTGCTCGTGCTCGACGGCGGCCGCCCGCGCACCGTGCTCGCTCGGACCGACGTGCTCCGATTCCTCTCGCCCGACGACGTCGGAGCGCTCGCATGAGCAAGACCGACTACTCAGAGCGCGGGGACGATCTCGCCTTCGAGACCAGGGCGATTCACGCCGGTCAGCACCCCGACCCGACGACCGGCGCCGTGACGACCCCGATCTACCAGGTCTCGACCTACGCCCAGACGGACGTGGGTGAGCACAAGGGCTACGACTACTCGCGCACGGCCAACCCGACGCGAACGGCGCTCGAGGACTGCGTCGCCTCGCTCGAGGGCGCCACGTACGGTTGCGCGTTCGCAAGTGGAATGGCGGCCGCCGATGCCGTTCTGCGCCAGCTGTCACCCGGCGACGCGATCGTCCTTGGCGACGACGCCTATGGCGGCACGTACCGCCTGGTGTCCGGCGTGTACGAACCCGCAGGCTTCAGCTGGGTCGCCCGCGACCTCACTGATCCCGACGGTCTCGAGCGCGACTGGCCCACGGGCGCGAAGCTTGTCTGGCTCGAGACTCCGACCAATCCGGGCCTGCGGGTCGTCGACATCGCGACGATCGCAGAGCTCGCGCACGCCAACGGGGCGCTCTGCGTCGTCGACAACACGTTCGCAACGCCCTACCTCCAGCAGCCGCTCGCTCAGGGCGCTGATGTCGTTGTGCACTCAACGACCAAGTACCTGGGCGGTCACTCGGACGTCGTCGGAGGCCTCGTGACGGTCAACGACCCGGCGTTCGGCGAGAAGCTTGCGTTCGTCCAGAACTCGGCCGGCGCCGTCCCGGGCCCGCAGGACTGCTTCCTGACGCTCCGCGGGATCAAGACACTTGCCGTGCGGATGGACCGCCACTGCGAGAACGCCGCCGCGATCGCCGAGATGCTCGAGGGACACCCGGCGGTCTCGCGCGTGCTCTACCCGGGGCTGCCGACGCACGCGAACCATGACGTCGCGCGGCGCCAGATGAGCGGCTTCGGCGGCATGCTCTCGTTCATCGCGGCCGGCGGGCGCGACGCCGCGTACGAGCTCGTGACGAGGACGCGGCTGTTCACGCTCGCCGAGTCGCTCGGCGCGGTCGAGTCGCTAATCGAGCACCCGGCCGCGATGACGCATGCGTCGGCGGCCGGCTCGCCACTCGAGGTCGACGACGCGCTCGTTCGGCTCTCGGTCGGGATCGAGGCGAAGGAAGACCTGATCGCCGATCTCGAGCAGGCGTTGGATGTGTCCTAGCGCTACTCCCGCGCGCTAGCGCTGAAGGTGCTCGACGTACGTGGCCTTGACCAGCATCTTGAGCCGCTTCTCGCCGTCGCCGCGCCAGGGGTATTCGTCTTTCCCGATGTACTTCTTGGCCAAGCTGTCGATGCTCGCCTCCGCCTCGTCACCTTCGATGTAGTCGACGACCTCGCCCCGGATCTCGCAGTAGTTGTACGGGTTGTCGGGCTCCGTGATCGACAGGGTGACTCGCGGATCGCGCCGCAGGTTCTTCTCCTTGCGGCGGCCGATCGCCGTGTTGATCACGATGTTGTCGCCCTCGCGGTCGATCCACATCGGGTTGATCTGCGGGCGGCCGTCAGGATTGATCGTCCCGAGGTGCCAGAAGTTGGGCGCGTCCAGAAGCTCGCGGACGCTCTCGGTCAGCTCGGCCATGGGGTCTCCTTCTCTCGTAGTCCGGTGGGTAGCGTACTCACATGAGCCTGCTTGACGGCGTACGAGTGCTTGCCTGCGAGATCGGTCTCGCCGGCCCGATGTGCTCGCGCATGCTCTGCGACCTCGGCGCCGAGGTGATCAAGATCGAGCGCCCCGGCCACGGCGATGTCACGCGCGCGTGGGACACCGGCGCGAAGGGGCTTGCGACGGGCTTCGTCTGGATGAACCGCGGCAAGAAGAGCGTCGTGCTCGACCTGCGCGATCCGGCAACGCGCCCGGCGATCGAAGCGCTCGTCAGCGCGAGCGACGTCTTTCTCGTCAACTTCTCACCCGGTTGGGCCGCGTCGATGGGGCTGGACGAGGCCTCTGTGCGGGCGCTTCGGCCCGACGTGATCTACACCGAGATCACGGGCTTCGGTCGCGACGGCCCGTACGCCGACAAGACGGCCTACGACCTGATCGTGCAGGGCGAGAGTGGTCTGATCGCGCTGACCGGGTCGCCCGAGGAGCCCTCGCGCATCCCGCTCCCCGTCGTTGACATCGGCGCCGGAACGAACGCCGCGCTCGCACCGCTCGCGGCGCTCGTGAAGCGCAACGCATCGGGCGAGGGCGAGTCGGTAGTCGTCTCGATGTTCGATTCGATGATCGACTGGCTCGGGTACTACCCCCACTTCTGGTGGCACCGTGGGCAAGCGCCGAAACGCTGGGGGCTGAAGCACTCGCTGTTCGTCCCGTACGGCCCGCAGCTGGCAGCGGACGGGCGCTACCTTCAACGTCGCTGTCCTCTCGGTCGAGCACTGGCAGGTCTTCTGCGAGCAGGTGATCGAGCGCCCGGATCTGCTCGCCGACGAGCGCTACGGAACCATGGAAGGCCGGCAAGAGCACCGCGACGCGCTCGAGCCCGAGCTCGACTCTGTGTTTCAGGCGCGCGGCGCCGACGAGTGGGTCGAGATCCTCGAGCGTGCGCGCATCCCCTGCGGACTCGTACGCGAGTTCCCCGAGGTCATGGAGCACCCGCAACTGAAACACGGCGGTCTCGTGACCGAGATCGGCTCACCCGTGGGCGACATCCCATCGATCGGCAGCCCGATCCTCGTTGGGGGTGAGCGAGCCGAGCTGGGGCCGGTACCGGCGCTCGGCGAGCACACGCGCTCGGTGCTCGAGGAGCTCGACATCGACGCGGACGTGCTCGACGCGATCACATAGGCACCGGCGATACTCATAGGCGCCGCGACACCGTGGTACGTTGGCTCGATGGCCGCCACGAGGCTCGGGTCGCGAGAGCTTTCGCTGAGATCGATCGACCGCCAGGCGCGCGGCGAGAACTTCCCCGTTGCCTCGTTGCTCGCGCCGCGCGCGGCGAGACCGCACCTTCGCGCTATCTACGGGTTCGCGCGGCTCGTCGACAACATCGGCGACGAGGCCGAAGGCGACCGACTCGCGTTGCTCGACGAGCTCGAGCTCGAGCTCGACGCCGCCTATGGGGGCGTTGCCCGCACACCGCACATGCAACGTCTGCAAGCCACGATTGCCGAGAAACAGCTCCCGAAAGAGCCATTTCGGCGCCTGATCGAGGCAAATCGCATCGATCAGCACCAGGATCGATACGAGACGTGGGAAGACGTACGCTGGTACTGCATGCACTCGGCGGATCCCGTCGGACGCCTCGTGCTCGGGATCTACGACCGGCTCGACCGTCCCGACCTCGTGTCGATGTCCGACAGCGTCTGCACCGGGCTTCAGCTCGTCAACTTCCTGCAGGATCCACCACGCGATCTGGTGCTCGGGCGCGTCTATTTCCCGCTCGAGGACCTGCGGACGCACGGTGTGAGCACGCACGAGCTCGCCGGGCCGGTGACCGACCGCTTCCAGGCGCTCATGCGCTTCGAGGCAGCGCGGGCCCGCGACCTGCTCGAGCCGGGTTTGGAGCTCGGGTTCGAGCTTCCGGGACGAATCGGCGCTTCGGTCGCGCTCTTTGCGCGAGGAGGGATGGCGGCGCTCGACGCCCTCGAGCGCGCTGGGTGGGACGTGTTCAGCCAGCGGCCCGCTCCGAGCAAGTGGACGTTCGCCCGCCTGACGATGCGCCAGCTTCTCGGCCGTTGAGCTGATCGTGCGAACGCAGGACGCCTATGCCGAGTGCGCCGAGATCACGCGGCGTGAGGCGCGCAACTTCTCGCTGGGCATTCGCCTGCTTCCCCCTCCCAAGCGCGAGGCTCTGAGTGCCTTGTACGCCTTCGCGCGTCGGGTGGATGACATCGCCGACGGCGAGGAGTCACCAGCCCTCCGCCGGGCCCAGCTCGAGCAGTGCGCTGCATCGTTGGCCGAGCTGCCGCGGGCGCCCGCGGATGATGCGGTGCTAACCGCGCTCGGCGACGCGATGGTGCGCTACCCGATTCCCAAGCGGGCGCTGCTCGAGCTGATCGAAGGCGCCGGCTGGGATGCGGAGCGCACCCGCTACCAGAGCTGGGACGAGCTGCGCGACTACTGCCTACGTGTCGCTGGAACGATCGGCGTCGCCTGTACGGCCGTCTACGGGCCGCCCGATCTCGACCGGGCGATCCCGCTCGCAGAAACGCTCGGCATCGGCTTGCAGCAGATCAACATCATGCGTGACGTCGCCGAGGACTTCGGCATGGGGCGCATCTACCTGCCCCAGGACGAGCTCGAGCGCTTCGGTGTCAGCGAAGCGCAGATCGCCGAGGGTCGGGTCGACGCATCCTGGCGGGCGCTGATGGAGCTGCAGGCGAGCCGAGCACGCGCCCACGTCGTACGCGGATTCGGCCTGCTCGACCTGCTCGACCGGCGTTCGAGCCTGTGTGTCCGCGCGCTCGCTGGCGTCTACGTCGAGCTGCTCGCCGAGATAGAGCGCGCGGGATTCGACGTGTTCACCGATCGCCGCAAGCCATCGACCGCAGCAAAGCTGCGTGTCGCGGGCGCCGGCGTTGCGGACGTGCTTCGAGGGACGGGGGCCGATGTCGCGGCGGCGCGTAATGTCCGCCCGCTTCGGCAGCTCGGAGGCGCCTAGCGTGCCTTGCGGCGCTTGACGACCAGACGTGCGTGCATGCCGCGGGCCTCGTGGTCGGCGATCGAACACCACAGGTAGTAGCGGCCAGGCTTGAGCCGACGATCGAGCTCGGAGCGCTTGCCCGGGGCGGTCCGGCTGACGAGCCGGCTGCGCTTTGCGCCGATCCGGCGCAGGCGCAGGTTGTGTGCGTCCTCGCCGGCGTTTGCGAGCTGCACGATCACACGCCCGGAGCGGACCTTCTGGCGCGAAAGGACGTAGGAGAACTCCTTCGCGAGGACGAGCAGGCGCGCCGGGCCGCGCTTGCGCTTGCTCGCGATCGAGGCGGCGCCGGCGGCCGCGACGAGGCCAGGCGCGAGCAGGCTCACCGCCAGCGCGGCGACGGTGAGCACGAGGGCGGGCTTCGTCACGCGGCTTTGAGAATCGGCACGCGCGCGAAGCCGGCGGCGCCGGGAATCACCTGCGCCGCATCGACGCTCAGCCATTGCTCGAGGATCGACGCGTACAGACCCCGGTAGTCGCTCGTCGCGCGCAGATTGCCGTGCTCGTCGAGGCCCGAGCCGTTGGCGAGGCCGGGGAACTCACCGATCATCGTGCCGGCGACGTTGGTTCCCATGACGAGACCGAGCCCGGCGGCGCCGTGGTCGGTTCCGAGAGAGGCGTTCTCCTTGCCACGCCGGCCGAACTCCGACCAGACCAGCGTGAGCACGCGGTCAGCGAGACCTCGCGCCTCGAGGTCACGCTGAAACGCAAGCAGCGAGCTGGCCGTGATGCCGAGCCCCTCCTCGAAGGCGCCTTTCTGGTTGTCGTGTGTGTCGTAGCCGCCTGGCGCCGTCATCGCGACGCAGCGGATCGGCAAGCCGGCACCGAGCATCGATGCGAGCGAAGCGAGCCGCGCCGGAAACTCCTCGTCTGAGTTCGGGTAAACGACCGGACTCTGGCCTGGGTTCTCGTTCTCGTCGTCGCCGCTGAAGGGGAGGAGCTGGCGGCGCACGCCGTCCATCTGCCCCAGCACGGCGCGGGTATCGGCTAGAACCGGGTCGTTGCCGGAGCTGGCTGCTGCGAGCGGTTGCAGGCTCTCGAGCAGCCGGGTCTGCACGTCGCCCCAGACGTTTCGCGTCCAGAACTGGTACTCGGTGGGCGAGGCCACGGCGGCGACGGGCACCCGCGCCGTGGCAAGCGAGGGCTGCAGGGAGTAGTCGAGAGCGAGCCCCTGCAGCGGGTTGTCGAGGCTGCCGATGACGTCGAGCGTGCGTCCGAGCCAGCCGGTTCGAAGGTTGGCGTCGGTCGCGCCGACCTCGTAGTAGTGGCGCGAAGTGAAGTGAGACTGGTCGGGGTCGTCGTAGCCGATCGCCGTGGCGATCGAGAGCTTCCCCTCAGCGTGCAGGGTCGCGAGCGGCGCGGCCAGTGGGTGCCAGCGCATGCGAGCGTCTTCGCTGAAGGCCTGCCCGGCCGCCTCGCCGAGTGCCAGGCGCCGCCGCAGGTTGCGATAGCGGGGATCACCGGTCGGGAAGAGCACCGACAGCGAATCGATGCCGCCGTCGAGAAACACGCTCACGAGCACGCGTTCGCCCCCCGGGGCGGCCACGCCGGCTTGCGCGATTCCCTCCTCGAACAGTTTGAGACCCGTGCTTCCGGCTCCGTACACGGCAAGAGCGAGCCCCGCCGAGCGCGCGAGGAACATGCGGCGATCGAGCCCGGTGCCGGCCGGCACCGGCATGCCGGGCTCGATCGCCGGGAGGCCTGCGCCGGCTGTTGCGGCAGAGCGGCGCAGGAGCTCGGCACGCGTGTGCTCCCTGCAGCAGCGTGCTCTTGGCGACTCCCTCATGGCCTCGCGGTGTCCTTCATGCGGTCTGCAGATCGGGTGAGACGGCGATCAGCTGGCGCAGCGCGTTCTCGGTCATCAGCGCGTAGCTGTCCTTCTGCCATTCGTGTACGGCTTCGGCGGGCGAACGCGATCAGCTCGGCGCGCGTCGCCGGGCTGATGTTGGGCGAGCCCCAGAAGCGCAGCGCACGGTTGACGAGCTGTTGCGGCGAGCGCTTGCGCCACTCGCCACCGGCCTCGCCCGGATCGTGCGATCTCGGGCCGGCAACCTGGTTGGCCGCGATCCAGCGGCCGCGGTACGTCGACGTGTCGAGCCAGCGCGAGTCGTCCCAGCCCGAGACGTTGGGCGGGTAGAAGAGCTGCTGACCGGCGAGGCTCGAGACCCAGGCCCAGCTCTCGGTCCTGATTCCCTGCCCGGTCGCGCGTAGGAGGCCGGCGATATAGACAGCCGGTGGCTTGACCATCCGCGGCCCCTGGTGCAGGTCGGGATGGCGCAGGATCGCCCGCACGACCGGCCGCACCTTGTAGCCGCTCTTTCTGTACACACGCTTGAGCGCGTTCCTCGTCGCCGGATCCGGCGGGGTCGGGATGAAGTAACTCCAGAGCTTGTCGACGAAGAAGCCCGCGTGCTTTGGATGACTGACGCAGAGGTGGCAGGCGTCGACCCAGTCGAAGCGGCCGGAGCGTCCGAAGATCTGCTTGATGCCGCGGTCGTGGAGCCCCTTGGCGTGGCGGAACTTGACGAAGCCCTTGCCCTCCTTGTAGCCGGCGGTCCAGCCGGTGAGGGCACGGGCCTGCTGGCGCACGTCTTCCTCGGTGTAGCCGTTGGCGGCGCCGAGCGTAAAGAGCTCCATCAGCTCACGGGCGTAGTTTTCGTTCGGTTCCTCGCGAGTCGAGTAGATCCCGGAGAGGAAGACCAGCATCGCCGGATCGCGCGTGACGTTGACGACGAGCGAGCGGAACGAGCCCAGCGCGTACTTGCGGAAGAGGCCATTCTGTCGGAGCATCAGCGTCTGCGAGTCGACCTCGCCCGCGGAGGTCGCGAACCAGTCGTGCCAGACGAGGGTCATGCGCTCCATCAGTGGCCGGCGCGTGCGCACCATTCGGTCGAGCCACCAGAGTCCGTCGTGCCCCCACGCATCCTTGGGCGCCAGCCGCCGGCCTCTTTCATCGTGCGGCTTGGGCCCGACGAGTTTCTCCTTGCGTGGATAGACCAGGCTGTCGACGGCACGTGTCATGCCAAGCCGGGCGAGCTTGGCGGCCTCGTCGCGGCGGGGGCCGAAACCGGCACGCCAAAGGAGCCGTTCGGCCTCTTTTCGGCCAAAACGGCCGTTGTATACGGGGACGCGAGTTGCGGTCTGGCGCGCCGGCAGCCGGTCGAGCTTCTGGCGGTGCACTCTCTTCCTATCGGAAATCATGAGCGTTTGCTCATCCCTCCGAGGGGGTACGCCGAGACGCGGGTGGATCGGTAGTTGGGAGTGGGAACGGGAACGCGGCCCCTGTACGCTCTGGCGCGCACAGAGAGTCTCTCGAGCCTAAACGAAGGATTCGGTCGGATGCGTCAGTTGCAGGTCGTGGTTGTTGGTGGCGGGCTCGCCGGGCTGGCAGCCGCGATCGAACTGGTCGACAGCGGCGCGGCGGTCACGCTCGTCGAGGCGCGCCAGACGCTCGGCGGCGCGGTGCACACGCTTCCAGAGCGCGAGGGTGACCCCGACCCGCCACCCGACAACGGTCAGCACGTTGCACTCGGCGCGTGCAGTGCCTACGTCTCGTTTGTCGAGCGGATCGGCAGCGGGGCCTCGCTGGCTCGGCACCGGCTTGAGCTTCCCGTTCTCGACGGTGATGGGAAGGTCTCTGTGATCGGCCCTGGGCCGCTCGGCCTGCTCTCGTATCGGCACCTTTCGTTCCCAGAGCTGCTCCGCGTTGCCCGCGTCGCCCGACGTCTCGGCCGGCTCGAGCCCGCCGAGCACGACGGCACGAGCTTCGCTGACGTTCTGCTCCGGCTCGGTGGCCGCACCCGCGAGATATCCCGCTTCTGGGATGTGTTCGTTCGTCCGGCGCTGAACCTCGCGAGCAGAGAGGCCAGCGCCTCGCTCGGAATCTTCACAGTCAAGACGGCGCTGCTCGGCGATCGCGTAGCCAGCGACCTGCTCCTGCCGACCGCGCCTCTCGGTGAGATGCACGGAGCCGCCGCCGAGCGCACTCTTCGCACGGCTGGCGCCACGGTCATCGCGCACGCGCGAGTGACACAGGTCCGAGACGACGGCGTCGATCTGGCCGACGGCTCCGACCTCGAAGCAGATGCCGTCGTCATCGCGACACCTGCCGCCGAGTGCGCGGAGCTACTCGACGAGACGGGTCCCGTGCTCGAGGACTCGCCGATCGTCAGCGTGCACCTCTGGTTTGATCGCCGGATCATGGAGCCGCCGCTCGCCGCGTTGCTCGAGAGCCCGGCGCACTGGGTGTTCGACCGCGGGCGACTGACGGGGAACGAGCCCGAGCGAGGCCAGTACCTCACGGTCGTCTCGAGCGGTGTGCCGGATCTGATGGACGTGCGCGGCACCGATCTCGTCGAGCTGATCGCCGGCGAGCTGAAGACGCGCCTCGGTCAGGCCGAGCTCATGTGGTCACGGGTCAGCCGCGAGCCTCGAGCGACGTTCGCGGGCCGGCCGGGCACCGGGTCGCTACGAGCCGGCGCGCGGACGAGCAGGCCGAGCGTGTTTCGAGCCGGGACCTGGACGGATACCGGCTGGCCTGCCACGATGGAGGGTGCAGTGAGGAGTGGGTGGACTGCAGCGCGGCTCGCGCTCGAGCGCCATGGCGCGGCGATCCCGGTTGGGGCGGCCGACGCGTGAGCATCGGCGCGACGACCACCGACGTTCGTGTCCGACCGAGCATCGAAGTCGGCCGCCCGCGAACGCTCGACGACGTGATCGAGGGCGGAACGCAGCGGTTGCTCGAGCTGCAGCGGCCCGGCGGCTGGTGGGCGGGCGAGCTCGAGGCGAACGTGACGATCACCGCCGAGCATCTCTTCTTCCTCGAGTTCCTCCGGCTCCGCGACGCCGAGACAACGGCAGGTGTCCGCGCCGAGCTCCTCGCACGACAGGGACCCGATGGCCTCTGGTCGATCTACGAGGGCGGCGAGCCCGACATCAACGCGACGACCGAGGCATACGCCGCGCTTCGGCTGGCGGGAGTGCCGAGCGACGCGTCAGAGCTCGCACGAGCCCGGGAGTTCTGCCTCGAGCGAGGCGGGATCGGCGCCACGCGCGCGCTCACACGGATCTGGCTCTCGCTGATCGGCCTCTGGTCCTGGGACGAGGTGCCCCAGCTACCGGCCGAGCTCGCGCTCTTGCCGCCGAGCGCGCCGATCTCGGTCTACAGCTTTGCGTGCTGGGCGCGGCAGACGATCGTGGCGCTGGCCGTCGTCATGCACTACCGGCCCGTGCGCGCGCTGCCAGACGAGCTCGCCGCACGCGAGCTCGATCTCGGTCCGCGCGACGCCTCGACCCGAACCGTGTGGGACGGCATCGACGGCTTTCTGAAGCGCTACGCGCATGTGCCGGTCAAGCCCGGTCGTGAGCGAGCGCTCGAGGTCGCCGAGCAGTGGATCATCGATCGGCAGGAGCTCGACGGCTCCTGGGGCGGCATTCAGCCGCCGTGGGTCTGGTCGGTGGTCGCGCTGGTCTGTCGCGGGCACGGGCCCGAGTCGCCCTACGTCGAGAAGGCGGTCCGCGGCTGGGATCGCTTCCTCGTCGACGAGGGCGAGCGCCGACGGCCCGAGGCCTGCCAGTCGCCGGTCTGGGACACCGCGCTGGCTGTGCTTGCGCTTCGCGCCGCGGGCGTGCCCGCGAGCGATCCTGGGCTCGAGCGCGCCGGCGCATGGCTCCTCGACGAAGAAGTGCTTGCGCGCGGTGACTGGGGTGTGCGCCTGCCCGCGGCCGCACCGGGCGGCTGGTCGTTCGAATACGACAACGACATCTACCCGGACGTTGACGACGCCGCCGTTGTTGGTCTGGCGCTCGAGGAGCTCGGTGTCGGAGACGCCGCCGTCACGCGTGCCTGCGACTGGATCGTCGCGATGCAAAGCGCCAACGGTGGCTGGGGCGCCTTCGATGTCGACAACGACTCCGAGTGGCTCTACGAGATCCCGTTCTGCGACCTCGGCGCCGTCATCGACCCGCCCAGCGTTGACGTCTCGGCCCACGCGATCGAGCTGCTCGCGCGCAAGCCGGGCTACGAGCCCGCGCTCGAACGCGGTCTCGCATACCTGCTCGACGAGCAGGAGCGCGACGGGTCCTGGTTCGGCCGCTGGGGCGTGAACTACGTCTATGGAACGGGGGCCGCGCTCCCGGCTCTCGAGTCGATGGGGTACCGGGGCAGCGAGCCGCCCGTGCAGCGAGCGATCGACTGGCTCGCCACCCGCCAGAACCCTGATGGAGGCTTCGGCGAGGACTGCCGCTCCTACGACACCGGTGAGGCGGGCGTCGACTGGCGCGGCCGTGGCGAGTCGACGCCGTCCCAGACCGCCTGGGCACTCATGGCGCTCGTCTCGGCCGGCGCCGCGAACACCCGCATGGCGCGCCGCGCTGCCGACTGGCTCTGCCTCGTACAGCGAGACGACGGCGACTGGGATGAGACGGCGTTCACGGGCACCGGTTTCCCGGGCGACTTCCTCATTCGATACCACCTCTACCGCATCGTCTGGCCGATGATCGCGCTCGGGCGCTATCGAACGGCGCTTGCGGGTGCATGACCGACATCGCGCGTCACTCACATCGCCGATGAGATATCGCCGATGAGGGCGTACGTCACTGGCGCGACCGGCTTCGTCGGCGCGCACGTCGCGCGCGAGCTCGTCGAGCACGGCGCCGACGTCTCGACCGAGCGCATCGACCTTCGCGACGCCGCCGGGCTCGCACGAGCGATCGAGGGCCGCGACGCCGTCTTCCACGTTGCTGCGCTCTACAGCTTCGACGCCGGCGACGACGATATGCAGGCCGTCAACGTGCAGGGCACGCAGAACGTGATCGACGCGTGTCACGCGGCGGGGGTGACGCGCCTCGTGCATACGAGCACGGCCGGCACGTGCGGGCCGGTCGCCGGGCGCGAGGCGAGCGAGCTCGACGCGCCGCCCGAGTGGGAGCTCACGGTCGCCTACAAGCGAACCAAGGTCGAGGCCGAGCGCCTCGTTCTCGACGCGGTCGACCGGGGGCTCGACGCCGTCGTTGTCAACCCGACGGTTCCGGTCGGCGACGGCGACTCCAAGCCGACACCGACCGGTCGCATGGTCGACGGCGTTGCCAGCGGCAGGATCCGCGGCTACGTGGGAACGACAGGCCTCAACGTCGTCGACGTACGCGACGTCGCCCGCGGGCACCTGCTCGCTTACGAGCACGGCGCCGCCGGTGAGCGCTACCTGCTAGGCGGCGAGAACATGCCGCTGCAAGAGTTGTTCGCGCGGATAGCGCGCCTCGCTGGCCGCTCGAGACCGCGCCTTCGCGTTCCCTACATGGCGGCTAGAATCGCGGCCGCTGCCGGGCTCGCAAATCGGAACGAGGTGCGCCTCGCCCGCCTACCGATGTACTTTTCTTCCACGAAGGCGAAGAATCTGCTGGACTATCGACCCGATTCCGTAGAGAATGCTCTCGCGCGCGCCGTGCGCGACGCTCTCGAACGAAGGGAGAAGGGGCAGGCATGAAGTTTCCGTTGCGAAGCACAGTTCAGATCGGCAAGTACGTCGCCCAGCAGCGGGGCCGCGAGCGATACCCGCTCGTGATCATGCTCGAGCCCACGCTTGCCTGCAATATCGCCTGCATCGGCTGCGGAAAGATCCGCGAGTACGAGTCGAATAAGGCACGCCTGACGGTCGAGGAGTGCATCGGCGCCGCCGAGGAATGCCCGGCGCCCGTGATCTCGGTCTGCGGCGGCGAGCCGCTGATCTTCAAGGGCATCGAGCAGGTCGTCAACCGCTTCGTCGAGATGAAGCGAAACGTGCAGCTCTGCACCAACGCCCTGCGCCTCAGCGAGATGCTCGACGAGTTCGCGCCCGATCCGCGTCTCACCTTCGTCGTCCATCTCGACGGGATGCGCGAGATCCACGACTACATCTGCGACTACCCCGGCCTTTGGGACGTCGCTGTCGACGCCATGAAAGAAGCGCGTTCGAAGGGCTACCGCGTCACGACGAACACGACGATCTTCAAGGAGACCGACGTCAACGACGTAATCGAGATGATGCGTTTCGTCACCGAAGAGATCGGCACCGACGGGATGCTGATCGCGCCCGGCTACCAGTACTCGCAGATCGACCCGGCGATGACCATGACCCGCGACGAGCACGAGGAGAAGTTCCGTGCGATCCAGGCCGCCGCGCGCGAGAACGGCTACCCGTGGCTCGCGAGCCCCGTGTATCAGGACTTCCTGGTCGGCGATCGAAAGCTCCCGTGCGCACCGTGGGGCTCGGTGACGCGCAACCCGTACGGATGGAAGGGCCCCTGCTACCTGCTCACCGATGGGATCTTCCCCACCTACGACGCGCTCGTCGACGGAATCGAGTGGGAGCTCTACGGGCCCGGCAACGACCCGCGCTGCGAGCACTGTGGCATTCACTCGGGCTTCGAGCCGGCGGCCACGATCGCGACGACGGCCAGCGTCAAGGAGACCGTTCGCAGCCTCGCCTGGACGCTCAGCTAGCCGCGCCCGACTGCGCTGCGCGTGCGCTCAAGCTCTGACGCCGTGACCGACAGCCTCACCCTTGCCTGCGCGCTGGCTTCCGAGGAGCGCGTCGCGCGCCGGGCCGGTGCTGCCACGGCTCGCGTCGGCCTTCGTGCCAGCCTCGGCGCGCCGCTCGATCGCCACGCGAGCTTCGGGCTCGCCGGCGCGCTCGTGCCCGGTGTCGAGGCCGGCTCGGTCGTTAGCGCCGACCGCGTCGTCGATACCGACGGCGAGGTGCTCTGGGAAGGTTCGCCACTCGAGGTGCCGGGCGCAAGCGTCGCGACCGTGTGCTCTGCAGAGCGCGTCATCGACGATCCGCGTGAGCGCGACGATATTGCGCGGCGCACCGGCGCCATCGCCGTCGACATGGAGAGCGGGCCGCTCGCCGCGTCGGGGCGCCTCGCCGGCATCGTCCGCGCGATCGCCGACGGGCCCGAGCGGCCGGTCGGCAGGCTCGCCCATGCGGCTACCGAGTCCGGTGACGTACGCTGGGGCGTCGTGCTCCGATCCTTCGTGACCGAACCAGCTCGTGCCATGCGCTCGGCGCGCTCGGCGCGCAAAGCCCTCGACTCACTGGAGCGCGCCGCGGGCGCGCTCGCCGGAGGTGCATCTCCATGTCGAAGCGCGTCCTGATTGCAGCGCCGCGCAGCTTCTGCGCCGGCGTCGTGCGAGCGATCGACATCGTCGAGAAGCTGCTCGAGGAGCACGGGCCGCCCATCTATGTGCGCCACGAGATCGTCCACAACGTGCACGTCGTCCGCGATCTCGAGGAGCGCGGAGCGATCTTCGTCGAGACCGAGCAAGAGGTCCCCGAGGGAGCCCCCGTCGTGCTGTCCGCGCACGGAGTTGCGCCGCAGGTGTACCGCAAGTGCGACGAGCGCGACCTGCAGGTGATCGACGCGACCTGCCCGCTCGTCTCGAAGGTCCACGCCGAGGCGCGGCGCTACGCCGGGCGCGGGCTGAAGATCGCTCTCGTCGGCCACGAAGGACACGAGGAGGTCGTCGGAACGATGGGCGAAGCGCCCGAGGCGATCACTCTCGTCGAGACGGTCGACGATGCGAAGGCGCTCGCCGTCGAGGGAGACCAGCAGGTGGCCTACCTCACGCAGACCACGCTCTCGGTCGACGACACCACCGATGTCGTCGACGCGCTGCGCGAGCGGTTCCCCGATCTGGTCGGGCCGCCGTCAGCGGACATCTGTTACGCGACGCAGAACCGTCAGGACGCGGTCAAGCAGATCTGCAACGACGCCACGCTCGTGCTGGTGGTCGGCTCGGTAAACAGCTCGAACGCGAACCGGCTCGTCGAGGTCGCCTGCGACGCTGGCGCCGAGGCGTACCTGCTCGATGACGCCTCCCAGCTCGATCCGGCCTGGCTTGCCGGCCACGACGTGATCGGTCTCACCGCCGGAGCCTCGTCGCCCGACTCGCTGGTGAACGGTGTGGCCGACCGCCTGGCGGAGCTCGGCTACGAGGATCGTGAAGAGGTCGAGCTGACGCGCGAGGACGTCTACTTCAAGCTTCCCAAAGAGCTGCGCGCCTAGAAGCGAGATCGATCGAGACGCGCGGCGCCGCGGCGGACTGGGCGTGGGCCAGCGTCTCGCTAGCGGATGCCGGCCCGAAGCTCAGCGATCCAGCTCTCGGCCTCGTTCCAGGCCTCGTTCGCCTCTGTTCTCGTGTCGTCGGCCTCGTTGCCGCCCGCCGGGTAGGAGCCCAGGAAGCGCACGTGCGCCTGGTTGGCTTGCACGTTCTTCAGGCAGTCGGCGACACGCTCGTCTGCGACGTGGCCCTCGAGCTCGATCACGAAGCAGTAGTCGCCAAGCTCTCGCTTGGTCGGGCGAGATTGGAGGTGCGTGAGGTTGATCGAGCGCGCCGAGAACTCCTGCAGGATGTTGACAAGGCTGCCAGGCCGGTTCGCGCGCTGGAACGTGACGATCGACGTCTTGTCATGCCCGGTCGGTGACGGGATCCCTTCCCGAGCAACAGCGACGAAGCGGGTGTGATTCTCGGGGTGGTCCTCGATGTGGCGGGCGAGTACCGCTAGGTCGTACGTCGTCGCCGCGAGGGCGGTGCCAATGACTGCGGTCGTCCGGTCTTGCGTCTCCGCGAGCTCACGTGCCGCGTCGGCGGTTGAGTTCGCGGCGACCACCGGCACCTGCTCGAGAGTTCTGCTCAGGTAGCCGTGACACTGGGCGGCAGCGTGCGGGAACGAGGCAACCCGCTCGATCTGCTCGAGCGACACGTCGTGGTGGGCGAGCAGGCACATCTCGACGGGATGCACGACCTCGCGCTGTATGAGCAGATCGAGCTCGAAGGCCAGCGCATCGAGCGTTGCGTTGACGGCGCCCTCGATCGAGTTCTCGATCGCCGCGAAGCCGAGATCAGACTCGCCCTGGTACGCGGCGTCGAGCACGCCGCGGATCGTTGGCATCGGCACGTGCTCGAGCGCAGCGAGATCGCCCTGGCTGAGCAGCGCTTGCTCCGTGAAGGTGCCTGCCGGGCCCAGATAGGCGACGCGTTGCCGGCTCATCGCAGGGTGTATCGGCTAGGCGTCGGCATGAGCCGAGGCCAGCATAGTGATCGCACCTCGAGTGGATACTCACGCGCGGCGTCGGGCGCGGATGAACATGACAGCGAGGCCGAGGGCGACCGGCGCCGCTCCGACCACCGCGATCAGCGCGAGCGTGCCCGTATTCCGGCTCGGGGCAGACAAGACGACGAGATCGACAAGCGCGGTCGGCTCGTTCTTCGACGAGGTACCGAGGATTGCGACCTGGCCCGGCCCCGAGCTCAGCGCGACGAAGCGGTAGGTGTGCTCTATCGCCTCGCTGAGCCGGCCAAGCTCGACAGTCGCCGGGCCAACGACCCGGGCAAAGCCCGGGTTCGGCGCCGCTTGCATGACGGCGTCGCCCAGCTCAGACGAGGTGTTCTCGGCGCGCACCAGCACTTCGAACTCGTCTCCGATGCGGATCTCGCCCGGCTGCGCGGTTGCCGAGAGCTGAAACGGGTGAGGCGAGACCGCGGTCTTCGACACCCCTGAGTCCTCGTGGAACTCGACCCGCTCGATCACGACGCCGTCCGTGTGCTCGACACGGATTGTGAATGAGTTGCGCCCCTCGACGATGCCCTCCTCCCGTGCGTAGTTGACGTAGTCGAGCGTGGCGCTCAACCCGTCGAGCCGACGCTCTTCCTGACCGTCCTGCAGCGTGACCGTCGACTCGTGCACTCTCAGCGCGCCCGCCTCTCGTGTCAGCGTGTACTCGGCCTGCGCGGCGGTCAGGCCGTTGGTGTCAGCCGACACCCAGGCGAACCCGTCTGCAGACTCCTCGCCGAAGACGATCGTGTAGCTCAGATCGAGCAGAAACCAGCCCTCGCCTGGCTGCGCCGTGACGATGCCCGCGCGGACGACGAACGGGAAGGTCTCCGTTGCCACGTAGAAGACTCGGTCGAGGGCGAAGTCGCCCGTCTTGATGAGGACGGGCGACCTCGCCATCTCGGCCAGTGTCACGACCGCTGTCGACTCGACCGGCGTGATGGCGTGAGCCGGGGGAGTCCATAGCGCCGCGCACGCGAGCAGAGCGAGAGGGAGGAGGCCTGCTCGTGCGCAAGTCGTGAGTCGCCGCAAGGTCAATTAGCGGACGTGGAGCCGCGACGCGTAGCCGTCGTTCTGCCAGATGTGGTTGCCCTCGACGCGGACGGGCTCGGGGTTGGAGAAGTACCTCCAGTCGTTCTGGGCCCACCCGCCGTTGGCGCGCCAGCGCCAGGTGACCCAACCCTCTGAAGTCTCTGACCAGCCGAACGTCGCACCCCGTCCGCACTCGCGGATGTCGTAGTGCGTCGAGCCGATCACATAGAAGCCCCACGCCGAGTTGTAGAGGCGATCGTCGGGATCGGCGTAGATGCGGTAGTGGCGCGCCGAGCTGGGTTGGCTCAACAGGCCGGGACATTTGGTGGTCTTGCGCCCGTTGTCGGTGTCCCAGCGCCAGCGACCGCCGTCGTTGAGCCGCGCGTTCATGGGGCTGCCCGTCTCGTCGTACTCGTTGTCGAGGAAGCCCTTGACCTTGTTGATGCTCGCGTTGCCGTAGAAGACGAGGCTGATCGGCCAGTCGACCTTGTGCGCGCGCACGCGTCTGATCGTGAAGTCGTAGTTCCAGAACTGGTCGCCATAGAAGGCGAGCTTGCTCAGGCGGCTGGTCGATGCGCCTTGCGCCGTGTCGTCGGTCAGCTTGACCGCGGCGATCGCGACGAAGGCGATGAGCGCCGCGACGGTAAGAAGTCGCGCGCGCCTAGCCACGTCGTCTCACCTCACCCCGCCGCCGGTCGAACTTGCCGCGCTGCCTGTCGCCACGATGCTTGCGCTTCGCCCGCTCCTCGAGCTGGGCGATATCGGGCGCCGGCGTGAGCTCGGCGGGCATCGCCGGTGAGCTCTTCGGAACGGGATGCACGGCAACGATCTCGTCAGCCGCCGGGTCGTAGAGGACGAGCAACGAGCTGACGTCCGCCTCGATCTGAGCGCCCTGAGCGGCGGCGCCGGCCAACGTACGGCTGGCACCTGCAGGCTGCCTCTCAGCCGAGTCGTCCCGCCCGGGCAACGTGCGTAGGTCGACATCGGTCGGCTCGGGTAGCTCGATGGTCAGCGCTACGCGGACCGAGGCGTCGGGCGACGGTGCATCGCTGCCCGCTTCGGCAGGCGTCCACGGGCCAGAGCGGATGACCGCGACCTCCTGGTCGTGTAGCAGCTCCTGGATGGCCGCCGTCTCCTCAACAGCGGCGAGCGCGTCCGAGACGGCGGCGCTGTCGACGGAGGCAGCGCCGCCGGCCGGGTACCCCGAATCGCCAGCCGGTGCGCCAGCGCGCTCGACCACGATCTCAGAGTCGCCCGGCGCCGACTGGCCCGAGAATGCGTCGCTCACCGCGCCCGCCATGAAATAGACCGCGAGCCCGTAAGCGAGGATGAACGGAACGATCACACCTGCCCTGCGCGCGAAGACGCGAGAACTGGTCGTGCTCACAAGCGGCCTCCCTTCTCCTTGTCGTATTCAGCCATGTGGCTGCGCACCTCCCTGCTGTCGTGCGGGCGGGAGTCGCTGCACAGATCAAGCTACGGCCAGTTGCGCGCCATCGCATCGGCCCGACGGGACAGCTTGCGTGTCAGAAGCGTGACGGGAGTGCTAGTAAAGGGCGCTCGCGAGACGACGCCGATACGATGTCGCGACCGGATCTTCGACTCCGAGATCGCTGAAGATCTCGACCATCACCTCGCGAATCCGTGAGCGGCGATCGTTGTCGGCTTCGGCGACCTGGCTCATCAACCACTCGAGCGCTCGCTCATGGTCGCCTTCGGTCAACGGGCCCATGATCTCCGGGAACTCGCCGCTCTCGGCCAACTCCGCGAGCAGCTTCTCGCCGGCGCCCGGCCCGAACAGGCCATCGAGGAACTCAGCGACCCCGGGCCCTGAGCGGACGCCCGTGAACTCGTCGACGACGCGCCCGTCCTTGAAGGCCTTCACGGCCGGAATTCCCCGGATGTCGTACTGCTCTGCGAGCGCCTGGTTCGCGTCGACGTCGATCTTGGCCAGCAGCACCGCTCCCTCGCGCGCGGCAACGGCTTGCTCGAGAACGGGGGTCAGCGACTTGCACGGACCGCACCACTCGGCCCAGAAATCGACGATCACGGGAAGCTCGTACGAGCGCTCGATGACCTCGCGTTCGAACTCGTCTGCGGTTACGTCCATGGCGGCGTCCTCGGCAGGGTGCGGGCCCGGCTCATCCGCTCGCCGTCTCGAGCCCAGTGAGTGTCGCGCGCACGAGGCCGGGCAATGTGTCCACGTTGTACCCACCCTCGAGCACGAGCGCAATTCGAGGCGCGAGCTCACGCGCCCGCGCGGCCAGCTCTTCGTAGCCGGCCTCGGTCAAACGCATGCCGCCGAGCGGATCGCCGGCGGCCGCGTCGTAGCCGGCCGAGACGAGCAACAGATCGGGTGCGAATGCCTGGATGCGCGGCTCGACGATCCGCTCCATGACCTCGATCACGTCGTCGTCACCCGCTCCGGCGTTGAGCGGAACGTTGACGGTGGTCTCGTTGCTGTCGTCGGGGCCACCCGTGCCCGGATAGAACGGCCACTGGTGAATCGAGGCGAAGAACACGGTTGTGTCTTCCCAGAACATCTCGTTCGTGCCGTTTCCGTGATGAACGTCCCAATCCAGGATCGCAACGCGCGCCAAACCCAACTCCGCCTGCGCGTAGCGTGCCGCGACCGCCACGTTGTTGAACAGGCAGAAGCCCATTGCCCGGGCCGGCAGTGCGTGGTGGCCGGGCGGGCGAACGAGCGCAAAGCCGGCTTGGCGGACGGCCTCGAGTGAAGCGCCCACCCCGAGGAGCGCGAGATCGTAGCTGCTCGGCGTGCAGATCGTGTCCGGGTCGAGGTGCTGGTCGCGGCCGGTCGCTGACGCTGCCTCCACGGCGTCGACGTAGCTCGCGTCGTGGCACAGCTCTAGGTGATCGCGGGTCGCAGGCGTGGCGTCCGTCGCGTTCGGGAAGACCTTGAGCAGCGCCGCGAGGCGCTCCTGCCGCTCGGGGTGCGCTCCCGTCGGATGAGCGGTTGCGAAGTCGGGATGGGAGATGATCGGCGTCACGGTCGGGACGCTACCCGGCACTAGGCAATCTCACGACCGCGATATGCTTTAGACGAATGCTCTGGTACATCATCTTCTTTGTGATCGCGCTCAAGATCCCGACGGTCTGGCTGTGCTGGGTCGTCTGGTGGGCGATCAAGGCCAGGCCCGATCACGAGACTGGTGGCGCGTCGGGCCATGGCAGGCCGGGCGCCGGCGACGATGGGCCGAGCTGGTGGAAGCCGGGCCCGCTCCCCGGCCGAACGCGTCGAGGATCGCGACGCGACGGACCGCATGGAACGCGAGCACAACGGCCAGGCCCGGCTCCGACCCGGCCAGGCGTTGTCTACGCCGATCAACCTGACTCGAGCGAAACCACGTGAGCGCGCCAGAGCTACAAGAGGTCGACAACTCGACACCGATCAGAGATGTCGTGATCGGTTATCTCGCGGCCGCGGCGATCTTTGCCGGCATCGCGTCCGTGTTCTACGTCCCGATGCGGATCGGCCCACCGGCGATGGCGATCGCTCTGCTCGCAGCGACGATGGCCAGTGGCAAGCGGCGCGTCGCGAACTGGGCTGTCGGCGTGACGACGTGCGGCTGGCTTGGCGGCATGATCGTGGCGGTCATGCTCGGCCGCGACCTCGTCTAGACGCCGTTCGCCGCGGCGCCAGGCGCTGTGGCGCGTGCCGGCCGGCCGTCCGGCCGATCCACTACCTTCTTGACATGCATGAGTATTCCTTTACACTCCTCGGGCCAATCAGGTCCTGTGTTCCCGTAGGACGGAGGAGATGACCGTATGAAGTTCGAAGGAAGCTCGACCTTTGCCAGGGTCATCGAGGAGCACCTCGAGCTCAAGCGCCGTAACGCCTATCTAGACAACGATCTGCCGATCGAGCGTTACCAGAACGGTGACGGCCTCGAGAATCACCCGCTCTTCAAGACCGAGGAGCAGGCCCGCATCGAGGACACGATCTCGGGCAACGAGCCTGCGCTCGATCGTGAGCTTGTGCTCGCACTTCCCAGCGGGGCTGCCGCCGAGCCCGACGAAGAGAGCTTCTGGGGCCGCACACGAGAGTTCGACTGGGGCGACTAGCCCCGGGGGTCACCCTTCCATGGACGACGGGCGGTTCCGGGGCCGCCCGTTGTCGTTCTGGGACTACAGCGGCCCGCAGGGCAGTCGCTACAGTTTTGACGGCGGGGCGTTAGCTCAGTTGGGAGAGCGCCGGCTTTGCAAGCCGGAGGTCACCGGTTCGAGCCCGGTACGCTCCATGGCAGAAACCCACTGGAAACGGGGGTTTCTTGGTTTCTGGAGAGGCAACGGCGGGCAGGGAGTGCAAGCGTTTCTGCAAGCGTTGGCTCTGAGATGGTTCGCCGGTCCACTGAATCGGAGTTCCTCCCAACCTCGATCTATGAGGGGCTCGGGTGAACGTGTTGCCAAGTACGGCGATCGGCGTGCGCCCTACGAGGAGCGCACGTCCGTGGCTGACATCCTCGTCGACGAGGCTGAATGGCGCGGCTCACTTGGGCCCTTGTGATCGCTGCGCCCAGTTCTTCCTCAATCACTTCGACTCCGACTTCCCATTCTGAGAGGCGAACGAGATCAGCTAGCTAGCGATCGTTGTCCCGCGACTCACTTTGGGGACGCCCGCTTGGCAGTGGCAGGGTCGCGTCCGCCCAGCTTCGAATGTCAGCGCGGAGCCAGACAGGTCCACTCGCGAGGCGATCGAGCGGCTCCGGGAAGTCAGACCGCTGCGAGTACTTAACCGCTGTGTTCTTGCTGACGGCGAGCATCTCGGCAACCTCGGCGATCCCTGCGAGCCTCTGACTCACGCCGTGAGGCTAGCCGGAGCAGATGACGCAACTAGTCGACGGTGTCCAACGCTATTGATAAAGTAGTAGACGGCGTTAAACAGTTAAGTGGCACGCACATCGAACATCCGGCGACGCGGCAAGAGCTGGGTCGTGTACTTCCGCGTTGACGGAAAGCAGCACTGGAAAAGCTTCCGAACACGCGACGCGGCCGAGCTCTACCTCGCTCAGGCCAAGGCCGCGAAGGTCAGCGGTGAGTTTCGGCCGCCCACCAAGATCCGTTTCGCCGACTTCGCACAGGAGTGGCTGCGTGACTACGCCAAGCCCAACGTCAAGGAGCGCACATATGAGACCTACGATGCGTCGCTGCGCAACCACGTGGCTCCCGAGTTCGGCAGCCGGTACCTGACTGAGATCACCCGGAAGGACATCGACGCCTTCCTAGCGGATTGGATCGCGAGCGGGCCGCGGTTCCAGATGCGCCTTCAGCGGGCCCGTGAGGCCGAGCTCCGTGCAGCACGGGAAGAAAAGCGAGCGCGGCGAACAATCCGCCTAGGGCGCTCGCCAAGCACAGTCGCAAACGCGCTGACCCCCTTGCGCGAGATGCTCGGCCACGCGGTCGAGTGGGGCTACCTCACGTCGAACCCCGCAGCCCGTGTTCGTCGACCGCGAGCGGTGCAACGCGAGGCAAGCGAACGGATGCAGATCCTTCAATCCGGCGAGATCCACGGGCTGCTCGAACATGCGCGGCCGGGGTACCGCGCGCTATTCATGACCGCGGTGACGACCGGTATGCGGCTCGGCGAGCTCCTCGCAGTTCGCTGGGGCGACGTCGACTGGCGCTCTCGCCAGATATGGGTAAGACGCAATGTGACGCGGACAGGTCGCTTCCAGGAGCCCAAGACGCGCGGCTCGGTCCGGGCAATCGCGATGCCGCAGACGCTCGTCAACGCTCTGCGCCACCACCTGGTCGCGAGCGAACATTCGCGCGAGGACGACCTGATCTTCGCGAACGGCTGTGGCAAGTCACAGGACGGGCCGAACATGGTGAGGCGGGAGTTCAAACCTGCGCTACGACGCGCCGGGTTGCGGCAAATCCGCTTCCACGATTTGCGACACACCTTCGCGAGCTTGCTCGTAGCGCAGGGCGAACACCCGAAGTACATCTCCGAACAGCTGGGGCACGCGAGTGTGCAGATCACGCTCGACCGCTACGGGCACCTCATGCCGCAGAGCTACGACGATGCGGCTGCTCGACTTGAAACGGCGCTCTTCGGTCCATCCACCCCGGCTGGCGCCTTTATGCCCGTCGGCATTTCGCGTCAAGCACCCCGGGGGCGGTAGCCACTCGGTGCCTTCGGCGGCAGTCGGAGTGCTGGCGGACTCACTGAACTGTCTCGACTACGAACTCAGCCGATGCAGTGAGCAGCCCGACCGGTACATCCTGCGAATCCGTTGGGACTCGCTCGATGGCCATCTCCAGGGCTTTCGTCAAAGCTCCGAGTTCCGCAGTTCCTCGGACACATCCGTCCCTACGTCGATCACATCGAAGAGATGCAGCACTACCAGCCGACGGCAATGGCCGGTACCGGCGCTGGCACGCCGCGACCGCCGACGCTGTACGAATGGGCAGGTGGCCGCGAAGCACTGCAACCGATGCTCGACCGTTTCTACGAGGCTGTCCTTGCCGACGAACTCCTGTACCCGCTCTTCAAGGACATGGACCCCGAGCACCCCAGCACGTCGCCTGCTGGCTCGGCGAGGTCTTCGGGGGCCGGCCGACTACACGGCCCACCATGGCGGACATCCCGAGATGATCCGCCATCACCTCAACCGTGAGATCACAGAACCCCAGCGACGACGCTGGATCGACCTACTCGTCACCGCTGCCGACGAATCGGGACTTCCTGACGCCCCCGAGTTCAGGGCCGCATTCATGGGCTACATCGAATGGGGAACTCGCCTCGCCAAGATCTTCTCCCAACCCGGCGCCACTCCGAACCTCGACGAACCAGTCCCCACCTGGGACTGGGCCAAACAACCCTGGCAAACCTAATTAATAGACACCCCTCAGAACTGCCCGGTTTAAACACCCCGGGTTCAGTCCCAGCCCCCATGCGCATGTGAGGCCAGGGAGGGTGTGGTTATAGACACCGTCTGAGCAGCGCGGGTTTAAATACCCCGGGTTCAGCCTCGGCGCTTACGCGCGTGCGAGGGGAGGGTGGGTGTGGTTTTATAGGCCCCCTCAGAAGCCGCCGGTTTAAAAGCCCCGGGTTCGGCTCGCCGTCTCGCGGCGTGGAGGGCACCTTGGCGATGCGCAGCTCCCCACCCGGGCTGGGGGCGGCCAGGTCGGTGAACGTGCCACCAGTGTCGCTGCCGACGACCCAGTTCACGCCACGGCCGGCCACAGCGGCGACGCTTAGAGTGCGGTCGTTGTCTGGACGCGCTTTCCGTGCCATCCGTCGACCAGCTGCCTTTCGGGTCGATCTCTGGATCGGAGCGCAGGCGCAGTCGTCGTCATGTGGCACGTCGCCGCCCTCGGCCGAGGACCGCCTCGGGGTGTCAGAATGTAGGTGGCTCCGATGACCGAAGTCCGGAAGCTCAAGCTCGAGGTCAGGACCCGCTTCGATGAGCAACACCGAACGACGTACGGCTACTCGCTGGGCGAGCCTGTCGAGGTGGTCGCCTACCGCGTGCGGGCGGTCGGCTCGCTCGAAAAGCCGGCTCAGCCCTCCTTGCCTCGGGGGTCACCCACGAGCGAGCATGCGTGCAAGGGTCGGCGGCCCGCGCGTCACAGGGACAGCGGTGGCCTACTCGAGTGGAGCGTGTACGAGCGTGACCTGCTCCAGGCCGGAAACCGCATCGAGGGCCCTGCGATCGTCGAGGAGGCCACAACGACGACGCTCGTCCCGCCGGATCGTGCGCTCACGATCGACGGGCTCGGCAACATGGTGATCGCGAACGCCCCGGCCGGTGAGCCGGCCACGAGGCCCGTCTCGTGAGCGCCCGGCTCGACCCGATGACCTTCGCTGTCGTCCGCAACGGGCTGATCTCGGCCGCCAACGAGATCTACTGGGTCTTCAAGCACACCGCGATGCTGCCGCTGCTCTACGAGTTCAACGACTTCGGCATGTCGCTGTTCGACGCCGACGTCAACCTCGTCGCGGATGCACCTGGGATCCCACTCTTCGTCGGCTCGCTGGACACCTGCGTCGAGCGCTCGCTCGAGAAGATCGGCGGTGCCGAGCAGCTGGAGCCGGGCGACGTCCTCTTCACGAACAACCCGTACCTCATGGGCGGGCAGACCGCGGACGCAGCACTCACCGAGCCAATCTTCCACGAAGGAGAGCTGGTCGGGTTCGGCGCGCTGCGGGCACACATGGGCGACTTCGGCGCGATCAACGCCTACCCGTGTAACTCGACCGACCTCTATCAGGAGGGAACGCTGTTTCCGCCGCTCAAGCTGTACGAGCGCGGCGAGCTCAACGAGACGATCATCAAGATCATCGAGGAGAACTCCCGGCTTCCCGCCGAGACCGCCGGCAGCGTTCTTGCGGGCGTCGGCGCGCTACGAGCGGGTAGCCGCAAGGTGCTGTCGATCGTGGCGCGCTACGGCCGCGAGATCTACCTGGCCGCCATCGACGAGATGCTCGACCAGTCCGAGCGAGCGACAAGACAGGCACTTGCCAGCTTCCCGGACGGAACCTACGTCCTCGAGGACTCGTTGGATGACAACGGCGTCAAACGCGAGCCGGTCGTGCTGCGCTGCGCGGTGACGATCTCAGGCACCGAGATGGCCGTCGACCTGGTCGGCTCGGCGCCCGAGCAAACCGGGCCGATGAATTGCCCCTGGGGGTATACGCTCACCGCCTGTCGCTTCGCCCTCAAGCGGCTGACGACTCCCGATTTGCCTCCCTCGAGCGGCGGCTACCGCCCGCTGAGCGTCACCGCACCGGCGGGCAGCATCTTCGACCCGCAACCTCCGGCGCCGTGTTTCATCTCGGCGCTCGTCGCGCTCAGGCTCAACGACATGATCCTGCAGGCGCTCGCTCCCGCCCTGCCCGACCGTATCCCGGCCGAGAACGGCGGCGACATCATGAACTTCCTCGCGTACCTGCGCCACCCTGTCTCGGGCCGCCTCTGCTTCTTCTTCGACCTGGGCGGACTGGGCCACGGCGCATTGCGCGATCGCGATGGCATGAGTTCGCGGCTCCATTCGATTCAGGCTGGGTCGGAGTCGATGCCGGCCGAGATCCTCGAGACGCGGATGCCCGTTCTCAAGCGGCGCTTCGAGCTCGTGACCGACTCGGGCGGCGCGGGCGAGTTCCGCGGCGGGCTGTCAGCCGCCGCCGAGTTCGAGTTCGAGAGCGAAGGATCCGCCGTGGGCATCGTCGAGAAGTCCCGTGCCTCGCAGGTGCGGGGCCTGGCCGGCGGGATGTCGCCGCCGTTTCGCAACTCGGTGGTGATGTTCCCGGATACAGACAAGGAGCTTCGGCTCGGCAAGCAGGCTGACATCCCCGTGGCCCCGGGCGACACCGCGATCGTCGCACCGGCGGGCGGGGGAGGCTTCGGCGACCCCCTGCAGCGCGACCCGGAGCGGGTCGGCTGGGACGTGCAAAACGACTACGTCTCACTCGAGCACGCCGAGAAAACGTACGGCGTTGTCGTTGCCGACCCAGAGCTGGGAAGGGTCGACCTTGACGCTACGAAGCGGCTGCGAGATCGGACGTAACGGCCACGATGCTTTGCTCGTGGGCGTCCACGAGCTCGTCGATGTCGGCGCGCGTCGCGACGAGCGAAGGGCCGATGATCATCGTGTCGCCCAGGCCGAGATGCCATCATCGTGGCCACAGTCGTAGCTCTCGCGTTCGCTGCTCCGGGACTCGCTAGCGGCGCGATCCAACCAAGGGCGCTAGCTGGGCAGCCACGCGCCACGGACTCAGCTCGGGTCGGCGGCCAATACGACGTTAGATATGCGCCGCTGACACGAGACTCGGGATACAGACACTAGGCACCCCCTTAGAAGCCGCCGGTTCAGTACCCCGGACCATCCTGATCTAGATCCGGGCTGCCTGCCAGCGGCGCCGTGGCGTTAGTCGTAGAATCGGACCCGATGGGCACCGCACCCGCAGACCGCCGGATCGGCCTCTTGTTCAACGGAGCCCCACGGGTACCCGAGATGGTCAGGCTCGCGCGCCGCGCCGAGACGGCGGGCTACGAGTCGATCTGGATGGCCGAGACGCGTCTGACGCGCGACGGGTTCGTGCCCCTGGCGGCGATGGCGATGGCGACCGACAGGATCAAGCTCGGCACTGGCATCGTCAACGTTTTTACACGCGAGGCGGTCGTGATGGCGATCAGCTTCACGACGCTCGCCGAGGTGGCTCCTGGTCGGACGATCGTCGGCCTGGGCGCGGGCTCACCCATCGTCCTCGGGCCGCAGGGAGTCGAGTGGGCGCGCCCACTCGCGCGACTGCGCGAGTACGTGGAGGTGATCAGGCCCCTGACGCGCGGTGAGGCAGTGAGCTACGAGGGGGAAACCATCAGGCTCGACGGTGCGTGCATCGAGGACGTACTCGCTGAACGGGAAAAGACGACGAGCGAAGAGGGCGAGCTCCCGGTGTACCTCGGCGTGACCGCGATGAAGGCGGTCGAGCTGGCAGGCGAGCTCGCCGACGGTGTCCTTTACAACACCTGCATGCCGACCGGCTATGTCGAGCGCGCGCGCGCGGCGCTCGCACGCGGCGCAGCCCGCGGCGGCCGGGACGCGAGCTCGGTCGACGTCTCCATGGTCATCTTGACGTCGCCTGATCCGGACTCAGGGGTCGGCAAGCAAAGAGCCCATCAGTTCGTCTCGCTCTACGTCGGAGCCTTTCCGAATCTCGCGCGTGAGACGGGTCTCGATCCAGAGCTCCTGGCCGATGCACACGCCGCTTTCCAGGCCGGCGGCGTGGAGGCGTCTGGCCGCGTCATCCCGATGAGCGTCGTCGACGAGCTCTGCGCGGCCGGAACGCCGGAGGAGTGCCAGGAGCGGATCGACGAGTATCGTGCGGCCGGTGTCGAGCTGCCCGTCGTGGTCGCCCTCGGGGACTCCGTCGAGCTCGCGCTCGACACGCTGCAATAGCGAACCCTACGGGCGGCGCCTGCGTCGGCCCTTCATGGCCCGGGGATCATCGAGATAACCGCCGCCTCACAGGACATCGCCAACGCGATCGCCAAGGCGGCCGCCCACGTCGCGGCACACTACGCAGTGCCGGAGTGCTCGGGCCTGATCACGGCTCTCGCGCTGCCGTACTCGCCGCCCGAGATCCCGCGCGGCTCGGTCTACCGGTTCAACCTGAACCACGTGTTGGAGCCAGAGGATCCGCTCGATCCCGTCGAGCTCGAGCTCGTCGACCTCCGAGAGCGTCTGCGCAGGGCCGCATCCGGATTATCCTCTCGCCGGAGCGTGGGCGATGCGCGTTTCGTAGACTCGCCCGATGTTTCGGGTCGGCATCGACGTGGGCGGCACGTTTACGGATCTCTTCGCCTAGGAGACGCGCGGGACGGGCATCCGGACCGCCAAGGTCATGACGACCCCGCGCGACCTCGCCGAGGGCGTCCTCGGCGCGATCGAGGCTGCCGAGCTCGAGCTCGACGCGATCGAGACGATCGTGCACGGCAGCACCACCGCGACGAACGCGCTCAGCGAGCGCACGTACCCGGAGCCGGCGTTCATCACGACCGACGGCTTCCGCGACACCATTGAGATGGGGCGTCCCCACCGAGAGCACCTCTACGACCCGTACCAGCAGAGGCCCGCCCCGCTCGTGCGACGCACGAACCGCTTCCCGGTGCGGGAGAAGACCCGCGCAGACGGGTCGATCCGGACGCCGCTCGACGAGGCGCAGGTGCGCTCGGTCGTCCGTCAGATCGCCGAGAAGGGAACCCAGAATGATCAACAGCTATGCAAACTCCGCCCACGAGCGCCGGATTGGCGAGCTCGTCACCGAGGAGATACCGGGCGCTCTCATCGCGCTCTCATCCGACAACCCGAAGTTTCGAGAGCTGCCAAGGTTCGTGACCGCGATCGTTCGCGCCGCGCTCTTGCCGGTGATGAGCGCGTACCTGGAACGGCTGGAGGCGGCATTGCGCGGCGCAGGCTTCGAGGGCTCGTTCTTCGTCATCAAGTCAAACGGCGGCATGATGCAGGCCTCCGCCGCCAAACAGCGCGCCGAGGAGCTCATCGAGTCCGGCCCCGCCGGCGGCCGCCGCGCTGAGCGAGCACTTTCGCGACGGGAAGGGACTGCTCAGCACGGACATGGGTGGCACGAGCTTCGACGTGTGCCTGATCGAGGGTGGGCAGGGCCTCGTCCGCGACGACTACGAGATCGACTGGGACCTGCCGATCGTGACGCCGATGCTCGACATCCGAAGCGTGGGTGCGGGTGGGGGCAGCATCGCCTGGATCGACGACGGTGGCTCGATCCGCCTCGGACCCCGGAGCGCGGGCGCCGATCCGGGGCCGGCCTGCTACGGGCGAGGCGGAACCGAGCCGACGGTCACCGACGCCAACCTGCTGCTCGGCCGGCTCGAGCCGAGCTTGGGGGGAAAGCTCGACCTCGACATCGAAGCCGGCGAAGCGGCCGTTGCGACGGTCGCAGAGCCGCTCGGGCTCACCGTGCCGGCCTGCGCGGAGGGCATCGTCGTCTCTGCGTGGAGCAGATGGCCGCTGCGATGAAGCTCGTCTCGATCGACCGCGGGCGCGACCCACGCGACTACCGGCTGGTGAGCTTCGGGGGCGCGGGTCCGATGCACGTGGCCGAGATCGCGGCACTCATTGGGACGGAGACGGTGATCGTGCCGCCGCTCGCAGGTGTCGCTTCGGCGTTCGGCGGAACGATGATGGACGTGCGCCACGACGTCGAGGCCACCTTCTATATGCCTTGCGAGGACGCCGATCTCGAGGCGCTCAACGAGCGGCTAGACGCGCTCGACGCGGAGGCGACGGCACGGCTTGAAGCGGAGGGCTTCTCGGCGGCCGAGATCACCGTCGCGCGAACCGCGGGCATGCGCTACGTCGGGCAGTCCTACGAGGTCGACACCCCGTTGCCTGCCGGCGAGCTCGACACAGATGCCCTGCGGATGGCAGCGGAGGAGTTCGACGCATGCCATCTGCGTGAGCACCGGCGTCGCCTCCGATGAGTTCCCCGCCGCGTTCGTGAACCTCCGGACCAGCACGGCGGGCGCGGTGCCGAAGCCCGACCAGGCAGAGCTCTTCGCCCAGCCCGCGGGCAACGGAGCCGCTCCTGCTCCGACTCGCAGCGTCCTCTTCGCGGGCGTCGAGCACGAGACGCCGATCTATCAGCGGAGCGAGTTGGGACGCGACGCTACGTTCGACGGGCCGACGATCATCGATGACCTCAATGCGACGATCCTCGTCCCGTCAGGCGAGCGCACCACCCTGGACGACCTCGGCAACGTCGTGATCTCGATCCGGAGCCGAGGTTGAGGCAGCGTACGCTCGACCCGATTACGTTCGAGGTCCTGCGGAGTGGCTTCGAGTACGCCTGCGAGCGCATGGGCCACGTGCTCCAACGCGTGTCGTTCTCACCAATCATCTACGACATGGTCGACTTCTCGAACGCCGTCTTCGATGCCGAAGGCGAGCTGGTGGGCCAGGCCGCAAACTGTCCTGTTCACCTCGGGGCCATGCATTACAGCGTCCGGGCCAGCGTCGAGAGATTCGGTGCCGACGGGCTCGGTCCGGGCGACGTCGTGATCTTCAACGACCCCTATCGCGGGGGGACACACACGCCGGACGTCACGATGACGCTGCCCGTGTACGCGGACGGCGAGCTGATCGCCTTCGCGGCGTCTCGCGCGCACTGGACAGACCTCGGCGGCGGCGGCGCGGGCGGCCAGGCGTTCTCGACACACATCGCCGCCGAGGGCCTGCGCCTACCGCCGCTCAAGCTCGTCGAGGCGGGAGAACTCGACACCGATCTCGTCGACATCATCCGCAACCAGAGTCGTGTACCCCAGTACATCGACGGCGACATCAACGCACAGCTCGGCGCCCTGAGTGCCGGCGAGGCGGAGCTGCTCCGGCTCGCAGATCGATACGGGCGCGAGACACTACAGCACGGCATGAAGGAGGTCATCGACTACACCGAGCGCCGAACGCGCGCGGCGATCGCCCGGATTCCCGACGGGGAGTACACCGCGGAGGACTACGCCGACACCGACGGCTTCAGTGAGGAGCCGATCCGTCTCCGGGTCAAACTCACGGTTCAAGGAGATGAGCTTGCGGTCGACTTCGCCGGCACGGACCCCGTCGCTGACGGCGCGATCAACTCACCCGAGGCGAACACGGTCTCGGCCGTCTACTATTCATTGAAGTTCTTCCTCAGCCCCGATGCTCCGGCCAACGCCGGAATGTACCGGCCGATCACGATCTCGATCCCCGAGAACACCTGGCTCAACCCGAGTTGGCCGGCTCCGACGATCGGCTGCACGGTGCTCGCTGCGCCCAAGGTGTGCGCCGCCATCTGGCAGGCTCTCGCCCACGCGATCCCGGATCGGATTATCGCGCCCACCTACGCCGAGGACAACTGGTTTGTCGCCAGCGTGGCCGACCCGGAGGTTAAGGGCGGCCACGTCTTCTCGGATCCGCCGCCCGGCGGCTGGGGCGGCACTCCGTTCCATGACGGACTCAATGTGAGCGAGGAGCCGAACGGCAACTGCACCAACCTGCCCGCCGAGACGGCCGAGCTGCTCTTTCCCATCGAGTACGAGCGCTACGAGCTTCGCCCCGACTCCGGCGGGCCGGGGCAGTTCCGGGGCGGCCTCGGCTCGGTGCTGCAGGTGCGCTTCGACGAACGAACAGAGCTCAGCATGGAGACCTCGCGTACGCGGGCGGGCTCGCCCGGTGTGAACGGCGGCCAGCCGGGGCCGCCGCAGCGCCAATCAAAGGTGGATCGGGATGGGCGGCGCGTCACGATCGGCGGCCTGACCGACGACGGGCGGTGGCTGAACTGCCTCCTCTCGAACCATCCGTTCGCACCCGGCGAGGCCTTTCTGTTCGAGAGCACCGGCGGCGGCGGTTGGGGAGACTCGCTCGAGCGCGATCCCCAAGCCGTACTCTCCGATGTGGTCGACGGATACGTGTCGGCTGAGGCGGCCACGGAGGACTACGGGGTCGTGATCAACCCGGAGCGGCGCCAGATCGACGAGCAGGCCACGGAGGCACTGCGATCGGCAATCCGAGCGAAACGATGACGGACCGGTAGGAGGACCTGGATGGGCGCGCGCGACGTAGTGGACGGGCTTGAGGTGTCGATAGGAGTCGACTGGGAGCAGATGGCGCGCTGGGATCGCGAGTACTACCTGCATAGCACCCGAACCGCTGCCGAGCTCGAGCAGAACTGGAACGGCGTCGCCTACCAGGAGGGCCACTACCTCCACATGGTCGACGGGCGCCGCCTCCTCGACTTTCAGAGTCAGCTCGCCTCGACGAACCTGGGCCACCGCCACCCTCGGGTGTGCGGCGCCCTCAGAGACGCGCTCGAGCGCTACGGGCAAGTCTCCTACAGCTTCTCGACCGATTACCGCGCCCGGGCGGCCAAGCTCATCGTGGAGGACGTCTTCGGGCCCGATGACTGGGCCGGGAGGGTGCGCCTTCTGGGCTCAGGAACAGACGCGGTCCTCGTCGTGCTGACGATGGCCCGCATCTTCACGGGCCGCAAGGTGATCCTCACCCAGAACAACTCGTTTCACGGGCTGACGCCGGACGTTGGCACTGTGCTGAGCAGCTTCCATGGTCAGGTTGCCTCCGGCACCGAGAACGGTGTCGTGCGCGAGATCGGCGGCTTCCCACCGGATGGGTTCGTCGGCATCCCCGGCGCCGAACCCGATGACTTCGACGCCACGGGCGGCCTGCCGTCGCTCGCCGCGCTCGAGCAGACGATCAACGAGGTCGGCCCCGAGAACGTCGCCGCCGTCCTGACCGAGACGATGACTGCGGTCGCCGGGATCATGAGCCACGACGACTACCACCACGGCGTTCGCGAGCTCTGCGATGCCTACGGAATCCTCTGGATCCTCGACGACGTCGTGTGTGGGTTCGGGCGCCTCGGCAAGTGGGCGACGTACCAGCTCTACAAGGACCTCACGCCCGACCTCCTGACGATCGGCAAGGGCCTGAACGGCGGACTGCTCCCCGTCGGCGGCGTCGTGGCGAACCGTGAGATCTCGGAGTTCTTCGAGCGCGATCGCTGGATGAGCGGCAGCTCGTGGGATGGCCATCCGTTGGTGGCCGCGACCGTCGTCGCCAACGTGGAGACGATGCTCGAGGAGGGCATCATGGAGCGCGCGGAGGAGACAGGCGTGTATCTTCGCGAGCGCCTCGACGCCCTCCGCGAGCGACACGGTACCGTCGGCCGCATCGGCGGTCGCGGCATGTACCACACTGTCGACCTGGTCAACGCAGAAGGCAACCCGATCGAGCCGGCCGACCGCGCGTTCGACTATACCGGTGACCTGACCCTCATGCCGGCGCGGGTGATCGAGCGTGAGGCGGGCAAGCTCGGCGTCTACCTCGCCGGCTACCTGCCGAACACGATCAAGGTCGCGCCGCCGCTGACCCTTTCGCGCGAGGAGGTCGACAAGGGGATCGAGGCGTTCGACGCCGCGCTCGACGAGCTAGATCGGATGTATCTCTAACCAGCGAGATCTGGACCAAGCGGCTCCCTGGTGAGCCGCGTGCTCTCACCGTCGACCTATGAGCCGCTGCGGCCGGATGCCATCCGCGAGAAGCTGCTCGAGTTCTGCGCCGTCGGCAACCGCTTCGTGGGCAGCGACGGCGAGCGGGCGGGTCGGGAATGGCTTCTCGAAGCGTTCGCCTCGGCCTGACTGGCGGGCGACGGCGACGGTCATTACTGGGCGGCCTTCTGGTCGATGCACCTGCGGCTGCGCGAAATCCGCCCAAGCGACACGGGCTACGAGTTCGTCGTGGGGACCGAGGCCGTGCTCGACAAGGCGTTCACGGGCTCAAGCGAGGACTTCTGCACCGCCCTGACCCGGGGGGTCGCGGCAAGGGGCTGGGAGCGCGCCGGCAGCTTCCACGCGGAGGGCGACACGGTCGTCCACTGTCTTCCTGTGACGTGACCGCCGTGCACGAGCAGGTCCAGGATCGCTCGCCGGCGTACGCGGGCATCGCCGAGCTGATCCGTGCGGACGTCGCCGTGACCCTCGACGGCGCGGTCGCGACAGAGATCGAGCGGACGCAAACTGGGACAGGAGAGGGACACACCGCCGACCAGGGGCTGTGGGGAACGTGGGCGCCCAGGCTGATTTGGCTCAGATGCGGGTCTCCTCTCTGTCCGTGTTTGGTGTCCTGATCGAGGCTGGCTCCGAGCGGGTGGTTGCTCAGGTAGCGGCGGCCAACGAGCCACTCATCGTCCGGCTCGATGACGATGCCTCGGGGGCCTGGCAGTGGAGCCCGGTGCAGGCAAACCTCGGGCCGTTGGCCTTTGAAGTATGAGGCGAGGTTCCGTGAGGCCTTGGTGCCGTCCCGCGCCCCGGGGGCCGATTCCACTATGAGCTGCTGCCTGCGTCGACGTCGCGCCCGGTGACAAGGTTGTAGGACTCGACGAGCAGCCCCAACGTCACCTCCAACTCCTCGAGTGACTGAGGTGTGTAGAGGAGGACTAGCCCGTCCGGGATCTCTTCTCGGTCGACCCAGGGGTGAAGCTCTGCCCAGCCCGCCTGGACGGCCTCGAGAGCGCGGTCCACCGGCAGCGGAGCATGCAGGCTGCCATCGGGATGGATGTGGCTGAACTCGCGACCGCGAAGGATCAGCTCGGGACGGGCCAGCGGGAGGTCGACATCCAGCCACAGACCTCGTGCTCCCGGCAGGGAGATGATCGTCGGTCGGTTGTGCACGTCGGGCAGCGCGAACGCGCGCCTGCGCAGCTGCTCGTCGACCTCCGGCACTGGCTCGACACCGATTTGCGTGTGAGGGACCGCGCCGGTCGTCTCCGGGCGCGGGCCCCGCCTCGTTGGTAGTCGCGCCACGGCCGGCTCGTCGTCGGCGTTCGCGGGCTCAGCGATAGGCACATCGGATTCGGACTCGACCGGCTGGCTCGAGTCGTTCCCGCCGCAACCCGTCGCAAGGAGCACCAAGGCTACGACGCCGGCGAGTGGCCCGGCAAGCACAGGGCGCCTCACAACGCCAAGGCTACCCAACCCAGCCTGTCCGCCACCGGCTCCGTGTCGTCCCGTCCCGTGCCCCTTCCGCACCCTGACCGCGTCAGGGTGGCCGACGGCGCGGTCGTTCTGATGGTAGGCGGCGTGAGTCGGCGCCGCCTCATAGACTGACCTCAGGAGGAGGAGGTGGTCAGATGGCGACGGTGTTCAGGGACGATCACGGCTTGCTGGGCGATCTACGCCACGATGCGAGTCTACAGCCCGCGCCCGCGCCGGTCACCGCGACTGCGGTCACTCGATAGAGGAGCGCGAATTGGAACCCGTCGAGTGAAGCTGGCCGCCCGATGAGCCTCGACCCGATCACTTTCGCGGTCGTTCGCAACGCGCTCACCTCGGCCACCCACGAGATGTACGGGGTCTTCAAGCGGACCGCGATGCTGCCGATTCTGTACGAGTTCAACGACTTCGGCATGTCGTTGTTCGATCACCGCCTGAATCTGCTGGCGGACGCCCCCGGCCTACCCATCTTCTCGGGCTCCCTCGGCGTGTGCATCGAAGGCACTATCGAGGCCGTCGGCGGTTGGGACGAGCTCGAGCCCGGGGACATACTCCTCAACAATTACCCCTACTTGACCGCCGGCCAAACGGCGGACGCAGCGGTCATAGAGCCCATCTTCCACGAGGGTGATCTGGTGGGTTTCAGCGCGATGCGGGGGCACATGGGCGACTTCGGAGCGATGAATCCCTATCCGTGCAACTCGACTGACCTCTATCAAGAGGGAACGTTCTTCCCGGGACTCAAGCTCTACGAAAAAGGTGAGCTGAACGCCACGATCACCACGATCATGGCGGCCAATTCACGGCTTCCTACCGAAACCGTAGGCAGTGTCCTTGCTGGGGCGGGGGCAGTGCGAGCCTGTACCGGCAAGGTGCTCTCCCTCCTGAACAAGTACGGTCGCGAGACCTACTTCGCGGTCATCGATGAACTGCTCGATCGAAGTGAGCGAGCCTCACGCGATGCCATCGGTGCCATCCCCGACGGGACGTACGTCCTCGAGGACTGGATGGACGACAACGGCGTCGAGGACGTCCCTATCGAGCTCAGGTGTGCCGTCACGGTCGAGGGAAGCGACGTCACGATCGACCTCAGCGGCTCCGCCGATGAGCAGGGTGGCCCCTTCAATTGTCCCCTCGGCTACACGTTGACCACCTGCCGCTTTGCGCTGAAGCGGCTCACGACGCCCGAGCTGCCGCCGAACAGCGGCGAATATCGCCCGCTTACGGTCATCGCTCCCGAGCGGACCATCTTCAACCCCGCGCCGCCGTCGCCGGTCTTCTGCGGGGCCTGGACGTCGCTGCGCCTGGGCGACATGATCGTGCAGGCGCTCGCACCGGCACTGCCCGAGCGGGTGCCCGCCGAGAACTCCGGCGACATCATCGTTGCGCTCGCCTACCTGAAGGACCCTGTCACTCGACGCCTGTCGTTCTTCTTCGACCTGGGTGGTCTCGGTCACGGAGCAGTGAGCGGCAAGGACGGGATGAGCGCGCTCATCCATTCGATTCAGGCTGGGTCCGAGTCGATGCCAGCCGAGATCCTTGAGACGAGGATGCCGGTCGTGAAGACGAGCTTCGAGCTCGTGCGAGACTCGGGCGGCGCGGGCACGTACCGTGGCGGACTCTCTGCCGCTGCGGAGTTCGAGTTCGAGAGCGATGGCGAGGCCGTCGTGGTGGCCGAGAAGACGAGAGCCTCCGAGGTACGCGGCGTCGAAGGGGGGAAGTCACCTCCGTCCAAGAACGCGGTGATCGTCTACCCGGGGACGGACGACGAGCTTCGGCTGGGGAAGAAGGCCGACGTCACGATCAACCCCGGGGACCGGCTAGTCGTGCAACCCGCCGGCGGTGGTGGCTTCGGCGACCCGCTCGAGCGAGACCCCGAGCGAGTTGCCTGGGATGTCCTCAACGAATATGTTTCTCCTGGCCAGGCGCAGCAGGTCTACGGCGTGGTCGTTGACGAGAAGACTTGCGAGGTCGATGCCCAGGGGACGTCTGAGCTGCGCCGTTGAGGGAGGCCCCGGCATCGTGCTGGAGGGCTCGGTGCCGGCAGCCGTGCACCTCTACCGACCCAAGAACGCCCAGGGGACGCCCTCCGGGCGATTCGCCTCGGTTGGCTGTTCTGTCCGTCCGAGGAAGCTGTCGTCGTCGAGTCCCAGCACCAGCGCGAGGAGCGCACCGAGGTACCCATACTGGCGCATTCCCGAAAACACGCCGATGACTGTGCGACTGAAGATCGATGGAATGCCGCTGGCAGCCAGGTTTCCGAAATGCACCTCAACCACAGGCAGCCGAGTATCCTGCAATGCGTGTCTCGTTGATTCTCCGATCGAAGTCAAACCACTCGGATTAATGAGATATCCGTCAGCAGTCTTCGCTGTTTTGTGAATAAACTCGAGGATCTCACCCTCGTAATTCGATGCGAACGTCTGAAGATTTACTCCAAGGTCCGAAGCGAAATCCTTCATGAGGGCATGGAGTTCCTCTAGAGAACCGATCGTTCCGTAGATCCGTTTGTCTCTCCGACCAAGATTCGACATGTTCGGACCATCGATCAGAACGATGTCCCACATCGAATCTGATCCCCGGAGCTCTTGAAGCTTCACGCCTTCCTCCTTCTTGCTACACAAATCTAGAGTGAGAGCGGTCGGAGATCGACCATGTTTCTTCTAGGATTCTCGTGCTGATCAAGCGTAGTCTCCCGCGTCAAGCGCGAGAACCAGGCTAACCAGGCCCGCGACGTAACCGTATTGGCGCATGCCCATGATCGTCCCGGCTGCAGTCTTGCTGAACACAGATGTCAGGCCACCGGCGGCAAGATTGGCGAAATGCACCTCCACAAAGGGGCGGCGCGTGTCTCCGAGGGCCTCTCGGGTGGGCTCGCCGATCCCCCACAGGCCGCCAGGGTTGATGAGATACCCGTCGACCGTGTCCTGCGCCTCGTGAATGAAGTCAAGAATCGCTCCCTCCTGGTCGGAAGAAAAGAACAGCATCGATAGGTGGAGGCCGTCGGCGACCCTGCATACGAGATCTTCGAGTTCGGAGAGAGAACCGATGGTGCCGTACGTCCTGGTGTCTCGCTGCCCGAGATTCGACATGTTGGGTCCGTTGATCAAGGCAAGCTCCCACCGAGTCGTGCCCGCGCGAAGGTCGGAGAGAGAAGGGCCAGTCTCCTCGCCCAGCACACCGTTCTTCATGGGCCACGCCGCCTCGGTCGGCAGGATCGAAGATGGGAGAGAGAAGAGTCTATCCGCGAGGCCCAGGGACCGTCCCACTCAGCGTCGGGCTCCCCCGTGCCGGGGAGCGGGTGTTGACAACGGACCGTGAGCGTCGGATAATTGGCTCGCGGCACCGGCCAGGCTGGGGCGCAGCCACACCCATCGAGCCCGGGAGCGTGATGGTGAGCAAGAAGACCGGAGAGAGCGTCGACCCAGGCGACATCGACGTCTTGGGGAATGACCCGACCCTCCGCGATCCGTTTCTGACCGACGTTCTCGCGAGCCTCGTCCGAACTCCGAGCGTCAATCCTGGCACCTCCGAGCAGTCCATGGCGACCCGCGTTGCCGAGTGGCTCAAGGACACTCCCGCTGAGGTGACGTTTGTCGAGTTCGCGCCCGGTCGGCCGTCCGTGGGCGCGGTACTCGAGGGCTCGGGGAGCGGGCCGCGGCTCGTCCTCAACGGGCACGTGGACACCGTTCCCATCGATGACGCGGACAGATGGACGACCGACCCGTTTGGCGCTGAGGTCAAGGACGGCTTCCTCTATGGTCGGGGCGCCTGTGACATGAAGGCCGGCCTGACGGTTCAGATCGCCGTCGCGCACTACCTGTCCAGACATATCGACCGCCTCAAGGGCTCCCTCGTGCTCCACTTCGCGGCCGGCGAAGAGCGGGCCGAGCCTGGCACGCTCTCCCTCCTCCAGGCGGGGTTTGTCGGTGACCTGGGCATCGTGACAGAACCGACCGAGCTCAAGGTCGCAACCGCCGAACGAGGCCTCGCTCATTACAAGATCCGAATCGATGGTCGCTCGATTCATGCGAGTCGGGCTCACCTCGGTGTGAATCCGATCTGGAGCCTGCGCCCTGTGCTCGATGTACTCGAGGCCTACGAAAACGAGGTCAAGCAGCGCACGCACGAGCTCCTTCCGCCCGGCACCTGCACGCCGACGATTCTCCAGGGCGGCGTGAAGGAGAATGCAGTTCCCGATTACTGCGAACTCACGCTGGATCGCCGACTCTTGCCCGGCGAGACCGTTGAGGGAGAGAGAAAAGAGCTTGCGCGGCGTCTCGCCACAATCAAAGACACCGATCGCGATTTTAGCTTTGACATCGCTAGCCTTCACTCAGCAGAGCCCGCCGAAATCGATTCAGACTCTGCTTTCGCCTTAAGGCTCCTCGAAACGGTAGAGGAGGTTACCGGCGCGAAGACCGAAATCTACGGGACACCGTTCGGAAGTGATGTAAGGAACCTCGTCAATGATGCTGGAATCGAGTCCGTAACCTTCGGACCGGGAAACGTTGCGGAATGTCACTGCGCGGACGAGCGTGTAGAGCTTGGCCAGCTACGCGAAGCAGCATTGGTAACTGCGAAGACTGCGATCGACCTTCTCCTGTAGGTTGAGACACTAAGGGGGCCTCATGGCACCGAGATATTTGTGTCTTCAGAACGGAACCATCATCGACGGGACCGGCGGTGACCCTCTCGAGCGCGGAAGTGTGCTTATCGAACGAGACCGGATCGTATCCGTAGGCGGTGTCGATGACGTTCGGTTTCCGCCTCAGGATGATGTAAGGATCGTTGACGTGACCGATAAGACGTTGATGCCTGGAATGGTGGACTGTCATTTTCACGGGGCGTATCAGGACGTAACGTGCTGGGAAGACTACGATCTACGCCGATCCATCGAGCACACGACCATCTTCGCGGCCCGCAACGCGCAAACCCTCGTTGAGGTCGGCTTCACAAGCGCTCGCGACACGGGTACTCGCGGTCTCATCGCGCTGGCTGTGCGTGACATGATCAATGCCGGTCTTCTCGTGGGTCCAAGGCTCATGGCAGGCGGCCGCGGGATTCTCACCTCAACGGGAGGTCTCGTAGACGGCTACGGGTACTGGGTCGAGAACCGTGCGGGTCTCGGAGAAATTGTCGATGGCGTCGATGCGGTGGTTCGCGCCGTGCGTGATCAGATCAAGTACGGAGCGGATAACGTGAAGATCGAGGCAAGCGGCACCGGCATCAGTCCGTATTCGAACTCGCGCAAACAGACGATGACCGTGGAAGAGATGACGGCTGTCGTTGCTGAGGCGCACCGCAACGGCGTGCGGGTCGCGTGTCATGCGCAGGCGACGGAGGGAATCAAGAACGCGGTTCGCGCCGGGGTGGACACCGTCGAGCATGGCTCCTTTCTCGACGAAGAGGGAGCCGCCCTCATGGTGGAGGCCGGGACGATCCTCGTACCGACGATCTCGGTGCTGCATCTCTATGTCCATCGGGGGCCCGACGTAGGAGTTCCCGAGTGGGTGGTCGACAAGTTTCGCGGCGATCTCGACGAGCACATGGAAAGCGTGCGCCTCGCCCTGGCCAAGAAGATCCCGATGGCTGTGGGAAGCGACTCCGGGCATCGCTTCAACCCCCAATCCGACATCGCCATCGAGCTCGAGATCATGGTCGAGACCGGCTTCACGCCGATGCAGGCCATCGAGGCTGCGACCAGGGTCGGAGCTGGGGCGATCGGCCTCGGCGATCAGGTTGGACGGCTCGCGCCCGGCATGATGGCTGATCTCCTAGTCATCGACGGAGAACCGCTCTCCGACATCTCGGTCCTTCGTCAGAGCGAGCGTCTCAACCGCGTGTACAAAGGCGGCAAGCTCGTCGCCGGAAGCGAGGCTCCGCGCCGGTCCGAGCTGGAACTTGGTTATGAGCTTGGTACCGAGCCACTTGCGGTGGCGGCAGACACGCAGGGCACACTGGGCTCCGAGGCCGACGCCCCCTGCTGTCTCAAGCCGTCGGATGAGCTCGAGGATTCGTGAGACATCTGCAGAACGTAAGCGACGGCGTTCGGCGACCGCGCATCATTGAGGCGTTGCTGAAGATCAACCAGGCCGAGGTACAGCGATGAACTCGGGAATCCCTGGAGGCACGCGGCTCGCCGTTGACATCGGAGGCACTTTCACGGATCTCGTACTCGGGACACCTGATGGGGCGGTGCGAACGGCCAAGGTTCTTACCACTCCCGAGAATATGAGCGAGGGGATCCTTCACGGCGTAGCCAAGGTGGGCGCGGCGCCCTCTGATCTCGAAGCTTTCGTCCACGGCACCACCGTCGCGTTGAACGCTTTGCTCGAGAGGAAAACGCCTCCTCTCGGCCTGATCACAACCAGCGGCTTTCGGGATGTGCTCGAGATTATGCGCACGAACCGCGTGGATATGTACGATCACCAGCAAGAAAAGCCCGTTCCGTTCGTGGCGCGCAAATGGCGCCGAGAGATCAGCGCCCGCACGACTTATTCTGGTGAAGTCCTCAGTGACGTTGACCACGATGAGGTGCGGGCTATCGCTGAGGACTTCGCGTCCGATGGCATTTCGACTATCGCGGTCTGTCTGTTGCACGCATACGCAAATCCAGACCACGAGCACGCGGTGGAAACGCTTCTCCGCGATATTATGCCGGATGCTGTCGTTTCGATCTCATCGGACGTCAGCCGAGTCTGGCGAGAATTCGAGCGGACTTCTACCACGGTGTTCAACGCGGCGGCGAAGCTTGCCGTTTCTCAGTATCTAGGCACGCTTGAGACGTCGCTCGCGACACAGGGATTTGCAGGCCAGGTCTTGATCATGCAGTCAAACGGCGGCGTCATGTCGGCGGCAGACGCCCGGCAGCGCCCGGTGGCTACCCTCATGTCCGGACCGGTCGGAGGCGTTACGGGTGCGACACGGGTCGCCCGCGCCGTGGGAGCGGCTACGAACCTCGTAACGCTTGACATCGGCGGCACGAGCGCCGACGTCGCAATCATCGACCGCGGCGAGCCCGTAAGCAAGGTTGTCGGCCACATCGGCCGATGGCCCGTCATGGTGCCGATGGTCGATATCGAGTCGATTGGGGCTGGAGGAGGCTCGATTGCACGAGTGGACTCTTTTGGCCGGCTCTCCGTCGGGCCGGAAAGCGCAGGCGCGCACCCGGGCCCTGCCTGCTATGGAAGCGGGGGAACGGGCGCGACGGTTACGGATGCAAACCTGGTCCTGGGCCGACTCAACCCTGCCTACTTTCTCGGGGGTGAACTTACGCTGGACGAGGCGGCCGCAAGAGAGGCAATTGCTGCGCATGTGGCCCGTCCCTATGAAATGAGCCACGAGGAGGCTGCCCTTGGCGTGATCACCGTCATCAATTCCAATATGACGCGCCTCCTCTGGGAAGTGATGATCGGTCGCGGCTATGATCCCCGCGAGTTCTCTCTCTTGGCGTTCGGCGGCGCGGGTCCGCTTCATGCGTGCGACTTGGCTCAGGCACTGGGAATTCGGGAGGTAATAATTCCGGTCGAGCCGGGGACGTTCTCTGCATTCGGCATACTGGCGGCCGATGCCCGCCACGACTACGAGCGAATGCTCGTCGGGGTCGGGCTCGACATCACGCCTGCTGAACTTGAGCGAGAGTTCTTCGCCCTCGAACAAGTGGGCGCACGCCAGATCGAGGCCGAGCACGCGAGGTACGCCAGCGTCGATTTCATTCGCTCGGCGGAGCTCCGGTACGCGGGGCAGGATCACCCGTTATCGATCGACCTCCCGTCGCAAGAGACGAGTAACGGCGATATCCTGTCGGTCGCACGGGGCCTTTTTCATGAGAAACACGAGCGGCTGTACGGATTCCGGCGCGATGAGGCGCCTGTAGAGCTTGTGCGCATCCAGCTCTCTGCCGTGGGCCGCATCGCTCGGCCTTCGACGGGCGCGACGACCACGGCCGCCCCCGGACCAGGGGAGGCGAAGGGGACGCGCCGCCTCTTTCTCGAAGGCGCCTTCCGCGAGGTCCCGGCGTATGAGCGTGCTCGGCTCGGTGCGGGTGCGACACTGACCGCGCCAGCAATCGTCGAAGAACCCACCTCTACCACCTATCTGTCCTCAGGCTGTGAGCTCGAAGTGGGCGACGACGGCATTCTCCGCATCGCCGTACCACCCACGGAGGAGAGTGCGCGATGACGGCGGTACGCACCGAAGTTGATCCCATCACACGAGAAGTCGTCCAGAATCGTCTCATCTCGATCGTCCGCGAGATGTCCGTAACGCTCCAGCGCGCGGCCTACTCCCCCATCATCTTCGAAGTCAAGGACTTCAGCAGCGTGCTCTTGCGACCCAATGCCGAGCTCGTCGCCCAGGCCGAGGGTATCCCGGCCTTTCTCGGGTGCATGCACCAGACCCTTGCACCCGTCTTGGAGCGATATCGGCTCGAAGACATGCGTCCGCAGGACGTCTTTGTCTCCAACGACCCGTATTCGGCGAACGGGACACACAAGAACGACATCAATATCCTGAAGCCGATCTTCTGGGACGACGCCCCCGTTCTCTTTGCCATGAACAAGGCGCACTGGACCGACATCGGGGGGAAGGATCCGGGGAGCTGGTCGCCGGACGCGTCGAACACCTACCAGGAGGGGGTCTCCGTCCCCGCGCTGAGGCTGTACCAAGAGGGCGAAGTCAATTCCGAACTCTTGGAGATGATTCTCGCCAATACCCGCCTACGCGACTTCAACTACGGCGACCTCATGGCTCAGGTTTCGGCATGCCACACAGCGGAAAGTCGTGTTCACGAGCTCCTCACACGCTACGAGATCGACGAAGTGAACGGCTGCATCGATAGCATGTTCGACTACGTGGAGGGGAAGGTACGGGCGGAAATTGCGGATATCCCCGATGGAACGTACACGGCCGAGGATTTCGCGGATTCAGATGGGGTGCGAGAGGATCCGGTGCGTTTCGTCGTTCACGTCATTGTCGACGGAAGCGATATCGTCTTCGACCTGTCCGACTGCGACGAGCAGCGTTGGGGAGCGAGCGGCAATATCTCCCTGCCGTTTACGACGGCGGCGTGTCGAGTCGCGCTGACGGTCCTTTTCGGACCGCATTTGGTGAAGAACGAGGGTCTCTATCGACCGATGCGCGTTGTCACGAAGCCCGGGACGGTGGCCCACCCGTTGCATCCCGCTCCGTGCACGACGGTGGACAATTCATTCCGGGCAGTCATGGAGTCGATCTTCTTTGCGGTGGCGCCTGTAGTACCCGACAAGGTTGCCGCGGGAATATTCGGCGGAGTCCAGGCGATGGCGATCGCAGGGGACGATCCCCGGACGGGCGAGCCGTACATTCATTTCATGCCGTATGCCGGAGGATGGGGTGCCCGATCGACGAAGGACGGGATCAACGGACTCTGCCCGGCAATCAACGGGGACAACTACAACATCCCCTGTGAGGTGGCCGAAACCAAGTTCCCGCTCATGGTCGAGAGATACGAGCTCACGGACGACTCCGGTGGGCCGGGGAAGTTTCGTGGCGGCCTTGGTGTGCGCATCGACTATCGCGTCCTGAGCGACGGCGCGACGGTATCGGGCGCGCTTGGTCGGTACAAGTTTCAGCCACCGGGCCTCTTCGGCGGTGGCGATGGTATGCGATCCAGCCTGCTATTGAACCTTGGCCGGGAAGACGAAGTGAACCGGCCGTTCGTTGGCGGTGTCAGGGTCGAGAAGGGGACCGTGATCTCCCATCGGTGCGGCGGCGGAGGAGGCTTCGGAGCCCCGCGCGAACGAGATCCTGAGAGCGTTGCGGCCGACGTCGGAAACGGGTACGTCTCTCGGGAAGCTGCCGTCAGAGACTACGGTGCGAGCGCGGGCCGCTCCGAGAGGTAGGCGATACACTGGGAGAAGCTGGCAGCCTGGTAGCAAAGGAGGGACATCGTGAAGATCCTCTTGCTCAATCCGAACACCACGGAGGAAATGACCCGGGACATGGAGGAGCAGGCGTTGCGATACGCTCGCCCCGGGACCGAGGTCGAGGGAATGACTGCACCCTTCGGGGCTGCGTCGATCGAGGGCCACTACGAAGAGGAATATGCGATTCTGCACTTCCTCGAGGCGATCAAGGACCGAGCAGCCGAGTTCGACGGGGTCATCCTCTCCTGCTATGGCGACCCTGGCCTCAACGCCGCGCGGGAGATCTCGCCCGTCCCAGTCGTCGGGATCGCCGGGGCCTCGATGTTGATGGCCTGCACGGTCGCGCACAAGTTCTCGATCGTGACCGTTATTCCCCGGGTCAAGCCCATGATGGAGGACCTGATTCGCAGACACGGGCTCGAGAGCCGCTGTGCGTCGATCCGGACGACGCCGCTCTCGGTCCTCGACTGCGAGCGCGATCCCGCCGCTGCCGAGCGCGAGATCGTCAAGGCGTCCAAGGCGGCGATTGCGGAGGACGGTGCCGAGGCGATACTTCTGGGCTGCGGGGGCATGGGCCCGCTCGATCAGAAGGTCGGCGCGGTAATCGACGCGCCGGTCATCGATGGCATCCCCTGTGCGGTCAAGCTGCTCGAGGGCATGTACGACTACGGTCTCAACACGAGCCGCGTCGCCGCGTTCAAGGAGCCTGAGCCGAAAGAGTGGATCGAGTACGCAGGCCGCGTTCCTGCCTAGCTGTCCGCCCCGATACCGACCGGCTGCGACGGGTCGCATCTACAACGCTGGCTAGGCGCTCGGCGGCCTGCCGGTTGCCGACAGGCCGCCACCTACAAGAGGAGGTCGCTCGCCACCCTGGCAGTCGCGAGAGCGGCGTCCCTGACCTCCTTGAGAGCCACTCGCTCATTTGCGCAATGACACTCGGCGACGTTGCCCGGGCCGAAGGTGACAGTTTCGATGCCTGCGTGGTTCACGAGAGTCCCAATGTCGCTCGAGAACGGAGTTCCCCACGGATCGGCGGGGCTTCCGGTCACTTCCTGCGCTGCGGCCAGGACCCGCCTCGCAAAGTCCGTGTCCGGACTGATTTCGGCTGCCTCGAACGGAGTCCGGAACCCGGAGATCTCGAAGTCGAACTCGGGGTCCGTGTCCTTGATCCGATCGAGGCGCTGCCTGAGGTCCTCCAGCTCGCCATCCGCGCTCTCGCCGGGAAGGAGTCGACGGTCGACGGTGATCTCGCAGAAGTCCGGAACGGCGGTCTCCTTGACCCCGGCGCTGACCACGCTCGGCGTGCAGGAGCCGCCCGGAAGCAGCGAATGCGGCCTCTTCATGACCTCGCGCTCGTAGCCTTCCAGTGCATCGAGGACTGGGCGAAGACGCGGGATGGGGTTCAGGCCCAGATGTGCTCGGCTGGCGTGAATCGAGCGGCCGCGGATACGGATTCGGTACCAGGCGGTCCCCCGCTGGGCCGTCGCCACCCGTAGCTCCGTCGGTTCGGTCACGATCCCGTAGTCGCCCACGAAGCCCGCTTCGACGAGCGACAGCGTTCCCGGCTCTCCGCGCTCCTCACCGATCGCGAAATGGAGAACGAGGGAACCCTTGAGCCGATCCGCGTACTGACTCAGATAGCGGGCCACCGCGATCTGGACGGTGAGACCCGCTTTCATATCGCATGCGCCTCGACCGTAAAGGAAGCCGTCCTTGACCTCGGCACCAAACGGGTCGGTCGTCCAGAGGGATGCATCATCGAGCGGGTGCGTGTCCATGTGTCCGTTGAGCACGAGCCGGGGCCCATCGCTGGAGCCCGCGAGTACCGCGGCCACCGACGGTCGGTCTGGAAGCGACTCGACGAAGGTCACGTCCGCCCGCGTCTCCTCGAGCCAATCCGAGACCCTGTGTGCCATCGCCGCCTCGTAGGCCCCGGGCTCGTTGATGCTGTTCGTCCGCACCAGGCTGCTCAACACCTCCGTCAGGAACGGCTCTCCGAGGCTTTCGTCCTTGCTGAGGACGCCAAGATCGCCTGGGTTCGGCGCTGCGGTCACTGCCCGTCCAGCACCGACCGCGGCTCGCGCACCCCCGTCGGGTACGAGTTCTCAAGGGATTCGGCCGGCTCAGGCGGGTTCGAAACGGGACCCTGAATACAGTTCATTCTCTCTGTGGCCATTCCGCCTCAGCCGCCCTGGGGCTCGACAAAGCTCCCCTCATTGCGAGACGCGCAAGTCTAGCCGATCTCAGCGCAGTCATCGCTTCGGCCAAGTCTCCGAAGGATGCCGTTTCCCGGTTCCATCTATGCTCGTCCCTGCCTAGGAACGGGCTGGTGTCGTGCAGGGCCGTGGGATGGAAGCAGTACTGACTCGAGGAGATCGCATGGCGGATTTCAAGAAGCTTCCGATGGAACGCATGACCCAAGAATCGTTCGAACCCTACGGCGAGATCTTGATGGTGAAGAACCGGGCGCCTGACTTTACCGGCGTGGGTACACAGGGTTGGCTCGTTCCATTTGAGCTGGAGGGCCAACCAGAAATCATGGTGCTAAATAGCTGGTACCAGGGCATGAGGTTCACGAAACTCGAGCGGCATTTTGCCGTAACCCAGACCTTCGTCGCACTACTAGGAGGGTCTCCCTCGGCGGTCGCGCTCGCGCCGCCAACCGATCCAGAGGACCGCGACGCGCTCCCGGATCCCGATGACGTCCGCGCGTTCGTTATCGAAACCGGCACGGGTTACGTACTCAAGAAGGGTACGTGGCATTCGTTGGATCGATATCCAATGTATCCCCCTGAATCGAACTTCCTGATCATTACGACGCGGGAGACATCAGAAGACCTGAAAGCACCGAGATCGGACGAATGGCAGCTGACGCAAATGGTGGACTATGAGACGCGGTTCGATGTCGCCTTTGAAATAACCACTGATCAAGGCGTAACGCGCTGATCCATTCACGCGACGAGGAGCCTTCCTAGCAGGAGGCTACCCTCGGCTGCCGGGGACTGGAGTTCGGGCGAGTCGACGATTGGAGCAGGCTTTCCGTCGCCGGGAGGAGGGGGGCAGCTCAGTTCGCTCGGTGCTTCTGGCCACCCGCTTGAGCGCGGGAGGATGCGCTGTTAGTGTTGTCGTCCCGCGTGTCCACGGAGGTGCGCGATGCATATTCTGGTCCTAAACCCGAACACGACGGCCGCCATGACGGAGAACATGGCAGAGCAGGCCCGCCGTCATGCTCGCGCCGGGACCGAGATCGAAGCGGTGACCGCCGCGCACGGGGCGGCCTCGATCGAGGGACACTATGAGGCGCAGAACGTCGGCGCCGCCATGCTCGAGACCATCAAGATCCGAGCCCCTGAGTTCGACGGTGTTGTCATCGCTGGCTACGGCGACCCCGGCCTCTACCCTGCGCGGGAGATCTCGCCCGTCCCGGTCGTCGGGATCGCCGAGGCCTCGATGTTGATGGCCTGCACGATCGCGCACAAGTTCACGATCGTGACCGTTCTCTCCCGAATCAGGCCGATGCTGGAGAACGTTGTGAGGCTGCACGGCCTCGAGAGCCGCTGCGCGTCGATCCGGACGACGCCACTGTCGGTCCTGGACTGCGAACGCGATCCGGCCCGAGCCGAGCGCGAGATCATCAAGGCCGCCATGACGGCAGTCGCAGAGGACAGTGCAGAGGCCATCTTGCTTGGTTGCGGCGGGATGGGACCGCTCGATCAGCGCGTCGGCTCGGTCATCGACGTGCCCGTTCTGGACGGCATCGCCTGTGGCGTTAAGCTCCTCGAAGGCATCGACGACTACGGGCTCAAGACGAGCCGGAAGGCAGCGTTCAAAGAGCCCGAGTCCAAGGGATCCATCGGTGCTCCTGAGCTGGAGGTCGCGCGCGACTAACAAGCACAAAGCACACTCGAGAGCCGTCTACCCGAGTACAAGCCTAGAGCCCGTCGAGAGGAGAGTGAGTCGTGAGGCGTTTCTTCTTCCTTGTCTTCGTCGTTGTATGTCTGGTTGGTTTGCCTCTTGCCGTCGCCGCCTGTGGCGGCGACGACGACGCGGCTGCACCGGCACCCGAGCCGGCTGCACCGGCACCCGAGGAGGCCCCAGCCGAACCCACGGGAGAGCCCCTCATCATCGGCGCCGCGATCGCCGAGACCGGCTTTGTCCAACCGTACGATCTTCCTGGAGCACGCACTGGCGAGTTTGCCGCTGAAGATCTCAACGCCGCCGGCGGTGTGCTAGGGCGGCCCGTCCAGATCGTGACGGCCGACATGAAATCGGACCCGGCTGTCGGTCCGACGGCCGCTCTCGAGCTGATCGAGCAGGGCGCTGAGCTTGCAATCGTGAGTTGTGACTTCGATTTCGGCAGCCCTGCTGCTCTGACCTTCCAGGAGGCTGGGATCGTCGCCATGTCAATCTGCGCTGGCGCTCCCCAGTTCGGGCCACAGGGAATCGGCCCACTGGCGTTCTCTAACGGGATCGCCACCCCAAACGAGGCAGCCGGTGCTGCCTCCTTCGGCTGGGAACAGGGTTGGCGCAACGTGTACGTCCTCGAGGACACCACCATCGAGTACACCGTGACGTGGGTCGAGGGCTTCAACGATACGTGGGCCGAACTCGGTGGCGAAGTCGTGCTCGCCGACACGTTCGCGAACCCCGACCCGTCGATAGCGTCCCAGATAACTCGACTCCAGGGGCTCGATCCGGCACCGGATGCAATAATCCTGTGCACGTATAGTCCTGGCGGACCCTCCGCAATCCGGCAGATTCGGGCCGCCGGTATCGACCTTCCGATCCAGCTCTGCGTCGGAATGGACGGCAATTACTGGCTCGACGCAGTGCCGGATCTGAGCGATACGTACGTCACCCATTACGGGTCGTTCGTGGGCGATGACCAGGACGAAAAGGTCAACGAGCTATACCGCCGCTACGAGGAGCGATACGGTGAGCCGCCGCCCCAGGCCCACTTCATGATGGGCTACAGCGCTGTGCAGCTGCTCGCCCTAGGGGCCGAGAAAGCCGGCACGACCGAGGGAACGGCGGTCGCGGCTGCGCTCGAGACACTTTCTGGCGAAGCGCACTTCCTCGGGCCGACCACGTTTACCGAGGAGTTCCACATCAGCCTGTCTGGTAGGCCGGTCGCCATCTCCCAGATCCAGAACGGCGAATTCAGCTTCGTGACCCGGTTGATCCCCGAGTATGTTCCGCCGCCACGGATTGCGGCTGAATAAGAAGCGCGGCTCCGTCAGGTAGATGGCAATGTTGACTGTTAAGGGGGATTGAGAGGCTCGAAAGCCAAGGTGGGCTCGGCGACGTACGGGTAACGGGGCGTACAGTCTCCGTCGGGCACGTCCGCCGGGCCCTCCACAGCTCTATGACGCATGTTGCTATAGACGCCGCCGAGGAGCTCCGCGGGGAAGGCATGCGCGTCTACTTCGAAGGGGTCAAAGCGATTGACGGAGTGGACGTGGTCCTGCGGCATGGCGAGCTTCTTGGCCTGATCGGCCCGAACGGCGCGGGCAAGACGACGCTCGTGAACGCGGTGAGTGGCTTTCAGCGGCCAACCGCCGGCAAGGTCTACCTCGGAGATGAGGACGTGACGGGCCTGACGCCGCAGGCGCTCGGCCGCAAGGGCCTCGCGAGAACGTTCCAGGGTGTCCGCGTGTTCGGCAATCTGACCGCCGTTCAGAACGTAGCGCTCGGAGCTCTGGGAGTAGGTGCGAGCCGGAAGGAAGCGAGGAAGCTAGCCTGGGACTTCCTCGAGCGGATGCATCTGGCCGACAAGGCGGACCAGCCGGCTTCCGCGCTCCCGTACGGGGACGAACGGCGCGTCGGCTTTCTCCGCGCGCTTGCGATGAGCCCGTCGTTCATTCTTCTCGATGAGCCCGCCGCAGGTCTTAACGAGGCAGAGAGCGACGAGATCGTCAGGCTGATCGGCGAGATTCGCGAGGACTTCGGCTGCGGTGTCCTGGTGATCGAGCACGACATGCGCGTGATCATGCAGCTGTGTGACCGCATCCAGGTACTCGACTACGGCAAGACGATCAGCATGGGTAGCCCCTCCGAGATCAGGGCCGATCCAGGTGTCATCGCCGCCTACCTCGGGACGCGAGACGAGTCGGACACCCCTCGCGAATCAAGGCCCATCGAGGTGTCACGGTCGACCCCGGGCAAGGAGGTCAGTCGAAGCCTCCTCGCCATTCAGGATCTCCGCGTCTCCTACGGGCGGATCGCAGCGCTTCGTGGAGTCGATCTCGAGGTCCGTGAGGGTGAGATCGTTGGCGTCATCGGTCCGAACGGAGCAGGCAAGTCGAGCATGCTCTCCGCGATCGCCGGAGCAGTACCGGTTGCGAGCGGCCATATCTCATTCGACGGTGAGTTCCTGGCGAGGCAACGGCCCGAGCGGATCGTCCGTCTCGGCATCTCGCTTGTGCCAGAAGGCCGCCGCATCTTCGGCAGGTTGACGGTCGGCGAGAATCTCCAGATCGGAGCCACCGCCCGCGCTGATCGTGCCGAGGTGCGAGCGGATCGCGAACGCGTACTGGATCTCTTCCCTATCCTGCGAGAGTATTTCGACAGCCCAGCCGGGAAGCTGTCTGGCGGCGAGCAGCAGATGCTCGCCATCGCCCGGGCTCTGCTCTCCGGTCCCCGGCTCTTGCTGCTCGATGAGCCCTCGCTCGGCCTTGCCCCGATCGTCATCGATCGCGTCTTCGAAGCTCTCGAGGGGTTGCGCGCTTCCGGCGTCACCATGTTGCTCGTCGAGCAGAACGCTGCCAGAACGGTCGAGCTGGCAGATCGCATTTACGTTCTGCGAACCGGGACCATCGAGCTCGAAGGAAAACCCGAAGAACTCGTTCGCGATGCGAGCTTCGAAGAGTCGTTTTTGGGTTTGTAGAGTTGGGTCGTAGCAGGTAGATCAGTGGAATTTGCGATCCAGAACGCAATTGATGCCATCAGTCTTGGGAGCCTGTACGCGCTTATCTCCCTAGGTATTGGGCTCATCTTCGGAATCATGCAGCTCATCAATTTCGCGCATGGCGAGCTCATCATGGTTGGCGGTTATGCGCTCTTTCTTATCGGCCACCCGCCGCTGCCTGTGCTTATTTTTGGCACGTTGCTGGTCGCAGCAATATTCGCCTTCTTGATGGAACGCGTTGCTTTTCGTCCTGTGCGCCTGGCCAGCCCGACAACTCTTCTCGTCACGTCGTTCGCCGTGAGTTATCTCCTGCAACAACTTGCAATTCTCATCATGGGGGCACAGCCCAAGACGTACTCGATTTCGCCTGTGGTGACCCAGCAGTTCGTAATAGGCGATCTGCGGTTCGCGAAGCTCAGCATCATCACGACACTGACGACCATCTTCTTGCTGGTCGTGCTCGCATTATTCTTGAAGAGAACGCCGCTGGGAGTCCAGATGCGGGCAGCCGCCGAGGACTTCGGCATGGCGCGACTCGCCGGGGTGCGCGCGAACACCGTGATCGCGGCGGCATTTGTGATCAGCGGAATTCTCGCAGGAGTCGTCTCGATTCTCTTCATCGCGCAGACTGGAACGATCGGACCTACGATAGGCTTGGCGCCGCTGCTGTTCGGCGTGATCGCTGTGGTTACCGGGGGCATGGCGAGCCTCCCCGGGGCGGTACTTGGTGGCTATATCCTCGGCTTTCTGAGCATCGGGCTGCAGGCCGGGCTACCCGAGCACTTACGGTCGTTCCGGGACGCCTTCGCGTTTACGGTCGTGATACTCATTCTCCTCGTGCGGCCACAGGGGCTGATCGGCGGCCGTGCAACAGTGGCTCGGGTGTAGATGGCGCAGTACAAGGACATCGGCGGGCGGGTCGGTGCGAGGACGTGGCCCCTCCTCGCTCCGGCTGCGCTCCTGGTGATAGTCGTAGCCGCGGCCACGGCGGGGCCAGCCTCCCTCGAGCGGACAGCCACGGTGATGGTGATCAACGTGGTCTTCGTCGTTGGTCTGTACATATTCGTTGGCAATTCCGGAGTCGTGTCCTTCGGGCACGCCAGCTTCATGGCGATCGGCGCCTATACGTCGGCGCTACTGACCGTTGCTCCTGCGACGAAGGCTGTCCAGATCGCCGGTCTCCCAGGGTTTCTTGTCAACGCCGACTGGGCGACAATACCGGCGGCACTCATCGCGGGAGTGTGCGCGGCACTGTTTGCGCTCGTCGTCGGCATCCCCCTGATGAGGCTGTCTGGGCTGGCAGCAGGGATCGCGACGCTCGCGCTCCTCATCATCGTCAATGTCGTCATCAGGGAATGGGAGTCCCTGACCGGCGGCACAAAGACCATGGTTGGCGTACCAACCGACACGACCCTGTTTGGCGCCGTCGTGTGGGCGGTGATTGCAATGGCAGTGGCCTTCCTCTATCAGGAATCGCGATTCGGCTTGCGGTTGCGCTCATCGAGAGAGGATGAGCTCGCGGCGAAAGCGATCGGCGTGAACGTCGTCCGCGAACGTCTGTTGGCTTTCATGCTGAGTGCGTTCTTCACGGGAGTCGGCGGCGCGCTCTACGGTCATTTCCTAGGGGTCTTCGCTCCGACAACGTTCTTCTTCAGCATCACGTTTCTGGTGATCGCCATGCTTGTGGTCGGGGGAATCAACAGCCTGGCCGGCGCTACGGTGGGTGTGATCGTGATTTCGGGCGTCGCCGAGGGACTCCGTCGCGTCGAGGCCGGCATCGATCTCGGTTTCGCCGAGATTCCCAGCCGCCGGGGTGTTCGAGAGGTTGGGCTCGGGATCGTGCTGCTCCTCATTCTCCTCCTCCGTCCAAGCGGCATCACCGGTAGCAAGGAGATCGTCTGGCCGTTCACGAGATGGGCGGGTGAGCGCCGACCGTCTGCGGACGCGCGACCAGCAGTTCAATCCGCGAACGCGAGCACAGGCGCCGACACGTGACGGGTACGA
>CBDCXJ010000002.1:0-51397 GCA_965223695.1 Gaiellaceae bacterium | reverse complement strand
AGGGCCCCGCGCCAACCCGTGGTTCTTCGTCGGCGTCGATGAGCTGCGCGATCTCGTCGACTTTCCCGAGGCACCCGAGCCGAACGCGCCGGGGCCGTTCGGCCTCGCCGATAGCGAGCGCACGCGGCGCCTGCTCGAGGACGCGGGCTTCGGCTCGGTCGAGGTTGAGGCCGTCGACAGCGAGATGCCCTTCTCCGGCTCGGTCGACGACATGGTCAGCCACCTGATGACGATCGGCCCGGTCGGCGGGGCGTTGCGCGCGATGGAGGATCGGGCCTCGCGTGAAGACCGGGTGCGCGAGCGCCTGCGCGAGGTCGTCGAAGTAATGGAAGGCGAGAGCGGTCTCGCGAACCCGGCAGCCGTCTGGCTCGTGCGCGCTCGTAGGCTCGAGGCGCGCGCGCCACGCACTCGGATGGAGAATTGATGCGAACCGGCCTGATCATTCCCGCGCAAGACCCGAACCTGGGTCCGCTCGAGCTCGTCGAGCTCGCAAAGCTGGCGGAAGGCCACGGCTACGATGCCGCCTTCTTCCCGGAAGCGGTCGCCTGGGACGCTGTCTCCCTCATGACGGCTGTCGCGTGCGCGACCTCGTCGATCGAGCTCGGCACCGCCATCCTGACACTGCCGGTGCGGACGCCGGCCCTCACCGCGATGAGCGCGGCGACCATAGATGCGGTCTCGGGCGGCCGCTTCAACCTGGGGCTCGGCATGGGCCATCGGCGCACGATGACGACCATTCACGGGCTCGACTTCGACCCGAAGCTCAAGCGCATGCGCGAGTACGTCGAGATCGTGCGGGCGATCATCGCGGGCGAGGAAATGCAGTACGTCGGTGAGTATCTTCGCTCGACAGACCTGCAGTTCGGGGGCGTACCCGTACGGACGGAGATCCCGATCTACATCGCGGCCCTGCACCTCGACACGATGCGGCTCGCCGGTCGCATCGCCGACGGGATTCTCCCGTGGTATGCGACGCCGAGCTGGCTCGAGCGCTGCCTCGAGGCGCTTCAGGCAGGCGCAGAGAAGGCCGGGCGCGACCCGGCTGAGATCGACGTCGCGCTCATGATTCCCGTCTGGGTGACCGACGAGCCCGCCGAGGCGAGGGAGACATCTCGTGCCCAGATGGCCTGGTACAACAACTTCGAGTTCTACAACCAGATGTTCCACGCGGCCGGGTTCGAAGAGGAAGCCGACGGGCTCAGAGAGGCGTGGGCGCGGATCGAGGCCGATCCCGAGCTCAAGAAGGTCTGGGAGAAGAGCCGCGACCTCGAGGGGGCCGACTGTGGCACGGCGCCGCTCGTCAGCGACGAGATGCTCGACTCGATCTTCGTGATCGGCGACGCCGAGCATTGCCGCGAGCGCCTGGAGGCCTACGCCGACCTGGGCGTGACCACGGCGTTCGTGTTCCCACAGGGTGTGCATGGAAGCCGCGACGAGGCAATGGCGGGATTCGGACGGACAATCGCGGGCGTCGCACCGCCACCGACCCGAACCCTCGAGGAGGGCGAGCCGTGCGAACTGGCCTGATCCTTCCCCCGCAGGATCCGAATCTGGTCCCGGCCGACATCGTCGAGCTCGCGCAACTCGCCGAGGAGACGGGCTACGACGCAGCCTTCTTCCCCGAGGCGTTCGCCTGGGACGCCGTCGCCGTCATGACGGCCGTCGCCGCCGCCACCTCGACGATAGAGCTGGGCACGGCGATCCTCACGCTGCCGGTGCGTACGCCGGCGATGACGGCGATGGGCGCGGCGACTGTCGACTCGGTCTCGGGAGGGCGCTTCAACCTGGGGCTCGGCATGGGCCATCGGCGAATGGTCACCACCTATCACGGTCTCGACTTCGAGCCCAAGATCAAGCGCATGCGCGAGTACGTCGAGATCATCCGCGCGATCATCGCCGGCGAGGCGATGAAGTACGAGGGCGAGTACCTGCGCTCGGCCGACGCGCAGTTCGGGGGCAAGCCGGCGCGTCGAGCGATCCCGATCTATATCGCCGCGCTGCATCTCGACACGATGCGGCTCGCTGGCCGGATCGCCGACGGGATTCTGCCCTGGTACGCGACCCCGAGTTGGCTCGAGCGCTGCCTCGAGGAGCTTCGCAGGGCGGCAAAGAAGGCCGGGCGCGACCCCGGCGAGATCGACGTCGCCCTAATGATCCCGGTCTGGGTGACCGACGACTCGGCCCGTGCGCGCGAGATGTCCCGATCGCAGATGGCCTGGTACAACAACATGGAGTTCTACAACCGCATGTTCCACGCTGCGGGCTTCGAGGAGGAAGCCGACGCCCTTCGCGACGCGTGGCGGCAGATCGAAGAGGATCCCGAGCTCAAGAAGCGGTGGGAAGAGAGCCGCGACGCAGAGGGCTCGGACTGCGGTACGGCACCGCTCGTCAGCGACGAGATGCTCGACTCGATCTTCATCATCGGCGACGCTGAGCACTGTCGCGCGCGGCTCGACGCCTACGCCGACCTCGGCGTGACGACCGCCTTCGTGTTCCCCCAGGGCGTGCCAGAGAACCGCGCCGATTCGATGGAGAACTTCGCGCGCACGATCCGCGGCGTTGCTCCCGCGTGATGCGCTTCGGCATCTGCACCGACCAGTCGATCGCGTTCGAGGAGCTCGCGCGTCGCTGGCAGCACTTCGAGGAGCTCGGCTTCGACTCGGTCTGGGATTGCGACCACCTGAACCGCCCGAGCGACCCGAACGGCCCCTACTTCGAGGGCTGGACGATGCTCAGCGCGCTGGCCGCGCGCACCCAGACGATTCGGGTCGGCTGCCTGGTCAGCTGTAACACCTTTCGCCATCCGGCGATCACGGCGCAGGCCGCGGTTACCGTCGACCACGTCTCGAACGGGCGGCTCGAGCTGGGCTTCGGCGCCGGCTGGTTCGAGGACGAGCATGCCCGCTTCGGGATCGACCTCGGGACGCCGGGCGAGCGCGTCCGGGTGTTCCGGGAGGCGGTGCAGGTACTCGACAGCCTGCTGCGCAACGAGACGACGACGTTCGACGGCGAGCACTACCAGCTCAACGGCGCCTACATCCGGCCCGGGCCGCTACAGACGCCGCGGCCGCCGCTGACGCTGGGCGCTCACAAGCCGAAGATGTTGCGGATCTGCGCCGAGTACGCCGACAGCTGGAACTCCTTCGGCACAGTTGACGAGATCAGGGAGCGCGGCGAGCTGCTCGACGCGCACTGCGCCGAGATCGGCCGCGACCCGGCCAGCATCACGCGCTCGCTCTACATCTGGACGGCGATGCTGGTCGAACACGGCCACCCCGACCCGTGGTCGAGCATCGATGCCTTCGACGATGTCGTGGGTCGCTACGGCGAGGTCGGGATCAACGAGTTCATCCTCGACCAGCCGGCCGCCGGCCAGGACGCGATGGCCGAGACGATCGCGGCCGAGGCGCTGCCGCGGCTACGCGCTGGCTGACGCCTCGCCCGGCCAGCTGACGCAGTAGGGCTCCGGCTCGAGGTCCCTCGGCTCGCCCGGCGAGTCGGGTGCGGGCCAGGTCTCTTTGAAGGTGAACGCGCGGTCGCTCGGGCCCGTGGACTCGAGTTCGGCGAGACGAGCGAGCGCCTCCTCGGCGGTCGGGATGTGGCCGGCCGGGACCCACCACAGCACCTGGAAGGCCTCTGTCGGCCGCCTGAACCACTGGCGCCGCTTGCTCATGACCTCGCGGTGATCCGACTTGTACGTGAAGGCAAACAGCGCCTCGACGTTCTCCCAGACCGACATGTTGACGATGAAGCGCGGATCGCCGCCGACATCGATATCGGTCGCGTTGCCCGAGTCACTCTGCAGTCGCCATACAAAGCCGGGGCTCCCGTCGGCAAGAGCGTTGATCTCGTCGAGTTTGCCCATGAATCCAGCCATGCGCGGGTCGTCGAGGTCGTACGTCGTCGTGCCGACGTTGAGCTGCGCGAGCTGCCAGCGAGACATCGCCTCACCCTATCGGGGGTGCCACTGTAAAAGGCCTGTAAGTGCGGGAGGTTCGCCGACCAAAACGTAGTATCCTGGGGCGATGCGCGGGGGTCGGCATCGTACGTCTAGGCGCGTATTTCTGCTCGGCGGTCTGGCGCTGGCCCTTCCAGCGCGCGCCCTCGGCGGCCGCCGCGAGCTCGTCTCTGAGGGCCGCGGCCAGGGCCGCCGTGGCCCACAACGCGCGCGCGCAGACACGCTCATCAGCCGCGACGAGCCGCTCCTGCCCCAGCGCGCCGGCCGCGCGGGCTTCCGGCTGCTCGAGCCGCGCCGGGCGCCGCGCTTCTCGACACTCGGGCTGCACTGGCGCGGCGCGGGCGAGGTCTGGTTCCGCTCTGCCGGCGCTGACCGCGTGTTCGGGGAATGGGAGCGGGCAGCTTGCTGCGAGTCGCCAGACGAGGACTCAGACGAGCCGGCGCCGCGTCGGGGCTGGCACTTCGGTAAGCCCGCCTACACCGACGACGCCGAGTGGGTGCAGTACCGGCTTCGAGGTGAGGTGCGCGCGCTGCGCGCGCATTTCCTCTGGACAGCGACACGTTCGCTGCCGCGGCGACGGCTTGCGATCGCCGATGGCCCGGCGATCATCCCTCGGAGCGCGTGGCGCGCCAACGAGCGCATCGTCCGCGCCAGGCCCTACTACGCGGAACGGCTTGAGCTCGCAGTCGTGCATCACACCGCGGGCCGGCGCCCAAACACGCCCCGTAAATCTGCCGAGCTTGTAGCCGCGATCCAGCGCTACCACGTCAAGGCGAACGGCTGGAACGACATTGGCTACAACTTCCTCGTCGACCCGTTCGGCCAGGTCTTCGAAGGCCGCCGCGGCGGCGCGGAAGCAAACGTGGTCGGAGCTCACGCGCGCGGGTTCAACCGCGGCGCCGTCGGCGTCGCTCTGATCGGCGACTACCACAAGGGCGAGCCCCCGACGCCCGAAGCGCTCGCCGCGCTCGCGGCGTTGCTCGCGTGGCGGCTCGACGTTGCTCATCTCGACCCTGCGACGCTTCGCAGCCTCACCTCGGGGGGAACGAGCCGGCATCCGAGAAACTCGACCGTCACGCTTCGCTCGGTTTCGGGGCATCGCGATACCGACTTCACGTCCTGTCCAGGGAGACGTCTGTACCGCGAGCTCGACGGCGTCGCCGTGGCGGCGGCGCAAACAGGGTTGCCGAAGCTCTACGACCCGGCGACCGAGGGCACGGTTGGCGGCCCAGTTCGGTTCACGGGCCGGCTGTCGGAGGAGCTGCCCTGGGTGGTCACGGTCACCGATCCGGCCGGCTCGGTGGTCGGCAAGGGCCCGGGCCACGGCAGCGCCATCGACTGGACCTGGGACGCTACGCCTGCGCTCGGAGGCGGCCCGTACGCCTATGCGATCACCGCCGGCGAGCCCGCCGCCGTGGACGCGCCGGCGGCCGAGGGGGATCCGTCGGTCGAGGGCGGCCCGCCGGCTGAAGGCGACCAGCCGGCCGAGGGTGCGCCGTCGGATGAGGGCGATCCGCCGGCCGAGGGCGACGTTGCCGCCGAGGGCGGCACGGCCCCCGAGGGCGAGGCCCCCGTGGGTGAGATCGCCGTTGCCCGTACCGTCCGTCCCGCGAGCGGCCTGGTCGCCGAGCCTCCACCGCCGCCCGACCCCGACCCGCTTCCCACCCCGCCGCCGAAGCCGAAGGGCGTGCCCAAGCGTGTCCCCTCCTGGGCATGGCAGATGTACCGCTGGCACGACAAGCCTCGCCGCAATCGCGGGCCGCGACCCGACGCGCCCAAGCGGCTGCCGCGTTGGTACTGGAAGTGGCGCAAGTGGCGCCGCCGGCACGCGCGCATCGCTGAGCTGATTAGGATCCGCCGCGAAGCCGGCGACAGCTAGACGCGTCGGCGCGCAAACAAGGAGGGCACCGTGCTCGTAACCACCACCGGCACCGTGCCCGGGCGCGAGATCGTCGAGACGCTCGGGCTCGTCACATCGAACACCGTCCGTGCACGCCATCTCGGCCGCGACGTGATGGCGGGGCTGAAGAACCTCGTCGGCGGCGAGATCCAGTCGTACAAGCAGCTGCTCGCGACCGCGCGTGAGGAGGCCATCCGCGGGCTCGACGAGGAGGCGGCGAAGCTCGGCGCCGACGCCGTCATCGAGGTGAGGCTCACGACCGCCACCATCTCCGCCGGCGCCGCGGAGATCCTCGCCTACGGCACCGCCGTCAAACTGGGCGGCCAGGCATGAAGTTCGGAATCGGGATCTTCCCGACCGAGTACGCCATGAATCCCGTGAAGCTCGGCAAGGCATGCGAGGAGCGTGGCTTCGACTCGCTCTACTTCCCCGAGCACACGCACATTCCGACGAGCCGAGAGTCGCCGTATCCCGGCGGCGGCGAGCTCCCGCGCGAGTACTCGCACACGCTCGATCCCTTCGTCACGCTCAGCGCGGTCGCGGCGGCGACCGAGAAGCTCCGGCTTGGCTTCGGCGTCTGCCTGGTGACCGAGCGAGATCCGATCGTCACCGCCAGCGAGGTCGCCACGCTCGACCTGCTCTCGGGCGGTCGCGTCGACTTCGGGGTGGGCGCGGGCTGGAACATCGAGGAGATGTCCAATCACGGCACCGATCCCGATCGGCGCTTCCGGATGCAGCGCGAGCGCGTCGAGGCCATGAAGGCGATCTGGACGCAGGACGAGGCCGAGTACCACGGCGAGCTCGTCGACTTCGACCCGATCTGGCAGTGGCCCAAGCCCGTTCAGAAGCCACACCCACCGATCCTGATCGGCAACAACGGCCCGACCGCACTCAAGCGGGTGCTGCGCTACGGCGACGGCTGGATGCCCCTCGGCTTCCGCGGCGCCGAAGGCCTCGCCGAAGAAGTCGCGTCGCTTCGATCCCAGGGAGAGGAGGCGGGCCGGGGTCACATCCCCGTCGTGCAGTTCGGCTGTATGGAAGGCGACGACGCTGTCGAAGCGGCAGTCGAGGCGGGCGTCGACTCGTTGATCTTCATAGTCCCTTCAGAGCCGGAGAGCGTCGTAGTCCCGCTCCTCGACGCGTACGCCGAGCAAGCTGCGAAGTTCGGCTAGCTCGGACCCGTCTAAAGCGAGCGGGGCTGGTGCAGATGTGGGTGGGGACATCCCGGCACCGCCAAAGTACGGCGGCACCGAGCTATCCCCACCCACTCATACCGCCCCCGCCCCGTCGCCTAAACCGCCCGGTCGCCGCTCGCGCAGCGTTCCCACAACCAAAGGCTCCCGGACGCGGACTGTCTTCTGGGTGAAGGGGAATGGGGTGACCGCACGCGTTGGCCCCGGCCAGCACCACCCCGTAGGAGGAGTAGTGCGACGACGCCCGTCAGGACTCAGGCGAGCGTCCGAGGCCGCAGCAGCCTGAGATCCCGGTCATACGCGTCAACACCCTCAGCTCGCTTCAGGTATCCGACAACCCCGTACGTCAACGGCGTAGCGGCAGTCTCCCATGCGACCTTGATCACCCAGGTCGTCAGGATCGTCTCGCCGAGCGGCGCGCCCGTGCCCGCAAACGCGATCGAGACGAACAGCACCGTGTCGAGACCCTGTCCGAACAGCGTTGAGGTGATCGTTCGCAGCCATAAGAAGCGCCCTGCGGTTACGACTTTGAGCCGGGCGAGGATCGTCGAGTTGACGAGCTCACCGATGAGGTAGGCGACGAGCGAGGCGACGAAGATGCGCCAGGTCGTTCCGAGTGCGCTGCCGAACGCCTCGTCGTTCTCGGCCCAGAAGTCTGCCGCGGGTAGGTGCACCGCCGCCTGGATCGCACCGACGGCAAGCACGTTGCAGCCGAAGCCGAGCAGGATCACGCGCCGCGCGACCCGCACGCCGTAGACCTCGGTCAGCACGTCGCCGATCAGGTAGGTGAGCGGAAAGAGGATGTTGCCTGCGTCGAAGACGCGGTCGGCGACCTCGAGCAGCTTGACGGCGATGATGTTCGAGATGATCAGCGCCGTCACGAAGACGGCGATGATCGTCGGCAGGCGCCAGCTGCTCAGGGGCACGCCGCCGAGCCTACGCGAGTGCCCGGCCTCTACGATTTGCCCGCCGATGAACGTTCTCGTCTTCGTCTCTGACGCGCTCCGCGCCGACCACGTCGGCGCCTATGGAGCGCAGGCCGTCAACACCCCGACACTCGACGCGCTGGCGGCGCGTGGCCTTCGCTTCGACCAGGCAATCGCGGCGGCACCCTGGACGGCGCCGTCGATGATGTCGATGATCACGGGTCTCTACCCGCACCGGCACGGCTACTACGCGTGGGACGAGCCGGATCCGGCGCTGCGCACGGTTTTTGACGCGTTCGTCGAGGCTGACCGCGACGTTGCGACCTTCGTGTTCGACAGGGAGTTCCTCTTCAAGGGCCTGCGAAACGCCAACGTGCGCGGCGAGACCGACACGCTCGACGACGTGATCGCGTGGCTCCGCAAACCCCACGAGGAGCCGTTCCTCTGTTTCGTTCATAGCTGGGCCACGCACATGCCCCGCCGTATCAAGCATGGCGAGCGCAAGGAGTGGCGGGCGGCGAAGCTCGAGTTTCTCGCGCGGCTCCAGGAGGGCTCGGCCGAGGGCGTCGAGAGCTGTCGCGCCGAGTACCGCGAGGGCGTCGAGTTCATGTCCGAGACGCTGCTGGCCGAGCTCCTCGCCGAGCTCGACGCGACCGGGCTTCGCGAGACGACGGCGGTGGTCTTCCTCTCTGACCACGGCGAGTCATGGGGCGAGCGCATCGCCGACAAGAGCGAGCTCGCCGGGATCTACCACCTGCACGGCGCGACGCTCTACGACGAGATCATCCACGTACCGCTCGTCGTCTCGGCGCCCGAGCGCGTCGGACAGGGCGTGGTCGGCGATCAGGTGAGCGGCGTCGACGTCGTCCCGACCCTGCTCGATCTGGCCGGCCTGGCGCCGCTCGAGTGCGACGGCGCCTCGCTGCTCGCCCGCGCTGCAGGCGAGCGCGCGGGCGAGCCCGTCTTCTCGTTCACAACCGACCGCGGCACGCTCTCGCAGGCGGCGATTCGCCAGCCGCCGTGGAAGCTGATCCGCCACCTCGAGACCGGGGTGGAGGAGGCCTACCGCCTCGATGGCGACCCGGGCGAGCTCGAGAACCGCGCCGCCGAGGTGCCCGAGGAGCTCAGGTTCATTCTCGAGCGCGAGCTCGACGACGCTCGCCGCCCGGAGCTGAGCGAGGAAGACGAGGCCGCGGTCGTCTCGCGGCTCGCCGACCTCGGCTATATGTAGACGGCCCGTCCGCTCGGTAGCTGGCTCGTCAAGGGCTACTGTGAGGCCGCCACTGTCCGCAGGTCTGGATGGAAGGAGCAGCCATGCGGGAGTTCGTCGATCGCTGGCTCATGCAGTTCGTCGTCGGGCTAGCCGTGCTGACCGTGATCGCGGTCGCGGTGGCGGCTCTCGCGATCGTCTGGGCCGACAGAGCCCGCGACGACGCAGCGCTCGCCCAGGCCGAGGCCACGAGCGCACGCGCCGAGCTCGCCCGCTCGGAGGCCGACGTCGACGCGCTTCGCACCGCCGTGCGCGACTTCCTCGGCGAGGCCCGCGGTCTGCAGAATCAGCTCGTCGCCGCTGGACCAGAGATCTCGGGCGCACTCGCGCAGGCCGTTGGCGGGCTCGAGACCTTCGCGACGTCGTCGATCGAGCTGAACGTGCCGATTCGCGACCGCATCACGATCGAGAGCACCATCGAGCTCGACCAGACGCTACGCGTGCCGGTGCGCGCGACGGTGCCGATCGATGAGTCGGTCGAGACGACGATCACGGTCGACACACCTGTCGGACTCGACATTCCCGTCGACGTGCGCGTGCCGCTGAAGCTCGATCTCCCGATCGATCTGACGCTTAGCGTTCCGTTGCGGGGCGAGATCCCGGTGAACCTCGACGTGCCGGTCGAGCTCGATGTTCCCGTCAGCCTCGACGTGGCGAGCACCGAGCTCGGCACGCTCGCCGACTCGCTGACGAGCGGGCTCAGCTCGCTCGAGGCGCTGGTCTCGTCACTCGAGGGCTAGCGCGCAGCTGCTTTGCGACCGCGTCCGTTAGTTCTGACGTAGCCCGTCCGCGTCGGCCATCTCTGCCTCGAGCTTGCTGGCACCGTTGGTCACGTGCGTCAGGACGAAATCCGAGGCGGAGAGGTTGCCCGTCTCGCCCACGCTGATGCCCGACGACTCGAGCGCGTCGACCAGCGCCGTGCGCATGTCGCTCGTGCGCACTGGTTCCTCGAGGCGGCGATCCACCCAGGCCTGGCAACGGTAGTGGAACGCGTTGGAGCCGATCTCGCTGAACAACACGGCTATCGGCTTGTCGGAGCGCCGCCATTCAAGCGCGTCGAGCGTGCTCTTCATCACGTCGACCGCCGCGCTGCGGTTCGGTGAGCCATCGAGCTTGATCTCGACTTCGAGCCGTGCGCCGTCGACGCGGTTGTGGTTCGTGAGCTCATCGTCAATCAGGCTTGTGTTAGGCATGTAGACCATCGATCCATCCGGAAACTCGACGCCCGTGCTCAGCGTGCCGCGGCGCACCACCGTTCCGACCTTGTCACCAACGCTGATGACATCTCCTTCGCTCGCCGTGTTGTCGATGCCGGCGAGGAACCCGGCGAAGGCGTTCTGGCCCACCGGCGTGAAGACGAGGGCGAGTCCAATCCCGACCGTTGCAAGGAGGGCCATTAGAGACGTGATGTTGATCCCGAACGTCCCGAGCAAGATGATCCCGCCGATCACCCAGACGACCTTCGGAAGGATGTACCCGAGCTGGCGCGCGAAGCCCCCCTCGCGCTTGGACATGAAGCGGCGAACGAGCTTCGTGAGGACCCAGAGGACGGCGATGATCACGATCGCCCGTATGACGCCCGGGAGGTAGTCGCGCGCTAGGTCTCCCACATTCACGGCGAGGACGTACATCCGAGACTCCCTTCGGTGGGCGCCCGCTTCGGACGCCGCTTGCCAGCTCGTTGCCTACGGGCCGCATCACGAGTGGCGTCTCGAGGCCGCTCAATTGCCCGCGGCCGCGGATACTAGGTCGTTCGGCGCGCCGGCGCCCGGGCCTTGATCTACGCGCTCGGCTGATCTAGGCTCCTCGCCCCACCGAGTCCGCTGGCGGGCGGGCCGGAACCGTGCAGGTATTCAGACAGGAGGAGTTGCGCATGCCCCTACTTCTTGCGGTTGACGTCAGCATCGGCGGATCGCTGCAAACGGCACTCGACAGAGTGTTCGACTTCCTGCCGAAGCTGCTGGCGGCACTTGCCATCCTCATCGTTGGCTGGATCATCGCCAGGATCATCAGGGCCGTCATCGTTCGCGTGCTCGATCGGTTGAAGGTCGACGAGCGAATCGGCAGCACGAAGGGCGGCGAGTACATCAAGCGCTTCGCGCCGGGCGGGAGTGTGACAAGACTCCTGGCGACGATCGTCTACTGGGTGATCTTCCTCGGCGTGATCTCACTCGCGCTGACCGCACTCGAGATCACCGAGGTCACAGACGTCGTCGGTGCGATTTACGACTACCTGCCGAACGTCATTGCAGCGCTTGTGATCCTGATCGTGGCGGCCCTTGCAGCCGGGTTCCTTGGCACCTTCATCAAGAAGGCGCTCGGAGACGAGGGGATGGGCCGATTCCTGTCGCAGGCGGTACCGGTGCTTGTACTGGTATTGGCGTCGTTCATGGTCCTGAACCAGCTCAAGATCGCTGACGAGATCGTGACGATCACCTACGCCGCGCTGGTCGGTGCGGTTGCCCTTGCGGCGGCCGTGGCCTTCGGGCTCGGCGGGCGTGAGGTTGCTGGCAAGGTGCTCGACGAGGCCTACGCCAAGCGGAATCGCTCAGGCGGATCAAGCTAGAGGACGGTTCACCACGGGTGCGGGCGCTCGAGTCGACTCGGGCGCCCGCTCTCGTTCTCCCGCTCGGCGACGACGTTCGGTTCGTCTGGCGCGTGGCCCCGTCCGACCAGTCGGCCGCCTAGGATTCGCTCCTGACAACGCTCGTGGAAGACACAAACCCCACTGATGCTGCGAGCGGCGGCGAGATAGCGGTCAGTCCGCGGGTGCTCGCCTTCGGCGCGCTCCACGGCGCCGACCTCACCGAGCTACCGACGCCGGTCGACTTCTCGCTGCGCACGCCGCCGATCGTCCACCGACCCGACCCGGTGCGGCTGCTCGACCGGGAGGTCGAGTTCGCCGAGATCCAGGGCTCGATGGCCCCAGGCGTCGTCCTTCACGTGGTTGGCGAGGGCGGTGTGGGGAAGACTGCACTGCTCCGGCACCTCGCCCACTCGCCGACCACCGATCAGAGCCCGGACGGCGTCGTCTACATCGGTTGCCGCGGACTCGCCGTTGGCGACGTACTCCAGGCGATCTTCGACGCGGTCGCCATCCCGCAGGCGCCGTCGAAAGCGCTGCCAGAGGACATTGCCGACGCGCTGGCGGCGCTGCGTCTGCTGGTCGTTCTCGACGACGTCGAGCTCGCCTCCTCCGAGGCCGAGGAGCTTGTCGCCGTACTCGAGAGCTCGGCGACGGTCGCCGCATCGCGACCCGGTATCGCGATCCCCGGCGCGAAGGTCGTGCCGCTCGGGGGCCTACCTTCCGAGGCCTCTTCGGCGCTCCTGACCGAAATGATCGGCCAGGAGCCGAGCGGGTCAGACGCGGAAGCCGCGAGCGCAATCGCTGCCGCCGTCGGCGGGAATCCGCAGCGCCTGGTTCAGGCCGGCGCCCTCGCCGGCTGGAGCTGGCCGCAGCTCGGTGAGCTTGCGCAGCAGCTCGGCACGAATCTCGATCAAACGCTTGCTGGCCTTGCGCTCGCCGGTCTCAACGAGATCGAGCAGCGCCTGATCGCAGCCCTCGCGCTGCCCGGCAACCCGTCGATCGGCAGCGGTCACGTCGAGGCGCTCGCCTCGGTCGAGGGCTCGGGCGACGCGCTTCGACGGCTTACTCAGGCCGGGCTTGTCGTCGAGGAAGACGGGCGCGTACGGCTGGCCGACGAGGTCGCGGCCGAGGTTGAGGGCTCGTGGCCTCTCTCCTCATCGCGAAGTGTCGCGCTCGCCTACATCAGCGGCTGGGCCGAGGGCAACCGCCGCTCGCCTGACGCCGTCGCCGAGGAATCCCACGTGATCGTCGGTCTCGGCGAGTGGGCGACCGCCTCGGCGCAACATCGCGAGACGCTGCGCCTGGCCTGGGTAGCTGCCGCCCCGCTCGCGCTCGGACGTCGTTTCGGCGCCTGGGGGCGCCTGCTCAACGCGGCTCACGGCGCCGCGCGCGCGCTCGACGATCGCGCCGCCGAGGCCTGGGTCGAGCACGAGCATGGAACCCGCGCACTGCTGCTCGGTGACGGCGAAGCCGCCGTGCACCACCTTCAGGCTGCTGCCGACGTTCGCGATGCCAGCGGCGACGCGGAGGGAGCCGCCGCGACGCGGCGTACCATGGGGCTAGTGGAAAGCGGACGAGGAAGAGGAAAGGGCGGTGGAAGGCAGCGCGGCTCCGGCCAGGGCGCCGGCTTCGACCTGTCGAATCCGGCCAACCGCCGGCTCCTGCTTCTCGGCGGCGCAGTGGCAGCCGCTGCCATCGCGATCGGGGTCGTTCTCGCAACGCGCGGCAGTGACCCAGAGCCCGTTGCCTTGCCCCCGCCGGCGGTTGAAGTGCCGCCAGCCGTGGACCCGCCGGTGGCGACGCCTGTCCCGGTCCCGCCAACGGCGGTTCCGCCTACGCAGCCCGACCCGCCACCGCCGGCACCGCCTCCGGTCACGCCAGATGACCTGCAAGCGATCAATCCCAGAGGCGAGCCGATTCAGGAAGGAAGCACGGGCGAGCGCGTGAGGCGCGTGCAGGTTGCACTCTCGGTCTTCGGGTTCGACCCGGGGCCGGTCGATGGCCAGTACGGGCCGGCGACGCGCGACGCGATCTCGGCGTTCCAGCGAGAGAACAACCTCGAGGCCGACGGCGTCGCCGGTCGCGCAACGCTGCGTGCCATCAACCGGCGGATACGCAACACGGCGTGAGTCGCGAAGCGTGAGCGGCGCGGCGTGAGCCCAACCGTCTAGCCGTGAAATTCGAGCCGGCGGCCCTTCCTCCGGAGCGGCCGACCGAGCGCCGGCTCCTGATCGTCTACCGCGACCGCGACCTGCTCGTGCGCTCGCTCGGAGCCGAAGCCGCTCTGCCGAGTGTCGGCGCGACAGAGGAGCTCGGGCTCCCGCTCGACGGTCGGCACTACCTCGGCCGGCTGAACGACGTCGACTGCTTCTGCTCGCACGTGCCCGACGAGGTCGATCCGCCGCCCGAGCATGAGTTCGTCGGCCTGCGCGCGCTCTGGAGTCGCGTCCCCGAGGACGAGTTCTGGCTCGCCGGCCGCGGGTACCAGATCGTCGAGTGGGACCGAACGCACCGCTTCTGCGGGCGCTGCGGCGCTCCGACCGAGAACGCGCCGCGTGAACGGGCGAAGCGGTGCACGGTGTGCGAGCACCACAGCTTCCCGCGGCTGTCGCCTGCGGTGATCGTCTGCGTCACCCGCGGCAACGAGATCCTGCTTGCTCAGGGGACGCGGTTTCCGGGCGCCTTCTACAGCGTGCTCGCCGGCTTCGTCGAGCCGGGCGAGTCGCTCGAGGAGTGCGTTGCCCGCGAGATCAAGGAAGAGGTCTCGATCGAGGTCGCGAACATCCGCTACTACGGCAGCCAGCCCTGGCCCTTTCCCCACTCGCTGATGATCGGCTTCTCGGCCGACTACGCGAGCGGCGAGCTCGTGCTCGATCCCGAGGAGATCGCGGCCGCCGACTGGTTCACCCGTGACGCATTGCCCGAGCTCCCCCCGGGGCTCTCGATTGCGCGTACCCTGATCGACGCGTACGTCGAGGGTGAGCTCGGCTCCCGCTGACGCAGAGCTGTCGGTCGAGGCGGCACCGAGCGCCCTCTGATCGAGGAGGATCGCAGGAATGGATGTCAATCCGGGTCGAATTGGAGCCTGGCTCTCCGGGTTCATAGGGCTGAGCGCCGAGCAGTCGATCGAGGCGGTGCAAGAGATCGAAGAGCTCGGCTACGGCACGATCTGGTATCCGGAGGCGTTCGGCGGAAAGGAGTGCTTCTCGATCGGCGGGATCCTGCTCGGCGCGACGAGCAAGATCGTCGTCGGGACGGGCATCGCAAATATCTGGGCGCGTAACCCTGTCGCGATGGCGAACGGCGGGAAGACGCTGGGCGAGGCCTACCCGGGCCGCTTTTTGCTCGGCCTCGGCGTCAGCCACGTCGAGCAGGTCGGGCCCTATGGGCTTCCCTATTCGAAGCCGATCTCGACCATGAACCGCTACCTCGACGACATGGAGGCGGCGACCTACTTCGGGACGGAGCCAGATCCTCCCGTGCAGTGGTGCCTCGCGGCCCTGCGCCCGAAGATGCTCGAGCTCTCGGCCGCGCGGACGATCGGGGCGCACCCGTACTTCGTGCCGGTAGAGCACACGCGCCGCGCGCGCGAGATCATTGGCCCCGACAAGTGGCTCGCGCCCGAGATTCCGTGCGTGCTGAGCGAGGACGCGACGAGGGCGCGCGAGATCGCGCGCGAACACGCTGCGTTCTACCTGGCGATGAACAACTACCGCAAGAACATCGAATGGCTTGGCTACACCGAGGACGAGCTCACCGATAGTGGCAGCGACCGCCTCGTCGATGACGTGATCGTGCAGGGCGGCGTCGATGCGATCGTCGAGCGCGTGCAGGCGCACCTCGACGCCGGCGCCGACCACGTGTGCGTGCAGCCGCTGATCGCCGAGCAGGATCGCTTCGCGCTCGCCGAGCTTCGCGAGCTCGCGCCGGCGTTGCTCGCTTTGTAGGCCACGGTTTCGCCTGGAGCGCGCCGCCCTCTGCCGCAGGCGGGGCCGCGTCGCGCCCCGTAAGAGCGCCCGGTCAGGGGCGCTGCGCGCGCCTAGGCCGGTCCGGCCTCGTCGCCCGGGTTGGCCCGCTCCAGTCGCCCGGGCAAGCCCGCTCCCGTCTGTACGCCAGGCAGTAGGCGTGTGGGGTGGCCGTGGCGTACGTGCCCGGCTCCTCGCCAACGGGTCTCCCGGGGTCAATGGGGCGTCGCCTGTACTGGAATTTGCCAATGTTCGATTCGTTTTTTCCCCCCTACGGTGAGGTACGGGAGGTCACCCGTCACCGGGTGATGAGGCAAGGCGCGGGGTGCGGCGGCCGACAGCAGGTCATCGCCCCGGCACGGGAAGGAGCCACCGACATGCCAGACGAGCGGATCGTCGTCGAGGGCAAAGCTGGGATCACCTGTCGGCGTACATCGAGTGGGCGAGTGCGCTTCGAGATCTCGGTGAACGACGACGAGGGGACACCGCATTACCTGACGGTCGTCGGGGGGCTCGCCCGCGCAGAGGCAGCGCTTGCGGCTGTGGCCGCAACGCGCGCCTCGGCGCACCGCGGCATAGACCTGACGTTCAAGGAGGCGCTCGAGCGCTGGCTCGAGTCGTTCCCTGCTGGCACGCAAGAGCGTCGGGACTACGAGTGGCCTGTCCACGTCCACCTCAGTCCCGCGCCTTGGCCACTTGCAGATCGCAGAGATCGGCGAGTGGCACGCCATCGCACTGCTCGACGAGCTCCGGGCGGGCGGTTACACACCGTGGAGCCTTCGGACGGTGCTCGAGCCCATGCGGGCGACGATGCGTTTCGCGATCGAGCGCGGGCTGCGCTCAGACGACCCGCTCTCGACGGTCGAGGCGATTCTCGACGAAGAGACGCGCCCGGTCGAGATCGAGGTCGAGGGCTGCACGGTCGTCGACATGCGCCGGTTCAAGGCCAATCAGGCCCTGAGCTGACGGGCCGATCGCCCCGGGCCCAAAAACATCGAAGAGGGGCGGCATCTGCCACCCCTCCCCGAGAGACCGTGGGTGCGGCTCCCACGTCCTCAGCGACCCTCGCCAACGAGGATGCCTACGAGTCGCCGTCTCGCCATCGCTCAGAGGGGTGGTCTTCAGGACGCTTTCTTGAGGGGCTTTTGAACCGTCCCATCGGGGGACGACGCGGTGGCGGCGGTCTCCCATAGTGCCGTGTGGAGCCCAAGGGCTCCCCGGTGGAGGGCCCCGATGCGGCGGGGGCTCGACCACAGGTTTGAAGGCGGGGCTGGCGGCAGCTCCGCCTTTCTTTTTGCGCGTTTTCCGGCTGAGCGGCGAGCGCGCAAGCCGTGCCTATACTCGCCAGCAGGGCCGTTAGCTCAGTTGGTAGAGCAGGGGACTTTTAATCCCAAGGTCGCAGGTTCGATTCCTGCACGGCCCATCCAAGAAGTCCTGCAAGAGAACGATTTCTGTTGTCTGAGCAGGCGGCGATAATGGTCGTGCGCGTACGGTGGTAGTACGAACTCGATCGGTTGAGCGTACGTCTGGGCAACGCGGTTGCCCGGCCACGCCGATCTGATTGCCCGGGCAATGACCGCCGGTTAGTCAGTCGGAGCCGGGTTAGCGAGGTCTCCGATGACGCGAGCGCGAGCGACGGGGTCGAGGTCTTCGAGCTCCGAGCGGATCCGCGTCTCGGCGCTCTCTATCTGCTCCTCGCGCTGCTCGAGGCGCGCGCGCACGAGCCGCTGCTCGAGATCGGGCATACGCCGATGGCGTGGGCCTCAGACGTGCCCACCTGCTCGGCCGGCTCCCGGTGCGTCCAGCGCTCCCGCGCAGTCCGGCCAGCTCTGCTCGTTCGTGGCTTCCCCGCCACCTCTTCACCGTCTGAAAGCGCACCGCCGAGCTGCCACCACGGCAACACCGAGCTGCGACCACCGCAACTACAATACGTATGGTTCATCGCAGTCGAGTCCTTTGGTAAGGAGGCGAGTCCCGTTGAGCACATCCGAGACCGACGTCGTGAAGGAAATCGGCGGCGACTACGCCGAGAAGTACGGGTTCCACGATCCCGAGCAGTTCGTGTTTAAGGCTGAGCGTGGCCTGACCGAAGAGGTCGTCCGTCAGATCTCGGCGCACAAGAACGAGCCGAAGTGGATGCTCGACTACCGCCTCAAGTCGCTCGAGTACTTCAAGGCGCGCCCGCTGCCCGAGTGGGGCGGCAACGTCGCCCAGATCGACTTCGACTCGATCTTCTACTACCTGAAGCCGACCGAGAAGCAGGCCAAGTCCTGGGAGGACCTCCCGGACGACATCAAGGACACGTGGGACAAGCTCGGGATTCCGGAGGCCGAGAAGGATTTTCTCGCCGGTGTCGGTGCGCAGTACGAGTCCGAGGTTGTGTACCACAAGCTGCAAGCGGATCTCGAGGAAAAGGGCGTGATCTTCAAGGACATGGACTCCGGGCTGCGTGAGCACGAGGACCTCGTCCGCGAGTACTTCGGCACGATCATTCCGCAGAACGACAACAAGTTTGCCGCGCTCAACTCGGCCGTCTGGTCGGGCGGCTCGTTTATCTATATCCCGCCCGGCGTCAAGCTGGAGCTGCCGCTGCAGGCCTACTTCCGCATCAACGCCGAGAACATGGGCCAGTTCGAGCGGACGCTGATCATCGTCGACGAGGACGCCTACGTCCACTACGTCGAGGGCTGCACGGCGCCGATCTACTCGACCGACTCGTTGCACTCGGCCAACGTCGAGATCATCGTGAAGAAGGGCGGCCGCTGCCGCTACACGACGATCCAGAACTGGTCGACCAACGTCTACAACCTCGTCACCAAGCGCGCGGTTGCGTACGAGAACGCGACGATGGAGTGGGTCGACGGCAACCTGGGCTCGAAGCTGACGATGAAGTACCCGGCGATCTGGCTGATGGGCGAGGGCGCCCACGGTGAGGTGCTCTCGATCGCGTTCGCCGGCGACGGTCAGCACCAGGACGCTGGGGGCAAGTGCGTGCACGTCGCGCCGAACACGACCTCGGTGATCAACTCGAAGTCGATCTCGAAGAACGGCGGTCGCGGTGGCTACCGCGGGCTGCTCGAGGTGGCCAAGGGCGCCAAGGGCGCCAAGTCGAAGGTTGTCTGTGATGCGCTGATCCTCGATGAGAAGTCGCGCTCTGACACGTACCCGTACATCAGCGTGGACGAGAACGAGGGCGTCTCGACCGAGCACGAGGCCACCGTCTCGAAGATCGGCGAGGAGCAGCTCTTCTATCTGATGAGCCGCGGTCTCTCGGAGGCCGAGGCAAGCGCGATGATCGTCAACGGCTTCGTGGAGCCGATCACCAAGGAGCTACCGCTCGAGTACGCCGTCGAGCTGAACCGCCTGATCGAGCTGCAGATGGAAGGCTCCGTCGGCTAGACAGACACCCTGCCGGAGCGAGACGCCCGGACAGCGAGAGGCTCTGGTGAGCGCGCCAGCTGCCGCAGCCCCATAGCCTTCCGATGTGCCGGAGGGAGCCTCCTGTGCGGGCTCGGCTGGGAATCGGCCGGCAGCGCAAGGTCGGCGCACTGCCCGACGTCGACATCTGATCGACTGAAGCTCTCTGCCGGTCGCCGCCTCGTGGTGCGGGAATACAGTGGCCGCGTGACGAACGAGAGCGTTGAGGTCGCCCGTGGCTATCACGAGCGGACAAAGCACTCCGAGGAGCGGCTGCGTGCGAGTCCGCACCAGCTCGACTGGGACAACAGGCCTGTCCCGTTCAAGCTCTACCGCGATCTCGAGACGATCCCGCTCCCTCGTCAGCTCGAGCCCGGAACCGTCTCGGCGCTCCACGCCATCTCGTCGTTAGCCGGGCGAGAGACCGAGCCAACCGAGCAGGTGCCGGGTCTGGAGGCGCTCGCTCGGGTCTTCTACTACTCGGCCGGGATTACGAGTGTCGCGCGCTCCCCCGGCGGCGACGTCTACTTCCGGGCAGCAGCGAACACGGGCGCTCTCTACCACGTCGACCTCTATCTCGCCTGCGGTGACCTCCCGGATCTTCCGGCGGGTGTCTACCACTTCGGCGCGCACGACTTCGCGCTGCGGCGCCTGCGTGTCGGTGACTACCGAGGCGCGCTCATCGAGGCTGCCGGCGTCGAGCCGTCGCTGGCTCAGGCGCCGGCCGTCGTTGCGAGCGCCTCGACCTACTGGCGCAACGCCTGGAAGTACCGAGACAGAGCCTACCGCCATGCCTTCTGGGACGGTGGAACACTCCACGCGAACCTGCTTGCCGTGGCCGCCGCTCAGGGGCTCGCAGCCAAGGTCGTCGCCGGTTTCGCGGATCGAGATGTCGAGCACCTTCTCGGACTGGATCCGGCTCGAGAAGGGGCTCTTGCCCTCGTTGCGCTCGGGAGAACGGCCGAGCCGCCAGGGCCCGCGCCCGAGGCCCCGGCGCTGAAGCTCGAGACCGAGCCGCTGTCTTCGAGCGAGATCGACTACCCGGCAATCCGCGAGATCCACAGCGCGTCGAGCCTCGAGCACGAGGAGCAGGTAGTGCACTGGCGCAACGTGGTCTCTCCGCGTCGGGAACCAGATGCCCTGAGCGAGCTCATTCCCCTCCGTCCGATCGCCGAGGCGGACTGGCCGGCCGAGCCGCTCGAGAGCGTCATAGTCCGGCGGGGCTCGACCCGTCGTTTCGACGTCTCGCGCTCGCTCACTTTTGAGGAGCTGTCCACAACGCTCGCCGTCGCGACCGCCTCGATCCCCGCCGACTTCACCGAAGACCCGGACTCGAATCTGCTCGACCTCTACGTGATCGCACACGCGGTGGACGGTCTGCCGCCCGGTGCCTACTACCTCCGGCGCGCGGAGCGAGCGCTCGAGCTCCTCGAGGAAGGCGAGTTTCGAGCGATCGCAGGCCGACTCGGCCTCTTCCAAGAGCTTCCCGCCGCCGCCGCCGCGAACGTCTACTGCCTCGTGGATCTCGAGCCGGTCCTCGCCCGGTTCGGCAACCGCGGCTATCGAGCGGCTCAGCTCGAAGGAGGAATCCTCGGCGGCCGCCTCTACCTCACCGCCTACGCACTCCGTTTCGGCGCCACGGGACTCACCTTCCTCGACGACGAGGTCACCGAGTTCTTCTCGCCTCACGCAGAAGGGAAGAGCGTGATGTTCCTGACCGCACTGGGCCGCAGCGCTCGACCGAGCCCCGCTCCACGGAGTGCCCAAACCGTTTAGCGATGCCGCTTTTGAAGCGGCTCGGGGTCACGAAGCGACACCCGAGCAGCGAAGATGCCGGATACAAACATCGAGGGAAGGGGAGAAGCCGGTGGCGACCATCCTCTGCGTGCTCTACGAGGATCCCGTGAGCGGGTGTCCTCCGTCAGACGCCCGTGACGATATTCCGAAGATCGAGCGCTACTACGACGGCCAAACCGCGCCGACTCCCGAGCGGATCGACTTCACGCCGGGTGAGCTTCTCGGAAGCGTGTCGGGCGAGCTCGGGTTGCGGACGTTTCTCGAGGAGCGCGGGCACCGGTTGATCGTGACGTCCGAAAAGGACGGGCCTGACTCGGTCTTCGAGAAGGAGCTCCCGGACGCGGAGATCGTGATCTCCCAGCCATTCTGGCCCGCGTACCTGACTGCGGAGCGGATCGCCAAGGCGCCGAACCTGACGCTGGCGGTGACGGCAGGGATCGGCTCCGATCACGTCGATCTCCAAGCGGCGATCGAGCACGGCATCACGGTCGCCGAGGTGACCTACTCGAACAGCATCAGCGTGGCCGAGCACGTCGTGATGATGATCCTCGCCCTCGTACGCAACTACCTTCCCTCCTACCAGTGGGTCATCGACGGAGGCTGGAACATCGCGGACTGCGTTTCGCGCTCCTACGATCTGGAGGGCATGCAGGTCGGCACGGTCGGGGCTGGCCGGATCGGCTCTGCCGTACTCAGGCGGCTTAAGCCGTTCGAGGTCGGGCTGCACTACACCGATCGCCATCGGCTTGCTGCCGAGGTCGAGGCCGACCTCGACCTCACCTACCATCCCGACGCCGAGTCGATGGTGCGTGTCTGCGACGTGGTCACGATCAACGCTCCGCTCCATCCTGAGACCGAGCACCTATTCGACGACGCCCTGATCGCCAAGATGAAGCGCGGCGCCTACCTTGTCAACACGGCCCGCGGCAAGATCTGCGATCGCGATGCGATCGCGCGGGCGCTGGAGAGCGGCCAGCTTGCTGGGTATGCCGGCGACGTCTGGTTTCCGCAGCCGGCTCCCAGGGATCATCCATGGCGGACGATGCCTCACCACGGGATGACGCCACACGTGTCGGGGTCGTCTCTGTCTGCGCAAGCCCGCTATGCGGCCGGAGTACGCGAGATCCTGGAGTGCTGGTTTGATGGTCGTCCGATACGCGAGGAATACCTGATCGTTGATCGCGGCACGCTAGCGGGCGCCGGCGCTCATTCCTACAGCGCCGGCGACGCCACCGGCGGCTCCGACGAAGCAGCACTCTTCAAGCAGCGTTAGCCCACCGAGCGGCAGCGCGACCACTCCGATCAGCCTCCTCCTGTCGCTGCGAGTTGCGCAGCGTCTGTTCCGAACAGGCGCCCTCGCGCCGGTCGAGCGCCTCACCTGATTGGGCTGGACGCTGTCGGGCTCGCGCGCCTGAGCCTGCCGAGCTCTTCGTCGCCCCGGGCGTGCGGCGCGGGCACGACACCGGGCGCTCGACGGGGGCCCCGCGAGACAGGCAGGCCTCCATTGCTTGCGTGTGGGTGGCGCGTTCACTAACGTCGGGCGGCCACGCGGTCGCGGCACAGCCGAATGCGACGCAGCAAGCTACGAGCAGAGGAGGTCTCGACAGTGCCGGAGTACGAAGAGATCGCTGGCGAGCTGACGCGGCTGTTGGGGCTTGCGCACTTCGTGAAGTGCGTCTGAATGAGGTCGTCTGCGCTGATCGTGCGCTCGCCGACCGGCCCACGTGCCACGACTTCGCCGTCGAGCGCGACTAGGACAGCCGGGGTCTCGGCGGCCGGATCGGCGTGTGCGAGAGTGCCGCCGATCGTGCCCCGGCTCCGCACGGCCGGGTAGGCGACATGGCGAAGCGCGGCGACGAGCAGCGGTGCTGCGACTCGGACCTCTGCCGAGCGCTCCACCGCGAGCTGGCGTGTAGCCGCTCCGATCTCGAGACCGTCGTTCGTGGTGATGCCCTCGAGTTCGCGCACCCGGTTGACGTCGACGAGAACGCTCGGCGTCGCGAGGCGCAGGTTCATGAGCGGGACGAGGCTCTGTCCGCCGGCCAGGATCCTGGCCTCATCGCCGAACTCGCGCAGAGCTTCGATCACCTCGCCGAGGCTGCCGGCGGCCAGGTACTTGAACGGTGCTGGCTTCATCGCACCACCTGCTCGCCCAGACCTCTCACGACATTCTCCGACGGGTTAGCGTACGCCGCTCGCGGCGTGGAGCAAGCCGCGGGCGCGGACGCGCTCTGAACCTTGATTTCTCCTGCGGTGCGACCGATATTCGCGCCACTGTACTTGCCGTTCCGAGCCCTCGTCGGGCGACCCGTCCGGCCGGCTCGCGGCGGCCGCAGTGGTGCTGCTCGTGGCGGGACTCATCCTCGTCGATCTGGGGATCGCGAAACGCCGGTATGTTCTCGACGCCGCGGTGCAGCGTTGCTGCTCACTAGGATGCCGTGCCCAAGGCGACTCTAGTGTTCGGCTTACGACTCGCAGCGACGTGGTCGTTGCAGTTATCCGGCCTGTAGTAGGCTCGACGACCGCAGAGGTCGAGACGCGGAAGAGCTGCGACCGGGTTAGGCCATGCCGCGTTTTCGAGAAGGAAGGGAACGGCGCGTGAGCTATAGCGTAGGTAGCCGTCTGGATTCGGATCTCGATAGCATCACGTTCAGCGTCATTCTCAACCGCCTGAACGCGATTGCGGCGGAGATGACGCTGACGCTGGAGTATACGGCGTGGACGTCGATTCTCTCTCAGGCGCGAGATTTCTCTTGTGCCATTTATGACGCGTCAACGCGACAAGTCGCGATGAACGACGCCCTCCCAATTCACACGAACTCCCTCCACCTCGTTCTTCGTGAGATTGCGCGTACCTTCGAGGATGACATCGCTGACGGAGACGCCATCCTTTGTAATTCTCCCTATCGAGGCAACACTCACATTGGAGACGTGGTCGTAGCCGTACCTGTGTTCTTTGCCGAACGGCATATGTTCTGGTCACTAACCAAAGGTCATCAGCAAGATATCGGAGCTTACCTGCCAACGAGTGTGGCATCGCAGGCGGTAGATATCTGGCAAGAAGGGCTTCAGATACCTCCCGTGAAGATCTTTTCAGACGGGAAGCCCCGGGAGGATGTCATCGACTTCTACCTCTCGAACCTTCGCTGGCGCGAGCTTCTCGAGGGCGACTTGATGGCCATGGTCGGCTCGGTCTGGAGTGGAAGGCGACGCTTAGAGTCGCTGTGTGGCGAGTATGGAAATGAGACGTTGAACCGCTATCTCGACGCCGCGATCGAGTATGCATCCTATCGAACGGCGGAAGCTATTGAGGCAATGCCGAACGGAGTTTACTACGGGGAGACATGGGTGGACTCGGACGGATACGACAACACGCATCTTCCGATTCGTGCCACAGTAACGATTCGAGACGACAGTGTAGAAGTCGACTTCGCTGGAAGCGCGCCACAAGCACGTGGAGGCTTCAACGCTTCGTTGGCCGTGGCGCAGGCCGCAGGCGCGCTTCCGGTCGTTATGGCAATCGATCCGGACATTCCGCACAATCAAGGGTGTCTCGAGCATGTATCCGTGACTGCCGAAGAGGGAACCATCTGCCTCGCCCGGTACCCAGGCGCGACTGCGTGTGCAACGTTCTGTCCTGGGGATGCAATGCAGGAGGCCGTCTATCGGGCGCTCGCCGAAGCGATCCCAGAGAGCGTGCGGGCCGGAGGAGCGAAGTGCCAGGGTCTCCCAACGTTTTCAGGGGTGGACGCCGAGGGGAAGTCCTGGGGAGTCATGCTGTTCAATGGGGCGGCGGCCGGGGGGGCCGCAAAGGGTGCGGATGGCTGGCCCTTGATCCTGTCAGCGTCCGGCGCAGGAGGTTACAAAGTCCAGCCCGTCGAGCAGGTCGAGCTGCTCTACCCGGTGATGGTTGAGGAGATGGAAATCGAGCCGGAGTCGATGGGCTATGGGGAGTGGATCGGTGGACCGGGAGTCCGGTTCAGCTTGCGGCCGCTGGTTGCGCCGCTCGACCTCTTCACGTTTGGCGACGGCGTTCTCAACCCACCCTTCGGCGTTGCCGCTGGAACGCCCGGCATTGGTGGCGGACAGTACGTGGAGACCGTCTCCTCTGGCGCACGTCGGTACGCGGCTGGCAGCGGTCGCATGCAGGTCGGCTTGGGCGAAATCTGGACGAACGTCTCGAGCGGCGGTGGCGGATACGGATCACCTCGCTCGCGCGACGCCGATCGGGTTCGGGAGGACGTCCGCGATGGCACCATCACTCGCGAGACGGCTCGGGAGGTGTTCGGGGTCGTCGTCACCGACGCCCTCGATCCCGAGGTCGACCAGAAGGAGACTGCGTCCCTGCGCGAGGCCATGGCACGGATCTACGACGGAGCCGGGGAAGCGGCGACCGTACCCACGGAACCGGGGGCTGCAACCTGGATCACCGACGCGCTAGGCGCCGGCGACACCTTCGTCCTGAATCCGTTTGAGCTGGCCGCCGATGAAACGGAGCGATAATGCTGGTCGCTGAAGTAGTTCAACGGACGATTCGATGACCTGGACGGTCGGCGTCGACATCGGGGGAACGTTCACAGACATCGCCCTTCTCGCGCCCGATCAGGCTTGTCTCTTATGGAAAGAGGACTCGACGCCGGAGGAGCCTGAACGCGCGGTGATGCAGGGACTGGGAAATGTCGCTGCGCAACTCGACTTGGATATACGCGCCTTCATGTCAGACGTCACGCTCCTCGTGCATGGATCAACGATAGCCCTCAACACCGTGATAACGCGGACCGGCCCCCGCGTAGGCCTCGTGTGCACATCCGGCTTCAGAGATGTTCTTTATTTCAGAGATGGATTCAAATGGGATCGCTACAACGAGCGACTGCCCCGTCCCAGAGATTTCGTCGATCGCAATCTCCGGCTTCCGATAAGGGAGCGGATTAACTCAACAGGAGAGATTGTTCGACCCTTGGTCGACGAAGATGCTCGCGCCGTGGCGCAGGTGTTCCGGGCGCTCGAGGTTGACGCAATAGCCGTAGCGTTGCTCTGGTCGGTGGTTAACCCAGAACATGAGCGACGCGTCTCCGCGATTATGAGCGAAGAGTTGCCAGAAATTCCAGTCGTTACCTCATCTGACATTCTGCCCGAGATGAGAGAATGGCAACGCACGTCTGCAACAGTGTTGAGCGCGTATGTGCTCCCGAGTATGGCCGATTACCTCGAACGGCTTGAACGCTGGCTTGCCGAATCAGGTTTCGGCCAACCCCTTCTCCTGTTCCAGAACAACGGCGGGTGCGCAAGAGTCGAGCAGGCCATGAAAGTCCCCGTAACAGTTTTGGGCTCTGGGCCGGCGGCAGCGCCCTCGGCTGCCGCGCACGTGGGCCGCCGTATGGGCAGCTCGGACCTCGTAGTCATCGACATGGGCGGTACGAGCTTCGACGTGTGCATGATTCGTGGAGGCGAGGCCGAGCGATCGCGGGATATCCAGATCGAGCATGCGCCGATCGGCGTACCAGCTGTCGAGATCCACTCGATTGGTGCCGGGGGTGGTTCGATTGCGTGGATCGATAGTGGAGGGGCTTTGCGAGTTGGCCCCCGCAGCGCGGGGTCGCATCCGGGCCCGGCATGCTACGGACTTGGTGGGAATGAGGCGACCGTCACCGACGCAAACCTTCTCCTCGGCTACCTGTCACCGACGTCGTTCTTGGGGGGTAGGAGAAAGCTCGACATTGCCCTAGCCGAGCGCGTCGTCGGTCGTATAGGAGACCAGCTAGAAATTCCGGTCGACGAAGCCGCTGCGGGAATCATTTCGGTGGTCGATGCGGCCATGGTCGATGCTATCGCGTTGATTTCAGTTGAGCGAGGAATTGATCCACGTAGCTACACCCTTCTTGCGGGCGGAGGGGCTGGGGCGCAGCATGCGGGGAAACTCGCGAGCCAGCTCGGTATGCGACGCGTCGTCATCCCCGCGGAGGCAGGTGCCCTATGCGCCTACGGAATGACGGTGTCAGATGTTAGGCACGACTACTTGCGGGCGCATCACGCGTTCACAGACCGCCTAGACCTCGATGCGGTCAACCAGGTGATTTCTGAGCTCGAGACGCGAGCCCGGAAGGATCTGGGAGAGGCCGGTTTCGAAGACGAGACGGTAGACATGCATCGCTTCGTCGACGCTCGCTACCCCAGTCAGACGCATGAGTTGACGATCTCCGTTCCTGCGCGTCACCGCCTGGGAAGCGACGATCTGCGGTCGATCGAGACGGGGTTCCACGAGGAGCACGAACGGCGCTTCGCCTATTCGCTCCCAGCACTGCCAGTCGAGATCTTGCACTGGCGAGTGACGGGAATCGGCAGAACCGGCGATCGATTCGAGGTGCCGTTCGACGAATCTGCGGAAGGGAGTCCTGAGGTGGCGCGGGCGGGAGTGAGGCAGGCCTATTTTCAAGAACTCGGCGGTTTCGTGGAGACACCAGTCTTCGTCCATGATCGCGTCCCAGCTCTAGCGGCAATCGAGGGCCCAGCCATCGTCGATAGCGCCACAACGACCGTAGTCGTTTGTCCGAACCAGCGACTGATTGCCGGCCATGGAGGAAGCTTCCTCCTGTTCCTCGAACAAGGCGCCGAAGACGCCGAGAGGTTCGGATCGGGACGCGAGCCGACAACGAGTCTCCAAGGCCGCGTTCCCTAGCTGTGTTGTGCCAGCCGCTCGGGGCGGTGTGTCGCTGCGCCGGATCGCGGGAGTTCCGCGCGTTACGGAATGCGCCCGCCGAGTCAGCCGGGCTCGGCCAGGCGCAGCGTCCTCATGGACTCCATCCGCGCCGCGCGTAGGCGTGTGAGGCGCAGGCGATAGTCGGAATCCATCTGATCGGGATCCCAGACGTGCCCGTAGTCCACCCGGACTTCAATCGAGTTCACGCCGGGCAAAGTCGAGAGTTCCCTCTCGGCCGTCTCCTTGAAGATCGCGGCCATCAGACAGCCGGGCTCGGTGATGCAGAGATCGACCCGGAGGTGCGTCCCCTGGGTGGGTGACTCGTCGATCTCGACGTTCCGCACAAGGCCGAGCGAGATGAGCCCCGCCGGGGCGCCCATGGCCTCGCTGCACGGGTCGACGATGCTTTCGAGCACCTCCCGCACTGCCTCGACCGCCGGATTGCGAGCTTCGGCCGCGGTCACCGTTTCAGCTCGTGGCGACAACGTTCAGGCACGACCAGCCGGCGGCGAGCGTGCGCGGCTTCGTGAACTCGTCGCCTTCGACCTGGCGCCTCAGGTCCTCGACGTCGAGCCCGAGCTGCCGTGCCGCATTCAGCCCGAGGATCCCGCGCTTGACCTCCTCGGTGAGCGGCGGGATCCCGTAGCCCTCGACGAGATCACTCGGGAATTCGAAGTTCCAGAAGGCTTCTTCGAAGAGGCGCGAATGGAGGACGGCGCCGCCGATTCCCCAGATGATCCGCTCGGCTCCGCCCGCGGCCATTATTGTGCCGATGATTTCCGCGAATTTCCGTGGCGCCTTGAGCAGGAGGGCGCTTGTTCCCTCGAGGCTGACCGAGATGTTCGGATACCACTGGATGAGGAACGCGGTCTCCTCGAGGAAAGCCCAGCCGCCGTGCACGATCTCGAACGTGAGGTTGGGAAACGCCTTGGCGGCCTCGCCGACCTCGAACGGGAAGTAGGGCTCGAGCGGCACCTGGCCCATCACGATTGCTTTGTGTACTGCGACCGTCCGTAGCCCAAGCTTCTCTGCCCGCTCGAAGATCGGGAAGACCAGCTCTTGGTCGTCCATGCGGATGCTACGGAGCGCGCCCGCGACGAGGTCGTGCGGATAGAGCTTGATCCCCGAAACGCGGTACTGCTCAACGAGTTCGTCCACCCGCTCCAGAGCGCCCGGCTGGTGGGGAGAAATGCCGCCGTAGAGGAGCACTCTCCCCGGCCAACGGTCGCGCATCTGGACGCCAATCGATAGCGGCGATCCCCCGTCCCTGAAGTAGCCGAAGAGCGGAAGCTCGTGGTAGATGCAGACGTCGGTGTGGCTCTCGCCGAACATCGAACGGCCCTCGACCTCGGGGTCGCAGATGCGAGTTTCGAAGCTGTGGCGGTCGATGACCAAGTCACGCCTGTCGGCTGGGGTGAAGAGGAGATGCATCTGGTAAACGCCCTCGGCGATGTTGTCCGGGTAAGAGCCGCCGACCCGGTTCTCGGGACTGAAGTTGTAGGCGTGCGAGGTGCCGTCTATCACGAACACGTCATCGAGCACCATCGGGACTCCTTCCCGCGAGTCCGGCTGGGCCCGAGCGCTCGCTGCCTGTGTGCCGGGTGCAACCGGGCTCGTCGTATGCGAGCCGACGTAGTGTAAGTGTTTCGGGCCAGAAATCGTGTCGTGCGGCTCGCTGGGCTCGAGGACTCGCTCCGCCCCTGACAGCAGCGCACGGGGCTGAGTGCGTATACACGCCTCTTCAGGAGGCTCTAGGCTGGCGAGCGATGGTGGCCTCAGAACGAAGACGTAAGTGGTGCTCGGCCTCGCCTCATCGATGCACCCCGCGAGGGTCGGGCGCCATCTCTATAGGCGAAGAACGAGTACAAGGCCGAAGCGCAAACAGAGTTCGCGCATTACTGGGAGTCACCACGCCGTGCCCGGTGGGCACGACAACGTCCACGCCCGCATAAGGAGGAGCGACATGGCCACCAGGACCAGCTCAGGTCGCGTCGGAGTCCGAGTTCGCGGGCCCCGACTCGAGCAGCCGGTTGCGCACAACATCGAGATCGTCGGCTTCTCCGACATGAACGGGAAACCCGACGCCCTTCAGATGGCCTACCAGGAGGTCGATGGCAAGCACTACCTGTACGTCGGTCACTTCTGGTCGGGCGGTGTCAGCATCCTCGAGGTCACCGATCCAAGCCAGCCTCGTCCCGTCGGCTTCGTGTCGACGCCGAACGAAGCCACCTGGCACATCAAAGTGCAGGTCGCCGACCAGATCATGCTCGTCCCGTGCGAGCTCAACTTCTTCGCGCCGCCCGGGGTCGACGCGTCGAAGGCGAAGAGCGGCGCTCGCATCTTCGACGTGTCGAACCCGACGGACCCGACCGAGCTCGGCTTCTACGAGGCCGGCGGCATCGGCGTCCACCGAAGCTGGTGGAACGGCGGGCAGCACGCCTATCTCGCTGCCGGTACGGCGGCGCCTGGCATCTTCATGCACGGCATTCCGGATACGACTCGCGTCATGACGATTCTCGACCTTACCGATCCGAGCAATCCACAAAAGGTGTCTGATTTCTGGCTACCGGAGCAGCGCGGGGAAGAACCACAGCCGGGCGAAGGTGAGACCGTCTATGTTCACGAGCCCGTGATCGAGGGTGACCGGGCGTACGTGGCTTACTGGGACGGCGGCTTCGCGATTGTCGACATCTCCGACAAGACGAATCCTCGTTTGATCACGCATGTCCGAACGTTTCCGGAACTCTCCGACGGCAACACGCACACGTGCGTGCCTCTCCTGGAACGGGACTTGCTCATAGTGGCTGAGGAGAACACCGCAAATTTCGGTGGAGAGGGCCCGAAGAAGATCTGGATCTACGACATCTCCGACGAGGAGAAGCCCGAAGCCGTGTCGCAGCTACCAACACCCGAGCCGTCGACGGAAGAGCCGTACGCAACGTATCTCGAGCGCGGCGAGCGCTTTGGGCCCCACTGCATCAACGAGAACCACCGCAATCATCTCCACACGGTCGACAAGATCTACGCCACGTACTGCAATGCAGGCCTTCGCGTCTTCGACATCAGCGACGCGGGCAACCCGCAGGAGAGCGCGTCCTTCGTTGCGCCCGACCCGGAAACGATCGTCGACCCGCGCCCCTACGACCGCGAGTTCGACATCTTCCACGGCGGCTCGCGGACGGCCTGCACGCAGGACGTGCTCGTCGATCCGCGGGGCTACATCTACCTGTCCGGCACCAACGACGGCCTCTGGATAGTCAAGGAGACCTAGCTAGGGCGGAACACAGAGGATTCAGCTGCTTTGAAGCGCCTTAGCCATGTCTCCTGATCTCTCTCGTCGCCGCCTCCCTCTCGACGGGGGCATGTTGCGGCGGCGCGGCGAGCTATCGCAAGAGCTCGTCCTCCTCCTTTTCATTGTCGCCCTCGGCGTTGCCTTCGCGATCATCGAACCGATCTTCGGGTCCGGTCAGAACCTTCAGAATCTGGCCCGCCAGGGGGCCGTTCTGGCCATGCTGGCCATGGGCCAGATCTTCCCGATTCTCATCGGCGGGATCGACATCTCGGTCGGGGGGCAGGTCGCCCTCCTGTCGATTCTCGCGGTTCTCGTGTCGAATCATGCCCCCGTCCCGGTGGCGTTCATCGTCGCGCTCTGCGCTGGTATGGCAATCGGACTGGTCAACGGTTTGCTCGTCACCTACGGTCGGATCTCCCCGATCATCGCGACGATCGGTACCTGGCAGGTCTTGGTTGGATTCACCCTCTGGTACACAAAGGGTTTACCCCTGCGCAACTTTTCCGAGTCGTATCGCGCTCTCGGCTCCAGAGAAGTTCTGTTTATCGCGGCACCCACGCTTCTTGCAATCATCCTCTTCGTCGTCGCATGGATTGTCCTCAATCGCACCCGGCTCGGGAAACACGTCTATGCCATCGGAGGCAATGCCGAAGCTGCGCGCCTGTCGGGGGTCAACACGACCGCGACCACGATCCTGGCGTACCTGACGTGCAGCATCTTCACGGCCCTTGGGGCGATCACGCTTTCCTCCCGCGTTGGATCCGGGCTGCCTGGTCTAGGCGCTGGAATCGAGATCGACACGATTGCCGCCGTCTTCATCGGAGGCGTTGCCTGGGGCGGGGGAGCAGGAACGTTGTTCGGCGCAATGCTGGGCGTAGTGCTGGTGACCGTGCTGTCGAATGGCCTCGATCTGGCTGCCGTCTCGTCAGATATTCAGACGATGGTCACCGGTCTCTTGATTGTCGTCGCCGTCGGGATCAATGCCCGGAGAAAACGGGTGCGCGGTGTCTGACGCGAACCTCAGCGTCAAGAACGTGAGCAAGCGGTTCGGCTCGACGCAGGCGGTGTCGGACGTCTCGCTCGAGCTCAGAGCAGGAGAAATCCGCGCTCTGGTTGGAGAGAACGGTGCCGGCAAGACAACGATCGTGCGCATGATCTCGGGTGCAATCCGGCCGGACAGCGGAGCTGTGTTTCTGGGCGAGGAGAGAAAGGACTTTCATCAACCCTCCGATGCTCTTCGCGCAGGTATTGCGACGATCTACCAGGACAGAGCGCTCGTTCCCACGATGACCGTTGGCGACAACATCGCCCTCGGTCGTGAGACAACGCGCGCCGGGCTCCTGTCAACGCGTGAAGCGAAGTCGTATGCCCACGAACATCTGGCCGCGATCGGGCTCAGTCTTGAGCCGGGCCGCCTCGTCGGAGATCTCTCTGTTGCCGAGCAGCAACTCGTCGCGGTGGCGAAAGCGCTCTCGGTCGAGGCTCGTGTGTTTATTTTCGATGAGCCGACGGCGGCCTTGACTCAGGAGGAAACGTCCACGCTGTTCAGCGTAATTCGAGACCTGAAGGAAAGCGGATACGCGATCATGTACATCTCGCACCAGATGGGCGAACTCGAGATGCTCGCTGACTCGGCGATCGTCCTGAAGGATGGCGTCAAGGTGGCCGAGGTTCAGCAGGCGGAGGTCAGAGAGCAGGTTCTCGTTCCTCTGATGATCGGACGGGAAATCGATCGGTTGTTCCCGGACATCGAGGATCCAGTCGCCGACAAGGTGGTGATGCGGGCCGAGGACATCGGTATCGACGGTGTTGTGGACAGCGTGTCGATCGACGTCCATCACGGTGAGATCGTTGGCCTTGCCGGCCTCGAAGGGTCAGGGAGATCCACCATCGCGCGAGCGCTCGCCGGTGCCCTAGCCTGTGACACGGGCTCGGTGCACGTCAACGGAAAGAGGCTCGCCGGTGGAAACGTGCAAGGCGCGTTAGCGTTTGGTGTGGGCTATATCCCAGCCGATCGACGCACGGCAGGCGTCATCCCAGAGTTCTCGGTCAAAAGCTCTCTGACGCTCGCAGCACTCGCGAAGATGTGCAGACGCCGACTGATCCGTCCTCGTTTCGAGCGACGTGAAGCAATGCGGATGATGGAACGGCTCGGGATACGTACGTCCAGCATTGAGGCGCCGACCCGGACGCTGTCGGGAGGGAATCAGCAGAAGACCGTTCTTGGTCGAGCACTCCTCGCGGATGCAACCGTGTTGATCTGTGACGAGCCCACGGCCGGTGTCGATGTGGGCGCACGGGCGGAGATTTACGGCGTCCTCGCCCGGATCGCTGAACGGGGAGCCGGCATCGTTATCTCATCTTCTGACGCTCTGGAACTGATGGGAATGTGTCACCGGATTCTGGTCCTGAGCGAAGGTACGATCGTTCGCGAATTCACGAAGGACAACGTAACCGAAGAGGAGCTCGTTCGGTCCCAGTTCCTCAGCTCTCATGCCAACGGTGGAAGCGTCGACGGGCCGCGGCGCGAAGGAGGTACGAGGGTATGGAGTTGAGAGGAAAACGATGGGCGTTGATCGCGGTACTCGCGATCGTGGGTGCGCTCACACTTGCGGCCTGTGGTGGCGACGATTCGGCGACTCCCGCAGAGCCCGCTTCCGCGGAGCCTGCCCCGGAGCCGGCGCCTGAGCCTGCCCCGGAGCCGGCGCCTGAGCCCGCCCCGGCGGAGGTCGGCAACCTCGTGCAATACGAGGAGCCGGTCTTCGAGGACGCCACGGAGCCGTACGAGGTGGTCGTTCTTACTGCGCACAGAGCTGACGCCTGGGCTCAGAGCTCGACCACGGAGGTCAAGGAGTACGGAGAGGCTCACGGACTCAACGTGACGGTCCAGGACGCTGGCGGCTATCCGAACGTGGAGGATCAGATCGCGCAGCTCGAAGCAGCGATTGCGAGGGGCGTGGATGCGATCATCTTCTGGTCGACAGACCCGACAGCTGTTGCGCCGATCATCGACCAGGCGCGTGCGGAAGGCATCAAGGTCGCCGGCTGGGCACAGCCCCCGGACGCCGAGCTCGATCTCCTGGTCTCGGGCGATTTCTCGATCGACGGTGAGTCGATGGCCACGGCTCTGTTCAATCAGATCGGTGGAGGCGGCGACGTCCTCGCCATCTGGGGCGGGGCTGGGTCCGCATACGCCGCTGCCCTGTCCGAGGGGGCAAACCGCGCTCTCGCCAACTACCCGGACGTGAACCTCAACGAGCAGACCACCCCCGCCTTCGATCCGGCGGAAGTCCAGACAACCGTCGAGAACGAACTTGCCCGCAATCCCGATCTCAAGGGCGTCATGACGAGCATCGCGGTCATGGCCGGAGGAGCAGCTGATGCCATCGACGCTGCCGGAAAGACCGGGGAGATATTCACTACAGCCGGGCTTATCGGCTCCAAGGAAAACGTCGACGACGTGCTGAATGGACGGATCACGATCATGGTCGGTATCCCATCTGTCTACTACGCGCGAAAAGTCGTGGCGGACACGATCACGATGCTGAATGGAGATGCTTACGACGCGGAAACGATCGTCGAGGGCTCGACCTTCACGGCAGACAACATCGGTACGCCTGGAGCTCTCGACTGGGAGCTCAGGGCCGAATTCCTCGAGTAGGAATCAGCGCCAACGACGGTAGGAGACTCCTACCGAGCGAGGGAGGGACCGGGGGTGAGAGGACTCCCGGTCTCCTCCCGGGCGATCGCTTCTCGGGCACCGCGATCCCGCGGCGAGGATGATCGTTTTGGTAACAGAACACCGGTTTACCGATCTCGCACCCGAGCGATCGTTTCTGGCTCCGGTCGGGCTGAGTTGCCCTGCTGGGGACGGACTTCCCGGAGTGGGAATGCGACATCACGATCGAGGAGACGCGCGACGTCCTCACTGCTCGGCATTCACGAAGGTCGCCGGGACGACGCCAAGAACATCTTCGGCCTAGCTTGAGGCTCGAGCCGTCCCCTGCGCGTGCGGTGCGCGTACGAGCTTGCCTCCAAACCCCTCATTTCGCTGCAGCTCGTTGCGGCTAAGAAGTGGACGTTTTGCAGGCTCTTTCAGCTAACAGTAGTTCGTCGCAACCAACCAATTCGGACTCTTAATCCCAAGGTCGCAGGTTCGATTCCTGCACGGCCCATGGGTCGCAGCGTGATGACCAGGCCTCTCCCCACTCTGCACACGCGGCATGCCGATCCGCAAAGCTCTTCGTTCCCTGCGCGGAGGACTGAGTCGAGCCGCGGGTAAGGTCGGCGGGTGTGGGCAATCACCTGCTTTTTCAACCCGATCGGCTTCAATTGCCGACGGCGCAACTACCGAATTTTCCGGCGCCACCTTCAAGTCCCGCTCGTCACCGTAGAGCTTGCCTACAACGACGACTTCGAACTTGCTGACGACGACGCCGATCTTCTGGTTCGCCTTCGTGGAACCGACATCATGTGGCAGCGGGAGCGACTCGTGTCGATCGCGCTCGCCGCTGTTCCGGCGACGTCACGAAGCTCGTCTGGCTCGACTGCGACCTTCTCTTCGAAGACGAAGCGTGGGCGGAAAAGACCAGCGATCTCCTCGACAAAGTACCCTTCGCTCAGCCATTCGGTTCTGTCCGGGATCTCGGACCGGGGGACACCGGCGCAAAAAAGCCCGGATCGAGCCGCTTCGAGCCATCGACCTGCTTTGCCCACAAGGTGGGTTCCGCCCGTCGCGTCGACGACGTCTTCGAACGCATGGCCTCTGGACCGGAGCAGCGAACGCGTTTCGGCACCGGGCTCGGCTGGGCTTTCCGCCGCGAGCTCTACGTCGAGCACGACTTCTATGCCAGCGGCATCGTCGGGGGCAACGATGTGGCCATGGCCTGCGCCGCGTTCGGACGCTTCGACGTGGTTGAGCGCAACTGGCACATGAACGCAGATCAGCTGGCGCACTACCGCGCCTGGGCGGAGCCTTACTCCCGCACAGTCTGTGGGGAGGTCGCGGGTATCGATGGACAGGTCCTCCACCTCTGGCACGGGCAGATCGCGAATCGGCGCTACCGACAGCGGTTCAGCGATCTCGCTCCCTACGCGTTAGATCCCTTCACGGACATAGCCCTCGACGAAGGCGGTGCCTGGCGATGGAACAGCGACAAGCCCGATCTACACCGTTACGTCCAGGGCTGGTTCGTGGGACGCGACGAGGATGCCGCGTAACTCCCTCGCCTCGTCCGAGATGTGGGGGATCACCGCCTACTTCAACCCAAACGGCTCGCGGCGGAGGCTGGAGAACTATCGCCTGTTCCGATCTCGTCTCGCACTCCCGCTAGCAACGGTCGAACTGACCTTCGGGCGCGGTGCCGAGCTCGGCGACGACGACGCGGAGGTCCTTCGCCACGTTGACCGCGGATCTCTCCTCTGGCAGAAGGAGAGGTTGCTTCGGCTCGCGCTCGCCGCCCTGCCTCATCACTGCACGCGCGTCGTCTGGCTGGACGCCGACATCGTTTTCGAAGACTCAACCTGGGCGGAACGCTGCGCGCAGCTCCTGGATCGATTTCCGCTCGTGCAGCCCTTCGAAAGTGCTGTGGAACTGCATCCTGGGCCAGTGTCTGCGGGCCCGACCGCCGCCGCCCCTACGCGAGCGCTGCCCTCCCTGGCGGCGGAGGTCGCCGCGGGCCGCGACTGCCGTTCGCTGGTGAGACCACCATCGGCAGGTCAGGGTCCGCGCATGGGGATAGCCTGGGCTGCTCGCCGCGAGCTACTCGACAACCATGGACTCTATGACGCCTGCATCATCGGCGGCGGAGACAGAGCGCTTGCCGGCGCGGGCCTCGGCTGCTTGACAGAGGCCGAGCAGGCTCTGAAAATGAATCGGGCCCAAGTCGCTCACTACCACTCGTGGGCGATCCCATTCTTCGCGGAGGTCGGAGGAGAAATCGCCCACGCCCCGGGGCGAGTGCATCACCTATGGCACGCCCCCGTCGACGCCCGCGCGTATCGGAGCCGCCACCGTGGTCTCGCCAGGCTCGACTTCGACCCGACGACCGACATCACGATCGGCGCGGACGGAGCGTGGTGCTGGAGCTCCAGAAAGCCGAAACTGCACGCTTTCGTGCGCAACTACTTCACGACCCGCGAGAACGACGCCGGGGGCGGGTGCGTCACGATCCCGCCGTGATCAGCTTCGACGTGTCCGGCGTGCTTGCCTCCCGGCGAGTGGCACGATTACATCAATGGCCGTTCGAGACGCGAAGCTTCCTGCGCTTCCTGACGCGCTCGATCCGGTGTGCATGCGCCCCGTGCTTCAGGAACATTCTCCGGACGCGCGTGCGGCCAGCTGGACGGCTGCAGTCAGAAAGCACAGACCGGGCGAGAGGTGCACGATCATGTACAGCGCGTCGCTGGGTCACGCTTCGCAGCCGCTCATCGTCGGCAAAGCCTTTCACAAGGCTTCCCTTGCGAGGCGCATCTATGAGCGCCTCGAGGTGTTGTACGAGTACTTCAAAGGCGAGCCCAACCTGGCCGCGCCCGAGCCATTGGCGGTGGTGCCGGAACTTGCCCTCGTCGTGATGAGAGCTGTACAGGGTCAGGCCTTGAAGCCCCATCTCGCGGGTCCGAATAGCGAGCGCTGTGCCGAGCTCACGGCGCGCTGGCTGACCGTACTGAACGGCCAGTCGCCGCCGTCGGGAGTCAAACGACGGTCGTGGTCCGAACTCGTCGAGCGGCTGCAAACCTCGTACGAGGGCGTGGCCGAGGCGTGGTCAGGCCCCGCTCGCGCACGGTCGGAGCGGATCCTTGGAGGGCTTCGCGATGCGGAGCCCGCGCTTCGGTCCACCCCGCAGGCGCTCACGCACGGCGACTACTCCATTCAGAACGTCTTTTGGGATGGCCGGACGACCAGCGTCATCGACTTCGACTCCGTTCGCGTCGCCGATCCCGTGACCGACGTGGCGCGGCTCATCACCCACCTTCAGCGGAGGTCGTTGAGCCGGACCGGCCGCATCGACGCTTTCGCAGCCTTCGAGAAGGCGTTCGTGCGGAGCTACATCGAGAGCTCGCCGCCCCAACGGCTGGCGAACCTTACCGAGCGGCTACCGCTCCTTTGCCGGTACAGCCTCCTGAAGCACGCCGCCACCGAGACGAAGCGCAGGAGAAAGGGCTGGCGTGGCCGCGCCGAGCAGCTCGTCGAGCTGGCGGCCGGACTGCGCGACTACACGCCTGCTGACTAGTCGAGCGCGGCGCGCAGCTCGGCGACGAGGGCCTGCTTGTCGAAAGTCATTACAGATCGAGTCACGATCAGCCGATCGAGCTCGCCAGGTCGAGGAGCTCGAGGGTCCTCGCATGCCAGGCCCGGCGCTGCTTGCGGGCGATCTGCGTGGCGATTCTGAATAGCCCGCACGCCTCGTACCATCTACCTGCGTCCTCGTCGACGATGCCAGCGACACGGGTCCATAGAGCGAGGGCCGCGCGTTTTGCCTCCGGTGCAACGTCCGGGTGGTTGTTGGCCAGATGGGTCAGCGTCGCGAAGAAATAGCCGGAGTCAAGCTCGACCGGCCCTTGACAGAAGCCGTCCCAGTCGATGGCCGCTGCGCCGCCCCCCACGTCGAAGATGTGACGTACCCGAAAGCTTCCGTGGGCAAGTGCGTAGCGCACCTTCGTCGGGCGGGCTCTCTCTAGCCGCTCCAAGCAGGCCTCGGCTGCAGATGCGAGCCGGATCTCCGGCTGTCCCAGCTCATCCGTCCACTTGCGCGCTGTCTCGAGAAACTCGTCGGGTCCGTAGCGCTTGCCGAGCTCGATGGGGAGCTCGTTGATCCTCTCGAGCAGCGCGCCGGCGAGATCGCCGGCGCGATCGCCGGATCCGCTGCGCACGAGCTGGTCTGCGGTCGGGCCAAGCAGATAGGCCGTCGCCACCAGCCGGAGCGGACGGCTGAACGCGATGAGCGGCGGCGCCAATAGTGCCTCACCCGGACGCGATTGGTCTGGGGCCAGCCTTTCGAGAAGCCCGGCCAGCGGCCTCGGGTCCCTCCGGAAGAGCTTGACGACGAGGGGTCGCCCGTTCGCCTCGACATAGAGGACGCGACGAGAGCGTGAGGGCGGCCTGAGCAGCCGCACGTTCTCGACCGGTCCGGGGATGCCGGCTTCGTCGAGCACGGCGTCGAGGCCTCGGTCGGCGATGGCGTCGAGCGCGGGAATTCGGTTGTCGGGTTCGAGCGTCAGCAACTCACGGTTTGTCCCTACCTCGTTGTAGCGCGATTTCGGCCGTGATCGGGCTGGTTTGCCTGCCAAAGGCGCGATATGGTGAGTTCACCGCCGTGTTTCTGCGTGCCGGCGCTCAGGTACCAGGCTCATCACATGTCGAACGCGCGCTCTTCCGAGGTCGTACGCGGCCGGGCCGACCCAGCTCCTTTGAGGGGAGGGCACGTCCTGCGTGTCGCGATCTTCACTCACGACGCGTTCGGGCTCGGCCACCTTCGGCGCTCCATGCACATCGTGAAAGCACTGTCCGAGCGTGCGCCGGACGCAGCCGTTCTGATCATGACGGGCTCGCCTGCGGCCCATGCGCTCGGTCCCCTTCCCCAGAACGTCGACTACCTGAAGATCCCGACGCTCGCTCGCACGGGTGAGGCCGGCGCGAGGCCGCCGCATCTGCCGATCGAGATCGATGAGGTGTCGTCGATTCGTGAGCGCCTCGTATGCGAGGCGCTCGACGGCTTCCGCCCTGACGTCTTCGTCGTCGACACGCACCCGCTTGGAACCAGAAGAGAGCTCCGGCCCGCTCTGAGCGCCCTCCGCGGGTACCCGACGCGCGCGATTCTCGGGCTTCGGGACATCGTCGATGATCCCGAAGCGGTGCGCGCCAGCTGGACGTCCAACGACGTCTACACGGCTCTCGAGAGACTGTACGACCGCATCCTCGTCTATGGGCACCCGGATGTGCTGGAGATCGTCGAGGCCTACGGCCTCACGAGCGCCGTCGGCGCCAAGACCCACTACTGCGGCTACGTGACGGCGGAGCCCCCAAGCAAGGCTGCCGTCGACCGCATCGTGCGAGAAATGGGAGTGCGGCGCCCGCTCGTGGCCGCAACGGTGGGCGGCGGTGGTGACGGCTTCCCACTCCTGCGCGACTTCGTCGCGGCGATGAAGCTCGTGCCGCAGGCGAGCGCCGTGGCGGTTACGGGGCCGATGATGGGACCGGTCGACCGCCGACGCCTCGCCGAGTTGGGAGCAGATTGCGACCGCTGCATCATTCGCGACGTGGTCGACGACCTTCCGGCGTTGATGGCGGCCGCCGACGTCGTGATCAGCATGTGTGGCTACAACACGGCGGCAGAGCTCATGGCGCTTCGCAAGCCGGCGATCGTCGTGCCACGAAACTGGCGCTTCGGCGAGCACCAGAAGGGCAGCGCTGCGGGCCTCGAGCTGGAACAGCCCATGCGAGCCCGCGCGCTGGCGAAACTCGGGATCGCCGACCTGATTCCGCCCGAGGAGCTGACTCCTCGACTGCTGGCGGAGCGCATTCGCGTCGCCCTCGAAGCCAGCCCGCTCGTCACGTCCACACGCATGGACATCGCGGGCGCCGAGAGTGCAGCCGACCACATCCTGGCTCTGGCGGCGCAGGCGAGGTCAACAAATGGCAGGGCCTGAGCGGCCGCGCCGCGTCGGCTACGTCCTCGGACGATTTCCGGCGATCTCGCAAACCTTCGTGCTGAACGAGATCCTGGGCCTCGAGCAGGCCGGGGTCGAGGTCGAGGTGTTCGCGCTGAAGCCGGCGCTCGACCCGAAGTTCCACTCGGCTCTCGGCGAGCTACGAGGGTCCGTGCGATTTGTGCCCCGGGTTGACGAGCTCAAGCTGGTACTCGAGCACAATGCGAGCGCCGCCAGGCGCTTCCGCCGGGAATACGCTCGGGCGCTGCTCTACGTGATTGCTCGCCCGCACAATCGGCTCTTCTGGCGGTTTCTCCAGGGTGGCTACATCGCCGAGCTAGCTGCGCGCTACGAGCTCGATCATCTCCATGCCCACTTCGCGACGCACGCCACAACGGTTGCGTCGCTGGCGTCGATGATCACTCGCATTCCCTACAGCTTCACCGCACACGCGTTCGACATCTACAAGTCGAACGTGCGAAAGGACTTTCTGCGCGACCACATCGACCGGTCCGATTTCGTCGTAACCGTTAGCGACGCGAACCGGCAGTATCTGAACGAGATCGGAAACGGTGCTGGACCAAAGGTCTTCGTCGTGCGAAACGGCATCGATCTTCAGTCCTTCTCGCCAGCAGACGCGTCGCCTGGAGAACCGTTCACCATCGTGGCCGTGGCCCGCCTCGTCGAGAAGAAGGGCCTCAACGTCCTGCTCGACGCCTGCAGGCTGCTTGACGATCGCGCGCGCTCGTTCAGGTGCTTGATTCTCGGGTGTGGGCCGCTACGGGATCAGCTACAGGCCCGAATCGGCCAGCTGGACCTGGCTGAGCAGGTACGGCTACTCGGCTCGGGTACCCAGGGCGATGTCCTCGCACAGCTGAGGCGGGCCGACGTCTTCGCGCTCCCGTGCATCGTCAACGCCGACGGCAACCGCGACGCGCTGCCCGTCGCGATCGTCGAGGCGCTTGCCTGTGGGGTGCCCGTCGTCTCGACGCCGGTCGGAGGCATACCCGAGGCGGTGCGACATTCGCAGAATGGGCTGCTCGTCCCGCAGCGCGATCCTGCCGCGCTCGCGGATGCCTTCGAGTCGTTGATGACCGACGCGTCGTTGTACGAGCGGCTGCGCGCGAACGCGCGGCCGTCTGTCGTCGAAACGTACGACATGCGGGAAACCGCGAGTCGTTTGAGGGATCTCTTCGTAGGGAGGCGGCCATGAGGATCCTCTACCTCTGCGCCGACTGGGGATCTCGCTCGCCAACCAAAACGGCTCCGCCTGCTACGTGCGCAACCTTGCAGAGTCGTTCGGCCGTCTCGGACACGAGGTGACCCTGGTACTCGCATCTGCGGAGGGCACCGAGGGCATGAGCGTTCGTGTCGAGACGCTCCCGGCCCTCGTCAGCGTCGACTCGCTCATGGCACGCGTCAGGAATCCGCGCGGCGGCGGCAAAAAGCGCTGGCAGCAACTGCGGGTTGCGCGGGCGCTGCATCACCTCTGGAACAACGTGGCCGTCGAGCAGCTGCTCGACGATCTGATTCCCCGCTTTCAGCCGGATCTGATCTACGAACGCTACAGCCCGTTCTCGGTGGCCGGAACGCAAGTCGCCCAGCGCCTGGGCTTGCCGCATGCGCTCGGCGTCAACGCTCCGCTCGCCTGGGAGGGCCAGCAGTACCGTCGTCAAGCGCTGCCCGAGGCCGCGGAGCTCCTCGAGGAGGTCGCCTTCGACGCAACCGATCTGATCGTCACGACCTGCGCCGAGCTCCGCGATCTACTTGTCGCTGCGAGCGTGCCCGAGACGAAGGTGAGCGTCGTGCCCTGCGGCGTCGACCCAGAGCTATTCGCCTCGGAGGGGCCCCTCGGCGCGGGAAGAGCGTGACGGGAAGCGTGTGGTCGGGTTCGTCGGCAGCCTCAAGCCGTGGCACGGAATCGAGGTCCTTGCCGATGCTTTCAGAGTGCTGGCCGAGGATCCCCGTTTCGGCCTCCTCGTCGTTGGCGACGGTCCCAGGGCCGACGTCGTCGACGATCTCGCTCACGAGCTACCCGGGCGGGTCACGTTCGTGCGAGGAGTCCCGCAGAGCGAGATTCCGGCCCAGATGCGCGCAATGGATGTCGCGGTCGTTCCATATCCGCCGCAAGAGCCCTTCTACTTCTCTCCCTTGAAGGTGTTCGAGTACATGGCGACCGGGCGGGCTGTCGTGGCGTCGCGCATTGGGCAGCTGGATGAGCTCGTCCGGGACGGCGATACCGGTCTGCTCGTGCCGCCCGGCGATGTTCGTGCCCTCGCACGAGCCGTGCGGAGGCTCGCGGATGACGACGGTCTCCGCGCCTCGCTCGGTGCCAACGCCGCCGCCGAGGCCAGGCGCGTACATACCTGGACGCACAGGGCGTCCGCCATCGTCGAGTTGATCGAAGCGCGGTGAACCCGCGCGCCGCAGTGAGTGGATGGGTGCTGAAGTGGCGCGCGTTCACCGCCGTGGTCGCCCGCTTCTCGCCGTACTTCAAGGGACGGCGATCACGGTTCGCGCTGGCCTCGACATTCGCCCTCGGCTACACCGCAACGCGGCTGCTCGAGCCGTGGCCGCTCAAGCTGATCATCGACAACGTGCTGCTCGATCAGGGGGGAGGCTCGGTCGGCAGCTCATCGCCTGGCGGCAGGAGACGGAGAGAGGCTCCGGCTCCTGTACATCCTGGTCGGCGCGATCCTCGTTCTCGCGTTCTTTCGCGGCCTCCTCTACTACCGGCAGCGGATATTGATGTCTCGCCTCGCGATCGACATCACCGCCGATCGTTCGGCTCGGTCTCTACAAGCACATCCACTACCTGTCGCCGAGCTTTCACGACCGGCGTCGAACGGGCGACCTGATCGTGCGCCTGACATCAGACATCCCGCCTGCTGCGGCCGGCGTTCGTTCGGCTTCCGCAGCAGCTCGGCGAGAGCGTCCTCCTAATCGTCGGCATGACCGTCGTCATGTTCCTCATGGACTGGCAGATGACACTGCTCGCGCTCGCCCTCCTTCCGTTGATCGGGGCTGATGGTCCGGCGCTATCGCCGGCCGATGAAGCAGGCAATCCGCCAGCAGCGCAAGCGAGAAGGGCAGCTCGCGACGGTCGCGGGGGAGGCACTCGGGGCAATCAGGGTCGTGCAGGGCTTCCGGCGCGAAGGTGACGAGATCGACCGCTTCGGCGGCGCGAACCGTGCCGATCGCAAGGCCGGCGTGCGCGCAGCCAGATACGAGGCCAAGCTCAGATGGTCCTCTGACGTCGCGATCGCTGTCGTCACGGCCGGGGTCGTCTTGCTCGCCTCACGACGAATCCTGTCCGGGTCGCTGTCGGTCGGCGACCTCATCGTGTTCATCGCGTACCTGGGGCTTTTCACCCGGCCGTTGCGGAGCATCTCGCGGGTGACGATGGCGCTCGTTCGTGCGACCTCGGCCGGCGAGCGGATCCTTCAGATTCTCGATCTGCGGTCGACCGTGACCGAGCGCCCGGACGCGATCAACGTGCACCGGGTTCGAGGCGACATCGCATTCGAGGGCGTCTCCTTCGCCTACAAGGACGACGAGCCCGTTCTGACCGACGTCAACCTGCGCATCGCAGCGGGCGAGCACGTAGCGCTCATCGGGCCCACCGGCGCTGGAAAGAGCACCACCGTGAACCTGATTCCTCGCTTCTACGATCCGACCCAGGGTCGCGTCTGCCTCGACGGGCGAGACATTCGCGAGTACTCGCTCGACTCACTGCGTGGCCAGCTGAGCCTCGTCTTTCAGGAGCCGATCCTGTTCGCGACGACCATCGCGGAAAACATCGCCTACGGCAAGCCGGCAGCGACGATGGAGGAGGTCGTCGAGGCGGCCCGGCGGGTCAAGGTGGATGGCGTGATCGATCGCCTGAGCGACGGATACGAGACGGTGATCGGCGAGCGCGGCGGCACGTTGAGTGGTGGGCAGCGACAGTGCATCGCCATCGCGCGCGCGATGATCCGGGACACGCCGATCGTGATCCTCGACGAGCTTACGGTCGGGCCCGACAAAGCTTCGGCTGCGCGCGTCACGCGGGCCCTCGAACAGCTGATCGAGGGGCGAACGGTGGTCATGATCAGCCACGATCTGAACACGTCGATCGAGGTCGACCGCGTCGTCGCGTTCGAGGGCGGCGCGATCGTCGACGTCGGCGCCGATGACCTCATGCTCCGGCACGCTCGTCTGAGCGATCCACCGGAGCTCGAGCTGGGACCGCTTCGCGCGAACGGCGAGCGGGCGCGAGAAGGCGACGGGCGCCCAGAGCCGCTGCTGGGGAGTCAAAGGAAACCGGCGTGAGTGGCCTTCAAACGCTGCCGGAGCCCAGGGATGCTGCGTTTCCCAGCCTGGCCGCTGCTCTGGATCCTGCGTACATGCGGAAGCTCCTGGCCGATGCGTTGTCAGAACGCAACGAGCAGCACGAGCTGACGAGGGTCGAGGTCTCGGAGGTGCTGTACAAGCCAATGAAGCGGGGATTGTTCCGCTACCGCGCCGACTTCAAGGACAGCTCGAGCGGTCGCCATCGCGAACAGGTCTTCTCGGCACAGTTGCTCAGAACCGGTGAGGCGCCCGTCGACGCACGGCCCGAGTCACTCGATCGCTATCGAGCGGTGAAGCAGCGCGTCATCGATACGCCGGTACTCCATCTGCCCGAGCAGTGCCTGGCCGTGTACATGTTCCCGTTCGACCCGCTGCTGCCCTCGCTGATCGACGTCCTCGATCCGGCGTTGATCGAGGCGAAGCTGGGCGAGATGTGGGCCGATGCCGCTATCCGCGTTCGGGATGTCAGCGTGCGACCGCTTGGCTTCGTGCCACAGCTGCGCGTCGCTCTCGGCTACAGCGTCCTCTGCGAGTCCACGAAAACGGGGCGATCAGAGATGCGCCAGCTCGTCGGCAAGCTCGATCGGAAGCGTGACGCGTCGCAGAGACACGTGCTGGCCTCCGCTCTGTGGGAGGCCTCGCAATCGCGGCTTCGTCTCGCGCGACCCGTCGGAGTTATCCCGAGTCTGGGCCTGGCTCTCCAGGAGCGCGTCGAAGGAACGCGCCTCGGCGTGCTCGCCGGAACGGACGCATTCGTCGGCGGGGCGCGCGAAACCGCGAGTGCGATCCGTGTTCTGCATGCACTGCGGCCGCCGCTTGCAAAGGAGTGTCCGCCCGGAAAGCGAGATGTATCAACGATTCGGCGCTACGGAAAGCTCGCCGCGGCACTCGACCCACGGGAGCGACTCCGCATCGAGCACCTCAGCGAGGCCCTGGCGGCCGAGGTCGAGACACGCGCGGAGATTACCGGCGCTGTTCATGGTGACCTCCATCCTGCAAACGTCCTCGTCGGCGATTCGGGTGTCACGCTGATCGACACGGACAACATGTGGTACGGCGATCCACTGTCCGACGTGGGACGCTTCCTCTCGTCGCTTCGGACGTCGGCCCTTCGCGTCCACGGCACGCATGCCGGCCTGTCGGCGGCCGCAGACGCTTTCCTCGAGGGGTACGCCGCTGATCGTCCCATCGACGAGCCGCGAGTGCGCATGTACGAGGCGGCCTCGCTGCTGAGATCGGCCGGGGCTCCGTTTCGCCTCCAGCGCTCCGGCTGGCAGAACGCAATGAAATCGCTCGTGAACGAGGCCGAGCGTGTGTTTGAGCTTGCCAAGCCGAGGGCGACCCGTGCTAGCTGCGTGCCGGAGCGGAGCGGCTCTTGAGCCGTGGCTGACGCTGGAACAGCGAAAGCGACGCCCCTGCCGACGGCGCGAGCAACCGCGGACCGCCGCATCGAGGGCCGGCTCGTGCTTGCCGCTTATGGAATGCCGGGCTTCGATGACGCGAGCACGCAGAACTCCGGGCTCGCCTTGCGAATGCGCGCCGACGGCCACGACGTCCACGAGGTGAGCATCCTCGACGAGATCGATCGCGCGTACTTCGGGATCCTGTTCGACGATCGAACGTATCGGCGCGGCGCCACGGACGCAGTCGAAACGACTCGCGCCGATGTCGTTCCCGAGGAGACGTCGCGGCTGCGCGAGCGCGTCCGGGCGCTAGAACCAGACCTGATCGTGGCGCGAGGAGCCAGGGCTGCTCTCGCACTCACGTCGGCGCTGCCCGACACGCAGGTCATCATGGTGACCTCGGGATTCGGCAGCCTGACACAGGCGATCGAGGCCGGCCGTGTGCGCGACTACCTGTCCGTTGAGAAGCGGATCGACCGTGGGCGCGGCTTGCCATTTCCGGTCTGCAAACTCGATAGACGGAGTGCCCGAGCAGTCGACCTCATCGTGTGCGAGTCGCAGATGACGCGCCTCCTCTACACGGTCGCCTTCCCGAGTCGGGTCGGCAAGATACACCCAGCTGCCGCCTGGTCATGCCCTGCGCTCGAGGCTGGTGCGCGCCAACGAGCACAGCTCGTGCGGCCGTTCGCCGAGCGCGACATCGACGTTTTGTTCGTCGCCTCTTCCTGGGACGGATTAGCCGAGAACTGGCGGCTCGCGCGTAGGATCATCGCTCGCTGCGGCGACTTGCGCGTGCACGTCGTCGGTGAGGCAAGTCGTCCTTCTGCAGGTGCCCGCCACCACGGTCGTGTGACCGATCGGGTGGCTCTGCTCGGGTTGCTGGGACGGACGCGTGCACTCGTGGCGACGAGTCGTTTCGATGGATCGGGTGACCTTCTCTGCGAGGCCGCCGCGATGGGTTGCAACGTCGTGGCTTCGAAGAACTGTCGCAACTGGCAGCTCTGCAGCGACGAGCTCGTAGTCGATCCCTACACGCTTTCGACGTTCGTCAAGCGGATCAGGCTCGCGGTCGCTGGGTCGATCGACGACCGTCGCGACCGCCTAGGGAGCCGCGGCGCCTACGCGGAGCTCGTCGACGTCTTCCGGGCGTTCACGTGACGGGCGAGACGATTCTCTCCGGGCGCGCGGTGCGAGGGCCTGGTCGACATAGATCCGCACACCTGCCTGCTGTCGAAGGCGTCGCACGGGCATCCGTCCGGGTGCTCGGAGCCGCAACGACAGGCCAGCGCCGGCATGGCGGCTATCGCGCTGTTCGTCGCCTTCTGCGCTGGTGGCCGGTCGGGATTCTTCCCCGGCCCGCGCGTTTGGGAAAGCCGGCTGCAACGCGCATCGCCTACGTTCCATCGACGTTTCCGCGTGCAACGGAGACGTTCGTTCAACGTGAGCTTCGAGCCCTTCGCGAGCTGGGGTTACAGGTAGACGTCATCGCACGTTCACGACCCGAGAGCTGTGGGCTCGACGCTCGCGCGCGTGAGCTCATGCGGGAGGCGGTCTATCTCGAGCCGGTGGATGGCGAGCGCATGCGCCGATACGCCCGGCGCTACGCGCGTCGGCATCCGCTCCGCTACAGGGGCCTCCTCGTGTACGTGCTCACGCACTCGACGGGTCGAGATGGAACGCTTTGCCATGACCGAAAGGTCTTCGATCGGGGCGTCTACCTGGCCGGACTGATCGAGGACGCCGGCCTCGAGCGAATCCATGTGCCGTGGGCGACGACCGCGTCGATCGTCGCGACGGTCGCGTCGCGCCTGCTTCGCATCCCGTACAGCGTTCAGGCGCGGGCGTACGACATCCACGCACCGGAGCACGACTACGGTCTCAGCGAGCGGCTGAAGCACGCCGACCTGGTGATAACCAACAGCCGGTACAACCTCGCGCATCTGCGCGCGGTTGTGCCGGCGCTGTCCTCGAGCGGACTGCACCGCGTCTACAACGGTGTCGATCCGGCACGCTTTCGATCGGAACTCAAGGACTCGGGGTCGGCCGGGCCAGCTCGCATTCTGTTCGTCGGGCGGCTGGTCGAGCAGAAGGGAATCGAATACCTACTGAAGGCGTGTGCGTTTCTTCGCGGCGACGGACGCGAGTTCGTGTGCGATCTCGTCGGCCCTCGAGGGGGATCGTCCGACACGAACTATTACGTCGCCATGCGCAGGCTCTGGCGAGCGCTCGAGCTGGAGGAGTCCGTTCGTTTCCGCGGAGGACTCCCTCACGACGAAGTGCAAGGCGAGTACCGGCGCGCAGACCTGGTCGTTCTACCCGCGATCGTTTCAGAGACCGGAAGGCGCGACATCACGCCCAACGTCCTACTGGAGGCGGCGGCGATGCGGCTGCCGGTGGTCTCGACTCGAGTCGCTGGCATTCCCGAGCTCGTCGAGCATGACGTGACCGGCCTGCTTGTCGCACCCCGCGACGAGGTTGCGCTAGCCGCGGCGATCGCACGCGTGTTCGACGACCCGTTGCTTGCCCGGCGGCTCGGTGAGCAGGGGCGTAGCCGGGTCGAGGCCCACTTCGATTCGCGTCAGAACGCGAGGCGGCTGGCCGAGCTGATCGCGCCGGGGGCTGCGCTGGCCTCCATTGCCAGCTCCTCGTCGAGCGATCGGCCGTCCTCGTTTCTCGACTCGAAGTAGCTCCTGACATGCTCGTGCAGCTCGGGCTTGTCCGAGCTCCAACGCCAGCAGCCCTGCCCGTCGCGCGCAATGTCGCCATAGGGGTCGAAGTCAAAGCGGCCGAGCTCTTGGTGCCTCGTCAGCGACTTCCTGTCCCGCATGTCGCCATGCCAGAGATGGAACACATCCCCGCCGAGGGCTGAGACGTTGCCACGTACCGATTCGTAGAAGGGCTCTGCCCAGCTCAGGTAGTAGCTCTCCTGCCGGCTGTTCATGCGATGAAAGCGGGTGACGTCGGCGAACCGAGCGAATCCGGCGCAGATCGTCGCGGTGTCGCCGCCGCCGACTATGCAGGCGTCGAAGAGGCCGTACTTCTCGAGCACATCGCGGCGATAGGCCCAGCCGATACCGCGCGAACACGATCCCTCCCGACGCTCGCCGGTCGGACCGAACAGATCGGCGGGTGAACGACCAGCCGTGATGTGCGACCCAAACGAGGGCATCGCGAACAGCGGCTCGACCGTGTCGAGGCGTGGGGGAGGTGAAGCACTCGTCCGAACGGCTGAACCGCGGCGTAGCGATCGAGGAGCGCGCATGCATTATCGGCCCATTGACCGTCGGCGAAGACGATGTCGCAGTCGAGCCAGGCGACGCGGTCGCACGATCGTGGGACCGCCGCGAGCGCCACGTTGAGCAGACGCTCTTTCTGCCACAACACGTCCTGAGCCCGCAGGCCGACGTAGATGTCTGCGTCATCGTCACTCAGCTCGAAGTCTTCACCGTAGGCCAGCTCGACGGTGACCAGGGGCAGATCGAGATGCTCGCGAAAGACGCGGTAGTTCATCAGGCGCCGCCGTCGGGCAGACGGATTGAAGTAGCAGGTGATAGCCCACATCAGGGGTGCCATGCCTCCCTACTGGCGCCGTCCCGGTCCGCAGGAACAACCTCAGTGTAGTTGTCTGGCGACGACGTGGTCTGGCGGGCCCGGCCCCCTTGGCCTGACGATCTAGATGGCTAGTGCCCGGCGGCTGGTGCGCGAGTGTCTCGGAGCGGCTCGACGACACGGGTTCCGGCCATGCCGATCGTGGTGGCGGCGATCACCGCGCCCGCAAGCGCGATACCGGCGCAGACTTGCAGTGCGAAAGCGAAGCCCTCGACGTACGCGGCCGGCCCGGCTGCAAGCGAGTCGGCTGCGCCGGCCTCCGCGCCGATGATCGCCCCCATCAGCGCTATCCCGAGTCCACGGCCCGTCTGCCTGAACGAGTTGAGGACAGCCGAGCCGACGCCGGACTTGTCGGCAGGGATCGCCGACAGGGCGGCGGAGGTCATCGGAGCCGTGGTGAGCGCCATGCCGATGCCCGAGAGAACAAGCCCGGGCAGAAGCGACCAGAACGTCGAGTCGACTTCGACGCGTGAGTAGAGGAGCAGCGAGATGCCCAGGAGGGTCATGCCGGCGGTCATCATCCACCGAGAGCCGACGCGGTCTGACAATCGGCCGGCGATCGGGGCTCCAAGGATGATCAGGAGCGTCATCGGTAGGAACGTGGCTCCGGCCTGAACCGGCGAGTATCCGAGCACGCGCTGAAGGTAGAGCGCCATGAAGAAGTAGACGCCGAACATCGCGAACGTGGCGAGCAGGCCGACGGCGTTGGCGCCCGCGAAGGTCCGGTTGTGGAACAGGTCGAGGTCGAGCATCGGCACCCTTTGGCGGCGCTCGAGCAGCACGAAGAGCGCCATCCCGATCGCGGCCGCTGCGAACAGAGCGAGGATCGTCGGTGATGTCCAGCCACAGGTGTTGGCTTCGATCAGCGCGAACGTCAGCGCGAATACGGTCGCTGCGCCCATGATTAGGCCTGGCAGGTCGAGCCGTTGCTCTGCCGATGTGTCACGCGACTCGCGAATCACGAGGCGAGCGATCACGAGACCGGCAAGGCCGATCGGCACGTTGACGAAGAAGATCCACGTCCAGTCGAGGTACTGGCTGATGACGCCGCCGATCAGTGGCCCGATCGCCAGCGCCGTGCCCGAGGCCCCAACCCAGATCCCGAGCGCAAGGCCGCGTTCACGCGGCTCGAACGTCGCGGAGATGATTGACAGCGTTGCCGGCATCATCAGCGCCGCACCGATCCCCTGACCGGCGCGACCCGCGATCAGCCATTCGCCGCTCGGAGCGAGACCGGCGAGCAGGGAGGGTGGCGGTGAACGTCGCGAGGCCGATGAGAAAGACGCGCCGGCGGCCGTAATAGTCGGCGAGCTTGCCGCCCGTGAGCATCAGGACGGCGAACGTCAACGCATAGCCGGTCACGATCCACTCGAGCTCGGCGAGGCCGAGTCCGAGGTCCTGCT
>CBDCXJ010000001.1:0-19389 GCA_965223695.1 Gaiellaceae bacterium | reverse complement strand
CGATCGGCAAAGGGTACGATCCCCGGGACTTCACGCTGCTCGCCTACGGCGGGGGTGGCCCGTTGGTCGCGAGTGCACTTGCCACTCGTCTGGAGATCCCGACGGTGGTTGTGCCGCAGTCGCCGGCAACCTTCTCGGCCTGGGGAATGCTGACTCTCGACGTCGTCCACGACTTCTCGAAAACGTCAGTGAGCAAGCTCGAATCGCTCGAACCAGGCCAACTGGTCGAGGCCTTCGACCAGCTCAAGTCGACGGCCGCTGGCGTTCTGGAGCGAGAGGGCATACCGCCGGCCAGCCGCCAGGCCCTCTGTGTTGTGGACATGCGCTACGAGAACCAAGAGCACACGCTCAGTGTTCCCCTTGCCGATGAGACGCTCGGAGCGTTGAAAGTGGATGAACTGCGCTCTCGATTCGATGAGCATCACAGGGCCGCCTATGGGTATGCGATCACGGATCCTGTCGAGCTCGTCACGTACCGGGTGCGCGCTGCGGGATCACTCGAGAAGCCACGGCGACCCTCTCTCTCGAGCGGACCCTCGAGCGGCGAGCATGCCCTGAGGAAGCACCGTCGAGCATCACACCGGGAGAGCGGAGGTGACTTTGAGTGGGCGATCTACGAGCGCGAGCGTCTCCAGTCAGGGAATGCGATTCGCGGTCCTGCGATCGTCGAGGAGCCAAGCGCTACAACCCTGGTCGCACCGGGCCAGGAGCTCAGGGTCGACCAGCTGGGTAACTTGGTCATTACGCGGATCGCGTGAATGCGCCTCGGGCGCTGCGAGGGCAAAATGTGCGCGCTGCTCCTGACGGCGCAAGCTCCGAGTCAATCTCGGATCTGAGCCGAGTGCAGCCACCGTCTAGACCGCTCCGAGACATGCTCGCAGCCGAGCCAGGTCGCCTGTCGTCGAGCGACTGGACAACCGTTGACTCCGAGCACCTCGGGCTCTTTGCCGAGGCGACGTACATCACGGATCGCCACACGGACATGACGATCCCGAACAACAGTCCCATCGATCCTGGCTACCTCGATGGGTTCCTCCTCCTTGGAATGATCATCCACTTCCAGTGGAACAGGTTCCCGTTCCGTGACGACGACACCTGGGCACTGAACTACGGGCTGGACAGGGTTCGATTCCCGACGCCCGTGTGGATAGACGAGCGCATCAGGTGTCACATCGACCTGGTCGAGGCCGGGGAGCGTCAGCCGGGCCGCATCCTTGTGAAGACACGCAATACGATCGAGGTCTAGAATCGAGAGAAGCCGGCAATGGTCGCAGATTGGCTTTGCCTATTCATTGAGGGAGAGCGGGGCTGGTGAAGGACGAGCCTGGTGAAAGCGCACAGCTGCCGGAGTTGCCTGTGCTCCCCACGATCAGCGCGTCCCTCTGGTTTCATGCTGAGCGCACGCCCGAGAGCACGCTTGCGCGCCTCGGCGATCAACGGATCAGCTACGCGTGTGCAGCCGAGCGCGTAGCCGCCCTTTCCCGGGCGCTGCTGGCGAGCGGGGTCGTGCGCGGCGATCGCATCGCCACTCTTTCCACGCCCCGGCCGGAGGCATTGCTCCTCTTTCTGGCGTGCGCAGACATCGGCGCAATATGGCTTGGCCTCAATCCGAAGAGCACCGGCGACGAACTCGACTACGTGGTCGGCAAGGCGCGCCCTCGCGTCTTGTTCTCGATCGCCGAGTTCCGCGACACGCAGTTCGCCCGGAAGCTCACCGACTTCGAAGCGAGCGGGATGATCGAGGCCACCGTGACGCTCGACGGCGCCGGCGGCGGCGAGTTCAAGCCGCTCAGCGAGTTCGAGTCATGGGGCGCGAGTCTGTCCGACACGTCGCGATTGGAGGCACGCGCCGAGGTGCAAGGCGACATGCCGGCTCTCCTCGTCTACACCTCGGGAACGACCGGGCACCCGAAGGGAGCCCTGCTGACCCACAAGGGGCTCGCCTGGACCTACCGACGGCAGTGGCAGCGCTGGCGTGTACACCCGTTTCGGACCATCTGCAACATGCCTATCAACCATCTCGCTGGGATCGGCGAAGCCTGCCTGAGCCCCCTCGTCGGGGCGGGAGAGGTCGTGTTCATGGAGAGCTTCGACCCGGCCGGGATTCTCGAGCTTCTGTGCGCCGGCCGTATCAACGTGATGATCCAGATTCCCAGCATGTACCAGCTTCTGCTTTCGCACTCGTCGAGCGCGGCGGAGGCGTTGGCGAAACTGGACCTGCTTGTCTGGGCCGGAGGGGCGCTACCGCGGGCCGCGATCGAAGAGCTGAGGCGGCAGGGCGTCCGGTGCGAGGGGATGTATGGGTCAACCGAGTCGACGATCGCGGTCTGCTACGTGGATACAGACGCCACCCTCGACCAGCTCAGCACGACGATCGGTCGGGTCGACCCCGAGGTGAGCGTCCGATTGGTCGACGACTCGGGGCCGAGCACCTCCGATACGCAGCAGGGCGAGATTCAGGTGCGCCACCACGCATGTTTCGCCGGGTACCTCGACGATCCGGAGGCGACGGCCGACGCGTTCACATCGGACGGTTACCTGAGGATGGGTGATGTCGCAATCCGCGGCGAAGACGGTTACCTCAGGCTCGTCGGCCGCCTGAAGGAGATGTTCAAGTCTGGCGGCCACAACGTCTATCCGCGTGAGATCGAGCTATGCGTCGAGGGGCATCCAGATGTCGAGCTCTGCGCCGTCGTGAGTGTCTCTGACCCCCCTTTGGGCAGAGGTTGGGTACGCGTTCGTCGTTCCACGCCGAAGCGCGCTTCTGAAAGCGGATGAGATCCGCGACTGGTGCGCGGCGCGTCTCGCCAACTTCAAGGTGCCCAAGCAGATCGAGATCGTCTCGGATGTGCCGCTTCTTCCGGTCGGCAAAGTCGACAAAGAGGCTCTGCAGAGATCGGCACGGTCGGCGGGATCGCGATGACGGGAACGACGATCGGGCTCGACGTGGGCGGGACCTTCACCGATGGCGTCGTCGTCGACGGGGACGAGGTCAGGATCGCGAAGGTGCCAAGCCAGCCGCAGGACATCGGAGCCGCCGTGCTCGAATGCGTGCATGCGCTCAGCGGCGCGCTGGCCGAGATAGAGCGCTTCGTTCACGGAACGACGATCGCGACGAACGCGCTGATCGAGAAGAGCGGCCCGCGCATCGCGCACATTACTACGGCCGGCTACCGGGACGTGCTCTACATCAGACGCGGCGACTCGAAGCCATACGACTTGGCATGGAGACCCCCAGTGCCGATCGTGCGCCGGCGGGATATCTACGAGATCACCGAGCGCCTCGCCTGGGATGGATCGGTGGATCGACCCTTTGACGCGGACTCGGCACGGCGGGTGGCCACGATCATCGCTGAGAAGGGCTACCCGGCCGTGAGCGTCGCGTTCTTGCACTCATACGCCAACCCGGCTCACGAAGAGCGCATGAAGGAGATCCTGGAAGCAACCTGTCCAGACGCCGCCGTGTGTATCTCCTCTGAGGTACTCCCGCAGTATCGCGAGTTCGAGCGCTCCTCGACGACGGCGGCCAACGCCTATCTGATGCCGCTCGTCAAGCGCTACCTCGACGATCTCGAGGCGGATATGAGCGCGGAGGGCTTCACCAGAGAGCTGCTGGTCATGCAGTCCAGCGGTGGCATCACGACCGGTGCAGATGCACAGGCGCGACCGGCGCGAACCGTCAGATCGGGCCCCGCGGGCGGGGCGATCGCAGCGGCCAATGTCGCCGAGCAGGTCGGCGTGTCGGACGCGGTCTTCATCGACATGGGCGGCACGAGCACCGAAGTGGCGGTCCTGCACGACGGAGACGTGCGATGGACGCCGGAGTTGGAGTTCGCCTGGGGCGTGCCGATCAGGTTTCCATCGGTCGACATCCATTCGATCGGGGCAGGCGGCGGCTCGATAGCGTGGATCGAGGCCGATCAGTTCCTGAAGGTGGGACCCCAGAGCGCGGGCGCCATTCCCGGTCCTGCATGCTATGGACGCGGCGGCGAGGCTCCGACCACGACCGATGCCCAGGTGCTGCTCGGTCGGCTGAACCCGGAGGCATTGCTCGGAGGCGCGATGCCGATCAAGCATGACCTCGCCGAGCGGGCGATCGATCAGCGGATCGGTGCCCCGCTTGGAAAGCACGTCCGGGCAGCAGCGAAGGGAATCATCGAGGTGACCACGAACAACACCGTCCAGGCGATCCGGCTGACAACCGTCAAACGCGGGCTTGACCCGCGGGACTCCTGTCTGATCGCGATGGGTGGAAGCGGTCCCCTGTATGCAGTCGATGTCGCCAGTCGGTTGGGGATGACCAAGATCGTCGTCCCCCTCTACAGCGGTATCGCCTCCGCGCTAGGGATGGTGTTGGCCGACTTCAAGTACGACACAACGAGCACGCTCCTGGTCACCGAGGCCGAGCTCGAGCTCGGCCGTCTCGAACAGGCCTTCGTCCCGCTGAGAGCCGAGTTGACAGATCGGCTGGATGCGGCCGGCATTCCAGAGGCGGGACGCCAGATCGAAGCGATGCTCGACGTCCGCTACGAAGGCCAGGGCTTCGAACTGACCGTCCCGATCGCTGAGGGGCCAGCCCGGGAGGGCGCGGGTGACGAGGCTCCGAGGTTCACTCAGGAGGCCCTGGCGGCAGCGCGGGACGAGTTCCATCGCGCGCACGAGCGGGAGTTCGGCTGGCACCACGATGACTGGCCGATCGAGATCGTGCTCGCGCGAATGTCGGCAACCGGCAAGATCGGCGGGAAGGTCGATCCAGCGGTACTTCTTCGGCAGGTCGCGCCGCTCGACGGCGAAGCCAGTCACTCCAACGCGCGCACAACGGAGCGTGAGTGTCACTTCCTCGAGCTCGAGGAGCCGGCTACGGTTCCGATCGTCGCGCGGGGCAACCTAACCGAGAGCGACCGAGTCGAGGGGCCGGCGATCATCGAGCAGGTCGACACGACGACGCTGATCCCGCCCGGCTGGCACGCGACGGTCGACGAATATTCCAGTCTCATCATCGAAGCAAGCAGATGACGCGTGTTCGCGAGCCACGAAGGAGGTGACGTCCCGATCACCGACGAGCTAGCCACCCCAACCGATCCGGTCCTCGCCGAGATCCTGCTCGGGGCCTGTACCCACATCGTTGAGGAGACCGATGACATCCTCGAGCGCGCCTCGATGGGGATGGTAATACGCGAGTCCCGTGACTATTGCTCTGTGATCGCAGACGCGGGCGGCGGCATCATCGCCACCGGCAGGCGTGACCTCCCCGCCTTCGTCGGCACTATTCAGGACACGATCCACGGCGTAATCGAGTGGATCGGCGAGGAAGCGTTCGAGCCGGGTGACGTCTACATCGTGAACTGCCCATGGGTGGGCGGGACGCACTACAACGATGTTCGCCTGGTCGCTCCAGTGCACCAGGGAGATCGTCTGATCGGTTACGTCGGCTCGTGCGGACACATCGGCGACGTCGGTGGGATGAATCCAGGCAGCATCGCGGTGCGCGCCCAGAATGCCTTTGCCGAGGGACTCCGCATCGTGCCTGTCCTCTTCTCGCGCCACGGGGCGATCAACCAGGACGTATGGAAGCTGATCATGGCCAACATCCGGATCCAGGATGTGGCCGAGGGTGATCTGAGGGCGATGCATTCGGCGGTGGAGCGGGGACATCTGCGCCTGCGTGAGCTCGCGGACCTGCATGGGCCCGCGGTGCTCGCTGACTGGATGGCCGGCTATCAGGAGTTCGGAAGACGAGCAGTCCGTGAGCAGGTCTCGGCGCTGGACGACGGACGGTATGAGTTCACCGACTGGATAGACGAGGACCCGCTGACCGGCGAGCCACTGCGAGTCGAGCTCGCGGTTGAAGTAAAGGGAGAAAGACTGCGATTCGACTTCGCCGGCAGCTCACTTCAGGCGAAGGGCGCTTCGAACAATTCTCTCTCGAGCACCAAGGCGATCGTCTACGTCGTGACGAAGTACGTCTTCCCCGAGCTGCCGCTCAACTACGGAACGATGGGCGAGATCGAGATCGAGGCTCCCCTTGGAACGGTCGTGAACGCGGAGTTTCCGGCCCCGGTGTCTGCGATGGCCGCCTCGACCTTCGACATCGTCGCCGCCTGCGTGTTCGGAGCATTCGCCCAGGTGGTGCCGGACCGCGCGATGGCGGCCTCATACAACCTGCAGTCGCTAATCCTGGGTGGGCACGATCCTCGGTGGGATCGTGATTTCGTCTCGTATTCCTGGGGCCCGGGAGGCTGGGGCGCGACTCGCGATCTGGACGGCCGGGTCGGGATGCCCTCTACACCACGACGACCACGAACATCCCCTGTGAGGCCGAGGAGCGACGTGTGCCGTTTCTCATCGAGGAATGGGCGTTCGTGCCAGACTCGGGCGGACCGGGCCGAAGGCGTGGTGGCAACTGCCTGCGCAGAGTCTTTCGTTTCAACGCCGACACGGTCGCCACGTCGCTGGCGGGTCGGGGGAAGTTCCCGATCTGGGGACTGTTCGGTGGCGAAGCCGGCGAGCCACAACGCGCTCAACTGGTCACGGCGGATGGCTGCGAGGACGTGGGCCTACTGGTCGACAACTTACGCATGGCAGCCGGGGATCGTCTGATCTACAAGAACGGAGGCGGAGGGGGCTACGGTCCCCCGAAGGAGCGCGAGCCAGAGCTTGTTCTGGACGATGTGCTTGACGGCTGGGTGAGCCCGGCCGCCGCGAGAGACACGTACTGCGTGGGCCTCCGCGAGGTAGAGGAGACCTCCCTGACGTCGACCTACGAGATCGATTGGGAGGAAACGGAGAGGCTGCGAGGCGCCGCAGAATAGTCCTGCCCGTGGGTGCCCGCCGATCCCGTCCTCGGAGTGACTACGGTCGCGTCATCCGTCCGAGCCGATGACGGTGAGTTCGAGAGGCAGGCTGCTGAGTCGCTCGGCTCCGCTGGTCGTGACGTGGAACGCGTCAGCGACCAGCGCGCCGATGCCAAGTTCGGCATCGGCGAGGCTCGGGTGCACGCTGATCACCTGCCCGTCGACGAACACCGCGTTGCTCTCGCTATGGAGGATGGGCAGGTCGTGGTCGATGCCGATGCCGTGTCCTAGACCCAGCTGCGTCGTGAGGTTTCGGCGCTCAGCTACCTCGTCGAGGGCGTTCGCTGCGGCCGCGACAGGCTGAGCGGGACTCATCCGCTCGGAGGCGAGGCGGAGCGCCTCGTAGGAGCCGTCCGCCAGGTTCAACGCGGCCTCTGATGGTTCGCCGAGCGAGAAGAGCCCGCCGATCTCGACCCAGTAGCCGTGCCGATCTGCGACCTCGACGCAGACGGTGACGAGATCGCCTTCGCTCAGGACAGTGTCGGTGACGCGGTTGACGATGTGGAGCCCCGCCTCGACGAAGACCAGGAGCTCCGTGGCGCCGCCCGTGCGCAGAATCCGCTCGAGCTCGGCGACGATGCCCTGGGCCGCAGCGCCGGGCACGAGCATCGCCGGGGCTGCGTCGTACGCCTGGTTTGCGAGGGCGAGCGCGGCACGCAGGCCGGCAACCTCGTCGGCGTCCTTCGTTTGCTTGATGTTCTTCACGAGGGCAGTCGCGTCGGTGACTGAAACACCGTCGAGCCCGTCCTCGAGCAGCGCCGCCTCCGAGCGCGGAACGATGTCCGCCAGGCCGGCGACGCCGACATGGGTCGCGCCGCGTCGGCGGATCTCGCTGGCGACCAGGGCCACCGTCGGCGTGGCACCCGCCGCCGCGTGCATCTCTCCCGTCATGCGTATGTCTGCGAGCCCCGACCTTTCGGCCGCAGCATCAGCGTCCGCGTCGCTCGCCAACCACAGCGTGGGCTCGCCTTCGGGGCTCAGCAATGCATACGACGTACGGATCAGCGGTGTGTACGCCGTTGCATAGGCGATCAGCCCGTAGCATGTCAATACTCCGCGGCCGGCGAGCACGAGCGCGTCGATGCCCGACTCGGCCATCGCCGCCTGAAGCCTCAGCCAGCGGCGTTCGAGAAGGGCACGGCTCACGCTCATCGGTGCCAGGCGACGGGGACACTGGCCAGCCCCCGTACGGTGTGGGTAGGGTCGCGCTCGACGGGGCCGGCGAGCTCCCAGTCGGGGAGACGGTTCAGTGACTGCTCGAGCGCGATGCGCAGCTCGAGTCGCGCGAGCATGGCACCGGCACAGTGGTGGATCCCATCGCTGAACCCGAGGTGTCGCCGGGTATCCCGAGTCATGTCGAAACGGTCAGGATCCTCGAAGACGCGCTCGTCCCGATTTCCGGACGAAATGATCAGCAGCACCCGCGATCCCTTCGGAACGACCGTCCCGTGGAACTCGACGTCGCATTTCGCAATGCGCGAGACGGCGCCGCCTGGCGACTCGAGGCGAATGAACTCCTCGATCGCGTTCGCCAGCTCCGACTGGCTCGCTCGCCTGAGCCGCTTCTTCTGTTCAGGGTCGCTGAGGAAGATGAAGGCGTTCCCCAACACGTTGACCGTCGTCTCGTAGCCGGCAGTCATGATCAGCAGCGAGAGTCCGGCCACCTCGTCCCAGCCGATCTCTCCCTCGTCGACGGCAGCGTGGATCGCGTGCGCCAGCGCGTCGGAATCGGCGATCTCTTCAGACGAGCGCACGAGCTCGACGAGAAAGGCCTTGAAGTCGCGACCGGCGGCGAGCGACTCCTCGGGAACCGGATTGTCGCCGATCGCCCGCAGGTGAACGTGCCGAGACCACTCGAGCAGGCGGGTCTGGTCCTCGTGGTCGGCGACGCCGAAGATGCTGCAGACGACACGCAGGACGAGCGGCGCCGAGAACTCCTTGATGACGTCGACCCGGTCCCGCTCGAGCATGGAGCTGACGAGCTCGTCGACGAAGCCGCTGATCCGCTCTTCGAGCGCCGCGACCTTGCGCGGCGTGAAGGCCGGCTGAATGATCTTACGCAGGACCCCGTGCTGGGGCGGGTCGGAGTCGAGGATGTCTCCATCGCCAAAGAACCGCGACGAGCCGCCGAAATCGATGCCGCCAGAGTTCGAGAACCTGTCCGAGTCGCGGAGCGTGTCGCAGACGTCCTCGTGCCGCGAGAGCACCCACATGCCTGTGGGCTCGTGGTGGTAGAGCGGACACTCGTCCCTCAGCCGACGATACGTCGGATACGGGTCGTCCTCCGAGAGGCTTGTGAACGGGTTGAAGTCGAGCGTTTCGGTCGCGATTCCTGGCCTCCTGGGCCTCGTACACTACTCCGCGCGCGACCGCGTTAGCCGACGCCGCAATCGAGGAGGCAGGTCCATGCGTATCAAGGTGATCACGCCGAGTCGACCCGAGGAAGGCGACTGGGCTCCGCTCGCGGAGATGGTGTTCAGGGACACGACCGTGGACATCGTTCAGGTCGCGCCCGCTCTGGCGGCCGATCGGTCGGCCGCCGAGCTCACGGTTCTCGGCGCGGCCGTGGTCGCCGAGGGCCTGAGCGCGGCGGACGATGGCTACGACGCCGTCTGCGTCGATCACATCTCCGATCCGGGCGTCGACGCACTGCGGTCTCGGCTCCGGATCCCCGTCGTCGGCAGCGGCCAGGCCGCGGTTCATCTCGCGGCGATGATCGGCAACAAGAACACTTTGCTCACGAGCACGGGCGGCTGGGAGCACCTGGCGGAGCAGTGGGAGCAAGACCGCGGGCTCGCTCTCTACCCGGAGTCGATCCACCACGTCGCAACAGGGGCTGTGGACGAACTTGTCGATGGTGTCGAGGCGGCCGTTGCGGGCGACGCCGGCCACGCGCTCATCCTCGGGGAGAGCTGGATGGCGCCGAGCATGTCGAGCGCCCGCGAGCTCGCAGGAGCGACCGCTGTTTCGGCAAGCGCCGCCTGCATCAAGATGGCCGAGACACTTGTGAGCCTGGGGGTGGCGCAGTCGGAGCTCGCGCCGGGCTACAACGACTCGGACCCGGCGCTGGTCTCCTCGTTCGACGGGCTGCTGAGACGACGGCTGTCGGCGGCGGGGGAGGGGGACGTCGCTGTGACGCTCGACGGAAGCGCCCACGGCGCCTCGGATTTCAAAGTCAAGGTGATCGTCCCCGTCCAGGGAATGACCGAACATGCGCTCAAGCTACGGGCGCTGGAACTAGCCGATGGCCTCCTGGCGCCCGGCACGAGCGTCGGCTATCACTCGCTGACGGACAGCACGGACTCGGCCGACTGCGCCTACGACGCGTTCCTGATGACGGTCATGTGCTTCGAGGAGGGCCTGCGAGCCGAGGGCGAGGGCTATGACGCGGTCCTGACGCACTCGACGACTGACTCCGGCGTCGAGGCGATGAGAAGCGTGCTCCAGATTCCTGTGATCGGCGCCGGCGAGGCCTGCTGGAACCTGGCCGCCATCCTTGGGAAGAAGTTCTCGATCATCTCGATGGAGGACAAGTTCGACCACTTCTTCTACAAGGGAATTCAGAAGGCAGGGGTCTGGCGGCGGCTCGCCTCGATCGTCGACATCGGCGTTGCGGCGGACCCGGTGCTTCTCTTCGAGGGTAAGGAGAAGGAAATGGAGGAGGCTCTTGGGCGCATCGCGCGCGACGCGATCGAGGGCGATAAGGCCGATTCGTTCGTGATTGGCGCCACGACGATGCAGATGGCGGCCGATTACCTCGCGGAGACGCTGCCTGCGCCCGTACTGAGCCCGGGCAAGGTGGCGCTCAAGGTCGCGGAATCGCTCGGCGCGATGGGTCTAGCGCAGAGCCCGCGCGCCCACGAGCGAGGCGAGGGCTTCGACGTGGCCGCCGTGTTCGAGCCCTCTCAGGCAGAGAACTGCCACTACGTCGTGAAAGGCGGGTAGAGCCGCCAATGAAGCTGGGCAGCTTCATGATGCCCAACCATCCGCCGCATCGTGCTTCTTCATCGGGAGTCCCGAGACCGTGCAGAAAGAAGTGAACGGGCGGGGCGCGGTTCCCCGGGCGGTCGGCCGAAGCCGGCTGCCGGCTTATCCGTTGATCAAGGCCTCGGAGTGCGCGAGCAGCATCTCCGGGATCAGGCTGTAGACCGCCGTCGCCGTCACGAGGTCGTCCTCCGCTACCCACTCGCCGGCGGTGTGCGCCAGCTCCTCGAGGCCGGGGGCGAAGCCCACCGAGGGGATGCCGTGGCGGCCCATCGACGCCACGCCGTTCGTGGAGAACGACCAGTGCGAGATCCGTGGCGGCGAGCCCACCACCGCCTCGACGGCGCGGGCCACGCCGGCGACCGCCGGGTGATCCTTGGGCAGCACCCAGGTGGGGAAGAACTTGTCCTGGCGGGCACGCTCGCCACGCCAGCTGGTGACGTCATACTCGAGGAGCGCGACCTCGGCGTCGCCGAGGCTCGGCAGGGAGCGGAGCTCGGCGAGGGCGGTCTCCACCGTCTCGCCGGTTGTCAGCCGTCGGTCGATGGTGATCGTCGCGCTGTCGGGCACGGCGTTGAGCGACGGCGTGGTGCACTCGATGCACGACACCGTCACCGAGCCCTTGCCGAGGAAGTCGTCGTCGGCCAGGCGCCCGTTCAGGGCCTCGACGTCGGCGATGATCGGCGCCATCTTGTAGAGGGCGTTCACCCCCAGGTCGCAGTGCGCGGCGTGCACCGACGTGCCGCGGGTCGTGATCGTGGCCTCCAGCCGCCCGCGCTGGCCGCGCGACACGCCGAGGTTGGTGGGCTCGCCGATGAGCACGAAATGTGGCCGGATTCCCTCCTTCTCGATCAGGTGCAGCAGGCAGTAGCCGTCGCAGTCCTCCTCCATCACCGACGCCGTCAGGTAGAGGATCACGCCCTCGGGGAAGCCGCGCTCCGTCAGCATCTTGGCGCCGTAGGCCATGCACGCCACCGACGGCAGCTCGTCGACCGCACCGCGGCCCCAGATCTTGCCGTTCTCGTGCTTGCCGGCGAAGGGGTCGAAGTCCCAGGCGTCGGGGTCGCCGACGCCGACGCAGTCGATGTGGCCGTCGAAGAGGATCTTCAAGGGGCCCGAGCCGACCCGCGCCACCACGTTGCCGAGACGGTCGAAGATGACCTCGTCGAAGCAGCCGAGACGCTCGTACTCTTGGCGGATGCGCTCGCAGCGCTCGCCCTCCTTCAGGCTCTCCGACGGGATGGCGATCATGTCCCGCAGGAACTTCACGACGTCGTGTCGGTATCCGCGCGCGGCGGCCAGCGCCGCTTGTCCGACTTCCATGGTTTCTCCTCCGTGCGTTGAGGTCACGCCGGCGCCTCGATTCGCCTAATCCGATCCAAGCGCAGCATGCCAGCCACCGCCCAGCCGAGCAGCGCTCGAAATCGGCGTGTTCCGTGCCGTAAGCCCCGATCCGTAGTATCAGGCGCACGGCACCACGCGAGGGGAGGGTTTCGTGAGTCTCGTCGCCAAGGGCGCGTTCGTTGTCACACCGGCCGGCATGCTCGCGCGCAGCCGACTGGTCGGCGGACTGGCATGGGCCCGCTCAGCGGGCTCGTAGTCCTCGATCTCGGGCATATGGTCGCCGGGCCGATGGCGGGTAGCCTGCTCGCCGACTTCGGGGCCGACGTGATCAAGGTCGAGGACCCCAAGACGGGTGGTGAAAGGTGCGGTAGAGGCTGTCCTCATGGCCTCTTCGATCAGGCCCACCAGCGTGCCATGGCCTTCTTTGAAGAGATGAACACGCGGCGCAGCGTCAGGTTCTTCGCCGATGACCGCGGCTCAACGGCTACGTTGCGTCGGATGGCCGCGCCGGCGCCATCACACCGCGCCTTGCTTTCTCCTTGAGAGGTTTTCGCTCGTCAGACTGGATCGGTCGGCATACTCCGCGAGGCTGAGCTCAACCAGAGCTATGTCGTGGACAGCCCCAGCGAGTGCATCGTTCTCTCCGAGGTCGAGCAGGTGGACGCGAGCGCCGACTGGGACGAAGGGCGCGCGGCGTTCCGCGAGAAGCGCGCGCCAGAGTTCGGAGGACGCTAGATGACATGGCACGGACGGTGAACCTAACCCGATCACTCATGAGAGGACGACAGCCGTGACCCACCTGCGCGTGGCCGTCGATATCGGCGGCACCTTCACCGACATCTGCGTTCTCGACGAGAACTCAGGGACGCTCGAGATCGGCAAGGTCCCCACCAGTGCCGACCCGATCGACGCCGCCATCAGCGGGGTGCTGGCGCTCGGCGTCGACATGTCCGACATCACCCTGTTCTCGCACGGGACGACGGTGGCGACGAACGCGCTGATCACGCGCAACCTGCCGTTGACGGCCATGGTCACGACCGAGGGCTTCAGGGACGTCATCGAGATCGGGCGCTCGAACAAGCGGGACCTCTGGGACGCCTACGAGGACAACGCGCCCCCGTACATCCGGCGGCGCGACCGCTTGACGATCCGCGAGCGAGTGAGCTCGTTCGGCGAGGTCGAGATTCCCGTCGACGAGGACGCGGCGCGCGAGCTCGCCCGGGTTCTGCGCAAACGCGGCTATCGCTCGGTCACGGTCTGCTTCATGAACTCGTTCGTCAACCCCGAGAACGAGCGCGAGATGAAGCGCCTGCTCGAGGCGGAGCTACCCGACGTGCTGATCTCGAACTCCGCCGACGTCCTCTCACAGATCTTCGAGCACGACCGCTTCTCGACGGCGGTCGTCAACGCCGTCGTCCATCCCGTGCTCGGTGACTATGCGAACCGCATGCAAACCCAGCTTGCGGACGGCGGCTACGCGGGCGACCTGTTGCTCTTGCACAGCGGCGGCGGCGTCATGACGCCGAAGACCATCGAGCGCCATGCCGCGCGCCTGGCCGGGTCGGGGATCGCGGCCGGCGCCGTAGCGAGCAAGTACGTGGGGGAGCTCTGCGGCTTCGAGAACTCGATCGGCTTCGACATGGGCGGCACGAGCACCGATATCTCCCTCGTCTCGGAGGGGCAGCCGAGCGTTACCCGCGACTGGTACATAGAGTACGGCCACCCGATCTGCTTCCCCAGCATCGACATCCGGACCATCGGCGCCGGGGGTGGATCGATCGCCTGGGTCGACGATGCGGGCTCGCTGCACAACGGGCCGCAGTCGGCCGGAGCGAATCCCGGGCCGGCCTGCTACCGGCAGGGCGGCGAGGAGCCGACGAACAGCGACGCCAACCTTGTCCTCGGCCGACTCGGGGCCACCCTTGCCGGCGGCGATCTCACGCTCGACGTCGAGCGGGCCGAGCAGGCGATCGCGAAGATCGGTGAGCCGTTCGGGCTATCGACGGTTGAGGCGGCCAGCGCGATCCTCGCGGTGGCCGACGCGAACATGGCTGAAGCCGTTCGCGTGATCTCGATCGCGCGGGGGTACGACCCTCGTGACTTCGCCCTGGTGGCGTTCGGTGGAGCCGGCCCTCTTCACGGGGTCTCGATCGCGCGCGAGCTCGCGATTCCGACGGTCGTCGTGCCGCCGAACCCGGGCGTCACCTCGGCACTGGGGTGTCTGCTGGTCGACGTCCAGCACGATCTCTCGACGATCCACCTCGCCGATGCCGCATCGGCGGACGCCGACGAGATCGAACGAGACTTCCGCCAACTCGACGAGGAGGCCCACGAGCGCCTGGCCAAGGAGGGAGTCAGCCCGGAGGACATCACGCTCATGCGCTCGGCGTCCATGCGCTACACGGGTCAGTGGCGCTCGCTCGACGTGCCGGTGTCCTCGCCGGTGAGCTCGCTCGACGAGGCGATTGCCGGGTTCGAGCAAGAGCACGAGCGCGAGTACAACTACCGACGCGACGGCGCACCGATCGAGCTGTTCCGGCTTAACCTCGTCGCTATCGGCACGACGCCGAAGGCCGAGTTCAAGCGCCACGCCGCGGCGGACTCGACGCCGGAGCCCGTGACGCACCGGTCGGTCTGGTTCACGACTGACGCGCCGGTCGACACGCCGATCTACGGGCGCGGCGCTCTCGCGCCGGGCTTCGAGGCCGGCGGCCCGGTGATCGTTGAACAGCTCGACACGACAGCCGTCGTGCCGCCTGGTGCCCGCTTCGTCGTCGACGCGTACCTGAATCTGATCATCAGTGTCTAGCAGGAGCCCCTCAATGACTGACAACGAGCAGACGCTCCACGGCCTCGATCCCGTCACCTTCGAGGTGTTGCGCAACGCGTTCATCTCGATCGGCGACCAGATGGCGGAGCAGGTGATTCGCACCTGCTACTCGTTCGTCGTCTACAACCGCGACTTCTCGGTCTGCATCTCTGACGCCAACGGCGACACGGTCGCGCAGAGCACCCAGGACATCGCGGCACACGTCGGGACCCTGCACTACACGTGCAAGGCGGTCATCGAGGCGTTTCCCGACGACGTGCACGAGGGCGATGTCTTCATGATCAACGACCCCTACGCGGGCGGCACGCACATGAGCGACACCCGCGTGCTCGTGCCCCTGTTCCACGACGGCGAGCTGCTGGCGTGGACGCAAACCAACGGTCACTGGGCTGACATGGGCGGCAGCGTGCCGGGCTCGTACGACGTCACCGCGCGCGACATGTTCAAGGAAGGGATTCGCATCACGCCCGTCAAGATCTGGCGGCGCGGCGAGTACTGCAAGGACGTCGCTCGTCTGGTCGCCGGCAACACCCGCGATCCCGAGTCGATCATCGGCGACATGGAGGCCCAGACGGAGGGCTGCCGGGTCGGGGTGCGCGAGCTGCTCCGGCTCGTGGACAAGTACGGCAAGGAGACGGTCAAGACGGCCTTCGCGGCCACGCAGGATCACGTCGAGCGATACGCCCGGCAGCGCTTGAGCGAGTTCCCCGATGGAACGTGGGAGACGGTCGACTTCGTCGACCAGGATCCGACCAAGGCAGAGGGCCTCATCCCGATCCACGTCAAGATGACCATTCGCGGAGACGAGGTCGAGTTCGACCTGACCGGCTCCCACGAGACGATCGGCTCGATGTACAACAGCGCCTTCGGCGGCACGTTCGCCGCGGTTGTCGTCGGCATGAAGACCTTTTTCCCGGACATTCCGATGAACAGCGGCTTCTATCGCGTGCTCAAGCTGGTCGTGCCCGACAACTCCGTCGTCAGCGCAGAATGGCCGGTCGCCGTCTCAGGCTTCGTGATGCCGTTCGAGAAGATCATCAACGCGATCTTCGAGCTGTGGTCGGGGCTCATGCCCGAGCGCTCGCTCGCCTGCGGTTTCAACGTCGAGTACCTCCAGACCGGTGGCTACGACGCACGCCATCCGCATCGGCCCTACTTCATGCTCTACGACTGGCTCGCCGGCGGCTGGGGTGGACGCAACGGCAAGGACGGGCTCGGCACCACCGCCTCCTGCTTTGGCACCGGCCTTCGGACCCAGCCGGTCGAGGGTCAGGAGCGGCTGTGTCCGGTGCGGACAGACCAGTCCGAGATCCTTAACGACAGCGGAGGCCCCGGACGCTACCGCGGCGGCATGGGCCATCAGAAGTCGGGAACGCTGCTTCCAACCGAGGGCGTCGTCATCTCGTACTTCTGCGACCGTGAGCGGTCGATTCCATGGGGCCTCGACGGTGGGCTGCCGTCGAGCCCGCACGGCCTCTGGCTGGAGCAGAACGACGAGCGGACGTTCCTCGGTGCGGTCTTCTCGGACGTCCCGGTGTCCGAGGGCGACTACTACTGGCGCGCCACCTCGGGGGGAGGCGGTTTCGGAGACCCGCTAGAGCGCGACCCGGCTCTTGTCCTCGAAGACGTCGAAGACGACTACGTCACGCTCGAGCGTGCTCACCGTGACTACGGCGTCGTGCTCCGCGTCGTCGATGCAGACCTCGCCCAGTACGAGATCGATGTGCCTGCCACGGAGGCAGCGCGTGCCGAGATCGCCAGGGAGCGCGACTCGTGGTTGGAGGCGGACCCCGAAGAGGTCGCCGCGCGCTATCGCAACGATGAGATCGACCTGTTCGACTGCATCCGGCGCTATGGCGTCATCTGCAGCTGGGGCACCGGTGAGCTGCTGCCGAACACGACGCGCGATTTCCGCGAGCAGATGCGCCGGCGCAGCGCGGAGCACTGGGCCGCATAAGTCCATCGACGCCCCTCGGCCGGCCACTCGGCATCACCGACCTAGCGACGCGGCAGCCTCGTTCACCAAGACTGAGCTCGCAGAGCTTGTCGCTTTCATGATCGAAGCGATGTCCCAGAGCAGGCCGCTCGAGCGCGGAGCCTTCTCTAGGTCCAGCGCCGGGCCATCCGATTCGTCGCTGAGCTCCGGCGCCACCGAACAGAGTCTGAAACTCGCAACTCATGGGGCAACGTTGGGGCAACCAGGCCAGCCGAGACTGGCCAGACCACATGGGGCATCTCGTAGTCGTTGGTTGCTCCGCAAGTGACCCCGGCGCCCGACCGCGGCGGCCCATTCGGTGGCCGCGCCCTCAATGTGCTGCAGACTGTTGCGCCCCGCTCTTCACCCGGGCGTCAAGCGAAGGGAGAGGTCGATGCGACTGAAGGACAAGGTGGCGCTCATCACGGGCGCCGCGCACGGCATCGGCCGCGAGTCGGCGCTCAAGTTCGCCGCCGAGGGTGCCCGGGTTGTGGTCGCCGACCTGCAGGAGGCGGCTGGCGCCAAGGCCGTCGCGGACATCGCGGAGCTTGGCGGCGAGGCGGTCTATGTGGACGCCGACGTCTCGGAGGCCGAGGACTGTCGCCGCATGGTTGAGAGCGCCGAGGAGGTCTTCGGCCGCCTCGACGTCGTGTTCAACAACGCCGGCATCATGCACCCCGAGGATTCCGACGCGGTCGACACCGAGGAGTCGATCTTCGACCTCACCTTGGCGGTGAATCTCAAGGGCGTGTACTTGGGCTGCAAGTACGGGATCCCGGCACTCCGGCGAGGCGGCGGCGGCTCGATCATCAACACGGCCTCGTTCGTGGCGCTGGTCGGCGCCGCCACTCCCCAGCTCGCGTACACCGCCTCCAAGGGCGGTGTCGTCGCTCTTACGCGGGAGCTGGCGGTGGTCCATGCACGCGAGAACATCCGAGTCAACGCCCTCTGTCCCGGCCCCCTCAAGACCGAGTTGTTGATGTCGCTCCTGGACACCGAAGAGAAGCGGCGGCGCCGGCTCGTCCACGTCCCCATGGGTCGCTTCGGCGAGGCCCGCGAGATGGCCGACGCCGCTCTTTGGCTCGCCTCGGACGAGTCCTCGTACGTGACAGGCAGCAGCATCTGCGTCGACGGTGGACTCACCGCCGCCTACGTGACGCCCGAGTGACCGACGACAACCGACGGGACAGGTCATCCATCACCCGGCCCAAGCTGTCCAGCCACCGTCGATCACGAAGTTTGCGCCCGTGACCCAAGCGGCTTCGTCGGATGCTAGCTAGGTAGAGAGCGAGGTACGCGACGTCGTCGGGGGTGCCGGCGCGTTTGATCATCTGCAGGGAGAGCATGTAGTCGCGCGCGTCCGCGGGAACGCGCTCGGCGGTTGCGGGAGAGTCGACAAAGCCAGGAGAGATCGCGACGGCGCGGATCCCATGGGGCGCGCCTTCGGCGGCTAGCTGGCGCGTAAAGGCGATGAGCGCGCCCTTGGCGGCCGCATGCGCCGCCTGGCCGAATTTGCCGATGGCAATCAGACCACTGATCGAGGCCGTGTTCAGGATCGCCCCGCCCTGCCGCGCGAGATCCGGCCAGCTGGCGCGGGTCGTGTGGAAGGCGAGATCAAGCTCGTTGCGGATCACGAATTGCCAGTCGTCGGTCGTCATGCTCTCGACCGGCGCGAACGTCGTCGCGCTCGCGTTGTTGTAGAGGACGTCGATGCCACCCAGCTGGGCGGAGGCAGATTCGACCCAGGCGGTCGCGCGCTCGGGGTCGGCGAGGTCGACAGTGTCGCCGTGCGCGTCTCCGCCAGCTGCCTGGATCTGTGCGGCAGTCTCCTCGGCGGCGCCCGGCTTGATGTCGCAGCCGGCGACCCGTGCTCCCTCGCGGCAGAACAGTTCCTGCGCGGCCGCGCCCTGGCCCCCTGCAGTGCCGGTGATCAAGATTCGTTTCCCCTCAAGGCGAGGCATCGCAGTCACCTACAGACGAGGACGGCGCCATTCAGGAGCATGAGATCCACGTGCCGGCACTCTATGGGCCGCCCGCAGCGCCCGATGTGCACCTGAGGGGAGAGTGGGTGCGCTTCGCCTCGCCGCGAAACCGACGTCTACGTGCTCTCGGGCAGCGCCATCCTGAAGCGGCGTCGCCTTCGAGCGCTCGGGCGCGTCCTAGTGGCGCGGCGGCAGGCCGTGCACCATTGTCAGGTGGACGAGCCGGGTGCCCACGCGGCGGTGCTCGGAGAGCGTCTGGTAGTCGGGGTCGTCGTACCAGGCGCGCGCGGCCGCCTCGCTCGGGAACTGGAAGATCACTATGCGGCCCTTTGGCGGGGTGTCGCCTTCGAGGGTGAGGATGGCGTCGTCGAAGGTGTGGAACGAGCCGCCGTGCTTCTTGAGGATCGGGAAGAAGCCCTT